>CAWGEM010000010.1:0-346834 GCA_963821555.1 uncultured Alphaproteobacteria bacterium | reverse complement strand
AAGGGGAGAGGGCGCAAACATTTTCGCCGCGATGTTTGTGACGCAGCAGTTCTAAGCGCCGCTACGCCGCTTGCTTGGCGATCTGCTGCTTCAGCCGCGGATAGACCTTGAAGGCGTTGCCTTCGAAAATCTTGCCCTTGTCGGCGGCCGAAAGCTTGGCCGCATCGACATAGCGCTTGGTGTCGTCGAAGCCGAAGCCAGTCCGCGGATCGTTGCCCTTCACCGCACCAACCATCTCGGAGGCGAACAGGATGTTGTCGACCGGCACCACGCTCGTGAGCAGGTCGATGCCCGGCTGGTGATAGACGCAGGTGTCGAAGTAGAGGTTCTGCCCCATGATCTCGGCAAGCTCGGGCTTGCCGTTGTTGAGCGCGATACCGCGGAACCGGCCCCAGTGGAACGGCACCGCGCCGCCGCCGTGCGGGATGATGAACTTCAGCTTCGGAAACTGCTTGAACAGGTCGGACAGGATGACCTGCATGAACACCATGGTGTCGGCGTTGAGGTAATACGAGCCGGTGGTGTGCATCGCCGGATTGCAGCAGCCCGAAACGTGGATCATGCACGGCACGTCGAGCTCGATCATCTTCTCGTAGAGCGGAAACCACGACTTGTCGGTCATCGGCGGCGCGTTGAAATAGCCGCCGGACGGATCGGGGTTGAGGTTGCAGCCGACGAAGCCCATCTTGACGCAGCGCTCCAGCTCCTTCGCCGAGTTCTTCGGGTCGACGCCGGGCGACTGCGGCAGCTGGCACACGCCGATGAAGTTCTTCGGATAAAGCGAGATCACGCGCGCGATCAGATCGTTGCAGATCTCCGACCATTCCTGCGACACGCTCTCGTCGCCGACGTGGTGACCCATGCCGGACGCGCGCGGCGAGAAGATCGTGAGGTCGGTGCCGCGCTCGCGCTGCAGCTTGAGCTGATTGCCTTCGATGCTCTGCCTGATCTCGTCGTCCGGCAGTTTCAGCGCCGCCCGCGGCGGCATCGCCGCCTTGTTCTTGGCGTTCGCCGCCTCGGTCTGCTCCTTGCGGAAGCGGTGCAGGTCCTTCGGCTCGGTCGTGTAGTGGCCGTGGCAGTCGATGATCATGGAAAATCCGCCGGTGATTGGTGGGTTTGCGTCGGCCGGATGCTACGGCGCGCGGCGGTATTGTCAAACGCACTGAAGGTCATCACCGGGCCGGCGCGAAGCGCCATGACCCGGTGATCCCGCTTAGGAGAGCACTGCGTCCCCAAGCGGGATCGCCGGGTCAAGCCCGGCGATGACGGCGGAGCGCGCGGCCGACATGGCGTTTCCACGAATTCGGTGGATCGTCTAGGATGCCCGCCGCACAACGGAGAACTCCCGCAAAATGGCCGATCTGCCGCGTCTGAACAACATCATCCGCGCCCTTGAAGTGGGCCAGCATGCGCTCACCTGCTTTGCGCCGGCGCACGTCAACTCGGCGATTGCGATGAGCGCATCGAAGTACGACGGCTGCGTGTTCGAGATGGAGCACAACCCGTGGGACTCGGGTCGGCTGCGCGACTGCCTGCAGTACATGCTCAACCGCGCGCAGATCGCCAAGGCCGGTCTCGTGCCGCCCGTGACCCCGATGGTGCGCATCCCGGTGAACGGCATCGAGATGGCGCAGTGGCAAGCCAAGCAGGCGCTCGATGTCGGCTGCTTCGGCATCGTGTTCCCGCACATCTCGACCGTGGAAGAGGCGGCCAACGCCGTCGGCGCCTGCCGCTATCCGCGGCTGCAGAACGCCAAGTTCTACGATCCGGTCGGCATCCGCGGCGACGGCCCGACCGCGGCCGCCCGCTACTGGGGGCTATCGCAGCAGGACTATTACAAGAAGGCCGACGTCTGGCCGCTCAATCCGGACGGCGAGATTTTCGCGGTCCTGCAGATCGAGGACACCCGCGGCGTCGAGAATCTCGATGCCATGCTGAGCAAGGTGAAGGGCATCGGCGCCATCCTGATCGGCGAAGGCGACCTTGGCCAGGAGCTTGGCATCCCGCGCCAGTACGACCATCCTGAGCTGTTGAAATGGATGGCCCGCGTGGTCGAGACCTGCAAGAAGCACAACGTCGTGGTCGGCCACCCACATGTCGAGAGCGGGAACGTCGAGCGCATCGTGAAGGAAGGTTACCGTTTCCTGATGATGGCGCCGGTGCAGAGCTACGGCCACTTCGCCGCCGCGCAAAAAACCGTCGGCCGCTCGTGACCCGCCTTGCGCGCTTCGCACCGTCACCCTGAGGTGCGAGCGCAGCGAGCCTCGAAGGGCGACGGCCCGAGCAGCGCAGCGAGCACGCGGGGCACCGGCCGGGCCGTTCATCCTTCGAGGCGCGTAAGAGCGCGCACCTCAGGATGACGGTTCAGGCGAACAAGCACTGGGAGGAAGCAAGCATGAAAATCGGACTGGTGGGTCTCGGCCGCATGGGCCGCGCCATTTACGGCCGCCTCAGCGAGAACGGCTGCGAGGTCACCGCCTGGGACCGCGACGCCGGCGCCATGAAGGCCGCAGGCGAGCGGCAGATGCGGCTTGCTGACAACCCGCGCGCGGTCGCCGCAGCGGGCGACGTCGTGATCTCGATCATCACCGAGGACCACGGCGTGCGGAGCGTGTTCCGCGGAGCGGACGGATTCCTGTCCGGCGATGTGAAGGGCAAGCTGTTCATCGAGATGAGCACGCTGCGGCCGATGACCGGCCGCGAGCTTGCGCCGATCGTCGAAGCGGCCGGTGCGCGGCTGATCGAGTCGCCGGTGCTCGGCACTATCCCGCAGGTGCGCGACGGCAAGCTGCTTGCCATGGTCGGCGGCAAGCTAGAGGACATCGAGCGCGCCCGTCCGGTGCTGGAGAAGCTCGCGCGCAAGATCGTGCACATGGGGGGCAACGGCGCGGGCTATGCGATGAAGCTCTCGGCCAACCTCGGGCTTGCGGCTTTCATTCAGGCGACCGGCGAGTCGCTCGCGCTCGGCACGCTCGAGGGTTTGTCGATGCAGCAGATGATGGAGGTGTTGAGCGAAGCGCCGACCGCCAACGGCTGGCTCGCGAGCAAGAAGGGCCTGCTGATGGGCGAGCCGGCGGACGTGACGCTCGACATCAAGACACTGCGCAAGGACATCATGTCGGTGGTCGCGACCGCAGCCCTCGACGGCACCGGAATGCCGCTGTCGTCGGGCGTGCTCGCCGCGCTCTCGGCGGCAGTCGCTCAGGGATGGGGCGACAAGGACATCGGCGAATTGGCGCGCTTCTTCCGCGAGCACATGGGACAGCAGTTCCGTTGAATTGTTACGCTCCCCAGGGAATTGAACGGTTCCCTCGCCAGGGAATAGCGTTTTCGGCGATTCTCGCTGGAGAGCGGCCACCGCGATTGCGGCAAGGAATCGATCTCAGTGTCCTGATGATGCGCTTGCAACGGACGTGAGTGGAACATCATTGCCTTCGCAACAGTCGATCAGGTTGGATCCGCTCGAACTTCGAGTGCCATAGTTGAAGAACGGTATTTTCCGGCCGTAGGACCGCGGCTTTCCGATCACACTGGCCAAAAAACGTACGCGCTCCCACCGTCAAACCCCGCACCGCGCTTGGCTGCACAGTGCCTTCTATATAGGCTCTTGATCGAGGGGCCGCGGGGCGTTGGGGCGTGACCTCTTGTGGGCGGGGGGGCTGTTGCGTGGCGTAACGGGCGTGCGGGGCTGCGCGTCTGAATACCCCTGCTGTTAGCGCCCGTCGCAACCTGATGGTGGTTGCGACGGGCGCCTCGTTTGTGGGGTCTGGTTTTTCTAGTCCTGCTCAAGACTCGCGGTCCGCAACCGACACGCGATGGGACACAAGCCCGTCATGGCCGGGCGGGCATGACGGCCTGCACTAACCCGCCGCGGTCTGCACCTGCGACGCGCGTTCCTCCTCGCGCAGCACGTCCATCATCCGCCTCCGCTTCTCCGGCGATTCCGGGAAGTCCATGCCCTGTCCGATGCGCGGGTTGGCGTTGCGATAGCGCGCCGGATATTTCAGGAACACGCCGAGCTCCGACGCCGCGCGCCAGGCCCAGTGCGGATCGAACATGAGCCGCCGGCCGATTGCGACCACGTCGGCCTGACCCTTCGCCAAAATTTGTTCGGCCTGCTGCGGCTCGGTGATCTGTCCGACCGCCATCGTTGTAATGCCCGAGCCTTGGCGCACCGCCTCGGCAAGCGGCATCTGATAGAGCGGGCCGGTCGGAATCTTCTGCTTCAGTGACACGCCGCCGCTGGACGTGCAGATGTAGTCGCAGCCGCGCGCCCGCAGTTCACCGGCGAGCGCGACCGAATCCTCCACGCCCCAGCCGCCGTCGACCCAGTCGGTTGCGGAAATGCGCACGCCGATCGGACGGTCCGCTGGAAAGGCGGCGCGGCAAAGATCGTAGATCTCCAGCGCCATACGCATGCGGTTCTCGCGGCTGCCGCCGTAGCGATCGTCGCGGCTGTTGATCAGCGGCGACAGGAACTGATTGACGAGGTAGCCGTGGGCGAAATGCAGCTCGATCAGGTCGACGCCGATCTCGGCCGCGCGCCGGGTCGCGTCGCGCCAGGCGAGCTTGGCCTGCTCGATGTCCTCGAGCGTCATGACCGCGGGCGGCGTGTGCACGTCGTCGACGTAGTGCGACGGCGACATCGGAATCCAGCCGCCCTCCACCACCGGCACGGCTTTGCGGATCATGAACGACGGCAGCACCGAAGACTTGCGGCCGGCATGCGCAAGCTGGATGCCGAACTTGGTCGTTCCATAGTCGCGATAGAACTTCAGGATGCGGGCGAGCGCCTCCTGGTGCGCGTCGGAATAGAGCCCGAGGCACATCGGCGAAATCCGCCCCTTCGGTTCGACCGCGGTCGCCTCGGTGATGGCGAGCCCGAGATTGGCCAGCGCATAGGTGCCGAGATGCGCCATATGCCAGTCGCTGGCGAAGCCGTCCTGCGACGCGTACTGGCACATCGGCGACAGCACGATGCGGTTGTCGAGCGTGAGCTCGCGCAGCTTGATCGGCGTGAACAGATTGCTCATTGCGGTGGAATTCCCAGTTTGCGGATGATGTCGCCCCAGTAGGTGACCTGCTCGGCGGTGTACTTTGAAAGCTGCTCCGGTCCCATATAGGAATTGCTCGCGCCGCTCTGCTCGACCTTCGCCCTGAAATCGGGGCGGTCGGCGATCTTCTTGATCTCGCCGGCCAGCAAATCGACGATCTCTTTCGGCGTGCCGGCCGGCGCATAGAGCGCGTACCAGGTGTCGATCTCAAGCCCCGGCAGGCCGGCCTCGGCGGCGGACGGCACGTTCGGCAGAAGCGGGTGACGGGTCGGGCTCCAGATCGCAAGCCCCCGGACGACGCTGCCCTGCAGCGGGCCGATCAACTGTTGCGACGTGTTGACGAAGAACCCGAGTGTGCCGCCGAGCAGATCGTTGAACGCAGGTCCGGTGCCGCGATAGGGCACCGCGGTCACCTTCACGTCTGCCATCTGCGCCATCAGTTCCGAGGCGATATGCGTCTGCGTGCTGACGCCGGGGCTGCCGTAGGTGAGCTTGCCCGGATTTGCGCGCGCAAAGGCGATGAGCTCGGACAGCGTGTTGTAGGGCGCGTCCTTGTTCACCACCAGCATGTGATAGGAGCGCGAAATCATGGCGACCGCCGCGAAATCGCGCACCGGGTCCCAATTGAGGTTCTGGAACAGCGCCGGATTGGTGACGTGGAAGCCCGAGATCGTCAGCAGGAGGGTGTGGCCGTCGGGCGCGGCCCGTGCCACCTGCGCAGCACCAAGATTGCCGCTGCCGCCGCCGCGGTTCTCCACCACGAACGGCTTGCCGAGAGCGTTCTGCAGTTCCGCCGCGATCTGGCGCGCCGTGATGTCGATGCCGCCGCCGGCAGCGGCCGGCGTGACGATGGTGACCGTCCGGGCCGGATAGCCCTGCGCCGCCACCGCACCGGGGACGCCTGCAAGCATCAGCGCGCCAACAAGCGCGCGCACCAAATTGCATGTCACGAACATTCCTCCCTCACCGCAGGCCGGCCTGCTTGATCAGCGGCAGCGTCTCGCGCTGAAACCGCCGCATGTCTTCGATATAGCGCGGCCAGGACACCACCACGCCGTCGAGCCCGAGCGCGGAGAGCTTGGCGAGCCCGTCGACGATCTGCTCCTTGGTGCCGATCAGCGCAAAGCCGCCCCAACCGCCGATGAAGTGCATCTTCATCGCGCGCAGCATCTCCTGCGTGCGGCCGCCGGTGTTCAGCCCCATGGTCTCGACCAGGTTGGTCGCAGCCTCCCAGTCGCCCTTTTGGTGGACGTACTCGTCGAACAGCGCCTTCGCTTCGGCCTCGGTCTCGCCCTGCACGATATAGGCGTGCGACCAGACCTGCAGCTCGCGGCCATACTCCTCGCGGGCGCGCCGGCGGTAGTCCGCGATCACCGCCTTGGAGACCGACAGATCGCCGCGGTTGAGATTGACGAAGGCGATGTCGCAATACTTGATCGCGTAATCGCGGCCCTTCTCCGAGTTGCCGGCGTTCATCACTGCGGGGAACGGCTTCTGCAGCGGCTTCGGCTCGAGATAGCCCTTGGCGATCTTGAAGTGGCGGCCCTCGTAGTCGAACTCGCCGTCCTCGGTCCAGAGCCGTTTGATGACTTCGAGCCATTCGACCGCGAGCTGATAGCGGTCGTCGTGGTCCATCAGCGGGGCGCCGAACATCTCCATCTCGGGCCGGTGCCAGCCGGTGACGACGTTGAGCGCAAACCGCCCGCCGGTGATGTGGTCGATGGTGGTGGCCTGCTTGGCGGCCATGATCGGATGCACGGTCAGCACGTGCGAGGTCGCAAACACCCCGCACTGGCTGGTGCAGGCGCCGATGCCGGCCGCCCACGAGAACGTCTCGAAACCCGGGCCGTTGAAGTTGGTGACGCCGCCGAAGCCCTTCCAGCGGCCGACCGGAACCAGCGCCTCGAACGCCATCTCGTCGGCGAGCTTGGCCAGCGTCAGCGTGTTCGGCCAGTTGATCTCAAGCACCCCCTCGATGGTCGAGATGGCGCAGCCGCGGTCGAGATTGGTGCCGAACGTGCCGAGCTTGAGCTTGCGCGGCCCGTAGAGCGGATTCATCGCCGCCCGCAGTTCGTCGGCTCGCCGGTCCGCCGGCATGCTAACCGCGCACTCCGTCACCCTCCCCTGGAGGGGGAGGGTCGCCGCTGAGCGAACATCGTGAGCGAAAGCGGCGGGGTGGGGTGAGCACTTTGAAATTCACCCCACCCCGGCTCGCCCGCCTGCGCTGCGCTTCGGCGCGGCTCGCCGACCCTCCCCCTCCAGGGGAGGGTGGACGGAGTCCGGGGCAGCCGCTGAGCCCTCACGTCAGCCTCACCGCAGCCCGGCCTGCACGACCAGCGGATAGACGTGCTTCTGGAACCAGCGCTGGTCGGCGACGTAGCGCGGCCAGTTCAACAGCGTCCCGTCGAGGCCCATCTTCGACATGGTGATGAGTTCGTCGACGATCTGCTCGGGCGTACCGATGATCGGATAGCCGCCCCAGCCGGCAATGAAGTGCTTCTTCAGCTCCGCGATCACCTGCGGCGGCAGCGTCTTGGCGTTGGCAATCATGGTGTCGACGAGATTCTGCGCCGCGGCCCAGTCGCCCTTCTGGTTGACGTATTCGTCGTAGTAGCCCTGCGCCTCCTTTTCGGTGTCGCCCTGCACCACATAGGCGTAGCTCCAGACCTGGATCTCGCGGCCGTATTCCTTGCGCGCGAGCTCGCGATAGGCGGAGACCTTGGCCTTGCAGTCGTCGAAATCGTGCGAGCCGAACACCACGTAGACCATATCGCAATGCTTGGCCGCGAAGTGCTGGCCGCGGTCGGAGCCGCCCGCATTCATCACCGCCGGAAACGGCCGCTGGATCGGCTTCGGCTGCAGATAGCCCTTCTTGATCTTGTAGAACTTGCCCTCGAAATCGAACGGCTCATCGCGCATCCAGAGCTGTTTCATGACGTCGAGCCATTCGACCGCGCAGTCGTAGCGGTCGTTGTGCTCCATCAAGGGCGAACCGAACATCTCGATCTCGGGCCGGTTCCAGCCGGTCACGATGTTGAGCGCGAAGCGGCCGTTGGTCACATGATCGATGGTGGTCGCCTGCTTCGCCGCCATCACCGGATGGATGGTGGGAACATGCGAGGTGGCGAAGATTCCGGAGTACTTGGTCGACGCCCCGATCGCCGAGGCCCAGGAAAAGCACTCGAAGCCCGGGCCGTTGAAATTGGTGTGGCTGCCGAAGCCGTGCCAGCGCCCGATCGGCACCAGCGCCTCGAACTCCATCTCCTCCGAGCAGCGCGCCAGTTCGAGCGTGTTCGGCCAGTTGATCTCCAGCACCCCGTCAATGGTGGAAATGGCGCAGCCGCGGTCGAGATTGGTGCCGAACGTGCCGAGCTTGAGCTTGCGGTCGTTGAACACCGGATTGGTCTTGGCGCGCTGGTCCTGCACCGTGGCCCGCTCGTTCATGGCTAACCCCTCTGTCGACCCGCCGGAAGCTTACGAACGAAAGGGTTGCCCTGGCAATCGCCGCCAAGCCATGCAAAATTCCGCTGCCGTCCGGAGGCGGGAGCCGACCATGTCCATTTTCGCAGTCAATCACTTGTGCCGCGAGCTGTTGCGCGACCACACCTTCCGCGCCGCCATGAAGGCCGATCCGGCCAAGGCGCTGGGCCCGCTCGACCTCACCGACGAGGAGCGCCGCCTCCTGCTTGCGGGCGACGTCGGTGCCCTCTATCGAATGGGCGCCAACGCCTTCCTGATGAACTACCTGCCGCGCTTTGAGGTCTGCGGGCTGAACCAGCAGAGCTACAACGAGCGCATGCGGGCGGTGAAAGTCGACGAGGTCGGGGCCCCGGTAGCCTGACCGCCGCACATTGCGGGCTGGAGGAACGATATGACGGCGCCGACCTCGCCGACGCAGACCACGCCGGGGAGCTGGCCCGAGCGCACCTGGCCGACCCGCGACCGCCGCGAGTCCAATCCCATTTTCAGCAGCACCCGCAAGCTCAAGTTCGGCAGCTTCCAGACCAACCTCGACAGCGCCTGCATCATGTCGGACCTGGACGGCCGGCACCACATCACCTGGCCGAATACGGTGGCCTGTGCGCGGCTCGCCGAGGAGATGGAGTTCGAGGCGATCGTGCCGGTGGCGCGCTGGCGCGGCTTCGGCGGCAAGGTCAATCCGCAGGGCGCGGGCTTCGAGACCTACACCTGGGCTGCGGGGCTCGGCGCGCTGACGCGCTACCCCAGCATCTTCGCGACCTCGCATGTGCCGATGTACCACCCGATCGTCTCGGCCAAGCAGTCGACGGTGATCGATCACATCACCAACGGCCGCTTCACGCTCAACATCGTCGCCGGCTGGAACAAGCCGGAAATCGACATGTTCGGCACCGAGCTCCTGCCGCACGACGAGCGCTTCGAGGTCGCCGAGGAGTGGATCACGCGTCATCAAGCGGCTGTGGACCGAGGACGAGGATTCGACTTCGAAGGCAAGTACTATCAAGATCAAGAAGGGCGATCTGCGCCCGAAGCCGATCCAGAAGCCCCACCCGCCGCTGATGAACGCCGGCGGCTCCGAGCGCGGCCGCCACTTCTGCGCCAAGAACTGCGACGTGGCCTATGTCGCGTTCCCGCAATACGAGTTCGAGGAATGTAAGAAGCACGTCGATGCCTACCGCAAGCTCGCGCACGAGGAATACAAGCGGCGAGCTGCAGGTCTGGGCGCTCGCCTACATCGTGCAGGGCGAGACCGAGAAGGAGGCGCTCGATTTCTACGACTACTACGTCAACCAGAAGGGCGACTGGGAGGCGGCGAAGAACGTCATCGACACCATCGGGCTGAACGCCAAGACCTTCGAGCCCGAGCGGCTGGCCAAGATGCAGTCGAACTTCATCGCCGGCTGGAGCGGCATCCCGCTGATCGGCACCAAGGAGCAGGTCGTCGACAAGATGGCGATGCTGTCGCGCGCCGGCGTCGCAGGGGCTGATGATCTCCTGGCCGCGCTACGAGGACGGCATGCGCGACTTCCAGCGCACCACGCTGCCGCTCCTCAAGCAGGCCGGCCTGCGCTGAGCGGTCTCGTATGCCACGGCCGTCGTCGCCGGGCTTGTCCCGGCGACCCGATCAGGCGAGCACCGAGCCAACCCAAGCGAGATGGCCGGGACGAGCCCGGCCATGACGTGGAAGAGGTTTGTGCAGCCGATGCGATAGCGACCGCGGCTCAGCCCTGGCGGCCTTTCAAATACGCGTCCAGGATCTCGCTGCCGGTCGTCGACCCAGACCTCCTGCCGCGAGGTGATATGCGCCAGCGCCTTGGCGAAATATTTCGACCGGTGCGGATGGCCGATCAGGAACGGATGCAGGCAGATCGACATCACCCGGCCGGTCTTGGCGCCGTCCTCGTAGAGCACGTCGAACTGATCGCAGATCATCTGGCCGAACCGCTCCGGGCTCTGGTGCAGGCCGAGCAGCGCCGGAATGTCGTTGATCTCCGACGAATACGGCATCGAGAACATCCGGCCCTTCTTGACCCTCATCGGATAGGGCTGCTCGTCGTTGACCCAGTTGCCGACGTATTCGACGCCGTTCTCGGCGAGGATATCGAGGGTGTGCACCGATCTCGCTCAGCGCGGGGCTGAGCCAGCCACGTGGCGCCTTGCCGACGCGCCTTGCCGATCGTCGTGACCGCCTCCTTGATCAGCGCGCGCTCCTCCTTCTCCGGCAGCCGGCTCGAGCAGGATCGAGTTGGTGGTGCCGTGCCCCATCCACTCCCAGCCGAGCTGCTTGCCCTCCTCGATGATGCGCGGATATTCCTTGCAGACGTCGGAGTTGAGCGCGACCGTGCCGCGCACGCCGTACTTCTCCATGATCTCCATCATGCGCCAGATGCCGACCCGCACGCCGTAGTCGCGCCAGGAATAGTTGAGCACGTCCGGTCGCAAGGCGTAGGTGGCATCCGAAATCGAGGTTGAGGGCCGGTCGAACAGGAAGTGCTCGATATTGGGGATGACCCAGACCGCGACGCGCGCGCCGTTCGGCCAGCGCAGCGGCGGCCGGTCGACGATCGGCGAATAATCGAAACGGCCGTGCGCGCAGCGGCACCGGCGATGGGGCGGCCTCGCCAGCCTGCGCGCCCGATTTACGGCCGGCGGCGCCGCAGTCTTGCGTTTGGCTTGGCTCTTCCTTGCAGGCTTGCGCGGCATCTGAACCTCCCGGCGGCAGATCGTCCGCAATGTTGTGGCCGGGCGGACGCCGGCCGCGCTAATATTGCCACGATGGCCGCCGCAGATGAACGGCCAATAGGAGTTAGCTGCCATGGCGCAGATCGTTGCCGGCTTCGGCGTTCCGCACACGCCGATCTTTCCGCATTTCGTCAAGCGTGACGGCCCCGATTGCGAGATCGCGCGGCTGTTCGCGCGCGCAGAAGGAGCAGCTTGCCGCGACCCGGCCGGACATCATCGTGATGTTCGACACCGATCATCTCAACACGTTCTTCCTCGACAGCCTGCCGATCTTCGCGCTCGGCATCGACAAGACCTTCCGGGCGCCCAACGACGAGCCGCGCGACGTGCCGGACTACGTGGTGCCGTCGGTTCCAGACCTCGCCGCGCACATCCGCACCGCCGCCGTCGCCGCCGGATTCGACGTCGGCATGACGCAGAACTATTCGGTCGACCATTCGGTGATCGTGCCGCTGCATTTCCTCACCCCCGAGATGCACGTGCCGGTGATCCCGTTCTTCATCAGCGGGCACGTGCCGCCGCTGCCGACGGCGCAGCGCTGCCATGCGCTCGGCCAGGCGGTCGGCCGCGCGATCGAGTCCTGGCCGGAGAACAAGCGCGTCGTGGTGATGGGCAGCGGCAGCTTCTCGCTCGAAGTCGGCGGCCCGCGCATGGCGCCCGGCCGCTCCGATGGGGTGCCCGATCCGGACTGGGCGACGCGCGTGATCCGCTATCTCGAGCAGCAGCAGATCGACACGCTGATCGCGGAGTCGACCGAGCACCAGATGCTGAAGGCCGGCAACGTCGGCGGCGAAATGCTTGAACTGGATCGCGATGCTGGGCGCGATCGGAAACCGCAAGCCGAACTACGTCGCCCCGCAGATGCAGAACGGCCACGCCTACGGCGTCTGGCGGTGGTGAGCGACGGAACAACCCCGCAGCGGCAATGACGCATCATGGCCGGGCCTGGTTCCGGCCATGACGATTGCGTCGACCGCCGCTACGGCGTGCGGTCGCTGACCGCCTTCACCTCGTTATAGAACTCGCGCAGCGCGGGCTTGCCCTCGGTGACGACCTGGCCGACGGTCGCGAGCTTGGCGCGGACCTCCGCCTGCTCGGCAGGATCGAGATGAACGGTCTTGCCGCCGACCGCCTCCCATTTCTTGTTGTGGATGTCGTTGTACTGATCGGTGAGCTCGACCCCCTTCTTGAACAGCGCCCGACTCTCCTTGATCACCATGCTGCGGAGATTGGGCGGCAACGTGTCGAGCCATTTCTTGCTCATCGCGCAGTTGGAGAGAATAAGCGTATCCTCGATTTGCAAAAGTTCTTTGGACACGCTGTCGAGCTTGAAATTGACCCAGATCGTGAGGCCGCTGCCGGAGCCGTCGATGGTGCCGTTTTGCAGCGCCGTAATCATGTCCGGCAGGTTCATCGCCACCGAGGTCGCGCCGAGCCGCTTGAAGCGCTCGCGCTCGGCGTCGGTGCCGTTGATGCGCAGCTTTTTGCCGTTGAAATCGGCGAGCTTATGGATGCCACTGCGCAGCATGTAGCGCACGTCGGCGGTCGCGATCGGACCGCAGCCCACGATGCCTTTGGAATCGAGCATGTCCGCGATCTTCTGCGACAGGACCGGATCCGCGAGCACCCGGTTGGCGTGCTTGCGATCCTTGAACAGGAACGGGAAGCTCAGCACGCCCATGCGCGGATCGACGCCGGCGAAGAAGTCGGCGGGGATGTGAATGCCTTCGATCGTGCCGAGTTGCAGTCCCTGGATCATGGCCGACTGCGAGCCGAGCTGGCCGCGCGGGTAGAGCTGGACCTCGATCTTGCCGTTCGAGGCAGGCTCGATTGCGGCCTTCATCGCGGCGAGATCGTTCGACTCCGCGTCCTCAGCCGACGACGAGCTGAGCTTCATGGTGAAATCCGCCGCATGCGCCGCCGCGCCGAGCGCGGCGATTCCAAGCCCCAAGGAAAGCGCCAAGCCGAGCGAGAGCACCAGGCGGGACCCGCCGCACACTCCATTGCCTGTCGTGGTCATGACATTCCCTCCTTCCGGTTCTTGCGTTGTTGGGCAAAGCCTAGTCCACGGGCCCCGGGTGGGCAATCGCGGGCCTCACCTCAGCATGTAGGGCAAAAGGAACAACGACAGCGCCGGAATGTAGGTCACCAGCATCAGCGCCAGCACGGCCAGCGCGACGAACGGAATGAGCCCTGGAAACAGGACGTTGGACGGCGTCTTGAACAGCGCCTGAAACACGAAAATGTTGAGCCCGAACGGCGGGTGAAAGCCGCCGATGGTCAGATTCATCACCACAACCACACCGAAATGGATCGGATCGACGCCGATCTGCTTGGCGATCGGCAACAGCAGCGGCGACAGCACCAGCAGCGCCGTGCCGGTGTCGAGGAAGCAGCCGACGATCAGCAGGAAGATGTTGATCATCAGCAGGATCGCCCATGGCGGTGCCTGCGTTGCGACCATCGCCTGGGACACCGCGCCGGCCGCGCCGCTGATGGTCAGCAGCCATCCGAACACGCCGGCGGCCGACACGATCAGGAAGAATGTGCCGGTGAGGAACAGCGTACGCGCCGCGCTCTGGAACAGGCCCTGCAGGTCGACCTCGCGGTACACCACCATGGCGACGAAGATCGCGTAGACGCAGGACACGCCGGCCGCTTCGGTCGGTGAGAACATGCCGGAATAGATGCCGCCGAAGATCACCGCGATCGCACCGAGCGGCCAGATGCCGTCGCGGGTCGCGATCAGGAACTCCGACCAGGAGAACTTCTGCCGGACGTCGATATTCTCCTTGAACGAATGGGCATAGATGTAGACCGCGAAAATTCCGCCCAGCACGAGGCCCGGAATGATGCCCGCCGCAAACAGATGGGCGACCGAGGTCTCGGTCGCGATGCCGTAGAGGATGAACGCGATCGAGGGTGGAATCAGGTTGTCGAGCGCGCATTCCGACACGATCAGCGCGGAAGCGAAGCGCTCGCTGTAGCCGGCCTGGCGCAGCCGCGGATAGGTGATCGAGCCGACGGCTGCGACCGAGGCGGTGGTCGCGCCCGAGATCGCGCCGAACACGGCGGCAAAACCCAGCGAGGTCAGCGGCAGGCTCGCGCGGAAGCTGCCGAACATCGAGGCCACCCAGCGCATCAGCCGGGCCGACAGCCCGCCGCGCGACATCAGATCCCCGGTGAAGATGAAGAACGGCACCGCGATCAGCGGAAATTTGTTGAGCGCGTCGAACATCAATTGATGCAGCACGGTGTACGGCAGCTTCGAGAAGAACACGATCGCCGTGATGCAGGTCGTAAGCAGCAGGAGAAAGATCGGGACACCAAGCAGCAGCAGCACGAGCGGCAGGATCGACATCACCCAGCCCATGCCGCCGCGCTCCCGTCAAAACCTGCCGGAGAGGTAGGAGCGAAAGCGCACGAGAGCGGCGAGCGCCATCAGCAGGAAACCGACGAGCAGCGCGGCATGCGCGTAGACCAGCGGAATGCGCGCGCCCATGCTGGTCTCGCCCGTGGTGGCATAGAGCCGCACGATCTGGAAGCTCTGCCACATCACAAAGCCCGAACAGAGTACAATCAGCATGAGGGTCAGCGCGCCAAGCGCACGGCCGAACCAGCCACGCACGTCCATCACCAGCAGGTCCATGCGCAGATGGTTGCCCTGGTAGGTGATGGCGCCGACCGAGACGAACACGCCCCAGATGATCATGTAGCTCATCATCTCCTCGGCCCAGGAGACCGGAGCATCAAAGACGTAGCGGCCGATGACGTTGGCGATGTTGATCGCCACCGCAGCGAGAACGATCACGCCGCAGATGGCGAACGGGATTCTGACGAAGATGAAATGCGTCGCGGAACGATCAGGTGCGCCCGGTCGCGCGGCGGGGTCGCCCGGTTCCGCGTTGCGGACCTCGGTCATCAGCATCCCCCAAGCACCGCCGCCCGCGAAACTCTAGTTCAGCGGCCGGCGCGGCCACAAGGCCCGGAGATGATGCGGCACTGCGGCAAATGCGGCCGGCTGCGGTGACGATGACTCGCGCCGCGATCTTGGGCCGGGCTTGACCTTGCTATCGCGCTAGGGAGAGTACAGTGCCATTCCAGCAGGATGGCTGGGACACGTGTTGCGCGGTCCGGTGTGACGCCCGTCGAGCAGGGAGAACTGAAAATGACCAGCGGCAAGGACGACGAGGAATTCTTCAAGGCGCGCGGCTTCGGCATCAAAATCGGGTTCGGCGAGCGGCCGGCGCTGATCGTCATCGACATGCTGAAGGGCTTCACCGACCCGAAAATGCCGCTCGGCGCGAGCCTCGACGGCGAGATCGAGGCGCAGAAGCCGCTGCTCGAGGTGGCGCATCAGCGCAACATCCCGGTGATCTTCTCGACCGTGATCTACAGCGACGCCGACTATCGCGATGCCGGCCTGTGGGCGATCAAGATGAAGGGCACGCTCTCGCTCAAGGCCGGGACGCCTGCGGTCGAGGTCGACCCGCGGCTCGACATGCGGCCAAACGACAGCCTGCTGGTGAAGAAATACGCCTCCTGCTTCTTCGGCACCGACCTCGTGTCGCGGCTCAACAGCCAGCGCATCGACACGCTCATCATCACCGGCTGCACCACCTCCGGCTGCGTGCGAGCGACCGCGGTCGATGCCGTGCAGAACGGCTTCCGCCCGATGGTGGTGCGCGAGGCGGTCGGCGACCGTTCCAAGGCCGCGCACGAGCAGAGCCTGTTCGACCTCAACGCCAAATATGCCGACGTGGTATCGCTCGACGAGACGCTGCAATATCTGCGCACCGTCGGCCACAACCAGCCGGCGCAGGGAGCAGCCCGCTAAGGCGGCTCGCAACCCACGGACCCGTTTCACCCGGCGGAATCAGCATGAATGCGCATCGACGGCTTACCCTCGCAGCGGCAGCCCTCTGCTTGTTCCTCTCTGCCACAACGGCCACCATCGAGAATGCGGCGGCGCAGGACTGGCCCGCGCGGCCGGTCAAATTCATCGTGTCGCTCGGGCCGGGCAGCGGCGTCGACATCACGGCGCGGCTCGTCGCCGACCGCCTGATGGCGCGCTGGAACCAGTCGGTCGTGGTGGAGAACCGGCCCGGTGGCGACGCGGTGGTCGCGATCAACGCGTTCATCAACGCGCGCGACGGCTATACGCTTCTGTTCACGCCGACCTCGTCGTTCGTGGCGCATCCCTATCAACACGACAAGATGCCCTACGATCCGAACGAGTTGTCGCCGCTCGCGCGCGTCACCAATACGTTCCTGGGCTTCGCCGTGAGCCCCTCGCTCAATGCAGCAACGCTCGCGGACTTCATCGCAGCGGTGCGCGCGCAGCCCGGCAAGATGAACTATGCGACCGGGACCGGCGTTACCGACGTGCAGTACGAGGCCTACTTCAAGCGCGAGAAGCTTGCCATCGCGCGGGTGTCGTACCGCGACGTGGTGACGCCGATGACCGATCTCGGCGAGGGCCGCATCCAGGCCTATGCCGCGGGGCTGCCAATCATCCAGCCGCACGTTCAGGCCGGGCGGGCGAAGCTCGTCGCCGTCACCAACAGCCAGCGCGCGGCGTCTGCGCCGGACGTGCCGACGGTCGCGGAAGCGGGCTTCCCCGGGCTGACCTTCGACGGCCTGATCGGCGTGTTCGGCCCGCGCGACCTGCCCGCGGCCGCGCGCGAGCGCATCGCCTCGGACATCCGGGCAGTGCTGGCGGAGCCGGCCGTCGTCGCGCGGCTCACGGCCATGGGAACGGCCGTGAGCGCCGGCAACGCCGCCGAGTTTGCCGCCTCGATCGAGGAGCAGCGCGCGCGGCTCGCCGCGGCGCTCAGCAACTGATCACCAGCGGAAGGTCCGCTGCTGCTGCTGCACCGCTGCACGTTCGCTCGGGTCGGTGCCGATCAGCATTGCCCAATAGGTCCGGCGGCCGTTTCTGGCGTGCGCGACGCCGACCCACTTTGCGCCCTGCATCAAGAGATTGCTGCGGTGGCCGGACGAGTTGATCCATTGCTTCAAGGTGCGGGGGA
Organism: uncultured Alphaproteobacteria bacterium; assembly: GCA_963821555.1. Lineage (GTDB taxonomy): Bacteria > Pseudomonadota > Alphaproteobacteria > Rhizobiales > Xanthobacteraceae > Z2-YC6860. The sequence goes on along the minus strand of CAWGEM010000010.1, from coordinate 329,526 downwards.
AATCGTCATAGCCGTAAGCGATGTTCTCTGCCGCGCGGCTGAAGCGGGAGCGGCCGATCCGGCTCGAAAATGACGCGAGCACGCTGTGGTCGAGCGTGTCGCGGGCGGCCATGGCATTCGCCTGCTCCTGCGCAAGGCGAGTGAGTTCGGGGCTTGTCGCAACCGACCCTTGGCCGTTCTGATGGCGAAACGCCGAGATCATGATCGCCGTGCTGTCAGAGGCGACTTGAGGGATCGGCGGCTTGGGGCGCGGCAGTGGCGGCGCCTCGATGCTCGCCGTGCCGGTCGACCCGGTCACCGGTGCCTCCGCATGCTCGAACGGGAGAGCATGGCTCGTGTCCGGCGACAGGATGATCTGCCACATTTCCGGATCGAACACGATGCCGGGTTTCGGCCCGACCGCCTGGGCCGAGGCCGTGAACGCCGCCAATGCTATGAGTGCCCCACCGATCGGTCGCATCCGCTGCGCCTTCGCCGGACGCAGCCGCAGGCTGCCGCCGTTACCCCGTACTTTATCGACAAGCCCCCCTGCGCTGCAACGATGGCAAGGGCAAGGCCGCTGACCGGCCGAACGCTCACGTCGAGCCGCCAGCCCAACAGGGCGTGCCCCCGGGGCCGCTTGGTTCCGCGATAGCCGATGCATCCCTCGACCGCCAACCCAACGAGGTCGTCATGCCCGGGCTTGTGCCGGGCATCCACGCTTTTCATGCAGCAACAGAAGGCGTGGATGGCCGGGACACAGGCGAGCGAAGCGACGCCGTCCTTCGGACGGCTATGCCCGGCCATGACGTGGAGAGGCTTTTGGACTGGCAACGAGAACCTACGAAACCGACCTCAGCGGACGAGCTTGTCCAACGTGATTGGCAGGTCCCGGATGCGCTTGCCGGTCGCGTGATAGACCGCGTTGGCGACCGCCGCCGCCACACCCACGATCCCGATCTCGCCGAGACCCTTGAGGCCGAGCGGATTGCTGTCGTCCGGCTCGTCGACAAAGATCACCTTGATGTCGTGGATGTCGGCATGCACCGGCACATGATATTCGGCAATGTTGGCGTTCATGACGCGGCCGAACCTGTGATCGATCAGCGTTTCCTCGTGCAGCGCCATGCCGATACCCCAGACCACGCTGCCGAGGATCTGGCTGCCTCCGGTCTTGGTGTTCAGGATGCGCCCGGCCGCGACGGCGCTGACGGCGCGGGTGACGCGGATGACGCCGAGCTGCTCATCCACCTTCACCTCGATAAAGTGCGCCGCGTGCGTGTTGTTCGCGCGGGTGTGGTCACTGGCGGGTTCGGTGGTTTTCTCCTGCTCGATGCGCTCCACCGCGCCCTGCCGCATGGCATCGGCGATCGACACGCCGCGCGAGGCGTCGCGCTTGCTCACGAGCTTGCCGTCCGCGAGTGCGACGTCGTCGGACGCGGCGTTGGCGAGCGGCGAGTTCGGCACCCGCTTGGCCATTCGCAGAAGATCGTCGCGGATCGCGCGGGCCGTGGTCACGATGCCGTTCGACACCGAGGTCGCAATCCACGATCCGCCTTCCACCGGCGATTGGGGAAGGCTCGAGTTGCCGAGCTTGACGCTGATGTTCTCGATCGGCAGGCCCAGCATCTCGGCCGCGACCTGCGCCATGATGGTGTAGGTGCCGGTGCCGATGTCGGAGGTCGCGCACGCCACCTCGGCGTGACCGTTGGCGCTGAGCGCGATGCGGACCGTGATCGGCGCCTGCAGCGCCTCCCAGATGCCGGTCGACATGCCCCAGCCGACCAGATCGCCGCCGTCGCGCATCGAGCGCGGCTCGGGATTGCGCCGGCTCCAACCGAATGCCTCCGCGCCCTGGCGGTAGCACTCGCGGAGCGCCTTGCTGCCGAACGGCTTGCCTTCGTGCTGATCGCGGTCCGAATAGCACCGCAGGCGAAGCTCGAGCGGATCGAGCTTGAGCTTGACCGCAAGCTCGTCCATCGCGGATTCGAGCACAAACAGCGCAGTGGCGGCGCCCGGCGCACGCATATCGCACGAGGTCGGCAGATCGAGTTTGGCAAGGCGGTGCGCGTATTTCGCGTGGGCGGATTTGTAGAGCACGCCGGACCAGCCGGTCGCCTGCCGATGAAAGTCCTCGTACTGCGAGGTGACGGTCACCGCGTCGTGCGCGATCACATCGAGCGTTCCGCCGGTGTTGGCGCCGAGCGCGATGCGCTGAATCATCGCCGGCCGGTAGCCCAGCACATACATCTGCGCCCGCGTCAGCACGACCCGCACCGAGCGCGGCAGTGCGCGCGCCGCGAGCACCGCCAGCACGACCTGCAACTGCGGGCGCAGGCCTGAACCGAATCCGCCGCCCATGAAGGGCGACATGACGCGCACGTCCTCCGGCTTCATTCCGAATATGCCGCAGAGATATTTCTGCACGTTTTGCACGCCCTGGGTCTTGTCGTAGACCGTGAGCTTGCCGCCTGCCTCGAACACCGCCGTCGTGGCATAGAGTTCCATCGGGTTGTGGTGCTCGATCGGAACGGAATATTCGGCCTCGTGGCGCACGGCCGCCGCAGCGAGCGCCTGGTCGGGCGTGCCGCGCGGCTTCGGCGGCACGAACATGGCCTCGATCGGATTGGCGGGCGCCTTGATCGGGACAGCGGCGGCGCGATGCATGTCCGTCACATGGGCTTCTTTGTCGTATTCCACCTCAATGAGCGTGGCTGCAAATCGCGCGGCCTCCGACGTTTCGGCAACCACCAGCGCGATCGGCTGGCCGTCGAACATGACCTTGTCGTCGTAGAGCGGCCGGAACGGCGATCCGTCCGGAGCCACCTCGTCCTTCCAGGCCTGATCGTTGTCCGCCACGGGCGGACGGTTCTCGTGCGTCAGCACGGCGAGGACGCCTTGGACGCGCATGGCCGCGCTGGTGTCGATCCGCTTGATGCGGCCCTTGGCGATCGTCGAGCCGACAACGCTCCCATGAGCCAGGTCGGGGACGTTGAACTCGGCGGCATACTTCGCAGCGCCGGTGACCTTGGCACGGCCGTCGACGCGGGATGTGGCGGTTCCGATGTAAACTGTCATGGCTTTGCTCACGCGATCTTCTTGTGGGCCTGGATTTGCGGCGTGGCCTTCGCAGCCTGCGTCAGCGTGCGAACGATGGCGCGGCGCGCGAGCCCAATCTTGAAGGCGTTGTGAGAAAAGCCTTTCGCGTCGCGCAGCAGGAGTTCGGCGGCCTTGGAAAAGCCAGTGGCGTCGGCGGCCTGCCCACGGAGTGCTGCCTCCGCCTCGACCACGCGCCACGGCTTGTGCGCGACGCCGCCGAGCGCCACGCGCGCTTCCTTGATGCGGCCGCCGTCGAGCTCCAGCGCCGCCGCGACCGAGACCAGCGCAAAGGCATAGGACAGCCGGTCGCGGATTTTCAGGTAGCTCCAGTGCGCGGCGAAGCCCTTGGCCGGAAGCTCGATCGCAGTCACGATCTCGCCCGGCTTCATGTTGTTGTCGATGTGCGGCGTGTCGCCCGGCAGCCGGTGGAAGTCAGCAAACGCGATCACGCGCGCGCCCGCCGGTCCCGCAACATGCACCGTGGCCTCAAGCGCCGCGAGCGCCACGCACAAGTCGGAGGGGTGCGTCGCGATGCAGGACTCGCTCGTGCCGAGAATGGCGTTGATGCGGTTGATGCCGTCGATCGCCGAACAGCCGCTGCCCGGCTTTCGTTTGTTGCAGGGCATCGCTACGTCGTAGAAGTAGAAGCAGCGCGTGCGTTGCAGGAGGTTGCCGCCGGTCGAGGCCATGTTGCGGAGCTGCTGCGAGGCGCCGGCAAGGATCGCGCTCGAAATAATCGGATAGCGCTTCTCGATCAGCGGGTGATAGGCAAGATCGGTGTTCGGCACCAGCGCGCCGATGCGCAGGCCGCCGTCCGGCGTCTCCTCGACGCTCTTGAGCGGCAGTTGCGTGATGTCGATCAGCCGCGACGGGCGCTCGACATCGTACTTCATGAGATCGATCAGGTTCGTGCCGCCGGCGATGAACCTGGCGGCCGGATCGGCCGCAAGCTGCCGCACGGCATCCGCGACATCGGTCGCGCGCGAATACTCGAAGTTGTTCACGGGTTGCCTCCCATCTTGCTCATCGCCTGCTGGATGGCGGCGACGATGTTGGGGTAGGCGCCGCAGCGGCAGATGTTGCCGCTCATCAGTTCCCGGATTTCCTCGGCGGTCTTGGCCCGGCCCTCGGCGATCAGGCCCGCCGCCGAACAGATTTGTCCGGGCGTACAGTAGCCGCATTGAAATGCGTCGTGGTCGATGAAGGCCTGCTGCAGGGGATGCAATTCGTCGCCGTTGGCGAGCCCTTCGACCGTGGTGATCGAGGAACCGTCCTTCATGACCGCCAAGGTCAGGCAGGAATTGACCCGCCGCCCCTCGACCAGAACCGTGCACGCGCCGCACTGGCCGTGATCGCAGCCCTTCTTGGTGCCGGTGAGGTTCAGTCGCTCGCGAAGGAGGTCGAGCAAGGTGGTCCAGGGCGTGATGGCGAGCTTTTGCGTCTGGCCGTTGATCGTCAGCGTGACGGTGACGGGAGCCGGCGTCGAGGTCCCTGCGGCTTTGGGCTGGGGTGTGGGCGGTGAGTCCATGCAATCTCTCCGAAATGCGACAATCGGTGGAGCGACGCCGACGGACATGGGGCCGCCGGGCGCACTTCGCCACCTGCGAATTGGAACAATTCGCAGCCCTTCTTGCCGCAATTCTGTGCACCGCACAACGCGAAGCAAAAGAAGCAATTGATGCGCCAGTAAGACGCATCGAGCGGTGCAGCAGTTCCCCGGTTAAGTTCGGTGGATCCAATCGCGCCGGAAACGAAAGTCGTCATCGCCGGGCTTGTCCCGGCGATCCCGATCAGGTGAGCACCGTGCCAACCCAAGCGGGATGGCCGGGACATAGGCGAGCGAAGCGACGCCGTCCTCCGGACGGCTATGCCCGGCCATGACGCGAAGAAATTGTGCGGCCCGCCGACGATGGCGCCCCACCTCACATCGCCGCGGAAATCTTCTCCGCCAGCATGATGGTCGGGATGTTGGTGTTGGCGCGCGGCACCGTCGGCATCAGCGACGCATCGACCACCCGCAGGCCGTCGATGCCGTGCACGCGGCCGGCGGTGTCGACCACCGCGTCGCGATCGTCCGGCGAACCCCATCCGGCAGGTGCCGGCGACATGGAACATGCCGGCGACATTCTGCCGGATGTGCTCGGCGAGCGCCGCGTCGTCGCGCACCAGCGCCGCGAGATCGACACGGCGGTCGGCGAGCGTGCCGAAGATCGGGCCGGCGAGCGGCGGCACGAGATCGGTGAGCCAGGCGATCGCCGGGCTCTTGACCGCGTTGGCGGCGGTCTTCTGGTTGAGCTGGCGCAACCGGTCGGTGAACTTCACCGGGAACTGCACGCCGCTCAGCGCCCGCACCTTGGGATGCGCCAGCATCTCGACGGCAAGTCGGAAGCCGACCATCAGCCGCTTGAGGTCGAGTTCGTGGCCGGCGAAGTTCATCTCGACCAGCGGCTCGCGCTGCGAATCGGCCGACCGCAGCGCCACGCGGCCGCGGCCCATCGGCTTCCACAGCGCGGGCGCGAGATTGGCGATGCGCTGGCCGAGCGCGCTCCAGGAGGTCTTGCTCTGCACGTTGACGTACATGTCGGTGCGCGGACAGCCTGGCACGCCCGAGGAAAAGCGCAGCACCGTGGTCGGATGCGGCCGCAGCTGCGGCGACTGCCGCGCCTGCGGCGGCAGGTGGAAGCCGACGAACAGCAGCGAATGGTTCGACAGGTTGCCGCCGACGCCCGGCAGGTCGGCGCGCACCGCGATGCCGTGGTCGCGCAACGCGCCGGCCGGTCCGATGCCGCTGCGCATCAGCATGGCCGGCGAGTGAATGCCGCCGAGACTGACGATCGATCTCGCGGCCAGCGAACTCGCGCTCGCTCGCCGCCGACGATCGCGGTGACGCCCATGGCGCGACGGCCGTCGAACTCGATCGCCGCTGACCATCGTGTTCGTGATGATGGTCAGGTTGGTACGCGCCCGGACATCGGCGGTGAGATAGCAGATCGCGGCCGAAGCCGCGCTTGTCGGGCCAGTTGCTCATCGGCACCGAAGCGTAGCCGTCGCGGAAATCCGCATTCATGTCGGCGACGTAGGGATACTGCCGCTCGTCGGCGAAGTCCTGCAGCGCCTGCGACAGCGGCGGCCACTGCTCCTCCGGCGTGCGGCGCACCGGGACCGGGCCGTCGGCGCCGTGCAGATCGCCGCCGAAGTCGAAGTCCTTCTCGAGCTTGCGGAAAAACGGCAGCACGTCGTCCCAGCCCCAGCCCGCGAGCGCCGAGCGCCTGCCATTCGTCGTAGTCGTCCGGCGTGCCGCGCAGCGCCACCATGCCCATGACCGAGGAGCCGCCGCCCATGATGCGGCCCTGCGAATAGCCGACCAGCGGCGAGTTGCTCGCGAGCCGCCAGTGCACCTTCAACTCCGGCCAGAAATAGGCGGCGTTGTAGTAGGAGCCCGGATAGGTATCGAGCACGTCGGCGGGCTCGGCGCCGGGCGGCGTGTCCTGGCCGGCTTCGAGCAGCAGCACGGAATGGCCGGAGCGCGCCGACAGGCGGTTGGCCAGCACGCAGCCGGCTGCGCCGGCGCCCACGATGATGGTGTCGAAGGTCTGGGTCATGAGGCGAAGTGATTTGCATGGGGAACGCCACGACGGTCGCGATCGATTGAAGCATGTCCCCCTGAAGCGGCAAAGCGCCAGTGCCGCGCCGTGCGCATGCCCGCGCATCGAGGCAAGCATGACGACGGCGCAGTAGGGCTGCCATAATCGAGAGCAACAAGAGCCAAGCAACATTGGGAGAACTCCAATGTCCATTCGCCGCCGCGCTGCCGCTCGCGACCGTCCTGACGCATTTGCGGTCCTAGCGCGCTTCGGCAGCGCCCGCGCCGACTATCCGGAGCGCCAGATCACGATGGTGGTCTGCTTTCCGGCCGGCGGCGGCACCGACATCGCCGCCCGCCTCGATCAACGCGCAGCTTGGCGAGGCGCTCGGAAAGCCGGTCATCGTCGAGAACCGCGGCGGCGCCAGCGGCAACATCGGCGATCCGGCGGTCGCGCCTGCCGCTCCCGACGGTTACACGCTCCTGGTCTGCTCCAGCGCGTTCGTGGTCAACCCGAGCCTCTACGCCCAGGTGAGCTATGATCCGCTCAAGGATTTCATGCCCGCTGATGGTGATCGGCGCTTCGCCGAACGTGTTCGTGGTGCCGGAGCAGTCCGAGATCAAAACCGATGGCCGGAGTTCATCGCCAAGGCGAAGGCAAACCCCGGCAAGATGAACTGGACCAGCCCCGGCGCCGGCACCACGCCCCAGCTCGCCGGCGAGGTGATCAAGCAGCGCACTGGGCATCGACATGCAGCACATCCCGTTCCCAGGCGCCGGCCCTGCCACCAACGCCGTGATCGCCGGCCAGGTCGACCTCTACACCGCCAATCTCGGCTCGCTGGTCGGCCAGATCGACGGCGGCAAGCTGCGCCCGCTCGCGATCACCTCCAAGTCGCGCTGGCCCGCGCTGCCGAATGTCCCGACGCTCGGGAGAGGCCGGCATCAAGGACGCCGAGTCCGACACGTTCCAGGGCGGTCTTCGTCGCCCGCCGGCACGCCGCAGCCGATCGTCGACCGGCTGGCCAAGGAGCTCGCCGCCATCCTCGCGCGGCCGGACATCAAGGAGAAATTCGCCAAGATCGGACTGCCGGTGCGTGGCCGAAGGCCCCGACGCGTTCCGCGCCCGCATTGCCAAGGAGGTGCCGATGTACAAGGAGATCATCGACAAGGCCGGCCTGAAGATCCATAGCCTGTGCGCGCAACAAGGAATGCAACATGCCGAAGCCGCTTGCCGGAATTCGCGTCATCGAGCTTGCCAACTTCATCGCCGGGCCGCTGTGCGGCACGCTGCTCGGCGACATGGGCGCCGATGTCGTCAAGATCGAGCCGCTGAAGGGCGAGATGGGCCGGCAGACGCCGCCGATCCGCAACGGCGAGAGCGTGAGCTTTGCGGCGCTGAACCGCAACAAGCGAAGCCTCGTCCTCGACCTGAAGCGGCCCGAGGCCTGCGAGATCATCCTCAAGCTCGCGGCCAAATCGGACGTGCTGCTCGAGGCCAACCGGCCGGGCGTGATGGACAAGCTCGGGCTCGGCGCCGAGCATGTGAAGGCGGTCAACCCGCGCATCGTCTACACCTCGGTGTCGGGCTTCGGCCAGACCGGCCCGGACCGGCGGCGCGCCGGCGTCAACCTGATCATCGAGGCCTTCTCGGGCGTGCTGTCGGTCACCGGCGAGCCCGGCAAGATGCCGTTCCGGCCGGGCGTGCAGACCGCCGACGTGTTCGGCGCGATGTTTGCGACCTACGCCACGCTTTCGGGCCTGCTCGGCGCCGCCCGCAACGGCGAGGGCCGCATCGCCGACGTGTCGCTGGTCGAGGCCTCGATCGCGACTGCGGCCTGGGAGGCGGCGGAGTATCTCGAGACCGGTCAGGTGCCGCAGTCGATGGGCAATCGGCACCGCCTGACCGCGCCCGTATCAGTTGTTCGAGACCGAGGACGGTCGCTATCTCGGCGATCGGAACGCCGAACGACATGCTGTTCGGCAAGTTCATGCAGGTGCTCGGCCTGGAAGCCGAGGCCGTCGATCCGCGCTTTGCGACCTACGCCCAGCGCAAGTTCAACGAGGACGCGCTGCTGGCGATCGTCGAGCCCGCGATCCGGCAGCGGCAGTCCGACGACCTCGAAAAGGCCCTGATGGTGGTCGGCGTGCCGTGCGGGCGGCTCAACAACTTCAAGGAGGTGTTCGAGCATCCGCAGCTGGTCGCGCGCGGGATGGTGGAGGAGGTCGAGCATCCGCGGCTCGGCACGCATGCGGGTGGCGCGCAATCCGATCCTGTTCGACCACGACGGCCCCGAGATCGCACGGCCCTGCCCGATGCTCGGCGAGCATTCCGAGGAAATTCTGCGCGAGCTCGGCTATGCGCCGGCGGCGATCCAGGAGCTGGTGGCGGCGGGCGTGACGAGGCTCGCGACGCCAGTGCAGCCGAAGGTCACCGCGGCGGAATAGCTCGGCTTCGTCGCCCGACCGACTGGACAGGATCGCCCATGCCGCTCCCCCGCAGCTTTCTCTACGTGCCGGCCAACCGCGAGAAGTTCCTCGAAAAGGCGATGGAGCTGCCGTCCGACGCCTTCATCTTCGACCTCGAGGACTCGGTGCCGCCGGCGGAGAAAGGCAAGCCGCACGCGCCGGCGTGAAAGCCTACGCGCCGAAGATTCGCCGACGACCGCGTCTGGGTGCGCGTCAACGGCGTCGAGACCGGCTTCGCCGAGGCCGACCTCGATGCGGTGATCGGCGTCGCCGGGCATCGCCGGCCTGTTCCTGCCCAAGGTCGAGACGCGCGACGAGGTGGTCGCTGGGACGGCATGATCGGCGCGCTGGAACGAACGCGCGGGCTCGCCGTCGGCGCGACCCGGCTCGTGCTCTCGATCGAAAGCGCGCAAGGGCGTGCTCAACGCCTACGACATGGCGCTTGGCGCGGCGCGCGTCGCCTCGCTGACCTTCGGCGGCGCGCAGGACGGCGACCTCAACACCGACCTCGGCTGCGTCTGGTCGATCGACGGGCCGGAAATGATGCACGCGCGCTGCCACACGCTGATGTGCGCCCGCGCCGCGCGCTTCGACACGCCGCTCGACGGCGTGTTCGCCAACGTCCGCGACCCGGCGGGCTTCGAGCAGGACACCGCGCTGTCGCGCCGGCTCGGCTATCGTGGGCGCAAGCTCATTCATCCCTCGCAGATCGAGCCCTGCAACCGGCTCTACGCGCCGAGCCAGAAGGAACTCGACTACTACGCCCGCGTGCTGGAGGCGTTCGACAAGGCGCTGGCCGCAGGGCAGCGCCTCGACCACGGTCGACGGCAAGATGATCGACGTGGCGATGGCCAACGCCGCGCGGCGCGCGCTCGACGAAGCAGCGGCGCAGAAGAAGGCGGGTTAGAACTCTCCCGTCATGCCCGGCCTTGGCCGGGCATCCACGTCTTGGCGCAAGGAAAGACGTGGATGGCCGGGACAAGCCCGGCCATGACAACTTGTGATTCTAGCGCCAGTGCAAACGGCTGCAGTACGGCTCCCGCCTCCGAACTACGGGGCCTTGCGCCGTCCGAACGGGGCGGTGCCGTCTTCGAACAGCTCGATGGTCGGCGCCCGGCGGCGCGACTCGTCGACAAGGCCGACCGTTATGAGCGGGCCGTCCTTGGCGCGCACGCTGGCGATCCGGCGCGGCTGCCAGTTCTCCTGTCCGAGCATGTGGCGGATCACCGAAACCTCCTCGACCACGCCCTCATGCACGCGTTCAGGCTCGAACTCGGCGCCGTGGCAGCGCGAACACAGCAGCCGCTGCGGGAAAAGCCGCGCGCCGCAGCGCTTGCAGCGCCAGATGGTCGACGCCGGAAGTCGGTTTCGCCGCTCATTCACATCCGCTCCAGCACGACCGCGGCGGCGGTGCCGCCGTAGCGGTACATGGTCATGCCGTAGCCGGTCACGACCGCAAGCCGCGCGTCCTTCACCTGCCGCTCGCCGGCGCGATGCTGCAAGCTGCAGCACCGCTTCGGAAATGCCGTTGAGCCCGCCGGCAAATCCGCCCGGCTGGCCGGCCGACAGCATGCCGCCCCAGGTGTTGAGCGGAAACCGCCGCTCGCCGATGGTCGCGCCGGCAAAACCGCGCGAGGTCGTGATCGGCAATCAGGCCGAGGTCGTTCGCCTGCGCCAGCACCATGGTCGGATAGTCGTCATAGATGCTCGCGAGATCGACGTCCGACCGGTCGCACGCCGGCCTCGCGCCAAAGCTCGTCCGCGAACGTGCTGATGCCGGTCGCAAGCCCGTCGCCCTCCTGGTTGTCGTAGTTGAAGCTCGCGCGATGCGCCCGCACCCGCACGCCCTGCCGTCCCCGCGGCATGCGGTCGGGGTGCGCCACGATGATCGCCTGCGCACCCGCGATCACCGGCACGCAGTCGTAGCGCGACAGCGGATCGGCCACCATCGGGGCTGCGAGATACTCATCCATCGTCAGCGGCGTCCGGTAGACCGCGAACGGGTTCTTGGCCGCCCAGGCGCGCTGGGCGACGGCGATGTGGCCGTAGTCGGATTTTTCCAGGCCGTACTTCTTCATCTGGCGGCTCGCCACCAGGGCATAGACGCCGTTCGGGCCGCCGTGGCCGAGCGGCGCGAGATGCATCTGCGTCGCGATGTTGAAATTCGAGGCGACCTTGGCATAGCCGGCGAGCCCGGTGGCGTCGCCGCCGAGCACCAGGATCACGTCGGCAGCGCCAGTCGAGACCGCGCGCATGGCGTGGCCCAGCATGTTCACGGCCGAAGAGCCGCCGTTGGTGTCCTGCATCAGCCAGCGCAGCGACAGGCCGAGCTTCCAGGCGAGATCGACGGCCGCATCCGGCGCGAGCGAGAACGAGGCGACCGCCATGCCGGAATGTCGCGAGCATCGAGTTCGGCGTCCTTGAGCGACGGCCAGCACCGCATCGCGCATGAACGTGTGCGTGCTCTCGCCCGGCTGCGGCCGCCGCGTGTAGGCTGATTGTCCGACGGCGACGATGGCAGCGTTGGGGAACATGTCCGTCCTGGCGCGTTGAGAGCCAAGACCATTGATGTTAGCCTTTCGCCGCAAGTCAATCCGTCGATCCGTCACCCTGAGGAGCGAGCCAACGGGTCCGCGCGAAGCGCGGCCCGATGATAAACTCAGCGAGCCTCGAAGGGCGACGGCCCGGACCGTTCATCCTTCGAGGCTCGCCTTTCAGGCGAGCACCTCAGGATGACGGTTCCAGGCTCACGGTCACCCAAAATGAAATCCGAAACCCGCGACGGAATGAAAATCGATTGGGATGCCCCGGTCGAAATGGACGACGGCGTAGTCGCTGCGGGCCGACGTGTTCCGGCCGCTCGCCGACGGCCAATTCCCGGTCATCCTGAGCTACGGCCCCTACGCCAAGGGGCTCGCGATGCAGGAGGGCTACAGGCACGCCTGGCTGCGCATCATCAAGGCCGCGCCGGAGATGCTCGAAGGCTCCAGCAACAAGTACCAGAACTGGGAGCTGTTCGACCCGGAGAAATGGGTGCCGGACGGCTACGTGCTGGTGCGCGTCGATTCGCGCGGCGCCGGCCGCTCGCCCGGCTATCTCGAAACCTGGTCGCCGCGCGAGGCCAAGGACATTGCGCTCTGCGTCGATTGGGCCGGCGTGCAGTCCTGGTCGAACGGCAAGGTCGGCATCCATGGCATTTCGTATTACTCGATGAACCAGTGGCAGGCCGCGCCGCTCAGACCTAAGCACCTCGCGGCACTGTCGATCTGGGAGGGCTCGTCGGACTATTACCGCGAGCTCTGCCGGCATGGCGGCATCCTCTCGGATTTCTACACGAGCTGGTATCCGCGCCAGGTGACCGCCGTGCAGCACGGCGTCGGCGAGCGCGGCTTCAAGAGCGCGGTGACCGGCGAGCCGGTCGCGGGCCCGCCGACCCTGTCGGAGGAACAGCTCAAGAAGAATCGCGCCGACTGCGACGGCGACGCGCTGCGGCACCGCCTGATCGACGACTATCACAAGCCGCGACTGCCGAAGTTCGAGGATATCGAGGTACCGCTGTTTTCGTCGGCGAATTGGGGCGGCATGGGCCTGCACCCGCGCGGCAACTTCGAGGGCTTCCTGCGCGCGGGCTCGAAGCAGAAGTGGCTGGAGGTCCACGGCGACACGCACTTCACGCTGTTCTATGCCAAGTACGGCCAGGATCTGCAGCGCAAGTTCTTCGATCATTTCCTGAAGGGCGCGGACAACGGCTGGGACAAGCAGCCCAAGGTGCTGCTCAACGTGCGGCATCCGGACGAAAACTTCGTGCTGCGATCCGAGAACGAGTGGCCGCTCGCGTGCACGCAGTGGACCAAGATGCACCTGCGACCGGACCGCACGCTCGACCTCCTGCCGGCGACCGAGTCCGCGACCCTGACTTACGAGACGCAGGGCGACGGCGTCACATTCTCGACCGCGCCGATGACCGAGGACATGGAGATCACCGGCCCGGTCGCGGCCAAGCTGTTCGTGTCGTCCGACACGACCGACGCCGACCTGTTCCTGGTGCTGCGCGTGTTCGATCCGCAGGGCAAGGAAGTGGTATTCGTCGGCTCGAACGATCCACGCGTGCCGGTGGGATCTGGGCTGGCTGCGTGCTTCGCACCGCAAGCTCGATCCCGCCGAAAGCAAGCCCTACCGTCCTTGGCACACCCACGACGAGGAAGTGCCACTCACTCCCGGCGTTCCGGTCGAACTCGACATCGAAATCTGGCCGACCTCAATCGTGGTGCCGAAGGGCTATCGCCTCGCGCTCAGCGTGCGCGGCAAGGACTATGAATACGACGGCACCGACGCGGCCGTACCGCACGCGCCCTATCCGATGAAGGGCGTCGGTCCGTTCACGCACACCAATCCTGCCGACCGGCCGCCCTCGATCTTCGGCGGCAAGAACACGCTGCATTTCGGCGGCAAGTTCGAGCCGCATGTGCTGCTGCCGGTGATCCCGAAGTCAGCATGAAGCACGTTGTCCACTCCACGTTCGCCACGCACTCCGCTTCACCCTCCCCTGGAGGGGGAGGGTCGCCGCCGAGCGCCAGCGAGGCGGCGGGGTGGGGTAAGCTTCTGTGCCGAACAATAAGTTCACCCCACCCCGCTTGCCTGCGCTTCGCTTCGGCAAGCGACCCTCCCCCTCCAGGGGAGGGTGAGCGGAGTGTGCTGCATCTTGTGCGCAAAATTGACGGGCGCACCCCATCATGACCGTCCGCGCCGCCATCATCGGGCTGGGACGCTGGGGCCGATCGTTGGTCAACGCCGTGCACGGCAAGACCGATGCGCTCCGATTCACCGCGGCCTACACCCGCACGCCGGCGAGCGCCGAAGCGTTCTGCAAGGAGCGCGGCATCCCGATGCTCCGTCGTTTCGAGGATGCCTTGGCGAGCCCCGACATCGACGCCGTGGTGCTCGCCACCCCGCACAGCGGGCACGCCGAGCAGGTGATGGCCGCGGCCGTCGCCGGCAAGCACATTCACGTCGAGAAGCCGCTCACGCTCGACCGGTCGAGCGCCGACGCCGCAGTGACCGCAGTCCGCAGGGCGGGCGTCATTCTTGCGGTGGGTTTTAACCGGCGTTTCCATCCGTCCGTGGTGGAGATGCGCCGGCGGGTCGCGGACGGCCGCATCGGCACGGTGATGTCGATGGTCGCGCAGCACACCACCAGCACCGCGCAGTTCATCGCCGCCGACAATTGGCGTGCCCAGCCCGACCAAGCGCCGGGCGGCGCGCTGACCGCGGTCGGCGTGCACTCGATCGACCACATGATCGAGTTCGGAGGACGCGTGCGCGATGTGTTCGTGACCACCGGCCAATACATGCCGGGACCGTCGGACGACACCACCAACGTCATGCTGCGTTTTGCGAACGGCGCCACCGGGCTCCTGTTCTGCTCGGTCGCGACCGCAACCACGCTGTCGTTCGCGCTCTACGGCAACAAGGGGCTGGCGGAGTTTTCGCGGCCGAATCTCGCGCGCTTCCGCTACGTGCCGATCTCGACCGAAGCGCCGACCGGGCCGGTCACCGCGCCGCCGGACGAGATCATCGAAACTCCGGCTTTCGACATGCTCAATGCCGAACTGGTCGCGTTCGCCCGCAGCATCGAGCAGAAAACGCCCTACCCTGTCCCCGTCGACCAGGTGCTGCACGGCATGGAGGTGTTCGACGCCATCGTGCGGGCGGCGAAGAGTGGCAAGGTCGAGGCTGTAACCTGAAACAAATGAGGCGTCATGCGCGGGCTTGACCCGCGCATCCATCTGAACAACGAGTTGAATGGAAGATGGATTGCCGGGTCAAGCTCGGCAATGACGACGGAGCAGACGAAAACGCACGGGCAACATCGGGGCTTTTTATGGACAAACTGATCATCACGGTGGCGGGCAACTCGCGCACCTCCTATCCGCACAATCACCTCTGCCCGCCGCAGGAGGACATCGCCGCCTGCGCACAGCAATATGTCGATGCGGTCAAGGCCGGGGCGGCCATCTCGCATATCCACGGCCGACGCACGCTCGAAGAATCGTTTCAGGCCGACGGCAAGATGGTCTCGAAGATCCATCATGCCGACTGGAAGAAGCTGCATCACATGATCACCGACCGAGTCGATACGATCATGCAATACGGCGTTGCCTCGGCGCGCATCGAGAAAAAGATCGAATTGATGAAGTTCGGTCCCGACATGATGGCGGTCGCCTTCAACGCCCACGACGAATATTTCCAGCCGGTGCCGACGCTGCCGCCGAAGCGGATGATGGCGATCCACCCGGTCGAGGAGTTGATTGCCTACGCCAAGGCCGCCGAGGAGCACAACGTCAAGCTCGAATGCGAATGCTTCCAGACCGGCGCGTTCTGGCACCTCGAATTCGTGCGTCGCGCCGGCTACCTGAAGAAGCAGACCTACGTCACGCTGTTCATCGGCTGGCCGGGCGGCACCTGGACGCCGCCGACCGAGCGCGCGCTGCAGTTCATGGTCGACAACCTGCCGCCGGACTGCATCTGGAACGTGAGCGTCATGAATCCGGAGAAGCAGTGGCCGATCCTGGCCATGGCGGTGGCACTCGGCGGCCACGTGCGCGTCGGCTACGAGGACAATCCCTACATCGCGCCCGGCGAGTTCGCCAAGAACAACGCCGTGCTGGTCGACCGCATGGTCGGCATCGCGCAGCGCCTCGGTCGCGAGGTCGCGACCCCGGAGGAGGCGCGGAAAATCTTAGGTTTGCAACGCTCGCAGTAAACGGATGCAACAACGCTCGCTCGGCCAGTCGGGGCTGAAGGTCTCCGTCGTCGGAATTGGCTGCAACAACTTCGGCCGCCGCATTCACGATGTGGCGCAGGCGCGCGCGGTCATTCATCGCGCACTCGACCTCGGCGTCACGCTGTTCGACACCGCCGACGCCTACGGCAACGGCATCTCCGAGCAGTTTCTCGGCGAATGCCTCGGCTCCCGGCGGCCGGAAGCCGTGATCGCCACCAAGTTCGGCGTGGGTAGTCCATCCGGCGCGGCGCGGCGCACGATCATGCGGACCGCGGAGGCGAGCCTGAAGCGGCTGCGCACCGACTGGATTGATCTTTACCAGGTGCACTTCCCCGATCCGGGCACCCCGATCGAGGAAACCTTGCGCGCGCTGGACGATCTCGTCCGCCAGGGCAAGGTGCGGCAGATCGGCTGCTCGAACTTCTCGCGCGCTCAGGTGACCGCGGCGCTCGACACCTCGAAGAAGCTCGGCGTCGCCGCTTTCGTGACCTGCCAGGACGAGTACAGCCTGCTGATGCGCAAGCTCGAGCGCGGGCTCCTGCCTCTGATGCAGGAGCGCGGGTTGACACTCCTGCCCTACGCGCCGCTGGCCGGCGGCTTTCTCAGCGGCAAATATCGGAAGGACAAGCCGTTGCCGCAGAACGCACGGCTGGCCTACAGCTCGCACCACGCCTCCGACGTGATCAACGAGCGGAATTGGGCGCTGGCGGAACGGTTGCGGGATTTTGCGGCGCGCCGCCAGCGCAGCATGCTTGAGATCGCGTTTGGCTGGCTGCTGGCGCGACCGGTGACTGCCAGCGTGATCGCGGGCGCGATGACGCCGGAGCAGATCGAGCAGAACGTCCGCGCCGGCGAGACGAACCTGTCGGCGCAGGACGTCGCCGAGCTGGACCGGCTGACGCAATAGGCTGAAGGCATGGCGAAGCAGCGCGCGCTCATCATCGGTGGCTCAGTCGGCGGATTGTTCGCGGCGAACCTTCTGCGCAGCGTCGGCTGGGACGCCGTGGTGTTCGAACGCAACCCGGAAGAGCTTTCGGGCCGCGGCGCCGGCATCAGCACTCACCCGCAGCTCCATGCGGTGACGAAGCGGCTCGGCATCCCGTTCGACGATGCCATGGGCATCCGCATCGACACCGTCATTTTCCTTGCGCACGACGGAAAGGAATACGAGCGACGCCCGACCGCCCGGGTGATGAGCTCCTGGGGCCGGGTGTTCCGCTCGCTGCGCGACCTCGTGCCCGCAGAGAGCTATCGGCTCGACAAGTCGCTCGTGCGCGTCGAGCAGGATGCGGACGCCGTCACTGCGGTCTTTGCCGACGGCACGCGCGAGCGCGGCGATCTGCTGGTCGGCGCCGACGGTGGCCGCTCCACCGTGCGGGAGCAGTACCTGCCGGCGGCGAAGCCGAACTATGCCGGCTACGTCGCCTGGCGCGTCATGCTGGACGAGCGCGACGTGCCACCGGCCGTCCACGCCGAAATCTTTGCGCGCTACACCTATTGCCTGCCGCCTGGTGAGCTGTTCCTCGGCTACCCGGTGCCCGGCCGCAACAATGAGACCGAGCCCGGCCGGCGCGCCTACAACATCGTATGGTACCGGCCGACTCACCCGGAAAGGCTTGCCGACCTCTGCACCGACGCGACCGGCAGAAACCACGGCACGTCGATCGCGCCGCCGCTCATCCGGCCGGACGTCGTCGACTGGATCAGGGCGGAGACCCGCGCGCTGGTCGCACCGCAAGTGGCCGAAATCTTCGAGCGCGATCCGCGGCCATTTTTCCAGCCGATCTTCGACCTCGACACGCCGCAGATCGTGTTCGGACGGGTCGCGCTGCTCGGCGACGCCGCCTTCCTGATGCGGCCGCATCCAGGCGCGGGGACCACAAAGGCGGCGCTTGATGCCGCCTATCTCGCCGATGCGATTGCGGAGCATGGGCTTTCCGCTGGCCTTGAGCGCTATCAGCGCGTCCAGGGCGCGTTCGGCAGCGGCATCGTGCAGCAAAGCCGGCGCGACGGGGCCTACCTCACCGACCAGCTCAAACCGCGAGAACAGCGTCAGAACAAGGACTTAACTTGGGCGGTTGACGACCTGATGCGCGACCACGACAGCCGCAGCGCCGAGGTGCTGCGCATCTTCAACGAGAGCCGGAATTTGGCATGATGGCCGCGGCCGTCACCTCCGGCGGAGACCTCAGACATGACAACGAGCCCCAGAACACCGCTGAGCATCGTGCATTCGGACGCGAGGACCGCCGTGCTCGACCGCGCGCGGGCGCTCGCAACGGTGCTCGCGGAACGTTCCACCGAAACCGAACGACAGCGCCGCGTGCCGGACGCGACCATCGCCGACTTCCATCGCTCCGGCCTGTTCCGCGTGCTACAGCCCGCCCGCTTCGGCGGGCTTGAGCTCGACTTCTCGGTCTTCGCCCTGATCACGCGCGAGCTTGCGCGCGGCTGCGGGTCGAGCGCCTGGGTCTATTGCGTCGTCGAGGAACTGTTCTGGGTGCTGGCGACGTTCCCGGAACAGGCACAGACCGAAATCTGGGGCGAGGACCCGGCGGCGCTGGCGTGCGCTGCGATCATGCCGTCGGGCACCGGCACGCGAGATGGCGACGGCTGGCGGCTCTCCGGCCAGTGGAGCTTCCTCAGCGGCTCCGACCACGCCGCGTGGGTGTTCCTGACCGCGGCCTGCGACGACGGCAAGGGCGGCCGCGAAATCCGCAATTTCTTTGTGCGCTCAGCCGAACTGCAGTTCGTCGACGACTGGCACGTCATGGGCCTTGCCGGCACCGGCAGCAAGAGCTGCAAGGCGAACAACGTCCATGTCCCCGCGCACCGTTCGGTGCGCTACGACGACATCCTGGCCGGCACCGCGCCGGGGGCCCGCGTCCATCCGCAATATTCGCTCTGCCGCGCGCCGCGGCGCTTTCTCACATGCTTCTCGATCACGCCGGTGATCGTCGGCCTCGCCAACCGCGCAATCGAGATCACGACCGACATGCTCCGAAGCCGGCTGAACGCAGGCTCGGTCCCGAGCGAGTTCGAGGTCGTGCAGCAGAAGCTCGCGGAATGTGCGGCCGAGGTGAATACCGCCAACATGATCCTGGAAACGCACCTCGACGCGAGCGTCGCCGCGATCGAGAGCGGCGAACCGATCAGCGAGCGCCAGATCGCGCGCAACCGGATGATGTCGGCCTATATGGTGCAACTCGCCAAGCAGGCGATCGAGCGGCTCACCGCCATCTCCGGCTCGCAATGGGTTTACGACAGCCATCCGATGCAGCTGATCCTGCGCGACGCGCTCACCGGCGCCTCGCACCGCGCCTTCAGCTGGGAGATCAACGCCCGCGCCTACAGCCAGAGCATCGGCGTTGCGAAAAGCGACGCCCCGCCGGTGTGGCCGTAGTCGCGGACGCCGTCTCCAAACCGTCACCCTGAGAGCCTGTCAGCCTATGGGTGGGAGCTGAGGTATCGCGTATTTTCGAGAGCGGGTCGGTTCACTTGTGTTGCTCTTGATAGGGATGGAACTCGCTGTCAGGCTGCGGCGAGCAGCCGATAGATTCCCTGCCCGAAGAGCTCAACTTGGAAACAAAAATCTTCTCATAGCCTATCCGGATGTAAGCCAAGATGAAACTGGTTCGGATCATCGGCCGGGTCGTTGTAATTGCGCTCGCTCTCGTTGGTGCAGTCTCCCTCCTTCCACACCTGTTGCCCAAAGGAGTCGCTCCATACGCTGGCGACATTTTCGTTCGTTTCATTCCATCACCGGACTGCCCTTGTCCACTACGGCGGCGGGGGAGCCATTTCTCCTTATTGCTCGGCCATTGTGTCGATCCTTTCTGGCACTGGATCGGAAAGGGACGCTCAGGACAAAAAATTTACGGTATTCACTGGCGGATGCGAGCCATTTGCCGTTCGCAATGGTGCGGCACTCAATTCGCCAGTTATCGAATGGCTGTCCAACACCACGTTAAAGATTACGAGTTCAATCAACGCCACGATACTTAGTCCCGAGACTGTCACTATGAAGAAGCGCGACGCTTCGGGTCGTGTCACCGTACAGTATGAAGCGCACGAATAAAGCAGCGCCGCATGGTCGCTTTTGGGTGGTTACCTGGATTGCCCGACCTATTTGCCCTGCGCCGACGACGTAATCGAATAGATTCAGGCCCCAATTTTTTCCAGTTCAAATCCGCTGTTCGCTGTCGGGCGGGCGTTCTGGCAGGTTCGGGTTTGGCGGGACGATCGTGTACCGATGCCGGGTGACGGCGCTGCGCGCCGGCTGGCGGCGAGGCTACGGGCTGCGGCGCGCACGGAATAGCGACGCGCATTGTACCGGTCCGTCACCCGTGCGCGGTCTCGCCGAACCACGGCTTCAGCGCCGCCTCGATGCCGGCCACCGCGGCGTAAAGCCCGATGCCGATGACGGCGAGCCCGAAGAGGCAGGCGAAGGCGAGCGGCACGTTGACCTGGGAATTCGCGACCAGCAGCAGATTGCCGAGCCCCTCGTTCGAGCCGATGAACTCGCCCACCACCGCGCCGATCACCGCGAGCGTGATCGCGACCTTCGACCCCGACAGGACGAACGGCAGCGCCGCCGGAAAGCGAATCTTCCAGAAGGTCTGAAGCGCGTTCGCGCGCACCGACGCCGCGAGATCGAGGAATTCGGCCGGCGTGTTGCGAAGCCCCGTCGCGGTGTCGACCACGATCGGAAAGAACGCGACGAGCCAGGCGATCGCGAGCTTGGATTCGATCCCGGTGCCGAGCCACACCAGGATCAGCGGGGCAAGCGCGACCTTGGGCAGCGACTGGGTCGCGATCAGGAGTGGATAGAACATCAGGTTGAGCGTGCGCGAGCTCGAAATCGCGACCGCGAGCGGCACGCCGAGCGCGAAGGCGAGCAGGAAGCCGTAGAGGCTCTCCAGCAGCGTCACCCAGCCTTCGGACACGATGAGCCGCCAGTGCACCAGCGTCGCATCAAGCACCAGCCCCGGCCGCGGCAAGACCGCGACCGGCACGTTGAACGTCACCACGCAGACGTGCCAGATCGCGATCAGCAGTGCGATGCCAAACGCCGGCAGCGCGAGGCGGGCGAGCCTATCCATGGATCACCCCGAGGCCCGCGCTGGCGCGATGCTCGAGCGCCGCGAACGCAGGCGTGTAGCGCAGCTCCGGCTGTCGCGGGTAGGCAAGGCCCGTCCTGATCCGGTCGATGACCCGCCCGGGCCTGCGGCTGAACACCAGAACCTCATCGGCGAGATAGACCGCCTCCGAGATGCTGTGGGTCACAAACACCACGGTCGCGCCGGTCAGGCGGCGGATGCGCAGCAGCAGGTCCTGCATCTCCATGCGCGTCAGCTCGTCGAGCGCGCCGAACGGCTCGTCCATCAGCAGCAGCGCGGGCTGCGGCACCAGCGCCCGGCAGAGCGCGACCCGCTGCTTCATGCCGCCGGAGAGCTGGTGCGGCCGGCTCTTGACGAAGCCGCCGAGGCCCACGAGGTCGAGCAGTTCGAGCGCACGCGCGCGGGCGGCCGCGTCGTTGCGCCGCGCGATCTCCATCGGGAACAGCACGTTGGCGAGCACGCTTCGCCACGGCAGCAGGTTGGGCGACTGGAAGACGAAGCCGAAGTCCTCCTGCGGTCCCGTCACCTCGCGGCCCCTGATCTCGACCCGGCCGCTGCTCGCGCGCGTCATGCCGGCCACGATCCGCAAGAGCGTGGTCTTGCCGCAGCCGCTCGGGCCAAGCAGCGAGACAAGCTCGCCCTGGCTCAGCGTGTAGGACACCTCCTCCAGCGCCACCACCTCCGGTGCGCCGCGCGATGTTCCGGCAAAGCGCTTGCTGACGTTGTCCAGGACGCCGAACGAACGCGAGGCCGCGGCAAGATCCAATTCAGCGGAGGCCATGTTCCGCTTGTCCCTCTCCCGCGCGCGGCGGCGCAATCGTGTTCGGGCACGGCCTCTCGTCTCCCTCTCCCCGCGTGCGGGGAGAGGGTCGGGGTGAGGGGGCGATACAGCGATTCTGAGCGCGCAATATGTGGCTACGCCCCCTCACCCGGCTCCCCCCGATCAAGTCGGGGGTCGCCGACCTCTCCCCGCACGCGGGGAGAGGTCAAGCCGTGCCATATGCGTCAGCCTTGCCACACGCGAGGAGAGGAGCAACCCGCGACACGCCGCTCATGGCTTGATCGGCGGCTGCGGCAGAAAGCCTGCGTCGTAGGCATCCGGGGCTGCGACCCTGCCGGCGGCGCCGGTGTTGCGCGCGATCAGATCAACACTCGCCGCCATCACCGCGGGGTCGATGGTGCCGAGCCCCTTCGCGCGGGTGTCGGGCGTCGCCACCAGCGCATTGACGATGGCGATCTCCTGCAACACCACGTCGGGGTCGAGGCCCTTGATGTGCTTGGCCACGATGTCGGCTGCGGCCTTCGGATCGGCGATGGTGTCGCGCCAGCCTTCCAGCGACGCCTTGACGAAATCCTTCACTCGTCCGCCGTTCGCCTTGAGATAGTCGTCGCGGACCAGGATGCCGTTGGAATAGAGCGTCAGCCCGTGGTCGGCGAGGAGGAACATCTGCGCCTCGCCTTCGCCCGCGGCCTTGACCACGCCGGGCATCGACATGGCGAAGGTCTCGATCGCCGGAATGCGCTTGCCGACCAGCATGCCGACCCGCGCCGCCGGATCGATGTTGGTGAACTTCACCGTGTCGGCCTTCAGCCCTTTCGAGTTCATGAACGCCTCGATCACCTTCTGGGTGAAGCTGCCGGCGCCGCTCGCGATTTCGAGGTTCTGAAGCTGTTCGGGACGCGTGACGTTGGCGCCGGACTTCAGCGAGAAGATCGCATACGGCGCCTTCTGGTAGATCACGGCGACCATCTTGGCGGTGGCGGCGCTGTTGGCGCGCGCCGCAACGAGCCCCGCGACGTCGGAGAACGTGAACTGCGCCGCACCCGATTCCACGCTCTGGATCGCCTGCGCCGTGCCCTGGCTCGGGATGATCGTGACCTCGAGACCCGCCTGCTTGTAGTAGCCCTTGTCGAGCGCGACGTACCAGGCGGCGTGGCGGCCGAGCGCGCGGAAATCGAGCGAGAAAGTCACCGGCGTGCTCTGCGCGTGGGCAGCGGCGCACCAGCCGATGCCTGCGGCCACCAGCGCGACAAATGACAACGAAGAACGAATGCGCGTCATCAATGTCTCCCAAAATGAAAAGAATGAGCACTGGCGCGAGCCGTTGCCCATCTTGTCCCACTGCCAGAAGGGCTGCAAGGCAGCGCCTGACGCGCGCGCGAGGCGCCGCGTCGCACCGCGTCAGAATGACCCAAAATGCCGGTACCGGGCGATTGCAGGTCGCCGGATTGCAAGCGTAACATGTCTCGCCTTCCGGTGGCCGCACGCTTTTTTCGCGTGAGCCTCCGAGGCCAACACGTCGGAAAAGCGATTATCGGGAGGAAGTGAATGACCAAGTTCAGCATAACCCGGCGCGAGTTCGCCGCCGGGGGCCTTACCTTCACGGTTGCGAGCTTCCTGCCTCCGGGATCGAGACCGGCCTTCAGCGCGGCGGAGGACGATCGCATCGTCGCGTCCGCCAAGCCGCTCGGCGCCACCGACCTGCGCGGCATGATCTGGTCGAACTATTACGTGCCGATGACGCCGGCGATGAACGAGTTCAAGCAGCTCAGCGGCATCGGCGTCGGCTCGATCCAGGACATCTCGATCTTCGACGCGCCGCAGCGCGCGATGGCCGAGGCGCTGTCGCGCTCGCCGCAGTTCGATTTCTTCCACATCGACTCCAACATGATCCCGTCGCTCGCCTCGGCGGGCCTACTGGAGCCGCTCGACGAGTACATGAAGAAGGCCGACTTCAAGCTCGACGCAGTCGGCGATTACGCGAGCTTCATGACCTACAAAGGCAACACCTACGGCATGATCACGGACGGTAACGTCCACATCCAGTATCTGCGCAAGGACCTGGTCGAGGACCCTGACAACCAGAAGCGGTTCGAGGACAAGACCGGCAAGAAGCTCACTTTCCCGCAGACCTGGGAAGACGAATTCCAGATCCAGCAGTTCTTCCACAATCCCGAGAAGGACCTCTACGGCTCGGGCAGCCTGCGCAACCGCGCGAACGGCGCGACCTGGTGGTACATGATGTTCTACTCGGCGGGCGGCTTCCCGTTCGACGACGACATGAATCCGACGATCAACAACGCCGCCGGCCAGTACGCGGTCGACATCTATCTGCAGGAGAAGAAGGTCGCCCATCCGGAATCGTCCGGCTGGGGCACGCCGCAGATGATCCCGCGCATCAACAGCGGCAAGGTGGTGAGCTGTCAGTACTGGGACGGCACCTGCCGGCTGAACGAGAACCAGAGCAAGTCGCCGACCGTCGGCAAGTGGCTGTACGGGCTGGTGCCGGGCTCCGACCAGTCCGGCCGGCGCATCCACCGCTCGATCTCCTCCCCGCTCGCGGCCGTGCTGATCAACAAATACTCGCCGCGGAAGGCCCAGGCCGCCTATCTCGCGATGTGGTGGGCGACGCTGAAGAACTCGACGCCGATCGTGTCCGACAAGGTCAACACCTTCCACGACGCCTGGCACAAGGGCCACATGACCGCGCCGTCGGTGATCGAGAACTACACGCCGGCCGGCATGAAGGCGATCGAGCAGAACATGCAGGTCGTGAGCCCGCCGATTTATCTCACCGGCTATCTCGAGTTCCAGGACCTGCTCGCCAAGAACCTGTCGGAGGCCTACGTCGGACAGCTTCCGGCGAGCGAGGTGCTCAAGCGCACCACCGAGGAGTGGAACCGCGTCGTCGGCCGCATCGGCCGCGCCAAGCTCAAGGAGGAGCTGGCGAGCTACAAGTCCGTCATG
The DNA here is from genome assembly GCA_963821555.1 of uncultured Alphaproteobacteria bacterium. Classification (GTDB taxonomy): domain Bacteria; phylum Pseudomonadota; class Alphaproteobacteria; order Rhizobiales; family Xanthobacteraceae; genus Z2-YC6860. The sequence goes on along the minus strand of CAWGEM010000010.1, from coordinate 304,744 downwards.
CCCAAGCGCGACAAGCCGACGGCGTAACCCGTCGCCGGACGGCACCCGACTGTGAGCGCTGGAATGGCAGTCGCTGACGTTTCAGCGCATCCGTCCGCCCGCGCGGCCTCGCGGGCGCGCGCGATCCGGCGTTTCCGCTGGTCGATCTTAGGTCCCCTGATCGCGCTGTTTGCGTTCGTGCTGCTGCCGGTGCTGTTCCTGCAGCTCTACTTTTCGTTCCACCAGTGGACGGTCTATCTCGGCTCGTGGTGGGAGGCCGACTATGTCGGGCTCGAACTGTTCCGCGAGGTGTTCACCGACGAGCGCTTCGGCTGGGCGATCGTGCGCTCGCTTTCGTTTGCGACCGCCTCCACCATCGGCTGCTTCGTGCTGGGCTTCGCGCTCGCGTATCTCATGCACAAGCCGTTTCCGGGCCACGCGTTCTTCTACGTGATCTTCATCCTGCCGATGCTGACGGTTCCGATCGTCGTGGCCTACACCGCCGAAATGATGCTGTACCAGAGCGGGCCGGTCAACGACATCATCAGCAGACTTACCGGAACGCAGTTCAAGGTCGCCTGGCTCGCCGACGCCAACATTGCGCTGGCCGCCGTGACGCTGCTCGAAATCTGGAACTGGTGGCCGTTCTCTTTCATCATCATGCTCGCCGGCCTCTCCTCCATTCCCAAGGAGCCGATCGAGGCCGCGCAGATTCTCGGCGCCTCGCGCTGGCGGGTGTTCTTCGAGGTGCAGCTGCCGCTGCTGCGGCCGGTGATCTTTCTCGCGCTGGTGCTGCGCTTCCTCGAAGCGATGGCGGAGTTCCCGAAAATCTGGGCGCTGTTCCAGGGCGGGCCCGGCACCGCGACCGAGACCATCCCGGTCTACATCTTCCTCACCACGTGGCAGTACTTCCAGGTGTCGAAGGGGGCAGCGCTGTCCTACGTCGCGATGATGCTGATGATCGTGATCGTGCTGCTCGCGATCAAGCTGCTGCGCCGCGAGAAGCACGCCATCGACGCGATGTACGTGCAGAAGGAGCCGGCGTGATGACCAAGACGCAGCGCCGCCGCGTCAAGTCGGTCACCCGCTACGCGATCCTCGTCGTGTGGGCGCTGACCGTGTTCTTCCCGATCTATTGGATGATCGCGACGTCATTCAAGATCGACGCCCAGTGGTTCGCCTGGCCGCCGGTGTACTTTCCCGACCCGCCGACGCTTGCGAACTACATGAACGTCTGGTTCGGCGTGCAGGAATACGCCCAGACCCAGTACATCCAGTCGCTGCAGAAGCCGCTGATTGCGCTGCGCAACTCGATCGTCGTCTCGTGCACGTCGACGTTTCTCGCGGTCGCCTTCGGCGCCGTGATCGCCTACGGCGTGTCGCGCCACCGCATCCTGTCGGAGGTGCGGATGTTCCAGCTCCTGATGCTGCGCATGATCCCGCCGATCGTGTTCGTCGCGCCGCTGTCGCTCTACTATTCGGCGATCGGGCTCCTCGACTCGCTGTTCGGCCTGACCCTGATCTACTTTCTGACGAGCCTGCCGTACGCGATCTGGATGACCAAGAGCTTCATCGACGAGGTGCCGCGCGAGATCGAGCAGGCCGCCGAAATTCTCGGCGCCTCGCGCTGGCGCACCATCTACGAGGTGGTGCTGCCGCTGATCCGCTCCGGCCTCGTCGCAACCTTCCTGTTCATCCTGATCCTGACCTGGAGCGAGTACCTGCTCGCCTTCATCATCGGCAAGACCGACGCGGTGACGCTGCCGGTCGAGCTGTCGAAGTACCAGGGCACGTCCGAGGGCCGCGTCTACGGCCGGCAGGCCGCGCTCGCGGTCGGCATCACCCTGCCGCTGATGTTCGTCGGCATCCTGATCCGCAAGCATCTCGTGCGCGGCTTCAGCTTCGGCATGGTGCGGAGGTAGGCGCATGGTCCGGCGAAGTGGACACCGGTTCGCCGACGAGACCATGCGCACATAGGAGAACACTTTGGCGCGGATCGAGCTCTTGAACCTGCACAAGGCGTTCGGACCGGTGGTCGCGGTCAAGAACCTCAGCATGGCGATCGAGGACGGCGAGTTCGTGGTGTTCGTCGGGCCCTCCGGCTGCGGCAAGACCACGACGCTGCGCATGATCGCAGGCTTTGAGGACCCGACCTCGGGCGAGATCAAGATCGACGGCGCGGTGGTCAACGACCTCGAGCCGCGCGACCGCGGGCTTGGCATGGTGTTCCAGAGCCATGCGCTGTTCCCGCACAAGACCGTGGCGCAGAACATCGAGTTCGGCTTGCGGATGAAGGGCGTGCCGCCGCCCGAGCGCATAAAGCGCGTGCAAGAGGTCGCGGCCATGGTGCGGATCGGCCACCTGCTCGGCAAGATGCCGGCGCAGTGCTCAGGCGGCGAGTCGCAGCGCGTGGCGCTGGCGCGCACGCTCGTGACCAATCCTTCGACCTTCCTGCTCGACGAGCCGCTGTCCAGCCTCGACGCCAAGCTCCGGCGCGAGTTGCGCGCCGAATGCGACCGGCTGCACGAGGAACTCAAGCGCACCTTCATCTATGTCACGCACGACCAGGAGGAGGCGATGACGCTCGCCGACCGGATCGTGGTGATGCGCGCGGGCGAAATCGAGCAGGTCGGCTCGCCGATGGAAATCTACTCCAACCCCAGGAGCTATTTCGTCGCCGATTTCTTCGGCTCGCCGTCGATGAACCTGATCGGCGGCGATATCAGCCACGGCGGCGAGACGCCGCGCTTCACCGGCGACAAGTTCTCGGCCGCCCTGCCGCAGCGTTTTGCGAAACTGCCGCCCGGCCGCGTCACGTTCGGCATCCGGCCCGAGCACGTCGGCGTCCGCGGCGGCGGCACAGGCGACATCGTGCTGCCGGTCCGCCTGGTCGAGCCGCTCGGCAAGGACACGCTGCTCTATTTCGACGGCGGCTCGGAGCGCGCCTTCGTTGCGGTCACCGAGGGGCTGGCGATGGCCGAGCTCAAGCCCGGCACGCCGATCGGCCTGTCGCTCGCGCCCGACAAGATCGTGCTGTTCGCAACCGACGGGCGCCGCATCGACTAACCCCATTCACGGCATCACGATATCCAACGCAGAGGGACCGCCATGAGCGACTACCGCGAAGTCAGCGAAATCCGCGACGGCATGCGCATCGACTGGGACATGCCGATCAAGATGGACGACGGCACCGTGCTTCGCTGCGACATCTACCGCCCGATCAAGGAGCGCCGCTATCCCGTCATCATGACCTACGGCCCCTACGGCAAGTGGCTGCACTTCGAAGACCTCTACACCGAGCAGTGGCAGCGCATGTGCGAAATCCATCCCGACGTGCCAACCGGCTCGACCAACAAGTACCAGTGCTGGGAGGTGGTCGACCCCGAAAAGTGGGTGCCGGACGGCTATGTCTGCATCCGGGTCGACAGCCGCGGCGCCGGACGCTCGCCCGGCGTGATCGACATCTGGTCGCTGCGCGAGGCGCAGGACCTCGCGCAATGCGTCGAATGGGCCGGCGTGCAGCCGTGGTCGAACGGCAAGGTCGGGCTTAACGGCATCTCGTACTACGCCGAGAACCAGTGGCAGTGCGCCGCGCTGCAGCCGAAGCACCTCGAGGCGATCTGCCTGTGGGAGGGCGCCGCCGACTTCTACCGCGACATGGCGCACCACGGCGGCATCTTCTGCAACGGCTTCACCCACGACTGGTCGCGCTCGCAGGTCTACACCCTGCAGCACGGCCGCGGCACCCGTGGCTTCCGCAGCCGCATGAACGGCGACTGGGTGTCCGGACCGATCGAGCTCACCGAGGAGGAGCTCGGCGGCAAGCGGCGGAACTTCTACGAGGATTGCCTCGCCCACAAGCTCGACACCGATCCGTACTGGCAGTCGCGCATGCCGGACTGGTCGAAGGTCAAGGTGCCGCTGTTCTCGGCGGCGAACTGGGGCGGCCAGGGGCTGCATCCGCGCGGCAACTTCGAGGGCTTCGTGCGCGCAGCCTCGAAGGAGAAGTGGCTCGAAGGCCACGGCCTCGAACACTGGACGCACTTCTACACCGACTACGGTGTGGGCCTACAGAAGAAGTTCTTCGGCCACTACCTCAAGGGCGAGGACACCGGCTGGAAGAAGCAGCCACGCGTGATGCTGCAGGTACGCCACGTCGACAAGTTCGTCGAGCGTTACGAGAAGGAATGGCCGCTCAAGCGCACCAGGTGGACCAAGTATTTCCTCGACCCGGCCGACTTCTCGCTCTCGACCAGGCGGCAGACGAAGCGCGCGTCGGTGACATACAAGGGCCTCAGCGACGGCGTCACGTTCATGACGCAGCCATTGAAGGCTGACACCGAGCTGACCGGCCCGATGGCCGCCAAGCTCTGGGTGTCGTCGGCGACCGAAGACGCCGACCTGTTCCTGGTGGTGCGCGCGTTCTCGCCCGACATGAAGGAGCTGGTGTTCCAGGGCGCACTCGACCCGCACACGCCGCTCGCGCAAGGCTGGCTGCGCGTCTCGCACCGCAAGCTCGACAAAGAGCTCACCCTGCCCTACCGGCCGTATCACACCCATGACGAGGAGCAGAAGCTCAAGAAGGGCGAGGTGTGCGAGGTCGATGTCGAAATCTGGCCGACCTGCATCGTGGTGCCGGCCGGCTACCGCATCGCGCTGTCGGTCCGCGGCAAGGACTATGTCTATGGCGGCGGTCCCGGCCCTGGACTGAAGACGCTCGGCGCGGTGTGGACCGGCGTCGGGCCGTTCCGCCACGACGATCCGCGCGACCGCCCGGCCGCCGTGTTCGGCGGCAACGTGACGCTGCACTCAGGGCCCGGCCGGAACGCTTATCTGCTGCTGCCGGTCATTCCGGGGAAGTGAGGCGAGGCCGCGACGCAGCAACATCGGGAGAATTGACGCGAGACCTCGCCGCTTGCGCGCTTGACCCTCCCCTCCAGGGGAGGGCGAAGCGCGTTTGCTGCCCGGCCTTGCTCTACTCTGCAATCATGCGCTTTTTCCGCAGGCCGTCGGATGGAGCGCTAAACCGCGGGCACTGAGCGCGCAACGCTCTGATGAACTGCTGGGCCGGCACGCTCAGCGCGGCATCGCGGATCCGCACGATCGAAAACATCCGGCGGACTTTCCAGCGGCCGAACGGAATTACCACAAGCCCGCCCGACGCGATTTCTTCGCTGACCGCGAGGCGGCTGAAGGCTGCGATACCGTGACCGCGGCGCACCGCGATCTTGATCGATTCCCAGGCCGGCAAGGACAGACGCCGGCGCGGCACGACGCCGAGGTCCGCCAGCGCGCTATCGGCAATGGCGCGCGTTGCCGAGCCCTCTTCCCGGGAAATCCACGTGAGGTCCTCAAGTTCGTCGCGGGACAAGCGACGCCGCGCAAAGCTTGGCGGTCCGACAATGACGATCTCGTCCTGGAGCAGCGGTTCGGCTTCAATCTCCGGCGCGGCCACGAAGCCCCCGCTCACGCCAATTTCGGCCCGATGCGAGCGCACCGCATTGATAACCCCGCTTGACGTCGCAAGTTCGAAATGGACGCGCACCGCGGGATGAGTTTGCTGGAATGCGGCGACGATGTTGGGCAGCACGTACGTGCCGGGAGTACCAGACGCGACAATCGAAACGACCCCCGACATGGGATCGCAGAGCGTCGTGAGCCCCCGAGCGGCCTGCTTGAGGAGCGCCTCCGCGCGCAGTACGTGACCGGCGAGATACTCGCCTGCGTCGGTAAGAGTGCCGGTCCGGCGCGCGATCAGCTTTACCTGCAGTTGCTGCTCCAATCCGGCGATATGCTTGGAAACCGCGGGCTGACTGATCCGAAGCTCTTCCGCAGCGGCGGAAAACGATCGGCGGCGGACATAGGCGGCATAGGCGCGCAAGGGCGCTTCGAGCTTCATAACTCTAACTTATACTGATTTGCAAAATTATGTATTTTTCATTCGGCGCGCCGCTGTCTAAGAGCCGGTGGGAGCCCGAAGGAGCCGCCCATGCCCTCAGCCGCGCTTGCCAAGACGTCTCCACATTGGCGTTGGGCCGGCCTGGCAGCCGCCGCGGCCGTTCTCCTCGCCGGCGCAACCGACAGTCCGGTCCGCGCCGCAGAGAGTTGGACCATCAAAATTGTCTTGCCGGTTCCTGCCGGGGGAGCCGGCGACATCCTGGCGCGGATGCTGATCGAGCACGTCGCCCGCGCCCGCAATCAGGCGATCGTGCTTGAGAGCCGGCCCGGCGCGGGCACGATGATCGGAACGGACGCGGTCGTGCGCGCCAATCCGGACGGCAGCACACTGCTCTTCAACGCGCCTTTCCTGCTGATCGGGCCGCACTTGCGAAAGGTGAGCTTCGATCCGCTGACCGGCCTGGAGCCGATCTGCCGTCTGGTCAGTTCACCGGGCGTCATTTCGGTGAGCCAGGCGTCGCCGTATCGCAGCTTTGCCGATCTGATGACCGCGGTTCGGGCAAGGCCGGGCCAACTCAGCTTCGCGAGCGCGGGCCCCGGCACCACCCATCACATCGGCTTCGAAATGCTGAAGCGGACGGGCGCACTCGATTTCATCTACGTGCCCTATCCCGGTGGAGGACCGGCCATCAATGCCCTGCTCGGCAACCATGTGACGGCGGTTCTCACCGAATATGCGCCGGTGGCCGAGCACCTGAAGTCGGGAAATCTGCGCGCGCTCGCCGTCACGTCGAAGGCGAGAATTCCACTGCTGCCCGAGGTTCCGACAGTCGCGGAAACCTACAAGGATTTCGAGGTTGATTTCTGGTGGGGACTGTTCGCGCCGGCCAAGACGCCCAAGTCTACGCTCGATCAACTCTCGGACTGGTTTGCAGCCGCTGTCAAAGCGCCGGAACTCGATGCAAAGCTCACGGCGCTTGGCTTCTTCCCGTCGCCGATCTGCGGGGAGGACTTTTCGGTCCTGCTTCGGCAGCAATTCGAAGTTTATGGGCGCGCGATCAGCGCGGCGCACATCAGGATCGACTAGGGCAACCATTCCGCGCAGCGCGACAAGCTCACCCACCCCGCCGCCTCCAGGGAGGGTGAAGCGGGTTTGCCGATCGGCCTTGCCCGACATGCAGAGAGGCTCGTCGCACGCAGCGGCGGAACGACACGCGACGGCGCACCGGCAACCCGCTACAGTCGACGGCCATTCGCTGCGAGAAACTCAATGTCGATCCGCCGCCGCTCCTTGCTTGCGTTCATCGGTGGGACCACCGTTCTCGGCGGCCTGCAAGCCCTGCCGTCTGCTGCGTTCGCACAGGCCTATCCGGACAAGCCGGTTCACATCGTCGTTCCGTTCCCGGCCGGAGGGGCCCTCGACGCCACGCCGCGCATCGTCGCGCAGCGGATCACGGCGCTTCATGGCTGGTCGATCGTCGTCGACAACCGACCCGGCGGAGGCGGCCAGGTCGGCAGCGTGATCGGCAAGCAGGCGCCGCCGGACGGTTACTTGCTGACCGCCATCAACGGCGTCACGCACGGCTCGGCGTCAGCCATCAAGGTCGATCTCGGCTACGATCCGGTCAAGGATTTCACGCCGATCATCCTGCTGGCAGATGCCCCCATGGTGGTGCTGGTCCGCAGCGAACTGCCGGCGCGCACGCTCCCCGAGTTCCTCGACCTGCTTCGCAAGCAGCCCGGCAAGCTCAACTACGGAAGCGGCGGCTTCGGCACCCAGCACCACCTCGCGGCGGCCATGTTGCTCGATCAGGCGGGACTGCCGCCGGACATTGCGACGCATGTTCCGAGCCGCGGGCAGGCATTCGCAATCACGGACATGCTTGCCGGGAGCGTGCAATTCATCATCTCCAGCATCGGGCCGGCGGCGCCGCATGTGGCCGACGGCAAGTTGCGGGCACTCGCCACAACCGGCTCGCAAAGATTGGCGCGCTTTTTGGACGTGCCGACGATGGTGGAACTCGGATATCGCGACTTCGAGATTCTCGCCTGGAGCGGCCTCGCCGCCCCGGCTGGAACGCCCGAGGCAATCGTGATGCGCTGGAACGAAGCGGCAAACCAGGCTTTGACCGATGTTAACGTCCGGAAGCAGCTTGCCGCTTTCGACTACGAGGCCCGGGGCGGCAAGGCCTCGGACTTTGCGGACTTCATCGTGAAGGAGGTCGCACGCTACAAGCGGCTCGGCCAGAATGCGGACCTGCTGAAGGCGCAGTAGCCGCCGGACGAACCAAACCTGATGGCGCAAATGTCGCAATCGGAATTCGCGGAGCAGACCAAGACACTGCCGCGCGAAATTGCCCCGGCTCAGGCCTGACCGTCACTGCGACTGGAAATCGACGCCGGTCTCCTTGATCTGCTTTTTCCAACGATCGGCCTCGCTTTGCAGATGCCGCGCGAGATCGGCCGGCGAACCGCCTCGCGGCTCGTACCCATTGGCCGCAAGCACCTCGCGGGCCTTGGGGTCCTGAAGGGCCTTGTTGGCTGCCGCATTCATCTTGTCGATGACGGCCTGCGGCGTGCCCTTCGGCGCGACGATGCCGACCCAACCGGTATAGTAGATGGTCGGAAGGCCGACCTCCGCCGTGGTCGGGATGTCGGGATAGCGCGACCAGCGCGTGCGGCCCGTCGTGGCGAAGATGCGCAGGTCGCCGCGATCGACCAAGTCCTTGCTGCCGCTGGTGATCATGTACGACACGTGACCGGCAATGAGGTCGTTGAGGGCGGGCCCCTCGCCCTTGTACGGCACGTGCGTTGAAGCAGTCTGTGGCACGCCGATGGTGGCGAGGAAGATGGTGGCATTGACGTGCTGCCCCGTACCGTGGCCGCCGCTGCCATAGTTGTATTTTCCCGGATTTCTCCGGATCAGCTCCGCCAACTCCTGAACCGACCTGGCCGGCACCTTGGAATTCACGAAGAAGCCATTCGGTGCCTCGCCAAGCCAGATCACCGGCACCATGTCATTCACCGGGTCGTAGCCGACGTCCGGGTTGATTGCCGGGCTGATGCCATGGGTCACCGCGTTGGCGATGCCGAAGGAATAGCCGTCAGGCGGTGCTGACCGCGCTGCTAGCACGCCAATCTTCCCGGTCGCTCCGGAGCGGTTGTCGAGTGTGACCGGTTGCCCAAGCAGCTCGGTCATGGCTGGGCTCAACGCACGCGGCACCATGTCAATGCTGCCGCCGGCCGGGAACGGCACGATCAGTCGTATCGGCCGGTCGGGATACTGCTGCGCAAGCGCATCGGCGTGCGGCGTGAGACAGGCCGCGAGGCCGATCAAGATGCATGACGCCGCCCACGTCATGCCCAACTCACGCGAAGAGCCAGCGTTTCGTGCTGCAGTCATGTTGGCGGCTCCAAGCATCAACCTAGAGTGCATCCACCTCGGCGCGCAGGACAAGGGGAGCGTTCGACGCAAGTACGAGTCTGTAAATGTCGAGCAGCCCTGCGAAACCCTACTCCGCCGCGCGTTTGCCGGTGCCGACTGCGGAAGTCGGCACGTCGTAGCCGGCCATCACACCATCGATCAGCGCGTTGAACGCCGCCCAGTCAGCCTCGCGGAACGAGTGATTGCGGATGATGAAGGAGGCACCGGCGTAGAACTTCTCGTACTGCAGATGGCGGCCGGCGAACTCGGAGCCGACCAGATCCCAGGCGAGCTTGAACAGCTTGATGCGCGTGACCGCGTCGGCCTGCGGCGTCTGCCAGTAGGTCTCGAACTGCTTCTTCAGTTCGGGATCGTCGAGCACCGAAATATCCGCCGGCATCTGGAACACGCCGCCGCCGCAGAGCGTGCGCAGCTCGTCGATGAAGCGGCTGTAGTTCTGCGTGCACCATTCCAGGCCCGCGTACATGGTGCGCCGGTTGAATGAGACGTAGCCCTCGGGCCAGCGCTCGAAGGCGTTGATCTGGCCATTGACGAGCCCGCCGATCGTGGCCTCCGTCGCCGCCAGTTCGCCAAGCTTCTCGCGCACCGCCGGCACCTGATCGGCACCGGTTGCGGCCGCGATCCGACTGCACAGGCCAAGCAGCAGCCGCATCTTCGACCAGTAGCGCACGTTCGACTGGTGGTTGCCGAAGCAGTGGCTCGCGGTGTCGATGTAGACGTTGCGCGACAACAGCGCGTCGTCGTGCACGAACACACGCTCCCACGGCACCTTGATCTCGCGGCACACCAGCATGCTGTCGCTCTCGTCGTAGCGCCAGGCGAGCGGCGAATTGAATTCCGAGGACAGCCCGGCCGCGGCCGGTTTGCGCGACCACAGCGCTAGCCCCGGCGCGTTGCACGGAATGGCGCAGGTGATGGCCTGCTTGTTCTGGTCCGGCGCGAGCGGGATGACGTTGCCGATCCAGATTTCGTTGGCGTAGAGCGCGCCGGTTGCGAGCATCTTCATGCCGGAAATGACGACGCCGTCGGCGTCTTCGCGCACGACCTGCAGCGTCGGCATCGGCAGGTTCTGCTTCTGGTAGAACTCCGGATTGCGCGCGGCCTGTGGCGGCAGCACGGCATAGACCACGTAGGTGTCGTTGTCGCGGATGTGCCGGTAGTAGCGCGTGAGGTTTCCGGCGAAGGCGTGCGGCGCCGGCAGCGCATCGGGCTTCATCGCCATGCCGGTGACGAACGAGGCAACGTGGTCGGGCGAGCGGCCGAACAGGCCGAAGCGTGCAATCGGCGATCAGGCGGTGGCCGTCGGTCCGGCGCTGCAGGTCGTCGCGGCTCCTCGGACGCAGGAAATAGATCGAGTGCCGGCCGCCGTCCTCCTCGTAGGTCAGGGTGTCGCGGTTGGCCGGATCGGCCTTGAGGTCGTAGATGCCGGCGACCGTCTGCGCCGCGGCGCGGAACGCCGGATGGGTGGTGACGTCGTCGATCCGCTCGCTGCCGACATAGACCACGCGGCCGTCGCGCAGCGATTCCAGATGCTCCTTGCCCGTGCGCAGCACTGGCGGCGCTCCCTGTTGAGGTTCCCAGCCGCAAAACCCTATCATGCAGGCCGCCACAACACCCGGGCAATCACCGCATGACCGACTCGCTTGGCTTCCGCAGGAAATTCGCCGTCATCGCGCCGTCGACCAACACCTCGGTGCAGCCGGAGTTCGACGCCATGGCGCCGCGCGGCGTCACCAACCATTTCGGCCGCATCTCCATCCCCAACGACCCGATCCACAACGACGACGACTTCAACCAGCTGATGGACAACATCCGCACCACGATGATGGAGACGGTCGATCGCGTCATGACCTGCGAGCCGGACTATCTGATCATGGGCATGTCGTCGGAGACGTTCTGGGACGGCCTCGAAGGCAGCCAGCGGCTGCAGCAGCGGGTCGAGCAGCGCGCCGGCGTCAAGGTCTGCATGGGCTCGGACGCCTCGCAGGAGGCGCTCAAGCGCTACGGCGCCAAGCGGCTCGGCGTCATCACGCCCTACATGCCGGTCGGCGACGGCCAGGTGCGGAAGCTTCTTCGAGGATTGCGGCTTCGAGATCGTGCGGCTGAAGGGTCTGAAATGCGCGAGCCCGGTCCTGATCGCGCACGTGTCGGAGCGCGAGCTGCGCGACGCCATCGTCGAGGTGAACGGGCCCGACGTCGACGCCATCGTCCAGGTCGGCACCAATCTCGCGATGGCGCGGCTCGCCGGCATCGCCGAATTCTGGCTCGACAAGCCGGTGCTCGCGATCAACACCTGCATCTACTGGTGGGCGCTGCGCCAGAACGGCATCGACGACAGGATCGACGGCTTCGGCTCGCTGCTGCTGGAGCACTGAGCGGAGACGGTTCGTGGCCTATCGCATCCGCCCGCTGCTGCTTGGCACAGCCGAGGTGCCGAACGTGCTCGACATCTTCTGGAGCTTGTCGACCGATCGCGGGCGCTCGGACGTCCCAATCCTGGGCTTTCTGATCGAAGGCGGGCCGGACGGCCCGATCGTGGTCGATTGCGGCATGCGCGATCCGAGGCGCGCCATGGAGATCCACCGACTCGGGCCGCATGCCTGCGCGCCCGAGCAGTCGCTGCCGGCGCAGCTTGCACTGCACGGCGTCACGCCCGCTGATGTGCGGACGCTGGTGCTCACCCACCTGCACTACGACCATTGCGGCAATGCGCCGCGCTGCCGAACGCGCGCATCGTCGTGCAGCGGAGCGAGCTGATGGCAGCCGCCGCGCCAATGGGGCCTGCGGCGCTGGCGATCGGCGGCAAGAGCCTGTTCTACGACCGCGCCGACGTGGCCGAGCTGGTCGACCCGTTGTGGGACCGGCTCGACCTGATCGAAGGCGACCGCGAGCTCGTCCCGGGCCTGACCTGCGTGCTCTACGCCGACACGCACACGCCCGGCCACCAATGCATCTATGTCGAGACCGAGAAGGGCCTCGCCGCCATCGTCGGCGACATCGCCCGCAAGGTCGATCTCAACATTGATCAGGCGATCCCGCCCGGCATCTACTACGACCTCGAGAAGATGCGGCGTGCGCTCGCCGACATCGCACGCCGCGCCGACATCGTGCTGCCGACCCACGACTGGGACACACTCACCCGCGGCAAGATCGGATGAGCGCCGCCGTCCACCCCAGGGCTATCACATATGGCACGGCTTCACCTCTCCCCGCGTGCGGGGAGAGGTCGGCGCACGAAGTGCGTCGGGTGAGGGGGCATTGCCACCGCTTGAGCGGCTCAGCATCGCGGCAACGCCCCCTCACCCCGACCCTCTCCCCGCAAGCGGGGAGAGGGAGAAGGGGCGCCGTGCTCCTGTGTGATTGCCCTGCCGTCAACCCCGGTCGCTACTTCGGCACGTAGTAGTGCGTCTCGAGCAGCAGGCAGCCGTTCTTCGACGTGAACGGCCCGTGGTAAACACCCGGCGGGCGCACGCAATAGGTCGGGCCGGTGAAGGATTCCCCGCCCTGCCCCTTCTCGTCGCTGCCGCACACGAGATCGCCGGAGACCAGGAACACCTCCTCCCAGTATTCATGGACGAACGGCACGGTCGAGTATGCGCCCGGCTCGATCTTGAGGATGCGGGTGCGGTTGCCGACCTTGTTCTTTTCGTCGAGCGAGCCGGCCAGAATCTTCTCGGAAAAGCCCCACGGATAGCCCGGCACGTTGTGGAAGCCGTCCTTCATGTCGACGCCGTGGAATTCCTTGTGACCCTTGTCGTAGCCCATGGGCGCTCCTGTTCTTGTCTTCGTCGATCAGGCGGGCGGCGTCCTGTTCTCCCAGGCCACGCCGCCGGATGGCCGCAAGATTACCGAAATTTGCCGCGGTCGAGTAAGCCCCGGTGGCGCTTTCAAGATCGGGCCGGCTCTCCTATCATCCCCGCGCACGCTCAACCACCGGACGGTCCCCGCATGGTCCAGTTGCCCGAAGGCGCCCCCACGCTCGAGGAAATCCTGATTCAGACCGACGCCATGCCTTGGCGGGAGAAATCGCTCAAGGGCATTTCCGAAAAGATGCTGTGGCGCAACGAGGAAACCGGCGCCTCCATCGCGCTCATCAAGTTCGACAAGGGCGCGGGCATCCCGCAGCCGCATCTGCATTCGTCGAACCAGTTCATGATCTGCCTGCGCGGCCGCTACGAATACACCTCGACCGGCGTGGTGCTGACCGCCGGCAGCTTCTACTGCAACCCGAAGGGCAACGTGCACGGGCCGGCCATCGCCCACGAGGAGACCGTGGTGATCGAGGTCTATGACGGGCCGCACTATCCGCAGAAGCCGTCGTGGTACGCCGACGAGCGCGACGCCCACTAGCCTGACGCGAAAGGCTCTCCGTCGTTCCAACAAAGAGAGAGAGCCGTGAGAGGGAGGAAGTCATGGTGAAACTCACCATCATCCGGAGTGCGCTCGGCGCCTGCCTCGCGCTGGCCGCGCTTGCGACTACGCCCGCGCGGGCCCAGGACGGCGCTGCGAACTATCCCAGCAAGTTCATCCGGATCGTCGTCGGCTATGCCGCCGGCGGCGGCACCGACGTGGTTGCGCGCGTGGTCGGCGAGAAGCTCGCGGAGCGACTGGGCCAGCCGGTGGTGGTCGAGAACAAGCCCGGTGGCGGCGCGCGGCTCGCGGTCGAGTACGTCGCGGCTCAGCCGGCCGACGGCTATACGCTGCTGATCGGCGGCGGCAGCGAGATGGCGATCAGCCCGCTGATCTACAAGACCGGCTATTCGCCGCTGACGAGCTTCATACCGCTGACGATCGCAATCGAGATGCCGCTGATCCTGCTGGTTACGCCAAACCATCCGGCGAAGACCGCACGCGAGCTGGTCGCGTGGGCCAAGGCCAATCCCGACAAGTCGAACTACGCCACCACGGCGCCGGGCTTCACGCTGCCGGCCGAGCTGTTCAAGCTCCGGACCGGCGCGCCGGGCGTCGCCATCACCTACAAGAGCGCGGGCGAAGGCGCGATTGCGCTGATGAGCGGCGCGTCCGCGTGGGCGACGTTCACGCCGCCCGGTATCGTCAACCTCGTCAAGGAGGACAAGCTGCGGGCGCTTGCGGTCACGACCGCAACGCGCTCGCCAGACCTGCCCGACGTGCCGACCATGTCGGAGCTTGGCATCGATATCAACATCACCAACTGGAACGGCTTCTTCGTCCCGTCAGGAACGCCCAAGCCGATCGCCGACAAGCTCGCGGCCGAATTGCGCACGATCGTGCTCAACACCGAGGTGAACGGAAAGCTGCGTGGCATGTTCACCAATCCGGTCGGCAAGACGCCGGCGGAGACCACGCGTCATATCGAAAATGATCTCGCGGTCTGGAAAGACGTGATCGAGAAGGCGCAGCTCAAGTTCGGCAACTAGCGGCGGTTGGCGTAGCGGGGCCGCATCGTGAAGGACGATCTTGCCTCAGCGAGGCCTTGCCGCTTGCTCCGTTACCCTCCCCTGGAGGAGGAGGGTCGGCGAGCGACGACGTCGCGAGCCGGGGTGGGGTGACACGGGAAGCTCACCCCACCCCGCCGCTTCGCTGATGCTCGGCGTCGACCCTGCCCCTCCAGGGGAGGGTGAAGCGAGTTCGCTGCTCGCTCGTGCACGATCTGTGCAGCCGATGGCAGCATCGGAGAAGTGAAGCGAGAAACAGCGCAGCGCCTCACTGCTCGTCCGGCACGTCGCGCGGCTGGGGGCCGGTGTAGGTCCAGGTCAGGTGGCGCGGGATCGGGCCCTTGTTGCGTTCGCCGGACTGCATCTCCTCGTAAGCGTGGGCGAGCGCACCGACCGAGCGCGACAGCACGAACAGCCCGCGGCAGAGCGGCGGCGGAAAGCCAAGCTCTGCGAACACGACGCCGGTGGCGCCGTCGATGTTCATCGGGATTGCCCGTTCCTTGCGCGCCGCCAGCTCCCTCTCCACGGCGCGGCCGATCGCGGCAAAGCGCCCACTGACCACGCCCTTGGCCGCTGCGGCATCGACCAGCTCCAAAAGGCGCGGCGCACGCGGGTCGCGCGGGTGGAAGCGGTGACCGAAGCCCGGCACGTGGCTTACGCCCTGCTGCGCGAGCGTGTCGATCTGGAGCGCCACCGCTTCGGCCATGGCACGCCCATCGGCCGCCGCCGCACTTCCCATCCGTTCCGCCACCGCGTGGTAGAACGCAACGCACTGCTCGCCGGCGCCGCCGTGCACGTCGCCCAGCATGTTGATCGCGGACGCCATCGCATTGTTGATGCCGACGCCGCAGGTCACCGCCATGCGCGCGGCCGCGATCGAGGGCGCCTGCGGACCGTGATCGACCGCGGCGACGAGCGCTGCTTCCAGCAGACGGGCCGCCTCCGGATGCGGCAGCTCGCCGCGCGTCGAGCAGATAGACCATGTCGACGAAGCCCGCTCGCCCGATCAGGTCCTCGATCGCATAGCCGCGCAAGCGGATCATGCCGGGCTTCATGTCGATGATCGCGGTGGACCACCAGTCTTCGGGCGTCTTGGTCGGTCGTGTCACGGGAGGCTCTCCGGCGGCGGATCGCTCGATGGAATGTTTAGATCGCCTGTTCGCGCCTGAGCTCGGCGATCTCATCGGCGCTGAAGCCCAGCTCTTCGAGCACGGTTGCGGTGTCGGCGCCGAGCGCGGGCGGCGGCATGGCCGGTGCCGGATCGCCGCTTGCGAGACGGAAGCCCGCGCGCACCACCGGCACGGCACGGTCGACGTCCGGCACATCGTCGAACGTTCTGATAAGTGCGCGTCCGACGATTTGCGGATGCTCCAGGACCGAGGGCACGTCGAGCACCTCGCCGGCCGGCACGCCTTGCGCATTCAGCAGCGCCGACCATTCGGCGGCGGAGCGCGCAGCCAGCGCCGCCTCGATCTCGGTCTTCAGCTCAAGCCTGCGTCGCTTGCGATCCTCGCGGCCGGCAAACCGCGGGTCGGTCGCGAGCGCGTCGCGGCCGATCAGCCGGCACAGCGTCTCGAACTGCGCCTGCTGGTTGGCGGCGATGTTGAGGAGCCCCTTGCCGGTGCGGAACGTGCCGGACGGGCTTGCTGTCATATTCTCGTTGCCCATCGGCTGCGGCCGCTCGCCGGCGATGAGCCAGTTGGAGACCACCCAGCCCATGGCGACGAGCGAGGATTCCAGCATCGATACGTCGATGAACTCGCCCTCGCCGGTGCGCGCGCGGCGGAACAGCGCAGCCGCGATGGCGAAGGCGGCCGTCAGCCCGCCCATGGTGTCGGCGACCGGAAAGCCGACGCGCAGCGGCGCCGATCTGCGCGTCGCCGGTTACGCTCATCACGCCGCACAGGCCCTGGATGATCTGGTCGTAGGCCGGGTTCGCCTTCAGCGGCCCGTCCTGGCCGAAGCCGGAGATCGCGCAATAGATGATGTCGCCGCGCACGGCCTTGAGTGCTTCGTAACCAAGCCCAAGCCGGTCCATCACGCCGGGGCGAAAATTCTCCACCACCACGTCCGCGCTTGCGACCAGCCGCGGAACGCGGTCGCGCCCCTTCGGATGCTTGAGATTCAGCGTGATCGAACGCTTGCCGGCGTTCTGCGCCAGGAACGATGCGCCCATGCCGCGGCGGTTGAGCTCGGGATCGGCGCCGAGCTGGCGCGCGAGGTCGCCCGAGCCCGGCACCTCGACCTTGATCACGTCGGCGCCGAGCTGCGCCAGCTGATAGCAGCAGAACGGACCGGCCAGCACGTTGGTGAGATCGAGGATGCGCGTGCCGGCCAAAAGCTCGGCCATGTCGCCGTTGCTCCCGTGTCTGCGACCGCTTCTCCTAAGCATTCCGGCGGCCGCGGTGGCCTTCAGCTAGCGCTGGCGGCGCGGGCGGCAGAACGCGTCGTGCAGGACCGCGATCAGATCGCGCACCTCGGTCCGCGCCAGCGAATAGTAGATGTTCTTGCCGTCGCGCCTGCGTCTCGACCAGACCGTCGGTGCGCAGGCGCGCGAGCTGCTGCGACACCGCCGGCTGGCGGAGCCGGAGCATGTGCTCGATCTCGCTCACCGACTTCTCGCCGTCCATCAGAAAGCACAGGATCAGGAGCCGCACCTCGTGCGACAGCGCCTTCAGGAATTCGCTCGCCTTCTGCGCGTTGGCCTGCAGCGTGTCGAGGTCGAGGCCGACCGAGGCCCGGCCTCGACCCGCCCCGGCGTTTCGGTTCGCGGTGGCCGCCGCCTTCGCCCTCATGGCGCGCGCTCCGCGTGCGCAACAGTCATCTCACCGGAGGGCGCGATCGATGAGCCTTTCTGCGCCGGTGCCGGCTGGGTTTGCGCCGGCAGCTGCGCCACCACGCGCTCGATCAGCGGCCAGAAGAAAATCAGGCCTGGATAGCCTTCGAGCCGCGCCACCTCGCGGCCGCCCTCGACTGCCACGAAGGTCGGCGTGTAGATGATCGGCGACTTCAGTGTGACAGTTCGGTCGGCGCCACGGTCGAGGTTCACCATCCGCAGCGGCGCGCGCTTGCTCAGATCGGTCTTGGGGTAGATCGGGCCGATCTCGCTGTCCCAGCGCGTGCACCAGAAACAGCCGTCGCGCCGAAACATGACGAGTTCGGCCGCGGCGGCCGCACCCATGAGCAGCATCGACACGCTCACGCAAAGAGCGCGCAGGCGACGAGTTGCGTGTTGGGGCGCCGTGACATCGGTTCCGCATTAATATATCTGATCTTGAATATGTCCAGTGTCCCGACTTCTGAACCACCGCACTGGGGGTGGCGATGAACCTTGATGTCGGCGTATCGGCAAGTTTCGGCGCCGGCATTCTGTCGTTCCTGTCGCCGTGCATCCTGCCGCTGGTGCCCGCCTACCTGTGTTTCCTGGCCGGGCACGTCGCTCGACACCCTGACACAGCCCGCGGGCGAGGCAGCAACCCCGCGCGTGATGGCGCGCGCCGGCGCATTCGTCCTTGGCTTTGCCTGCGTGTTCATCGCGCTCGGCGCCGGCGCTTCGACTGCTGGGCCGGCTGGTGTCCGAGCACCTGACGCTGCTGTCGCGCATCGCAGGCGTGCTGATCGTCATGCTCGGGCTGCACATGCTCGGCGTGTTCCGCCTTGTCGCGCTGATGCGCGAGGCGCGGATGCATCCCGCCGCCCAACCGGCCGGCGTCGTTGGCGCCTTCGTCATCGGCCTCGCATTCGGCTTCGGCTGGACGCCCTGCGTCGGCCCGGTGCTGGCCTCGATCCTGCTGCTCGCCGGCACCGCCGACAGCGCCGGTCGCGGCGCGCTGCTGCTGGCGGCCTATTCGGCCGGGATCGGCGTGCCGTTCATGGCCGCCGCCTTGTTCACCGGGCCGTTCCTGCGGCTGATGGCACGCATCCGCCGCCACCTCGGCGCTGATCGAGAAGATCATGGGCGGCGGCGCTGGTCGTCACCGGATTGCTGATCTTCGCCGGCGCCATGCCGCTCATCGGCGCCTGGCTGCAGGACAACGTGCCGATCGTCGGCCGGATCGGCTGATCAGCCGAAGCGAAACGACGAGCAGGCGCTCGAACGAGCGTTGCTCGATCAGCAGCCGATGCAATTGCGCGCCGTATCGCGGGCGTCGACCGCGTCGGGCATCTGGCGCAGGCTGTCGGCCATGCCGTCGAACAGGCGGCGGAAGTCGGGCTCGCGGCGCAGCGCGTCGGGAGCCTCGCGGTCGCAGCGGATCGAGCGAGTCGGCCGTGCCGGCTGTCGCGGCCGTGATCCGTCCGGCGACGACGGCATCCGCCAGGTCCGGCGTTTCCAGGCGGAATACGTCCAGCCGCTCGTAGGCCGCCGTCACCTCGGCGATACAGTCGGAGAACAGCCGGATACCGCTGGCCTTGCGCCAGGCGTCGAGCGGTGCCGCGGCCTCCTCCAGCAGCCGGCGCGCGCGCTCCGCATCGCCGGCGTCGGCCGACTTCGAGACTGTCGGCGATCAGCGCCTCGCGTCCGTTCGAGCGCGGACGCAAGCTGCGGATCGGTCAGCGTCGCCGGGGCAATAGCCCGCGATCCGCGGTCCAGCGATCGCGCGCCGCTCGATCTCGACCGCGCCGAGTTCGATGTTCTGCGTGCGCAGATAGCCGATCGCAACGCGCCGATGCGCCTGGAAACCTTCGAACAGCGGGCGCAGGTCGTCCGGCAGGTCGCGGGCCGATACGCCAGTGCAGAGCAGCACTTGCAGGCTTGCAATGAGCACCCACCTCGACAGCATCGCCGTCCTCTTGCCGGCCGCGGCCCGGCACCGCTATACATTTGCAAGATTTTGAATATCAGGAGAGCCGCCATGCTGTCGCGCCGCTTGTTGCTGGCCGGATCGGCAGCCTCGGCACTGCAGCCTGCCCGTGCGCGCGGAAACGATCCTGACCGACGACGGGCTCTATCGGCAGCCGTGGTTCCTGGAGAGCTTCCTCGAGCTGCCCGACGACCTCGCGGGCGCCACGGAAAAGCAGAAGCGCTTCGCCATCATGTGGGAGCTGCGCGGCTGCCCCTATTGCAAGGAAACGCACCTCGTCAACTTCGCCAAGCCCGAGATCGAAATGTTCATCAAGGAGCGGTTCGAAATCCTGCAGCTCAACATCATCGGCTCGCGCGAGGTCACCGATTTCGACGGCGAGAAGCTGCCGGAAAAGCGCCTGGCGGAGAAATACGGCGTGCGCTTCACGCCGACCTTCCAGTTCTTCCCGGAGAGCGTCGCCGGTCTCGCGGGAAAGAAGCCGCGCGACCGCGAGGTCGCGCGCGCGCAGGGCTACCTCGAGCCGCAGCACTTCCTGGCACTGTTCCGCTTCGTCGCCGAGCGAGCCTACGAGAAGGGCAGCCTGCGCGACTACCTCAAGGCCAACAGCTAGCTACCGGTTGACCGGGCTCTCCGGGCTCATCACCAGCGCCACCAGGTCCTTGATCTGGTCGATCGTCAGCACCTTGTTGCGCCGAAGCGCGGCATGTTCGAGCAGGGATAGCTGCCTGCGCGTTGTAGATTTTCTCGTACACCAGCTTGGTGTCGGCTTCGCTGAAGTTGCGGTTCTTGCCGTAGCCGAGCAGCGGCGGGCCGATCGTGCCGTAGCTGACCTCGGCCTTGGTCAGTTGATGGCAGGCGTAGCAATTGCCGCCGTTCGGGCTGGCGGGCGGGATAGTCGGTGAAGCGCAAGCCATAGCCCGACTGCGCGAGCCGCTCGCCCGACTTCCAGTCGCCCGACGAGCTTGCCGTCGGCGGGATACTCGATCGTCGCGCGCTCGCGTGTCTGGATCGTCTCCGCCACCTCCTTGGGCGGCAGGTTGTCGTGCTGCGAGCACTGCTTCATCGTGTCGTCCTGCTCGAGCCGCGTCTGCCAGTCGGCCGGCGCGGTCGGGAACGCAGCCTTGATCGCGGCGTCGACCTTGGCCGGATCGGCCTGCGATTTCTGCTGGGCGACACGCCGACAGGCGCCTGCGAACAGAACGGCCGCGATGGCGATTGCAAACGTTCGCATGGTGCCCTCCATCCCGCTCAGCGCTTCAGTCCGGGGGCGGCGATCTCGCCGCCCTCGGCGTTCTTCACGAGGTAGGCGATGAGCGCCACGCTGACGTCCGATCCGATCTCGAGCTGCGGCATGCGCATCTGCCAGTAGCAATCGTACACGCGGTGCTGCATCGTCATGACCTGCGTGGTCGAGACGCGATAGGCCGGCCACTCGCCCGACGACCTTCTTCGCTTCCGCGGCGTTTGCGAGATACGGCAGGCCCTGCAGCCGGATGCGCTTGCCGCTGTCGCTGTGGCAGGTGGCGCAGGAGAAATCATGCGGTCCCTGGCGGCGGAAGAAGATGTCGTGCCCCAGCGCGACGACCTCCTTCTCCTTGGGCTGGTCGAGCTTGGCCGCGAACTTCATGCCGCTCGACTTGCTCGCCACATAGGTCGCGATCGCGCCGAGGTCTTTGACCGGCTGGCCGCCGCTCGGATACGGGCCGGTTGACGAGATCGGCGTGCTTCAGCCCCTGCAGGCGTCTCCATGCACCACATCAGACGCGTCTCAAGGTCCATGACCTTGTCGGCGTCCGCGAAGTAGCGCGGCAGTTCGGCGAACGCGCCGTCGACCACGCCGGGACCTTTGCCGAGGTCGCACTTCTCAAGCGACGCCTTGTTCGAACCCGCCGGCGTTTTCCACAGCGCCTCGCCGCGATCGGCGTCGAGCAGTCCCGGATTGCTCCACGGGTCCTGCTTCAGCATCTGGCGATACTTCTCGATCGCCTTCTCGGTATCGTCCTGCGCTGCAGCGATCGAGGTCGCCGCAAGCAGCGCGCAGCATGTGGTCACGAGAATCGTAATCCTGCCAGTCACGAAGTATTCTCCCGCCGTCGTTTCCCGCCTCGCCCTCTGCGCCTTGTTTCGCGCAGCCCGATCAAGTCAAGCGCCGCAAATGCCGCAGCAAAGTCATTTCAGGATACATGCATTTCTTGGAATGGAAAAGCACAGCACGCCGTCGGCACTCCGCGCGCGAACCGGTTGCAATTCGCCGATCCCCTAGATACTTGCGCGAAATGAATATGTCCGCGATCATGCGGCAGAGGGAGGTGAGATCGCGATGCACCTAGAACATCGACTTGCCGGAAACTGACATATGATTTTCGCGCGCTGGCGAGCCCGCAGCGACCGGCCCGGCAGGCAGAGGTGGCGACATGAAACCGACCTTCAACCGTCGTCAGGCGCTGATGTTCGGCGCCGCAGCCGCAGGATCGGCAGCGTTCGGCGTGTCGACGCAGCCGTCGCTCGCCAAGAACGATTCCGACGAAATCATCAAGACGTTCACCGGCGGCAAGACGCCGATCGAAGGCCGCGTCAAGCTCGATCTGCCGGAGATCGCCGAGAACGGCAACACCGTTCCGATGACGGTGTCGGTGGAAAGCCCGATGACGGAACAGTCGCACGTCACCGACGTCCTGGTGGTGGCCGACGAAAACCCGCGCGGCGGCGTGGCGACCTTCCATTTCACGCCCGCAAGCGGCGTCGCCGAGGCCAACACGCGCATCCGTCTTGCCGTCGACGCAGAACATCACCGCGGTGGCGAAGATGAACGACGGCTCGTTCTATAGCGCGAGCAAGCAGGTCAAAGTCACGATCGGCGGCTGCGGCGGCTGAGCAGAGGCCTGTCGCAAAACCGTCTTCGAGGAGAAGCTCATGGCCGTCAAACCCAGGATCAAGCTCGACAAGAAGGAAGCCAAGAAAGGCGACATTGTCGAGGTCAAGGCGCTGGTCTCCCACGTCATGGAGTTCGGCCAGCGCAGGGACAACGCCGGCAACGTCGTCCCACGCAAGATCCTCAACAAGTTCACCTGCACCGTGAACGGCAAGCAGGTGTTTGCCGCCGACTTCGAGCCGGCGATCTCCGCCAACCCCTACATCCAGTTCAAGTTCAGGGCGGAAGAGTCCGGGCCGGTGGTTCTGACCTGGACCGACGACGATGGCTCCAAGATTGTCGGCGAAGAGTTGATCAAGGTCAGCTGGCTGGAGACCCCTTCCGCGTTCCCGCGCGGGCCTGACCGATCGAGACTGTGCCGGCTTTCCGGCGGGCCAAACGGCCCTGCGCCATAGGCGCGGCCTCGGAGTCGCCGGAATGATTTCCAGACGCGACCTCCTCCAGCTCGCAGCGGCCACGGCGGCCATGCTGCCGGCCGGGCGCACGCGCGCGCTGGCCCAGCAGCGCCTATCGCAGGCCGACCTGTTGTCGTTTCAGGCGGTCGGCAACGTCACGCTGGTCCACCTCACCGACATCCACGCCCAGCTCGTGCCGGTGCTGTTCCGCGAGCCCTCCACCAACATCGGCGTCGGCGAGGCGCGCGGCGTCGTGCCCCACCTGACCGGCCGCGCCCTGCTCGACCTCTACAAGATCGCGCCCGGCGGCAGCACAGCCTATGCGCTGACATCCGACGACTTCGCGGCGCTCGCCCAGGCCTACGGAAGGCTCGGCGGCCTCGATCGCATCGCAACCGTGCTCAAGGCGATCCGCGCCGAACGCGGCGACCGAACGCTGTTCCTCGACGGCGGCGATACCTGGCAGAACAGCTACACGGCCATGGTCAGCAAGGGCCAGGACATGGTCGACTGCATGGCGCTGCTCAAGCCCGACGCCATGACCGGCCACTGGGAGTTCACGCTCGGCACCGAGCGGGTCAAGGCAATCGCCGAACAGCTCGGCTTTCCGTTCCTTGCGCAGAACATCCGCGACACCGAATGGAACGAGGCGGCGTTCGAGCCGATGGCGATGGTCGAGCGCGGCGCGATCAAGGTCGCCATCATCGGCCAGGCCTTCCCCTACACGCCGATCGCCAATCCGCGCTGGATGATGCCGAACTGGTCGTTCGGCATCCGCGAAGACGACCTGCAGTCGAACGTCGACAAGGCGCGCAAGGCCGGCGCAGGCCTCGTCGTGCTGCTGTCGCACAACGGCTTCGACGTCGATCGCAAGCTTGCCGGGCGCGTCAAAGGCATCGACGTGATCCTCACCGGCCACACCCACGATGCGCTGCCCGATGTCGTCAAGGTCGGCAAGACGCTGCTGGTCGCCTCCGGCAGCCACGGCAAGTTCCTGTCGCGCCTCGACCTCGACGTCCGCGACGGCGAGGTCAAGGACTATCGCTTCAAGCTCATTCCGATGTTCGCCGATATCATCGCGCCGGATCCGGAGATGGCGGCGCGGATCGCCGCGATCCGCGCGCCGCATGAAAAGATGCTGCGCGAGCCGATCGGGCGCACCGAGACGCTGCTCTACCGACGCGGCAACTTCAACGGCACGCTCGACGACGTGATCTGCGACGCGCTGCTCGCCGAGCGAGACGCCGAGATCGCGCTGTCGCCGGGATTCCGCTGGGGCGGCTCGCTGTTGCCCGGCCAGGAAATCACGCGCGAGGACATCTACAACGCGACCGCCATGACCTACCCCGCGGCTTACCGGATGACCATGAGCGGCGCGCGGCTGAAGGAGGTTCTCGAGGACGTGGCCGACAACCTGTTCAACCCCGACCCCTACTATCAGCAGGGCGGCGACATGGTGCGCTTGGGCGGGGTCGCCTACACGATCGACATCGGCAAGCCGGCCGGGCAACGCATCTCGGAGCTGACCCTGCTGCGCACCCAGCAGCCGATCGAGGCCGCGACGGACTATGCCGTCAGCGGTTGGGCGAGCGTCAACGAGGGCACGGATGGCCCGCCGATCTGGGACGTGGTGATGCGCCACATCGCGAATAAGCGTGTGGTCGCGCCGCGCGAGGCCGGCCACGTTCGCGTCCTGGGAACTTAATTTTTTTTGCCAAACATATGCAAATTCTTGCATGATTGAGGCAAAGGTAAGGAAACCACGAAGGCGAGGAAACCAAGCCATGACGAAGCCTCCTTCGGTCCCGGATCGCCCTGCCTCGCGCCGCGCGATCCTGCGCGCAGGCTTGGCCGGCAGCGCTGCTGCCCTCATCGGCCCCGCCCTCGCCCAGGCGCCAGCCAGCAACCCGGCCAACCTGCCGCCCAACGTCGCCGACTGGACGCGCATGCTGGGCGAAGGCGTAGCGGTGCGGACCTACGGCAAGCCTGCGAAGTACGAGGCCCATATCGGCCGCCGCGACGTGTCCTGGCTGACCGCCACCCCGCAGAGCTCGGTCAGCTTCACGCCGCTGCATGAGATCGACGGCCCGATCACGCCGAACGGGCTCTGCTTCGAGCGCCACCATTCCGGCATCGCCGAACTGAACCCGACCGATTACCGCCTCATGCTGCACGGCCTGGTCGACCGGCCGCTCATCTTTACGCTCGACGACATCAAGCGCATGCCGCGCGTTAATCGCGCCTACTTCTGCGAGTGCGCCGCCAACTCCGGCATGGAATGGCGCGGCGCGCAGCTCAACGGCTGCCAGTATACCCACGGCATGGTGCATTGCGTGATGTACACCGGCGTGCCGCTCCGGATTCTGCTGAACGAGGCCGGGCTCAAGCCCAACGCGAAATGGCTGCTGCTCGAGGGCGGCGATTCGGCTGCGATGACGCGCTCGCTTCCCCTGCAGAAAGCGCTCGACGACGCGCTCATAGCCTACCGCATGAACGGCGAGATGCTCTATCCCGAGAACGGCTATCCGGTGCGCATCGTGCTGCCCGGCTGGGAGGCCAACATGTGGGTGAAGTGGCTGCGCCGCATCGAGGTCGGCGATCAGCCCTGGCACACGCGCGAGGAAACTTCGAAGTACACCGACCTTTTGGAGAACGGCAAGGCGCGCCGCTTCACCTATGTGATGGAGGCAAAGTCCGTCATCACGAGCCCGAGCCCGCAGGCGCCGATCAACCACAAGTCAGGCTTCACCGTCCTGTCGGGCATCGCCTGGTCGGGCCGCGGCAGGATTACCCGCGTCGATGTATCGCTCGACGGCGGGCGCAACTGGCGCCAAGCACGAATCGACGGGGCGGCCTGGGACAAGGCGCTCACCCGCTTCTACTACGAGTTCGACTGGGACGGCAGCGAACTGCTGCTGCAGTCGCGCGCCATGGACGAGACCGGTTACGTGCAGCCGGGCAAGGCCGAGCTTCGCAAGTTCCGCGGCGTGAACTCGATCTACCACAACAACGGCATCCAGACGTGGCATGTGCACAAGAACGGCGAGGTGGAGAATGTCGAGGTGTCGTAGCAATCCGCCGCCGTCATCTGATCCGATGGCACACGGCAGTGCAGCAAGCGCGCTTTACCCTCCCCTGGAGGGGGAGGGTCGGCGAGCAGCGCACGAAGTGCGGTGCGAGACGGGGTGGGGTGACGTCTTGCTACGAAAAGAGCTTCACCCCACCCCGCCGCCTGCGGCGGCGACCCTCCCCCTCCAGGGGAGGGTGAACGGAGCAAGCGGCGCGCTTCGTCCGTTGCTGCGTGGCCCCCGTCTGTTGCTGCTCGGCTTGAGCGTGTCGATGTTCGTCGTGGCGACTGCCGGCATGATCGCCAGCGCGCAGAAGGCCGCTGCCCCGAAAGTTGCTGCGCACCCTGCGACAAAACCGCTCGGCATCGGCCGCGAGGCCAAGCCCGAGGAGATCGCCGGCTGGGATATCGACATCCGGCCCGACGGCCAGGGCCTTCCGCACGGCAAGGGCACGGTCAAGCAGGGCGAAGAAATCTACATGCTGCAGTGCGCCGGCTGCCACGGCGAGTTCGGCGAAAGCGCCGGCCGCTGGCCGATCTTGAGCGGAGGCGCGGATTCGCTCGCAACCCACGACCCGGTCAAGTCGATCGGCTCGTACTGGCCCTACGCCTCGACCGTGATGGACTATATCCGGCGCTCCATGCCGTTCGGCAACGCGCAGTCGCTCAGCAACGACGAGCTTTATGCCGTGACAGCATATGTCTTCTACCTCAACGATCTCATCAAGGATGAAAGCTTCGAGTTGAACGAAAAGACGTTCAAAACCATCAAGCTTCCCAACGAGCCGAATTTCTACGATGATGACCGGGAGACTGCCGAGAAGGCGTTCTGGCGCAAGCAGCCTTGCATGAAGGATTGCCTCCCCGGCGAAGCGAAAATCATCGGGCGCGCGCGCGCGATCGACGTCACGCCGGAGCCCGGCAAAGGGCCAAAGGTGGAATAATGAAGCGCTCGTCGGACTTGTCACTCAGCCGCCGCGCGGCGGTCGGCGCGATCGCGGCCGGCCTGTCGCTCTTTTCGTTCTCGGCCTCCGCAGAGGCCAAGTCGCATCGGCTCGCGCTGCAGATCAGCGACAATGCCGCGGACAAGATGAACGCAGTGCTCAATGTCGCCGCCAACGTTTCGCGCTATTACACGGACAAGGGCGAGGAAATCGAGATCGAGATCATCGCGTTCAACGCCGGCCTGCACATGCTGCGCAACGACAGCTCACCGGTGAAGGATCGCATCGCAGGCTTCCGCAAGAGCATGACCAACGTGTCGTTCAAGGCCTGCCGCAACACCATGACGGCGATGGCGCGCAACGAGGGCCAGCAGATCGTGCTGCTGCCGGATGTCGACATCGTCGACGCCGGCGTCACGCGACTGATCGAATTGTCGGAGAAGGGCTGGACGATCGTGCGGCCGTGACCCTGGCGGCTGCGTGAAACGACCGGGAGACTGAAGGGTCCAGGATCATGGCGGGGGCACGATGCCGCTGTTTCGTCGCGGCGCTGGCGGTCGCACTGCCGACGGCGGCGCCGGCCGTGGCCGCGGGCGACCGAGCGCTCGGCGAGTACCTGTCGTCGGAGTGCGTGACCTGTCACCAGCTCTCCGGCCGGCCGCAGCCGGGCATCCCGTCGATCATCGGCGTGCCGGAGACGCGGATCGCCGAAATGCTGATCGAGTACAAGGCCAAGCGGCGGGACAATCCGGTGATGCAGACCATCGCCGGCAAGTTCTCCAGCGACGAGATCGCAGCGCTGGCCGCCTATTTCGGAAGTCTCAAAGCGAGAAACTGACGTTCTGACGTCTATCAAGGAGAGCGACGATGAGTGCAACTCGCAGACAATTCCTGGAAGGCCTCGGCGCGGTCGTGGCGTCGACGGCGTTCCCCTTGCCGGCGTTCGCGCAGGCGAAGCCGAAGGTGGTCGTGATCGGCGGCGGGCCGGGCGGCGCGACCGCGGCGAAATACATCGCCAAGGACGGCGGCATCGAAGTGACGCTGGTGGAGCCGGCGCGGCAGTTCACCACCTGCTTCCATTCCAATCTCTACCTTGGCGGCTTCCGAAGCTTCGAATCGATCACCCAGTCCTACGACAAGATCGTCAAGGCCTACGGCATCAAGCACGCGCGCCAGATCGCGACCGCGATCGACCGCGACAAGAAGACGGTGCGGCTCGCGAACGGCACGGTGCTGCCCTACGACCGGCTGGTGCTGTCGCCCGGCATCGAGCTGAAGTTCGATTCCGTGCCCGGCTATTCGGAGGAGGCGTCGAAGAAATTGCCGCACGCCTGGAAGGCCGGTCCGCAGACGCAGCTCTTGCGCAAGCAGCTCTACGCGCTGTCCGATGGCGCCACGATCGTAATGATCGCGCCGCCCAATCCCTACCGCTGCCCGCCGGGACCGTATGAACGCGTCTCGATGATGGCGCACGTGCTCAAGTCCAAGGGGCACAAGAAGTCGCGCATCATCGTCCTCGACCCGAAGGCGAACTTCTCCAAGCAGGCGCTGTTCACCGAGGGCTGGCAGAAGCACTACCCCGGCATGGTCGAGTGGCAGGACCCAAAGATGCACGGCGGCGTCAAGAGCGTTGACGCCAAGACCATGACGGTGAAGAGCGACCTCGCCGAATACAAGGCGAACCTGATCAACGTGATCCCGGCGCAGACCGCCGGCAAGATCGCACTCGATGCCAAGCTCGCCAACGACACCGGCTTCTGCCCGATCAACCCCGAGAACATGAAGTCGGCGAACGATACCAACATCTACATCGTCGGCGATTCGACGATTGCCGGCGACATGCCGAAGTCCGGCTTCACCGCCAACAGCCACGCCAAGGTCGCGGCCATGATGGTGCGGGGCGAACTGGTCAGCGCCCGCACCTTCCCGGCGCGCTACACCAACACGTGCTGGAGCCTGATCGAGACCGACGACACGGTGAAGGTTGGCGGCAGCTACGGGCCGAAGGACGGCAAGATCACCGCGATCGAGACGTTCATCTCAAAGACCGGCGAGAGCCCGGAGCTGCGCAAGCAGACCCAGGAAGAAAACATGGCGTGGTACTCCGGCATCATCGCGGACATTTACACATAGAGGGCTTCCGCCGCGCCGAAATCGAACGTCGTCATGGCCGGGCTTGTCCCGGCCATCCACGTCTTTCTTGGTGGCCAAGACGTGGATGCCCGGCACAAGGCCGGGGCATGACGGGATACGGAATGATTTGAGCAGGCTGGAAATTGCCGCAGAGCATTTTTCGTTTGAGATGGCCCCTCCCCATCAGCTAAGTCGGCGCGAGCGCGGCACGCGCCCGAGCAAGCGTCTCGTCAGGCGATCCCGACGCATCGATTGTCGTCCACTCCATCCGGCCGAGCGTGAACGCCTCCTGGCGGCGCGCGATCTCGGCATCGGCATCGGACGCATCGCCCACGCGCCCTCCGACGCGCTCGATCCGGGTCTTCAGGTCGGCCACGAGGAACAAGCCCCGAAACGCGACGTTGGCTGCGGCAGCAACCTCCGCAGCCCTGGCACGCTCTTCGGGCTTGGCGAACACCGCATCGACAATTGCCGAGTGCTGCGCGGCCGTGACGGTCGCCGCCTTCTGAAACAGCCGTTCGTAAGTCTTGATACCCGCCTCGATCCCGTAGGCCGCGGGCGGAAGCTTGTCGGTTTCGGCGACGCCGAACAGGTTCTTGCGTTCGACATCGGATCGCAAGGTCAAGGCGCCCGGTGCCGGGTCGACGAACGGCGCGAGCGCGAGCGCCAGCGACGATTTGCCGGTGCCGGAGAGGCCACCGATCGCGACCAACATAGGCGGCGCGGGCGAGATCAAGTCGAGAGCCAGTCGGAAATATCCGACGGCTTCCTCGCCAAGCTCGGACTGCCGGCCACCGTCGCTGAATTGCCGGCGGGCGGCTGTGACCTTGGCGCGGATCGCGGCGCGCATCGACAGGAAGAAAGGCAGCGCCGCCAGACCATCGAGGTCTTCCGCCGCTGCGGACGCGGCACAATAGCTGTTGAGCACGATATTGGCCGCGCGCTGCAGCCCTCGATCCAGCAAGTCCATCAGCAGGAAGGCCAGGTCGTAGAGCACGTCGCCCGCAGCGACGTTCGGATCGAACTCGATCGCATCGAACGGCACCGGGCGATCGAGCAGCAGAACGATGTTGGCGAGATGCAGGTCGCCGTGGCCGCGGCGCGTCAGTCCGCGGGCGCCGCGGCGCAGCAGCAGCGGACGCAGACGGGCGCACTCGGCGCGGACCGCGCCATCGAGCCTTTCGCGGCGCTCCGCCTCGAACAGCGCAGGTTCCTCACGGAACGCGTCCGCATTCTGATTGATGAAGCCTTCGAGCGCCGCAAGCCACGGCCCGAGATCGACGATCGGCGCGACCCGATGCATGGCGGACACCATCGCTGCGAGCGCGCGGGCCAGTTCGTCGTCGATGCCGCGGCCTTCCGCGATATGGTCGAGCGTCTGGCGCTCGTCGAAACGACGCATTTCGACCGCCCATTCGATCGCCTCGCCATCGCCATCCAGGGCCAGCGATCGCTGGGGGGTGCGGGTGATCGGCACGACGCGAAGATAAAGGTCCGGCGCAAATGCGCGGTTGACCTCAAGCTCCGAGACGCAGGCGGCTTTGCGCTTCGCAAGCGTCGAGTAGTCGAGGAATGGGAATCGCACCGCGCGCTTGACCTTCAGCGCGCGGTCGCCGGCGAGAAACACCACGTTGGCATGGGTCTCGATGCGCCGGACCTCGCGCATCCCGTGGGTTGCGGGATCGTCCAGGAAGCGAAGCACGGCGTCCTGCGAATCGTCGGTTCGGTCCATTCGGCGTTCCCGGTCACCCTGGCTTTGCCAAGCCCTCGTTCATAAATTCGGCATACCCTACCGAAGCGAGGATATCCCATGGCATTGCCGCACGCCTTCAAGCGCATCCGCCTGAACCTGGCACGATCGAAAGAGTTCCCCGCGGGCTCGTCCGAGCACGGCTACGAGTTCGTGGCGCCGCTCGACTCCGAAGGCCATATCGATCCGGCGCTCTGGCGGGAGCACCGGGAGCGCTGCCGCGTGCGTCGGTTCTGGCATGGCGCGGACGATCAGGTCGGCCACCTCGTCCACAAGCCGGGCGGTCAGGAGCATGCGCTCTGGGTGTTCGATTACGACGTGAGCCGCACTGACGACGACGAGATTGGATATCGCTTCGGTGCGCACGCCTTCGTTCCGGGCGAATACGTGACACTGCGCGACGAGGACGAGGCGCACACGTTCCGCGTCGCCTCAGTCGAACCCGCGGGCTGATCGGGCCCGCCGGGACGCGCGACCGACCCGGGTTGCGGTTCAGTGCGACATCAGCACCGGAACGGTCATCGACGAGAGGATATCCCGGGTTGCCCCGCCGAGCACGAATTCGCGCAGCCGGGAATGGCCGTAGCCGCCCATCACGATCATGCCTGCGCCCGCATCGGCGGCATAGGACAGGATCGTGCTGGCGACATCGATGTCGTTGGCGACCATACGCTTGAACTCGACCCCGAGGTTGTGGCGGGCCAGATGCTGCGCGATGTCGACGCCCGGCAATTCGTCGTGGGGTTCCTCGTGCTTTGCGACCGTGACAACCTCGATCGATTTGGCACGCGCCAGGAACGGCATGGCGTCCCCGATCGCACGCGCCGCCGCCCGGCTGCCATCCCAGCAAACCAGGACACGGTTGAGGTCGAGCCCCGAACGCTGGATATAGGGAACGATCAACACCGGCCGACCCGACTCGAACAAGGCGGCCTCCGGCAGCAGTTCCTCTGGAGCGTCCACCTCCGGATCGGTCTGCGCGACCACGCAGAGGTCGAAGTGCCGGGCGAATTGGGCGAACAGCTCACCTGAACTGCCGGTGCCGGACTCCAGAAGATGCGACTCGGCCGACAGGCCAGCGCGCTTCACCGCGTCGTTGAACTCCTTGATCGAAGCCCGGCCGGTCTTTTCGCTCTGCTGCCGGTAGGTTTCGATGATGCTGGCCGACACGCCGTCGAACACGGTGCCGGGCACGACCGGCTCATAGGTGAAGGCCAGGCCGACCAAATGGGCCTCGAACGCGG
Organism: uncultured Alphaproteobacteria bacterium; assembly: GCA_963821555.1. Classification (GTDB taxonomy): domain Bacteria; phylum Pseudomonadota; class Alphaproteobacteria; order Rhizobiales; family Xanthobacteraceae; genus Z2-YC6860. Next base: position 272,735 of record CAWGEM010000010.1, on the reverse strand, counting down.
CAGCCACCGATACCACGTAGTCGATGACGGCTTTCGGGGAAGAGCCAGTGGGCAGACCCACGAGAATGTCTTTGATCATGTCCGGTCCCATCTTTCGATCATGTGGCTGAAACACATTATCGGCCATCGGCTGGCTTGCTGCCAAGCCGGTTCGGCGGTTGGGGCAGCGGCCGACCATGCTCGCGCTCCACGCGTTGACCCTCGCTACCCATGGCTGACGCGCTCGCTGCAGCGCTGACGGTCGGCAGCCGGGCTGAAAGCCATCAGCACCTCGCGCAGACCGAGCAGCAGCGCCGCCAGGGTCACCGGGAGGACAAAGTACAGGCATCGGAAGATCAGGAGCGACGCCAAAAGCTCCTCCTTCTGGAGCTGCGGAAGCCCGATCAGCATCGCGGCTTCGATCACGCCCAGGCTGCCCGGCGCGTGGCTGAGAAAACCCAACAGGGTCGCAGTGACAAAGATGACCATGAGCGTCACGAAATCGACGTCATGGCCCGCCGGGAGAAGCACGTACATGGCGATGGCCGCCAGCGTCAGATCGACCACGCCGATGCCGATTTGAACGAACGTCAGCCGCACGTTGGGCAGCACGATCCGCCAATTGGCACGCCCGATGGCGCGCGGACACGGCCACAGCCACAGAAGATAGCATGCGATGAAGAGAAGTGCGCACAGCCCGATCAGCCGGTTGACCCAGGGCGGCAACTGATTGACCGCAGAGGCCGCCTCCGGCGCGTACGACATCCCGATCCCCAGCACGCAAGCGTTGCCGAGCCAAAATGTGAGGCCGGTCACGAAGGCGATTTTTGCCACGTCGACAACGCCCAGACCCCACGCCGAATAGATGCGGAAGCGGATGACGCCGCCGGTGAAGACCGTGGCGCCGAGGTTGTGACCGATGGTGTAGCTTGTGAAGCTCGCCAGCGCGGCTACCCGATATGGCACCGAGGTGCGGCCGATCGTCTGCAACGCGAAGTAGTCGTACAATGTCAGCATCAAATAGCCAGCCGCGACGAAGCCGGCTGCAACTATGGCGGAGCCGATCGACTGCTTCTTGATCGAGATCAAGATCTTGTCCGGCTCGATATCGCGCGCCAGATGGAACAGCAGCGCGACTGCAGCGACCGCAATGGCCAGTCCGATGGCGACGCTGAGCTTGTTCCACGACACGCGCTCCCGCATTGCCTTGGCAACGGCGCTCATCGCTTTTTGCATGGGCATTGCTGACGAGCGACTCGCGCGGACCGGGCGATTCGCGGCGCAACCTCCCATCGCTCTGTAACAGCATTGTTACAGGCGCTCGCTTGCATCGCGCGACCGGCTCGCTGCGCGTGCCTTTGCGCCGCGCGCTGCGCAGATTTTCATCGCCGCGTCGGATCGTCACACGCCTGAGATATGAAATCGCAATGTTGTCGCATGCGATTCGAAAGCACGATGGCCGTGCGGCCGCCGGCGAGGGCATTCTGAATGCGGGTCATGGTCGCGACCGACGCCTGGCACCCGCAGGTCAACGGTGTGGTCCGCACGCTGACGTCGCTGATGCGAAGCGCGCGGACGCTCGGAGTTGACATTGAGTTCCTGTCGCCCGAAGGCTTTCGCACCGTACCGGTCCCGACCTATCCGGGGCTGCGTCTCGCGCTGCCCGGCCGCCGGCAGATCGCCCGCCGGATCGAGCAGCTCCGGCCGGATGCGATCCACATCGCGACCGAGGGACCGATCGGCCATCGGGTGCGCTCGTATTGCCTGCAGCACGGACGCCCCTTCACCACGAGCTACACGACGCGCTTCCCGGAATACATCGCTGCGCGCGCCCCGATCCCCGAGAGCTGGATTTACGCCGCGCTGCGGCGCTTTCACGCAGCCGCGGCCACGACCATGGTGGCGACACCGTCGCTGATGGCGGAGCTCAAGCAGCACGGCTTTACAAATCTTGGCATGTGGACGCGCGGCGTCGACACCAGCCTGTTCAGGCCGGATCGCGCCATCGAGATCGGCTTTCCGCGGCCGGTGTTCATGACGGTCGGCCGCGTGGCGGTGGAAAAAAACCTCGAAGCGTTCCTCGCGCTCGACCTGCCCGGCACCAAGGTCGTGATCGGTACGGGCCCGCAGCTCCCCGAGTTGCAGCGCCGCTTCCCGGACGCCAAGTTTCTGGGCTTGATCGAGAACGGCACGCTCGCCGCGCATCTTGCGGCAGCCGACGTGTTCGTGTTCCCGAGCCGCACAGACACGTTCGGCGTCGTGCAGCTCGAGGCGCTGGCGAGCGGCGTCCCGATCGCAGCCTTTCCGGTGACCGGCCCGAAGGACGTGGTCGACACCCATCCGATCGGCGTGCTGAACGAGGACCTGCGCGCGGCCTGCTTCGGGGCGCTGAAGATTTCGCGGGAGGCGTGCCGCGCCTTCGCCGAGAACCGCTCCTGGGAAAACAGCGCCCGGCAGTTCATCGGACACGTCCAGAAAATTGCGGTCGGCGGCTTCCCAGAGCCCGGGACCGAACTGACCGCCATCGGTACCGCACATCCTTAGTGCATCGCAGCCCTGCATCGACGGCCGACGCCGTCTCAAGACGAGGCAAGCCTATGACCGACATTTCGCACCGCGAACTCGACCGCGACTCGATCGAAAGGGCCTATGCCCGCTGGGCGCCGGTCTACGATCTTGTGTTCGGCGCCGTGTTCGAGCGGGGCCGGCACGCGGCAATCGCGGCGGCCGAGCGGATCGGTGGCCGGATCCTCGAAGTCGGCGTCGGCACGGGCATCTCGCTGCCGGATTACTCGCGGGCGAACCGCGTGTGCGGCGTCGACATTTCCGAATCGATGCTGCGCAAGGCGCAGGAGCGCGTCGCCGAGCTCGGGCTCAGCCATGTGGAGGGGCTGTGGGTCATGGACGCCGAGCACCTCACCTTCCCGGACGCGTCCTTCGATGTGGTGGTGGCGCAGTACGTCATCACCACCGTCCCCAATCCGGAGGCGGCGCTCGACGAATTCGCCCGCATCCTGAAGCCGGGCGGCGAGATCGTGCTCGTGAGCCGCATCGGCGCGGAAGCGGGGCTGCGCCGCACGCTTGAGCACTGGTTTGCGCCGGCGGCACGCAAGCTCGGCTGGCGCACCGAGTTCTCCTTCGAGCGCTACGCGCGCTGGGCCGCAGGCGTCCGGGGCGTGCAGCTCGTGGAGCGGCGCGCGATGCCGCCGTTCGGACATTTCTCGCTGATCCGGTTCGCCAAGCGCGCTGAGCCGTCGGCGTCGCAGGCTGCAGCGCGCGCCGTGGGCTGAACGCAGCCCCAACCTGCGCATTCAAACGCCACAGGCCGCCCGCGTGACGTTTCACAACTGTCACACCGGATTCATCGAATCGCCATAGCAAGGTCGGATGACCGGCAGCAGGGGAAGGCCACAATGGACCGATTTCTGGAAGCTCTGAGAGTGCAACGCTGGGACGACCACCGCTACTACCATCACAGCCGGATCAATCAATCGCTTCACCTTGTCAGTGCTGTCAGCTTCCTGTTCGCCTACCTGATGATGTTCAAGGACCCTGCCATCGCCGCATTGGTGGGTTGGCTCGTGGCGATGACCAGCCGCCAGGCCGGCCACTTCTTCTTCGAGCCGCGCGACTACGACGTCGTCAACCAGGCGACCCACGAATACAAGGAAGAAATCAAGGTCGGATACAACCTGCAGCGCAAGGTCGTGCTGATGACGATCTGGGCGCTGTCGCCGCTGCCGCTCTATTTCGATCCGAGCCTGTTCGGCATTTTCACGCCGCACGCCAACGCGACCGAATTCGTGCGTCACGTCGCCATCATCTGGCTCGCCGTCGGATTGGGCGGCCTGCTGTTCCGGACGATCCAGCTGTTCTTCGTCAAGGACGTCATGACCGGGCTCGTGTGGGCGACGAAAATTCTCACCGACCCGTTCCACGACATCAAGCTCTACCACAAGGCGCCGCTCTACCTGCTGCGCGGCCAACTGATCGACCCGGGCATGCACGCCGAATGGGACGAGGACGAGGCCGAAGAAGCGCCGCGCGCGAGCTGAGCGCGGTTGCGTGGCCAGAGCCGTTTGCACTTTGCTGGATCTGCAGTCGTCATGCTCGGCCTTGTGCCGGGCATCTCGCTTGGGAAGGCACTGCGACTATCCCACGACGAACGTCACCCGCGGGCTTGACCCGCGGGTCGATCTTCTTCGCAAGAAGATGGATCGCCGGGTCAAGCCCGGCGATGACGGCTGCTGGCTGCCGGGCGGTCCGATGTCGCAGCCGATTCCGATAGACCGGATTGGCGCGAGCGTGTTTCCGTCATGCCCGGCCTTGTGCCGGGCATCCACGCCTTGGCTACAAGGAAAGACGTGGATGGCCGGGACAAGCCCGGCTATGACGACTTTCAATTCAGCACAAATCGAACGTGCGTCAGCGCCGCAGGCGATCGCGCAGGGCCGAAAGCCGGTGGGCGATCATCTCCGACAGGATGCGGCGCTTGATCGATTTGTTGGTCGCGCCGGGGGGACACCACCACCATCCGTCGCGCTGCATCGCACGGCAGGCAGCAACGATGCGGCGGGCGACCTCGTCGAAATCGGCCTGCGTGTAGTTGAGGCTGAAGATCAGCCGCCCGCTGCCGACCCAGCTGAGCGCAAGCCCCTCCGCGCGCAGGTAGAACTGCAGCATCCAGTTGTAGCGCGAGGGCTGCGTGTAGAGGATGGTCCAGATCGAGGACAGGTTCGCGACTTGCACCGGCAGATTGTCCTCGCGCAGCGCGCGATTGAGCTGCTCCGCCCGGCTGTTCCAGGTGAGATCGAGATCGCGGTAGATATCGCGCGCCTCCGGCGTATCGAGATAGCGCAGGAACTCGTTCATCGCTCCCATCACATAGGGATGGGAGTTGAACGTGCCGCGCGCAAAGCAGATGTCGGCCGGCCGGTCGTCGCGGAAGCGCCGCATCAGGTCCTTGCGACCGCACACGACGCCGATCGGCAATCCGCCCCCGAGCGTCTTGCCGTAGGTCACGAGATCGGCCTTTACCCCGAAGTACTCCTGCGCGCCGCCGGCTGCGAGCCGAAAGCCGACAAATACCTCGTCGAAGATGAGCACGATGTTGCGCTCGGTGCAGACGTCGCGCAGGCGCTTGAGCCAGTCGGCATAGGCCGCGCGGCAGAAATCCGCCCGGCGCGCGCCGTCGACCAGCGCCGAATTGGCCGCCGGCCCGCTGTTCGGGTGCAGCGCCTGCAGCGGGTTGACGAGGACGCAGGCGATGTCTCGGCGCGTGCGCAGCACACGCAGCGTATCCTCGGACATGTCCATCAGCGTGTAGGTCTCGTGCGCCGGCACCGGATTGCCAACGCCCGGCTGCACGTCGCCCCACCAGCCATGATAGGCGCCGCAGAAGCGCACGAGATGCGACCGTCGGGTGTGATAGCGGGCGAGCCGCACGGCCTGCATCACCGCCTCGGTGCCGGACATGTGGAACGACACCTCGTCGAGGCCGGAAACGGCCTTCAGGCGCCGGACGTTGTCGGCGACCACGGGATGGTACGGGCCGAGCACCGGCCCAAGGTCGCGGACGTGGGCTGCGCCCCGCTCGATCGCGCCCTTGTAGAAGTCATAGCCCAGCACATTGACGCCGTAGGACCCGGTCAGATCGTAGAACCGATTGCCGTCGAGATCGGTGATCGTCACGCCCGACGACGACTGCGCGAACGAGCCCGCGGACAGATGCTGCTGCACCAGGCGCCGGTACTGAAACGGCACCCGGTAGGCCTGCACGAAGCTCAGATCGGAGATGTCGTCCGCTACCTCGGCGGTGCGTCGGACCGTCTCGGCGTACCGCGCCCGATAGAGCGCCGACAAGCCGACAAAGCCCGCCTGGCGACACTCCGCCACATCCTGCGGCGCGTCGTCGGAGCAGAAGAACGTCGCGTCGTCGTATTCGTAGAACGGCACCAGGGCCGCGAACCGGCGCGCCATCCGCGCGTGCCCGGTCAGCGTCCGGTGCTTCGCCTTCGAGAGTTGCAGCCGGCGGCGCAATGTCACGAGCGACGTTGCGACCGCGGCCGCTCCGAAACCGAAGAAAGCCAGTGTGGTGCTGCCCCATTCCATCGAATTGGGGTTTATCTCAGGGAGTTTACGGCTCGATGACGCTGCGATCCCAGGTGCTGCGCATCTTCGAGCAGGAAGACCTCAATTTCCTGCTCACCAACCGCATCCCGCGGCGGCTCGCGACCCAGTTCATGGGCTGGTTCAGCCGGATCGAACAGCCGCTGGTGCGCGATGCTTCGCTCGGCATCTGGCGGCTGTTTGCCGACCTCGACCTCAGCGACGCCGAACAGTCGCAGTTCCGAAGCCTGCACGACTGCTTTACCCGGACGCTGCGGAAGGGCGCCCGGCCCATCGATCAACGGCCGAAGATCGTGGTGAGCCCATGCGACGCCCTGCTCGGCGCCTTCGGTCGGATCGAGGGCACGAGCCTCTATCAGATCAAGGGCTTTCCCTACTCGCTGCAGGAGCTGCTCGGCGACCGCGACCTGATCGAGACCTATCGCAACGGTTGCTATGCAACGCTGCGGCTCACCTCGAGCATGTATCACCGCTTTCACGCCCCGCATGACTGCCATGTCGAGCGCGTGACCTACATTTCCGGCGACACCTGGAACGTTAATCCGATCGCGCTCAAGCGAATTGAAAAGTTGTTCTGCAAGAACGAGCGTGCCATCCTGCAGACGAGGCTACCCGCCACCGGCCACATCGTAACGCTGGTTCCGGTCGCGGCCGTGCTGGTGGCCAGCATCCGCCTGCATTTTCTCGATGTGGCACTCAATATGAAGCACCGGGGTCCCAACGTGCTTCCCTGCGCGGCCGATTTCAAGAAGGGCGAGGAGATGGGTTACTTCGAGCACGGCTCGACGATCATCGTGTTCGCCCCGGACGGCTTCACATTCTGCGAAGCGCTGCGCGAGGGCGATCGGCTCCGAATGGGCCAGCCGCTCATGCGGCTGCCTTGAAGCCCTCACTGCGAGCGGTGCGATCCCAATTCGCTCGAACCATCCCGTATCCCGTCCTGGCCGGGCTTGTCCCGGCCATCCACGTCTTTCTTTCAAGCAGCCAAGACGTGGATGCCCGGCACAAGGCCGGGCATGACGACTTACGATTTAGCGCGAGTGCGCACGGTTCGAGAGGGAATGCCTAATTCCATTTGATTGGAAACGCTCCCTCTTTCGTTAGTTCCGGCTGCCGTATTCGAAGGTCATGACGCTCGTCGCATCCGCCTTGCGGCGCTCATCGGCCAGGCCATGACCTTCGACGATGTAGTAGACCGACTCTGCGATATTGGTCGCGTGATCGCCGATCCGCTCGATGTTCTTGGCGCAAAACAGCAGGTGAATCCCGAACGCAACGGTTCCAGGATCCTCCATCATGTAGGTCAGCAGCTCCCGGAACAGCGACGTGTACAGCGAGTTGATTTCTTCGTCGCGGTTCCAGACCTCGATCGCCTTCTTGCTGTCCCGCTCGACATAGCTGTCCAGCACGTCACGGAGCATGCCGACGGCCAAGTCGGTGACATGCGTCACCCCGCGCAGCACGCGGCGCGGCATGTTCTCGCCGTTGAGCGCGACCACGCGCTTGCCGATGTTCTTTGCGAGATCGCCAACGCGTTCGAGATCGTTGGCGATCCGAAGCACGCCGATGATCTCGCGCAGGTCCACGGCCATGGGCTGGCGCGTCGCGATGGTGGCGATGGCCTTGCGCTCGATTTCGCGCTGCCGCGCATCTACATCGGCATCGGCATCGATCACCCGCTCGCCGCGGGCGCGATCGCGCTTGATCAGCGCATCGACGGACTCGATGATCTGCCGTTCCGCCAGTCCGCCCATCTCCGCGATCATGCGGGTGAGCTCCTGGAGATCGGCGTCAAAAGCCTTGATCGTGTGTTCGGTCGTCGCAATCGACATTGTCATGACTTCCTTGCCACAACCGGCCCGGTGGCAACTTCGGAGCGCTGATTACGCGCGCGCCTTCTCGGCCGCGCTCTCATCGGGCACGCCGCGCGGCATCCCGTTGCCGCTCTCGATCGTGTGGATGTCGCAGCCGCCGTCGACGCGCAGATTTAACACTTCGATACCAGTTCAGTTTCGTGGGCTCGCGCCCGACAGCGATTTCAGCCAAGGGCCGCAAGCCTCATCCACTATGATGATTCGGTGACACCCGAATGACAGCAGCGAGCATGATGTCCCGTTCGAATCGGTCGCGGCTTGGGCGCCGTTCTCACCAGCCATCGGAACTTATTGACCTTGTCCCTCATGGCGTCACGAGGCGCAGGCCGGCAGTGCCGGCTACGATCAGAACGAGGCAGGCGACGCGCGCCAAGTCCGCCGATTCGCCGAACAGCATGATACCGGTGACGGCCGCACCCACCGCTCCGATCCCGGTCCAGACCGCATAGGCGGTTCCGAACGGCACCGACTTCAACGACAGGCCGAGCAGCGCAAAGCTCATGGCGATCGCGGTGAGCGTCAGCACGCTCGGCCACAGCCGGGTGAAGCCGTCAGAATATTTCAGGCCGAGCGCCCAGACGATTTCCAGCACTCCGGCCATCATAAGGGAGACCCAACCCATCGGCGGCGCACCTTGCAATCCGAATCGCGCGCCCTGATAGGCCGCGCCGATGTCACGGCCGTGAACGTGGCCAGCGTGGCGGTCGGAAGCCCTTCCGCGCTCCGTCCAAGACGGCACCTGACGGCTTCCGGTCCTCTAATCGAGGGGTGTCATCGCCAGCTATGCCGACGGGGCGATTGTCAACCGCGGAGCTTTTCCGCACATTGCGGTTCCCGCCCGGTGAGCCGTCGCCGCTCACCACACCCGCCGAAGTCCGCCGCCAGGAATTGCAATGAACCAAGAAAGACGCGAAATCAAAGTCAGAGGCCGCGCCGTCGCCTTGATCGAAGCAGGCGCCGGTGCGCCGCTCATCTACCTGCACGGCTTTGCCGACGTTCATGGCGTGGCGGCCGACCTTTTGCCGTTCCACTTCGGCCTGGCGCGGGGGCGGAGGGTGATCGCGCCGGCGCACCCGGGTTGCAACGGGTCCGACCCCTTCATCCAGGGCTACCGCGTCGAGGATTTCCTGTTCCACTATTGCGAGCTGTTCGACGCGCTGGGACTCGACCGCTTTGCGCTGGTCGGGCATTGCGTGGGCGGATGGCTCGCCGCTGAATTTGCGGTTCGGCATCCCGAACGCGTGACCTGGCTCGGCCTGATCGGCGCGTCGGGGCTGTTCGTGCCGGGCGAACCGGTCGGTGACATCTTCATTCAGTCGCAGCCGGATCGGGGCACGAGCCTCGCGGGCCTGCGGCACATGCTGTTCGGAACGGCGGATGCGCCGATGGGCTTGCGCTACTATCCGGACGGCCGCGGCGACCTCGACGAGGAGATGCGTCGCTACGGCATGCTGCGCTTCGGCTCGGCGATCGGGTTCAAGCCGCCCTACTTCTACAACCGGCCGCTGGTCGAGCGTCTGCACCGCGCCATCATGCCGGCCCGCGTGGTCTGGGGCGCAGACGACCACATGGTGCCCGCCGCGCACGGCAAGGCTTACGCACGCGAACTGGGCAACGGCGCGGAACTCGCCACCATTGCCGGCGCCGGCCACGCCGTGCATCTCGAAAAGCCGGACGACGTGCTGGCAAAGTTCATGCCGCTTCTGGCCGCCGACAACCACACCGAACGCCAAACCGAAAGCAGGGTCCGGTCATGACCAAGCCCGTCCAACTGTTCTGCTGGCACTTCATGGCCTATCCCCACCTGCCGGCCGACTTCGACGAGAAATACGAATCCGGCTGGATCACGGTGCCCAACGCGCTGTGGGACCGCGAGAAGTCGAAAGGCCTGCTCAACGAATACATCGACCAGCTCGCCTACGCCGACACGCTCGGCTTCGACGGCATGGTGCTGAACGAGCACCATCAGAACATCTACGGGCTGATGCCCTCGCCCAACCTGATCTGCGCAGCGCTCAGCCAGAAGACCAAGACCGGCAAGATCGTCGTGCTTGCGAACCTCCTGCCCCTGCACGGCAATCCGCTGCGGGTGGCGGAGGAATACGCGATGCTGGACAATATGTCGGACGGCCGCATCATCGCGGGCTTCGCACCCGGCGGCGGCCAGGAGACCTTTAACTACAACACGCCGGCGGCGATCCAGCGCGAGCAGTTCTGGGAGGCGGTCGAGCTGATCCACCAGGCGTGGACGCGCGAGGGTCCCTTCAACTTCGAGGGCAAGCACTATCCGCTGCGCTACGTCAACCCGTGGCCGGTGCCGACGCAGCGGCCGCACCCGCAGATCTGGATTCCCGGCTCGCAGTCGCGCGAAACCATGCGGCAGATCGCGCGGCGCGGCTATTGCTACTTCCTGTCGTCGCGCGTGCATGGCGGCGCGATCGCCAAGGCCCGGCAGGAGTTCTCGAAAATCCTTGAGGACGCCGGCAGCCGGTACGATCCGTTCCGCATGGGCATTCTGATGTCGGCCTATGTGTCGGAGACCGACGAGCAGGCACGCGCGGAGTCGCACGAGGGCATCTGGTACTTCCTCAAGAACTGCCTCAAGGGGCATCTGCGCAACTTCAACGGCCGCTCGATGACCGGGGGCCCCGGCATTCCCAATATGGAACCCTCCGACTATCGCCGCGTCCTGGAGAACACCAAGCCCGGCCGCGCCATGCTGGGCGATGCCGACGACTGGGACGCGCTCAACAAGGCACAGTCCATCATCGTCGGCAGTCCGGAGACGGTCTATCGCCAGATCATGGACCTCGTCCGCGAGACGCAGGTCGGCAATCTGCTGATCCAGTTCCATCTCGGCAACATGCGCGACGATCTCGCGCGCAAGAGCATGCGGCTGTTCGCGACGCAGGTCGCGCCGCGGCTGCGCGAGGAATCGCGCGTGACCTTTGCGAGCCATTTCCGCGAACTCGCCGACGCGGGCTAATTCGAATAAGTCTAAGTCGAGAGTAGATCGCGCGCAGCGCGATTGATTTCGCACGCCAGACGATTTGGGACTTGAGCCCGCGACGATCATGCGTTTTCTAGGAAGACGCAGGACGGCCGAGCGCCGCCCCTTCTCCGCAGCGGAGCGACCCATGAAATTTCTTGTGTCCATGATTCTTGCGCTCCTTGCGCTGATGACGCCGGCGCAGGCCACAGACGATCCGATCCGGATCGAGCTCAACATCGCCGAGCCGGTTCAGAACCGGTGCCGGCTGTCCTTCGTGATCGAGAATAAGGGCGACGGCGCGGTGGAAAGCCTGAAGCTCGACCTCGCGATATTCGGATCGGACGGCGCAATCCAGCGCCGCATGGTCACCGAGATGGGCCCGCTGCGCCGCGCCAAGACCATCGTGAAGGCGTTCGAGGTCGACGGCGCCTGCAACCAGATCGGGTCGGTGCTGGTCAACAGCGTGACCGTCTGCACACCGGGTGACGCCGACGCCTGCCTCGACCGGCTCGTGCTCGGCTCGCGCCTGTCCAATCTCCGCCTGTTCAAGTGAGGCGCTTGCCATGGAACACGCCGTATCCGCGCTCAGTCCGGTTCATTTGTTCCTTGACGCGGGACCCGTCGCCAAGGTGGTGCTCGCAATCCTGCTCGCCGCATCGGTCTGGTGCTGGGTGCTCATCATCGAAGGCGCCTGGTCGGTAAGGCGGCTGCGCCGGGCGGTGGCGGCTGCCCGCAGCAAGGATGACGACACCGGCGTCGAACTGCTGTCGTCGATCGTGATGGCGGGCCATCGCGCGGCGGCACTAAGCATCCCCGGCGAGACCCTGGGTGAAGCGCGCACCCGCGTCGCGGAGGCGATGGGGCGTGCGGCGCAAACGCTCATCGCCCGGATCGAGGGCGGGCTGCCGAACCTTGCGGTCATCTCTTCGGTTGCGCCGTTTGTCGGCCTGTTCGGCACGGTGTGGGGGATCATGGTGAGCTTCTCGGCCATCGCCGAGGCCAAGGACACGAGCCTCGCCGTCGTTGCACCCGGCATCGCCGAGGCGCTGGCGGCGACCGCCATTGGGCTTGCGGCCGCTATTCCGGCTTCGGTCGGTTACAACCGGATCGGCGCCTCGCTCTCTCACGCGAGCCAGAGTCTCCAGCACCTGATCGAGGAGGACGCAATCGAGATCACCGCGCATCGCGGCGTGCCCGGGCGCAGTCCGGCCGAAGGGCGCGTGCGATGAAGCCGATCGGGCAGCGCAGGCCGATCTACGAGCCGCTGGCGGAAATCAACGTCACTCCGTTCGTCGACGTCATGCTGGTTCTGCTGATCGTCTTCATGATCACGGCGCCGATGCTGGCCGCCGGCATGCGCGTCGACCTGCCTCAGGCCAAGACCGCGCAGCCGCTGAACCCGAAGGAGCCAGTCATCATCACCGTCCGCAAGGACGGCAAGCTGTTCCTCGGCCAGGACGAGTTGCCGCCGGGACAGGTCGCCTACGCAGTCCGCGCCAAGCTCGGCGACGATCGCGAGCGCGCGATCCATCTGCGCGGCGACCGCGACGTGAGCTACGGCGAGGTCATTGCGGTCGTCGACCAGCTCGCAGCCGGCGGATACCTCAAGGTCGCATTGCTTGCGAATGCCCGCGCGGACGACCGTCCGCGAACACCGGGTCTCCCCTCCGGCGGGACCCGCGCCGGCGACTGATCGAGGCATGGGCGGTCGCAATGAAAGCCGACGGCATACGACCAGTCTGGCTTCGACCGACAGCGATTGCGCTCGCCTGCGCGCTGCACGCCGCCGTCTTGTTCTACGTGGTGTGGCCGGCGGAGCCCGAAGTTCACCTGACGGCGCCGATCGCCGTCAGCGTCGTGCCGCAGGGCGAGCCCTCGCAGCCCTCGATCGCGGCCGATGGCCAGCCCGTTGCCGAGACTCGTCAAGCCGACGCCGAGGCAGTCGACAGCAAGCCGATGGAGACGCCTGCGGTCGAAGAGACCAAGCCGTCGCAAGTCGAAGAGCGGAAGCCGGTTGAGGTTGCCGCGCCGATCGCCGAAACGGAGGTTGCGGAGCAGAAACCCATCGAGTCCGCGACGCCCGCTGCCGAGACCAGGATCACCGAGGAGTTGTCGGTGGAGACCACGGCGCTGGTCGCCGAAACCGTCCGGCGGATCGAAAACGTCCCGGATGTGCTGCCGGCGCAGACCACCGAGACAAGGCCCCGCGAACAGATCGAGACGGCCGCTGACGCGCGCGCCGAGACCAGCGCACCGCCTAACGAACTGCCGGCGATCGATGTCGGCGAGCCGGCCGATCATGCAACCGAGCGGCCTCCCGAGACAACGGCGGTCAGGCCGGTGCAGGTTGCAGCCGTCGCTCCGGCCGAGCGGCAGGCTGAAGCCGCGACCAACGTCTCCGATGCGCGCGAGCCGAGCCGCCCGCAGCCTACAACCGAGCTGACGAGCCGGGCACCTGAAGCGGCGCCGGTCGCATCCGTCAGCGAGGCGGCCGCGATCGCGACGGCCCAGGATGTCGCGAGTCTCTCGCCGCAGCCGCAGGCCGCTGTCGCCAACAGCGTCGAGCAGCGCGAGGTCAGAAGCGCTTCAACGTCGGCGAGCGGGGCTCCTGCGATTGAGACACGCGAAGCCAAGGTCGAGCCACAGCCTCAGCCGGCCGCCGAACCGCCGCGGGCCGTCACGGCGAACGAGGTCGCCCGCAACGCGCCCGTTCAAGCGGAAACGCGGCCGCCGCCGGAGGCCGCACCAGCCGCAATCCCGCGAACTGTGCGCGAGGCGCGCCCGAGCGCCGAGACGGCGCCGGTCGCAACCACGGCGCCACGCGTCGAGCCGCGCACCACCCGAGAGCCGACACAACGGACGGCCTCGCGGGCTCCGGTGCCGAGAGATGCGAAACCGAACCGCGCCGAGGACGACCGGCGCTCACCGGCCGCGAGCGCATCGTCGCGGGCCGCGCCGGCCTCCTCGCGCGCTTCGATCGCCTCGGCGGCGGGTGCAGCGGCGAGCGCCGACTATCGCGCACTGGTGGTCGCCGAGCTGAACCGCCGGAAGTTCTATCCGCCGGCAGCGCGGCAGGCCGGCATCGAGGGCGTCGTCATGGTCGCCTTCACGATCGGCGCGTCCGGACGGGTCACCCAGCACGCCATCACCAGGCCCTCGGGCCATGCCGCGCTCGACAGCGCTGTCCACCAGATGATGGGGCAGGTCGGCCTGCCTCCCCCGCCCGGAGGGAGCTTCCGGGCCATGGTCCCGATCCGGTTCAATCTGGCAAACTGAGCGTTATCGTCGGCAGGGCCACACGCACGCTTATCCCTCCCCCTTGTGGGGAGGGTGGCCGAGCGGAGGCGACAGCCGAGCGAGGCCGGGTGGGGTGAGACTCGCCTTGGGTCGCATTCCGTTGCGACGCGCTGTTCACCCCACCCGGTTCGCGCTCGGATTCCCTCCGCGCGAACCACCCTCCCCACAAGGGGGAGGGATAGCGTGCTTGCTGCAACGCGGTCTCTACGACCGCTGTTGCGCGGAGAAACGACCATGTCGGGCCTTTGAATCGGGGACGGGAAAGAGAGTAAGACTATGTGGCCTCCCCACGCCGGGGCTGTGGGATGTCACGATTTCGTCGAGCACAAGCAGCGGACTCCGAGCGCAGGGTTGATATTTCCTCCCGCCTGATCACGGCGTTTCAGAAGTCCGCTCAACTGGACGGTCGGCCAATCGCCGTCCGCGAGGCGCTGCGCCTGCTGCACGAGTTCGCCGAAAGCCGGCAGAATGGCGTCGCGCTGCACATCGCGCCCGCAGACGGCCGCGCGCCGTATCAGGTCACGCAGCGCTATCTTGCCGAGGAAACCGACCTGCACAAGGACCGCCTGAACACCGAGCTGTTTGCCCTGATCGGGACCAGCAAGACGCGCCACAGCCGGGCGAAGAGTCTCCTGGGAATTACCTCGGATGCGTCGGTTGTCGAAATGGGGCTGGCGCTCGGGAGAGTCCTTGCCGAAGAACGCGCGTGGGGCAGCGCGTTCATTGAGGTGCGAGGCGGCCGCAAGACGGCCTACGCGGTCTACTTCGGGGACAAGCCCATGTGGATGCGGGCTCGAAGAATTCCCCTGCTCGGCGCACCGCTCAGCTGGATTCTGCAGCAGCTCAGCGCGACCTGACGGCCACTGGCCACCGCTTGCGCAACGTTCGCGGCCAGGATCAAATCCCTTCCTGAAACGACGGCACTCGCTTCAAGCCGGGCGCCGCCTGCGGCAGCGGGTCTCTTTAACCGGCTGCCGTTTGCGGGCAAGCTTGCCGGAACAACAACGGGATCGTGGGAGGACATCATGCCAAAGCTTACGAGGCGGCTGCTGCTGAGCGGAGCGTCGGTCCTGGTCGGCCAGGCCACCCTCGTCGGGTCGGCCTGCGCAGGACGCCAACAAGAAGGAAATCACGTTCGGCTACAGCATCTCGCTGACCGGCAAGTTCAGCACCGATGCGACCGACACCCACCGGGCCTACCAGCTCTGGGCCGAGCAGACCAACAAGGCCGGCGGCATCTCCGTCAAGGGCCGCAAGCTTCCGGTCAAGCTGATCCACTATGACGACGCCAGCGACACCAACAGCGCGATCCGCAACTACGAGCGCCTGATCACGCGCGACGAGGTCGATCTGCTGCTGAGCCCGTGGGGCAGCGGCCACAATTTCGCGGTGACCGCTGCGACCGAGAAATACAAGATCCCGATGGTGCTTTCGTCGGCCGCGTCCGACCGCATCTTCGAGCGCAATCTCAAGTACATCTTCGGCTCGACCCAGCTCGCCTCGAATTTCTACGAGTTGCTCGGCGACTATCTCGGCACCGTGAAGGACCAGATCAAGACGGTCGCGATCGCCTACGAGAACTTCCTGTTCACCCAGAGCCTGCACGACTTCCTGCTCAAGAAGCTGCAGACCCTCGGCGTGAAGGTGCGTGGTGGACGAGCAATATCCGCTCGGCGGCCAGGACTTCACCAGCCTGCTCACCAAGGTCAAGGCGGCCAACCCGGATGCCTTCATCGTCATCGATATCATGCCGTCGGCCGTCTACATGACGCGGCAGATGGGCGAGGTCGGCTTCCGGCCGAAGCTCTACGCCGTCAACATCGGCCCGATGTTCGCCCAGGAGTTCACCGCGACGCTCGGCAAGAGCGCCGAGAACGTCGTCGAGAACGGCTTCTGGCATCCTGACCTGCCGTACAAGGGGGCGAAGGAGTTCTACGCGGACTTCGTGGCCAAGATACAACAAGCTGCCGTCGACCGACGCGGCCTACGCGTACATCTCGACCAACATCCTGCAGCAGGCGATCGAGCGCGCCGGAACGCTCGACCGCGAGCAGATCACGGAGACGCTGCGTACACAAAAGTTCGACACCATCCTCGGGCCCTACGAATTCGACGAGCGCGGCGTCAACAAGGACCAGCTCAGCTTCCTGGTCCAGGTCCAGAACGGCCAGCGCACGATCGTGTGGCCGAAAGAGGTCGCCAAGAGCAGCCTGAAGCTGCCGTACTGATCGGTGTGGCCGGTCCGCCGGAAGCGCACCTCGCGCTCCCGGCGGGCGCCGCGCGGGTTGCGGAGGCCGCCCGCCGAACCAAGGCGCGCAACGTGTCCGCGACGACATTCGTCCAACTGCTGCTGTTCGGGGTGGTCTGGGGCGGGCTCTACGCCCTGATCGCGCTCGGCCTCAACCTCATCTTCGGCGTGATGAAAATCCTCAACATCGCGCACGGCGAGCTGCTGATGCTCGGCGCCTACATGGCGTTCTGGCTGTTCACGCTCTGGCACATCAGCCCGCTGGTCAGCATACCGGTCGCGGCCATCGCCATGTGCGTGTTCGGCCTGATCATCCAGAAGCTCCTGATCGATCCGCGTCACCGCGCGCAGCCGGACGCCGGCCGGACTTCGAAAACGCCACGCTGATCATCTTCTTCGGCGTGCTGCTGATCCTGCAGAACGTCGCGCTGCTGCTGTGGACCGCCGACTACCGGAGCGTCAGCTACATGACCGAGCCGGTGCGGCTCGGCGAATTCTCGGTCGCCGCCAACCGGCTCGTGGTGCTGGCCGTGCGCGCTGGCCCTGTCGGCGCTGATGTTCGCGCTGATGCAGCGCACGCATGATCGGCAAGGCGATACGCGCCGTCAGCCAGGATCGCGACACCGCAAAGCTGATGGGCATCGACACCAAGCGGATCGGGATGATCGGCTTTGGCCTCGGCTCGGCGATCGCGGGAGTGGCCGGCGTGCTGGCGAGCACGATCTATGTCATCACGCCGACGGTCGGACTCCTGTTCACCATCAAGGCCTTCACCATCATGGTGGTCGGCGGCCTCGGCAACCAGCTCGGCATTCTCGTTGCCGGGCTTGCGCTCGGCATCCTCGAGTCGTTCGCGAGCTACTGAGATCGGCGCCGAATTCAAGGACGCGACCGGCTACGTCCTGCTGATCGGCTTCATCCTGTGGCGGTCGCGCACGTCGCGACGCCTTCGCGGGCGAAGTGAAATGAAGCCGGCGTGGGGACTGGCTGGGTTGGCCCTGACTTCGTCGCGCTGCTGGCCGCGTTGCCGCGATGGATGTCGGCGTATCACGTGTCGCTGCTGGTGACGGTCTTCATGTACGTGGCGCTGGCCGGCAGCTGGAATCTGTTCTCCGGCATGACCGGCTATGTCTCGCTCGGTCACGGGCTGTTCTTCGGCATCGGCGCCTATTCGTTTGCGATTGCGACCGCGGTTTTCCAGCTCCCGCCTGTTGTGGGGCTGGCGCTCGGCGTCGTCGTGCCGGGCCTGCTCGGCGTTGCTGATCGGCCTCGTGCTGCTAACGACGCGCATCCGGATCGCCTATTTCGCGGTCGTCATGCTGGGCTTGAACGAGATCACCAAGACCATCGTGGCGAACGTCAAATCGATCGGCTCGTCGTACGGACTGACGCTGCCGTCGTCTGCCGAACCGTTACCTCGGCTACTACGTTCTGCTCGGTCATCGCGGTTGCGGTCACGTCCTTTGCCTACGCCGTTCAGCGCTCGCGGTGGGGATACGGGCTGCGGGCGATCCTCGCCGACGAGGTCGCAGCCGAAACCACCGGGATCGGCACGGTCGCGCACAAGCTCGCGATGTTCGTCGCGAGCGCCGTTTTCATCGGCATGACCGGCGCGATGGTGTGCTGGAACTGGAGCTACATCGACCCCTACATGGCGTTCGACCTCACGGTCTCGTTCGACATGCTGGTCATGGCGATGTTCGGCGGCTTCGGCACGGTCGCGGGACCGGTGCTCGGCGCGGTCGCCATGAGCCTCGTCAAGGAGGTCCTTTCGACCGCGATGCCACACTTCCAGCCGATCGTCTTCGGGGTGCTGGTCATCGCCCTGATCCTTTGGTGTCCCGGCGGCATGGTTCAGGCGTTCGAGGCCGCGCGGAGCAAGCTTCGCGGCTGGCTGCCGCAGCGGGCGGCTGCGTCGTGAGCGGCTCCGCCCTTAACGTTTCGGGCCTCTCGGTTTCGTTTGGCGGCGTCCAGGCGCTGCAGGACGTGACGTTCAGGGTCGAGCCCGGCGGGATCATAGGCGTCATGGGCCCGAACGGGGCCGGCAAGACCACGTTGTTCAATCTGATTACCGGGGTTTACCGGCCGTCCGCGGGCGTGATCCGGTTCGGGGACCGCGAATTGCAGGGGCTGGCGCCATCGCAGCATCTGCCGGTCGGGCATCGCCCGCACCTTCCAGAGCGGCCGGCCGTTCATGAACATGACGGCGCGAGAGAACGTTCTCATGGGCTTCCTCTACGCCGGCGCGAGAATGAGCCGGGCGGAAGCCGCCCGCGAAGCCGACCGCGTGCTCGACTTCGCGGGCCTCTCGCCGCAGGCGGATCGGCCGGTCGCGACCCTCAATCTGATGGAGCGGAAGTTCGTCGAACTCGCGCGTGCGCTCGCCACGCGGCCCAAGCTCCTGCTGCTCGACGAGATCATGGCAGGCCTCAACCCCAACGATCTCGGACCCGCGATCGGCATCATCCGCAGGATTCGCGACGAGCTTGGCGTCACCGTGTTCTGGATCGAGCACATCATGCAGGTGCTGATGAACACCTGCGAGCACCTGATCGTGCTGCATCACGGCACCAAGCTCGCGGAGGGCGCGCCGCAGGCGGTGGTCAACGACCCCCATGTGGCCGACGCCTATTTCGGCAAGAAAGGGCGAGGCAAGCTTGTCTGATCTCTTGTCGCTGCAAAACGTCGACGTCCGCTATGGCGAGGTCCAGGTCGTCTGGGACTGTTCGCTCGACATCCGCCGCGGCGAGGTGGTGGCCTTGTTCGGCGGCAACGGCGTCGGCAAGACCACGCTGCTGCGGGCGATTTCGCGGCTGATCGGCGTGTCGGCGGGACAGGTCCGTTTCGATGGACAGGATGTCGCGCAATTCGAGGCGCATGAACTTCCCGCGCTCGGCCTTACCCACGTCCCGGAGGGCCGCCACGTCTTCCCGCAGATGACGGTGGAGGAGAATCTCGAGCTCGGCGCCTATCCGCAACGGCTGCGAAAGCAGCAGGCCGAACGCATGGACGGGGTCTTCGAGCTATTCTCGGTGCTGAAAGCGCGCAGGCGCACGCTCGCGGGCGTGCTGAGCGGCGGCCAGCAGCAGATGCTCGCCATCGGCCGCGGGTTGATGGCCGATCCCAAGCTTCTGATGCTCGACGAGCCCTCGCTTGGGCTCGCGCCGGCCGTGGTGGAGACGCTGTTCGAAGCGATCCGCACCATCAAATCGCGCGGCGTCACGGTGCTGCTGGTCGAGCAGAACGTATGGGACGCGCTCGACCTTGCCGACCGCTATTACCTGATGGCGAGCGGCCGCATTGTCGCGAGCGGCGCGCCCGACACGCTGCGCGCGGACGAAAAGCTGCGGCAGGTGTACATGGGCATTTGAGGCAGCGGGTCCCGACACGCCGGGCCCGCCGCCATTCCGTTGCGCAATCTTGACCTCGGCACGCCGTCAGGCGGCCTTGGACATGCTCTGCGTCGTCGCCGCGGCCAGGGCCTGGTCGAGATCGGCGATGATGTCGTCGATGTGCTCGATGCCGACCGAAAGCCGGACGTAGCCAGGCGTCACGCCGCTCGCCAACTGGTCTTCGGCATTGAGCTGCGAGTGCGTGGTGCTCGCCGGATGGATCGCGAGCGAACGGGCGTCGCCGATGTTGGCCACGTGATAGAACATTTTGAGCGCGTCGATGAAGCGCGCGCCCGCCTCGCGGCCCTGCGCAAGCTCGAAGCCGACCAGCCCGCCGAAGCTGCCGCCGAGGTAGGCCGTGGCGCGCCGGAGCTGCTCGGGGTCCTCGTGCAGGCCCGGGTAGATGACGCGCGACACCTCGGGGTGGCGCTGCAGGTAGAGCGCGACGGCCTCCGCATTGCGGCAGTGCTCGCGCATCCGCAGCGGCAGCGTCTCCATCCCCTGAATGAACTGGAAGGCGTTGAACGGGCTCATGCACGAACCGAGGTCGCGCAGCAGTACGACGCGGGCGCGGATGATGTATGCGATCGGCCCGAGCGGCTTCACCGCCTCGGTCCACACCGCGCCGTGATAGCTCGGATCGGGCTCGTTGAGCGTTGGGAAGCGATCCCGATGGGCCGCCCAGTCGAAGTTGCCGCCATCGACGATCATGCCGCCGATCGACGTGCCGTGCCCGCCGACATACTTGGTGGTGGAGTGCACCACGATGGCGGCGCCGTGGTCGAGCGGCCGGCAGATCACCGGAGCCGCCGTGTTGTCCATGATCAGCGGCACGCCGAGCGACCGCCCGATGGTCGCGACCTCCGCGATCGGGAACACCGTAAGCTTCGGATTCGGCAGCGTCTCGGCGTAGTACGCGCGGGTCCGCCCGTCGGTAGCCCTGCGGAACGATTGCGGATCGGCCGGGTCGGCGAAGCGCACGGTGATGCCCATCGACGACAGCGTGTTGGCGAACAGGTTCCACGTGCCGCCATAGAGATCGGTCGAGCTCACCACGTTGTCGCCCGGCCGGCACAGGTTCTGCAACGCCATCGCCGAGGCCGCCTGGCCGGAACTGACTGCAAGAGCCGCCACCCCGCCTTCGAGAGCCGCCATCTTCTGCTCGAGCGCGTCGCAGGTCGGGTTCATGATGCGGGAGTAGATGTTGCCGAACTCCTTCAGCCCGAACAGGTTCGCGGCATGCTCGGTGCTGCGGAACTGGTAGGACGTGGTCTGCACGATCGGCACCGCCACGGCGCCGGAGGCTGCATCGCTGCGCGGACCGGCATGCAGCACCATGGTCTCGGGATTCTTGCTTTGCAAAGTCATTGTCGTCTCCGTTGGGTTGAGTACGTGGAAACTAATGGGAATGGCTTGAGCGGGATGTATTCAGCAGGTTGCGCGACTTGCCACTCGCCGATCGTCCCCGCGGAAGCGGGGACGGAGTTCTTTGCGCTGGATTCCCGCTTCCGCGGGAATGAGCGGAGCTTGCCGCTTGAGTAACGGCTTTGCGTTGTGCGGCGCTACGCGGCGCGCTTTCCGTCCGTCACCGCCGGTGTGGCGGTGCGTATGGGGCGCGCTTCGACCGGCAACGGGCTGAGCGGGACGACCGAACCATCTTTCGACCGGCCGATCGGCGGCTCGTAGCGACCGTTGTGCGTCACCCAATAGATCTCCGAGCGGTAAAGGCCCATGTCCTTGAGCTCGCGGTCGCTCATCGACTGCAGTTCGGCCATGCTTTGGAGGCGGTAGCGCCAGTCGACGAAGGCCTGCCACCAGCGGCGCAGAACGGTGTTCGTTTCAATGAAGTTTCGCATTGGAGTTGTCCTCTTCAGGATCAACATGATCCGGTGCGCGCCGAACTCGGTCGGAAGGCCGCCGGCGCTTGTATGGCCGCCAAGATCGCGCCGGATCGGTCGGAAAGCTTTGCCCGCAGCTTGATTTGTTCTTTGGGCGGCCTTGATTTTTCCTCCATGCGGAACGCGCCCGAGCGCCCGTCCTGGCCGCCTTTTGCAAGCAATATCAGAGTGTTATTGGCCCCGCGCAACCTGCAGGCTTGCGCCTGGGACGGCTGCCCTTGAACCGCAAGTTTTTGGCCCGCGCACGCCTCGCGTCCGGCCGCATTGCAAGAGTCGGCAGACAGCCCCACAGCCCTCCACGAGGCCCAATCGACCCGCCGTATGCTAGAACGGGCCCGCAGCCAGCCGATCGCCTCGGCATCGCTTCCCCTCCCGACCGGCTGCGCCCAACGCCCCTGCCCGCGTTTCCGAGAGAGCCATCATGACCGACATCAAGATCATAACGTCAGACAATCCGCGGCCGCTCGCGCACTACTCCGAGGCCACCTTGGCGGACGGCTTCATCTTTCCCGCGGGCCAGCTCGCGAGCGACTTCAAGACCGGCGTTCCCGCGGAGGCGCGCAAGCATCCCAATTTTCCGTTCTATGGCTCCGACATCAAGCTGCAGACGCATTTCATCTTGAAGAACCTGCGCAACACGTTTGCCGCCGCCGGTTCCTCGCTCGATTCGGTGGTGAAGGCGCAAGTGTTCTTGACCGACCTCAACGATTTTGCGGCGTTCGACGAGGTCTGGCGCGAGCATTTCAAGACGCTGCCGCCGCGCACCACGGTCGGGACGACCGGTCTGCTGGTCAAGGACACGCTGATCGAGATCGATCTGATCGGCTACGTGCCTGGCGCCAACCTGAAGCACGTCGTGGTGACGTCCGACAATCCAAAGCCGATTGCGAACTATTCGGAAGCGGTCCGCGTCGGCGACTTCGTTTTTGCCGCGGGCCAGATCGCGAGCGACTACAAGACCGGCGTGCCGACCCAAGCGCGCAAGCATCCGAACTTTCCCTATTACGGCTCCGACATCCAGCTGCAGACCGAATACATCCTGCAGAATCTGAAGCGGACGTTCGAGGCCGCCGGCAGTTCGCTCGAACACGTTGTCAAGGCGCAGGTCTTCCTCACCGATCTCGACAACTTCGCGGGCTTCGACCAGGTCTGGAAGAAATACTTCAAGGTGCCGCCGCCGCGCACCACGGTCGGAACCTCCGGTCTCCTGGTCCGCGATACGCTCGTCGAGATCGACCTGATCGGCTACGTGCCGCGCGCGGGCCTGCAGCACAAGGTGGTGTTGTCATCGGGGCCGAAGCCGCTCGCGAACTATTCCGAGGCCTTCGTGATCGCCAAGCACGTGTTCGCGGCCGGTCAGCTTCCGAGCGATTTCAAGACCGGCATTGCACCTGAAGCGCGCCGCCACGAGGCGTTCCCCTACTACGGCTCCGACATCAAGCTGCAGACCGACTACGTGATGAAGAACCTCAAGACCACGTTCGAGGCCGCCGGCAGCGGGCTCGACAAGATC
Source organism: uncultured Alphaproteobacteria bacterium (assembly GCA_963821555.1). GTDB lineage: Bacteria > Pseudomonadota > Alphaproteobacteria > Rhizobiales > Xanthobacteraceae > Z2-YC6860. The sequence goes on along the minus strand of CAWGEM010000010.1, from coordinate 249,413 downwards.
GTCAAGGCGCAGGTGTTCCTGACCGACCTCAAGCACTTCGCCGCGTTCGACGAGGTCTGGCGAACGTACTTCCCGGTGCCGCCACCGCGGACCACCGTTGGGACCAGCGGCCTGCTGGTCAAGGACGCGCTCATCGAGGTGGACCTGATCGGCGTGCTGTCCAATTGATGGCTGACGAGGGCCGTTTCGAGAATTTGTTAGAGCATGACCGGATCAAATTGAATCGGGTATGCGACTCGCAACCAGGGGCCGAGATTCTCGCTATTCCGCCGCTGCGCTCATCTGCTTTGAGAGCCGCTGCACGACCTCGTCCGTGGTCATCACGTCTGCGAACATGGCGAGCATGATGCGCCGATGGATGCGGCCGTCAGTCGTCGTCCGAACGGCTGACTCGCCGATTGTCGTTGCGCTCCTCGATATTGCGGTTGTCGTCGATGAACAGGTTACCGCCGTCCAGATTCTCGTCGAGCGCCTCGATCACCGGGTCCGGTTGGGTTTTGCCGGTGAGACGCTCGATCACGAGCTGATCGCCGATGCGATACCGCAGGTCGTTGTAGTGCCGGCCGCCATGCTGGCCGCTGTACATCTGCGACATCTCGGTCTGCCCGGAGCCGGTGAGCACGTTCTGATAGATGAGCCGGTTCTGCGGGTCTAAGCCCTCGCCCGCCCGCACCCGTCCCCCCAAGTCCTCGGAGATGACCTGGGTCTTGTGCTCGGCATCCGCCACGCTGCCGCCGTCAAGATTTTCGCGGCAGCCTTCCGACAGCGACAGCATGGTCGTGTCGTCCTCCAGAAACTCAAGGGCCTCGGCACCGAGATTGACGATTCGCATCACGGTGCGGATCATCTTGTAGGGGTCGTTGCCCGTCCTGATGTAACTGCCGTTCTCGAACAGCGTGCGCGCGGTGTCGACCTCGCGCTGGATCATGCCGACCAGTTCGTTGATCTCCTTGACCTCCTCGGGATCGGTCCCGCGGGTGTTTGCCCTGTCCTTCAACTTGGTCACGACCTCGCCGATGATGCCGCCGGGCGCCGATAGCGGCTTCGGATCGCCGTAGAGCTTGATCAGATTGTCGCGGTTGTGATCGTAGTACTGGCGATAGCGCGAACGGTCGTTGACGCCGAAGGCGAAGGTGATCGTTTCCAGGTCGAACGTGACCTTCTCCAGTTTCTGCAGCGGCTGATTGGGATCGTCAACGTCTTCCGGCTTCTGCAGCCGCTCCGTGGATTGGCCCACGTCCTGCCGCCGCTGCTTTGGGGCGTCGACCCCACTATCGTCGTCAAAGAAATTGATCTTTCCGATATCGATATCGTCATCGAGATCATCGATATTCTCGACGATTTCGTCGTTCTCGACATTGCCCTTATTCTGATTCAGGTTGAACCCGGGCTCGGTTTGCATCGGAACGTCGATATCGTCCTCGCCGAGATCGACATCGGTGTCGACCAGAAGCTCGACTTGGCCGTTGACCGACAGGCTTTCGAATGCCGTGAACTGATGACGGGTGAACTCGACCTCATGGCGGCCGGCGCGCCTGGCCGATGGATCGGTCGATTCGAGGTTGATGTTGATGTGGACGATCTTGTTGCGCTTCGGGTTGCCGTCGATATCCAGCTCCGGCTTGCGGAGCCGCTGCACCGCCTTGGTTCTGAAGTCTTCGTCAAGCTGCACGCCGACGGTCAGCACCTCGCGGGCGTTCTCCTTGGAGACGCGCGCGCGCTCCTCCGGGTTCTCGATCGTCCAGGCATCCACCACGCCATGCCGGATGATCCGTGCCATGTTGGTGGTTTGCTTGCCGTCGGAACTGTCGACCCGGATCAACTCGCTGACCTGAAGATTGGGGGGATGGTAGCTCCGGGTCTGCCCGAGATCGTCGCCGCTCTCCTCGCTTCCCAGGTCGTCGACGCCCTCCTGGCCCTCTTGCGGGAATGGTTGGCCGACCGCGCCGCCGATCTGGCTGTGCGGCGTGATCTCGCTGCGATAGACGTTGGTGACGCCGTCGCGACTGGCCACGATGGTCCGGCTGATCTTCTGCCACCCCGGCAGGGTTTCGAGCGCCTCCGTCCGGTACTGCACGAGAAGGTCTTCGGCGTCGTTCTCCGGTGGGATTTCGGCGTGGTTCAGATAGCGCAGCAGGAATATCCTCTGGCTCTCCCAGAGATTCTTGACCTGCGCCCGCCGCTCTTCGACCGGGGTCGCGCCGCGTTCGGTGCTGGCCTTTTCATGCCTTTGCTCGGCGGAGCGGGCACGCTGCTCGGCATTGATCAGAAGCGGAGCGAGGGTCTTCAGATCGTTTTCAAGTTTTTCGCGGCGCTGCTCGAGCGTGTCACCATCTAGCAGGAGATCGTCATCGTTCACCCCTTTGAGGTCATCCAGCTCCTGTCGCAGGTTCGAAGTCAATGTCCTGCAGCGCCAGCAGGGTGGCCTTCGCCAGGACCATTTCTTCAAACGCGACCGCCTTGTCCGACAACGGATCGCGTTCGGAGTATTGCCTCAGGCTGTTGCCCTTGGCGATCAGCAGGGAGGACTGATGCTGGAGCTCCCTCTCCAGGGCAATGGATGTGTCTCTAAGCTTCTCGCGGGCTGTGTCGAACTCTACGAATCGCGGCTCCAGTTGCTGCGTAAATGCCTGCACGAAGTTGCTGACGACTGTGTTCCTGTCCTCTTCGTTGATGCCTTCCGGAAGGTTGTTTGCGACCACGTCGCCCAGCGAAAGACAAAACTCGCTCCGCGCGTCACCGTCCGTCACGAGGTCATCATAGTGCGAGCCGATCCAGTCGTTGATGTGGGCGGCGAGTGCGTCGCTGAGCCTCTGCCTGTCGCCATCGCTGATGTTTGGGAATTGGGCGTTGATGGCTTGCGACAATGCGTCCAGCGCCTTCTCCGCCTGCTCGGCCCGAAGCATGAAAGAGGGCGTGTTTAGCCTCAAGTTATAAAGGCGGCCGACCTCGGCTTGCAGTTCCTCCGACAATTGCCTGGCCTGCAGCCGATCGAACGGCGTTTCGGATAGCCGCGTGGCCGTGCTTTCGATGGCGGTCAGCGCGTCGTCGATCCACTTCGCTTCCTCGGGAGCGGTCTGCCGCAGGCTGTCCATCGTTCCCTGCAGCGAAGTGCGGAGGTCCTGGAAATAGCTCCGGGCGTCATGCGCAATCCCGTTCTCGAGCTCGGCCATCTCCGGGAAGCGATCGTCGAAATTGTTCTTCCGATCCTCGATGTATTGGCGCGCCGCTTCCGCCGCGATGTCGATCATCTCATCGACGCTGAACCTCTTGCGGGTGTAGTCCGGGTGCATCCGGATCAGGTCGTAGAACTTCCGCTCCAGCCCCGGTTCGACGCCGGTGATGCCGGGATGGCGGAGTTCGACGTTGACCCCCTGCATGGCCTCGAACAGGTTCCCGGTCTTGACGAATTCGTAGGCGAGCTTTTCGGTGGCGCGCTGATATTCGCCGCGATACTTGTCGGCCAAGTCCAGCACCCGTTTGACCGTCGAGGCCTGCAGGGTCGTGGCCCGATGCTGGAATTGGACCTCCTCGCCGGCCTGGTAGCCGTAGACCTTGCGCAGCGCCCGATCTGCCACCTCCTGGCCGTGCGACTTGACTAAGGCGTTGTAGAACGCTCCGCGCGCGCCTTGGTTTGCCTGAACCACCTGCGCCGTCGGAAGCTCGCCGAACAACTTGCTCTTGATCCAGGCGACGCGGCGGCCCCACCAGTCCTTCGGGGCCTCGACCGTTTGCTTGCCGTTGTTGTCGCCGACCGTGACGCGCCGGTCCTCAAGCCCTGACTTGTCCGTCACGAGCGTGCGGAAATGCTCGATGCCCATCGTCATGGACGCGCTCCGTGACGAGCCGGGAGGCCGCACCTGTCGCACACCTGACAACGCGCGCGCGCCCACCCCGCGCGATAGCGCTTACGGCCGCAATTCATGGCGGCCGGCTCACGCATTGGTGTGCTTGGAGAACGCTTTGGCGGTCAACTCGGCCTCGGGATCGTTGATGCGCGCCCTCAGGTCGCCGGCGTTCTTGCTGCCCGGCAGGCCGGTGTTCAACTGCTGAATCTCGTCCTGTCCGGAACTCGTCAGCACCGTGTTGTAGATGACCTGATCCTGCGGCGACAAAGGCTTGCTCGGCTCGACGGTCCCGCCCATGTCCTCGATCACGACCTGCGCCTTGTGCTCGACATCGGCCATGCCACCGCGATCCTTGTTGCTCTTGCAGCCCTGCGAGAGCGACAGCAGGTTCTCGTCGTCGCCGAGCACGTCGAGTCCCTGCGCGCCGAGGTTCACGATCCGCATGATGGAACGCCCCATCTTGTAGGCGTCGTCGATTCCGACCTTGTAAGCGCCGGAGTTGAACATGGTGCGGGCAGTGTCCACCTCGCGCTGCAACTGGCCTACCAGATCGAGCAGCTTGCGCTTGTCTTCCGGCGATGTGTTGGGATCGGCGGCCGCTTCCTTCAGCTGATCGAAAATCTCGCCGATGTAGCCGCCCGGAAAGCTGCCCGGGTTGAGGTCGCCGACGAGCTTGATCATGTTCGCCCGGTCATGCGCTTCGACGAGCCCCCACAGCGTCTTGTCGCTGTGCACGCCCCAGAAGCCCTTGCCCATCGCCACCTCGTTAACGCCGAACGAGAACGTGATGGTGTCAATGTCGAACTCGATTCTCGGTGTTGCCATCTTCGTCGATGCCCGGCGCTCCGCCGTCGACCTGATTGACTGGGCCGTTTTGATTGACCCCGTTGCCTTGGTTGACGTCGCCGTCTTGATTGACCTGGCCGTTGGGATTGCCCTGGTTCAGCAACTCGTCGATGTCGAGGATCGCGTTGGGGTCAACATCGTCGGGCAGGTTCAGGAGGTTCTGCGGCAGGTTCTGCCCGACCTGGTTGTCGTTGTTGCCCTGCAGGTTGCCCGGCACAGGATTCAGGTTCTCGCCCTGGTTGGGCGGCACATTCGGCGGGTTATCGATATCGTCGAGGTTCAGAACGAGCGGATTCGGCTGCTCGTTGCCACCGACCTGCACGTTGCCCGGCGGGTTGTTCACATTCGGCGGCAGCTCCAGAATGAGCGGTTCCTGCTGAACATTCCCCCCGACCTCGTTCTGGAGGTTCAGCACGTTGAGCGGGATCGGATTAACGTTAGGAAGATCGATGAAGATCAGTTCCTGCTGCGGCGGGCCGTTCTGATTGTTCTCGTTGGGCGGGTTGCGCGGCGCATCCTCAAATATCCGGGACATCTGATCGAGGTCGTCGTTCCCATTCGGACCATTGACCCCGTTGTCGACGTTGCCGACCTGGTTGACGTTGCCGTCCTCGTTCACATTGCCGTCGACCCCGTTGCCGCCGACATTGCCGCCGACCTGGTCGTCCTCGCCCTCCGGCGGCACGTTGTCGTTCGCCACCTGGACCTTCAGTGCGTGCGTTCCGTTGTAGGACGCGAACGCGTCAAACTGATTGATTGTAAAGTCGCCTTCGCGATAGTCGCGCATCGGCTTGCGCAAAAGCGTGGTGTCCGCGGTGGTGAGGTTGAGATTGACGTGCACGATCTTGTTGCGCTTCGGACGGCCGTTCACAAACGTATTCGGGTCCTCGCGCTCGGGGTGAAGCTTCTTCTGGAGCGCCCGCTTCTTGAAGTTCTCGTTGATGTCGACCGCGGTCGTCAGCACCTCTTCGACGCCGGCCTCGGAAGCCTCCTTGCGCTTTTCCGGATCTTCGATGTTCCAGGGGTCGACCACGCCGTGCCGGATGGTCTGCGACAGCTTGACGGTGATCTCCATCTCCTTGCCGGTCTCGGGGTCGATCTGGACCTTGCCGGTTTCCGGATCGGTGACCTTCTCCACCCGATAAAGCTCGCTGACCCAGAGGTTGCGCGGGTGGTTGGGTTCGGTCTTGTTGCCGGCACTGACGCCTTTGATCCCGTCTTTTTCGTAGGACTGCCCGACCGGGCCATCGAGCTTGGGGCCCGGCTTCATCACGCTGCGATAGTTGCGGTCGACGCCGTCCCGGCTTGTCGAAAAGTCGCGCGAGATGACGTGCCACTCCTGCACGGTGTCGAGCACCTTGACCTGCGCCTGGTCGTGCTGCTTGGCCACGGTGACAAGGAACGGCAGCGAGTGTCCGATCAGATCGAAATAGCGGCTGACGAAGTTCACCTCATCGGTCCGGTCCTGCTTGATCTGGCGGTTGCGCTCGCTCATCGGCTTTCGGTCGGTGCCGGCCTTTTCGAGCTCGTCTTTGGCAAGCGCGATGCGATCGTCCGCGTGGTTGATCGCATGCTTTAAGGCGGTCATCTGCTCCTGGAATTTCCTGCGCTGCTCCTCGACCTGGGTGCTCCAGCCGGGCTGGTTGCGCACCGGAAGCACCATCGCCTTGAGTGCGGTTTCCTCCGCCAGATCCTCGAGCATCTGGCGGCTCGCCTGCCGCAGGATGAGCTTGTGGTAAGCGATCGCCTTATCCGACAACGGATCGTGCTTCAGATAGTCGCCGAAGAACGCGAGCTTGGCGTCGAGCTTGCCGATCTGGGTTTCGAGTTCGATGCAGAGCGCGGCGCGCAGCTCGCGCGCCTGCAAGGTCTCCGGATCATCGTTGGCGAACAGCGCTTCGTCGATTTCGTTCGACGTGAGGTTTTCGAGCCGCTGCTGCAGCGCAGCCTTGCGGTCGGTCAGGATCGCCATGCGCCCGCTCAGCTCCGCCGGATCGAACCGCATGTCGGAGCTGACCTTGTAGGTGCCCTGGATCAGGCCCAAGGCGTCGCGCGCCAGGTTCTCGAACGGCTGCAGCTGGTCGTTGACCGGCGGTCCCCGTAAATCCTGCAGCATCTTCGTGAAGAAGGTATCGATGTCGTGAAACGGCGCGTGTTCCAGCCGGGAGAGCCCGGGATATTGCTCCTCGAATCGCTTCTGCTTGGCCTCGCAGCAGCGCCGCGTCGCCTCCCGGGTCAACTCCTTGAGTTCGTCTTCGGTGAACCTCTTGCGTCCATAGTCCGGGTGCGACTTGACCAGATGCAGCAGCGTTTTCCTCAGCTCGGGATCGTTGCTGCGGAAGTCGTCATGGCCCAGCGCCTTGGCATAGGTCCGCGTGTGCGTTCCCATGCGGCCGCTGTCCTGGTAGGACTGCAGGTCCCGCAGCGTCCGCGTCGTATTCTTCTCGCGCTCGGTCTCTGCGAGGGTCAGGACCTGGGTGATCCGGCTCGCCTGAAGCGACCGGCCGCGGGTCTGGAAGGTCTGGTGGGCGTTTTCGCCAAACACCTTGTCGATCAGATGGTCGGCGAAGGTCTTGCCCTCGGCCTTGACCAAGGCTTCGTAGAACGCCTTGCGGACCTGGTTGTTCTGAATGGTCTTGTAGTGCTCGGGATCGACCGGGTCGTTTCGGTGCCACCAGCTGACCAAGCGCCCCCACAGGTGGTCTTGGGCCAGCATGTGCCACTTGCCGTTCTCGTCCTGCTGGAACTTGACGCGTCGGTTCTCAAGGTCGTCGAGCTTGGCAAGTCCACGGAAATGGTCGATGCCCATGGTCATGGGACGATTCCTCGCAGGCCGCTTCGGTTATAAGCGGTTCCCGCCGGCCTTTCACCAATTTGATTGCGAATGCGCCCGAAAGACGTTTCTTTCACCGCTCATGCGCGGCCTTGCCTAAACCGCGGTCAAGCTTGGCCGTCTTGCAAAACGTCCAGGCCCCTGTGCGCGGATCACCCAACCGGCTTGGGCGGCCCGAAGCAGCCCGAGGCAGGCCGCTGCAGCCCGAAGCAGCCGGCAGGCGCGGCCTGCGGCCAATCTGCCCGGCGCTTGTGTGGAATAGGGCGCCTCCCTATACTTTTTCGGCCCTTCTCGCCCCGCAGCCTCGTCAGCGACCACCGAAGCGCGCGACGAGAGAATCCGGGCGGCAGCGATCACGGCGATGGGGGTCCCATGAAGCGTGCTTTCGGAATTCTGGCGCTCGCGAGCGCGACGCTGCTCGCAGGCCCTGCGGACGCTCAGCAGCAGATCAAGATCGGCTTCGTCGGAGCGTTTTCCGGGCCCGGCCGCCGCGTTCGGCGAGGACATGTACAACTCCTTCATGCTGCCGATCGAACGCAACGGCGGCAAGCTTGGCGGCGTTCCGGTCCAGGTCATCCGCAAGGACAGCCAGATCAAGCCCGAGGTCGCGAACCAGGTCACCGACGAACTGCTCGACCGCGACAATGTCGCGATCATCACCGGCGTCACGTTCTCGAACGAGATGATGGCGATCTACAAGAAGGTCATCGACAACGGCACCTTTCTGATCGGATCGAACGCCAGCCCGTCGCCGCTCGCCGGCGCGCAGTGCTCGCCGATCTATTTCAACACCAACGCCCAGAACGATCAGCGCGCGGAAGCTGCCGGCAAATACGTCACCGAGAAGGGCTTCAAGCGCGTCTACACGATGGCGCCGAACTATCAGGCCGGGAAGGACTACATCGCCGGCTTCAAGCGCCTACTACAAGCAGCCGCTCATCGGCGAGATCTACACGCCGCTCACCCAGCTCGACTTCCAGGCCGAGCTGACGCAGATGACCGCCGCGCAAGCCCGACGCGGTGTACGCCTTCTACCCCGGCGGCCTCGGCGTGCAGTTCATCCGGCAATGGCGGCAGGCCGGTCTCGCCGGCACCATTCCGCTGATCACCGGCTCGACGGTCGATCTGCCTGACGCTTCCGGCCCTCAAGGAGGACGCGCTCGGCGTCGTGCACTTCGCGCCGTGGGGGCCGGACATCGACAATCCGCAGAACAAGCAGTTCGTCGCGGAGTACGACGCCAAGCACAAGCGCCTGCCGTCCGAGTATGGCGCGAGCGCCTACGACTCGGCCCTGCTGCTCGATTCCGCGATCGCCAAGGTCAACGGCAACATCGCCGACAAGCCGGCCTTCACGGCCGCGCTCAAGGCCGCCGACTTCAAGTCGGTGCGCGGCAAGTTCAAATTCAACCACAACCACATGCCGATCCAGGACTTCTACGTCTTCGAAGTCGTCAAGGACGGCAACAAGGACCGCTACACGCACAAGACGGTGGCCGTGGCGATGGCGGACGCGGAGGACGCCTACCACGCCGAGTGTCCGATGAAGTGACGTCCTGCGCAGTTCCGGCTCGCGACGGGCGCATTCCCGGGACACTCTCGCTTTCGGCGGCGCGATGACGTGGAGCCTCCTCGCGGTCCAGGCCCTGAACGGGCTGCAGTACGGCGTGCTGCTGTTTCTGCTGGCGGCCGGGCTGACGCTCGTGCTCGGCATCATGAATTTCGTCAACCTGGCGCACGGCTCGCTCTACATGCTGGGCGCCTATCTCGGCTCGGCGGTCTACGGAACGTCGGGCTCGTTCATGCTCGCCGGCATCGCCGCCGTCATCGGTACGCTCGTGATCGGCATCGTGGTCGAGCGGACGACGCTCGCCGCGTTCTACGCGCGCGATCATCTCTACCAGGTGCTGGCGACCGTCGGGCTCATCCTGTTCTTCAATGAGATCGCGAGGATCATCTGGGGCTCGTCGCCGGTCTACATGCGCGCGCCGCAAGGCTTCGGCGGCGCGATCGATCTGTTCGGCCTGCTCTATCCGTCCTACCGCTTCCTGGTCATCGTCGTCGGGCTTGCCGTCGCCGCGGGCCTCTACGTCCTGATCCATCACACCCGATCGGCATGCTGACCCGCGCCGGCGCGACCAATCTGCGGATGGTGTCGGTGCTCGGCGTCAACATCCGGCCTGCTCAACACGCTGCTGTTCGGGCTTGGCGCCGCGCTGGCGGGACTCGCCGGACTGATGGCCGCCCCGATCCTCGCGGTGCAGCCCGGCATGGGCGACAACGTCATCATCACGGTGCTGGTGGTGATCGTGATCGGCGGCATCGGATCGATCCGCGGCGCCTTTTTCGGCGCACTGATCGTCGGCGTGGTCGACACCATCGGCCGGATTTTCCTGCCGATCCGCTGAGCCAGATCACCGAACGCAACATCGCGGACGCGGCCGGCGCCGCGATCGCATCGATGCTGATCTATCTCTTCATGGCGGTCGTGCTGGCCGTTCGGCCGCAGGGTCTGTTTCCGGTGGCTCGATAGCCATGCAGATGCTTTCCCGAGCCGATTGCCCTGCGATCGCCCCGCTTCATGGCGGTGACCGCTGCTGATCCTGTTGCTCGCGCGTCGTGCCGCCGATCGCCGAGGCGGTCGGCAGCCCGTTCTACGTGACGCTGGCGCTCCGCATCCTGATCTTCGCGCTCGCCGCCGCGAGCCTCAACCTCGTGCTCGGCTATGGCGGGCTGATCAGCTTCGGCCACGCGCTCTATCTCGGGCTCGGCGCCTATGTCGTCGCCATCCTGTCGTTTCACGGCGTGACCAGCGGCTGGCTGCATCTCGGCGTCGACGCTCGCTGCTGTCGGCGCTGGTCGCCTGTCTCACCGGCCTCGTCTGCCTGCGAACCAGCGGCATCGCCTTCATCATGATCACGCTCGCGTTCGCGCAGATGTTCTTCTTTCTCGCCACCAGCCTGAAGTACTACGGCGGCGACGACGGCCTTGCGATCTCGCAGCGCAGCGATTTTTCGCCGCTGTTCTCGATCCAGGGCAACACCGCGCTCTACTATCTCACGCTCGGCGTGCTGCTCGCGACGCTGTACCTGTCGTGGCGGCTCGTGCATTCGCGGTTCGGGCGCGTGCTGCGCGGCATCAAGCTCGAATATCCGCACGGATGCAGTCGCTTGGGATTTCCGGTGCTGCGCTACCGGCTTGCCGCCTACGTCCTGTCCGGCTGCATTTGCGGGATCGCCGGCCTGCTGCTCGGCAACCTCACGCGCTTCGCCTCGCCGGCCTACATGGCCTGGACCGTCTCTGGCGACCTGATCGTCATGATCATCCTCGGCGGCGTTGCAACGATCATCGGCCCGCTGGTCGGCGCGATCGTCTATGTCATCCTGGAAACCGTGCTCGCGGCCTACACCCAGCACTGGATGGTCGTGCTCGGCCCGATCATCCTGCTGGTCGCGCTGTTCGCAAGGCGGGGCCTCTACGGCTTCTTCCTCGCCTGGGAGCGGCGCTCGTGACCGCAGCCGAGTCCTCGTCAGTCCGCGGACTGACCAAGCGCTTCGGCGCGAACGTCGTCAACGACGACATCGATCTCGATCTCATCGAAGGCGAAGTCCATGCCGTCATCGGCCCGAACGGCGCCGGCAAGACGACGCTGATCAATCAGCTGATCGGCGAACTGCGCCCGACGCCGGCACCATCCACTTCGACGGCCGCGACATCACCGCGACTGCCGATCTATCGGCGCTCGCTGCTCGGCCTTGTCGCGCTCCTACCAGATCACGTCGGTGTTTCCGGATTTCACCGCGCTGGAGAACGTCTCGATCGCGGCGCAGGCCCACGACGGCCACAGCTTCGGCATCTGGCGGCCGGCGGCGCAGGAACGAGCAGCTCATCGCGCCGTCGCTTGCCGCGCTGGAGAAGGTCGGGCTGCGCGACAAGGCGGAGCGGCTCGCGTCCGAGCTCGCGCATGGCGAACGCCGGCAGCTCGAACTCGCCATGGCGCTGGTCTCGAAATCGAAGGTGCTGCTGCTCGACGAGCCGATGGCCGGCATGGGCACGCAGGAGTCGGAATCGATGGTGCGGCTCTTGAGCACGCTCAAAGGCCATTACACCATGCTGCTGATCGAGCACGACATGGATGCGGTGTTCGCGCTGGCGGACCGGATCAGCGTGCTGGTGTACGGCAAGATCATTGCCACCGGCACGCCGGAGCGACATCCGCAACAGCGCCGAGGTGCGCAAGGCCTATCTGGGCGAACGCTATGCTTCGGCTTGAAGCGATCGAGGCGTGCTACGACGAGAACCAGGTGCTGTTCGGCGCGACACTCGAAGTGCGCCAAGGCGAGGTCGTGGCGCTGATGGGGCGCAACGGCATGGGCAAGACCACCACGGTCAACACCGTGGTCGGACTGCTCCGGCCTCGCCGCGGATCGATCCATTTCGAAGGCCGCTCGCTGAACGGCCTGCCGCCCTATCGCATCACGCGGCTCGGCATCGCGCTCGTGCCGGAAGGCCGGCAGATGTTTCCGACGCTTGTCGGTGCGCGAGAACCTCGTGGCGACGGCGGCGAACTACGGCCGCCTCGCCGAGCCCTGGACGCTCGAACGCGTGTTCGAGCTGTTTCCGCAGCTCGCCGAACGCCGCGGCCACATGGGCAACCAGCTCTCCGGCGGCGAGCAGCAGATGCTCGCGATCGGCGCGCGCCCTGATGCTCTGTCCCGAAGCTGCTGATTCTCGACGAGGCCACCGAGGGCCTGGCGCCGATCCTGCGGGACAAAATCTGGCTCTGCCTGAAGGACCTCAAGGCGCTTGGCTTGTCCATCCTGCTGATCGACAAGAACCTCGACGAACTCGCCCCGCTCGCCGACCGGACCTACATCATGGAAAAGGGCCGCATCGTCTGGGAGGGCGCGACCGCCGACCTCACCGGCTCGGAAGAGCTGCGGCTGCGCTATCTCGGAGTGTGATACGATGGTCCGCCGGCAGAGCCCCCTGTTCGGACCCAACCGGTTGCGGCTTGGCATTTTCGCCGCGAACTGCTCCGGCGGGCTTGCGGCGACGACCGTGCCGGAGCGCTGGGCGGCGACCTGGGACGACAACGAGGCCGTCGCCAGGCTTGCCGATGCCGCCGGCATCGAGTTCATGCTGCCGATCGCACGCTGGCGCGGCTATGGCGGCGCGTCCGACTATCATCGCACCACGTTCGAAACCATCACCTGGGCCTGCGGGCTCCTGGCCGCGACCCGTTCGCTGACCGTGTTCGGCACGGTTCACGCACCATTGATCCATCCGATTCTGGCCGCCAAGCAGTTCGTCACCGTCGACCATATCGGACGCGGCCGTTTCGGGCTGAACATCGTCTGCGGCTGGAACGAGGACGAGTTCGAGATGTTCGGCGAGCGCCAGCGCGAGCACGACACCCGCTACGTCTTCGGTCAGGAGTGGCTCGATATCGTCGAGCGCATCTGGACCAGCGATCAGCCCTTCGATGTCCACGGGCAGTTCTTCAGCCTGAAGGGCGTCACCGGCGATCCGAAGCCGTTCGGCGGCAGCCGCCCGGTGCTGATGAATGCCGGCGCCTCTACCGCAGGCCGCTCGTTCGGCGCGCGCAATTGCGATTTTCTGTTCACGATCCTGGTCGATCTCGAGAAGAGCAAGCGCGACGTGGCCGACATCAAGGCGCTCGCGGCCTCCCACGGCCGCCCCGATCTCGAAATCTTCACCACCAGCTACGTGGTGTGCCGCCCGACCCAGAGCGAGGCCGAGGATTATCACCGACGTTACGCGATCGAACATGCCGACTGGCCCGCGGTTGACCGCCTGATGATGCTGCAACACCAGCACACCAGGGGCCGGCCGCCCGAGCTGCAGCAGAAGTTCCGCGAGCGGTTCGCCGGCGGGCACGGCAGCTTCCCGATCGTCGGCACGCCGGACCGGGTCGCCGAACAGCTTGCCGCCATATCGGCAGCCGGATTTGCCGGCACCACCATGGGCTTTGTCGACTACCGCAACGAGCTGCCGTATTTCATCGACAACGTGCTGCCGCGGCTCGAGCGCATGAAGCTGCGCCAGCCCTTCAAGGGAGCAACGCCATGACCACGCAAGCGACCGCACCAGGCCCGCGCCGGCCGCCCTGGCCCGCCGGCGACGAACGCGGGATGGGCAACATCGTCGGCCCGGAGACCTGGATGCGCTGCGCGCCGTTCCTCGGCGACCCCAGGGCGAGGTGCTACGAGCTGTCGCATCGCATCTCCAACACGATGCCGATGTCGCCCTACTCCAAGCCGCTCACCTTCACCACGCGGCCGACGCGCGGCATGCGCAACTCGGTGCATTCCTCGAACATGGATCAGATGGCGGGCGAGCCGGGCGGCCAGGGCACCCACATCGATGCGCTCGGTCACTTCGGCTACGTGCCGGACATCTGGGACGGCACCGGCGACTATCCGGTCGAGAAGTCGATGTACTACGGCGGCCACCGGCAGGCCGACGTGAAACCCACGACGGACAGCCCGCTGGAGAAGCTCGGCGTCGATAAAATTCCGCCGATCGTGACCAGCGCCGTCCTGCTCGACGCGCGCGCGCACATTGGCGGCGGCAAGACGCTCGCGCCCGGCACCGAAGTCACCGCGAGACACATCGACGAAATGCTGGAGGCGCAGGGCTTGCAACGGCGCGGCATCATGCCGGGCGACGCCGTCTACATCTACACCGGCTGGAGCGAGCACTGGAAGGACCCGGACGTCGAGAAGGTCTACTACACGATGGGTCCAGGGCTGTCCTACGACGGCGCCCAGCATCTGGCGAAGAAGCTTGTCGTGCTGGTCGCGCTCGACAACCCGTTCACCGACCCGGTCAACGAAGGCCAGCTCAAAGGCCAGGCGCCGCCCGCGAAGTCGATGCCGAAGGGTCTGCCGTTCGGCATCCATCACTTCAACCTGACGCAGGCCGGCGTCTATCAAATCCAGAACGCCAAGCTCGACGAACTCGCCGCCGACAAGGTCTGGACCTCGTGCACGATGGTGCTGCCGCTGCGCGTGCACGGCGGCGGCGGCTCGCTGGTCCGCCCGATCGCGATCGGTGTGCCCGGCACGTGATGCAAACTTTCGCGCGCGGAAAACGCGCGTGCTGCGCGCAAACTTGCCCGCGCATAGGTGCTCCCCTACGATTTGAGCAAGCAGGCGCCCGGCCCTCCGCGGCCGGGCGCTGCATACGGAGCAAGACATGAAATTGGTTCGCCGCGCGCTGATGGTATTCGCCGCGACGCTCGTTGCCGGCCATGCGCTTGGCCAGGAGTGGCCGGCGCGGCCGATCAAGATGATCGTACCCTCGGGTCCGGGGCTCAGCGCCGACATCCTCGCGCGCCTGATGAGCGAACGGCTCTCGCGCCAGCTCGGCCAGCAGATGTTCGTTGAGAACATCGCGGGCGCCGCCGGCATGGTCGGCGGACAGGCCGCGGCGCGCTCCGCGCCCGACGGCTACACGCTCTATCTCGGTCTTGCGGCCGCGCTGTCGTCGAACCTGTTTCTGTTCAAGTCGATGCCCTACGACCCGGTGCGCGATTTCGCACCGGTCGCGATGGTGTCGGAGAGCGGGCCGTTCGTGATCTCGGTACACCCGGACCTGCCGGTCAGGACGCTGCCCGAGCTGATCGCCCACGCCAAGGCCAATCCCGGCAAGCTGTCCTACGCCATCGATGCATCGAGCGGCTACCAGGTCGTCATCGGCCAGCTCCTGACCAAGCGCGCCGGCATCGACATGGTCCCGGTCCCCTACCGCGCGACAGCGCAGGTGCTGCAGGACACCGCGGCTGGCACGACGCAGCTCATGATCAGCGCGGTGGCGGCGGTCGAAGGCTTCGTGCAGTCCGGCAAGCTCCGCCGCATCGCCATCACCTCGGCGCAGCGCTTCCCCGGCCTCGACGATCTGCCGACCGTCGCCGAAACGCTGCCCGGCTTCCGCGTCGACGGCTGGCTTGCGGTGGTGGCGCCGGCCGGCACGCCCGACCCGGTCATCGCCCGCCTCAACCGGGAGATCGATGCGTTCATCAAGGAGCCCGAGACGCAGGCGCGGCTGCGCGCCATGGGTTTCGCCACGCGCAGTGCCGGCACGCCGCAGTCGATCCGGGCGTTCATCCGCTCCGAGATCGACGCCTGGGCCGCGCTGACCAAGGAACTCAACATCCAGCCGCAGTGAGCTGCCTGCGCGCGAAGTTCTCTCTTGTCATGGCCGGGCATAGCCGTCCGAAGAACGGCGTCGCTTCGTTCGCCTATGTCCCGGCCATCCACGTCTTTTCTCACTTGAAGCAAGCAAGACGTGGATGCCCGCGACAAGCGCGGGCATGACGCGAGACCAAGCCTGGTCGGCGGCTCAGCTCGCGACGCGCTCGACCTCGACCAGTGTGTCGTAGAACGCGTAGTTCTCCGAGGTCGCGCTGATCAGCTCGTGGGTCAGGCTGTACGGATCGCCCTCGCGGAAGTCCTTCGCCCAATGGCCCTCCGGCAACACCAGAACGCCACGCCGCAGGTCTGCGTCGATCTGGCTGAGCACGGTCACCGTTCCGCGATCGTTGTAGAGGCGCACCACATCGCCATCGGCGATGCTTCGCGCCGCGGCATCGTCGGGATTGATCTTCAGCGTCGGCTCGGGCTCGAACTGCTTGAGCGATTCCATGTTGGCGAAGGTCGAGTGGATGCGATACGGGCTGTGCGAGAATAGCAGCGTCAGCGGCAGGCGCCGCGCCACGGGATTGAAAGGTGTCGCCTCGATCGGCTCGCGATAGACCGGCAGTTGCGCATCGTGTTGAACAAGCTCCTCCTTGTAGAGCTCTATTTTTCCCGACGGCGTCTGGAAACGATAATCCCGGAACGACACATAGGGCTCGACCGGACGGTTAAGCAGCACCGGCCCCTCGCGCAGCCGCTCGAAGGTAATGCCTTCGAGCAACGGGTCATCCGACTTCAGCGCCACCTTCAGATAGTGTTCGGGCGGATGCTCGAACAACTCTCCGAAGCCCATCCGGTCCGCAAGCCCTTTGCAGGCATCGAAATCGGATCGCGACTCGCCTTCCGATGCGACCGCCGGCTGCTGAAGCTGAAGGAACATGCCGGGGACAAGGTCGAGCCGCTCGAAGATGGTGGCCGCCGGCAGCACCAGATCAGCGAGCTCGGCCGACGCGGTCATGAAGTTTTCGCTGACCACCAGGAATTCCAGTCGCGGGATGATATCGGCCAGCACGCGCTTCCGGTTCGGCGCGGTCTGGTTGAACATGTTGCACGACGAGAGCCACAGCGCCTTTACCGGATAGGGGCGCCCGGTTTCGATGGCATTCATGATGCCCGCGATGTCGAGCAGCGGCACAGGCTTTCCCTCAACCCGCCGGAATGCCATCAGCGAGGCCGGCGGCGCATAAGTGCCAGAATGTACGCTTATGCCGCCGCCTGGAATGCCGATGTTGCCGGTGGCAATCGCCAGCGCCGCGATGCTGCGCCCGGTGTAGTCGGACCAATACCACCGATCGACGCCGTAACCGATCCGGATGGCCAACGGCTTGCGCGTCGCAAACTCGACCGCGAGCGATCGGATCGTCTCGGCCGGCACCGTGGTGATCGCGGCAGCGCGTTCAGGGGGATGCTCGGCCGCGAGATCGCAGAGCAGCTGGAACGATGGCGCACAGCGCACGCTGCTGCCGTCGGCCAAAGTGACCTCGTACCGTCCGGTCAGCGCCGGATCGCTCGTCCGCCCGCTCGGGTGAACCGCGCCGGCACCCCAGACCATCGGGAATTTCGACTCGCTCCTCGTGACGTCGCCCTCGCGCAGAAACGCCCCGGTATCCTCGCGAACCAGGAACGGCGCGTTGGTGTGCGCGCGCAGGAACGGCTCGTCATGCAGCTTCTGCCGCACGATCTCGTGGAGCAGGCTGAGCGCGAGGCTTCCGTCGGTCCCAGGCCGCAGCGACACCCAGGTGTCGGCCCGTGACGCCGTGACCGAGCGGTTCGGGTCGATGCACACCACGTGGGCGCCGCGCCGCTGGGCTTCGCGCACGAACGGAAAGTCCACGAACCGCGTCTCGGCGTCGTTGCCGCCCCAGAACACCAAGGTCTTGGAATTGACGGCGTCGGCGAATTCGTGGCCGCCGGGACTGAAGTACGTTGAGGCTTTTACCCCGAACGTGAATTCGAGCCCCTTCGGCACCCCGTAGTCGACGGCGCCGGGGCGCGCGGCGGTCGCGCCAAGCCCGGCCGCCAGCCGGTACGCCGATCCCCGGGTCAGAACTCCGCCGGTTCCCGATCCGCTGTAGAGCACGATCGACCTGGGCTGGAACCGCTCCGCGATATCGCGAAACTTGTCCGCGATCAGGTCGTAGGCCTCGTCCCAGGTGATGCGTTGCCACCGGCCCTCGCCGCGCTCGCCGATGCGCCGCATGGGATAGAGCAGGCGGTCCGGATGGTACTGGTACTCAAGGCGGGTCGAGCCCATGAGACAGATGCGCCGATCGAATTCGGGCAATGGAAAGGAGCCCGGCTCGATGCGGACGATGCGTCCGTCCTCGACGTGCGCGAGGATGCCGCACCGCGGACTGGCGTGGCAGTTCGGATCGCAGACCGTGCGAACGGAGGTCTTGGCCGGCATGACAGCGATGCTCATCCCGAGATCGGGGGAGCGA
The DNA here is from genome assembly GCA_963821555.1 of uncultured Alphaproteobacteria bacterium. Classification (GTDB taxonomy): domain Bacteria; phylum Pseudomonadota; class Alphaproteobacteria; order Rhizobiales; family Xanthobacteraceae; genus Z2-YC6860. Next base: position 231,226 of record CAWGEM010000010.1, on the reverse strand, counting down.
ACATATCAGCCGGCATTCCCCAAAGGAATTGCCGAAGACCGGCCCGGACCGCTACCATGTTGCGAAGCCGCGAGCAGGGCCCGCGACACAAACCCCGGAGATGACGATGAATGAGGTCGTGAATCTCGAACGCGCCGGCGCCATCCAAGGCGTCACAACCCTCGACGGACTCTACGAGGAGGCCCGGCGTATGGACATGACGCCCGGCTGGATCAAGCGTGAAAAGCCGATCCTCACGCACGAGCCCACGGGGAGCTTCGTGCCGGCGCACTGGCAATACGAGCACGTCAAGCCCGCGCTCGACGCCGCGAGCCGTCTTGTCGACGTGGCGCTGGCCGAACGGCGCAACCTCATCATGTGCAACCCCGGCGCGCAGAATCGCGTCGCCACGGCGGAGACGCTGGTCTGCGCCTACCAGACCATTCTGCCCGGCGAGTCCGCACGATCGCATCGCCACTCGCCGCACGCCTTGCGCGTGATTATCGACGCCAAGGGCGCCTACTCGACCGTCAACGGCGAGAAGACGCCGATGGAGACCGGCGACGTCGTGCTGACGCCGGGCTGGTGCTGGCACGGCCACGGCCACGACGGCCAGGACCCGGCCTACTGGTTCGATGGGCTGGATGTTCCCTTAACCCAGTTGCTCGGACCGATGTTCTACGAGGAGCATCCGCAAGGATTCGAGCCCGTCGCATCGGTTGCCGAGACATCGCCGTTCCGCTTCACCCGCGATTGGATTGCAAAGAGCCTGGACAAGGCCAAGGCGCACCCGGAAGGGCTGCATGGCGCCCGCATTCCGCTGCCCGCACCGGACATGCCCACCATCGGATTGTCCATGGAGCGGCTGCCGGCCAGCACGAAAACGCGCCGACAGCGTTCGACGGCCAACGATGTGTTCTGCATCACCGAGGGAAGCGGCGAGACCAATGTCGGCACCGATCAATTCCGCTGGAAGCGGGGCGACACGATCGTGATCCCGGCCTGGACCTGGCACGAGCATCATGCCGATCGTGACGCGGTGCTGTTCCGGATGTCAGACGAACCGTTGATGCGGTTTGCAGGCTACCACCGCTTCGAGGCGGCCTAGCGCGGAAGCATTCGCCGGCCCGCTGACAGGACCTTGGGCTCAAGCAGAGCGTCGCGCGTCGCGGCGGTTGTGCCGACCGCAAGCGGTCTCGGCGGTCATTCGGCCTTCCACGGGATGACGACGCGCTCAAGCTCGTTCAGCGCGACCGTCAGCAGGAACCCGATGATCGCGATCACGAACAGGCCGACGTACATCTGCTCGACCGCGAACGTGCTCCAAGCGCTCCAGATCAGATAGCCGAGCCCGCTTTTGGCGCCGACCATCTCGGCGATCGCGATCAGCACCAGGCCGATGCCGATGCCGAGCTTGAAGCCGGTCATGATCACGGGCAGCGCGCCGGGCAGCGCGATGGTCCAGAACGTGTTCCAGCGGCTCGCCTTGTAGTTCTGTCCGACATCCAGATAAATCTTGTTGATCTCGCGCACGCCGGTGGTGGCGTTGATCACGACCGGAAAGAACACGCCGATCGCGACCATGAACACCTTCGACGCCTCGCCGAGGCCGAAGATCAACAGCGCCAGCGGCAGGATCGCGCTCTTCGGGATCGGATAGGTCGCCGCGATCAGCGGATCGAACAGCGCGCGGATCGGCCGGTTCAGCCCCATGGCGATGCCGAGCACGAGCGCCGGGATGCTGCCGATCACCGTGCCGTAGGCGAGCCGCTGCATGCTGATCGCGGTGTGGGTGACGAGCTCGCCGCTGCGCAGCATCTCGACCATGGTCGCCAGGATGCTCGACGGCGCCGGAAAGAACCGCGTGTCGATGAAGCCGAAGTGCGCGCAGACCTCCCATAGCAGCCAGCAGCGCAATCGGCGAGATCATGTTCAGCAGGCGGTCGCGGGTGCGCGCCGACATGCGCGGCGCGGCTTCCGACCGCGGTCGAGATCGTCTGCACGCTCATGACTTGCGCTCCTTTGCGTCCTCCTGCTCACGCGCGCGCTGCACCTCGTCGCGCAGGCTCGACCAGATGCGGTGGATCAGCCCGCCGTACTCCGGCGCCTTCTGCAGCTCCAGACGTTGCGCGGCCGCGGCGAGCGGGACCTTCGACCATCGCCTTCACCTTGCCCGGGCTGCGCCGTCATCACCATGATGCGGTCGCCGAGCAGCACCGCCTCGTCCACCGAATGGGTGATGAACACCACGGTCTTCTTGTGCTCCTCCCAGATGCGCAGCAGCTCCTCCTGCAGCAGCAGCTTGTTCTGCGCGTCGAGCGCCGAGAACGGCTCGTCCATCAGCAGGATTTCCGGGTCGTTGGCGAACGCGCGCGCAATCGACACGCGCTGGCGCATGCCGCCGGAGAGCTGGTGCGGATAGTAGTCGGCAAAGCGCGTCAGTCCGGTGCGCGCGAGATAATGGCCGACCACCTCCTTGATGGTGGCGGACGGCACCCGGCGCATCTTCAATCCGTAGGCCGCGTTGTTCCACACCGTCATCCAGGGAAAGATCGAGTCGCCCTGGAAGATCATCGAGTTCACCGGCCGCTGCGAATTCGGCGTGGCGATCTCGATGGTGCCGGAGCGTGGCGGCCTCGAGGCCCGGCGAGGATGCGCAGCAGCGTCGTCTTCCCGCAGCCGCTCGGCCCGACGATCATGAAGAACTCGCCGTGCGCGATCTCGATCGACACGTCGTCGATCGCGTCAGGCTGCCGAACCGCTTGATGAGATTGCGAATGCGGATCGCCGGCGGCGCCGCGGCCTCGGGCATGCGGTGCACTTCGGACAGGGCCCTGGCCATGGTCAGTGATACCACCTGCACGTCGGCCTATTGCAGCGCCGAACCCGAGCGATACGGCCCGAGTTCCTTCAAGGCCGCCTCTGCAAAGGACGAGTCGAGAACCTGGTCGACGGTCACGGCGCCGTTGATCATGCCCTGCTCGCGGTAGAAGGCGAGGTCGTTCTTCAGGCTCGGCACATCGACCGCGCCGTTCGGGTCGCATCCGTTCGGCGTGATCGCCCGGTGCACGGCCGCGTCCTTGATCGGCGTCGCCTCGGTCAGGATCGCGATCACCTCGTCGGCATTCGGGCCAGCGAACCGCCCGCCCTTGAGCGCGTCGTTGTAGAAGCGCACCGCCTTGAGGTACGCGCGCATGAAGCGCTTGGCCACCTCCGGCCGCCGCAGCGCGAAGTCCTCGGAATAGAGCAGGACCGCGATCTGATGCTTCGGGATGATCTTGTCGTCGGTCATGATCGAGACCGCGATGCCCTCCTTGAGCGCGACCGTGGCGGACGGATCGGTCGTGATCGAGGCGTCGATCGCCTTGTTGCGCAACGCGACCACGTGCTGCGGGAAGGCCAGATCGAGAATCTGCACCTCATTGTACTTCACGCCGTGCGGTTTGATGGTCTCGTTCAGCGTCGTCATGCTGCTCACGCCGGTGCCGGCGAGCGCGAGCTTCATGCCCTTCAAGTCCTTCGGCGTCTTGTATTGTCCGCCGTCGACAAGGTCTTTGCGGACCAGGATCTGGTTGACGCCGTAACCCGGCTGCGACGACGCCTTGTCGGCCACGATCTTGAGCTTGATGCCGCGCGCGACCGCATTGTAGAGCCCCGCCGAGGGCGCGCCGCCGCCCACGTCGAGCTGGCCCGTGCCAAGCGGCGCGACCATGTAGGTCGCCGACGAGAAGGTGATGGTCTTGACCTTGATCCCCTCGTCGCGGAAATAGCCCTTTTTCTCGCCGATGAAGATCGGCGCGTCGCTCGACGCACTCGCGATCCCGACGCTGACCTCCACCTCCTGCGCCGATGGCGCGGATGCGCCCGACCAGAGGATCATCAATCCCAGCGCCAGCCCGGAAGCAAGCCCGACAGGCCTCATAGCGATCCCCTGTTGCGTTTCCCTTGCGCGGTCAGCTCGTCTTATAAGCCGGCGGCTGCCGCAGCCATTCGTGCACGCCTCGCATCCACGGATGGTCAGGCTGCGAGCACACTTCGCTCATCATGAAGTGATTGTAGCCGTCGAACTCGTCGTAGCGGACGACACATTGCTGCTCCCGCATCGCAGCGACCAACTGCCGCGCCTGCGCGAGAAAACCGGCAAGGTCGTTCGAACCGACCGCGACGAAGAACGGCGTCCGGTTGCCTTTGACGTTTTCCGTCGGGCTCGCCGCCGCGGCATTCCCCGACGACCCGAGGAACGCGTCCACCACGCTCTGGCCGTTCCTTTGCGGCGCCGTGCCGGCCCCCTGCCGGCTGCCATCCCCGAGGTCGTAGCGGCCGCTGACCGGGTAGCAGGCCTTGATCACGTCGGGCGGCAGTCCGCGCGCGGCCAGCTGATCGCGGCGCAGCGCCGTGAGCGCCGCCAGATGCCCACCCGCGGAATGGCCGCCGAGATGAATCCGCTCAGGGTCGCCGCCGTGCGCTGCGATGTTGCGGTAGACCCAGGCGATGGCGTCGGCGCAGTCGTCGAGCTGCGCCGGAAACTGCGCCTGCGGCGCATGGCGGTAGGACGGAGTCACGAAGATGGCTGGCGCCGCAAGGATCGCGGGCGCCATGAACGACACCCACTCCTTGTGCCCGGTGAACCAGCCGCCGCCATGGATGAAGCAGAACACGGGGAGCTTGCCCGCGCCCGCATCGGGCGGGACGAAAATGTCGAGCTTCTGCCAGTAATCGTCGGCGCGATACGGCACGTCGATGACGCACCGAGTCGTCGCGATGACCCGCCGCGCCGCCGCCACGACGCGTTCGACGAACGCCTTGCCGCCCGGATCGACGGTCGGCGCGAGCGGCGGCAGGTCATCGAGCGACATCGTTCAGAGAGCGTTCAGCTCGTAGGCCACCTGCTTGGGGCCGGAACGCTGCACCACCGTCTTGGCGGTCATGTCGTAGCCGCCCTGCAGCACCTTGCCGACCAATCGTTCGCTCCGGACAATCATGGCGACCGAGCGCGTCGGTCCGCCCTGCTCCGCGTGAATCGAGTACGGTGGCACGAGGTCGACGGTGCCGCAGGTGCCGGTGGTCACGCTCGCAAGCTTGATGTCGGCGTAGCCTTCCTTGCTGCCGTCATCGAGCCGGTCGAAGCGCTCGAGCTTCTCGGTGCCGTCCACCATCCCGTACAGGACATACGCCTGGGCATGGTCGTGAATGCCGCCCTTGTAGCCCGGCGGGCGCACCACCGCGTTGATGACGAAACCGTGGTCCTCGTCCTCGTAGAACAGCAGATTCTGTCCCACGGTCAGCGGCCAGGACTTGGAGTGTTCGATCAGCGCGGGATCGGTCACCAGCCGCTCCAGCAGCACCTTGGCCTTGCGCATCCGGTTTTCGGTGTCCGGATCGGAGGCCCACACCGCGCGCATGTCGCCGAGGAATTTCTCAAACGCCGGAAGTCGCTTTGCACTCATCGTTCGATCCTCATCTGTGCCTGGTCGGGATGATTCTATCACACATGCCGAACGACGCCGCTCAATTGCTGTACGGCCCGAGTTCCCGCACCACCGCGCGCGCGAACGACAGGTCCACGAGGTCTTCAATCTTGATATTGCCCTTTGCCCAGCCCTGCTCGGTGTAGAAGGCGAGATCGTCAGCCAGTGTCTTCACATTGACCAAGCCGTCGGGGTTCATGCCGGTCGGGGTGACCATGCGGTAGATGTCGCCGTTCTTCACCGGGGTGTACTCGGTGAGGATCGCGATCACCTCGTCGGCATTCCGCCCCGCGAGACGGCCGTCCTTCAACGCGCCGTTGTAGAAGCGGACCGCGCGGATATAGGCGCGCATGAACTTCCTTGCGATCTCGGGCCTGTTGGCGAACGCCTCCGAGTACATCAGCACCGCGATCTGGTGGTTGGGCGTCACCTGGTCGTCGGTGGTTGCGATGATCGCGGCGCCGGCCTGCACGGCGAGCGTGGGCGCCGGCTCGACCGAAACCGAAGCGTCGACCGACTTGTTCTTCAACGCGGCGACGTGATCCATCGGGGTCGGGAAATCGGTGGTCTCGACGTCCGAATACTTCAGGCCGACCGACTTGAGCGCATCGTGAAGCGTGGCGGTGTTGGCGACGCCGGGTGCGTTCATCGCGAACTTCATGCCCTTGATGTCTTTGAGAGTCCTGTAGCGCCCGCTGTCGACGTGGTCCTTGCGCACCAGCATTTTGGTGCCGCCGTATCCGGGCGGCGACGAGGCCTTGTCGGCCACGATCCTGATCTTGATGCCGCGCGCGACCGCATTGTAGAGCCCGGCCGAGGGCGAGGCCGCGCCGACATCGAGCTGGCCGGTGCCGAGCGGCGGCACCATCATCGCGCCGGACTGAAAGTTGGTCATCGTGACGGCGATGCCCTCCTCGCGGAAATAGCCCTTCTTGTCCGCGATGAAGATCGGCGCGTCGCTCGCCACGCCGTGCAAGCCGACCGTCACCGTCGTGCTCGATTGCGCGGCTGCGGTCTGGCCGAGCGCGGCCGACAAGCGCCCACGATCAGCCACTGCAATGCGTTGGCGGTGCCCATGTGTTTCTCTCCCTATTCACGGCTCTAGTTCAGCGTCCCGAGCTCGCGCGCCGTCGCGTGGTGCGGCTCGCGCAGGCCAAGCCTCGCCATGCGCGGCAGCACCTCGTCGCGCAATGCCGGGAAATCGTCGATGTAGTTCACCAGCCCGATCGCCATGCCGGTCAGGCCCGCGTCGCTCATCCATTTGAAGGCCTCGGCCGCGTCGTCGTAGCTGCCGACGACCGGGAACGTTCCAAGCCCGCTGATCAGCCGCTCCTTGAGCTTCTGCAACGTCGCAAGCGGCGTGTCGCGGCCCTTGGTCCGGATCGCCGGCGGTGTGCTCGGCCGCCTCCCAGTCGCCCATGTCGTAGACGATGTAGTGGTAATACTCCTCCGCCTCCTTGCGGGTCGGACGGCAGATCATGTGGCCGCTGCCGTAGATGCCTGCATCCTCGGAATGCGCGCCGGGCGTCGCGCGGATCACTGCGATTTCCTCGGCCAGCGTCTCGCGGCGGATCACGGTCGTGAACAGGCAATCGGCGTGACGGACCGCGAAGGCGCGGCCGTCCGGGGAGTTGGCGGCGCTGATCAGCAGCGGGTAGTCGTCGAAGAACGGCTTCGGCTTGCCCTCCACCGCCTTGAGCTGGAAGTTGTCGCCCATCGCATCGAACGGCTTTGCCTCGGTCCAGATGCGCTTCGCGATGTTCAGCCACTCCTCGGTGTAGGCGTAGCGGCGCTCGTGCTCCTTGAGCGGGATGCCGAACATGTCGAACTCGCCGGCGTTCCAGCCCGACACGATGTTGAGTCCGAAGCGGCCTTTGCCGATGTGATCGGCGGTGACGATCTGCTTGGCGGCAAACACCGGATTGATGAAGGCCACATGCAGCGTCCCGAACACGCACAGCTCGCGGGTCGAGGCCAGCAGGCCGGACGCCCAGGTCAGGGTCTCGAACGAGGTGCCCTCGGTATCGGTCTCGCCGCGGTAGCCATGCCAGCGCCCGACCGGCAGGATGAATTCGAGACCGGCCTCGTCCGAAAGCTGCGCGGCCTTGACGTTGTTGTCCCACGATCGCCTCCCAGCGCTCGGGCGCCTTGGTCATGGTCAGTCCGCCGGAACAGTTCGGCGCGAACAAGCCGAGCTTGAACCTGTTCGCGTTGTACATCCTCGTCGCTTTGCGATTCATCGTCCCTGGCGTGCTTGCGAGGTGCGGCGGCCGCGTGCGAAGCGCGCAGCCGCGACGCACGATATTTCATCAAGTTTCGGGACTGGAGTCCGACCTGTCAAGCGCCGCCGCTGCAAAGCGTCGCGTCCCACGCTGCTTGCCAAGCGCATGAAATGTGGATTCAATTTCGGCCACCGGCGAGGAGGCAGACCGATGAAAAGCCTCCTGGCGTACGCGGTCGCGGCATTGATGTGGGCAGCAGTGCTCGTCCCGCTCCCCGCAATGGCGCAGGAGGTGCGTGTCGGCATCGCCAGCGTCGTCAGCGATGTGGTGATCTTCATCGCGCGACCAGAAGGGCTACTTCCGCGACGAAGGGCTGACGGTTACGATCACCCCGTTCACCTCCGGCGCCAACATGGTCGCGCCGCTCGGCGCCGGCCAGCTCGATGTCGGCAGCGGATCGGCGGCGGCCGGCTTCTACAACGCGGTGGCGCGCGGCATCAAAATGCGGATCGTGGCCGACAAGGCGTCGTCGCTGAAGGGCTATCGCGGTGAACCGGCTGGTCGTGCTCAAGAGCCACATCGACAGCGGGCGCTTCAAGACGCTCGCCGGACCTCAAGGGCATGAAGATCGCGCATCAATGCGCCCGGGGGTCGCCGCGCAGACGACGCTCGACGTGGCTGCTCAAGAAGGCGCGGGCTGACGCGCGCCGACATCGACACAAGCGAAATGCCGATGCCGAACTATACCCCGCGCTGCAGAACAAGGCGGTCGATGCGGCGATCGCGACCGAGCCGTACGGGACGCTCGCGATCCGCAGCGGCGGCGCGGTCGCGATCATCGGCGACGACGAGCTCATTCCCGGGCACCAGATCGCGAACCTGCTCTATTCGGAGGAGTTCGCGACCAAGCGCCCGGACGTCGCGCTGCGCTTCATGAAGGCCTATGTGCGCGCCATCCGCTTCTACAACGACGCGCTGAAGGACGGCCGCATGGCCGGGCCGAACGCCGACGAGGTGATCGCCATCCTGACCGCGACCACGCCGATCAAGGACGCCGGTCTGTTCCGCGATCATCATTCCGAACGGCTCCGATCCGAACGGCTTCATCAACGTGCCGAGCCTGAAGCTCGATTTCGACCACTATCGGCTGCGGGGCTGATCAAGGGCAATGTGACGGTCGAGCAGGTGATCGACCGTTCGTTCGTCGACGCCGCGGTCAAGGCGCTCGGCCCCTACCAGCCGAAAACCGCCGCGCAATAGCCGCGCCTTCAGGGATCGGCGCGCTCCAGCGGCGCGGTCTCGGGCCGCTTCTCCGCCGCATGCGCCGTCGGGCCGGTCAGCCGGCGCGGCGGAAGGAAACCTTCCAGGTCCGCCTTGATCAGCTGCGCGGTGTACTGCGAATACACCCGGGCCGCCGGAAATCCGCCGCCGAGCACGAAGAAGCCTTCCTGAGCCGTTCGCGCATACATGTTGTGGAGTTCGCCGTCGGCGCCGATTCCCCAGATCGGGCCGACACGGTCGGCGACGTCGTCGCCGAACATCGCACGAACCGCCTCCTGAAGCGGCTGATAGCCGGTCGCGAGCACCAGCACATCGGCATCAAGGCTGCTGCCGTCCGAGAAGATCACCGTGCGTTTCGTCAGCCGCTCGATCTCGACCCCTGCCTTCAGCTTGATCTTGCCCTCGATGATGAGATCGGACGCGCCGACGTTCAGATAGTAGCCGGACTTGGTAACGCAGCAGTTTCAGGAAATAGCCGGTGTCGTCTTCGCCGTTGTCGAGCAGAAAGCCGACCTTCCTCAGTCCATCGAGCAGCTCCTTGTCCTCCTCCGCCATCTGCCTGCTGAGCGGCCCGTGAAGCCGCCGCAGCAGATCGTACGGCACGGCCGCGATCATGAAGTCGGTGTCGGCGAGCGGGCCGGACGCCATCGTTCTGGCGATACATCTCGTAGGCGCGGACCGAACTCGGCTCGAGGCTCACGACGGTGATCGGCGAGCGCTGCAACATCGTCACGTCCGCGCCGCGCAGGTGCATGTCCTGCGCGATGTCGTGGCCGCTGGTGCCGACGCCGACGACCAGGACCGTCTTGTCCTTCACGTCGAGATCGTCGCTCTGCCCGCTGGAATGCAGAACGATCGCCCTCGAAATCGTCGATGCCGTTAAGCGCGGGCACGTTCGGAATCCCGCTGACGCCCACCGCCATGATGACGTGGCGCGGCCGCATCGTTCGGGTGCTGCCGTCGGCGCATGGCAGCCGTACGGTCCACCGCCGCGTCGGCACTGTCGTATTCGCCGCCCAGGAACACGGTCTTGGTCCAGACATTGAGCTCCATGCTTTCGGCGTAGAACTCAAGCCAATCGGCGAGCTTGTCCTTGGGGATGTACACCGGCCACGTGTCGGGGAACGGCATGTAGGCGAAGTGATTCATGCAGATTTCGTTGTGCAGCCGTCAGCGAGCGATAGCGCTTGCGCCAGACATCTCCGATCCGCTCCGATTTCTCGACCACGAGCGTGCTGATGTTGAGCTGGCCCAGTCGCGCCGCCATCATCAGCCCGACTGGCCGGCGCCGATGACGATCACATCCGGATCGCGCATCCTGGAATTCGCGCGCGGCCTGCCTTCGATCGAGCCAATTCTCCGAGCGCAGCAGCGAGGCGCGCAAATCCTCGCGCGGGCGGTTGCGGCCCTTCGCCTCCGGGAACCCTTTCAACTCGTCCATCGTCGTCAGAAGCGTCAGCGCCTTCGCCGCGCCTGAGCTGGGATCGCCGACGAGCCTGACAAAGCCGCGGCCCAGCGCGATCTCGGTCTCGAACCGGAAGAAAAATCGAGCGTCTCGCGATGCTCGCCGATCGCGCCGAGGCGCGGCTCGCCCTCCAGACGAAACCCGCGACCGCCGCTGGTATCGAACGTCCTGAGCCAAGCTTCGATCGCGTCGGCGCCGTGCAGCGTCCTGGAATTCCCAGCCGAAGGTCAGAAGATCGCGCCAATAGCCGTCTGAGTGCATCAAGCCCGCGACCGCGTCGCCGTCGCGCCGCCTCAGCGCTTCGCCAAATCGCTCAAGCCACTGCTCGGCCGTCCGACGGCGCGCCGCTGCCGAAAGACCGTCCGAACCTGCCACGTCAATCTCCATCCCTGCGCCGCGGCGGGCGCAGCCCGCCTACCTCCAGCCGTTCGTCTATTGTACCAACGGAGGCGAAGCGTCAAACGAGTGGCCGGACGGCGCCTCCGCCCCTCGCGGCTTGTGCCGCCCGGGTAGTACAGTCCCGGTTCACAGCCATGAGGCGTGCCGGGCGCGCCAGGGAGCGCGCGCATGGGATTTTCGATTGCGGTCGACATCGGCGGCACTTTCACCGACGTGGTGCTGCGCCATTCGACCGGCGTTCTCACCGTCGACAAGGTGCTGACCACGCCTACGACCTGCTGGAGGGCTTCTTTAAGGGCGTCGCGAACGTGCTGAAGGCCGCGCACGCTCGTGCCGCGCGACGTCGACGGCGTCGTGGTGCATGCCACCACCATCGTCACCAACGCGCTGATCGAGCGCAAGGGCAAGGCCACGGCGCTGATCGTCACCGAGGGATTCCGCGACGTCCTCATATCCGCAACGAACACCGCTACGAGATGTACGATCCGCAGATCGAATTCCCCGATCCGCTGGTGCCGTCCGAGATGACCTTCGGTGTCGCCGAGCGCGTGCGGGCCAACGGCGACAATCCTGCGCACACCAGATCCTGCGACAGGTCGCGGCATTGGCGACCGAGTTGAAGAGCCAGCGGCGTCGTCTCGCTCGCGGTCTGCTTTCTCAACAGCTACGCCAACCCCGACAACGAGCGCGCGGTCGGCAAGCAGCTTGCGAGCGCTCCTGCCGGACGTGTTCGTCACGCTGTCGTCCGAAATCGCCCCGCAGATTCGCGAATACCCACGCGCATCGACCGCCGCGGTCAACGCCTACACTATGCCGATCTCGCTGCCTTATCTGCGCGGCTTAAGCCGGCGCCTGCAGCAGGAGGGATTCCCGAACTCGCCGCTGATCATGCTGTCGTCCGGCGGCGTGGTCGGCGCCGAGACCGCGGGCCGCCATCCCGCGCGCATGATCGAGAGCGGCCCCGCCGCCGGCGCGCTGGCGGCCTGCCACTACGCCGAGGTGCTCGGCATCGACCGCCTCATGTCGTTCGACATGGGCGGCACGACGGCGAAAATCTGCCTGATCGAGGATGGCGAGCCGCTGATCACCGGGTTGTTCGAGGTCGATCGGCGCTGGCGCTTCAAGGAGGGCAGCGGCCTTCCCGTCAGCATTCCGTCGATCGACATGATCGAGATCGGCGCGGGCGGCGGCAGCATCGCGCGGGTCGATGACCTCGGCCTGCTCAAGGTCGGCCCCGACAGTGCAGGCTCCTCACCGGGCCCGGCCTGCTACGGCCGCGGCGGCACCGCCCCGACCGTGACCGACGCCGATCTCGTGCTCGGCCTGCTCGATGCCGACAACTTCCTCGGCGGCGACATGAAGCTCGACGGCCGCGCGGCGCACGCCGCCTTCACGCGGCTGGGCGAGGCCCTCAAGCTCTCGCCCACCCAGGCGGCGCGCGGCGTATTCCGCGTCGTCACCGAATTCGATGGCGGCGGCCGTCCGCACGCACGCCACCGACCGCGGCGTCGATTGGCGCGGCATGCCGCTGTTCGCGTTCGGCGGCGCCGGCCCGGTTCACGCCTGCGAGGTCGCAACGCTGCTGCAAAGCTCGGAGGTGATCGTACCGCCGCAGCCGAGCGTGCTGTCGGCGTTCGGCACCCTGGTCACGTCGGTGCGGCTCGATCTCGTGCGCAGCGACCTCGTCCGCATCGGCGATCTCGATTGGGCGCGGGTCGATCGCATCCTGTCGCGAGCTTGCGCAAGAGGCGACCGCAGCGCTCGCACGAAGCCGGCTGCCCGGCAGACGGCGTCACGCTGATCTTCGCCGCCGACCTGCGTTATCTCGGCCAGCAGAGCGAACTGACCATCACGCTCGACGCCGACCCGCGCAGCCACCACGATGCGGGCCGCATCGTCGTCGCGTTCGAAGACGGTCTATCGCAAGCTCTACGGCGTCAACCCGTCCCACGTGCCGATCGAACTGGTGACCTGGCGGGTGACCGCGCGCGGTCCCATCATCCCGTTCAGCCGGGCGATGGCCCTGCCGTCAGCATGCCAGGTCCGCCCAAGGCCACGCGGGCGGTGCACGCCTGGAGCGACGGGCTTGCCGTTCCGGTCTATGATCGCGGCGCGCTGGCGGCGGGCCAGACGCTGACCGGCCCGGCCGATCGTCGAGGAGCGCGAGACCACGACGGTGCATTCCGCCAGGCTGGACCGCGACGGTCGACAAGATCGGCTGTATCTTTGCGCGGAAGGGATGAGGCGAATGGACGGCGTCGAACTGGAAATCCTGTGGTCCAATCTGATCGGCATCGTCACCGAGCGCGCCAAGGCGCTGCAGCGCATCGCCTTCAGCCCGGTGGTGCGCGAGGCCGGCGATCTCGCCTGCGCGCTGTTCGACCGCCGCGGCCGCATGGTGGCGCAGGCCAACACCGGCACGCCGGGCCATATCAACTCGCTCGCCATCGCGGGCTCCCATCTCGTGCGCATCTTCGCCAACAATCTCAAGCCGGGCGACGTGGTCACCACCAACGATCCGTGGCTTTCGGCCGGGCATTTCTTCGACATCACGGTGCTGACGCCGATCTTCGACGGCGACCGCGATCCTCGCCTACATCGGCTCGACCATTCATCACACCGACATCGGCGGCTACGGCATCGGCGCCGGCGCGCGCGACGTCCACGAGGAGGGCCTCTGGATTCCGCCGCTGAAGCTCTACAACGAAGGCGTCGCCCTGCCCGGTGCTGCATGCCATCATCAAGCAGAACGTGCGCACCCCCGATGCGGTGTTCGGCGACCTTGCGGCGCAGGTGTCGAGCGGCCAAGCCGCGAGCGAGCGGCTGATCGCCATGTGCCGGCGCTACGGTCTGATCGACATCGAGGAATTGTCCGACGAGATCATCGACGCGCTCGGAGGCCGCGACCCGTGCGGCGATTTCCAAGCTCAAGGCCGGCACGTTCCGCGGCGAAAGCCGCTTCGACGTGCCGGGCGGCGAGTTCGTCACGCTGAAGTCGGCGGTGACCATCGATCCCGAGGCCGGCGAGATCGCTGATCGACTTCACCGGATCGTCGCCGCAGACCAACTCCGGCATCAATGTCGTGCTCAACTACACGCACGCCTATTCGACGTTCGCGATCCGCTCCTGCCTCAATCCGGAACTGCCCAACAACACCGGCAGCCTCGCGCCGATCAAGGTCTATGCGCCCGAAGGCTCGATCCTCAACTGCAAGTATCCGGCGCCGGTCGCCGCGCGCCACGTGGTCGGCATGTATGTGCCGATGCCGATCCTCAAAGCGCTCTATCAGGTCATGCCGGACCGGGTGCTGGCCGAGGGCTCGGGCGCGGTGTGGACCGTGCAGATCCAGGGCCACCGCGAGGATGGGCAGCCCTTTACCTCGTCGATGTTCAACTACTCCGGCGGCATGGGCGCGCGCGCGACCAAGATCCGGTCCGAGCGCGACCTGCTATCCGACCGGCGTCGCCGCCGTGCCGGTCGAGATCGTCGAGGCGGTGACGCCGGTGATCTTCGACCGCAAGGAGTTGCGGCCGGGCTCCGGCGGCGACGGCGCGATGCCGCGGCGGCGACGGCCAGATCATCCAGTTCCGCATGCAGCACCAAGGACGAATGGCTGCTCAATGCGGTGGCAAGCCGCGTCGACGAGGGCCCGGAGGGCATCGGCGGCGGCGGCCCCGGTGCAGCCGGCAAATTCCACATCAACGGCAAGCCGGTGCGCGATCCGAAGAAGCTGACCATGCAGCCGGGCGACGTCGTATTGTTCGAGACGCCCGGAGGCGGCGGCTACGGGCGGCCCGAAGCGGACGTCGGCCCTTCCCGGAGCGAGGCGTAAGCCGTTACGGTAGGAACTACTTGAGCCTCGGGTGCAACATGCTGCGCCGGAATTTTGTCAGACTGCTTGCCAGCATGGTCGCGGCAAAGCCGCTCTTGGCCCATGCGCAGGCGCCAAAGGTTCCTCGCATTGGCTATCTGTCACCCCGGTCGTCTGTACTCTCGGCGGGTGACCGCGCGTTTATGCAGGGACTGCGCGACCATGGCTATGTTGAAGGGACCAACATCCTGATCGAGGCGCGTTTCGCTGACGGCAAGTTCGAAACACTTCCAGCGCTTGCCGTAGAGTTGGTCCGGCTGGATGTTGACGTCATCGCTGCGGCGGTCACCCAGGCGTCCTTGGCAGCCAAAGCCGCCACTCAAACCATACCGATCGTCATGCTGGCGGTTGGTGACCCCGTAGGATCCGGACTGGTCACCAACATCGCGCGTCCGGACGCCAACATCACCGGCACGTCGGCGATGACTTCGGAGGTCATCGGCAAGCCGCTGGAGGTGCTCAGAGAGATTGTCCCTCAGCTTTCGCGCGTGGCGTTGCTCTGGAATCCGGCCAACGCGATCTTCCAGGAACAGCTCCTGCGCGAGGCGGAGCGTGCGGCGGGCACGCTTGGCTTGCAGCTCCGAAAATTCGAGGTGCGAAGCCCCGAAGAACTTGATTCTGCGTTTGCTGCAATCGCCGCGGAGAAGATCGGCGCACTATTGGTACTGCCCGACGCGAGCATGCTTCAGCACAGCGCGCGGACTGTGGAACTCGCCAATAAACATCGGTTGGTCGCGGTTTACGGTCTCAAGGACGACGTCTTGTCGGGCGGACTCATGAGCTACGGGCCGGATATGCTAAGCCAATATCGGCGCGGCGCGGGCTACGTTGATAAAATCCTGAAGGGAGCGAAACCCCGCGATCTTCCAATACAACAGCCGACCAAGTTTGAGCTGATCATCAATCTGAGGACCGCCAAGGCGCTCGGCATCAGCATTCCTTTGCCCTTGCTGGGCCGAGCCGACGAAGTGATCGAGTGAATGCCGCCCAATTCAAAATCGAAATAACATCCACACACGGGAGGAAAGTCATGAGCAGGAAGTCACTCGCAGCGCTGCTTGCTGTCGCGGCCGCGGCAGCGGCCGCAAGTGAGCCCGCCGCCGCGCAGCAGGTCTACAAGATCGGCATTTCGGCGGGTCTGACCGGCTATGCCGCGACGCTCGATCGCGGCTGGCGCGACGGTGTCGAGGTCACCGCCGCGTACTTGAACGGCCAGGGCGGCATCATGGGCCGCAAGATCGAGGTCATCACCGAGGACAACAAGTCCGAGCCGCAGGAGGCGGTGACGGTCTATCGCAAGATGATGTCGTCCGACAAAGTCGACATCTTCCTGTCGGGCTGCGTCTCGGCCGGAAACTTTGCCGCCGCCCCGATGGTCGTGCGCGCGCAAATTCCGATGGTGCTCTGCTCGCTGCTGCCGGCCAATCCCGACCACGTGAAGTGGGCGTTCAGCACGCTGCCGCCGGCCGCGATGGAGGTCGAGAAGCGGCTCGAATATCTCAAGGAGAAGACCCAGATCAGGAAGATCGGCGTGCTGCACGATCCGACGCCCTACGCCAACGTCCAGAAGAACGCAGCCGAAAAGAATGCCGCGAACTACGGCATCGAGATCGTCGGCATCGAGCAATACAAGCAGGACGACGCCGACATGAGCGTCCAGATCAGCAAGCTGCAACGCAGCCGGCGCCAAGGCGATTCTCAAGATCGGCATCGGCGGCAGCACGATGACGATTGCCAAGAACATCAAGCAGCTCGGACTCGATCTGCTGATGCTGACCAGCGTCGAGGACCTTGCGGTGTTCCGGCCGGTCGCCGAAGTGCTCGGCGACAAGTTCTTCTTCGTCGCCGCACCCTCGCAGGTCTATGACGGTCTGCCCGACGGCCCGCTGAAGACCGAAATCTCCAGGTTCCTGCCGCTGTGGAAGGCCAAGTTCGGCGACCGCGATCCGAACTGGGGCTCGCGCGGCTGGGACGCCGTGCTGCTCACGCAGAAGGCAATCGAACAGCGCCAAGAGCTTCGAGGGCCCGAAGGTCCGCGATGCGCTCGAGCAGATCACCGGGCTGCAGGGCACGACCAGCGTCTACAACATGACGCCGGACAACCACGCGGGTATCACCAAGAACCCGCTCCTGCTTGCGACCATCACCAGCGACGGCAAGGTCAAAGTCGTGCAGTGACCGCCGTCCTCGACGTCAAGCAGCTCTCGGCGCGCTACGGGCGCGCCGAGGCGCTGCATGAGGTCAGCCTTTCGGTCGCGGACGGCGAGTTCGTCGCCGTCCTCGGCCCGAACGGCGCGGGAAAAAGCACGCTGATGCGGGCGATCATGGGCCTGATCGCCAATTCCGGCGAGGTCACGTTTCGCGGCGTGCCGCTGCCGCGCCAGGCGCCGGATGCCTGCGCGGCGCGCGGCGTGGTGCTGGTGCCGGAGGGCCGCGGCATTTTCGCGCCGATGACGGTTGCGGAAAACCTGGAGCTCGGCGCCTATCTGCTGAACGACGCGGCCGAGTTCGCGCGGCGGAGCGAACGCGTCTTCGATCTGTTTCCGCGACTGCGCGAGCGCCTTGGCCAGACCGCCGGGTCGCTCTCGGGCGGCGAGCAGCAGATGCTCGCGGTCGGCCGGGCGCTGATGGCCAATCCGAAGATTCTGCTGCTCGACGAACCCTCGCTCGGCCTTGCGCCCAAGGTGGTCGAGGAAATCCTGAGCACGCTCGCGCTCCTCAACAAAGAGGGCCTGCCGATCGTGCTGGTCGAGCAGAAGGCGCCGCTCGCGCTGCGGCTCGCCAGCCGCGCCTACCTCCTGTCGGTCGGGCGGCTGATCGCCGAGATCGACCCCCGCACCATCGCATCGCACGATGACCTCGCCCGCTACTATTTCTCCTGAGCGCTGGCGCCGCGCCTTCGCCGCCCTGCCCTGGCTGATCGCCGGCGGCGATGCTGGCCTATGCGTTCGTGGCCGGCGGCTTCTTCGTCACGGTGATGTCGTTTGCGATGATCTACGCGATCTTCACGATCGGCCTCAACGTATTCATGGGCGTGGCCGGCCAGGTGAGCTTCGGTCACAACGCGTTCGCGGCACTCTCGGGCTACGCCTCGGCCGTGCTGACCGCGACCTACTATTGGGAGCCGATCGCGGCGTTCGCGGTCGGGCTCGGGCTCGCGCTGCTGGTGGCGCTCGTGGTCGGCTGGCCGACGCTGCGGCTGAAAGGCCACTACCTCGCCATGGCGACGCTCGCCATCGGGCTGATCATCTACGAGATCGCGATCCAGTGGCAGTCGGTGACGCAAGGCTATATGGGCATATCCGGCATCGCGCCGCTCGGCATCGGCGGCTACGAAATCATCTCGGACCGCGGCAAGCTCCTGATGCTGGTCATCGTGGTCGTGCTGTGCAGCGTAGCCGCCGCGCGGCTGCGCGCGTCGCGGTTCGGCCGGGCGTTATCGGCGATCGCCGGCAGCGAGGACGCCGCCCGCGCGCTCGGCATCGACGTCGCCCGCTACAAGCTCGCGGCGTTCCTGGTCTCGGCCGCCTATGCCGCGCTCGCAGGCTCGCTGTTCGTGCATGTCGTCGAGTTCGTGAGCCCGGAGGTGTTCGGGCTGAACATGGTCGTGCTGTCGTTCACGATGCTCTACGTCGGCGGCATCGGCACGCTCGGCGGCCCGATCCTGGGCGCCGTGATCGTGAGCCTGCTGCCGGAGCTGTTCCGCGGCTTCAAGGACTATCAGGACCTGTTCTACGGCGCGGGCCTCGTCATACTCCTGATCTACGCCCCGAAGGGGCTTGCTTCGCTGGGCGACCTCATCGCACGACGGAGCGACCCATGACGCTGCTTTCGGTGCAGGCCGTCACGCGCCGGTTCGGCGGGCTCGTCGCGGTCGATGCCGTCGACCTCGACGTGGCCGAGGGCGGCGTCACCGCCATCATCGGCCCGAACGGCGCCGGCAAGACCACGCTGTTCAACCTGATCTCGGGCTTCCAGGCGCCCGATGCCGGCCGGATCGTGTTCGCCGGCAACGACATCACCGGCCGCGCGCCCGAGGCGATCGCGGCCGCGGGCCTGGTCCGGACCTTCCAGCTCGCGCAGATTTTCCAGAACCTTTCGGTGATCGAGAACATCCAGGTCGGCTGCCACCTGCACACCAGCGGCGGGCTGTGGTCGGCGCTGTTCCGCACGCCCGGCATGCGCCGCGCCGAGCGCGAGATCGAGGCGCGCGCCCGCGAACTGCTCGACTTCGTCGGCCTCGATATGGCCACCGCCACCGAAGCGAGCGCGATTACCTACGGCCAGCAGCGCCTCCTCGACATCGCCCGCGCGCTTGCGGCGCGTCCGCGGCTCCTTCTGCTCGACGAGCCGGCCGCTGGCCTTTCCGTCGCCGAGACCAAGCGGCTCTCGGCCGCGATCCGCGCCATCGCCGAGCGCGGCACGACCGTGCTGCTGATCGAGCACGACATGAAGCTCGTGATGGACACCGCCGACGCAATCGCGGTGCTCGACTTCGGCCGCAAGATCGCCGAGGGCCCGCCCGCGACGGTCCGCACCAACCCGGCCGTGATCGCCGCCTATCTCGGAGGCGTCGATGCCTGACCTCTCCTACCTTCCGCAGATCGCGCTCTCCGGCATCGCCGTCGGCTGCATCTACGGGTTGATCGGCATCGGCTTCTGCGTCATCTACAACGCCAGCGGCATCGTCAACTTCGCCCAGGGCGCCTTCGTGATGCTGGGCGGCATGATCACCTTCAGCGCGTTCAAGACGATGGGCATGCCGCTCATCGTCGCGGCCGCGCTCGCAACAATATTGGTCGCGCTCAGCGGCATCGTGATCGAGCGGATCGTGGTCCGCCCGCTCTGGGACCGCAAGGCCACCATGTTTGTGATGATCCTGGCGACGCTCGCGGTGCAGATCGTGATCGAGCGGCTGACGCTGATCGTAGCCGGCGACCAGCCGAAGACGCTGCCGCAGTTCACCGACCTGCCGCCGATGCGCATCGGGGGCATCGCGATCAGCTATCAGTTCCTCTGGATCGTCGCCGTATCGGTGCTGCTGATCGTGCTGCTCGACCAGTTCTTCCGGCGCACCAAGACCGGAAAGGCAATGCGCGCCTGCGCGGTCAACCGCGAAGCCGCCGCATTGCAGGGCATCAACGTGTCGCGCATGCTCGCGCTGTCCTTTGCGCTGTCGGCCGCGCTCGGCGCCATCGCCGGCGTGCTGATCACGCCGACGCAGTATACGGCGTTCAATGTCGGCGTGCCGTTCGCGATCTCCGGCTTCATCGCCGCCATCGTCGGCGGCTTCGGCCGGCCGCTCGGCGCCTTCATGGGCGGCATCATGCTGGGTCTCGTGCAGTCGGTCGCGATCGTGACATTCGGCTCAGGGCTGAAGAACGTCGCCGCGCTGTCGGTGCTTCTGATCTTTCTTTTCATCCGGCCCGGAGGCATTCTCGGCGAGGCCAAATAGCGGAGAGCGTCATGGACCTGCACTCGATCGACTGGGAGACAATCCCGTGGGAGCCGGTGCGCGAGGGCATCGTGCGCAAGGCCTTTTCCGGCACCGGCGCAACGGTGGCGCTGAACCGGCTGATGCCCAAGCACAAGCCGAACCCGCACAAGCACCCCTACGAGCAGATCGTCTACATCATCGCCGGCCGCATCCGGTTCCACGTCGGGGACGAGACCGTCGAGCTCGGCCCGGGCGGCCTCCTGCAGATCCCCGGCAATGTCATGCACTGGGGCGAGGTGATCGGTGACGAACCGGTGCTCAACCTCGATGTGTTCACGCCGGTGCGCGAGGAATACGCGCCGGCCCCGCCCGCCGCCGCGCGCGCCTCGGCGTAGCAGCGCCGATGAATGTGCCCTCTCCCCTTGCGGGAGAGGGCCAACGTGCATCCGAACCACGATCAGTCGGGTGAGGGGTTCTGGCCGATCGATAGTCCGCGAGAACCCCTCACCCAGTTCATGCCTTGTCATCCGCTTGCGTTGCCCTCTCCCGCAAGGGGAGAGGGCACAACAAGCAGCGCCCTCTCCTGCGGCACAACAAGCAGCGCTCTCTCCTGCGGCGGCCTGCGCATCAACACGCGCTCAGGTACGCATCAGCACGCCCTGCAGGCGCACATCAACACGCGCTGCATGGCTCGTTGCGGAGCAGGCGGTGCGGGCCGCGTTCGGCGATGTTGCGCAGCAGCGCTTCGAGTTCGCGGGGCTCGACCCGGTCGGCGCGCATGACCGCCTTGGTGACCGGGTCGGACAGGATCTCCTTCAGCGTGGGCTCGCGAAAGCTGACGTACATCGCAACCTCATGGGCTTGGTTTGAACAATCGCTTGGAATTCTGGGCCGTCATTCCGCGGCGATGCGCATCGGCTCCATCTCGATCTCCGCATCGCCGCGGGTGAACACATCGGCGTCCTCGTTCTCCCGCACGCGGAACCACACGGCGTAGAGCGCCGGCACCACCACCAGCGTCAGGATCGTCGCAACGAACAGACCACCCATGATGGTGATCGCCATCGGCCCCCAGAACAGGCTGCGGGCGAGCGGAATCATGCCGAGGATCGCGGCCAGCGCGGTCAGCACGACCGGGCGCGCCCGGCGCACCGTCGCATCGACGATGGCGCGATGCCGCCCGTGTCCTTCGGCGATGTCGTGGTCGATCTGGTCGACCAGGATCACGGTGTTGCGCATGATCATGCCGGCGAGCGCGATCATGCCGAGCAGCGCCACGAAACCGAACGGACGGTTCGAGATCAGCAGCGCGCCGGTCGCCCCGATGATCCCGAGCGGCGCGGTCGCGAACACGAGCCCAAGCCGCGAGAAGCTCTGCAGCTGGATCATCAGGACCACCAGCATCGCGACCACCATCGCCGGGAACACCGCGGCGAGCGAGGCATTCGCCTTCGCGCTCTCCTCGATCGCGCCGCCGGTCTCGATCCGATAGCCGTACGGGCAGCGCGTCCTTGATCGACTGGAGCTTCGGCAGCACCTCGTTGCTCACGTCGGGCGCCTGCACGCCGTCGACGATGTCGCCCAGCACGGTGAGCACGAGATCGCGGTTGCGCCGCCACAGGATCGGCTCCTCGTACTGGTACTTGATGCGCGCGATCTGCGACAACGGAACGGCGACGCCGTTGCGCGTGGCGATCGTCAGATCGGGCAGACGGCTGAGGTCGAGCCGCTCGGTCGGTACCGCGCGCGCCACCACGTCGATGCTCTCGATGCCCTCGCGGTACTGCGTCACGGTGAAGCCGCTGAGCAGCGTCTGCAGCGTCTGCGCCACGTCCTGCGGGGTGAGGCCGAGCGCGCGGGCGCGATCCTGATCGACCTCAAGCCGGATCGATTTCGACTGCTCGCCCCATTCGAGGTGCGGGTCGATCAGCTTCGGGTTCGCCGCCATCGTCTGGCGCACCTGCTCGGCGATGTCGCGCACCTTGAGCGGGTCCGGCCCGATCACGCGGAACTGCACCGGGAAACCGACCGGCGGCCCGAACGTGAAGCGGTCGACACGGGTGCGCGCCTCCGGCAGCGCGCCATCGGCGAGCGCCCTCTCGAGCCGCGACTTGACGCGCTCGCGCGCCGCGAGGTCCTTGGTGACGATGACGATCTGCGCGAAGTTGGTATTCGGCAGCACCGGGTTGAGACCGAGCCAGAACCGCGGCGCGCCCTGCCCGACGTAGCTCGTGTAGGTCACGATGTCGGGATCGTCCGTGAGCAGGCTTTCGGCCTTCTTCGCCGCGGCGTCGGTCACGCCGATGGCGCTGCCTTCCGGCAGCCGCATCTCGAAGAACAGCTCGGTGCGGGACGAGGTCGGGAAGAACTGCTGCTGCACAAGTCCGAAGGCCGCGATCGCCGCAACGAACATGAGCACGGTCGCCGCGACCACAGTCTTGCGCCAGCGCAGGCACAGTTCGATCACGCCGCGGAGCGCGCGGTAAACGCGGGTGTCGTAGATCGATTCATGGTCGTGCTCCAAGTCGCGCACCACGGGCAAGCCATCGCCCGCTCGTCTCCGCGAAAGCGGGGACCCAGTGCCAAGGAACCGAGCGCGCAGTGCACGCAGTCCTTGGATTCCCGCTGGCGCGGGAATGAGTGGGTGCGGATATGCTCCGACCCCAACGGGACGCGCCCCCGCGCGCTTGCCGCGATCCGGCAGGAGCTTCAGGCCGAGATACGGCGTGAACAGCACGGCCACGAACCACGATGCGATCAGCGCAAGGCCGACGACCCAGAAGATGCCGCCGGCGTATTCGCCGGTGCTTGAATTGGCGAATCCGACCGGCAGGAAACCCGCCGCCGTCACCAGCGTCCCGGTCAGCATCGGGAACGCGGTCGAGGTCCAGGCGAAGGTCGCAGCCTGCGCGCGGCTGAAGCCCTGCTCCATCTTCACGACCATCATCTCGATGGCGATGATGGCATCGTCGACCAGGAGCCCGAGCGCGATGATCAGCGCGCCGAGCGTGATGCGATGCAGGTCGAGGCCCGCCGCGTACATCACGATGAACACGATCGCAAGCACCAGCGGCACCGACAGCGCGACCACGATGCCGGTGCGCAGGCCAAGCGTGAGGAAGCTCACCAGCAGCACGATGCCGAGCGCTTCGACGAACGTCTTGAGGAACTCCGATACCGATTCGTCGACGATGTGCGGCTGGTCGGCGACCTGCGTGATCTCGATGCCGACCGGCAGCTCGGCGATGATCGACTTCATCGCCTTGCTTGAGTTCCTCGCCGAGCGTCAGGATGTTGCCGCCGTCCTGCATCGACACGCCGAGGCCGAGCGCGGGCCGGCCGCCCTCGCGCACCAGGAAGCTCGGCGGGTCCTCGAAGCCGCGCCTGACCGTCGCGATGTCGCCCAGACGGAACACCCGGCCGTTCACCTGCACCGGCACCGCGGCGATCGCTTCGGCGCCGGAGAACGCGCCGGTCACCCGCAGGTGGATGCGGTCGGCGGAGGTGTCGACCGAGCCGCCGGCGATCACCGCGTTCTGACGCGCGACGCTGTCGAAAATCTGCTGCGGCGCGACGCCGAGCGTGGCGAGCTTGGCGTGGCTGAACTCGATGAAGATCTTCTCCGGCTGCGCGCCGATCAGATCGACCTTGTTGACGCCCGGCACCCGCAGCAGGCGCTGGCGGATGTCCTCGGCCCGGCGCTTGAGATCGGCGAGGCTCATGCCGTCAGCCGTCATCATGTAGAGCGCCGAATAGACGTCGCCGAACTCGTCGTTGAAGTTCGGGCCGATGATGCCGGCGGGCAAATCGCCGCGGATGTCGCCGACCTTCTTGCGCGCCTGGTACCAGAGTTCCTTGACCTGCCGCGGCGGCGTGGTGTCGGACAGGTTGACCTGGATGAAGGCGACGCCCGGCTGCGAATAGCTGGTGACCCGGTCGAGATAGGGCAGTTCCTGCAGCTTCTTCTCGATCTTGTCGACCACCTGGGTCTGCAGCTCGGCGGCGGTCGCGCCAGGCCAGGCGACGTGGATGTTCATCACCTTGATGGTGAACGAGGGGTCCTCGGCCCGGCCGAGCTTGAAATAGGAGAACAGGCCGGCGGCGCCGATCAGCAGGATCATGAACAGCACCAGCGCCCGGTGCGTGATCGCCCATTCCGAAAGATTGAAGCGTCTCATGGCGTCGCTCCATGCATTCAATCAATGTGTCTAGTGGGTAGCTCGACGGCGCGGACCTTGAAGCCCCGCTTCGAGCTTCTGGACGCCGAGCGTGACGATCCGGTCGCCGTCGTTGACGCCGGAGCTGACCAGCGCCGCGTCCGCCGGTGAAGGCTGCGACCGTCACGGTGCGCAGCGTCAGCGCACCGGCGTCGTCTGACCACGTAGACGGCGGGACCGCTTGCCGCGATTGAGCACGGAGGACAGCGGCAGCTTCGCCACCTGCTCCTCGCCTGCGCGATCGAGCGTGACCGTCGCGGTCATGCCGAACGCAACGCTGTCGTCGGCATCGAGGATGGTGAAGCGCGCCGCATAGGTGCGGGTCGCGGGATCGGCCTGCGGCGACAAGCTCGCGCAGCCTCGCCTGGAAGGTGCGGTCGCCGTTCACCCACAGCCGCACCGTGGCCTTGGCGTCGCGCACCTCGCCGAGCCAGGTCTTCCGGCAGCGCGACCACCGCCTCCTTCTCGCCGCGATGGGCGAGCTGGGCCACCGGCTGGCCGATCGCGACCACCTGCCCGGGCTCGGCGCGCGTCGCCGTGATCACGCCGTCGGCGTCGGCCTTGAGCTCCGCATAGTCGAGCTGATTGCGGGCGAGTTCGAGCGCGCGTCGCGCGCGCGCGACGCGGCCTTGGGCTTCGTCGTTTGCGGCCTTCTTGCGGTCGAACTCGCGCGATCGGTGCGTAGCCGCGCTCCTTCAGCGTGGTGTAGCGCTCGAGATCGGCCGCGGCCTGCGACAGACTCGACGTCGCCGCGGCAAGCTCCGCCTCGGCGCTCTCGACCTGCAGACGGAGGTCCTGCGGATCGAGCCGCGCGATCACGTCGCCAGCGACGCACCCGGTCGCCGACGTTGACGACGCGCGTCACGATCTTGCCGCTGACGCGGAACGCGAGATCGGTCTCGTGGCGCGCGCGCACCACGCCGACGAATTCGCGGGCGGCGCCGCCGTTCTCGAAGGTGACGCGTTGCACCTGGACCGGACGCTCGAGCTTGGCGAGCGGCGCGGTTTCCGCCTGGCAGCCTGCGAGCATCAGCGCAGCGGCAACAGCGAGCGCGGCGAACGCCACTTGTTCGGCCGACAGGCCCGTGCTCGTCCGGAGCACGGCGTGTGTTCGCGCCCGAGCAGCCTTGTATTGCGGCGGCCGGCCGTAAGTCGGCTGAATAGTCGTCATGGCTGAAGGTGACCTGGATGCACCCTGACGACTGATGACTGACGAAAATAAGAAATCGTCACTCTTTGGACGCAATGATGCGGAGGACGGCTGGGTCATGGCAGGCTTACTTTCGTGGGGTGATGGCGCGCAGCAGGAAGCGGATCAGAGCTTGCGCCTCGGCTTCGAGATTGTTGCCCTCCTGCAGGCCCTGGGCGAGCAGGATCGGATGGCAGTAGCGCCGCCAGTGCGCGCGTGATCGTGGTCGACGTATCGCGCGGATCGACCGGCTCGAACTCGCCGGTCTCGATGCCGTCGCGCAGGATCAGTTCGATGGCGGTCCGGTGGACTTCCTTGTGCTCCTTGATGGCGTCCCAGCTCTCTTCCATGGCGACCAGGACGATATCGTTAACCTTCTGCTCTTCCAGAAGATTTTCCTTGTGATAGGCAAGCACTTCGAGCACCAGCCGCTCCAGCCGCTCGCCGGCAGGCGCGCGCGAGCGCGCCACCGCCCAGACCTTGGTCTCAAGTTCGCTCGAGGCAGCGCTGGCACATCGCCTGCACGATGGCGGATTTTCGAGGGGAAGAAGCGATAGATGTTGGCCGGCGACATGCCGAGTTCCGAGGCGATGTCGGCGACCGCGGTCTTGTCGTAGCCGAGCCGCCGGAACAGCACCTCCGCGGTGTCCATGATCCGCGCGCGGGTGTCTTCCGGCCGGCTCTTGAGCTGGACTTGCGCGGCGTTCATGGCGGCCTCTGGCAATGCGGGGCGGGAGGCGATGCTCCTGACGTCCCCAACGGCCGGCATCCCGGCCCAGGCACGCCAGCCCATCGGGACTCGGCACGCCTCGTGATCAGTGACGAATTTTATAATTCGTCAGTCCGCGCCAGTCAAGGCTCTGCCCTAAAAATTATTTCCACATTCAGAAGATGCGATTTTTACAAAATGTACAGTGGATCAGCGTGATTAGGCAGGATGTTCGGGCGGATATAGCCGCTCTGCGCCCCTGATCCGCTAAGCTTCGAGTTTCCTTGTCAGCGGCAAGGCGGCGTGAGACGGCGCCCGCTCACGCCGCCATCGATTTGAACGGCTCGACTGACCCGGTAGCGGCCCGCATAATGGCGCACGGCGTATCCGCCGGCACGGCGATGGCTGGAGCATAACGGGTTGGCTGAAACCATTGCGGGCGCGGGCAATCCAGCCGAAACATCGTCGGTCCATTCAGCACCCGATTTGCGGGTATTGCAGCCCAGCTAACTGCACTCGGCACGTCCCAGAAGGGTTTGAGCGCGGCCGAGGCCGAGGCGCGGCTTGGGCGCTATGGGCGCAACGCCATCGAGGCGCACGAGACGAGTTGCTGGCGCAAGCTCGTCGGCTATTTCTGGGGACCGCTTCCGTTCATGATCGAAGCGGCGGCGCTGCTGTCGCTCGCACGGTCCGACTGGTCCGATTTCGCCGTCGTCGTGGGGTTGCTCTTCTACAACGCCGCGGTCGGCTTCTGGCAGGACAACAAGGCTTCCAACGCGCTCGATGCCCTGAAGAAGGGACTGGCGCCGAAGGCCCGCGTGCTACGCGACGGCCATTGGCTTTCCATTGACGCCGCAAACCTCGTCCCGGGCGACATCGTCAACGTATCGGCCGGGCAAATCGTGCCGGGCGATCTGCTGCTGATCAGCGGCGCCTACCTCAGCGTCGATCAGGCGGCACTCACCGGCGAATCGCTGCCGGTTTCCAAGAAGCCGGGCGACAAGGTCTACTCCGGCTCAATCGCCAAACAAGGCGACGTGACTGGCGTGGTGACCGCTACCGGCAACAAGACCTTCTTCGGTCGGACCGCCAAGCTCGTCGCCTCGGCCGGCTCGGTCTCGCATTGCCAAAAGGCGGTGCTGGCAATCGGCGACTTCCTGATTCTCGTCGCCAGCGTGCTCGCTCTTGTTCTGGTCGGTTTCGAAATCTACCGAAAGATCGTCATCGCGGATTCCTGGGACTGGACCACGATCGGTGGCATTGCCCAATACGTGATGGTCCTGCTCATTGCGTCGATCCCGGTGGCGCTGCCGGCGGTGATGTCGGTGACGATGGCAATCGGCGCCTACGCACTGTCGCGGGAGAAGGCCATCCTGTCCCGCCTGTCAGCGATCGAGGAGCTGGCCGGCGTCGACGTGCTCTGCAGCGACAAGACCGGAACGCTGACGCTGAACCAGCTCGCGATCGACAAGGCGATCCCGGTCGGTAGCACCTCGACCGACGAGATCATGCTGGCCGCGGCGCTTGCGACCCAGAAGAGCAGCGAGGATCCGATCGACATCGCCGTTCTTCGAGCGCTAACGAACCCGGCTGCGCTCGATACGTATCGCCAAACCGCGTTTACGCCCTTCGACCCAGTCAACAAGCGAACCGTAGCTGTGGTCAGCGACGGCGCCGGCAAGACCCATCACTTTGCCAAGGGTGCTCCGCAGGTCATTGCGGCGCTCGCGCATCTGGAGCCGGCTGCGCACGCCAAATATCGGGCGACGGTCGCGGACCTTGCGTCTCACGGTTACCGTGCACTCGGCGTCGCTCGTTCCGATGACGGCGCGACGTGGAAGGTTCTCGGCCTAATTTCGCTCAGCGATCCGCCGCGGCCCGATGCCAAGGCCACCATCGCCCAGGCCGAAGCCCTGGGCCTCAACGTGAAAATGGTCACCGGCGACGATGTTGCGATCGGCGACCAGATCGCCAAGCAACTCGGCATGGGCGATCATCTGATCGTCGCGAGCGACCTGTTTAGGCCCGGCATGAGTGGCGCAGCCATGCCGCCCGACGTCGCCCGCGCGGTCGAGCGGGCCGACGGGTTCGGCCGCGTCTTCCCCGAGCACAAATATGAAATTGTGAAGTGCCTGCAGCAGCTTGGCCATATCGTGGCGATGACCGGCGACGGCGTCAACGATGCGCCGGCGCTGCGCCAGGCAGACTGCGGCATCGCCGTCAGCGGCGCGACCGACGCCGCGCGGAGCGCGGCCGCGCTGATCCTGACGGCGCCCGGGCTTTCGACGATCGTGAACGCGCTGGTCGGGGCGCGGAAAATCTTCGAGCGCATCCAGAACTACGTCTACTACCGGGTGGCAATGACGCTCGACATCATGTTGCTCGTCGTGCTCTCGATCGTGCTGCTCGAGTTCCAGCCGCTCTCGGCCGTGATGATCGTCGTGCTCGCGTTGCTCGACGATATTCCGATCATGACGATCGCCTATGACAACGTGCCGCCGTCATCGAAGCCGATGCGCTGGGACATGCGGCACATCCTCGTGTTCTCGACGCTGATGGGGATTCTGTCGCTCGGACAGAGCTTCGGACTGCTCCTGATCGGGCTCGAATGGATGAGCAACCCGGCGCTGATGGCGCTCATCCCGATCGACAAGAGCAGCCTCCAAACCATGATCTTCCTGCAGCTTGCGGTCGGCGGCCATCTCCTTCTGTTCGTGGTGCGGACGCGGCACTCGGTGTTCCGGCCGCCCTATCCGAGCGCACCGCTGTTTCTCGCGATAGTCGCGACGCAGATCGCCGCGGCGCTCATCTGCGTATTGGGCATCCTCGTCCCGCGGCTGCCCTGGCAGGTGGTCGCCGGCGTCTGGTGCTATACGCTCGTCTGGATGGTCGTCATGGACGCCGCCAAGCTGATCTACTATCGCGCTGCAGAGCACAATGAAGCGCACGTCAAGGCGTTGTCCGCCTCCCTTGCGCACTAAGTCGATCTTTGGAGGCCGCCGACATGGATTTCCGAAAGAGATTTGCCGTCGAACCGGGCCGCAAGCTTCGGCTCCGGGATCTCGATCCGGGCTACCACGGCAAGCACGGGTCCGAGGAGCATGCTCAGGAGGATATTCAGCACTACAAGGACAAGCTCACCGCGATGCAGCGGCTTCTCTACGGCGACCGCAGCCGGGGCCTCCTGATCGTGCTGCAGGGCATCGATGGCGCCGGCAAAGACGGCACCTGCTGGCATGTCGTGGGCGCCATGAACCCGCAAGGGGTCAAGGTCACGGGCTTCAAGCAGCCGACTCCGGAGGAACAGGCGCACGACTTCCTCTGGCGGGTCCATCCCCATGTTCCAGGGAAGGGCGACGTCGCGGTCTTCAACCGATCGCACTATGAGGACGTTCTGGTCGTGCGTGTCCACGGCCTGGTTCCAAGGAAGAAATGGAAGGCGCGCTACGACCTGATCAACGATTTCGAGGAGATGCTGTACACGCAGAACGACACGACGATCCTCAAGTTCTTCCTGATGATATCGAAGGACGAGCAGCTTGCTCGCTTCAAGGATCGGCTCGACGATCCAGAACGGCAGTGGAAGATCAGCGCGTCCGACTACTCGGAACGCGACCTGTGGGACGAGTACATCGAGGCATTCGAGGACGCGCTGTCAAAGTGCTCGAAAAGGCACGCTCCCTGGTACGTGATCCCCTCGAACCACAAATGGTTCCGCAACCTGGCGGTCTCGCAGATCATCGCCGACACGATGGCCGACATGAACCTCAAGGTGCCCAAGCCGGCGGTCGACCTCGCCAAGATCCGCAAGCTCTTTCGCGTGGACGCGAAGGATTCCGCCAGAAAGACCGCGCGCGAGTAGCCGTTCATGCCGCAGCCTGACGACACCGTGGCTCGGCAACGGCGGGAGACGTTCGCGGCGCTCGACGAATCGCCGATGGACCTGCAGCGTTACGCGCTGTGGTTCGTTGCGAGCGGTGGCACGCTGCTGGACGGCTTTTCGATCTTTTCGCTTGGCGTCGCCATGCCGCTGCTGATCGACCGCTTCGGCCTGTCGCCGCTGATGGTGGGGCTGATCGGCTCGGCGCTCGTTCTCGGCGCGGCGGTGGGCGCGGCGCTCGGTGGCTCGGCCGCCGACCGCCTTGGCCGAAAGCCACTTTTTCTCGCCGACATGGCGATCCTGGCCGTCGGCGCACTCCTGTGCGCCACTGCCGATAGTCCGCTGCTCGTGCTGTTTGGGCAGTTTCTTGTCGGCATCGGCATCGGCATCGATTTTCCTGTCAGCGGCTCCTACGTTTCGGAGACCATGCCGCGGCGCGCGCGAAGCCGCATGGTGGTCGCGACGATCGCACTTCAATCGGTCGGGATGCTGCTCGGCGCGGCCGTTGCGATCACCACCTTGCGGCTTTCCGGTGCGCTGGTGGATTGGCGATGGATCGTCGGCGCCACCGGCGCCGGCGCCTGCGTGTACCTCCTGTTCCGACTGTGGCTTCCCGAGAGCCCCCGCTGGCTCCTGGAACAAGGGCGACGGGACGACGCCGCGCGCATCGTCGCAAAGCTCGCAGCGGCCGCCTCGCCCACACCAGTGGCGTCCGCCGCATCATCTCGACCAACGGCGACCCACCAAACGCCGACAGTCGCCATGGCTGTTCCGGCCGCTGCCAAGACCTCCACTCCGGGTTTGGCGGTGTTGTTTGCGCCGCCGCTGCGCGCCCGAACGCTGCTCGCGTCCGTGCCGTGGTTCCTGATGGACATCGCAACCTACGGCGTCGGGCTGTTCACGCCGATCATCCTCGGCGCCGTCCACCTTTCGTCGGCGGCGGGGTCCGTCGCAGGCGATGTCGTCGCTGCCGAGGGAAGTGCGGCGATCGACCTGTTCCTGTTGATCGGCTTTCTGGTGGGCCTCTACGCGGTTCCGCGCTTCGGCCGCATTCACATGCAGGTCCTCGGCTTCGCCGGCATGACGATCGGGATGCTCGTCCTCCTCTATGCGGCGCTGGCGGGCGGTGGGGCAGCCGCGCACGTGCCGCTGGTTTTCGCCGGATTCATATTGTTCAACCTCGCCATGAATGCCGGACCGAATGCCACGACGTTCACCATGGCGCCCGAGCTTTTCCCAACCAACGTGCGAGCCACGGCGAGCGGCTTTGCCGCGGCGTCCGCCAAGGCCGGCGCGACGCTCGGCATCTTCGTCCTGCCGCAGGTCAAGGCCGCTTGGGGCGTATCCGGCGTTCTCGCTCTGATGGCGGCGGTCAGCGCACTTGGGATCGTCGCAACGCTCGTGTTCACTCGTGAGATTCGCGAGGTGCCGGAGGGTCTCCGGCTTGACGACGTAGCCATGGTCAAGTGATGTGACAGCGATCGTTCGAACCGCAGACGGCGAGCATGCGCCAGTTGTTGACGCCACATCCGGACTCGCCCCGCCTTGCAACGGCGCATATTGAGGTGGAGGTCGCCCGCCCGAACGCCGACAACTTGGCGCTGACCTTTATCGTGACTGGGTCGATGAGCGACGTGCGCGTGCCGCCCGTTACGACGGCAGCGCGTAGCGAGAAGCTCTGGCAGCACACCTGCTTCGAAGCCTTCGTCCGCGGTTCGTCGGGCGCTGGGTACTACGAATTCAACTTCGCACCCTCGACACAATGGGCGGCCTATCGATTCCGCGCTTATCGAAGCGGCATGTGCGTTGCGGAGGAGATCAGCGTGGCCGCAATCGAGGTGCACTCAACCCCGAGCTGCTATACGTTGCGGACCGCGCTGGGCCTGGATCGCATGCCGATGCTGCCTCGCACGCCGACGTGGCGCCTCGGATTGTCGGCGGTGATCGAGCATACCAGCGGCCTCAAGTCCTATTGGGCGCTGGCGCATCCGCCTGGGAGGCCGGACTTCCATCATGCGGACGGGTTCGCGCACGAGTTTTCTCCGGTCGTTCCGTCATGAAGTTTGGCATCGATCGCTTTGTTGCCGAACCCAGCTTGCGCGCACCGCTGACAGGCAAGCGCGTGGCGTTGCTCGCGCATCCGGCTTCCGTCACGGCCAATCTGACGCATTCGCTCGATGCGCTGGCCTCCTGCGGTGACATGACGATCAGCGCGGCCTTCGGCCCGCAGCATGGGCTACGCGGCGACAAGCAAGACAACATGATCGAGTTCGCCGGATTTCACCGATCCGGTTCATCGCATCCCGGTCTACAGCCTCTACGGAGAGGTACGCAAACCGACCGATGCGATGATGGACACCTTCGACGCAATCCTCATCGATCTGCAGGACCTCGGCTGTCGAATCTATACGTTCATCACGACGCTGCGGTACGTCCTCGAAGCGGCCTCGCGACATCGCAAGATTGTCTGGGTGTTGGACCGGCCCAATCCTGTGGGACGCCCGGTCGAAGGGCTCACGCTGCGCGCGGGCTGGGAAAGCTTTGTCGGCGCAGGCCCCTTGCCGATGCGTCACGGGCTCACGCTCGGCGAATTGGGCCTTTGGTTTGTCCGAACTCTGAAGCTCGATGTCGAATACCGCGTCATCGAAATGCAGGATTGGCAGCCCGACGATCCGCCGGGATTCGGCTGGCCGCTGGGCGAGCGCGTGTGGATCAACCCCAGCCCCAACGCGCCGAACTTGTGGATGGCTCGCGCGTACGCGGGAACGGTGATGCTCGAGGGCACGACGCTCTCCGAAGGTCGCGGCACCACGCGGCCGCTCGAACTGTTCGGCGCTCCCGATATCAATGCTAAGGCCATCATCAGGGAGATGGAATCGCTTGCGCCGCAATGGCTCGGTGGCTGCCGCCTGCGCGAGTGCTGGTTCGAACCGACGTTCCACAAGCATGCAGGACAGCTTTGCCACGGTGTCCAGATACACACCGAAGGTCCCGGTTACGATCACGGGACGTTCAAGCCCTGGCGTATCCAGGCGCTGGCCTTCAAGGCCATTCGCCGCCTCTATCCGCACTACGCGCTCTGGCGCGATTTCGCCTACGAATACGAGCGCGACCGTCGTCCCATCGATGTCATCAACGGCGGCCCGCTGCTGCGGGAATGGGTCGACGATGCATCGGCAACGCCGCGAGACCTCGACACGTTTGCGCTTTTCGATGAACTCGCCTGGTCGAGCCAACGTCAACCGGATCTGCTGTACGGACGACCCTGAGCATCTTCGGCGATGCCGTCGATCCAGGTCGCGACCACGGCCAAATCTTCGGTCAAGGCGACGAGATCGGCGCGGGCGCCCGGCACCAGTGCGCCGCGCTCGCCGTCCAATCCGAGGAATTGTGCCTGGGTCAGCGAGGCCGCGCGCAGCGCGTCCTCCAGCGGGATTTGCGCGAGCCTGACCGCGCACCGCACCGCGGACGCCATGTCGAGATGCGCGCCCGCCAACGTACCCTCCTCCGTGGTCAGCCGTCCGTTCGTCAGCTTGATTGTCCGGCCGAGCAGGTCAAAACGGTCGAGCGATGTGCCGACCGTCGGCATCGCGTCGGTGACGAGAGCAATTCGATCGGTGCCTTTCGCTGCAAACGCCGCCCGGACCGAGACCGGATCGACGTGAATTCCGTCGACGATGAGCCCGGCCGTCAACCGTTGCTCCGATAGCGCCGCGCCGATTATCCCTGGCGCACGTGCACTCAAGGGCGGCATGGCGTTGAACAGATGGGTCACTCCGGTTGCGCCATCGGCGACGGCCCGCAGAACAACGGCAGCCGTGGCCTCGCTGTGCCCGATCGAAACCCGCACGCCAGCGGCAGCCAACGCCCGGACAAATCCCGCAGGCACGCATTCCGGCGCCAGCGTGACCATCGACCTGCCGGCGCCTACCAGTTCGCACAGCCTCTCCAGGTCGCCCGCACCGGGCTGCGCGATGCGATCGGGCCGGTGGACGCCCGGACGCTGCGGACTGAGGAAGGGACCCTCCAGGTGCAGGCCGAGGACTCCCTCGCGGCCAGCGATCGAGCGCGCGGCCGCAATCGCGGCTTGCATCTGCTCGCGCGTATCGCTGATCAGCGTCGGCAGACACGCCGTGGTGCCGGTGCTTCGGTGCGCGCGGGCAATCGCGCGCATGGCTTCGGCGGTCGGCTGATCGTTGAGAAGAACGCCACCGCCGCCATTGACCTGCAAATCGATGAAGCCCGCGGTCAGGAGCGCGCCCGCCGGAAGACGCGTCTGTGGCCAGTCGGAGGGAAGCTCGGCCCGAGGTCCGAGACCAACGATGCGCCCCTCCCGGATCAGGACCGCGGCATTGGCATGCCAGCCGCGGCCATCGAACACACGGTCCGCCAGGATCGCGTGTCCGTCACCCACCGAAGAATTGTTTCGACCCAGGCTCATGTCTGTCCATGGCAGGGCTGGATTGGTGGCGCAACCGATCCAATCTAGGTTAAAGGACGCCGAAGACCCAGGGCACCGGAGGACGCCGGTTCTAGCCGGCGCGCGGGAGTGCCCCGGTGTGCAAGCGCCGGTGCCGGCCTTGTCCATTGAAGCCCGGACGACAGACAGAGAAACAGCATGGATCGGCTCGTCATTCGTGGTGGCAGGCGCATTGAGGGCTCGGTCCAGGTCCGCGGAGCCAAGAACGCGGTCTTGCCGCAGATTGCCGCGGCGCTGCTTTGCCCCGAACGGCTGGAGCTGGGGAATGTCCCCGAGGTGACGGACGTCGATACCATGCTGGCCCTGATGCGGGAGTTCGGCGTGGTGGCTAATCGCGGCCCCGGCCGGGTGCTGGTGCTGGACGCCTCCGGAGCCCGCAACGCGCAGGCGCCCTATGACATGGTCCGCCGCATGCGCGCCGGCATGCTCGTGCTTGCGCCGCTGCTCGCCCGTTTCGGTTCTGCGCGCGTGTCCATGCCCGGAGGCTGCGCGATCGGCGCGCGGCCGATCGACCTGCACCTCAAGGCGCTGGACGCGCTTGGGGCCGACGTCGACATCGAAGCCGGTTACGTTCATGCGCGAACCAAAGGAGACGGACTGCGCGGCGGGCGCATCGTGCTGTCGTTGCCGTCCATCGGTGCGACCGAGACAGCCCTGATGGCGTCCGTCCTGGCCCGCGGCGAGACCGAAATTCTGAACGCGGCGCGCGACCCCGAGGTCTGCGACCTCGCACTGTGCCTGATGGCGATGGGAGCGCACATCCAGGGGATCGGGACGCATCGAATTCTGGTGCAGGGGATAGACGCCCTCCACTCCGCTCGCCACGATTTGATCACCGACCGGATCGAGGCCGGGACCTACGCCATCGCCGCCGCGATCACCGGCGGTCATCTCGAAATCCTCGGCGCCCATCTAGAGCACCTCGGGGCGGTCGGCGCCGCCCTTGAGAGCGCCGGCGTGCAGATCTGGCCGACCGACCGCGGGCTGATGGTCGTTCGCTCCGGGCCGTTGCAGGCAATCGACATCGCGACGGAGCCCTATCCCGGATTTCCCACAGACCTGCAGGCGCAGTTCATGGCCTTGATGACCATCGCGTCGGGCGCGTCGATGATCCGCGAAACCGTGTTCGAAAGCCGGTTCATGCACGTTCCCGAGCTCGGACAACTCGGCGCCAACATTTCGCTGCAAGGTTCGACGGCGCTGGTGCGCGGCGTCGACAGCTTGCACGGCACCGAGGTGATGGCCACCGACCTGCGCGCCTCTGTGAGTCTGGTGCTCGCTGCCCTCGTTGCGGAGGGGCAAACCACCGTCCACCGCATCTATCATCTTGATCGCGGATATGAGTCGCTGGATCGCAAGCTGGTGCAATGCGGCGCGGATATCCGGCGGGTCGAAGAATGACAACCGCTGCACAACCGGGTCCGCTGTTCGCCGGCGTCGACGGCGGCGGTACCGGCTGCCGGGCCCGCGTCGAGAACGGGCAAGGACGCCTGCTCGGCACCGGCATCGCAGGCCCAGCCACGCTGCGCCTCGGAGTCGAACGCGCGCTTGCCGAAGTCGAGAAGGCGTGCCGCGTCGCGCTCGAAGAGGGCGGGCTTGGGCCGGAGACGCTCGGCTCGGTGCACGCTGCCGTCGGGCTTGCCGGGGTCGGCCGCAAGGGCGCGCTCGAACAGCTCGTGCTGCAGCCGCATCCGTTCCGCTCCGTCGTCTACGCTCACGACGCGACAATCGCCTGCATCGGCGCGCATGGCGCCCGGGATGGCGGCATCGTCATCGTCGGGACCGGCAGCGTGGGCTTTGCCGTGGTCGGCGGACGCGAGGTCAGGGTCGGCGGCTATGGCTTTCCGATCTCCGACGAGGGCAGCGGCGCCGATCTCGGGCTGCACGCGATCCGCCTTGCGCTGCGCGCCCACGACGAGCGAGCCGTCGACACCAGTCTCTCGCGCGACGTGATGATGCAATTCCACAACGATCCGTTCGAGGCCGTGGCCTGGATGGACCACGCAACCGCCACCGATTATGCGACCTTTGCGCCGCTGGTGATGCGGCACGCCGACAACGGCGACCCGGTCGCCCGGCGGATCGTGCGGGATGCCGCCGAGCAGATCGACGAGCTGGTGCGCAGGCTGGCCGAATGCGGTGCTCCCCGCGTAGCCCTTCTCGGCGGGCTCGCCTCGTCGATGCAGCCGTGGCTCGCGCCCGACGTGCAGCGCCGGCTGGTAGCGGTCGAGGGCGATGCCGTGGATGGCGCCTTGCATCTCGCCAAGCAGGCCGCCATGAAAGGCTAGGTTACGCCGGACTGGGTATCGAAACGGAGCCGATGCCGCCTGGTTTGCGGCACAACCGGGACAGCGCCATGCGCACCGAGCAGATCGACGAACGCTACGCCGAGCTCGAACTCCTGGTCGACCGCCGAAATGATCGCGGCCATGTATGAGGGGCAGTTGACCGCGGTGGCTGCGGTTCGCGGCGCACTTGGTGAGGTCGCGGCAGCCGTTGAGGATGCGGTGCCGGCGCTGCAGCGGGGCGGACGGATCGTCTACGCCGGGGCCGGCACGTCCGGGCGGATCGGCGTGCAAGACGGAGCTGAGCTGCCGCCGACCTACAACTGGCCGCCAGACCGCGTTGTCTTTGTAATCGCCGGCGGACTGGAAACGCTGATCCGGAGCGCTGAGCACGCCGAGGACAACGAGGCCGCCGGGGTGCAGGCTATCGCGGATGCGAAGATCGAGTCCAACGATGTCGTCATCGGCGCCGCAGCGAGCGGCACGACGCCTTTTACGATCGGCGCGTTGCGGGCGGCCAGTGCTTTGGGTGCGGTGACAATCGCGGTCGCCAGCAACCCAGGAGCACCGCTGTTCGAGGTCGCGCGGCACCGCATCCTGGTGGACACCGGCAGCGAGGTGGTCGCGGGGTCGACGCGGATGAAGGCCGGCACGGCTCAGAAGATCGTGCTGAACCTGTTCTCGACCGCGGTGATGGTGAAGATGGGACGCGTCTATCGCGGCCTGATGGTGGACATGCGGGCGCGGAACGCCAAGCTGCGACGGCGCGCAGAAGTGATCGTCAGCGAGATCGCCCGATGTCCGCCGGGCGACGCAGCCCGCTATCTCGAGCAAGCCGAGGGAGACGTGAAGACCGCCGTCCTGGTCGGTCTCGGGCTTGTTCCCAGCGAGGCCACGCAACTTCTGCAACGCCACGGAGGCAATCTGCGCGCCGCCATCAACGAGATCAGACGCGCAGATGCCTGAGCTGCAGACCGCAAGCGCGATGGCGCGCGAGACCGCCGAAATCCCGGCGGCGGCCGAGCGCCTGCTCGCGCGCACCGACATGTTCGCTGCGATCGCCGAACGGATCGAGCAGGCCAAGCCTCGCATCGTTGTTTTCTGCGGCCGCGGCAGCTCCGGTCATGTCGGCGTCTATCTGCGCTACGTCTTCGAAGCGCGGCTTGGCCTGCTCGCCTCCGCTGCCGCGCCGTCCGTCGTGACGGCCTATCGGCGGCCGCCCGACATGCGCGGGGCCCTGTTTGTGGTCGTCTCACAGTCCGGGCGCAGCCCCGATCTTGTCACCGCCACCGAGGTGGCGCGCAAATCCGGTGCGCTCACGCTGGCCATCGTCAATGACGAGTATTCACCCGCAGCCGCTGCATCCGAACTTGTGCTGCCGATCGGCGCGGGCACAGAGCACGCCGTCGCGGCAACCAAGACCGTCGTGTTGTGCATGATCGCCGGGACACGGCTGGTGGCCGCGTTGGCGCGCGACGACGATCTGAACGAGGGCCTGCAACAGTTGCCGCCTCGGCTGGCGGGCGCGCTGGCGTGTGACTGGTCGACCTGGGCTGACAGTGCAGCAGCGGCCAGCGCGGCGTTTGTCGTAGGCCGGGGCTACGGCCTCGGCTGCGTCCGCGAGATCGCGCTCAAGGTGTCCGAGATCCTGCGCGTTCCCGCTCTGGGCTACAGCGCGGCCGAGTTGCGGCATGGTCCGCGCGCATCGATCACACCGGCAACACCGGTGCTGGTGCTACGGCAGAACGATCAAGCAGCCACCGCAATCGATGACCTCGTCCGCGACCTCAAGGATGCAGATGAGAGAGTGTTTGTCGCGGGCGGGGCGGCAGGGACGCTACCCTGGATCGGCGACGGGCATCCGGTTTGCGATCCGGTGCTCATGCTGGTCCCTGCCTATCGCGCCATTGAGACAGCGGCGCGCCGACGAGGCTTTGATCCCGACAAACCACCTTACTTGAGCAAAGTGACGCGCACGTTGTGAGGCCACGCCGAACGGCAACTCAGGGGCGAGCGGGCGCCACAAGGATTGAACGTTCCGCCTTCCGGAGCGGCGTGCAGCGCCGAACCCGGAATGACCGGGCTGTCGATGTTCCGGCATAGCGGCCGGTAGCGGTTCAGCAAGCCCGCCTGCCCCCTCGTGATTGGCGCCGGCAGTGCTAAGCTTCCGGCCAATGGCGCTTGTTTGGGAAAGACGCCGTATGGCCAACAACAACCAAGCTTCGCTGCATCGCCCCCCAATGCGAGCGAGACAGCGCAAGCCACGCAGGGAGGATGCCCGATGACTGGTTCGATCCGCATTGTCGTCGCGCTGTTGGCGCTGATTGCCGCCGGCGCAAGCCAGGCCCAAACCGCTCCGCCCAACTATCCCGGGCGGCCGGTGCGGGTCATCGTGGCCTACCCGCCGGGCGGCCCCACCGACCTGATCGGGCGCCTCGTGGCGCAGAAAATGTCGGAGCATTATCGGCCAGCAGTTCTACGTGGAGAATCTGGCCGGCGCAGGTGGTGCCATCGGCGCGGGCATCGCCGCCAACGCGCCGGCCGACGGACAGACACTGTTCATCACGACCAACGACTTCGCCGTCGGGAGCCACGACCACCAAGCTGAGCTACGACCCGGTCAAGAATTTTGCGCCGATCAGCATCGTGGCGTCGGCTCCGCAGGTTCTGGTCGTCAATCCCTCGCTGCCAGCCAAGACCATGCAGGAGCTGGTCGCGCTCGCGAAGGCCGAGCCGGGCAAGCACAGCTACGCCGGCATGAGCATCGGCTTCGGGCAGTTGACCAGCGAGCGGCTGTTCCGGCTTGGCCTCAAGGCCGACCTCATCCGCGTGCCCTTCCAGGGTGCAGCACCGCTCATTACCTCTATCGTCGGCGGACACACCCCGATCGCGTTCATCGCGCTGCCGCCGGCGGCGCCAATGATCAAGGAGGGGAAGCTGCGTGCGCTCGCCGTCACGAGCGCCAAGCGCTCACCGGAATTCCCCGATGTGCCAACCACGACCGAAGCCGGATTTCCCGGCCAGGAGTCGGAGCTCCTGATCGGGTTCGTCGCGCCCGCCGGCACGCCGCAGCCGATCATCGACGCGCTGCAGCGCCAGGTGGTTCGCATTGTTGCGCTGCCCGACGTCAAGCAGAAGCTGGATACGCTGGGCTTCACGCCGGTCGGCAACACGTCCGAGGCCTATGCCGCCCAGATCACGCTCCGATCTCGAGACCTGGGGCCAGGTCGTAAAGGACCTCGGTATGAAGATGGAATGACGCGGCATTTGGCGCGCAACTCTCCCTGCCGTTCGTTCCCGCGCAAGCGGGGACCCAGGCTACAGACCTGTGGGTCTGATCGGGCGGCTCTGGGTTCCCGCTTTCGCGGGAACGAGCGGAGGGTTCTTCGACCCGACGGGAACATGGCCTGCTAGTTGACCTGGCGCGTGCGGCCATCCCAGTACGGCGCCCGCAGCTGCTTCTTGTCGATCTTCTTGTTGGGCAGACGCGGCAGCGCGCTGACGAATTCGACGCTCTTCGGTTTCTTGTAGCTCGCGATGTGCTTTCGGCAGTGCTCGATCAGATCGTTTTCGTCTGCCGCCTGACCCGGCGCGACGACAACGAAAGCCTTCACCGCCTCGCCCCAGCGGCTGTCGGGAACGCCGATCACCGCGACCTCCGCCACCGCGGGATGGGCGTACAGCGCCTCCTCGACCTCACGCGGATAGATGTTCTCGCCGCCGGAAAGAATCATGTCCTTCTTCCGATCGAGAACGAACAGGAAGCGGTCCTTGTCGAAGGCGCCGATGTCACCGGACTTCATCCAGCCGTCCTCGATGGCATCGAGCGTGGCCGGGTGATTGTTCCAATACCCGGCCATGACGCCCGGTCCCTTTGACCCAAATCTCGCCCTGCTCTTCCGGCTCGCAATCCGAGCCGTCCGGCCGCACCACGCGCACGCGATAGCCCAGCGCCTCCTGTCCGGCCGAGCCCAGCCGGCGAACCCATTCGGGCGGCCCATCCAGCACGTGCTGATGCGGATGGAGAATGGTCCCGAGGCCCGAATTCGGTCATGCCGTAGATCTGCGCGAGGATCGGCCCAAACGCCGCGATCGCCTGGCGCAACTGCGCCACCGCCATCGGGCCCGACGCATATTGAATCAGACGCAACGAGGCGTAGTGACGCTTGTCGAAACCGGGAAGGTCGAGAAGGTCTTTGACCATGACCGGCGCGAGATGAATGGTCGATGACCTTCTCACGCTGGATATCCGCCGATATGGCTCGAATGTCGTAGGAGCGATGCAGGATGACCCGCCCGCCGATGAACGAGGTCATGAGATAATTGCACTTGGCGCCGATGTGATAGAACGGCATCACCAGCAGCATCGTGTCGGTCGAGCGCGCGCTCATTTCGGCGGCTTGCATCTGGATGAAGCCAAGCTGACCCGCGTGATCGAGCATGGCGCCCTTCGGCCGTCCGGTCGTGCCGCTGGTGTAGATCAGATAAGCGATGTCGGTTGGGCGGGAGCGGGTTTTCGGCGTGTGGTCGCTCGATTTCGCGAGCAGAGATTCGTAATTCTCCGCGCCATCGAGAGTGCCTGAACCGATGACGATGTAATGCTTGAGCTCAGGAAACTTCGCGCGGATGTCGCTGGCGATCGCGGCATATTCCTCATCGAAGATGAGCACGCTCGGGCGCGGAATCCTTGACGATGTATTCGATCTCCGAGGCGGCCAGCCGATAGTTGATCGCCACCGTGATGAAGCCCGCTACTTCGCCGGCGGCATAGACCTCGACATAGGCGTTGGAATTCTGCGCCAGGATCGCGACACGATGCTGCCGCCGCACGCCCATTTCATAAAGTGCGTTGGCGAGGCGATAAATCCGAGAGCGCTGCTCGCCGAAGCTGAAGCTGCGTCCGTCGTAGACCAGCGAAGTGTTCGCGCCGAATTTGCCGGCGCCGATCTCGACAAGATCGCCCAGTGTCTCGATGCCGAAATTCAGCAGCATCGATCTCTCCGTTCAGCTTGAGCGCGACGCAGGCACAGGTGTGGCGCCATCGACGGCCGTCGTCCCAGGCTGCGCGACAATCGTCCCAGACGCTGCGCGATTGCTACGAACCGCCGTCGCGGCTCGGGCCGCCAAGGCCCGGCTTGTACTTGCCCTTCAGGAAGTCGCCGATGCCGGTCTTCTTCCAGGCGTCGTTTTGCAGGTAGGCGACCTCGCTCTCCTTGGCGCTGCTCAGACCCATGGCCGCCTCCCACGGCATCTCCAGCGAATAGCGATAGGCCTCCTTCACGCATCGCAGCGCGATCGGGATCCTTGGTCACCAGTTCGGCGGCGACCTTCATCGTCTCCGTTTCAAGCTGCGCCGCCGGCACCGCCAGATTGATGAATCCCATCTGCTGCGCGGTCTTGCCGTCGAACGTCCGACCCAGCATGCCGTACCAGAGCGCATCGCGCGGCCGCATGAGGTTTGCCATCGACTTCGAGACCGTGCCGCCGGGAAACATGCCGAAATTGATTTCCGAGAGACCGAACGTCGTGTCCTCGGCCGCGATGGCGAGATCGCAGCCTTCGACGATCGAAAACGCGCCGCCGAAGCAATAGCCGTGGATCATCGCAATCGTCGGCTTGGGGTAATAGCGGAGCGTGCGGCCTCGCCATTCCAGCGCGAGCCGCAGGATGCGATCGTACTCGGGCCTGTTGTCGTTCAGTTCGATGAAGAACTGCTTCAAGTCCATGCCGGCGCAAAACGCCTTGCCGGCGCCGCGCAAGTATCAGCACGCGGGCCTCGTCGTCGTAGCGAAGATCCTCCAGCACGGCGGTCATGTCCTTGTGCAGCTGGGGACTCATTGCATTGCGCTTTTCCGGCCGATTGAACCGTATGGTTGCGATGCCATCCTTCTTGTCGACGAGCAGGGTTTGGTAGGACATGCTTGCGATCCCCTCTGTGTCAGGCGCCAGGACTCTACGACGCGAGCGGCTGTTTGACGATACCGGAAGGTGGGGCGTCGCGTCCGGATACGCCGTCGGGCGACGGCTCAGATTCTCGCCAGATAGGGTTCGATCGCCGCGAGGCTCTTAAGGTTGTGAGCAGGCGCGAACAGATCGACATAGGGCAGCGCTGCCTGCATGCCGCGCCCCTGCGGGGTGTAATCGTTCCAGCCGATCAGCGGATTGAGCCAGATGATCCGCCGGCAGCGCCGCCGCAGCCGACGCATCTCGCTTGCCAGCACGTCCGTCTCACCGGTGTCGTAGCCGTCCGACACGATCATGATGGCGGTGCGCGAATTGATCACGCGGCGCGCATGCCAGCGGTTGAATGTGGCAAGGCTCTCGCCGATGCGCGTGCCGCCGCCGATGCCCTGCGCCATCAACGACAGCCGGTCGACCGCACGCGCCACATCGCGATCGCGCATCGAGGCAGAAACATGCGCAAGCCGGGTATGAAACACAAAGGCTTCGGACTCGCGGAATGCATCGACGACGCCGTGCAGGAAGCGCACAAAGAATGCCGTGTAGAGGCTCATTGAGCCCGATGCGTCGAGCAGCACCACGAGCCGCAGCGGCTTGATCTTGCGTTGCCGGAACGCAAGATCGACCGGCACGCCGCCGTGCGCAACGCTGCGATGAATGGTTCGCCGAACGTCGAGCCGCCGTCCCCGGCGGCGCACCCGGTCGCGCCGCACCAGCCGGGCGCGCATGGCACGCGCGAGCCGCGCCGCAAGCGCATAAGTCTCGGCGACGTCCGCCGGGTCGACGATATAGCGAAGGTCGGTGCTGGCGAGACGCTCGTGACGGGACGCCCCCTCGCGGCGACCTCGCCCCTCGGCGGCGGAGAGCCCCTCGCCTTCGCGCCGCTCGACATGGTCAGGCTCGCCCGCCGAGCCTGGCAACGCCGTCTCTGCCAGACGACGCGGCGCGGGGCGACTTGCCGCCCCCGAGTGCGTCACGACCCGCGCCTGGCGCATGCCGTAGGCCAGCCAGAACGCGTCGAAGATTTCGTCGAACCGCTCCCAGTCCGAGTGGGTCGCACAGAACAGGCTGCGCAGGGCGGGCCTGAGGGACGATGATCGGGCCGCAGATGACTGCGTCAGAACGCAGAGCGCGTCGCGCGTTTCGGCAAGACCGACCTTGAACCCGTTGTCGCGCAACGTCCGCGCGAAGGCCGCGAGCCCGCGACGCATCGTTTCGCCGATGCTGCCGCCCGAAGGAACGGCCTCCGCCGCACTCATCGCTACGCAACCTTGCCAAGCAGGCGCTCGCTCACCTCACGCGTCAGGCGGGAACGATCCTCGTGCGTCTTGAGCAGGCAGATCATCGTCTCGTAGACCGCCTCGGGCTCCTGCCGGAGATCATGAACACCGAGGCCGGCGACCGTCGCCGCCCAATCGAGAGTCTCGGCGACGCCGGGCACTTTCCTCAAATCTTCCTTGCGGACTGCCGCGACCATGCGCGCAATCTGCAGGGCCAGCGCGGTATCGATGCCCGGCGTGCGGACAAGAATGATCTTCGCCTCCCGGTCGACATCGGGAAAATCGACGTAGTGATAGAGGCAGCGCCGGCGCAGCGCATCCGATAGCTCGCGCGTGCCATTGGATGTCAAAATGACGCGCGGGATGGACTTCGCCTCGATGGTGCCGAGCTCCGGAATGCTGATCTGGAAGTCGGACAAGACCTCAAGGAGAAATGCTTCGAATTCCTCATCGGCCCGATCGACTTCGTCC
Source organism: uncultured Alphaproteobacteria bacterium (assembly GCA_963821555.1). Classification (GTDB taxonomy): domain Bacteria; phylum Pseudomonadota; class Alphaproteobacteria; order Rhizobiales; family Xanthobacteraceae; genus Z2-YC6860. The sequence continues at coordinate 186,631 of CAWGEM010000010.1, read as the reverse complement.
ACGAGGAGCACCGGCGGCTTCTCACGCCGGATCGCCGCAAGCAGCGGACGCTCGAGCAGATAGCGCTCCGAGAAGATGTGCTCCTCGATTGCGTCCGCGTCCTGGCCCTCACGGGTCTTGATGGCGAGAAGCTGACGCTGGTAGTTCCATTCGTAAAGCGCGGTATTCTGATCGAGGCCTTCGTAGCATTGCAGGCGGATCAGCTCCGCGCCGTGGACGACCGCGAGCGCCTTTGCCACCTCGGTCTTGCCGACGCCGGCCTCGCCTTCGAGCAGGAGCGGCCGTTTGAGATAGTCCATCAGCCACAGCGCAGTCGAGATATCGCGATCCGCGACATAGCCGGCGGCGGCCAGCCGATCAGAAATGGCATTGCGATCCATCACACTCACGATTGCTGTCACGGCCGGGCACGCCGCCCGAAGAGGCTGACACGGCACAGCACGAACTCGTGCGCATTGCGGGAGCGGCTTGCCATCTCACGTATGTAGCCCAAGCCGGTCCGCCGCGGCCCAGGTCCGCCAGTGGTCGTGCGGCATCGCGATATTGGTCGATCCCAGGAACGCGAAGGCGTCGTTCACCGCGTTGGAGAAGCAGGGCACGCCGCCAACGTTGGGGCTTTCGCCGACACCCTTGGCGCCGATCGGGTGATGCGGCGACGGCGTCGTCGTCCAGTCGGTTTCCCATTTCGGCGTCTCGACCGCCGTCGGCAGGAAATAATCCATGAACGAGGCGGTGGTGACGTTGCCGTCGTCGTCGTAGTGAATTTCCTGGCCCATGGCGATGCCGAAGGCCTCCGTGAGGCCGCCGTGAATCTGGCCTTCGATGATCATCGGGTTGATGCGCGTACCGCAATCGTCGAGCGCATAGAACCGGCGCACCTTGGTCACGCCGGTATCGACGTCGATGTCGATGACGCAGATGTAGGCCCCGAACGGAAAGGTGAAGTTGGGCGGATCGTAATAATTGATCGCCTCAAGCCCAGGCTCCATGCCGGGCGGCACCTCATGGTAGGCCGCCCAGGCCAGTTCCGTCATGGTCTTGAAGCGCTCGGGATTGCCCTTTACGCGGAAGCGGTCGACGTCCCATTCGAGATCGTCGTCGTGCACTTCAAGCATGTAGGCCGCAATCATCTGGGCCTTCGCCTTGATCTTGCGGCAGGCCATCGCAGTGGCGGCGCCGGAGACCGGGGTCGAACGCGAGCCGTAGGTGCCGAGCCCGTAGGGAGCGGTGTCGGTATTGCCCTCTTCGACCGCGATGTTGTCGGCGGGAAGCCCAAGCTCGGTCGCGATGATCTGGGCGTAGGTGGTCTCGTGGCCCTGGCCCTGCGACTTGGTGCCAAGCCGGCAGATGCCGGTGCCGGTTGGGTGGATACGGATCTCGGCTGAGTCGAACATGGCGATGCCGAGGATGTCGCAGTTGCGCGACGGCCCGGCGCCGACGATCTCCGTGAAGAAGGCGACACCGATCCCCATCAGTTCGCGGGTCTCTCCGCGTCTGAATGCGTCCCGCTGCGCCTTCTGCTCGGCCCGCAGCGCCTTGTAGTCGACTGTCTCCATCGCCTTGGTCATGGCGGTGTGATAGTCGCCGGAGTCGTATTGCCAACCCATCGCCGAGGTATAGGGAAACTGCTCGCGTCGGATCAGGTTCTTTATGCGGAATTCGGCCGGGTCCATACCGAGCTTCTGCGCCATGATGTCCATCGCGCGCTCGATGCAATAGGCGGCCTCGGTCACCCGGAACGAGCAGCGATAAGCCACGCCACCCGGCGCCTTGTTGGTATAGACACCATCGACCGACACATGCGCCGTTGGGAAGTCGTACGAACCCGTGATGATGCTGAACAGACCGGCCGGCCATTTGCTGGCGTTGGCGCAGGCATCGAACGCGCCGTGATCGGCGATCGTGTAGCAGCGCAGAGCCGTCACCCGGCCATCCTTGGTGCAGGCAAGCTCGGCCTGCATGTGGAAGTCGCGCGCGAACGCCGTGGTCGACAGGTTCTCGATGCGGTCCTCGGTCCACTTCACCGGGCGCCCGGTGACGATCGAGGCCACGATCGAACAGATGTAGCCCGGATAAGCCCCCACCTTGTTGCCAAAGCCGCCGCCGATGTCGGGCGCGATCACGTGAATCTTGTGCTCCGGGATTTTGGAGATCAGCGAGCCCACGGTGCGGATGACATGCGGGGCCTGGAACGTGCCCCAGAGCGTGAGCTCTCCTTTGATCTTGTCAAACGAGGCGACACACTGGCAGGTTTCGAGCGGACACGGGTGGACGCGCGGGTAGACGATCATCTCGTTGATCGTCACGTCGGCGTTGGCAAACGCCGCGTCCGTCGCAGCCTTGTCGCCCGCCTGCCAGTTGAACACGTGGTTGTAGTGTTTGCGCTTGCCGTGAGCGCCCTCGGTCTTGTCCTTGATGTCCTCGCGGATCACGGGCGCATCCGGCGCCATCGCCTTGAGCGGATCGACGTTGACCGGCAGGTCTTCGTACTCGACCTCGACCAGATCGGCGGCGTCGGCCGCAATGTAGCGGTCCTCGGCGACGACAAAGGCCACCTCCTGGTTCTGGAACAGCACCTTGCCGTCGGCGAGCACCATCTGGACGTCGCCCGCAAGCGTCGGCATCCAGGCGAGGTTGACCGTCTTCAGCGTCTCGGCGGTCAGCACCGCGATCACCCCCGGCAATGCCGCGGCCTTGGTGGTGTCGATGTTCTTGATGCGGGCATGGGCGCGCGACGAGCGCGTGAAGTCGCCGTGCAGCATGCCCGGCAGCTTCAGATCGTCGACGTAGTTGCCTCTGCCTTGAACAAAACGAATGTCCTCGACGCGCTTGCGCTTGCAGCCCATGCCTTGCAGCTTTTCGGCGCGCTCGGCGGAGGTGGGGGTCATGTCGTTCATTCTGCGGCCTCCCGGAAGGGAACGCCGCCGATCTTGGCGGCAGCGTACTGAATGGCTTTGACGATGTTCTGGTAGCCGGTGCAGCGGCACAGATTGCCCGAAATCCCCATGCGAATGTCGTCTTCGGTCGGTGACGGGTTCTCCTGCAGCAGCCGGTAGGCGCGGACGATCATGCCGGGCGTACAGAAGCCGCACTGCAAGCCGTGCATCTCGCGGAACCCCTCCTGCAGCGCGTGCAGCGTCCCGTCGGCGGCAGCCATGCCTTCGATGGTACGGATGTCACCGCCATCGGCCTGCACCGCAAACACCGTGCAGGACTTCACCGACTTGCCGTCGAGATCGACCGTGCAAGCCCCGCAGTGGCTGGTTTCGCAGCCGATGTGCGGACCGGTCAGGTTGAGCTGCTCGCGCAGGAAAAAGATCAGGAGCATGCGCGGCTCCACCAGGGCCTCGACCGGCTTGCCGTTGACCGTCAACGAAATCTGGGACTTGGGCATCGACACCTCCCGGGAGCTCAGGCCGCTGTGCGAACTCTTGGCGCGGCTCAGCGCGCGAGCGAGCATGACGCCCGCCATTTTGGTGCGGTACTGCGGCGGGCCGCGGCGGTCGTCGGCCGGTGCGGTGATCGCTTCGGCCGCCGCGACCGCCCGCTTGACGGTCGCCCCGTCAAGCGTCGAGCCGACCAAAATCCTAGCCGCCTCCTCAGCCCACAGCGGTGTTTCAGCGACGTTCGTCAGCCCGATTGAGCAGGTTTCGACTTTGCCGCCGCTCATCGCAAGAACCACGGCAGCCGCCGCTGTGGCGTAGTCGCCGACCTTCCGCTTGAGCTTTTCATAGGCATAACCGTGGCCCTGCTTCGGCGCGGGAATACGGACCGCGGTCAGGATTTCGCCGGATCCGAGCGCCGTGAGGTAGGCACCCTGGTAGAAGGCTCGGGCGGGAATGCGCCGTTCGCCGGACTTTCCAGCCACTTCATAGACTGCGCCGAGACACATCATCACCGCCGGCATGTCGTTGCCGGGATCGCCGTTTGCCACGTTACCGCCGAGCGTTCCCAAGTATCGAACTTGAGGGTCGGCGATCAGGAGCGAAGTCTCGCGCAAAATCGGAAGTCGGCTCGCCAGCAGCTCCGAGCCGATCACCTCATGCTGGGTGGTCATCGCGCCGATAACGATATCGGTGCCTTCGGAACAGATGCCCAGGAGGTCTGAGACGCCTTTGAGATCGACGAGGTGGGACGGGGTCGCCAGCCGCAACTTCATCATCGGAATGAGACTGTGCCCGCCGGCAAGCGCGCGGGCATCGTCGCCGAGATCAGCCAGCAGCGCGACGGCTTCCTTGATGGAATTGGGACGATGATAGGCAAAAGACGCAGGTATCATGAAGACTACTCCTGCCGTCGAAGTCCGCGATCGTAGCGAAGCGTACTCGGTGACCAAGTCGGATCGCAACACCGATGGGGCGTGCTCTGGAACAACAAAGCGAGAGCACGTAGCCGTCTGCGATTGCGGAATAGCGCGCGGCATGCCGGCGGCAAGTACCAATTGCGTCAGGTCTGCTAACCTAAAATGACCGCTGGAATTGTTGGTACGCGGCGGGCACTGGAGCGCCTCATGGCCAAATCGAAACGCCGCCTGCATCTTGCCATTCAGGCATCCTACGCCGGACACCCCGCCGGATGGCGAACGAAGGAGGGCCAGCGGCAACCAGGCGAAGACACCGCGCATTTCCAGGCGGTCGCGCGTGCCGCGGAAAGGGCTTTGCTTGACGCCGTCTTTCTCGCCGACTCTCCCTCTTTCACGGGCACCAAGGAAATGCCTGGGCAGTCGCTCGACCCCATCGTTCTGGTGGCGGCAGGGGCACTCGCGACCGAGCGGGTCGGCTTCATCGTTACGGCGTCGACTACGTTCAATCATCCCTACAATCTGGCGCGCCAGGTGCTTTCGCTCGAACAGCTGAGCAAGGGGCGGATTGGCTGGAATATCGTGACGACGACCGACGAGCGCGCCAGCCGGAACTTCGGGTTCGCGGCGTTGCCGACAAACGTCGACCGCTACGCCATAGCAGCGGATTTCACCGACACCGTTCTCAAGCTGTGGGACAGCTGGGAGGACGAGGCGCTGGTGGGCGATCCAAGGAAGGGCATCTGGATCGACACCGACCGCATCCATCCCATCGATCACACCGGGCCATACTACTCCGTAGCGGGTCCGCTTCAGGTGCCTCGATCGCCGCAGGGCCGGCCCGTTCTCATTCAGGCCGGGAGCTCGCCGCAAGGCCGCGATTTCGCGGCCCGTTACGCCGATATGATCTTCACCGTCCAAACCATGAAGCAGGAGGCCGTCGCCTACTATGCCGACGTCAAGGAACGCGCACGCTGCCACGGCCGCGAGCCGGATCGCGTTGCGATCATGCCGGGCTTGTCGCTTGTCATCGGCGGGACCGAGGCGGAGGCGCTCGCCCGACTGGCCGAACTCGATCAGATTGCGAGCAGCCGTTCGACGCTCGAGACGTTCGCCTTAAGCCTCGGACTCGATCCCTCCGACCTCGATCTCGATCGCCCGTTTCCGGAGCGGCTGATCTCGAAGGTGGAGGGGTCGCCCTGGTTACGGCGCTCAACCGGTCACAAGGAAGCGCGCATCCGCCTGTTGCGAGAGCGCTCGCTGACCGTCCGGCAGATCATTCTTCAGGGCGGGGGCGGTCACCACCGATTTGTCGGAACGCCTGAGCAGATCGCCAACGTCATGGAAGACTGGGCAGACTCGGGCGGCGCCGATGGGTTCAACCTGTTTATGGATGTGTATCCGTACGGATTGCTGACGTTTGCAGAACAGGTCGTGCCGATTCTGCAACGCCGTGGTCGGCACCGGTTGGAGTATGAGGGCAAGACCCTGCGCGACCACCTCCGCCTGGAGCGCCCCCCGAACGCCCTGGTGCAGGGATCTCGGACTGCCGACGCTCCTGCAATGCAGGCGACCGATTGATCAAGTTGGCGGGCCGCTTAGGAGGCGCACCCGGCAACACCAAGCTGCCAGCCTTCGAAGGGCGCTACCGTGTGGTAGCCGGCGCTCGCCGGTGCTTCGTGGCCTGCTCGTAGGCGTAAGCGAGTTGAATCATCTTTGCGTCGTCATAGGGCCGCCCGAGGAAGGTGATCCCCGCGGGCAGATTGTCTCTGGTAAATCCGGCAGGCACTGCAATCGACGGCACGAACCCCAGGAAGGTGTTGATGTGCGGCGCACCCTTCTGGTCCACATACGGCGGATTGATGCCATCCCTGATCAAGGTCGGCTGATGCTCGACCGTCTTGTGGACGATCGCATCGACCCGATGATCGGCCATTGTCTTCAGCAGGTTGATCATCAACGTGTCGCGCGCCTTGAGATAGGCGTGATGCTGGGCGGCTGAATCATTATTCGTCCAGCGCCTATGGGCGCTGTGCGCCACCTTCTGGAACAAGGGCGATGCCATCGCCGCCGCACGCGTCGCGAACGGCGCCTTGCCGCCCTTGAAGAACAGCTCGAACATCGTGTCGTCATCGGCGACGCTGCGGGCGCGCTTCGCCATTAGCGCCTTAAGGTCCGGGATGACGACAGGATCGACGAGCTCTGCACCCGCTTTGCGCAGCTCATCCACTGCCCTGTCGAACACCTCCCCGATCATCTTGAAATCGTCGCTGTCGGGCTCAGAGGCATATCCCATCGACTCGCGCAGGATGCCGATACGCTTGCCCCTCAGCGCGCCCTTGTCGAGCGCGCCCGAATAGCTTTCGGCAGCCTTGCCGACACCGTGCGCCGTCACCGGATCGTCGGGGTCGTAGCCGACCATGCTGTCCAAGAGCTTCGCGAGGTCGGTGACGGTTCGCGCCATCGGCCCAAGCGAGCCGTTGACGGTGGGCCAGCCGCCGTAGACCCCGGCCCGGCTCACCAGCCCCATGGTGGGGCGCATGCCGACGACACCGTTCCAAGCCGACGGCCGCCTAATCGAGGCGAAGCCCTCCTGCCCGACCGCAACAGTGCAGAAGTTGGCCGACGCGCACGCGCCCGAACCGCCCGAGGACCCGCCGGCCGTGCGCTCCAAATCGTAGACGTTGCGCGTCGAGCCGAACAACGAGCCGTGGGTGTCGCCGCCTCCCAGCTCGCCTAACGTGGCCTTGCCGATGAACACGGCGCCAGCCTTTCTTAGTTTGGCCGCAACGAAGCAGTCGCGATCAGGCATATAGTCTTTGAACAACACCGAACCCAACGTGGTCGGCATGCCTTTGATATCGGCCTGATCCTTCATGATGACGGGAATGCCGTGCAGCGACCCGACGAAGCCCGAAGTTCTGAACGCAGCATCGAGCCGATCCGCCTCTTCCAGCGCCGTCGGATTGAGCGAGATGACGGCATTGATCGCTGGACCTTTCTTGTCGTAGGCGGCGATCCGATCGAGGTAAATCTGCACGAGCTGCCGCACCGTCAGCGTGCCGGCCTTAAACGCCGCATGCACATCGGCGATTGTGGTCTCGACGATGTCGAAGGGTTGTGTTTCCGCGCGGACTTTCGTTGCAGCGTCCGTTGCCATCGTTGCGACTCCCGTTCCGCATTTCCAACCAGTCGCTCAGCCGCGCAACCGAACCTGCGGCGACCGCGGGTGAGAATTTGCCACGGTTTACCGGCGTGACCTAGTCGGTGGCAAAATTACATTGCCGGGTCATTTCCGGGGCGCGCGAAGCGCGAACCCGGAATCCAGAGCGGCAGACTCCGTGCAAGCAACTCTGGATTCCGGGTTGCCGAGCTTCGCCCGCGCCCCGGAATGACCGAGAGGCGCTTTTCCAGGGCACGCGGAGATATCTCGACGACAGACAGTGCCCTTGGTCAGCCGTCACGACCGGGGTGTTCCCGGTTCGCCAAGGTCCCAATAGAGGCCCGCCATCAACCGCAGCGCCTGGCGCGCGAGATCGCACGGCAGGTGCTCGTTCGGCGCGTGCTGCGAACAACCGGGATACGAGTGCGGCACCCAGACGGTCGGCAGTCCCAGCAACTCGGCGAAAGATGTCGTTCGGCAGCGAGCCGCCGAGGTTCGGCAGAATTGCTGGCGGCTCGCCGGCGGTGCGCCCGATCGAAGCAGCAGTCCACTTGCATCCAAGGATGGTCCGGGATCGAGCCGTGTCGCGTGCATGATCTCGTCGCCCGAAGGCGCGACCTGTACCATCGGAAATCCGTGCGCATCGAGGTGCCGCCGCAGCGCCGGGACGAAGCCGCCAGGATCGACGCCGACGACAAAGCGCATCTGCACGCGCGCCCAGGCGCGCGGCGGAATGGCATTGACCGGGCTTTCCGGCACGCCCGAGGTCATCGCGAGGATCTCGAAGGCGTTCCAGCCGAAGACCTTCTCCGCCAGCGAAAGCCCGGGCTCACCCCAATCGGGATCGATTTCCGGACCGCCCGGCATCGGCGCGTATGTCGCAAGCCGCCAGCGCATTTCGGACCGAATTGGACAGCGGCGGCGGCCGCAATTCGGGAACAAGGATACGGCCCTTGGCGTCGGTGATGGTGGAGAGCGCATGAACAAGCTGAATGGCCGGGCTCGACAGCAGCCCACCCCAATTGCCGGAGTGGTGCCCACCCTTGCGTGCGTCGATCCAGAGATCGAAGTTGGCGCATCCGCGCGAACCCAGAAACAGCGTTGGCCGATCCGCCGATAGCCGGGGTCCGTCGGAGGCGATGAACACGTCCGCCGCAAGCAGCGACCTGTGCTCGCCGCAGACCTCCCGCAGGCCCGGAGAACCGATTTCCTCGCCCATCTCGATAAGCCATTTCGCATTGAAGCCGAGCTTCCCGCGAGCAGCGAGAACCGCTTCAAGCGCGGCGAGGTTGATGCTGTGCTGGCCCTTGTTGTCGGCGACGCCACGGCCGTAGTAGCGGCCGTCATTCTCCGACGAGACTGCCAGGGGCCGGTGTCCTGCGTCCCAGGCGGCGTCGAGCCCGCGGATGACGTCGCCGTGGCCGTAGCCGAGCACGGTCGGCAGATGCGACGTCCTCGAAGCGCTCGGCGATACAGGAACGGACCCGGCGCGGCCGGCTACTCGATCGGATGGCAGCGAAAGCCCAGCGCCTCGAACACGGGATCATCTCGGCGGGGACATAGCGCTGCAGTTCGGCGGCACGAGTCCGGGTTTTGGCTTTCGGTCGGGATCGCCACCCGCCGTGCCAGATCGGCCTTGAAGCCGCCCCGGTCGAAGTAGCCGCCGACATCCTCGATCGCGCGCCGGCTCATGACATCCTCAGACCGCGCCGAGCCGCCGAACGATCATGAAGGCGATCACCTTGGCGGCATCGAACGCGCGATCGACCGAGGCCATGTCGAGATCGGTGTGCGCGAACTGGTGTTCGCCCGGACCGTAGTTGCAGCATTCGATGCCGACGTGGTTGAGATAGCCCTGATCGAACGCGCTCGGATTGTAGATCGTCTCGGGCGCCGTGCCGGTCATCGCCAGCGACGCCTCGGTGATCGCCTTGACGATCTTCGATTCGCGTCGTCACCAGCGACGGATACATGAACGGCCCGAGCTTGACCGACGACCGACCATGGCTTGCCGCTCGCCGGGTCCTTCATGCCGTCGACCGGTCATGGCGACCTTCCTGATCTGCTCGAACGCCTCGTTCGGATCGTCCTCGGGCAGCAGCCGGCGGTCGACCACCAGCTCGCAGCGGTCCTGCACCGTGTGCGTCGAATTCGGGGAAGCTGCGGATGTGATTGATGGTCAGCGTCTGCTTGCCAAGCTGCGGATGGCTGCCGGTGAGCTTGATATCTTCGAGCAGGCGGCGGTGGACCTCGAACGCGCCGGTGATCGCGTTGCAGCCGTCGTGCGGCCGCGAGCTGTGCGACGGCGCACCGCTGCACGGTGATGAACACGTCGATGCGGCCGCGATTGCCGAGGCTGATCCGGTTGCCGTTGCCGCCGAGCAGGCACATGTCGGCGCGCACGCCTTCGGTCTCGACCACGTTGCGGATCGCGTCGTGGCGGCCGGTTTCGCCGGAGACGCAGCACAGGAACACCAGCCGGCCCTCGATCGGCGCGCCGCTGCGGATGACCGCGTCCATGGCGTGCAGCATCGCCGCCATGGTCGCCTTCTGCTCGCTCAGCCCCTTGCCCATGACCGCTTCGCCCGGCAGCCCGTGCGGCCGCCCGTCGATGACGTCGCCCGAATAGGCATTCTTCATCGTCGCCTGCGGCTGGTTCATGGCGTTGCTGCACAGCATCAGCGATGCGCCGCTGCGGTTCGCGCCGTAGCTGGCGATCAGGTTGCCCATGCGCGTCGAAGCGAATGTCCTTGAACCCCATCGCCTCGCACGCGCGGCGCCACCGCGGTCTGGATGAAGGTGCGAAGCAACGGCTCTGCTTCGAACAGTTCGGTCTGCGGGCTCGGCACCTTGGCAAGCTCCACCATCAGGCTGCGCACCGCGGTCTGCGACAGGTGCGGCGCCAGCAACGAGGCGATCCGATCGGGATTGATGCTCATGTGTGCGCTCCGGAGTGCACGGGCTGCGCGCTAACCACCGGCGAAGCGTCGCCTCGCGCGCCCTGCGCGGTCCAGCCCGTGAGATAGGATTCGAGCGTGGCGAAGATCGCGTAGAAGCTGATGCCCATGATCGACACGACGAACAAGCCTGCGAACACCAGCGGCACCTGGAAGCGGGAGCTTGCCGAGATCATCAGATAGCCGATGCCCCAATCGGAGGCGATCGTCTCGGAGATCACGGTGCCGACGAAGGCGAGCGCAATGGAAATCTTGAGCGCGGCGAAGAAATACGGCGCCGAATGCGGCAGACCGACCTTGAACAGGATATCGCGCGGGCGAGCGCCGACCGCTCGCAGCACGTCACGCATTTCCGGTTCGATGGTGGCAAGTCCGGTGGCGAGATTGATCGCAACCGGCACGAACGACGACAGCACCGCCGTCATCACCGCCGGCACCGCGCCGGTCCCGAACCACACCACCAGGATCGGCACGATCGCGACCTTAGGCACGGTGTTGAAAGCGATCATCAGCGGATTAAAGGCGTTGTAGAGCGCACGCGAGGTGCCGATGCCGATGCCCAGAATCGCCCCGAACGAGTACCCCGATGGCAAAAGCCGAGCATGGTCGTGACCAGCGTCGAGCCGGCGTGCAGCGCGATCGGCCCGCGGAAGGTGTAGAGAGCGTCGGCGACCTCGAGCGGCGACGGCAGAATGATAGCTCGGCAGGTTGAAGAGGCTGTGAATCACCTGCCACAGCAAGAGACCCACGACGATCACCACCGCCGGTGCCATGGTCCGGCCGGTGCAGAAACGAATAGATCATCGCATCGTCCCCGCAATCGACTCGCGCAGGTGGAACACCAGGTCGCCGAACTCCTTCTCGAACGGCGTTCGCGGCGTGCGCGGACGCGGGAAGCCTGACGTCGACCTCCTCGATGATGCGTCCCGGACCGCGCGCCATCACCAAAACCCGATCGGAGAGATAGAGCGCCTCTCTCAGGTCGTGGGTGATGAGCATGATGGTCGGGCGCTGGTTCAAGTAAATGTCCTGAACCACGTTCCAGAGGTCCTCGCGCGTGAACGCGTCGAGCGCCGCGAACGGCTCGTCGAGCAGAAGCACATTTGGACTGTGAATCAGCGCGCGGCAGAGCGAGGCGCGCTGCTGCATTCCGCCGGACATTTCCCACGGCCGTGCGTTCTCGACGCCGTGCAGACCGACGAGCGCGAACAGGTCGCAGGCCGCGGGCGCGAAACGGCTCCGGCGTTGGCGCGGAACGCGTCGCGGTGGTGGGCCGAGACTTCGGCCGAGATCAGAACGTTCTGCAGCACCGTGCGCCACGGCATCATGGTGGGATTCTGGAACGCAACCCCGATGTCGGATCGCGGTTCAATCACCGGTGTGCCGTTCACCTTGATGGAGCCCGCGGTCGGCTTGAGCAAGCCTGCGGCCAGCTTGACGAGGCTCGACTTGCCGCAGCCGCTCGGCCCCACGAAGGCCGTCACCGTGCCTGGTTCGATTGCAGCCACCACGCCTTCGAGCGCGCGCGTGGTGCGCTGTTCCGAGCGGTAGGTCAGCCCCACATCCTGGAACTCGATGGCATAGGGCCCGCCGGCGGCCGCAGCGGCGGAAGTCGAAGTCATGCGCGGCCCAGGCCGCGGCTCTGCAGCGTGCCGAAACGCTCCTCGAGCTGGTCCGGCGGATCAGCGGCCGATCGACCTTGCCTGCGCCGTTGAGCGGGATCGAGTCGACGAACATGATGGCGCGCGGGATCGCGAACGCGGGACCGTTGTCAGCGAAAAAGTTCTGCAGCTCCTGCTCCGACACCGACTTGCCCTTCTTGAGCACCACCATGGCGGCCGGTGCGAAGCCCTTGGTGTCGTGGGTAAGCGGCGTCACCGCGACGTTGGCGACGTCGGGATGCTTGAGCGCGAGATTCTCGACTTCCTTGGGGTAAATGTTCTCGCCGCCGCAGACGAACATGTCGTCGATCCGGGTGACGTAATAGTGAGAAGCCGTCGGCATCGCGGCGCAGGATGTCGCCGGTGCGCAGCCAGCCGTCCACGATGCGCTCGCGTGACAGCTCCGGCAGGTTGACGTATTCGCGCAGCACATAGGGGCTGCGGATCCAGCATTCGCCCTCGTCGGCGTCCTTGCCGTCGAGCCCGACGAGCTTGACCTCAAGCTCCGGCGCGATCAGGCCGACGCTGCCGCGCGGCGGCACGCGGCCGTCGATCGGCTGCCGGATCGCGCCGCCGCCTTCGGTCAGTCCGAAGCTCTCGCGGACGGTGACCTTGAAGGTGTCGGTCAGCCGCTCGATCAACTCGGGCGGCACGATCGCCGAGCCCATCGAAATGCGCTTGAGCGCGGAGAAGTCGAGGCTCTCGATCAGATCGGAGTGCCGCAGCATCTCGGCGAACATCGTCGGCACGCCGCTGCAACTCGTCACCTTGTAGTCGGGCGAGCGCTTGGAGATAGCGGCGCGGGTCGAAGCTGCGCATGATCACGAGCGATGCGCCGGCCCGCAGCGACGGCTTGACCGAGCCGCGCATGGCGTTCTTGTGGAACATGGGCGCCGCGACGATCACGCGGTCCGACGGCGACAACGGCCAGTATTTCTGGCTGTGCTCGATGCCCCAGATCATGCCGCCGTGGGTGAGCGCGATGCCCTTGGGCGTGCCGGTCGAGCCGGAGGTGTAGGGCTGGAACGCGATATCGTCGAATGCCATCGGCTCGACGATGCGGCTCGTCGGACTGCCCGGCAACCAGCGCGGCGTAATCGTGCCCAGCCGGCCCGCGGCACGTCGGTCGAAAGCCGGATCGTCCATGTCGAGCGTATCGGCGATGTCGCAGCAGGTCGCGGTATGCTGCGGACTGCCGACGATCGGCGCGGCAGCGAGCATCGCGCACGATGCTGTGCGAGCGATGTCGGCGCCGAGCCGGAAGTTGATCGGCACGGGAATCGACGCCGATCCGCAGCGCGCCGAGAAAGGCTGCGAGGAAGCGAACGCCGTTCGGGATCGAAACGATGCAACGCTCGCGGCTTTCGCAGACCGACCGCACGCAGCGCCAGGGCCGCGCGGCGCACCTCCGGCTCAAGCTCGGCATAGCTATAGGTTTCGCGGCTCGACTCTCGGTCAGATCGATGATGGCGATGCTGTCGGGCCGTGACTTGGTCGCCTCATCGAAGAATATTCCGAGATTGATCACCTTGAAGTCGCGCTTGATCCACTCGACCACGGTGATCATGCTGTCGTTGCTAACTGCCATACTTCACCATTGCCGATAAGGCCGCCTTTCAAGCGCCCCGCGCTGCTGGACGTGCGCACCCGCGGCGGCCGCGAACGGAAAGACTACCGATCGAGCGGTGCTGACTGCAACCTCGTCGCGCGCTTGATCCTTCGTCGTTGGGGTGCCCGCAAGTCGTACCGCTCCAGGCCGATGCCGGTCAGGGCTTGAACCTGAGTTCGTCGCGCGGCGGAAGGTACCGCTCGGTATAGATGTCATCGACCTTAACCGTGCGCTTCATTTCGTACATCTTGCCAACATCGTCGATCGTATCCGACAGCCGCTTCATCTCGACAAAGCCGTAGCCGTTCTTCTGCACCGCCGGGGTCGCCAGATTAATGTCGGCGCTCACCTGGATCCGGCGCTCCTCAATCGCGGCATCGAGCAAGGGGTCGCGCTTGCGCGCCACCTCCACCGCCCCCTTCCGATCGTCGAGCATCGAGCGCATGCCGCGCACCACGCCGCGTACAACAGCCGTAAGGACCTTCGGATTCTTCTCGGCAAATTCGTCGGTGGTGAACAGGCAATGACCATAAAGCGGCAGGCCGAAGTCGGCGTAGGCGAAGAAGCGGATCTTGTCCTCCGGCACCTTCGCAGCCGCGAGGTTCATGATGATCGTATTCATGCTGCCGGAGATCGCATCCACCTGCCGCTGCACGAACAGCGTCTCGCGCAGGTCCGCGGTGACGTTCACCCAGTTGATATCGCTTTCCTTTATATCGTTCTTGGCGGCAAACAGCGGAAACACCTGGCGGCTTGCGTCGCCGACCGGGGAAGCAACCCGCTTGCCGATGAGCTGGCGCGGATGCGTGACCGGAGAATCCGAATGCAGAGCGATCGAGAGCGCCGAGCGTTCGTGCGCCATGTAAAAGCACTTCATTCTCTGGTCGGGATTGCTTCCGAGGAAGCGCAGCAGCACGTAGATGTCGCCGTAACCGATCTGGAAAGCGCCGGTTGCGACCTTCGCCACCGTGTCGCCCGAGCCGTACCCGCGCGATACTGTCACGTTCGCGCCGGCGTCCTTGAAGTAGCCCCTGTCCTCGCCCATGACGATCGCGGAGTTGTGCCCCTGGATCGCCCAATCGAGGATCAGCTTGGCACTCGGCATTTCCTGCGCCGACGCCGAAGCGATACCAAAAGCCAGCAACAACGCAGTTCCGGTGCTACGACCCGGTATGCCAAACTTGCAGACGTGCATGATCAACTCCTCGCAGGATAACAAAAAATATAATCCCCTCCGTGCTACGGATGCAATCAGACCCGCCGAAAGCCGTCTTGATTCGTTGATGTGCTGCGATATGCCTCACCCCGCGTCAGTGTTCGCACGGTTCATGAGCAACCTGCCGTGGATGCGGCATGAGCGACTCATTGTGAGGAATGCAGGATGAAAGCATTGGTGGTGCGCGAGCACGGTGGACCGGAAAAGGCAGTGTTCGAAACTGACTTTCCCGATCCGAGGCCCGGCGAAGGCGATGTGGTGCTGCGCGTGCGCGCCGCGTCGCTCAACTATCACGACATATTCACCCGCCGCGGCATGCCGGGCATCAAGATCGCGATGCCGATCATCATGGGGCTCGACCTCGCCGGCGAAATCCTGGCGCTCGGTCCGGGCGTCGAAGACTGGCGGGTCGGCGATCGCGTGCTGGTCGATCCGGCCAATCGCGTCGCCGGCGGCCTCATGGGCGAGACCAGCCACGGTGGCCTTGCAGAACTGTGCCGCGTGCCGGCGCATCAACTTATCCGCCTGCCCGATCATGTCGGCTTCGACGAGGCTGCCGCGATCCCTGTCGTCTACGGCACCGCGATCAGGATGATGCACACCATCGGCGACGTGCAGAAGGGCGAAAAGGTGCTCGTCATCGGCGCGAGCGGCGGCGTCGGCGTGTGCTGCGTCCAGCTTGCCAAGCTTGCCGGTGCGACAGTCATCGGCTGCGTGAGCAGCGACGAAAAAGCGGCGAAGCTGAAAACGCTCGGCGCCGACCATACGATCAACTATGCGAACAGCGATTTCGTCAAAGACATCTTTGCACTCTACGGCAAGCCTGCTCGGCGCGGCGCGAGCGCGGCAAACGGAGTCGATGTCGCCGTCAACTACACCGGCGGCGACACCTGGGTGAAATCGCTGCGTTGCCTGCGAGTCGGCGGACGCCTGCTCACGTGTGGTGCGACCGCGGGATTCAATCCGCCCGAGGACCTGCGCTACATCTGGACGTTCGAATTGCAGGTGCGTGGCTCAAACGGCTATCGGCGCGAGGAAATCCTGCAGGGCCTTGAACTTGTCGCCAGCGGCAAACTCAAGCCGCAGATCGACGCCGTGCTGCCACTGTCGCAGGCCGCAGAGGGCTTGCGGCGAATCGAGGCGCGCGACGTATTCGGCAAGATCGTGGTCGCGCCATAGCATCGCAGCCAGCGGCTGAATGTATCGCGAGCTTCTCTTGCCGGGTTGCTGGCATCGAATTTGAATGCGAGTATCCGTTGCGTAGACCTAGCTTGCTTTTCGGAGCATCACATCATGTCGCAGCGATGGGCGAATGGCCGGTCACCTGCTCGCTGGAGCAGGGCGCAGTTCTTGAAGGCCGCTCTCGGATCGGTGTGTGCGACGGCCGCGGTGAGCCTCTCTCGCGCGGCGAACGAACCGGTTGTGCGGATCGCGGCCTCCCGCGGCGTCGTCTCTGCGCCCATTTGGAACGTTTCGAACCATGCCGCACGACATGGGTTCAGCGTGCAAATGTCGGTTTTGTTTACCTACGCCGACCAGCAGAGAGCCGCGCAGAACAATCAAACCGAGTTGGCCACGACGGGCATCAACAATCCCGCGATCATCGCCGACCAGGGAATTACAAATCTCAGGTACATTGCTGGCCAGCAGTTCGGCGGCCAGAACCTGATCCTTCGCAAGGGCGTTACAGCTGACACGTGGAAGGCGCTGGAAGGCAAGACCATCGGTGTGGTGCCTGGAACGTATGCACGCGTGCTCTTTCTGGTCGCAACGCAGGAGGGCGGCGCCGATCTGGAAAGGATCAAGATCGTGAACGTCTCGGTGGGGGCGACGGCGCTTGAAGCGCTGCGCAAGGGCGATATCGATGGCTTCGTGCTGTTCGCGCCCATGACCGACCAGGTCGTGGTGGAAGGTATCGGGTACTATCCGCCGAAGCTGGATATTGGCGCCTGTTCGCTCGGTCCGGCCAACGGCGGCATACTGGCAAGCACGTCCTTGCTCGCCAACAAGGAACTGGCGCGCAACTTCATGCAGGCCTATGTCGATAGCATTCGTGAGATGCAGCAAGAAGCGGCCTTTGTCGGAGTTGCGACGCAGTTGGCCGGGATCAAGCCGGAAGTAGCGCAGGAATCATTCCGTAATCTGTATTTCAGCGAGGTCATTGATCTGAAGGCGATCACCGAAGCCGCAAAATTAGGTCCGCGTTTTGGCTTCACGAAATCCGACGTTGCAGACAAGATGGCAGCGCTGGTCGATTTTGAGCCGCTGATGGCCGCGACGGGCAAGACGCAGGCCGAGCTGACCGGTACGCCAGCGGTTGCCCAGAATCTGGTCCGCCGCTGAGGGACATGACGCAGACTTCGCTGTCGGAGCCCGCGCGACTGGCAAAGGCCGGGTCGAATGCCAAGCAGCTTGGAGTGAACGAAGAGACCGCGCCGAGCAAGGTTTGGCGCCTTGCGCGCCGGATGGCGCTGCCCGTTGCGATCCTCGTGGCCTGGGAACTGGCGACGGCAGCAGGATGGGTGTCAAGCGCGTCGCTGCCATCGCCAAGAGCCGTGGGCGTCGCCTGGTGGGATTGGATTTTCGGTCCGCGCCAGGTGCTTGCCTGGTATTCGGGCACGTGGGGAGCTTACGTCCTCATGAGCCTGGAGCGCGTTGCGATCGGGTTTGCGATCGCCTCCGCCGCCGGCGTTTCATTGGGAGTGCTCATTGGCTGGTACTCGGTTGTTGAGGATCTGTGCGACGGATTGATCAACTTTCTCCGTGCGGTCCCGATGACCGCGTGGGTGCCGTTCGCAGTGTTCCTGTTCGGCATCCACGAGTCGGCGGCAATCTTCCTGATCGCCTTCGGGTCGTTTTTTCCAATCGTCGTCAACGTCGCCGCCGGCGCGCGTCAGACGCCCCGCATCCTCATTCGCGCGGCGCGCATGCTTGGGACACCTCCTCGAAAACTGCTGCTGCGCGTCGTGCTGCCGGCCTCGCTTCCAGCGATCTTCACCGGGCTGCGAGTGGGCCTCGGCCTCGCGTGGGTGCTCGTGATCGTTGCCGAGATGCTGGCCGTGCAGGGCGGCCTCGGCTATGCGCTCTGGTCCGCCTACCAGTTCAGCCGATTGGATCTGATCCTTGCCGCCATCGCAAGCGTGGGCGGCCTTGGCCTCGCGTCGGATCGGCTCATCTCCATGCTGGCACGGAGAGTTCTGCGTTGGCAGACGGGGAGCACGGGGCAATGAACAGCGCGCAGCCGTTCATCGTCTTTCGAAATGTGCAGAAGAGCTTCCGCGATGCCCGCGAAGGTCGCGTTGTCCATGCGATCGAAGACGTTTCTCTGGAAATCGAGCGCGGCGAATTCGTAACGGTGATCGGACCAAGCGGCTGCGGCAAGACCACACTGCTCAACATTCTGGCCGGCTTTGAGCGGCCGAGCGCCGGCCGCGTCCTGCTTGAGGGTTACCCGATCGACGGGCCTGGAGCCGATCGCGGCGTTGTCTTCCAAGAATATGCACTCTTTCCGTGGCTGACGCTGCGGCAGAACGTGGAGTACGGTCCGCGCGAGCGAAGCATTCCGGCTTCTCGTACTCGGGAGTTGACCGATCGAACATTGGGCATGATGGGGCTCACCGGTGCCGAGAACAGGTACCCCCACGAGCTTTCCGGCGGCATGCGGCAGCGCGCGGCGTTGGCGCGCGTATTGATCAACGATCCAAAAATTCTCCTCATGGACGAACCCTTCGCTGCTCTTGACGCGCAGACGCGCGCTCGGCTGCAGCGGGAGGTCGCCCGACTGTGGAACGAAACTCGCAAGACCGTCTTCTTCGTGACACACAGCGTCGAAGAAGCCGTTCTGCTGGCGGACCGCGTTGTCGCCATGACGGCGCACCCCGGCAGATTGAAGGCCGACGTACGGATCGAACTGCCTCGACCGCGAGATCCGACATCACCGCCGTTCAACGACTACCGGCGCGCGCTGGAAAAGCTTCTGGCCGAGGAATCCACAGCCGCCACCGCGGAGGCCGGCAACCTCTAGAATTGGAAAGACGAAACATGCTGAAGCTCCCCACCCATGGCCGTTACCCTTATTCGTCGATCGAGAAACGGCCCGATTTCGCATGGCCCGACCGTAAGAGGCTTGCCTTCTATATCGGGCTGAACGTCGAGCACTTCGCGTTCATGGCTGGGCTCGGGAGCGATCCGTTTCAACGGGCGACCGCCAACCAAACGCAACGCAATTTCGCGTGGCGGGACTACGGCATCCGGGTCGGCATTTGGCGCGTGTTCCAGATGCTGGACGAGCTCAAATTGCCCGCGACGATCCTCTTGAACAGCCTCGTCTGTGAGAACTACCCGGACGTGATCGAACGGATCAAGCAGCGCGGCGACGAGGTCTGCGCGCACGGTCGAACGAACGCCGAGACCGTGGCCGGCCTGTGGGAGCATGACGAAGCCCGGCTCATCGCCGAGACGACCGAGACACTCACCAAGCACTTCGGCACGCGGCCGACGGGCTGGATGGGCCCTGCGGCGGCCGAAACCAGAGTGACGCCCGATCTGCTGGTTGAGGCCGGCTACACCCACAGTCTGGGCTGGCCTGTCGACGATCAGCCGATCTGGATGCGGACGCGATCAGGCCCCCTCTTGATCGTGCCTTATCCTATGGAACTTAACGACATCGGGACCAACGTACATCGCGACCACACCGGACGCGAGTTCGCCGACATGATCGTGGATCAATTCGACGAGATGATCGAGCAGAGCGAGCAGCAATCGCTCGTGATGTCGGTCGCGTTGCACCCCTTTATCTGCGGCCAGCCGTTCCGCCTGCGGGCGCTTCGGCGCGCCTTGAAACACTGCCTGGAACACAGGCTAAAGGAACAAGTCTGGTATACGAACTCGAGAAAGATTGCTGAGTACTGCATGACCCTTCCCGCGTATCAAAAATCCGCCGACAAAGCCTCCTTGTGAGGCGGCCAGCAACTTCTCAAAGAAGCGGTTTCATGATTCGGGTATCGATACGAAGAAAAATCATGGCGATCGCCGTCGGGCTCATCGTCCTGATGGCCATCACGGCCGTTCTATCGATGGTGTCGGTTGTTCAGGTGGGCAACCAGATCAGAGAGCTCACCAACACGTTCATCCCGGCGTACGGCGATCTGGCGCGGACCAATATCCGGTCCCTCGAGCGTGCCCTTGCATTGCGTCGAATGGTCATACAGCGCTTGCGGTCGCCGTCAGATGCGGCCGATCGCGAGGTCATCCGCGACGCGTTCGAGCGCGCCGGCCAGGAGGTCGAGCGGGAAGCCGACGCGGCGCGTGCGCTGATCAGCGGTCTCATCGAGCGGGGGAACGCATTCGGCGACACTTCGGCACTCGCGCGCCTTGAAAGCCGCATCGACACCGCGATGAAGCTGTCGCGGCGTCATCTCAACGCCGAGATTGAGCGCCTGCTGGTCGCGCTCGATACTGGCGACACCAGATCGATCGACGACGCACTGGAACGCGTCGATACGCTCCGCGACGAACTCAATTCCGAGATCGAGTCGATCCGGTCGGGCATGCTGGCGGTCCTTAAGGCCAACGCCGAAATGGCGGTCCGCAAACAGCGCCAAGCCTTGTTCATAGCGACGATTCTCACCGTGCTCGCCGCCGCATTGGGCCTCGTGGTCGCGATGCTGGTCAGCTCCGGATTGACCATGCCGATCCGCAGACTTTTGGAAAGCACACGCGCCATTGAGGCCGGCCGCCTTGAAGAAACGCTCGCGGTGACGTCTTCCGATGAAATCGGCCACCTTACGACAGCATTCAACCGGATGGTCGAGCAGCTCAGGCACAAGGAACGCATCCGCGAGACGTTCGGAAAATATATCGATCCACGGGTCGTGGATGGCTTGATCGACCGGCCGGCCCTGGCCGCGGAAGGCCAGCGCCGCGTCATGACGGTGCTGTTCTGCGACGTCAAAGGCTTTTCGAGCGCCAGCGAGGGCATGACCGCGCAAGGCCTTGTCAAGATCATGAACCGCTATTTCTCGACTATGTCTGCGCCGATCCGCAAACATGGCGGCATCATCGACAAGTACATCGGCGACGCGATCATGGCCTACTGGGGACCGCCATTCACCGAAGACACGGAGCAAATGCGGCTTGCGAGTTTGGCAGCGGTCGAAATGGTCGAGCAGATAGTGCCGTTGCGCGCTGAATTTCCCGAACTCCTTGGCCTGCGTACCGTTCCGATTTCGTTTGATCTGCGTATCGGCATTGCGACGGGGGAAGCGCTGGTCGGCAGTATCGGCTCGGACCTCATGATGAGCTACACCGTGATGGGTGAAACCGTAAATTTGGCGTCGCGACTGGAGGGAGCAAACAAGACCTACGGCACGCGAATTCTCGTATCGGAGGCGACGGCCACTGCGGTTTCCGACGCAATCGAAGCCCGTGAAATCGATCGGGTCGTCATGCAGGGCCAGACCAAGCCGCAGGTCATCTTCGAAATCATGGGGCGCAAAGGTGAATTGACGCCGACGCAGATCGAACTTCGATCGCTCTACGAAGAAGGGTTGGCGGCGTACCGCAATCGCGAGTGGGAGCACGCGCGAAAGGCGCTCGCAGCGGCGCTCGAGGCCGCTCCCAACGACGGGCCGTCGTCGGCGCTGATGGAGCGGGTCGACCTATTCGCGAAAGCTCCCCCAAGCGACGACTGGGACAAGGCGTGGCGTCTCGATCAGAAATAACGCCAGCGGCTCGATTGCAACTCGCCGCGGTTTTTCGACACGGTCGCTCGAACCTTACTTGCTGGCGTCGCAATCGCCGCGACCGTAGTCTGGTAAATTGGGACGGACCCTCGTTGAGCAAGGACCGCGGCAATGAAATCTGAGAAGTGCCTTGGAAGTCGCCTTGTTGCATTGATGGCCGTGCTGTTCGCGGTGTTCGCGGCGCTGGTCCCTGCACCGCCCGCGTCCGCACAGACAACCCGAACGATGAAGATCATCGTTCCATTGTCAGCCGGCGGCGGCGCCGACATCCTGGCTCGCGTCCTGGCGGAACAAATCAACCGCGAACAAGCCGTGACCGTGGTCGTCGAAAATCGACCCGGCGCCGGCACCGCCATCGCGACCGATTTCGTCGCCCGTTCGGCGCCCGACGGCAACACGCTCCTGATCACCAATCCGGCGTTCCTGATCAACCCCCATCTGCGGCCGCAGAACTACGACCCACTGACCAGTTTCGACCCGGTCTGCAACATCGTGAACTTCCCGCTGTTCGTCGTGGTGCCGGCGTCCTCGCCGTTTCGCACGCTGGCGGACCTGATCGATGCGGCGCGCGCCAAGCCAGGTACACTGACATTCGCGAGCGCGGGTCCAGCGACGGCAAGCCACATCGCTCTTGAGGCGCTAAGGCACGCCGCACGAATCGACGTGACCTATATTCCGTTCGCCGGGACAGCCCCCGCCCTCACCGCGCTCTTGGGCGGCCATGTGATGGCGGTCTACGCCGACTACACGAGCGCCGCGGAACAGTTAAAGAGCGGCACGATTCGCGCGCTTTCGGTCGGATCGCGCACGCGGTTCGAGGGACTTCCGAATGTCCCCACAGTCATCGAATCCGGCTACAGCGACTACGAACACGAGAGCTGGAACGGCCTGCTCGCGCCGGCCAAGACGCCCAGCCAGACCATGGAACAGCTTCAAGGCTGGTTCACCAAGGCTGGCGGTTCAGCTGAAATAAGGGACAAGCTCTCCGGCCAGGGTCTTTCACCCAACGTCGTCTGCGGCACTGAATTCCAGGAGGCTCTGCGGCGGCAATACGATCAGTACGGCAGCACCATCCGCGCCGCCAACCTGAAGGTCCAGTAGCCGTCTTTTGGACGCCATCCGGTCAGGCCTTGGCGGCCGCAACGCCGCCGATTTCCTTTCCGGCAGCAACGATGGCGCGAACGATGTTCGCATAGCCCGTACAGCGGCAAATCTGACCGCTGAGCTGTTGTTTGACCGTCTCGTCATCTGGCGTCGATACGCGGAGCAGGAGATCGCGCGCCATCATCAGCATGCCCGGCGTGCAAAAGCCGCATTGGAGCGCGTGCCCCACATGGAAATGCCGCCGCAACACCTCCATGGTCGCGTCGTCTTCCATGCCCTCCAGCGTGTGCACTCGTTGACCATTGCACATGACCGCAAGTCGCAAGCAGGAACGCGTGGCCATGCCGTCGACCGAGACGGTGCAAGCGCCACACGCGCCGTGCTCGCAACCAAGGTGCGTCGCCGTGAGCCGGCATCGTTCGCGCAGGAAATCGGCAAGCGTCTCGCGCGGCTCCACGTCATAGCTGGCCTTCGCGCCATTCAATTCGAGCGTGATGGAACTCATTTGCCTTGCATCTCCCGCACTGCCCGCAGCACCGTCGACGTATGCAACCGCATCAGATAGCCGTCGTCTTGCGGTACCAACGGTGCTACGTCGTCGGCGATGGCGGCGCGCAGGCCGGCTTCCGAGACCTGCTTCGTACTAATTTTCTCGGTAACTCTCGGCAGAAAGTGCGGCCGCGTTGCCGCTGCGGCCAGCACAACGGAAACAGGCCCGTCGTTGCCCTGCGAGACGGCGAACGCAATCGAATTCGCGAAGGCGCCGCTCTTGCGCGCCACCTTGAACACGCCCCACTTCAGCGGCGCAACCGGACGCGGCACGTCGAAACCGACGATGATCTCATCCGGCGTAAGCGACGTCTGATACTGGCCCTGGACGAAGCTCGAAACCGGCTCTGAACGTGTGCCGTTCAGACCGGAGATCCGCACTGCGGCGCCAAGAGCCATCAAGCAGCCCGGCCAGTCGGCGGCCGGGTCGGCCAGCGCCACGCTGCCGCCGATCGTTCCGTAGTGGCGGATCGCCCGATACGAGATTTTCGAGGCGACCTTCTGCATCAACCCGCCGAATACCTCGGCGAAAAGCCCGTCTTCGATCTCGGCGTGCGTGGTCAGGGCGCCAATTCGCACGCTGTCCCGCGAAACCGAAATCTCCTTAAGCTCATCGAGTGCACCAAGGTCGACCAAAAGGTCCGGTAACGCTACACGCAAGCTCAGCATCGGCAACAGCGACTGGCCGCCCGCGATGGCAGACGTGGTTGCGCCGTCTAACGCCAATGCGGCGCTTGCATGGGCGGCCGTTTTGGCCGCGACGTATTGGAATGAAGACGCCTTCATAGTCCCGCCCTCGTTTGGCGCGCGCGGTCTATGGCTTCAGAGACCCGCCGTGGAGTGAGCGGCGTCTCGTTGAAACTTGCCCCAATATCGCGGAACGCGTCGGCGATGGCGTTGGCGATGGCCGCCGGAGGAGCAATCGCGCCGCCCTCGCCCAAGCCTTTCACCCCGTATTCGGTGATCTTGGCAGGATGGACGAGGTGAACAATGCGGACGACGGGCACTTCGGGAGCGCATGGCATCATGTAGTCGGCAAACGTGGTCGCCAGCGGCTGTCCCTGCTCGTCATAGGGAATCTCCTCATACAGAGCCGTGCCGATTCCCTGCGCAATGCCGCCCTGCACCTGCCCGTCAACGATCATCGGATTGATCATGGTGCCGCAGTCCTCCGACACCACGTAATCGAGCAGCTCGGTGGTGCCGTTATCGGGATCGACCGCCACGAGGACGGCATGGGTGCCGTAAGCAAAGACCCCGCCGGAATCGGTCGGCTCGTAGGTCGCAACCGCATCGAGCAGTGGGTCCATACCCGCCGGCAGCTGGTCCGGCCGCGCATTGGCGGCGAATGCAATCTCGGCGATGCCGATCTTGCTCGACGGGCCGTGCACCATCCCGTCCTCGATGCGGGTCTGCGTCACATCGGCCTGTAGCAGATGCGCGCCGATGCGCTTGATCTTTTCGGCCAAGGCGCGAGACGCCTTGGCGACCGCACCGCCGGCAAACACGATCGACCGCGACGCGAACGTGCCGAAGCCGTAGGGGCCAACTGCGGTGTCGCCATAGCGCAGCGAAATCCGTTGCGGATCGATGCCGAGCTCGTGCGCGGCAATCTGCGCAAAGGATGTTTCGTGCCCCTGCCCGTGATTTTGAACACCGACATAGATGATCACCCCGCCATCGGGCAGCATCCGAGCATTTGCCGATTCATAGCCCGGAATCACGCGGAACCTGCGCTTCATGAATTCCGCGGTGCCGTGGCCGCTCTGCTCCGTATAAAAGGCGAAGCCGACGCCGATCCTTCGCCCATCCGGCTCGCCGGCAATCTGACGTTTCCGGATCGCAGGCAGCCCAATTGCGTCGCGGGCCGCATCGAGCGAGGCAACATAGTCGCCGGTATCAAGCTTCATGCCGGCCGCAGTCCTGTAGGGAAGCTCTGACGCCGTAACAATGTTCTGCCGACGCAAGTCGAATGGCTCTCGCTTCAGCTCAAGCGCCACCTCGTCGACCAACCGCTCAATTGCGAATGTCGCGCCGGGTCGTGCGACGCCACGATACGGTCCATGCGGAGCCTTGTTAGTAGCGACGGTGTAGGTGTCGAGCTTGAGGTGCCTGATATGATAGGCCCCGGTCAGGTTGCGCGAGGCCATGCTCGCCTCCTGGAACGCGCCGGTGGGCCAGAGCGCATAGGCCCCGGCATCGATGAAGATGTCGCCTTCGACCCCCAGAAGTGTCCCGTCGCGATCCGCCGAAATGGTCAGATCATAGGTATGATCGCGACAATGCACCGAAGCGAGCAGATGCTCCCGTCGATCCTCGATCCATCGCACCGGATATTTGACCTTCATCGCGATGGCCGCGACGGCAACGTCCTCCGGCATGATGCGGTTCTTGCCGCCGAAGCCTCCGCCGACATCGGGCGCGATCACCCGCACGCGCTCCTCCGGAATACCGAGCATCCGGGACAGCGCCATCCGCTTGACCTGCCCGCCCTGCGTCGAAAGGTAGATCACCAGCTCGTTGAGCCGATGATCCCAATAGGCGAGAGAGCCGCGGCCTTCGAGCGACACTGTGGCCTGCCGGTTCAGCCGCAAGCGACGCCGAAGCCTGATCGGGGCTGATGCCAACGTCTCCGGATTTCCCTCGGAGACCGAGGTGGTGATGTAGGCGTTGCTGGGCCATTCATCGAAAACGCGCGGACTGTCCGGGCGCATGGCTGATACGACGTCGACGACCGCCGGAAGCTGCTCAAGCTCCACGTCGACTTGATCGGCCAGATCCTCTGCCTGCGCCCGCGTCGGCATCACGCATGCGGCAATAGCCTGGCCGACGTATCGCACTCTTCCGTCCGCCAACGGCGGGTATGGGCTGTGGCGATGTGCGGCAAGCTCGGGACCGGCCTCAAGAACATTGATCGGGCCGATGTCGGCCAGCGTGAAGACGCGGCCGCCGCCGTCAGATGGTTTCGTGATCTTGCGCACCCGTGCGCTCGCCATCTGGCTGCGAACAAACGCGATGTCCTGGACGCCCGGCATGGCGACGTCGGCAATAAACATGCCGTGCCCGTGCAAAAAGCGGGCATCCTCCTTGCGGAGCATGCTCGCGCCGATCCAGCCCTTCGAGCCCTTTGCATCAGACATAGGTTCCCGCTCCCCTGGGTGGCTGGCGCTCAAGAAGACCGGTCCCCACAGACGGTGGGCTTTGGAGCGCGCCGCAAAGTATACGATGTCTTGAGTCTGATGCTCTGCCCCATCGTCCCAGTCCTCGGCATCAGGGGCACGTAGCGCAATCGGCAACTCCAAACTAACATTCCTTGCGAGCGCCGGTGGAGTTCGCTCAAGCTGGCCGCCTGTCCGTGAAGGAGAAGCACATGATTGAGCTTAAGGGAGTTGCCCACTTCAGTATCCCGGTCAGCGATGTCGACAAGAGCACGAAGTTCTACACCGAAGTGGTGGGCTGCACGTTCCTTTCACAACTGCCGAACCAGAAGATCACGTTTCTGGATGCCGGCGGCGTCTGCGTGCTGCTGATCAAGCGGCCGGCGCCGATTCAAAAAGGTCCGCCGGAGATGTCGGACGGCGTGCACCACGCATTCATGGTCGACGCGAGCCAATACCAGGCGGCACTGGATTCGCTGCGAAGCAAGGGCGTGGACATTTTTTTCGAGGAAGACCGCCGAGGCGGCACGATCGACGGTCCGCGCTTCTATTTCAGGGATCCCGACGGAACGGCGCTGGAAATCATCAATCGCACACACTATTCCGGAACCGTGGTCTGAGCCTTGCGGTTTGTCAGTCCAGCTTGCCGATTTTCTGAACGGTCGCAATCAACCGGCTACTGTCCTTCTCGATGTACTCGGCAAATTCAAGGGCATCCATGTAGGCGGGAGGACTGCCGGCATTCTTGAATATGTCGATGGTCTGGGGATCGTTCATAACCGTACCCACGGCCTGCCGAATCCGGGTGACCGTATCGGCGGGCACCGCTTGCGGCACGAACAGGCCGGCCCACACGTAAAAGACCACGTTTTCGTATCCCGTTTGGAGGAATGTCGGCGCGTCGGGAAATGCCGGATGCCGTTCCGCTCCGAAGGTGGCCAGCACTCGCAACTTGCCCTCGTCGGAATATCCTTTGAGGGGACCTGCTCCCTGCGCGGTTGCAACAACCTGTCCGCCCAGCAGGCCTGCCAAGGCCGGGCCGCCACCGCGATAGGGAACATGCAAGAGCTTGATCCCGGCCGAATTGCAGAACATTTCCATGCAAAGATGCGAGGCGCCGAAATTGCCGGCGCTTGCATACGGGATCTGTCCGGGTCGCTGCTTCGCATCATCGACAAGATCCTTCACGGTCTTGTATGGCGACGCGGCCGACACGATGAGAAGGTTCGGATCACCCAACACGCGCGCTATCGGCCTGAACTGCGACATCTCGTAGGTCGGCTTGCGTCCCGACACGCGCTCGGCTTCGGGCAAGACCGCGATGGCGGACAAGGCCATCAGCATCGTATGCCCATCGGGCTCGGCCTTAAGCACGGCCGCCGCTCCAATCGCACCGCCGGCACCCGGCCGATTGTCGACGACGACCGATTGCCCGAGGATTTTCGTCAGACCCAGGGCCAACGGTCGCGCCGCGAGATCGGCCTGCCCGCCGGGAGCGAACGGCACGACGATCGTCATGCTATGTGAAGGCCACGCCGCCTGTGCCGCGCCGGGCAATGGCTTTGAAGCGAGCGTAACACCCGCGGCGACGTGCAGGAATTTGCGGCGGTCCATCGGATACCTCAGGTGTGAAACTGAAAGCCGTTGCCTTGCAAGCAAGACCGATACCAAACTCGGCACCGGTCGGCGGACCAGGGTGAAGAGCCGTCCTCGCCGATCTCGTCTGCGGCAAGGCTTGCGGCTTATTTCCGATCGTCGATCCCCTCCAACTCGCCGATCATTCGCTCGATGACACCGAGGCCGCCCTGCCAGAACGACGGGTCGCGGGCGTTCAGGCCGAACGGAGCGAGCAACTCGGAATGGTGCTTGGTGCCGCCGGCGGCAAGCATGTCGAGATAGCGCTCGGCAAAGCCCGATTCCGATTTCTCGTATACGGCGTAGAGCGAATTCACGAGGCAATCGCCGAACGCGTAGGCGTAGACATAGAACGGCGAATGGATGAAGTGCGGGATATAGCTCCAGAATGTCTCGTAGCCGGGACGCAGATCGATTGCCGGTCCGAGACTTTCACGCTGCACATCGAGCCAGATGGCGCAAATCTGCTCTGAGGTCAGTTCGCCCGTGCGCCGTTCGGTATGGATGCGGCGCTCGAAGGTATAGAACGCGATCTGCCGCACCACCGTGTTGATCATATCCTCAACCTTGGCGGCGAGCATCGCCTTGCGTTGCTTCTTGTCAGTCGTCTCGGCCAGCAGCTTCTTGAAGGTCAGCATCTCGCCGAACACGCTCGCGGTCTCGGCAAGCGTAAGTGGCGTCGGCGCCATCAGCGGACCGTTCGGCGCTGCCAGCACCTGATGCACGCCGTGACCCAGCTCATGGGCGAGCGTCATGACGTCGCGGGGTTTGCCCTGGTAGTTTAGCATCACGTAGGGATGCGCCGACGGCACGGTCGGATGCGCGAACGCGCCTGGCGACTTTCCGGGCCGCACCGGGGCATCGATCCAGCGCTCGCTGAAGAAGCGTTCGGCGATCGCGGCCATCTTAGGCGAGAACGCGCCGTAGGCGCTTAGCACCGTGGTCGTCGCCTCGGGCCAGCGGATGGTGCGCATCGGGACCTGCGGCAGCGGCGCGTTCCGATCCCAGTGTGCGAGCTGCTTCTTGCCGAACCAGCGCGCCTTCAGCGCGTAGTAGCGGTGCGACAGCCGCGGATAGGCCGCGCGCACCGCCGACACCAGCGCATCCACCACCTCCGGCTCGACCCGGTTGCCGAGATGGCGTGATGCTGCCACATCGGCGAAGCCGCGCCAGCGGTCGGAAATCTCCTTGTCCTTGGCGAGCGTATTGGTGATCAGCGTGAACAGCCGCAGGTTCTCGCGGAAGGTGCGGGCCAGCGCCTCGGCCGCAGCCTTGCGACGCTTTTCGCTCGCGTCCTGCATCAGCGTCAGCGTGGGCTCGATCGCGAGCGACTTGCCCTCGACCTTGAACCGCAAGCTCGCCATGGTCTCATCGAACAGCCGGTTGAACGCCGAATAGCCGGTGACCGCCTTCTCGTGGAACAATTGCTCGATGCGATCCTCAAGCTGATAAGGCTTGTCCTTGCGGATGTCCTCAAGCCAGGGCCGATAGTGGCCGAGCGCAGGATCGTCCATCGCTCGGTTGAGGACCTCATCGTCGATCCGGTTCAGCTCAAGCGTAAGGAACAAGAGATGCGTGGAGGCCGTGATGATGCGCTCTTGCATGTCGCCATAGAACTTGGCGCGGATCGGATCGGTGGTATCGCCGGCGTAGACGAGGCCGGCGTACGACACGAGCCGGCCGATGCGGTCCTCGATGGCCTCGTAACGCCGAACCGCCTCGGCGAGCGCCTGCCCTGCCCCGGCCGCGCTCGCAAGCCCGCCGAGCCGGCCTTTGAAATCCTGCTCGAAGCATAAACAATCGGCCTCGGCACGTTCGAGATCGCGCCTCACCTCGGGCGAGTCGATACCGGGGTAGAGGTCGGCGAGATTCCATTCAGGCAGGGCGCCGAGCGATTTTGGCGCGGCCGACTTTGCGGCGGGCTTTCGGGATGCAGGCTTCGTCGCGGCGCGTCCTGCCGGCGCCTTCGTTGGGGCGGGAATCATGTCGGCCAATGTTGTTGGTTGCGGTTAGAGACCGCATCAACATAAGGCCGCCAGCCCGGCGGACAACCCTGGCGAAACCGCCGCAATCCGGAACCGGCTCAGACTAGAACCGCCAACTGCGGCGCCACGTGGGTGAGCAGCTCCAGCGGCTCCGCCATCAGCGCCTCAGCCTTTTCCTCGACCGCTTCCCGGAGCGCACACCAGGCGACCGCGATACGGGCCACGATCGCGGCCTTGCGACGGCGGAGCGCCGCGGTCGCCTGCTCGGCGAGCAGCATGGGGTTGTCGTGTTCGTACAGAACCTTGCCGACGCCGTCCTCAAGCACGTAGCGGCCGCCCAATCGCGAAATGCAAAGCATGCAGTCGAAGTCCGGCGGCGGGCCGAGCAGATAGAACTGGGGATCGCCGAGCTCCGTCGTACCGACCTCCCAGCTGCTCGCTTCGCCCACCGCAATGGCCGGAGCGCAGGCCCGAACGACCTGCTGCAATTCGGCCGACTGCCAGCCCTGCAATGGATTCTCAACCACGCGGGGGAATTGCACGACGTTCATTGCTTCACCTCGAAGAGGAGCCGATACAGCTCCGGGTCGTAGTAGGACAAAAGCTCGCGTGCGAATCTCGACGGTTCGGCGTCGAGCGCCCGTGCCCACGCCTCCATGGTTTCGGTCGGAACCCGGCCGAACCCGTTCTCCACCTGGGAAATGAACGTGTAATATTTAAGCCCCAAGCGCTGGGCGAGTTCGATCTGCGACAATCCGGCTCGCCCCCGTAGCTCCTTGAGCCAAGTCCCAGCCTGTTTCCGCAGTTCTTTGGCCTGCGGCGATGTTTTCGCGAACTGCATCTGCCCTCCGCGATGGCTGGAACGGTCTTGCGTTTTAAGACGTTTCATGTTTACTAAACTATCGACTTTCAAATAGACGGCCGATTGACAAGTTATATCACAACTTAATCCGGCGAAAAAGCCTGCGCCGGAACCTGGTTGTGCGAGCGAGACCGGCGGTCGTCATCGGAGACGGAGCGAAAGCGCCATGGCCATGGTCAATCAGGCCGGCACGCTGCAAAGCCAGAAAACCCCAACCTTCGGCCCCCACGTCGCCTTCGCGACCGGGCTTGCCATCGTGTTGGTGCTGTTTGTCACCACCCTGCCCCTGCTGTCTCGGGATTCTGGCGCTGCCGACCGTCAGCACGGTGTTCTTCGTGCTGGCCGCGCTGGTCGCACTGCTCGCCTGGCAGCGGCCGGCGCAAGGGCCGCACCTGTCGTACTGGGATGTGGCCGGGGCCTTCACGCTGATCGCCATTGCTGTTGCTGCCCTGGTCGAGCCCGACCAGATGATCCGGATCGTCGCCGGCGCGGATCGCCACCCTTAAGGCCGCCCGCCGGCCGGCGCACGACGGCACTCGTGATGCCGGGGCGGCCTCCCCAGTTCTGGCCATCAGCGATCGAGGATCGTGGATTTCACTCCGGAACGGCACCCCGGATTTGGACGGTGTTGATGCGACTTTGAGAACCAAGAGCCAGGCCGGGCCCCTCTGGCAGCCATCAGGCTGCGATGTCGGACTGGAAGACCAAGAGGAGCCTGACGATGAACGTCCACGAGACGTGGACCGACCGTGCGCAAGGTCGGCCGACAGACACAACAACCACAATCACAGCCCCACACAGCGTACCCGCTGACGCCGTCGTGGCCGCGATGCGGTCCAACGCCGCGCGTGGCCTGACTCGCGCCGAAGCGCAGCAGCGTCTGGAGCAGTACGGGCCGAACCAGCTCAAGAGCGCGCCCGAGACCCCGTGGTGGAAACGCCTGCTCGAGCAGTTCGAGAACTTCCTCGTCATCATCCTGCTTGTCGCCATCGTCATCTCGGTGGTCGAGTGGATGCTGCAGGACCCGCGCGAATCCGCCCTGCCCTACGAGGCGATCGTCATCACCGCGATCGTGGTTCTGAACGCGCTGCTGGGCTACTTCCAGGAGGCGCGCGCCGAGCGCTCGGTCCGCGCGCTGATGGCGCTGGCAGCGCCGGAATCGACCGTGATCCGCGACGGCGAACGCCAGCGCGTGGCCGCCAGCGAACTGGTGCCGGGCGATATCGTAATGGTCGAAGCCGGCGACAAGATTCCAGCCGACGCGCGCCTGATCGAGGACGCCAACCTGCACACCGACGAGGCGCCGCTGACCGGCGAGAGCATGCCGGTGTCCAAGAGTGCGAAGCCGGTCGAGGCGGCCGCCGGCCTTGGCGACCGCATCAACATGCTGTTTGCCGGCACGGTCGCGACCTACGGGCGCGGCCGCGCCGTCGTGACCGCGACCGGGATGGAGACCGAGGTCGGCCGCATCGCCGGTCTGATCGAGGCCGCCGAGAAGGAGCCGACCCCGCTTCAGCAGGAGCTCGACCGCACCGGCAAGCGCCTGACCGTGGTGATGCTCGGCATCTGCGCCGTGGTGTTCGCAGCCGGCGTGCTCAGCGCCAAGGCGCTGACGCTCAACGTGGTGCTGGGCCTTTTCCTATTCGCGGTAGCGCTCGCCGTCGCGGCCATCCCGGAGGCTTTGCCCGCGATCGTGACGGTTGGCCTCAGTCTTGGCGTGCGCCGAATGGCGGCGGCCAACGCCATCGTGCGCAAGCTGCCGGCGATCGAGACGCTCGGCGCCGCGACCGTGATCTGCTCCGACAAGACCGGCACGCTCACCCGCAACGAGATGACGGTGCGCACCATTTCGGTCGGCGGCAGCCTGATCGAGGTCGGCGGCAGCGGCTACATCCCGGAGGGGCAGTTCACGACAGGCGGCAAGCCGCTCGCTCAGCCGGTGCGCGAGGCACTTGCGGATGCGCTGACAGCCGCGGCGCTGGTCAACGACGCAGCCCTCACCAACAGCGACGGCCGCTGGAAGGTGCAGGGTGACCCGACCGAAGGCGCGCTGGTGGTCGCTGCCCGAAAGTTCGGCCTCTCGGAGCAGGACCTTGCGCTCTTCCCCCGCGTTGCGGAAATCCCGTTCACGTCCGAGCGCAAGCGTCACACCACGGTCCATCTCGACCCTGAGAACCCCACCTGCGTCCGCGTGCTCGTCAAAGGAGCGCCGGAAATCCTGCTGTCGAAATGCCGCTACGTCATGGACGGCGGCAAGCCGGTCCCGCTGAGCGAGGAAGGCCGGGCCGACCTGTCACGGCGCAACGATGGGCTGGCAAGCCAGACCCTGCGCACGCTTGCAATCGCCTCGCGGACCATGCCAGCCGCGTCGCTCGGCATCGATCCGCGTGCGCCCAGGCCGGACACCGAATTGCCCGAGAGCGTCGAGGACGACCTCGTGTTCTTGGGTCTCATCGGCATGATCGACCCGCCGCGCGAGGAGGTGAAGGGCGCCGTCGCCATGGCGCGTCGCGCTCACATCCGCACCGTGATGATCACTGGCGACCATCCGGCAACGGCCGGCGCGATTGCGCGCGAACTCGAGATCTTCGAGCCCGGCGCGCGGCTCGTCACCGGCACCGAGCTTCGCGCCATGAACGACGCCGATCTCGACGCCATCGTCGAGCAGGTGCGGGTGTTCGCGCGCGTCGATCCCGATCACAAGCTGCGCATCGTCGAGGCGCTGCAGCGCAAGGGCCACATCGTCGCAATGACCGGCGATGGCATCAACGATGCCCCGGCGCTGAAGACCGCAAACATCGGCGTCGCCATGGGCATCACCGGAACGGACGTCTCGAAAGAGGCCGCCGACATGGTGCTGACCGACGACAATTTCGCCAGCATCGTAAAGGCCATCGAGGAGGGCCGCGGCGTCTACGACAACATCCAGAAGTACCTGATCTATCTCCTGTCCACCAACTCAGGCGAACTGCTCACCATGTTTGCCGGCGTGATGCTGGCAAGCTGGCTCGGCCTCGTGTCGGCGGACGTGGGCCTGTTCCTGCCGCTGCTCGCAGCTCAGCTCCTCTGGATCAACCTCATCACCGACGGCCCGCCGGCCCTCGCGCTCGGCATCGATCCCAAGGACCGCGACGTGATGAAGCGCAAGCCGCGCCGTCGCGGCTCCGGCGTGCTCTTGACCGAGGACTGGGTGCGTCTCGCCTGCGTCGGCCTCTTGATGATGGTCGGCACCATCGGCGTGCTCGACGCCTACTATCCGGGCGGGCTGTTCACGCTGTTCGCGACCGGCACCGAGCCGAACACAGCCGACGAGGCGCTGGCGCGCACCATGGCGTTCACCACGCTGATGATGTACCAGCTCTTCGACGTCTATAACTGTCGTTCGCGGCGTCGCAGCGCCTTCATCGGCTTCTTGCAGAACAAGTGGCTGCTGGTGGCCATCGCCTTCTCGCTCGGCACCCACATCCTGGTGATCTACGTGCCGGCGCTGCAGACGGCGTTCCACACCGTGCCGCTATCGCTGCGCGATTGGGTGGTCGCGACCGGCGTCGCATCCATGCTGCTGATCGCGATGGAAATCGCCAAGGTCTTCCTCCGCGCCCGCGACGAACGTCTCGCCGCGCGGGGGCCGGCCTTCAGCGGTGTGGCCAATACGGGATACCGCGCGGCCGAATAGCCACCGGTCAAGGCCAGGGGGCGACGTGATACGCCCGCTCGCGCCCCTCGCGAGCGCGCGTGTTGCGTTTGGCGGTCGCCGGAAATCCGCTGGCGCCGCCGATACGGAGTCTTTCAGCTGTCCACAGCACGGCCGTCGGGTATGATCTCCTGTCAGAAACCGCATACCAGGAGACACCTAATGTTTGCCGTGTTTCGTACCGTCGTTCTCCTTCTCGTTGGCTTTGCCGCCTGCGCCGGGGCACGCGCGGAAACGCCGGAGGAATGGGTCAAGCTCGGCGCTCGCGTGCACGGCGGCTTCGGCTCGTTCATCCCGGTCGGCATCCGGATCGGCGAAGACGCGATGCGCCGCCTCAACGCCAACCCGCGCGAACTCAAGGTCGTGTTCTACCAGGGCGAAGGCACGCCCTGCCCCTGCTCCGCCGACGGCGTGATGCTGGCGGTCGAGCGCGAGCCCGGGTCAGGGCTCGATCGCAGATCGCGGCGGAAAAATCACCGCTCGGCACGTTTGCGGTCGTTGTGATCCGCCCGCGCAAGGGCGGCGACGGGCTGAAGTACACGGTGCCGATGTCGCACATGGCGAGACTCGGCGAGA
The DNA here is from genome assembly GCA_963821555.1 of uncultured Alphaproteobacteria bacterium. GTDB lineage: Bacteria > Pseudomonadota > Alphaproteobacteria > Rhizobiales > Xanthobacteraceae > Z2-YC6860. The sequence continues at coordinate 151,419 of CAWGEM010000010.1, read as the reverse complement.
TCAACCGTACGATCCAGGACCCCGTTGACGCGCTACGCTGCGGTGATGGCAATCGCCGACCTGTTCACGGTCGAGCCGGCCAAGTAGCGCCGGGTCCCGGACACCGCGCAATTGTCTATGATGGCGGCGTCCTGCCGCCGGAGACGATCATGCAGCGCGTGACCATTACGCTCGACGACGATCTGATGGCCGAGCTCGACCGCATCATCGCGGCGCGGGGCTACCAGAACCGCTCCGAGGCGATCCGCGATCTCGCCCGCTCGGGCCTGCAGCAGGCCGCAGTCGAGGTCGCCGGCTCCCGCCATTGCGTGGCGGCGCTGGTCTATGTCTACGACCATCACGCGCGCGAATTGCCCAAGCGGCTGACGCAGGAATTCCACGCCCATCACGACCTGTCGCAGGCGACGCTGCACGTCCACCTCGACGCCGAGAGCTGCCTGGAAGTGACCGTGCTCAAGGGCCGCGGCGACGGAGGTGCAGGCGTTCGCCAACCAGGTGATCGCCGAGCGCGGCGTGCGCCACGGCCACGTGGTCTACATGCCGGCGACCGAAGCGATGGCACATGCGCACTGCGCGGTCATGCGCATTCCCACGCGCATCGCCACGATCACGGCCCACGCGGCCGATCCGCAGCGTCGGCAACGGTCGCCGTCACGCCGCACCGCCGGCGTGACGCGAGGCTTGACCCGCTCCCGCCGCTCAACCACAACCGTAACAGCTCCTTAACGCAAGCCGCGCAAAGTGCCCCGAAACGGCACAGCGTGCCGCTTCTGGCGCAGGAGCTATTCATGCGCGCGCGCGTTCTCATCGTCGACGACGATCCGGTCCAGCGCCGCCTGCTCGAGAACATGGTGCGCAAGTTCGGCCACGAGCCGCTGATCGCCGAGAGCGGCGAGGCCGCAGTCACGCTGCTGACCGGCCGGAAGCCGAGCGCATCGACTGCGTCGTGCTCGATCTCGTCATGCCCGATCTCGACGGCCTCGGCGTGCTGGCGCGGCTGCGCGACGCCGGCAGCACACGTGCCGGTGATCGTGCAGACCGCGCACGGCGGCATCGACAACGTGATCTCGGCGATGCGCGCCGGTGCGCTCGACTTCGTGGTCAAGCCGGTCGGCGCGGAACGTCTGCAGGTCAGCCTGCGCAACGCCCTCGACAAGGGCGCGCTCGAGGACGAACTCGCCCGCATCAAGCGCAGCCGGTCCGGCACGCTCGGCTTTCCGCGACATCATCACCCGCAGCCCGCTGATGCGCGCGGTGCTGCGCACCGCCGAGAAGGCCGCCGGCGTCCGCCATCCCGGTGCTGATCGAGGGCGAGTCCGGCGTCGGCAAGGAGCTGATCGCGCGCGCCATCCACGGCCAGGGCGAACGGCGCAGCCAAGCCGTTCGTCGCCGTCAACTGCGGTGCGATCCCGGACAATCTCGTCGAGTCGATCCTGTTCGGCCACGAGAAGGGCGCGTTCACCGGCGCTACCGAGCGCCACACCGGCAAGTTCGTCGAGGCGGCCGGCGGCACGCTGTTCCTGGATGAGGTCGGCGAACTGCCGGCGGCGGCGCAGGTCAAGCTCCTGCGCGCGATCCAGGAGGGCGAGGTCGAGCCGGTCGGTGCCCGCAAGCCGGTCAAGGCCGACGTGCGGCTCATCTCGGCCACCAACCGCAACCTGATCGCCGACGTCAAGGCCGGCCGCTTCCGCGAAGACCTGTTCTACCGCCTGCACGTATTCCCGATTTCGGTGCCGCCGCTGCGAGAGCGCGTCCGAGGACATCCCCGATCTGGTTCGGCATTTCCTCGCCCGGATCTCCGCCGAGGAGGGCAAGCGCATCGGCACGGTCACCGGCGATGCACTGGCTCTGCTCAGCCGTCACCGCTGGCCGGGCAACGTGCGCCAGCTCGAGAACGCCGTGTTCCGCGCGGTCGTGCTGGCCGAAGGCGACACCATCGGGATCGCCGAGTTTCCCCAGATCGCGCAACAGGTCGCCCAGCAGATGCGGCGGCGCTTCGCAGCCGGCTCGAAGGCCCGGATGCCCTGCCGCCAAGCGCTTGATGGCCGCCGCTGATCGACATCGGACCCGGCGCCGCCCCGCGACGGCGCCGGGCCAGACCCCGGCGGCTCGGCATCCTGGGCCTGCTCGACGCCCACGGTGACGTGCGACCGCTCGACGAACTTGAAGGCGAAGTCATCCGCTTCGCCATCGCCCATTATCGCGGCCAGATGTCGGAAATCGCCCGCGACTGCAGATCGGGCGTTCGACGCTCTACCGCAAGCTCGATCACCTGGGGCTCGCCGAAAACAGCGATCGAGCAGGACGAGTCCCTGCGAACGCGGTAACAACCCGGAGCGTAGGCGCGCCGCCGCACGCACCAATCCACACGTGTTAACCATCGTTTTCAAGGGCGGACGCGACATGGCCGCTCCCGGCACGGTCGCGCGTTAAGGCAATCGCAATTTTCTGTGGATAATGGTCCTATTCGAGGGCGTAAACCGGGTCATTCGCGGCGGCCGTTTAGCCGTCTTGCGAACCCGTGGATTGTCTGGGCTTTTTTTCGCCATACTGGGCCGCTAGGATGAAGACTTGTTGGGATAGGGGGAGGAGTTCTTAACCCTTCCCGATAACGACTGCGTGAAGTGGGTGCCCACGGCCGCTCGGCCGTGGCGGGGTTTTGTCGCAACGACCGTACGGGATTGCACGTGGCAGTCAGTAGCGCGCGCACGGCCGGCTTTGTTTTGTCTACTTCGCGCGCAGGGCCGGCAGATCGGCCTCGCCGCTTGTTTCGTCCTCCTGGGATCGCAGGGCCTGCAAAACGCCAACGCCGTTGGCGATACCCGCACGATCTCGTTGCACCATATCCACACCAACGAAGACCTGACCATCACCTTCAAAAGGGACGGCCGTTACGACGAAGAGGCGCTGAAAAAGATCAACTGGATCATGCGCGACTGGCGCAAAGAGCAGGACATCAAGATGGACCCGCACGCCATCGACCTGCTCTGGGAGGTCCAGAACGATGTCGGGGCCAAGTCTCCCATTCACATCGTCTGCGGCTACCGTTCGCCCGAGACCAACAACATGCTGCGCCGCCGAAGCAAGGGCGTGGCGCGTTTCAGCCAGCACACGCTGGGCAAGGCCATCGACTTCTTTATTCCGGGCGTTCCGGTCGAGCAGGTGCGCAATGCCGCACTGCGTCTTCAGGGCGGCGGCGTCGGCTACTACCCGACCTCGGGCTCGCCGTTCGTTCACCTCGACGTCGGCAGTGTCCGTCACTGGCCGCGGATGACGCGCGAGCAGCTTGTCAAGGTGTTCCCGAACGGTCGCACCGTGCACGTCCCGACCGACGGCAATCCATTGCCTGGCTATGAGCTGGCGCTGACCGAGGTCGAGCGCGGTCAAGCGCAGCAGAGCGGCGGCCGGCAGGCCCAGCGCAACCTGTTCGCCGCGTCTGTTCAATCCGAAGGACGAGACGGAGGAAGCGAGCGAAGAGGCGGCAACCGAGACGCAACGGCCGACGCCGGCGGCCGAGGCCCGCCGTCCGACCGCAACCGCCTCAGTGGCCGCCCCCGCGCAGGATCCTGTCCCGCTGCCGCAGAGCCGGCCGACGGCCCAGATCGCCGCGGCCATCGCGGCAGCTGAAGAGCGCACTCGGGCGCAGCTCGCCGCCGCCGAAGAACGCACCCGCGCCGAACTCGCCGCGGCCGAGGAGCGTCGGACGCAGCAGATCGAGGAGCAGCGCCGGTCGCAGCAGATGGCGGCGGCCGAAGAGCGCAGACAGCAGCAGCTTGCCGCGGCCGAGGAGCACCGGAAGCTGCAGGTGGCGGCGGCAACCGCAGCCGAGGAGCGCAAGAAGCAGCAGGTCGCAGCTGCGGAGGAACAGAAACGGCTGGCCGAGGAGCAGAAGAAGGCTCAGATCGCGGCCGCCGAGGAGCGTAACCGTCTGCAGCTGGCTGCCATGGACAACCGTCCGGTGCAGGCCGCGCGGCCGGTCGCAGACCCGGCACAGATCGCGAACCTCTCCGTAAACGACATCATCAACGTGCGCGGCATGTGGGACAATATGCCCGGTGCGATGAAGCGTTCGTATGCGCCGGTCGCTTCGGCGGCTCCGCCGGCCCCGCAGACTCAGGTGGCGGTCTCGTCGGCCCGCCGCGCACCGGCTGGCACCACTCAGGTCGCGTCCGCCGGTTCCGATTTGACCGCTTCGATTGGTCCGTTCGCCCGCCCGGACCGCGCTCCGCCGGAGGCCGCGCTGGGCTACGCTGCGTATTCCGCTCCGCAGCAGGCCCAGTCTGAGCGCGGGCGCCGTAAGACCGCCGGCGCGGCCGACCACATCGCGCCGCCGCCTGCAGCTGCCCCCGCCCCTGCCAACAGCCGTGACGCCGCCTCTGCCGCTCCGAAGCCCGCTCCTCCGGCCGCCGCCGCGACCCGCCCACCGACCTCACCCTGCGGCTGAACGATCCGTGGCTGCGCAGCCTTGTCCTGGTGGCAAGCGTGCAGGACAACATGGTTGTGACACCGTTCGGCGAAACCGACTACGCCCAGCTTGTCCAGCACATGCGCAAGCCGCCGTCGGCCGTGATGATGACATTCTCGGCCGACCCGACCTCGGCATGACCGCCGAGACGTTCAGTGGCAGCGCGGTGGTGTTCCAGTCCACCGTCAACTTCGTCCTGCGCACCGCGGCCCTGCGCTGACAACCGGCGGCATGGAGTCGCCTTCCCTAATCCAAGCTCTCAGCGTTTCCCCGGGCTCGACTGCGGACGTAAGATGTCGCGTCCGCCGCCGTTACGCCCGGGAGTACCTGTTGCGCATATCCAACTTGGTTCTCGACACCCGTTTCCGGGCAGCGCTGGCGCGCATGGCGGAGCAAGGCCGGCTCGCCACCTACACTGCCCCGGTCGGATCCGTATCTGGACCTGGCCGGCATCATGAAGAAGCTCGACGGCGGGCCCGCCCTCCTGTTCTCGCAGGTCAACGGCTACGACATACCGGTGGTCGGCAACCTGCTGTCCTGCCAAGCCAACGTCGAAGCCGCTTTCGGCATCGATTTCCGTGGCGTGCGCGCACTTCATCGGCCGGGCGCTCAGCGATCCGAAGCCGCCGGTGCTGGTGGAGCGGGCGCCGTCGCAGGAGCGCGTCCACACCGAGAACATCGACATCGGCCGTATTCTGCCGGCGCTGACCCACACCGCCGCCGATGCCGGCCGCTATGTCACCGCCGGCATCATGATCGTGCGCGACCTGGAAACCGGCATCTACAACGCCTCCTATCACCGGCTCATGCTCATGGGCGGCAACCGGCTCGGCATCCAGCTCGACTACGGCCGACACTTGCGGGCGGCGTTCGAGCGCGCGCGAAGAGCTGGGCCGGCACCTGCCGGTCGCGGCCTGCATCGGGTCCGATCTCGCGCTGCACTACACCGCGGCCACGATGGGCTCGCAGATGCCGGAAACGGCCGACGAACTGGCCGTCGCCGGCGGTCTATGCGGCCGGCCGCTGCCGGTGGTGAAGGCCGTAACGCAGGATCTGGTGGTGCCGGCGGATTGCGAGATCGTGCTCGAAGGTGTGCTGCGGATCGACGAGACCGTGGTGGAGGGCCCGTTCGGCGAGTTCGTCGGCTACCTCGCGCCAGCCGATCCGGCGCCGGTGTTCGAAGTCACCGCGGTCACCCACCGCAGCAAGCCGATCTATCACGCCATTAACGGCTACGGCCGCGAGACCGTGGTGCTGCGCAAGTACGTGTTGGAGGCAAGCCTGCTCAAGGTGCTGCAATCGGCCGTGCCGATCGTGACCGACGCCGAGATGACGGCGGGCGGGCTGCACCGCTTCCACGCCATCGTGCAGGTGAAAAAGACCGGCCCGGCCCACGATGGCCTCCAGCGCAATGCTATCCTCGCCTCGTTCGGGGCGCTGAAGGACCTCGACCTCGTGATCGTCGTGGACGACGACATCGATATCCGCGATCCGGTCGACGTGGAGTATGCGCTTGCGACCCGCATGGAGGCGTCGAAAGACATCTTCACCGTGCCGGCAGCGCGCGGCCACGAGTACGTGCGGGTCAGCGACCGCGGCATGCGCACCAAGCTCGGCATCGACGCGACCGTGCCGTTCGCCGAGCGCGAGCGGTTCGCGCGCTGCGTCTTCAAGGACGTGGCGATCGACCCGCACGCGATGACCACGGACGCGGCTGCGGCAAGGGCCGCGCTGGATTTGTAGTGCCGCGGGGTCAAGCGCCCCGATGCGAACGCGACCAAGAAAAAGCCAACACGATGGGAAGGAAACGACGATGAAACGAGTGCTCGCGCTCCTGATGCTGGCCGTTTGCGCACTGGGCCCTGCATCTGCCGCGCAGGCGCAGAGCGCCTATCCGACGCGGTCGGTCAAGATCATATGCGGCTTCCCGCCCGGGACGACGATCGACATCGTGCTCCGCATCTTCGCGCAGAAGCTTGAAGCGAGCCTCGGCCAGCCGTTCGTGGTCGAGAACCGGGCGGGCGCGTCCGGCAACCTCGGCAACGAGATTGCGGCCCGCGCGGCACCCGATGGCTACACGCTCGTGGTCGGCGGCGTGACCCAGGCCATGAGCATGACGATGTTCAAGAACGTCAAGTACGACCTGATCAAGGATTTCGACGCGGTCGCCTACATGAGCGTGTCGCCGAACGTGCTGGTGGTGAATGCCTCGCTCGGGGTCAACTCGGTCCCCGAGCTGATCGCGCTCGCCAAGCGGCAGCCCGGCGCCCTGAATTACGCCACCGGCGGCGTCGGCACCCTGCCCCACGTTTCGACCGAGCAGTTCGCGCAGATGACGGGCATCAAGGTCGCGCATGTGCCCTACCGCGGCACCAACCAGGCCATCGTGGACCTGCTGGGCGGCCGCGTGTCGATGATGATTGCGCCGCTGCCCACCGCCATCCCCTACGTCAAGGACGAGCGGCTGAAGTTCCTCGCGATCACCTCGCTCAAGCGGTCTAACCTCCTGCCCGAGCTGCCGCCGCTTGCCGAGACGCCAGGCCTCGCCGGCTTCGAGTTGTCGATCTGGCAGGGCATGTGGGCGCCGAAGGGAACTCCCAAGGAGGCCATCGCGCGCGTCCACGACGTAATGAACAAGGCCGCCGCCTCGGAGGAGATGAAAACGCTGCTCGCAAGCAACGGCGCCGAGCCCGTGGTCGCCTCGTCCGAGGAATGGGGCGCCTACCTCGTGAGCGAGGTGGCAAAATGGGCGGTTGTCCTGAAGACCGCCGGGATCACGGTGGAATAGCCGGGCGCGTAAGACCGGCCCGGACGTTGCAACCAAGCGGATCGCGTCCTACGCCGCCAGCATGCCGAGCGCGTTGAGGTAGGTGTCCAGGATCATCTGGTGCTCGGTGCGCTCGTTGGCGTCCTGCTTGCGAAGCCGCACCACCGCGCGCAGCGCCTTCACGTCAAAGCCGCTGGCCTTCGACTCGGCATAGACATCGCGGATGTCGTCGGAGATCGCCTTCTTTTCCTCCTCCAGGCGCTCGATCCGCTCGACGAAGGCCTTGAGCTGGTCCTTGGCAAAACGGGTCTTGGCGGCTTCGGGTCGCTCTTCTTCGACGGCGGACATGGACGCTCCTCATGCATGGCTGCGGAGACAGCCTCCGCGCTTTCGGCATGCAGCATTCGGAGCCGGCGGCGGCTGGGTCAAGGCGCGGCGCCGCCCGCCCCCGTCATCCACAAGCGGCCTGTGGGGAACGAATTTTTTGCGGTGGGGCGAATCGATCAGGCCTGCCCGCGGCGCTCGACATTGGCGCTACGCGTCGGCACGCCGAACTCGCGCCGGCAGACCTCGGCGAGCGTGGCCACCCCTTCGCGGATTTCCTCATGCGTCGGGCTCGCAAAGCAGAGCCGCATCCGGCAAGTGCTGTAGTCGCGGTTGGTCGACCATTCCGGGCCCGGATTGATCGCGACGCCGGCCTTGAGCGCAGGCTGATAGAGCTTCACCGTGTCGACGTTGTCCGGCAGCTTGACCCACAGAAAGATCCCGCCTTTCGGATCGTCGAACTCGGCCGCCGTGCCGAAATGCTCGTTGAGCGACTCCATCAGCGTGACGAGCTTCTGGCGCAGCGCCCGCGTCAGTTCCGGCACGTGTTCGACGAAATGCGGCGTGCAGTATTCCGCGAGCACCATCTGTTCGAGCGCGCCCGAGCCCGCGTCGGTCTTGAGCGGCAGGATGCGCGACAGCACGTCCCAGCCGGCGACGATGTAGCCGACCCGCAGCGCCGGCGCGACCGACTTCGAGAACGATCCGATGTGGATCACGCCGCCGGTCCTGCTCATGGCGTAGAGCGCGAGCGGTCGCTTGTGGTCCCAGATCAGATCGGCGTAGCAGTCGTCCTCGAAGATCGGCACGCCGTGCGCTTCGGAAAGTCGCAGAAGCTCGGCGCGGCGCGCCTCCGGCATGATGGTGCCGGTCGGATTCTGCACCGTCGGGATGGTGTAGATGTACTTGGCCCGGATGCCGCGGCGTTTGAGGTCGTCGAGCGCGTTCGACAGCGCGTCCATGCGCATGCCGTCGCGGTCGAGCGGCACGCCCACCATGTTGACGCCGAGCCGGGCAAGCCGTCGCAGCGAGCCCTCGTAGCTCTCCTGCTCGATCACGATGGTGTCGCCGCGCGACAGCAGCACACCGTTGACGAGATCGAGCCCCTGCAGCGAGCCGGAGGTGAGCAGGATCTCGTCGGCCGCACAGGAAATCCCGGCGTCGCGCTTGAGCTTGGTTACAAGGAACTCGCGTAGCGGCCGATAGCCCTGCGGGCCGTGCGCGAGGTTGTAGGTCGCAAGCGCCCGGCCCTCGCGCGCGAGCACGGAGTTCATCGCGGCGATCAGGCCGTCGAGCGGGACCGAAGCCGCGTCGTTGTTGCCGCCGATGAAGTGGTACTTCGAAAGGCCGGTCCATTTGGCGGCCGGGGCCGGCAGGCCGGGCGGCAGCAGCGGAGCAAAGTCGAACTGCGAAGTTGTCATCTGTGCTTCCGATGTGATCACGTCAAAGCCTACTCCGCCGTCATTCCGGGTTCGCGTGCTGCGCACGCGCCCCAGAATGACACTTTGGCATCCTTACAACCCCGCGAGCGGGTAGCGCGAGAAGTCGCGGCCTTCCTTGACCACGAATTCCAGCAGGAACGGCGCGCCCTTCTCGGTCGCGCCGACCGCCTCCTTGATGCCCGACACGATCTCGGAGGGCTGCTCCACGCGTCGCGCCGCGACGTTGAGGCCCTCGGCGACCTTGGTGTAGTTGCCGCCGACCGTCATCGCGCCGTACTTCTCGTCGGAGATTTTCAGCACGTCGCGCTCAGCCCCCATGACGCCGTTGTTGAACACCACGGTGAGGATCGCGATCTTGTTGCGCGCCGCGGTCTCGATATCCATGCCGGTCATGCCGATCGCGGCATCGCCCATCACGTTGACGCAAAGCTTCTTGGGCGCGGCGAGCTTGGCCCCCATGGTGATGCCGAGCCCGTAGCCAAGCTGGGTCGACTTGCCCCAGCCCATGTAGGAACCGGCTGCCGTGGTCTCCCAGAACGGCATCATCTGCTCGCGCGGGCTGCCGGAATCGTGCGTCATGATGACGTTGTCGCGGTCGACCGTGCGCATCAGGTCGCGGATCACGCGGTATTGGTTGAGCGGCGTCTCGTCGGAATCGAGGAACTTCGCCCATTCGCCGAGCCAGGCTTTCTTGGCGGCGGCGACCTCCTCCTTCAGCGAGGCGAGCGCATTGCCGCCGCCCGGCCCCTTCTGCTTGCCGGCCTCGGCGATCATCGCCTCGAGCACCAGCGCCGCATCGCCGGCCAACGCCTGATCGACGCGATACTCCTTGTTGATGTCGCCTGTGTCGTTGGTGGAATGGATGATGGTCTTGCCCGGCGGCACGCTTGGGCCGAACGGCGTGCGCGTCAGCGACGAGCCGATCGCCAGCACCACGTCGGCCTTGGCCATGTAATCGGTGTACATTTTCGGCCGCGAGCGGGTCGACGCGCCGAGCGACAGCGGATGGCTTTCGGCGATCGCGCTCTTGCCAGGATTGGTGGTGGCGACCGGCGCCGGCAGCAGCTCGGCGAGCGCCGCAAGCAACGCGCCGGCCTCGGCATAGTGCACGCCTTGCCCCGCGAGGATCAGTGGGTTCTTGGCCGAAAGCAGCATCTGCACCGCCTTGCGCACCGAATCCGGATCGGGCGCCGCCCGCTGCACCGGCATCGGCGTGTAGTCGAGCGGCCCCTGGAACTCGGCCTCGAACACCTCGTCGGGGATTTCGACCAGCACCGGGCCGGCCTTGCCCGAACGCATCGCGTGGTAGGCGCGGCGCATCAGGTCCGGCAGCTCCTGCACGTTGTGGGCGAGCGCCGACCACTTGGTGACCGGGCGATAGACATCGGCGGAGCGGAACACCGGCCGCACATATTGCCGCGCGAGCGGCAGGCCGCCCGCGACGATCAGCAGCGGCACGTTCTCGGTGTAGGCCTGCGCCACGCCCGGGAATGCGTTCTCGATGCCCGGGCCCGCTTGCGCCGCGAACACGCCGTTCCGCTTGCCGCGCTTGATGCGGCTATAGCCGTCGGCAAGACCCACGCCGACGCGCTCCTGCCGGCACAGGATCGGCCGGATGTCGAGCGCCGCGCACGGCTCGATCACCGGATTGCGCGGATAGCACGACAGGAACTCCGTGCCCTCGCGCTTGAGAATTTCGGCAACGACCTCGGCGCCCTTCATGCGTTCACCCCCTCGATTTTCTTTCGCCGCAAAGCTTGCCACGTCGTGGCCGGGCTTGTCCGGCTCATGGTGCTGCTCCTCGTGCAAGCAGGCATGACCGTACGCTTTGGCTCTTTGCCCCGTCCGGGGCCGGCCCTCGTTTAGCCCGAGGGGGGCGGAGCGCCGGGCGGCGCTTCCTATGGTTTCCGGCCTTGCGGCCGGCGCGCCCTCAAGTGGGAGGGCGCAACGCCTTCCGGCGCTCCACCGCGGCGATTTTTCACCCCGGGACCGTAGCTTCCGGGGCCGGACGGGGGGCCTTTGCCCGCCCTGATCCCGGCAGGTTTCCCCGCCGTTCGTCCGGCCCGCGTCCAGCCCACTGAAGGGCGGCCCTCGTAGTAGGGCGGACGGTGACCCGGAGCCTCCCGGGATTGCGCTTGCGAGGCACAACCGCGGGCGCCGCCGTCCCCGCTCCGCCAACCGAACGCCTCCGGAGGCGCCCTCGGTGAGCGGGGATGGTGTGGAATATAGTCCTATATCATTCCGGTGTCAAGCAACAGCTCCTGTAGCAAGGCGATGGAAACGGTCGCAGCCCTATCAAGGCACCGGCCTGGCCCGCTATCATTGTTTTGTCCTGTACCTCAGGGGCGGACATGCGACGGCGCGATTTCATGGGAATTGCGGCCGGTATGGCAGTTGGGCTGCCGTCCTCAGCGCACGCGCAACAACCCAGGCGAGCCCGGATTGGCGCGCTCTACATCGGGCTCGCGGACGGAGAGTCTTTCAAACGCGAACTCAGGGACGGACTGCACGAACTCGGACTCGTCGAGGGACGAGACGTCGAGTTCGAGTTTCGGTCCGCGGAGGGACACCCCGACCGGCTACCGAACCTCGCGGGGGAGTTGGTACGGCTCAAGGTCGACCTGATCGTCGCGCTCTATGTTCCGAGCGCGCTCGCGGCGAAGCACGCCACTCAGGATATCCCGATTGTCATCATCGCGGCCGATCCAGTCGAAACCGGGATCGTTTCGAGTCTGGCAAGACCAGGGGCAAACATCACTGGCGTTTCGCTAATGTCAGCGGCGTCCAATGCAAAGAACGTCGAACTGTTCCGGGACATGCTGCCGTCGCTGCGGCGGGTCGCAATATTGGGCAATGTTTTGGATCCCATATTTGCGAAGGCCATGTTTGACGAGATTCGGCGAGCGGGCGCCATGACCGCCAAGGAAATCGGGCCCTCCTTGATGGTTCGCGGTTCGGACGATCTCGACCTTGAGAATGCGTTCATGACCGTGCGAGAGCAGGCCGATGCGCTAATCGTCCAGGGCAGCCTCGTGACCCAGCGCCTGATCGACATGGCGATCAAATATCGCGTGCCTACCGCCTCCAGCACGCGCGCGTTCGCTGACGGCGGGGGGCTCATGTCGTTCGGCGCCGACGGCCCTGCCGCCGTCCGCCACGGCGCGAGATTTGTGCAAAGGGTATTGCAAGGCCGGCAACCGAAGGACATCCCCATCGAACAGCCGACCAAGTTCGAGCTGGTGATCAACCTCAAGACCGCCAAGACCCTGGGCCTGAGCATTCCGGAATCGTTCCTGTTGCGCGCCAACGCCGTGCTGGAATGACTAAAGGAAGCGGCGCAGCCGTCTACGCGATCAATTCGCTCAGCCCGTAGGGCGGATTAGCGAAGCGTAATCCGACACCGTCGCGGGAATGGCCGGTTACGCCTTCGGCTAACCCGCCCTACAAGGCTCGTCACGGCCATCGCGCTTTGGGACGCAGTGCCCTTCCAAAGCGGGATCGCCGGCCCGGCGATGACGGCGCAGAAATTGACGCGCGTCCCTATCGCACCAATTCCGCAAGTTCCGGCACCACCCACAGCGGCTTTTCGCCCCGCGCCACGCGCTGCACGTTGTCGAAGGCGTTGCGAAAGCGGGCGACATGGTTGTCCCAGGTGGGGCCGGCGTAGTGCGAGGTCAGCACCACGTTCTTCAGCTTGAACAGCGGATTGTCGGGCGGCGGCGGCTCCTGGTCGAACACGTCGAGGCCGGCGCCGAACAGCTTGTTGTCGGCGAGCGCGCGGGCGAGCGCCGTCTCGTCGATCACCGGCCCGCGGCTGGTGTTGACGATGATCGCCTCGGGCTTCATCAGCGCAAGCTCGGGCGCGCCGATCATATGGCGGGTGGAATCGTTGAGCGGCACGTGGAGCGTGACGATGTCGGAGGTCGCGAGCAGTTCGCGCAGCAGCCGGAAGCGGACGCCGAGCGCGTCCTCCTCATGCTCGGGCACCCGTGCGATGTCGTAGTACTGGACCCGCATGCCGAAGGCGCGCCCGAGCCGCGCCACCTTCTTGCCGATGGTTCCAAGCCCCACGATCCCGAGCGTCTTGTCGAAAATCTCGTACATGCGCGGCGCCGGGCCGTTGCCGCGCCAGCGCCCGCCGGACACGTTGTCGTGCTGCCAGATCACCCGGCGCGACACCGTCAGCATCAACATCATGGCGTGTTCGGAGACCGAGATCGCGTTGGCGCCGCCGTTGTTGCAGACCGGCACCTTGGCGCGGCGCGCCGCCTCGATGTCGACGTCGTCGTAGCCGGCACTGAGCAGCTGGTAGAGCTTCAGTCTGCGGCGCGCCGCGATAGAACGCGTCGTTCGACGGCAGGTTCGGATAGCAGACGACGTATTCGGCATCTGCCATCGCGCTCTGCAGCTCGCCCGGCTCATTGCGCGCGACCACGAGCTCGAAATCCTTCGGCGCCACTTTGCGGGCGATCTCGGCGACCTCGGCATGCGAAGGGGGAACGACGACGATACGAGGGTTCATACGGGCACTCCGACACGCGTGATACTAGGACGGAAGCGGTTTGTCGCACCATCGGCGTGCATGCCTCGTTTGCCATCCTGCTCGCTGGTCAGGTTGCAATCGCCGGTCTACATTCGCCGCCCCGCAGAATGATGAGGCGCCACGGCCTCGCTTGGGCTCTCTTGGGCTCTCTTGGGCAGGCCATGACGGACCAGACCACGTTCGACTACATCATCGTCGGTGCCGGTTCCGCGGGCTGCATGCTCGCCCACCGCCTGTCCGAAGATCCCGCCGTCTCCGTGCTGGTGCTGGAGGCCGGCGGCTGGGACCGCGATCCCTGGATTCACATTCCGCTCGGCTGGGGCCGCATCCTGCAGAAGCGGCTGCACGACTGGATGTACTTCGCCGAGCCGTCCGCCACCATGAACGGCCGGCGCATCGAATGCGCGCGCGGCAAGGTGGTCGGCGGCTCGTCGGCGATCAACGCCATGGCCTACTACCACGGCCACCGCAGCGACTACGACCGCTGGGCCGCGAACCGCCTGCCCGGCTGGTCATATGCCCACGTGCTGCCCTACTTCCGACGCGCCGAGAGCTGGGAGGGCGGCGCCGACACCTACCGTGGCGGCGACGGGCCGCTGGCCACGCGCTACTCGACGTTCCAGGACCCGATCTGCGAGGCGTTCATCGCGGCAGGCCAGGCCGCCGGCCACGCGTTCACGACGGACTACAACGGAGCCAAGCAGGAAGGCTTCGCCTCGATCCAGATGACGCTGCGCAACGGCCGGCGCTGCAGCGCGGCCACCGCCTACCTGCACCCCGCGCTGTCGCGCAAGAACCTGACGCTCGCGCTCCACACGCTGGTCACTCGGGTGACGATGGAGGGCACGCGCGCGACCGGCATCGAATACGTCCAGGGTGGCGAGCGAAAGGTTGCGCACGCCGCGCGCGAGGTGATCCTCGCGGGCGGCGCGATCAATTCGCCGCAGCTCCTGATGCTGTCGGGCATCGGCCACCCGGACGAACTGCGCACGCATGGCATCGACGACGCGCATCGCGCTCAAGGGCGTCGGCAAGAACCTGCTCGACCACACCTCGGCGGCGCTCAGCTTCCGCCGCAAGGAGCCCGGACCGTTCCAGCGCAACATGCGGCTCGACCGCGTCGCACTCGCGCTCGGCCAGTCCTATTTCCTCGGCAAAGGCTTCGCCTCCGACCTGCCGTTCGGTATTACCGCGTTCCTGAAAACGCGCCCGCAGGAGCCGGTGCCCGATCTGCAGATGCTGTTCTGGATGGGCGCGACCAACACCGCGTCAGCCGTATCTGCCGCCGTTCAAGAAGGCGTTCGCCGACGGCTTCTCGTGCCGCGCCATGCCGATGCGGCCGGTGAGCCGCGGCCGGGTCGAGCTCGCCTCGGCACGATCCCGCGGCGCATCCGCGCATCCACCAGAATTTTCTCGCGCACCGACGAGGAATGGCGCGTGATGCGCGACGGCCTTCGCATGATCCGCGACGTGGTGCGGCAAGCACCGCTCGCGCCGTTCGTCGATGCGCGAGATCGCGCCCGGCGCAACCTGCACGTCGGACGCCGACATCGATGCGCACGTGCGTGCGACGATGGGCACGGTGCATCATCCGGTCGGGACCTGCATGATGGGGCCCGGGTCCGACGACATGGCGGTCGTCGACGGCGAGCTGCGGGTGATCGGCGTCGAGGGACTGCGCGTGGTCGATGCCTCGGTGATGCCCGACCTGATCGGCGGCGCGACCAACGCGCCGGTCATCATGATCGCCGAGAAGGCGTCGGACGCCATCCTCGGCCGGCCGCCGCTGCCGCCGGCCGCGGTCTGACATGCGCCGAAAGGCGAACTCGGGAGAACGACGATGACGATCCGAACCATCCTGGCCGCGCTCTGCGCTCTGCTCGGCCTGACCGCCACGAGCCATGCCCAGAGCTGGCCGTCGAAGCCGGTGCGGGTGATCGTGCCGATCACCGCCGGCAGCGCCATCGACATCGTCGCGCGCGCCACCGCCGCAGCATCTCGCCAAGGAATTCGGCCAGCCGTTCGTGGTCGAGAACCGGCCCGGCGCCGGCACCACCATCGGCATCGCGGCCGCAGCAGGCGCGCCGCCCGACGGCTACACTGTCCTGTTCGCCTCGACCGCGCTCACCACCACGCCGACCACGGTCGCCAACATCCCCTACGACGTGGCGCGCGACCTCGTCGCGATCGCGCCGGTCACCAACACGCCGCTGGTGATGGCGACGCACCACGGCAAGTTCAAGACGCTGGCCGAACTGGTGACGGCCGCGAAGGACGGCCGGATCACGGTGAACTACGCCACCAACGGCTACGGCTCGGCCTCGCACTTCACCACCGAGCGGTTCCGCCTCGCCGCCGGCGCCTTCCCCGCGCAGCCCGTGACGTTCCGCGGCACGCCCGAGGCGATCACCGAGATCATCGGCGACCGCATCACGTTCTACTTCACGCCAATGACGACCGTGCAATCGCTGGTGACCGAGAAGCAAGCTCGATGCGCTCGCCACCACCGGCCGCAAGCGTTCGCTCGCGCTGCCCGACGTGCCGACCACCATCGAGTCCGGCTATCCCAACTCCGACTTCGACTTCTGGGTCGGGCTGTTCGCGCCGGCCAAGACCCCGCCGGAGATCGTCGAGCGGCTGCACCGCGAAACCCGCAAGATTTCGGAATCGCCCGAGTTCCGCATGCAGATGGCCGCGATCGGCGGCGAACCGCTCGAGCCGATGACACCAGGCCGAGTTCGCCGCCTACGTGCGTGCCGAGCTTGCCCGCAACGCCGAGATCGCCAAGGCCGCGGGGCTTGCGCCGCAATAGGCGATCAGCCGCCAGAAAATCGGTTGCGCGGACGCGGGAGGCCGAAATGCTCCCGCAGCGTCGTTCCCTCGTACTCAGTGCGAAACAGTCCGCGCCGCTGCAGGATCGGGATCACGCCTTCGACAAAATCATCGAGGCCGCCCGGAAAATAAAGCGGCATCACGTTGAAGCCGTCCGCACCGCCCTCGCGAAACCACATCGCCATCCGCTCGGCGATCTGCTCCGGCGTGCCGCACATGACGTAATGCCCACGGCCGGTCGCGACCATCTGGGCGAGCTGGCGGATCGTGAGATTGTCGCGCCGCGCGGCGTCGGTCAGAAGCTTGGCGCGGCTCTGCATCTGCTCGGACACAGGTAACTCGGGCAGCGGGCCGTCAAGGTCGTAGCGCGACACGTCGTGACCCAACCGATCCGACAGCATCGGCACGACCTTGCTTTGATCGGTCCAGCCGTCGAGCAGCGCGAGCTTGTCGCGCGCCTCCTTCTCCGTGCCGCCGAGCACCGGAAGAAAGCCCGGCATGATCGCGAGCGACGACGGCTCGCGTCCGAACTGCGCCAACCTGCCCTTCAATTCGCGATAGAACGCCTGCGCGCTCTCCAGACCTTGATGCGCCGTGAAGACCACATCGGCGGTGCGGGCGGCGAGCTGCTGCCCGGGCTCCGAGGAGCCGGACTGCACGATGATCGGATGGCCCTGCGGCGGGCGCGATGCGTTGAGCGGCCCCTTGACCGAAAAATACTGGCCCTTGTGGTCGAGCACGTGGCGCCTGGCCTGGTTGACATAACAGCCGGTCGCCTTGTCCCGCGGGAAGGCGCCGTCCTCCCACGAATCCCAGAGTCCACAGACCACCTCGATGAATTCCTCGGCGATGGCGTAGCGGTCGGCGTGAGCGGGGTGCGTGATTCCGAAATTCGCGCCGGTGCTGGCGTAGGAGGTGGTCACCGCGTTCCACGCCGCGCGGCCACGGCTCAGGTGATCGAGCGAGGCGAACGCGCGCGCGAGATGAAACGGCTCGCCATAGGTGGTCGAGACGGTGGCAGCGAGCCCGACCCGGCTGGTCGCAGCCGCAAAGGTCGCGAGCGCCAGCAGCGGATCGAACCGGGCGATCTGCGAGGGATGGCCGTCCTCGCCGCTGGTCAGGCCATCGGCGAGGAACACCATGTCGAACTTGGCACGCTCGGCGGTCAACACCTGCCGAAGCAGGTGTGGCATGTTTTCGCTGCCGGAATCCGCGCCCGGATACCGCCAGCCGGCGACGTGATGTCCTGCGCCCTGCAGGAACATGCCGAGGTGCATCTGTCGGATTTGCGCAGCCACGGAAAGGCCCTTCGCGGAGAGTACGAAGGATACGAGGCCACGTGTCGCCGGGGAAGTTGCCTTGCTATTCTAAGGCAAAGGGAGGAACGCCATGCGCCCGTTTGAAGGCATCCGCGTGATCGACGCAACCCACGTGCTGGCCGGGCCGTTCGCGGCCTACCAGCTTGCAGTTCTGGGCGCCGACGTCATCAAGATCGAGGACCCGAACGATCCCGATCAGAGCCGCGGTGGCGGCACCGACAAGGCGCTCAACCGCGCCGGGATGGGCACCGCCTTCCTGACGCAGGCCTCCAACAAGCGTTCGATGGCGCTCGACCTGAAGACCGAGCGCGACCGCGAAGTTTTGAAGGCGCTGGTCAAGACCGCCGACGTGTTCGTCGAGAACTATCGCCCCGGCGCATTCGAGGCGTTGGGGCTCGGCTACGAGGCGCTGTCAGCAATCAATCCGCGTCTGATCTATGCCTCGTTCTCGGCCTTCGGCCAGGGCGGTCCGCGCGGTTCGCAGACCGCCTACGACCACGTGATCCAGGCCACCTCCGGCATCATGGCGATGACCGGCACCAAGGAGGTCAATCCGATCAAGTTCGGTTCGCCTGCCGTCGACTATGGCACCGGTCTGACCGGCGCGTTTGCGCTCTCGGCGGCGCTGTTCCAGCGCGAGCGCACCGGCAAGGGCCAGCGCATCGACATGGCGATGCTCGATGTCGCGATGATCCTGATGGCGTCGCACGTCACCGGCTACCTCCGCAACGGCGCCCATCCCAAGCCGCACGGCAATCGCCATCCGCATGCCACCAATGGCGCGTTCGAGACCAAGGACGGCACGCTGGTGATGCTGGGGGCGAGCAACATCCGCCAGCAGAAGCGGCTTTGGACGCTGCTTGGGCGTCCCGACATGATCAAGAAGACCAACGACGAGCGCGACGCCGACCACGACCGCGAGATCGCCGTGCTTGAAGAGATCATGAAGACGCGCACTGCCGACGAATGGGAGACGTTCCTGCAGGCGCAGCACGTGCCGGCCGCGCGCGTTCGCACCATGGGCGAGGCGCTCGCCGATCCGCACCTCGCATCGCGTGGCATCATCCATCGCCACGCCAAAGGCAACGGCATGGACGGCGCGTTCGGCGTGCCGCTCGCGGCGTTTACCTTCGCGCACGACGGGCCGCGCATCGACACGCCCGCCGCCGACGCTCGGCCAGCACAACGAGGAGATTCTGGCGGAGCTCGGATTGAGCGCGCCGGAAGCCAAGCGCGCCAAGGCGTAGCGTTTCTCCGTCATCCCGGGGCACGCGCAAAGCGCCGCGGCCCATCTCGTTGTCATTCCGGGGCGCGCGCAGCGCGAACCCGGAATCCAGATGCAGGCTCCGAGCGTGCCGTTGGATTCCGGGTTCCGGCCTTCGGCCGGCCCCGGAATGACAACTGGCAATGACCGCGCAAGAACCTCAAGACGCGACGAACCCACCCGCGTGCGCGTCGCAACAGGAGAAGAACAGCGTGCGCTTGGGCGGCGGCGTTTGCCGGCTGCGGCCGCTGACCACAATCTCGCCGTCGGCGATCACATAGGCGATGCCGGGCAGGTCGCCGTGCGCGATCGCATCCGCGATGCTCGTGCCAGCCGAGCCTTCCACCGGGCCGCAGATCACGATGTCGGCCGGACGTCCGGCCGCAAGGATGCCGACGTCGAGGCCGTGGGCCTTGGCGGTATTGCCGGTCGCTATCGCAACCGCCTGCGCGGGCGGCACGCCGCAGACGGAGGCGAGGTAGCAGACGTTGCGCAGCATGCCGCGCGGGATCACTCCGGTGCCGCCCGGCGTGTCGGTGCCGAGCGTCAGCCGCGCGAGCTGGCCCATCTCGCGCATGCGGTCCACCGCGCGCTTGGTCGAGCCGTAGTTGCCCGACGAGCAGATTTCGATCGCGAACGACGTTTCATCGATGACGCGGTCGAGGTCCGCGTCGCTCATCGGGATCGGACCGCCGCTGATGTGCGCCGCCACGTCGGGCTTGAGCCACGACAGGATGTCATAGCCGCACATCTGCGAAAGCCCCGAGCGTGACACGCCGCCGGTGTGCACCTTGGTGCGGATGCCGCGCGCGCGGCACCACTCGGTGTAGCGCAGCGCTTCGTCCTTGCGGGCGGCGAGCGGAAAGAAGATGAATTTCGCGAGGATCGATTTCGCCGCCGCCAGCCGGTCGAAATGCTCCTCCTTCATGCCGGGCACGAGGATGACGGTGCCGGCATAGACGCGCGCGCCGCTCCAGCGGATGCGGCCCGTGGTGGCCGCAGTCACGACCGCAAGCGAGGTCACGAGGTCGGGCGAAAGATTCTCGTAGTCGAGGCCCGGCACGTGCAGTTCGCACGCCGAGACCATGGTGGTCGTGCCGCCATGGAGATAGTTGCCGATCCAGCCGATGGTGTCCTGGGTCGGCGTCCACTCGCCGAACACCGGATGGACGTGGCCATCGACAAGGCCCGGCATCACCGCGCTGGCGCCGGCGTCGAGCACAGCATCGGCTTTGGTGTCTGTCGGCGGGTTCAGCGCCACGATCTTCGCGCCCTCGACCAGCAGCGACCTCACATCAGCTTGCGGGCGCGCGATATCGCCGGTGAAGAACTCGCCGATGTTCTTGATGAGGAGCGTGGGCATCTGTCAGTTCGAATGCGACGCTGCTTCAAGCGGCGCTGCTTGATGTGCCCTCTCCCCTTGCGGGAGAGGGCAACGCAGGCGGACGTTAAGACACGAGCTGGGTGAGGGGTATGGGTCTTTTGGCGTAAGAACCCCTCACCCAACTGATCGCATTTCGGATTCTCGTGAGCCCTCTCCCGCAAGGGGAGAGGGCGCATCAACCGGCGCGGCGACCTCGACGGCACTGCCGCCGAGACAGCGCCGCAGCGCATTTAGTGCTTGTGCGCCGCGGAGGACTTGTCGAAGGCCGCCTTCTGCTCGGACGAGGCCTGCTTCTGATGCTTGGCCTTCCACTGCTCGAACGGCTCGCCGTAAACAATCTCGCGGCTTTCGTCCTTGCTCATCGGAACGCCCTTTGAGTCGGCCGCTTCCTTCATCCAGTTCGACAGGCAGTTGCGGCAGAAGCCGGCGAGATTCATCATATCGATGTTCTGCACGTCGGTGCGGCTGCGCAGATGCTCGACGAGGCGCCGGTAGACGGCGGCTTCGAGCTCGGTGCGGGTGTTGTCATCCATGGCTCTCGATCCTCGCGTCGTCACCGCAAAGATAGCGACGCGGCGGCCCGCCTGCCATAGGCCTCGCGGCCGGAGTCAGTCGACGGTTGCGCCGGAAAACTGCACTGCCTTGCCCCACTTTTCGGTTTCAGCGGCAACGAACGCCACCATTTGCGCCGGCGTCGCCGGGAACGGCACCGCGCCGAGCTCGGCGAACCGCGCCTGGATCTTGGGATCGGCCAAGGTGGTGTTGATTTCGCGGTTGAGCTTGTCGACGATCGGCTGTGGCGTGCCTTTCGGCACAGCAATCCCGAACCAGGCGGTGACCTCGTAGCCCGCCACCGTCTCGGCGATGGAGGGCGTATCCGGCAGCGCCGCCGACCGGGCGGCGGTCGTCACGCCGAGCGCGCGCAGCTTGCCGTCGCGGATGTACTGGACCGACGACGACAGCGTGTCGAAAATCACCGTCACTTGCCCCGACAGCATATCGACCAGCGCAGGCCCAGAACCGCGATACGGAACGTGCTGCATCGAGGTGCCGGTCATGGCCTTGAACAGCTCGGTCGCCAGATGCGCGGAGGAGCCGCTGCCGGCCGAGGCGTAGCTGACCTTGTCTCCGTTCGCCTTCAGGTAGGCGATGAACTCGGCGACCGATTTGGCCGGCACCGAGGGATGGACCTCCAGCACGTTCGGCATCTGCACCATGCCAGCCACCGGCACCATGTCGCGGATGAAGTTGAACGGCAGCTGCTTGTAGAGCGTGGCATTGATGGCATTGAAATGCGCCATCGCCAGCAGCGTGTAACCGTCCGGTGGCGCGTTCACCACGGCTTGCGTCGCGATATTGCCGCCGGCGCCCGGCCGGTTCTCGATCACGAACGGCTGGCCGAGCCGCTCCGAAAGGTTTTGCGCGATGATGCGCACCACGATGTCGGTCGGGCCGCCCGGAGCAAAGCCCAGCACCCATCGCACCGGACGGTTGGGATAGTCCGCTTGCGCGGCGGCCGGACCGAGGGCGCCAAGCGCGAGCCATGCGACAGCGGCAAACGAGATCCGGACGACCCTGAAATGCGACATGAAAACCTCCGTGCGTGCAGCCGACTTCGCAACACGCAAAGCCGTTCCACAATGACTATGCGACAAATAACCCGCCGCGCCCCCGGCGGGGCGCGGCGGGAGGGAGGTGACAGAAGGCTGTTCCCCGTAACGCCTTCTTCACCTGGTTCTGTGGTCTCGGCAGCGCGCACGGATATCGCGAGCCGGAAACGTGCGACGGCGCACGCGCCTCGGCGGTGCGCAGAATTCGATTGCAGCGTTGAAGTGCCGGACTCGCGCCAGCGTTTCTCCTCCCAGATGATTTTTCTTTTGCGGCACTATAACGAGCTTTATCCGAACTGTGCAGTGGCTTGATGCCGTCGTACATCCGGGTTTGAAGGTTCGAACAGCCGCATGAAACATTTGTCCGCCCGAGCGAGGACCGCATGACCGCCCGGTCTTATCTGGAAGGGCTGTTCCGCACCGCCATTGCTGCAGCGCATCCAGAGTCGTGCCTGCCGCCCCATCTGCCGCAACCGCCCGGGTCAGGCCGGTTGGTCGTGCTGGCGGCGGGCAAGGCCGCCGGCGCCATGATCGAGACACTGGAGCGCCACTATCTCGACCTCGCCAGGCTTCCACCCGAGCGGCTCGCAGGGCTTGCCGTCACCCGCCACGGCTATGGCCGGCCGAGCCGGCATATCGAGGTGATCGAGGCCGGTCATCCAGTGCCGGATGCCGCGGGCTTGCAAGCCGCGGAGCATGCGCTCGCGCTCGCCGACCGAGCCGGCGCGGAGGATTGCGTGCTGGTGCTGATGTCGGGCGGCGCCTCCGCCAACTGGATCGCGCCGGCGACAGGGCTCAGCTTTGCCGACAAGCAGGCGGTGACGCGTGCGCTGCTGCGCTCGGGCGCCGCGATCGGCGAGATGAACGCGGTGCGCAAGCACCTCTCCCGCATCAAGGGCGGACGGCTCGCGTTGCGCGCGCGGCCGGCGCGCGTTGTCACGCTCGCCATCTCCGACGTACCGGGCGACGATCCGGCGGTGATCGGCTCAGGTCCGACCGTGCCCGACCCGACCACGCTAGCCGAGGCGCGCGCGATCGTCGCGCGCCACCGCCTGGAATTGCCCGCTCAGGTCACGCGCCGCGCTGTCCGATCCGCGGAACGAAACGCCAAAGCCCGGCGATCCTGCGTTTGCGGACACCGAATTCAAGCTGATCGCACGACCGGCGGATTCGTTTCGCGCGGTCCAAGCGGCGGTGCAGCGCGACGGCTATGAGTGCATCATGCTCGGCGATCGCGTCGAGGGCGAAGCGCGCGACTGGTCGCCGCCGAGCACGCCCGCCGCGCGCTTGAGGTGCGCGCCAGAGGCGGCCGCGCCGTCATCCTGTCGGGCGGCGAACTGACGGTCACCATCCGCGGCCAGGGCCGGGGCGGTCCCAATCAGGAATACGCGCTGGCGCTCGCAGTGGCGCTCGGGGGCGCGCCCGGCATCGCGGCGCTTGCCGGCGACACCGACGGCACCGATGGCGGCGGCGGCTCGCCTGACGATCCGGCCGGGGCCTATCATCGACGACACCACCCTGGTCCGCGCCCGCGCGCTTGGCCTCGATCCGGCCGCCTTTCTCGCCGACAACGATTCGACCGGATTCTTCAGCCGGCTCGGCGACCTCGTCGCGACCGGGCCGACCTGCACCAACGTGAATGACTTTCGCGCCATTGTCGTTGACACCCAGTAAGCCTTCACGCGATACCGACCGCTCGGAGATCGGAATCGTGGACTCTGCCCGCACCAAGGTCCGCCCGGCTCTTTCTGGGCGCCGCAGCACTGCTGCTGATGGCACTGGGATCGACGCCTGCTGTCGCAGATTTCCATCTCTGCAACAACACCGGCAGCCGGGTCGGCATCGCGATTGGCTACAAGGACGCCGAGGGCGCCTGGACCACCGAAGGCTGGTGGAACCTCTCGGCCCGCAGCTGCGAGACGCTGCTCAAAGGCACGCTGGTCGCGCGCTACTATTACATCTATGCAATCGACTACGATCGCGGCGGCGAATGGGCCGGACAAGCCTACATGTGCACCCGCGACAAGGAGTTCACCATTCGCGGCACCGAGGATTGCCTGGCGCGCGGCTTCGACCGCACCGGCTTCTTCGAGGTCGACACCGGCGAGCAGCGCGCCTGGACGGTGCAGCTCACCGAAACCGCAGAGCAAGGACCGCAGCAGCGGCCGCTCACTCCCGGCATGCCCGTGCTGCCCACGCCGGGCCGGCAAGGCCCGTCGCAATTGCCGGGACTGCCCGGCCGATGAGACGCCTGCGCCGCACCAAGATCGTCGCCACGCTCGGCCCCGCCTCTGGCAACCTGGCCATGATCGCGCGCCTGTTCGAGGCCGGCGCCGACGTGTTCCGCATCAACATGAGCCACAGTTCGCACGACCGAATGCGCGAACTGGTCGCCATGATCCGCGCGGTCGAGACCGATCGCAGCCGGCCGATCGGCATTCTTGTCGACCTGCAGGGGCCGAAGCTGCGCGTCGGCGCCTTCGCCGGCGGCTCGGTCATGCTCGACAACGATGCGATCTTCGCGCTCGATGCCGATCCCAGCCCCGGCGACGCCACGCGCGTTCATCTGCCGCATCCCGGAGATTTTCGCCGGCATCGAGCCCGGCCACACGCTCCTGCTCGACGACGGCAAGATTCGCCTCGTCACAATCGAAAAGTCCCGGCAGCGCATCGCGACCCGAGTCGAAGTCGGCGGCAAGCTGTCCGACCGCAAGGGCGTGAGCCTGCCCGACACCGTGATCCCGTTCTCCGCGCTGACGCCCAAGGATCGCTCCGACCTCGATGCAGCGATCGACGCCGGCATCGACTGGGTCGGCCTGTCGTTCATCCAGCGGCCCGACGACATCGCCGAGGCCAAGAAGATCACACGCGGACGCGCCGCGGTGATGGCGAAGATCGAGAAGCCGCAGGCGGTCCATCGCCTCGACGAGATCATGGACGTCACCGACGCGATCATGGTGGCGCGCGGCGATCTCGGCGTGGAAATGCCGCTCGAGAAGGTGCCGGGCATCCAGAAGCAGCTGACCCGCGCCGCCCGCCGCGCCGGCAAGCCGGTGGTGGTGGCGACCCAGATGCTCGAAAGCATGATCTCAAGCCCGGTGCCGACCCGCGCAGAGGTCTCGGACGTTGCCACCGCGATCTTCGACGGCGCCGACGCCGTCATGCTGTCGGCGGAGTTGGCGGCCGGCCAATTCCCGGCCGAGGCGGTCGCGACCATGAACCGGATCGCCGAGGAGGTGGAGAGCGAGGACACCTACCACTCGATCATGAAGGCGCAGCACGCCGAGCCGGAGGCGACCGGCGCCGACGCCATCGCCGCCGCCGCCCGCCAGATCGCCGAGACGCTCGACCTCTCCGCCATCATCTGCTGGACAAGCTCGGGCTCGACCGGGCTGCGCGTCGCGCGCGAGCGGCCGCAGGTACCGATCGTGGCGATCTCGCCGAACCTCTCGACCGGCCGCAAGCTGTCGGTGGCGTGGGGCATCCATTGCGTCGTGGCAGAAGACGCCCGCGATCAGGACGACATGGTGGAGCGCGCCTGCCGGCTCGCCTTCAAGGACGGCTTCGCCAAGGCCGGCCGGCGGGTCATCATCGTCGCCGGCGTGCCGCTCGGCACGCCCGGCGCCACCAACATGCTGCGGATCGCGTTCGTGGGTGCGGATGTCGAGCGGGAGTGACGCGCTTTGCGCCGATAGAGGCGGCCGTCAGATATCCCGGCCCTCGACCTTCTCGGTCAGGGACTTCACGATGTCCGGTATCTTCTGCAGGTGCGGATGCACCGCAAGCGCGCGCCGGAACACGTCGAGCGCGTGCTTTTCGTCGCCGAACTCCTGCAGGATCATGCCGAGCCCCGACATTGCGCCGAAGTGACGCGGCTCGCGGCGCAGCACCTCGCGGATGTCCTCCAGCGACTGGCCGTATTCCTTGCGCATGTAGCGGATGGTGGCGCGACGGTTCCAGGCTTCGACATAGTCCGGCTTGATCTTCACGATCGAGTCGAGGAACTGCAGCGCGAGATCGAGGTCGTTGTCGTCGGCGGCGGTCTTCGCGCGATTCATCAGCAGGTTTGCGGTGTCGCTGCCGGAGGCAAGCCACAACGCCCAGATGCGATTTTCGACCTGCTTGGCGGTGTCGGGATCAGGCGCGACTTTGAGCGCATCGAACAGGAAATCGAGGTTGCGGACGCGGTCACCGCGCTGCGGACGCGGCAAGTCGGTCGGCGGCTGCATCGGCTCGATCGCCTGGCCGTGCGGCGGCTGCGGCGGCGTGATCGTCTGGGCGAGCGCCGGGCAGGCCGCGACGAGCAGCGCAGCCACCACCCAAGGCCTCAGGAATCGAAGGCTCATGGACCGAATTCTAAACCCTGGCCCGACGGCGGCAAGATGGCAAAAGCGGCAGCGGCTGCCGCGAGCGCCGGCAAACGGCTGAGCTCAGCCCTGGCGGGCTTTGAAGCGGCGCTGGGTCTTGTTGATCACGTAGACCCGGCCCTTGCGCCGGACGAGGCGGTTGTCGCGGTGGCGCCCGCGCAGTGATTTCAATGAGTTACGGACTTTCATGGCGCTCTCGCGGGGGATCGGGGGGATCGGGTTGCAGGTTCATAAGGAGCCCGGCACCGGCTGTCAAACCGCCAGTCCCGAAGCCCGCCGCCGCAGGCCTGCCCCCTCGCATATAGAACTGGCGCCGACCGGTCCGGCTGCGCTATGGCGACAGCGCTGAGGAGTTGTTCGGCTTGGAAACCTTCCTGCTGGTACTGGCGGCGATCTTTCCTGTGGTCAATCCACCGGGCTCCGCCCTCGTGTTCCTGGGCCTTACGCGGATGGCGTCCGCCGACACGCGGCGGTTCCTGGCGGCGCGGGTCGCGGTCAACTCGTTCTTCGTGATGGCAGGCTCGCTCCTGCTCGGCACGTTCGTGTTGAACCTCTACGGGATTTCGGTGCCGGTGATCCGCGTCGCCGGCGGGCTCATCATCGCTGCGTCGGGCTGGAAGCTTCTGAACCAGGGCAGCCAGAAGCGAGATGAGGCTCCGGACCAGGGCGATAACACCGACTACCGCGGTATGGCGTTCTATCCGCTGACGCTGCCGATCACCACCGGACCCGGGACCATCGCGGTCATGATCAGCCTGGGCTTCGCCCGCACCACGTACGGCAGCGGTATGGCGGAGCTGACCTATATCGCGATGACCCTGCTTGCAGCGCTCGTGATCGCCGTGGGCGTGTACGTCTGTTTCGCTTATGCGGACCAAGCCGAGCGCATCCTCGGCCACACCGGCACCGATATCGCGGTGCGGCTCTCGGCCTTCATCCTGTTTGCGATCGGCGTGCAAATTCTCTGGGGCGGCGCGAGCGAGCTCCTGTCGAGCGTGCCGCTCCACATCGCGCCTTCTGCCGTGCCGCCGAAGCCCGGCGGCTGACGCGCGCCTGCCCACCCTTTCATCGCGCGCGTGGGCCGGCCTACAGTCGCGGGCGGAGGAACGACAATGAAACGCAGCACGGAGCGCTTTCTTACGACGCACACCGGCAGCCTGCCGCGGCCGGACGACCTGATCCGCATGATGTATGCCAAGGAGGAAGGCGTGCCGATCGACCGCGCGGCGCTGGCGGAGCGCGTGCGCACGGCGGTGGCCGAGGTGGTGAAGAAGCAAGCGGACGCCGGCGTCGATCTGATCAACGACGGCGAACTGTCGAAGCCGAGCTACGCCACGTACATCAAGGACCGTCTCAACGGCTTCGGCGGCACCGGCAACACCTTCGTCTATCAGGATCTCACGGATTTTCCGCGGCTCGCGCAGCGCGTGTTCGGCGATCCCGGCCGCTCGCGGCGCAAGACACCGGCCTGCAACGGCCCGATCAGCGTGCGCGATGCGCAGGCTCCCGC
Organism: uncultured Alphaproteobacteria bacterium; assembly: GCA_963821555.1. Classification (GTDB taxonomy): domain Bacteria; phylum Pseudomonadota; class Alphaproteobacteria; order Rhizobiales; family Xanthobacteraceae; genus Z2-YC6860. Next base: position 123,592 of record CAWGEM010000010.1, on the reverse strand, counting down.
GCGCACCGACGTCGACAACCTTGCGGCCGCGCTCAAGGCCGTGAAGGCCGAGCAGGGCTTCCTCAGTGCCGCCTCGCCCGGCGTAGTGTCGCTGTTCTTTCGCAACGACCACTACAAGGATCACGAGACCTACCTGCACGCCATCGCCGACGCGATGCGCGACGAATACGAGACGGTCGCGCACGGCGGGCCTCGTGCTGCAGATCGACTGTCCCGACCTCGGCATGGGCCGGCACATCCAGTACGCCGACCTCGACCTGAAGGAATTCCGCAAGCGCATCGCGATGCACATCGAGGCGCTCAATCACGCGACGCGCAACATCCCGCCCGAGCAGCTTCGCATGCATCTGTGCTGGGGCAACTACGAGGGTCCCGCACCACTACGACGTGCCGCTCGCCGACATCATCGACATCGTGTTCACGGCAAGGCCGACCGCGATCTCGCTCGAAGCCGCCAATCCGCGCCACGCCCACGAGTTCGCGGTGTTCGAGACGGTGAAACTGCCGGACGGCAAGGTGCTGATTCCGGGCGTGATCGAATTGAAGTCGAACTTCATCGAGCATCCCGAGCTGATCGCGCAGCGCATCGGCCGCTACGCCGAACTGCGTCGGCCGCGAGAACGTGATCGCGGGTTCCGATTGCGGCTACGGCACCTGGGTCGGCCAGGCCGCGGTCGATCCCGACGTGGTGTGGGCCAAGCTTGCGGCGATGGCCGAGGGCGCGCGGATCGCGAGCCAGCGGTTCTGGCGCTAGTAGCCTCGAGATCCGGAACGCGCCCGGCAATGACCGAAACCTCCCCGCCGGCCCCGACGCACGCTGCACCGGTGACGAGCACGCGCCCGGTCTGGCTCGAAAGCCTGCTGCGGCCGATCCTGGCGTTCCGGCTGCAGCTACGTGCCGGTGGTGATGGTCTATTTCGCCTATGGCGCGCTCGGCCTGATCGACGTCACGCGCGACCTGTGGATCAAGGAAGCAGCTGACGCTGACGCCGTCGCAGCTCGCCGGCATCGCGGTCTGGCTCAGCCTGCCGTGGACCGTGAAGATGGTGTTCGGCGAACTGGTCGACAGCGTGCCGATCTTCGGCTCGCAGCGCAACGCCTATATCCTGATCGGCGCGGCGCTTCACCGCGAGCGGCATGCTCACGCTCGCCGGCGCTGCCGGCGGCTGGCTCGCCTTCCTGCAGCCGCGACCAGCTCTACGTGCTCGGCGCGATGCTGATCGTGATCGGCACCGTGATCCAGGACGTGGTGGCCGACGCGATGTCGACCGAAGTGGTCGCGCGCACCGACGAGGACGGCCAGCCGCGGCCCGACGACGAGGTGCGCGCCGAACTCGGCATGGTGCAGGTGCTCGGCCGGCTCGCGCTGTCGATCGGCATCCTCGCGGTCGCCGGCCTGTCGGGCTGGCTCGCGCAACATGTTCTCGCGCGAGACCGTGTTCCTGCTCGGGCTCGTCGATCCCGCTGATCTCGATCACCGGCGTGTTCCTGCGCGGCGCACGAAACCAGCGAGCGGCGCCCGATCGACTGGCGCATCCTCGGCGGCGGCATCGCCTTCGGCGCCGTGGTGATCGCGCTCGGGCTCGGCGGCGTGCCGTACGCGCAGGAGATCGTCTTCGTGATCTCGATGGCGGTGATCTGCACCATGCTGGTGCTGGTCACGCGGGAGCTCGACACGGAGACACGAGCGGCGATCCTCTTCACCACCATCATCATCTTCGCGTTTCGCGCGACGCCGTCGGTCGGCGACGGCTATTTCTGGTGGACGCTCGACGTGCTGAAGTTCGACGCGGCGTTCTACGGCACGCTGCGTCAGACCGGCGCGATCATCGCGATCGTCGTCGATGTGGATGTTCAGCAAGCAGCTCACGGAATATTCGGTCACCGCGGTGCTGTTCTGGATCGCGGTCGCGGGCACCATCCTGTCGCTGCCCAACATCGGGCTGGTCTACGGCCTGCACGAATGGACCGAGGCGACGTTCGGCTTCGGCGCACGCACGATCGCGATCGATCGACGCGGCGACGGCCTCGCCGTTCGCGCAGCTCAGCATGATCCCGCTGCTGACGCTGATCGCCTACTATGCGCCCGACCGGCCATCGCGCGACCTGGTTCGCGCTGATGGCCTCGCTGATGAATCTCGCGCTGGTCGCGGGGCAGTTGCAGACCAAGTATCTCAACGAGATTTTCGTGGTCGGCGCGCGGCCACTATGACGTAGCTCGGCCCGCTGCTGATCTGGGCGGTGGCGCTCGGGTTCGTTATCCCGATTGCGGCCATCGCGCTGTTCGGGGCGGAAGGTCGCGGCATCGCCCGGCGTGAGCAGAGGAGGATCGGCGGCGTGCAGTTCGGGTTGAATTTCTTTCCCTGCGTAGGCCCGGCGGAAAAGCCCGCGGAGCTCAGTATTTCCGCGAGGCGATGCACCTGTGCAGCCTCACCGACGAGCTGGGCTACACCCACATCCGGCAGGTCGAGCACTACTTCAAGCCGTATGGCGGCTATAGCCCCAACCCGCTCACGTTCCTGACGGCAGCCGCGATGTGCACCCGCAACACCCGCCTGATCACCGGGGCGGTTCTGCCGGCTTTCAACCACCCGCTCAAGCTTGCGGGCGAGATCGGCATGGTCGACGGCATCAGCGGCGGACGGCTGGAGGTCGGCTTCGCGCGCGCCTTCCTGCCGCACGAGTTCGCGCAGTTCGGCGTAAGCCTCGACGAGAGCCGCCGCCGCTTCACCGAAGGGCTTTCGCAGATCACGCTGCTTGCTGACAGACGAGAACGTGTCCGCGCAGGGCGAGTTCCACAGCTTCAGCAACGTGACCTCGCTGCCGCGCCCGACCCAGAAGCCGCATCCGCCATTCTGGATTGCCGCCACCACCACGCCCGAGACCTTCGCCTTCGCCGGCAAGCACGGCTGCCGGCTGATGGGCATCCCGCTCGAACCCGAGAAGATGCGGGGCTTGATCGGAACGTACCGCGATGCCTGGCGCGCCGCCGGCCATCCGGGCAACGGCCATGTGATGAACACGTTCTTCATGTGCTGCATGCCGACGCGCGCGGAGGCGATGGACGTGGGGCTTGGCCCCTGCAATGGCCATCTGCGCGGGTTGGCCGACGCCTCGAGGGAATGGCTCGCCGGCGCCAGCACCAAGGACTACCCAGGCTACGACAAGATGATCGCGCAAGTGACGAGCGACACCGCCGAGGCGCAGGTCGAGAAAGGCAGCGCCTGGATCGGCACACCGGCTGACATCGTCGAGATGATCCGCGCCTACAACAGCAAGGTCGGCGGCATCGACAGCGCCTCGCTGCACTTCACGCCGTCGAACATGCCGGTCGAGCAGGCCGAGCGCTCGCTGCGGCTGTTTTCGCACGAGGTGATGCCCAAGGTGACTGGGCTCTGAGGACGCGTCAGCAAAGACAAGAGTTGGTCGGAAGCCCGCGTCAGCTCTCGGGGACGTAGGCAAAACCCTGGCCCTCAGGCACCAGCCCGCCGAAGCCGGGCGCGGGCAGATGGGCGCCGGCGACGGTAAGCCTCTCCTTCGCGGCCATCGCCAGCACGCGTTCGCGCGTCGCGCGGGCAACATTCGGCTCGACATCGAAAACGAGCGTCGCGTCCGGCCGCGCCATCTGCACCGACGCGAGATGCACGATGTCGCCCCAGATCAGCAGCCGATCGTTGCCCGACTGAATCAACCAATTGGTATGCCCGGGCGTGTGTCCGGGCGCGAGCATCGCGGCGATGCCGGGCATGACTTCGCCGTCGGTCACGCGGCGGATGCGATCGCGATAGGGCGCGGTGACGACACGCTGCGCCTTGGTGTTGCGCGCGACCCGTTCGGTGTCGTCGGGCCGTTCCGCGCGATCGAGCCAGAACGCCGCCTCGACCGAGTGCATGATCAGCTCGGCGTTCGGAAAGATCGGCTGGCCACCCTCATCGACCAAGCCGAGCGAGTGATCGGGGTGCAGGTGGGTCAAAAGAATGACATCGATCGCTTCCGGCGCGACACCGAGTGCGCGCAGGTTTTCCGGAAGCTTGCCGAGCGTCGGCCCCATGGTGTGGCCTGAGCCCGCATCGCTCAGCATCAGCCGCCCGCCGTGGCGGATCAGAAAGCAGTTCACGTCGAGCGGAACCGGCTGCCCATAGGGGATGCCGGTCAGCCGCTCGCGGTCCGCCCGGTCGAGGCCGAGGATCACGTCATGGTTGCTGTAGAGCACGCCGTCGGACACCGCGGTCACGGAGAAATCGCCAACGATCTTCGAACTCATGGCTGCACCGGCTCAAGCAATGGCCTGCCACGGATCATGTCGGAGGCGCGCTCCGCCATCATCAGCACGCAGGCGTTGATGTGCGCCGACACGAGATCGGGCATGGCCGAGGCGTCGACCACGCGCAGCCGGTCGACCTCGCGCACGCGGAACTGCGTGTCGAGCACGCCGTCGGACTCCGGCCCCATCGGCGCAGGTCGAGGCCGGATGGTTGGCCGTGGCCGCGACCTGCCGGATCCAGTCATCGATCTCGATCGTCGAAGCGCACGTCGGGACCGGGCGACGTCTCCGGGCCGCGGAAGGGCGTCAGCGGCGGCTGATGGGCCGTCTCGCGTGCGATCTTGAAGCCCTGCGCGCAGCGTCGGCAGATCGTTTGGCGCGGTGAAGAATTTCGGCACGATCCGCACCGGGTCGAGCGGATTGTTCGAGCGCAGCAGCACCTCGCCGCGGCTGTCCGGATGCAGCAGCGCCGGCCGGATGCCGAAGCCCTCCGCGTAGCGCTGCTTCCAGCCCGGAAACCAGAGCGCGGCCTCAGGCGGCGCGCCGCGAAACATGAACTCGACGTCGGGCACCGCAAGCTCCGGCCGCGTCTTGATGAAGGCGTGCAATCCGCCCGGCACCACCGTCGCCGGGCCCGTGCCGAACAGGTAGGCGCGGATCATGTTCAGCGCCATGCGATCGAGCCGCATGTTGCTCGCGGAACTCGCTGCCGTCTTTGCGCGCGAACATGATCAGCACCGCGAGATGATCCTGCAGGTTCTTGCCGACCGGCAGATCGATCAGCGGCTCGATGCCGAGCTCGCGCAGGTGCCCGTAGGGCCGATGCCGGACAGCATCAGCAGTTGCGGCGAATTGAACGCGCCGCCGGCGAGAATGACCTCGCGCGCGGCCTCGGCCCGCACGACCTGGCCGTCCTGCAGATATTCGACGCCGGTGGCGCGGTTGCGCTGCATCAGCACGCGCGTGGCGAGCGCGTGCACCTCGACCCGCAGGTTGCTCCGCTTCATCGCAGGATGCAGGTAGGCGACCGCGGCCGAACAGCGGCGGCCGTCGCGGATCGAATACTGGCTGCGGCCGAAACCCTCCGGCTGGGGCCGTTGTAGTCGTCGGTGACCGGCAGCCCGGTCGCGCGCGCGGCCTCGATCCAGGCGTCGAACAGCGGATCCTTGGTCTTGGCCCATTGCACGCCGAGCGGGCCGCCGCTGCCGCGCCACGCGGCTCTCGCCGTCCTGCCAGCTCTCCAGCCGCTGGAAATAGGGCAGCACGTCGGCATGGGACCAGCCGAGCGCGCCCTTCTGCGCCCAGCGGTCGTAGTCGCCGGGATCGCCGCGCGTGAACGCCATCACGTTGATCGACGACGAGCCGCCCAGCACCTTGCCGCGCATCTCCTCGAGCCGGCGGTTGTTGAGATTGGGGTCGGGCTCGGCGCGATAGCCCCAGTCGTGCATCCTGTACTCGTGCAGCTTGCCAAGACCGATCGGGATGTGGATCAGCGGATTGCTGTCGCGGCCGCCGGCCTCGAGCAGCAGCACGCGCGCGCCCGCGTCCTCCGACAGCCGATTGGCGAGCACGCAGCCGGCCGAGCCGCCGCCGACGATGATGTAGTCGTAACCGTTCGATGGGGGCATTGCGAAAATCTACCGCCGACGCTGCGGCATCTGAATGAGCTCATCGAGCTGTTGTGCGGAGAGCGATGCCGGGATGTACTTGAATTGCACGGCATCGGCCATGACGTCGTCAACGCCGGACAGCCGGTCGGGATCGACCGCCTCCAGCGGCAGGAATTCCGCAAACGCTCGCTTGGCGGTCGTCTCCGAGATGCTGGCCCACTGCGCGTAGGCGCGAAGCCCCTCGGGCGTGCCGTAGACCCAGGCCAGCGCCTCTCGGTAGGCGCGCATGAAGCGCACGAACACGTCGCGCTTCTGCGCAAGCTCCGTCGCATTGGCGATCAGCAACCGGATGGTCTGGCGATTGAGGCCCGGGTCATCGGATGCTTTGGCGACGACGCGGATTCGGCCGGCCTCGACCGCGTCGACGCCGAACGGCGCGCCGGCCCAGCCGACGTCGATCTGTCCGCTCATGACCTGGGTGAACGTGGCAGGCGCGGCACCCGTCTGCGTCGGCTTGAAATCGACGCCGGTGAACTTTTTCAGTGCCAGCACCGCGGTGTGGGTGGAGGCGCCGTTGGTCGAATAGGCGACGGTCTTGCCGACGGCCTCCGACAGCGACTTGATCGGGCTATCGGAGCGGACGTACCAGAACAGCTGGTTGCCGCCGGTGAAGGTCGAGCCGATGATACGCACCGGCGCCCCCTTCGCGAATGCGCCGAGCGTCCCGAGAAATCCGATGGCGACGCCGATCTGCGCGCTGTTGGAGACCACGACCTGGATCGTCTCGCCGCCGCCTTGCGTGTAGAGCACGTCGAGCGCCAGTCCATGGCGCTTGAAGATGCCGGCGTTCTGCCCAAGCTCGGCCACGAACGTTTCGCCGACGCCGCGCGCCCCGACCGCGACCTTCAGGCTGTCCTCGGACCGCGCGCCCTGGTGAAAGAGCGACAGGCCTGCCGCCACGGCCACTGCGACGGCGGACTTCGACCACCCCATCAAACCCTCCCCAATCCGGCGCGCCCGGTTTTGCCGGTCGACGCCGTCTCGACAGGCTAGCAAATGCGAACGCCGCTGTGGCAACGAGAAGCCGATCTTTCGGGCAACCGGGGTCCCCCCAGCGGTGTATCTCGCGAACCAAGCCGCGAAAGTGCCAGAATTGGGCTACGCGTAGACCTCGACGACCTGCATCATGCCGAGTTCCTCGTGATTCATCATGTGACAGTGATGAACGAAGCGCCCGGTGAAATCCAGAAACCGGGAGCGGAACACCACGCTTCCCTTCCGAGGCACGATCACAGTATCGCGCCAGTCCCGCTCGGCAACGCTCTGGCCATTGACCGAGACCAGCTGGAAGGGGTTGGTGTGGATGTGGAAGACGTGATCGTCTTCATGCTCGTTGACGACGGTCCATTCCTCGACCGCGCCAAGCGGAATGCGCTGGTCGACGCGATTGGGATCGAAGGTGCGGCCACAGACGAGGAAACGGAATTCCTGATAATTGGCCGCCGGCGGAAATTCGGGTTGGTCGACCGATAGCGTCAGGCGCCGCTTGTTGGTCACCTCCTCGTCGCGGATCGTCGCGAGCGGCCCCGCACCGAGCGCGGCCGGAAGCCGCATCGGCAGCGGCTCGCCCTCCACGATGACACTGGCAAGGGGTCCGACCGGCGACGGATAGCCCTGGTCGTTGGCGATTGCCCGAAGACTGTACGTGCCGACCGCTCCCGCCTGCACCAGAACATCGGCCCGCTGGCCGGGCGCCATCAGCAGGCTGTCGAAATGACCGACCTGCGACCGTCGGATGCCGTCGAAGGCAATGACGTGCAGGCCGTGTTTTTCGAGCGCGAGATGCAGGTTGTCCTCGTGGCCGGCGTGGACGATTCGCCAGCGTTGGACTTCGCCCGGCCGCATGCGAATGGCGGGCTCGCGCTGTCCGTTGACCGAAAGAAAGCGCGGCACCGCTTCCGGCCAGACGGTGTCGTAGGTCTCGATCGAACCACGATAGTCGAACAGCACCTCGTTCAGAATAAGCACACGATCCGTGGCGCTCGCGATTTCGGGAATATCATCGAAATCGCCGTCGACGATCAGCGCGCCTGCCATGCCTCCCGTGATCTGAACATCGGCGCTGCCGTGATGGTGCGGGTGATACCAGTAGGTGCCCCGCGTGTGATCGCGAGGAATCGTGGTCTCGATATCGTAGCTCTGGCCGGGCTCCATCGAGCGAAAGATGTTGTCGGAGATTCCCTCCGGACTGACGTGCAGCCCGTGAAAATGAAAATTGGTGGTGTTGAAATGGTGCGGCAGCATCATGTCGGCCGGCACCGGATCCCGGTTGGGCGGCAGGTCGTTGATGAGCCGGATGCGGACGGTGTCGCCAGAGCGCACGCGCAGCGTCGGGCCCGGAATGGTCCCTGCGTATGTGCGCAGATGCAGGCGATAACCGCCCATATCCTTGTAGGCGTACCGGACCTGCAGCATCGTTTGCAGTTCGCCGTTGGCCGAACGGCGGATTTCCGGCTCGATGAGCGGCGCGCCCTTTTCGTACGGCGCGCGCGGCACGCCGACCGTCGGGGCCGCAGCGTGACCGGGCAGGTGCATTCCCGATTGCCCGCTGCTCTTTCTGACGGCCAGTGCCAAGAGCGCGGGCGAGAGCAGACCCGCGGTAAAGCCGGCAGCCGCGGTCCACAACACGTCGCGCCGCGACAGCGCCCACTGCGGACGCGGAACAGGAGTTCGCTTCATTAGACAGCCCCCCGCGAGCGGTTCGGAGGATCATCGTGAAGATTGACCGAAGCGGCAAGGCGCGGCCGCGATTTGCCGTTGGGCATTTGACCTGCGCCCGAGCACCACTGTCAGGTTCAATGAACCAAAAGGGCACTACCTTTCGCCGAGCAAAGCGGCCGCCGGCGAGGTCGCGTGCTCGAATATCGGCCCCGCCCGCCTGCCGCAGGCAGCGCGCTGCACCCGGCGCCGAATTTGGGCGTGGCCGGGGTCAAAAGTCGGCAGGGCCGAGATCGTAGGAGCCCTTGTTGCCTCGCTTGTAGACTTTGGCCGCGGCCGCGCAGATTTGGTCGCGGTTCGAGTCAAAAGCGCACAACAGGCTTGTCTCGTCGGGCCGTGTCCCCGGTTGCAGACGCCGCAACGCATCCGCCATGACGAAGAACGAGGTTTCCATCGCATTGTCATATCCCCAAAAGCGGACTGCGCGCCGGGTTGTATCGTAGCTGCGACTGAGGTTTGGGAAGCTCAATGTCATGATGTGATCGGCCATTTCCGAGGGCAATGCCCCTAGTTTCAGGGCCAGCACACCATATATTAAAATGGTCTTCATTCAGACCTTATTTCTGGATTGGAAGTTGGTCCTGTGCAACCTCGTCGCCCGGGACCTGCCTTGGTCCGGCGCAAATCCATCGCGGCTTCGGCGCCGCAATGTTGCTTCGCTAGATATCGGGCCGCTTCCAGCGGCTCCAGACGACAATTCAACAGGAGTATTGAAATGTCAGGAGAATCCCAAGTAATTGATCGTGCGCGCCCGCGAGCGCCGGAGCCGGGACTCGACCCAAAGAGCTTCGACTATACCGCAGCGGCGGAGCTGTTTCCGAGCCGCATAAAGAAGGGCCGTGGGCGGATCACCTACAAGCGATTCGATACCGCTGCCGAGGCGCTGCGTTTCGCCGTTGAAGAAATCCCACAGGCACTGCTGCTTGGCGCCTACCTCGAAGTCAACGAGGCGCGGTTCGGGACCCAAGAAATTCGCTGGCTCTATGACAGTGACGCCTATCCGCTGAAGCGTCGTACACCCGCGAACTGACCGTGCCGCCGTGCGCGTGCCGATCTGGTCGCGACAACGTGCAGCGTGACTTGCCGAGCGTATGATGGTAGAAGACGCAGCCCTTGCATTGCTGTGCAGGCTTGCATCGGTGCCGCTGTCCTGGCCCCGCGGCCCGTAACGCGCGCCATGGCATCGCGCCCTCGTGAGCAGCCTGAAGCTGCGGCGCGGTCCGCGCCGCCCTTCCCGTAAGGAATCCCATTGAAGAGCCGCCAAAGCCTTGACTGCCTCGCTGCCGATGCATCCGATGCACGCGCGTGGACGAAAATTCTTGCGCACTACCGGCGGCCCAGCAACGGCCGCGGCATAGTCGAGATCGGCATCACCATCGTGCCGCTGGTCGTACTGTGGGCGCTGATCTGGGCCACGCTCGACCTCGGTTATTGGCTTTCGCTGCTGCTCGCCGTGCCAGCCGCGGGCTTCCTGGTGCGGCTATTCATGATCCAGCATGACTGTGGCCATGGCTCGTTCTTCCGTCACCGCCTCGCCAACGACTGGGTCGGCCGCGTCATCGGCGTACTGACCTTGACGCCCTACCACTTCTGGCAGCGCACCCACGCCATGCACCATGCGACCTCGGGAAATCTCGATCGGCGCGGGCTTGGCGACATCGACACGCTCACGGTGCGTGAATATCGGGCGCGGCCGTTCTTGGGTCGGCTGCGTTATCGGCTGTACCGTCATCCGGTTATCATGTTCGGAATCGGGCCGGCCTATCTGTTCATGCTGCGTCACCGCTTGCCGTTCGGGCTGATGCGCAGCGGCTGGCGTCCGTGGCTCAGCACGATGGCGACCAACTTTGTGATCGCGCTGATCGTCGCCACGCTGATCTGGCTCATCGGCGTCAAGGCATTCCTGCTCGTGCATCTGCCGATCATGCTGCTGGCGGCGTCGGTCGGGGTCTGGCTGTTCTACGTGCAGCACCAGTTCGAGCAAACCACCTGGGCGGATGACCGCGACTGGAACGTGCATGCCGCAGCCATGCACGGCAGCTCGCACTACGACCTGCCGGCAATCCTACGCTGGTTCACCGCCAACATCGGCGTGCACCACGTCCACCACCTGTGCAGCCGCATCCCCTATTATCGGCTGCCGCAGGCGTTGCGCGATCATCCGGAATTGCGTGATGTCAACTGCCTGACGCTATTGCAGAGTTTCAGATGCGTACGGCTCACGCTCTGGGACGAGCAGCAGCACCGGCTGGTGTCGTTCCGCGAGGCCCGCGCTTTGAGCTGCTGAGCTCAGCCGGTTGCGCAACCGGGGCAGCTGTTTGGCACACCGGGTGAAGTGCTCGAGCGCGGCTCCAGCACGCCGCCGGCTTCCAGGCAGGCGCGCCAGAACCAGAGCATCCTCGACCACGTCGAGGATGCTCGCCAGAGAACGAAACCGTGCTCTCCGACAACGGTTGCGAGTGAAGCCGCCTGACGCCGCCCACTCACCACGGCACTGTCAGCCGATTACCCTCTCCGTACGCCTCGTATCGCGGCGGGCCTGCTATTTCTTCTTCTTGTAGTTGTAGCGCCGATCCTGACGCCGATCACGGCGATTTGCGCCAGCGACGCTCACCGCTGAGCCTGGATTTCCAACGCGGGCCTCGGCATCCGTTGCGATCATCACCGACGCCGGTACCGCGACGCTCGATGCAACCGCCAGCCCCAGAAGGGTAAAAACCCCCCGACGCGAAACCGGCTCTGATTTGATCTTTTCATTCATCTCGATCTCCCGATGTCCGTTGGACTAGTGCATTGGCCCCATTTGCCTACGTCATCAGCAAATCGTCCGATATTATGCACAAGTGTAATCCAGTTAACCTGAGCGCACCTTATAGAGCGCCTCAAAGGAGGGCCCGTTGCGGCACGTCCATGACTTCGATGCGGGAACTCCGGTGCTTCGGCCCGCGTTCCTTGCCTGCGGCAAGCTGCGCCGATCGCGAACGCGACAAAGGGGCTTCGATCAATTCGTCGCCTGAGCACGTGCTGTTGGGCGATATTGGGGCCACGAATGCCAGATTGGCATTGCTGTCGGACGGCATTCTAGGTCCAATCGAGTGGTTCACCGTGGCCGAGTTCGCTCGATTTGCCGATGTCGTGGACGCCTTTCTTAAGCGTCATTGCCGGGAGGTGTCGGTTTCGGAGGCGTTGCTCGCGGTTGCCGGACCGGTCGCCGGCGACCGGTGTTATGCTGACCAATTGCCCTTGGACAGTCGATGGGACCGAGCTGCGGGCGGGGTTCCAGTTTACGAGAGTTCATATCTTCAACGACCTTGAGGCGGCCGCGCTTTCGTTACAGCAACTGACGGCGACGGACGTGTATCCGCTCGGAGGCGGTGCGGCAGTATCGGGAGAGCCCATGGCTGTGCTCGGGCCCGGCACCGGCCTCGGCCTTGCCTGCTTTGTGCCAGCGTCGCCAAACCCAGTCGTCATTGCGAGCGAAGGCGGGCACGCGACCATGGCGGCGGCTTCTCCTCGGGAAGATGCCATCATCGACCATCTGCGCCGGGAGTTCGGCCATGTGTCGGCGGAGCGGGTTGTCTCGGGGATGGGGATAGAAAACCTCTACCGTGCGATCGTCTCGGTCGACAAAATCGATGCGCCGCAGCGCAACGCGTCCGAGATTACCAAGGCCGCACTTGATGGCGATTGCCCAATCTCACGGGCGGCGATCGAGCTGTTCTGCGCCATGCTGGGAACAATCGCCGGAAACGTCGCGCTGATGTTCGGTGCCCGCGGCGGCGTTTACATCGCAGGCGGCATCGCACCGCGCCTCACCGCCTTCCTGTCGCAATCGGAATTCCGCGCGCGCTTCGAAAGCAAGGGACGTCTTCGACCATATCTCGCATCAATCCCTACGAACGTGATCGTACACCCGGCCGCGACGTTCTTGGGTTTGAGATCGATTGCGAAACGAAACTCGGATGCGGCGACCAGAGCGCGTTCAGATAGGGTTCAATCCAAACCCATCACTCTTGCAATATGATGGTTTCAGTGGCCGCCCGCAGGCCCAGGCCGGATTGCAGCGAGCAGAACACTATCAATGGCATGAGCGGCGGGCGTGCGGTCGAGAGGCGGTGATGGCAAAGAAACGCATCGGCATCCTCACAGGTGGCGGCGACGTTGCCGGCCTCAATTCGGTGATCAAGAACCGTTGTCTACCGCAGCAGCGAGAACGATATCGAGGTCGTCGGGCTGCGCCGCGGCTGGGAGGCGCTCACACACCTGAACTTTGATGATCCCGACAGCAGGCGCCGCTACGTTGTCGCCCTCGACCGCGCAAACACGCGCACCATCGACCGGCACGGCGGGACGGTGCTGCACTCCAGCCGCACCAACCCAGCGAAGCTGCAAAAACTGCCCGATCACTTGGCCGGAAAGAACCTTCCGGTGTCGGCGAGCAGCAAAGACGCCAGTCCGTCCTGGGACGTTTCTGCACAGGTGCTCGCGAATCTCTCGGCGCTGCGGCATCGACCACCTCATCACCATCGGCGGCGACGACACGCTCAGCTACGCCGCCAAGCTCGACGACCTCGGCGTTAAGGTCATCGCCATCCCGAAGACGATGGACAACGACGTGCAGAACACCGAGTACTGCATCGGCTTCTCGACCGCCATCACCCGCGCTACCGACGCGATCCAGCGACAGCGGACCACCGTCGGCTCGCACGAGCGGATCGGCATCTTCCGCGTCTTCGGCCGCGACGCCGGCTTTACAGCGCTCTACACGGCCTATGTGACCTCGATCCGCTGTCTGCATCCCCGAATACAAGGTCAATCTCGACAAGCTGATCCAGCTGCTCGTGGAGGAGAAACAGGCAAACCCGAGCAACTATGCCATGGTTGTCGTTCGCGAAGGCGCCGAATGGGAGGGCTACAAAGTCCAGCACTATGGCGATGCAGATGACTACGGTCACCGCAAAAAGGCGAATGTGGCTGAGGTCGCTCGCCGACGAGATCAAGCGGCGCACCGGCGAGGAGACGATCGCATCGACCTTACCTACGATCTGCGCTCAGGGGACCCGGACTTCATCGACAAGCTCGTGGGCTTGACCTTCGGCAACATGGCGTTTGACGCTATCCTTGATCGAAAGAGCGGGCTCATGACGGCGGTGGTGAAAGGCTGCTACGAACTGGCGCCGATCCCCGACCCGACGGTCGGCCCGCGCAAAGTGGACGTCGCCACCGCGTACAACACCGAACGGTATCGGCCCATGTACGCCAACAAACTGGGGCTACCAGTGTTCCTCGATCGCGTCAAAACCACACCGACGAGTCTTTCGGCCGTGGGCGACAAGGCCTCGGTCTAGAGCGCTCGCAAGCAAGCTCAGCCTTCGGATCAGGTCACACAAGCCGCGCTCAATCCTCCTTGGCTAGCTTTGGCCACTCCCCCTTCGTTAGCGGCGCTCGATGAAATTGGCGGGTTGTGTGGAGCAATCTTTGGCGGGGGCTTCGGTGAGAGGAATGCTCGTGAGTTCCTCGTAGGCGACGAGGTAACGGGTGATGTCGGGTTGCCAGAAAGTGGCCCATGTGGCCGCGTCGGCGGGGGAGGATTGGGCCCAGTTGCCGAACCTGATGGAAAGCAGCAGGGCTTCGGAAGTTGTGGCGAGGTCGTCATAGAAGAGCGTGAGCGAGTCGATCGTGCGGGTGAGTTGACGCAGGTGATCCAAGGGCGGCGTCCATTGCTCCACGTAAGGGACGAGGATGGGGCCGCGGAGTGCGGCGGTGAGTTCGGGGCGCGCGAGCAGCCATTGGGCGGTGAGAAGGTCGGCACGGCCCAGCGAGAGGCTCTCGCCGAGGCGGGTGAATACGTCGGCAGGTGGGACGCCTTCAACGACGAGGGAGGCGGTGTGGGCCAGGCGAAGCTGGAGGCGGCGCAACAGGAGGACGAGGTAGCCGGCGCCTGACGTACGGGGCGAAGCGGCTTTGTGGCGGACGGCTTCGAGGAGCACGGCATGAAACGCACCCAGGAAGCGGGAAGATTTCACGCCAGGGCGGCTGCGGACACCGGGCAGACGGAGGCCGTAGTGCGCGACATAGTTGGCAGCGCGGGCGGAGGCACGGGCGCCATCGCGGTGATCATTGAACCAGGCTGTGAGCAGAGCGATCAGGGGCGGCGGCAAGTTGAGCTTGGGGATGCGCGATGAGCCGGGTGTAGGGGCGCTGATTTGACGGGCCGCGAGCAGGGTTGTGAGGCGGGTAAGATGAGCAGCATCGAGCCAGAAGCTCCAGATCGGTTCGACGAGAGGAAGAGTGAGGCCTGCAGCGTGTGTGGGAGCGGGAACGATCAGGTCGCTGATGGCTGCGGTGAGCCGGGCTGATGCTGCGGGGAGGGCTTGGGAAGCGGAGGAGTGCAGCAGTTGTGCCCGCGCGGCGAGGCCATCCCGGAGGGCGCGATCGCTGAGCGTGTGGGACGGCGCGCGCTTCGGCATGGCTTGCTCGGATGGCCGGAAGATTATCGCAGAGCCACAGATGGATTTGGTGGAATTTGCCCCGCTGGCTGAGGCTTGAAGCCCGCGCAATGCGACGAAGTGTCAAGGAGTCGGTGCCGGTACGCGTGTCACAAGAGCGTACCAGGCGATAGTATATTTCTATAGCTTCCAAGAGAGAGTGGCTGGAGCAGACATGTCAATCCAAACGGGCGACACCAAACGCTTAAACCCGACCGCCGAGGGCCTGTCCCGGCGCGACATCCTTATCCTCGGCGCCGGTGCCGTTTCAGCGAGTTCCACCATATTTGCGACCCGGGGGCTGGCGGCGCAGGAGAGCGACCAATATGGGCTGTCCGCGTTCGGCGATCTCCAATACCCCGCCGATTTCAAGCATCTGCAATATGTCGATCCGTCCGCGCCGAAGGGCGGCGTCTTCAGCCAGCTCGCCGGTGCGGGCACAGCTACGTTCAACTCGTTTAACGGGTTCATCTTGAAAGGGGACGCGGCGGTCGACATGGAGCAGGTATTCGCCGCGTTGATGTGGCGTGCCTACGACGAGCCCGACGCGGTTTATGGCTACGCCGCCGACAAGGTCACTGTGTCGGCCGACGGCCTCGTCTACAAATTTCACCTGCGGGACGGCATCACCTTCCATGACGGCAGCCCGATCACGTCCGACGACGTGGCCTTCTCGCTGACGACGCTCAAAACGCAAGGCCATCCGGCCATCGCCAATCTGCTCCGCGACATGCAGAGCGCGGAGCCTGAGGGCAACCGCCTGGTGGCCGTGCACTTTGCGCCCAACCGCGCGCGCAGTGCGCCGTTGACGGTGGCCAATCTGCCGATCCTGTCGAAGGCCTACTATACGGCTCATGCCTTTGATCAGACGTCGATGGAGCCGCCGCTGGGCTCGGGGCCCTATAAGGTCGGCAAATTCGAGCAGGGCCGCTTCGTCGAATTCGACCGCGTCCGCAATTGGTGGGGCGCCGATCTGCCCATCATGCGTGGACAGAACAATTTCGACGTGCTGCGCTACGACTACTATCGAGATCGTGACGCCGCGTTTGAAGGCTTCACCTCCAAGAGCTACGCCTTCCGCGAGGAGTTTACCGCGCGCGTCTGGGCCACACGCTACGACTTCCCGGCGGTCAAGGACGGCCGCGTCAAGCAAGTGACCATCCCCGACAAGCGGCCTCCCGGCATGCAGGCGTGGATGATCAACACGCGGCAAGCGAAATTCCAGGATCGTCGCGTGCGCGAAGCGTTCGCCTTCGCGCTCAATTTTGAATGGATCAACAAGAACTTGATGTTCGGAGCCTACGCGCGAACGGAATCCGTGTTTCAGAACACGGATATGATGGCGACGGGCCAGCCGTCGCAGCACGAGCTTGCGCTGCTCGAGCCCTTCCGCGGCAAGGTCCCCTCAGAGGTCTTCGGCGAAGTCATCGTTCCGGTCGTCAGCGACGGCTCGGGCCTTGACAGGCGCCTACTGCGCAAATCCGGCGACCTGCTCGACAGCGCGGGCTGGACCATCAAGGACGGCAAGCGTGTCAACGACAAGGGTGAAACGTTCACCGTGGAGTTTCTGGCGTTCGAACGAGTATCCGAGCCTCACCACGCACTCTACATCAAGAACCTGACGCTGCTCGGCATCGACGCCACGCTTCGCGTGGTTGACCCAGTGCAATATCGCGCCCGGATGCAGGACTTCGACTTCGAAATCTCGATGAACCGGATCGCGCTGCCGCTGACTCCCGGCGACGCGCTGCGCGCTTTCTTCTCCAGCCAAACCGCTAACAGAAAAGGGGCGCCGAACTTCTCCGGCATCGCCAACCCGGCCATCGACGAGTTGATCGCAAAGGCGATCGCGGCCAATGACCGGGACAGTCTTAACGTGGCCTGCCGCGCCATGGACCGCGTGCTTCGCGCGGAGCACTACTGGGTCTCGGGCTGGTACAAGCCGGCGCACTGGATTGCCTATTGGAACATGTTCGGGCAGCCCAGCATCAAGCCGCGCTATGCGCGCGGCGCACCGGAGACCTGGTGGTTCGACGCCGACAAGGCAGCAAAGATCTAGTGTCGCGATTCGGAAGTTCGCAAGAATTCTCAGCTTGCTCGGGAGCGAACTTCCGAATCAAAGCGACACTAGCAACTTTAGGTTTTCTAGTGTC
The DNA here is from genome assembly GCA_963821555.1 of uncultured Alphaproteobacteria bacterium. GTDB lineage: Bacteria > Pseudomonadota > Alphaproteobacteria > Rhizobiales > Xanthobacteraceae > Z2-YC6860. Next base: position 106,299 of record CAWGEM010000010.1, on the reverse strand, counting down.
CTTCGAACCCGAAGTTCGCAAATGAGCCTGCTGCACAATCGGGCGAACTTCGGGTTCGGGACACTAGTGCGAAGCGGTCGCCGACAGCGACCGGGAAGGCAAGCGTCTTAGTTCAACTCTCGCGAACCACCGGGTTTCGCAGGACCCCGATTGCCGCGTTCTCGATCTCGACCAAGTCGCCAGCCACCAAGTCCGGCTCGCAGGCGCCGTCGCAACCCAGCCACACGACGTCGCCAGGATAGAACGTCACATACCGCGAGGTTCGGCTAATACAAGTGGCCAGGTCATGGACGGCATCTCGAGTGTTGAACTCGCAGGCAATCTTGCCGTTCACGCGAACTTTGATGTCTTGGTTGTTGGGATCGAGGTCAGTTTCGATCACTGGGCCCATGGGCTTGAACGTATCGGCATTCTTGCCCCGCCACATGGTTCGGTCGGCAAATTGCCAAGTGCGCTCGCTTAGATCGTTGCCGAGAGTATAGCCCAGCACGCAGCTCAAAGCCTCGTCCATCGAAAGGTTCTTGGCCTTTCGACCGATCACAGCCACCAGTTCGCCTTCGTACTGCACGGGTCCGACTGAGTCGGACGGAATCACGATCGTCTCCCCGGTAGCAATCAAGGCGCTGGGTGAGCGGTAGCCCATGTCGGCCGCCTTGGGCACACCAATCTTGAGATTGAAGCGCTGATTGGCCCAATCCAGGTGTTTCCGGAAATTCGCGCCCATCGCATAGAAGTTGTACGGCATGGCCGGAACCGCGAGACGAACCGACGATAGCGCATGGCGCTGATTGGTCGTCTCATATTGTTCGAATGGCGATCCTCGCACCTCAAGAACCTGATCGCCCTCGACGATCCCGAAGCGGCTCGAACCGTCGCCAGAATGAAAGCGGCACCATTTCATCGTCACGTTCCCTTGTATGCAATTGTTCTTGCAGGCCTCAGCGCGCGCTGCGTTGGAGCGACGATGTCGTCGCGCGCCAGTGCGGCGGGCGCGGCAGCCCTAGATTTTCACGCAGCGTCGGCCCTTCGTAGTCGTCGCGGAACAGCCCGCGGCGGCGCAGCTCGGGGACCACAAGCTCGACGAAATCGGTCAATGTCTGCGGCACGCTCGGCGGCAGCAGATTGAACCCGTCAGCCGCGCCACCCTTGAACCAATGTTCCATCTGATCGGCGATCTCTTTCGGGCCGCCCTTGATCAGCCAATGTCCCTTGCCGGCCGCAACTCGCAGCGCCGTCTGCCGCAGCGTCAGTTTTTCCTGGGCGGCGAAAGCGAGGAAAAAATCGGGATTGGCGCGAGAGACGTTGCCCTTGATCTCTGGCATCGGACCGTCGAGCGCATAGCTGGAAAGGTCGACGCCGCCAAGTTGCAGACTGAGCTGCCGCAGGCCGAACTGGATGGGAATCAGCGATTTCAGTTCCTCGTATCGCTCCTCAGCTTCCTGCGCCGTGCGTCCGATGTAGATGTTCGCGCCCGGCAGTATCTTGAGATGGTCAGGCGAGCGCCCGAATTTCACCGCTCGACCTTTCAGATCCTCGTAGAATGCCTTGGCGCCTTCGAACGAGGGCCGCATGGTGAAAACGACATCCGCAACCCGGGCCGCGAGGTCGCGACCTGCATCGGACGCTCCGGCCTGAATGATCACCGGGTGGCCCTGCGGTGGACGCGAAACGCCAAGCGGGCCCTTCACAGCCAGCGACGGGCCCTTGTGATTGAGCAGATGCATCTTGTCGGGATCGAAGAATTGTCCCGTTGCCTTGTCGCGCAGCAGCGCATCGTCCTCGAAGCTGTCCCAGAGGCCCCGCACAACGTCGACAAACTCCTCGGCACGTGCGTAGCGATCCGCGTAGGCCACGTGCTCCTCGCGGCTGAAATTCTTGGCGTCCTCCGCGTTGCGGCCTGTGACCACGTTCCAGCCGGCGCGGCCGTGGCTCAGGTGATCGAGCGAGGCGAACATGCGCGCCAAATTGTACGGCTCACTCCAGGTGGTGGCCGCAGTCGCTGCGAGGCCCAATCGGGTCGTGGCCATCGAGAGGGCCGACAATAGCGTGATCGGCTCCAGCCCGAGCGAACGCGCGGTATGGCTCATCAATTCCGGGTGATCGACGCCGAGCGGGCTGATGTTGTCTGCGATGAACAGCATGTCGAACTTGCCGCGCTCCAGAATTTGCGCGAACTCGACCCAGCGCGCGATGTTTTGTCCTGCGTCCGCGTGCGCGTTCGGCAGGCGCCAGCCAGCCAGGTGATAGTTGCCGTCCATCATCATGAAGACGGACAGCTTGATCTTTGGCTTCGAACCGGCTGCGATCATTGCAAACTCCTGAAGTCTTGGACGCCCGCCGTCGCTCGCATCGAGGAGTAGATTACGCCGAGAATCTCCCGCTTGTACTCATTGAACTGTACCTGAGTAACGTCCCTTGGCCGGGGCAGATCGACTTTCACGTCAAGAACGATCCGGCCCGGCCGCGGCGTCATGACCACAACACGATCCGCAAGATAGATCGCTTCATCGACATTGTGGGTCACGAAGAAGATCGATTTTCGCGTGCTCTGCCAGAGCGCCACCAATTCATCCTGGAGCGCCGCCCGCGTCAACGCGTCAAGCGCGCCGTACGGCTCGTCCATCAGCATGACAGGTGCGTCGATCGCAAGCACGCGCGCGATCGCTACTCTCTGCCGCATTCCGCCGGATAGCGCCTTGGGGAACGCTTGCCGAAACCCCATCAGGCCCATATCGGTCAGGATCTTGGCGATGCGGTCGGGTGCCTGTTCGGACCATTTGCGGGCCGCCTGCATCGCGAAAGTGACGTTGCGCTCGACCGTCATCCAGGGAAACAGCGCGTACTCTTGAAACACCACCCCGCGATCTGGTCCGGCGGATGTTACGTTCCGACCGTTCACCTTGCAGGTTCCCGCATCGGCAGACTCAAAGCCCGCAATGATGTTCAGCAGCGTGCTCTTGCCGCATCCGGACGGCCCCATGACTGCCAGAAACTCCCCGCTCTCCATGTCGAGATTGAGCCTGTCGAGCGCAACGACCAACTCATGCCCCGCCGCATTGCCGGGGAACCGCTTGGTGACGTCGCGGACTTCAACGATCTTGGCCATCTATTCGTCGTCCATGCTGCGTTGCCAGCGCAGCAGATGGCGAGTGACGCGCACGACCAGAACATCCGACAGGTAGCCGCAAAGTCCGATCGCCAGCATGTAGGCGAGCATACGATCGGTCTGCTGGTAGTCCTGGGCACGCATCAATGCCGCGCCGAGCCCGTTGGGTGCGCCAACCAGTTCGCCCACGACCACGAGAACCCAGGCGATGCCGACACTGACCCGCAAACCGGTCAAGATATTGGGCAGGGCTGCTGCGAACACCACGTTCTTGAAAAGCATCCAGCCACGCGCGCCCAGGCTTGCCGCCGCACGCATGTAGATCAGGTCGGTTTGGCGCACGCCCGCGTAGGTGTTGAGGAGTATCGGAAACGCCACGCCGAGAGCGATCAGAAACACCGCCGGCTTGGTGCCAAGCCCGAACCAGAGAATGGCGAAGCCGATCCAGGCGATCGGCGGGATCGCTCGCACCACCTGAACCGGACCGTTCAACACTGCGTCCACCGGTCGCCACATCGCCATGGCGAGCCCGAGAACGATGCCCGAGATCGACCCGATCAGCAGGCCCCCGGCCAGCCTCTCCAGGCTGCCGAGCGAATTCCTCAGCATATCGCCGGAGACGATGTCTTGCCACGCGATCGCCAACATGGAAGACGGCGCTGGGAAAAAGTGGTGGTCCAGCACGGCGCGATTGACCGCCCACTCCCAGGCCAGGAGGAACATCACTGGCGACAGCCAGCGCAACAGGGTCTCGATGAACGGGGAAAAACGGCGCGACCTGGGCTCTGAATTGTCCGCCGGGCTGTCCTTCACCCTACCACCCAAGCTTTTTGATGGCCGCCTCGACCAGACTGAGATCCGTGAATTCCGCCGCATCGACCTTGCGCGGGATCATGCCGAACTTATGCATGTAGTCTGCCGTGGCCTGAATCGACGGCAGGCTCAGCATAACTTCGAACGACGTGTGTCCAGATTTGAACATCAGATCCCAATCGGCGGTGGTGATGGAGCCCTTCAGGGCCTCGTTGACAGCGAACTCACGGGCGAATGCCGGGTCATCGCGCAACTTCTTGGTAGCCTCGACCAGCGCTTCCACAAAGCGCCGGGCGGCGTCCTTGTTCTTGTCGAAGAAGTCGCGGCGCATGAATACCGAACGCGCCGGGTTCCCGACCGGCGTATCGCTCGGGATGTGAAACTGCGCGCCGTAGCCTTCCTGGATAGCCCGGCTTGGCAACGGCTCGGCATTGGTCATCAAGTCGATCTGGCGGGATTTCAGAGCCGCGGCGATTGCGGGACCACTGTTGAGGAACACCAGTTGCACATCGGCCTTCCCCGGCTGCTCGGACCACGTCAGACCGGCTCGGTCGAATTCGATCAGCATCAGGAGTTCGTGGATGCCGCGGATGGTGCCGAAGCGCAGACCTTTGACGTCGGTCACCGACTTGAGATTGAGATCGGGCCGCGTCACCCAGGCGACGCCGCCACTGCAATAGTTAGAGAGGATCACCACCTGCGTGCCGCTTGCGGCAGCCGAGATCGCCGCTTCCGTGCCGCCAAGCGCAACATCGACCTCGTTGGCCTTCAGCGCCTGCGCGGTCTCGACGCCGCGGCGGAAGTTGACAACCTTGACATCGATTCCGTACTTCGATGCGATCTTGGCGAGGTAGAAGATCGGCAGGTTTGTGCCGAGCTCGAGATTGGCAACGCGGATGGTCGTGGCTTGCTGGGCCCATGCGACTTGCGCCGGAAGCGCCATCGCGATCGCCAAAGCCAGAAACTTGATCGAAGCTGTGACGCAGCGCACATGACCCTCCCCTAAGACGCAGATCTTTTCGCTTTGAACTTTTTTATTCTACGCGATGAGCAACGGCAATCTATTTGAAAAGCACGCCGTGCGATCGTCGGCCGTTCGCAGAATGGCTCTGTCGTCGACGGCGCGTTGTTAGCGGAGAAAGGCCTCGGTCACCTTGGCAACGACGTCCGGAATATCGACGTCCGTCGTTCTGTTTCCAGTGCCTCAGATCGGCGTCGTCATCGCGTTGTAGAGATAAATGCTGTCGTAGCGGTTCCGAATCCTGTCAAGGCGCCATTGTTGGGAGATGTATTCGGTTCCCTTTTGCACATCTGCGAGGGCGTCGTTGTGAAACGTGGCGGCCATGGCGCCTGATCGGTTGACCACGTCGGTAGTCCGCTCGCGTCTTGCGACCTCGTAGTGTTGCAGCGCAGCGACCGGGTCATCGCATTTCTCGATGCATCGAGCCAGGACGACACCATCTTCCAACGCCATGTTTGCGCCCTGCCCAAGGAACGGCAGCATGGCGTGGCACGCGTCACCGAGAATGCTGACGCGGCCGACCGACCACTGCGGCAATGGCGCACGCAGGAACAGCCCCCACTTATAGAACTGATCCACTCCGTCGATGATCGCCAGGAGATCGCGATGCCAGCCGGGGAAGTCCAGCAGGCACTCGTCGCGTGAACCGGGATGCACCCAGGACTTCGAGCTGCCAGTCATCCCGCTCAACCTCTCCCACCATGTTGAGCAACCGACCGTAGTGTACCGGGTAGCAGGTCACGTGCCCGTTTGGTCCCAACCACTGCGTCGAGATCGGACGCCGGAGATGCTCTGGAAGGCGCTCGACCGGCGCCATGCCTCGCCAGGCCAGGATGCCGGTGAATTTGGGCTCGGCGGGGCCAAAGAGCTTCTGGCGGACCCGCGAGTGTAGCCCATCGGCTCCGATCAAAATGTCGCTCTTGATCTCCCGGCCATCCTCCAGTTTCAGCCGCGCCTCGGTCTCGTTCTGCTCGAAATCGGCACACCGCGCATTGAGGTGGATGGCATCGGGCTTGTTCTGCCGAACCGCGTTGACCAGCATGCTGTGCAAGTCGCCGCGATGCATGAGGAACATCGGCGAGCCAAACCGCTCGATCGGCGTGGCCGCCGGGTCGAACAACGACCAGGTCTGGCCGGTGCTCCACAAACGAACCACTTTGTCCCCGGTCTCGACGCCGACTTGCCGAACAGACGGCTCAAGACCGAGTGCAAACAGGACCCGCGTGCCGTTCGGAGACAACTGGAGGCCCGCCCCGACCTCGCGCAACTCGGGCGCCTGCTCGTAGATATCGCAGTCGATGCCTCGGCTGAGCAAAGCCAAAGCAGCCGTCAGTCCCCCGATCCCCGCACCGGCGATGACGACGTGAACCTTCGACATGATCGACGCGCTCCCCCGATAGCTTTTTCTTTTGGCGCCAGGCGGCGGCGCTGACGCTCCCGCTTCAGTCGCCTTTAATTTGCGCTTCTTTGACCACGACGGACCAGCGGTCCTTCTCGTGCTTCATGAACGCCGCCATTTCCGCCGGAGTGCTGCCGATCGCCTCGATGTCACCCATGTCCTGCAAGCGCTTCTGCACATCCGGTTCTTTGACCGCTTCAGCAATCGCACCGGATATCTTGTTGACGATGGCCGCCGGAGTCTTGGGCGGTGCATAGACCGCAAACCAGGTCTCCGAGACGAGGCCGGGATAGAACTCGGGAAGCGCCGGAATGCCCGGAAGGGCCGGATGGCGCTTTTCCGCAGCGACCCCCAGCACGCGCAATCGCCCGGAGCGAATGTGCTCGATCGCGGTGCTGATATCGACGAAGATCATATCGACCTGGCCCGCAAGCAGGTCGGTCATTGCGAGCGCTACGCCGCGGTACGGAACCTTGGTGAACTTCACGTCAGCCTTGCGCTGAAACATTTGCGCGGTCAGGTTGGGTACCCCGCCTTCGCCGGCTGACGCGTAGTTAAGCTTTTCAGGGTTGGCTTTGGCATAGGCCACGAACTCCTGCAGCGTGTTCGCCGGCACTTGGGGGTGAATGACGTGCACGACAGGATTGATCGCGACTTGGGAAACCGGTTCGAGGGCTTCGGGATCCATCGGGCGGCTGGGATTCAGAAGCTTGTTGATGATCACCGGAGAGCCTGGCCCGAACAACAGCGTATAGCCATCCGGCTGTGCCTGCAGCACCGCCTCGATCCCGATCACATTGCCGGCCCCGGGCCTGTTGTCGACGACAACAGGCTGGCCCCATTTCACGCGCAGTTTTTCGGCCACAATTCGCGCCATCGTATCCACGCTGCCGCCCGGCGGCACGGGAAGAATCAAGCGGATCGTCCGGCTGGGAAATTCGTCTGCTCGACCGAGAGACGGCGTCACCATGGCGACAGCCGCGGCAACCGCTAGCAGCCGCACGCCAGATGCTGAGAAGCGGGACACAAGATTCATGATCGATCTCCACTGACCCGGACGGGATGGGGCGATGCAGGTTCCATGCCGCCGCATCCCGCCGCGATGACCCGGACAAGGCGACGATGACGCAACGTCCTGGAGTGCGGAGTTCGTTCGGGACGAGTTTCCCCTCTTTCACCGCCAGTTGATTGTCGAGATCGAGGTCGCTCAAACTCCTGGTCGTGTTCGAAGCGCTCATGACGGAGGCGGTCAACGTGTGAGCGCCTTTTGGACCTTCCATGCGCGGGCTTGCTCAACTTGCAGCGTTCCGCGCGATCATCGAACCAGCGAGCTTTGCTCAACTTTTTCGACGTAGTGCGATAATCGCTGGCGTAAGGCGAGCGATTTGCTCCGAGACAAACCTTCTCGCGGCCTCAGGCGATGAGTCGAGAACTGGCTCGATGCCTCGATCCTTTTGAAATCTGATGAATTCGGCATCGTTCAGGACCTTCTGTGTGGCTTCATGAAGTCGTTCAATTACGGAGGCAGGTACGCCGGCTGTTGTGCACATCAGAGTGAACGTCCACAGAACGAGGTTTGGGTAACCCGCTTCGATACCAGTTGGCACTTCAGGTAACGAAGGAAGGCGTTTCTCACTAAACACCGCAAGGAAACGGACCGTACCTTGCGTATGAAAATTCAGTGCTGCTCCCACCAATGCTGGCATCACTTGTATGTGGCCCGCAATCAGATCTTGTATGGACGGTGAGAAGCCTCGGTAGGGAACTCCAACGATGTTAAGACCACCGGCCTGGGACTTGAACATCTCCACTGCGAGTTGTGCGCTGGGGGCTGTGTCCCCGTAGTTGAGCGTACCGGGATTCGCCTTTGCCAACGCCTCCAAGTCCTTCAACGTTTTCACTGGCGAACTGGCGCTTACGATTATGCTCAACGTTTCGACGCCTGTGACTGCAAGAGGCGTAAAATCTTTCTCGGGGTCATACGGCGACTTCGTCATGATCGCCGGCGCAAAAACGTGAGTTGGCGATCCACCCATAAGAACGGTGTAGCCATCAGGATTGGCACGAGCGACTTCTGCAGCGCCTATTGAAGTTTCGCCTCCCGCCTTGTTTTCGACGATCATCGGCTGGCCGAGGATGTCTCCCATCTTGCGGGCATACAGCCGGCCAATGACGTCATAGGGACCGCCGGCGGGGAATGGGACGACCAATCTTAGGGGGCGCTCTGGAAATCCGCTTTGACCCCACGATCGGGAAGCGCCCGGCCCCAACACGGCTGATGCCGCGACCCCATACTTCAAGAAGCCTCGACGATTTATTGGCACGACCTCTGAGCTCGACTCTTGGATAGAACCTAAATTGAAGCCGCCGACTTCGCAGCGCGATCTTATCCAATCTATTGCTTTGATGCGCGCTGCATAAAACTGCGGATTCTGTCCCATGCAAGATCGGACGCAGCGCGATCGTGGCCTGGCCGAGTGCGTGGAAAAAAGCCGTGATTGATACCGGGATATACGTGAATTTCGATGTCGCGGTCAGCTGCGGAAGCTCTTACCGTTTCGACAGCTGAGTGGGGCACCCATCGGTCGCGATCTCCATAATGCAACTGAAGCGGACAAACAGCACCCCTCAGCGCACACAGGTGGCGTTCGATGCCCACGCCATAGAGCGATATTGCCGAAGTGACGTTACGATCGCCTGCGCCAAGCACGGCAAGCCGCCCTCCGAGACAAAAGCCCATGAGGTGTATGAATTTAACCTCCGGGGCAGTCTCCCGGAGATGCCTGACGCAGCTTGCGATGTCTTCGACAGCAAGTTGGTCGTCTAGACGTTTTAAAAAGGAGAACGCGATCTCAACCTGCTCTTTGTTGTAGCCCAGATCCACGCGTCTTTGCATACGCCAGTAGAGATCGGGAACGGCGACGGTGTAGCCCTCTTCCGCAATACCCACGGCAGTCTGGCGCATGGTGGTGTTCGGACCCAAAATCTCTTGAAGCAAGACGATGGCATGACCGTTGCTGCGGGTTGAACGCACCACATACGCTTCAAGGCCGCCACTTCCGACCTGCTCCCAGTTGCCGACGTCTGCCATCGCTGGTCCTTCCACACACGATTGCCTTAACGTGTCATATGCTCTCTCAATGTGTCTACTGCACCGGGATTGGGCCAACAGAGAGGTGCGATGAACGACGTTGAACTGCCAACCCATGTGACCGGGCTGGTTGTCGAGCGCATTGGCGACTGGCGCAATACGAAGATCGACACGTTGCCCTTGCGACCGCTTGGCCCTGGTGAGGTCCTGATCAGATGCGAGGCGGCCGCATTGAATTTTCAGGACTTGTTGATGATTGAGGGCAAGTACCAATTCAAGCCAGAGGTTCCTTTCATCCCCGGTAGCGATGTAGCCGGCGTGATCGTAGCGACCGGACCCCAGCCAGGTCCATTTGCTGTGGGGCAAAGAGTCGCCGCACTCGTTCGCACCGGTGCGTTTGCCGATTTCGCCATCGCACGTCTTGGGCGCATTTTCCCCATTCCACACCACCTCGATACAACAAGAGCGGCAGCGACTACGTCGATTTTTGCGACGGCTGTCGTAGCGCTCAGCATCCGAGGGCAGCTTCAACCAAAAGAACGAATACTGATCACTGGCGCCGCCGGGGGGGTTGGCATTGCAGCTGTGCAATACGCACGTCAGCTAGGTGCCGAAGTGATCGCGCTGGTCTCATCCGATGCAAAGCAGCGACTGGCCAAGAACGCCGGCGCCAACCACGTCCTGCGACTGGATCGGATGGCGGATCCAAAACAGGCGTTGCGCGCAGAATTGGGGGTGGCCGGAATCGACGGTGTCGATGCGGTGCTTGATACTGTCAGTGGCGATGTGTTCGACGGCGCAATCCGGTGCCTCAAGGCCGGAGGCCGGCTGATCGTGGTCGGCTTCGCATCTGGGAGAATCGCCGATGTGAAAACGAACTACCTTCTTCTGAAGGGGATTTCCGTTGTCGGATCGCCTCTCCAAATGGGCCTCGATCAGGACGGGCCGCTGCTCACGAGACTGTTGGGCCGTGTTTATGAAGATGTCGCCGCCGGCAAGCTCGATCCATTCATCACGGCAAAATATACATACGATCAATTCGAGCAGGCGGCCGCCGAAATTGCCAATCGCAGCGCTCTTGGCAAGATCGTACTCGTTCCCCGAGCCGCGTCGCACTAGGCAAGGGGAACGCTCTTCAGGATTGGGCCATAGATGACGCGGTAGTCTGCTCTTTCTTGAGCTTTTCGGCGATCATGGTGCGAAGGGCCTGTTTGTCTACCTTGCCCACTCTAGTCACTGGAAAGGAATTGATCAGTTCAACCCGCTCGGGTAGCTTGAACTTGGCCAGTCCTTCTTTGATCAGAAATTCTCCGAGTGAATGAACCGTTAGCGGCGGAACACCTGGGACCATGATAAGGTAAGCACATGCCCTTTCGCCGTAGAGAGGGTCTGGCATTGCCACGATCTTTACGTCCAAGACGGAAGGATGATGGCCGATGATGCCTTCAACCTCTTCGGCGCCGAATTTTTCGCCGCCGCGACTGATGTTGTCTCGCATGCGGCCGCGGAAGCTGTAGCACGCACGCCCGTCGATCTGTTGCATTGACAGGATATCGCCAGTGCGGAAGAAGCCGTCTGCTGTGTGAATGGTGGCGTTGAGCTCGGGCATTCGGAAGTAACCGCGCAACATCGTTGGGCCGCGGAAACAAACTTCGCCAAGCTCGCCAGGGCCCACTTCACGTTCGCTACCGGGCTCCAAAAGGCGCACCTCATCCAGCGGGCTGATCGGCCAACCGACGGTGTTGTAGCGGACTTCGCCTGGAGACGTGGGCTCCGGGCTGAGAAGCAATCCCTCGCCGATGCCATACACATTCATGCAGGTAACGCCGAGATGCCGTTCCATCGCTTCCGAGCCGTCAAAATTGGTGAGCAAGCGAAGCGAGGACAGGTTGTGTCGGCAAATGTCCTTGTATTCAAGCATCTGGTTGGCTGCAGGACCGATGCTGACTGAGTTTGTCACACGTTCACGTTCGACTAACGTAAAGAATGCCTGAGCATCCATCCGCTGCATCATCACGTATGTGCCGGTCAGCAGGATCGTCGGATATAGAATACTGAGAAGGCCCGCCGTGTGGATCAGCGGCAGCGCGTACAAAATGACGGTATCCTCGTTCATCATCGAGCGCGTGTACTTCGCGCGGCACACGCCCATGAACTCGCCGTGGAAGCGCGGGATGATCTTTGGCACGTTGGTCGTGCCCCCCGACAACTGAAACATCAGGACGTCGGCAACGCCGATGTCCACACTGGACATGCTGCTTCGGGCTTGCTGTTCCGATGCCGACTGGATCAAGCGCTCGAACTCCAGATGCTTGCCATCCGAGGATCCGCGGCCGCGCGCGACGATAAGGTGCGGAATCGCGCAAGCCGCCGCCATTTCCGTGGCAAATTGCGACAGATTGAATGAGCTGCTGTAGTCAGCTTGCACGAAATAGGCGCGAGCGCCCGAGCGCTCGGCCAGGGCTTTGATTTCCAACGCGCGGTGCTGCGGTAGCGTACATACGGGAATCACGCCCGCTTTGGCACATGCAAGGAGGGCAACCGCAGTTTCAATGACGGACCCCATTTGGAACAGCGCGCGGTCGCCAGGACGCAATCCCAAATCAAGCATTGCGGCCCCGAGCCTCTCCGACATCGAGTTCGAATTCCGCAAACGTCAGACGATCGCCTTCACTGACAAGAGCACATTTGGTTGGAGCTCGTCGTGCCGCGGATCGAAGGGCCTCGCCGGCTGTCAATGTGTGCCACGCACCAGCCCCCAAGTACCGCGCGACCTCATCCGACGGATGGTAGACGACACCTTCGATCGGGTGGCGGGGATTCGTATCAACCATCGACGCGGCCTTGCAGGATGCTTTCTTGCAAACGTGACTGTATCATTCTCTTGGCTGGAGTTGGCTATGCGTTCAGGTCTATGCCTATGCGACTGAACACATGGAATCGGAGCAACTGCACAGGAGACGGTTTGTGCCGCAGAAGATCACAACCAGCGTTCGCGCCTTGGTCGAGGCAGCCAACAAGGAAATCGATACGATCGCCGTCGAGGAGGCACTTGCATTGCAGGGACGCGATGACACGGTATTTGTGGATATTCGAGACGTGCGTGAACTTCGCCGGGACGGCAAGTTGCCGGATGCGTTCCACTGCCCGCGCGACATGCTGGAATTCTGGATTGATCCAGCGAGTTCATATCACAAGCCGATCTTTGCGCAGGACAAGCGCTTTGTCTTCTTTTGCGCTGGTGGGTTCCGGTCCGCACTGGCAGCGTTTACCGCTCAGAAGATGGGGCTGAAGCCGGTAGCTCACATAAGAGGCGGATTCAGCGCTTGGAAGAAGGCGGGCGGTCCGGTTGCCGAGGCTGTGTAGGTGTGAGCTTTCATCAGATTGTCCATCCGATGACACCGTATCAAGCTTCAAGAGGGACCGTTCACCTGGCCTGGAGGGGCTTGGCCTCGTTGGCCTCGCGAGCCATCGGCCCCCAGCGCCCGATCTCTTCGCTGATAAACTGAGTGTAGCCGTCGGGCGACCGCCCAATAGACAGCCCAGAAACCACTGCGCGCGCTTAGCCAGACGAGCAGCCTCGCAGAAAGACAGTCACGGACATCTGCACCGTTCGTTCAATTCGCTTTACGCGATCCTTCTCGCTAGACGCCGAGGTCAGCCAACTCAGGAGCTGCTCGCCGATCAGCATGTCGTGAAACAGGACCGCAAGGCGTTCGGGATCCAAGTCATCGCGGATGTTGCCTTGCTGCTGATGGAGCGCGATCCACTCCGCGATAAGCTGATAAACCGTCCGCGGCCCAGTGTCGTAGAAGAGGCGTCCTGCTGCAGGGAAAGTCCGCCCGATGGACGTCATCAGGCGATGAAAGGACAGAATCTGCGGGGACAGCACCTTCGATAGAAACGAGTGCGCAATGCGCGTCAACTGCTCTTCAACAGTGCCCACCGGCCGTGTGTCGATCTGAATCGTTACGTCCGAGCACAGCTGCTGCACGACTGCCTCGAACAGCTTTTCCTTGCTTCCGAAGTTGGAATAGATCGTACCCTTCGAACCGCGGACGACATTGATGATGTCGTTGATCGATACGCCTTCGTATCCTTTCTCGAGAAACAGCATGGCGGCCGACCGAACGATACTGTCACGCTTTGTATCGGAATCGTTACGTCCGCCACGCCTCCGCTTGGTGGCCTTTCGAGTCATCTGCACGAGCCCAGCATTTTCGTTGAGTTCATCAATATCCCACTGGCAGGATTTCCCGCCGAGCCTCCGGGTTTTGGGGCCGGACATCAGCTCTTGCAAGGGGAAATGCGTCCCAACGTGGTGCTTACTGCGCTCAGTCAGCAGATCGGGTGGCTGTGCGCGAATATCATGACAAAAGCGAGCTACGGTTCCATCGGCCCGGCGCGTCCCGGGGCCGCGGAAACAGCCCTTCAGGCGGGTGCGGAGCTGCCGCTTATGTCATTGAGTCGGCGCCGATTTTCCCAACGGATCTGCCATGAAGCCGCAACCTCGGAATTTTCATTTGCCTTGCATGATTATCATACTGTAACGTACAGTATGATGTACCGTACCGTACGTTACATCATCAAAAGCAAAAACCGATACCGGACTTAGGGGAGACGACGCTTGCAGACCGCGACACCTCAGGATGACTCCCTCGCCGCGCAGACGAAGCTCGCGCTGCGCAGGCTCGCAAGCTCGGTCGCGGTCGTGACCTGCCGGGACGGGCAGCGCGCGCCACGCCATGACGGCGACTGCGGTCAACGCCATGAGCATGCAGCCGCCGTCGATGATCGTCTGCGTCAATCGGTCGGCCGCTATTTCACGCGGCCATCAGCGAGGCGACGAGCTTCGCGATCAACATTCTTCACCGCAGCCAGATCGAGATCTCGATGGGATGCGGCGGCAAGGCCCGCGGCGAGGATCGTTTCGGGTTCGGCGACGTGGGGCGAGGAAGGCGGCGTGCCCGTCCTCGACCGACTGCGCAGGCGCGCGTCGTCTGCGCCAAGGAAGCAAGGTTCGACTACGGATCGCACACGATATTCATCGGACGTGTCACGTCCATCGGCATTCACGGCGACGATCGATCCGCTGATCTATGTCGACGGACAGTACACCTGCCTGCCGCCGGATGCGGTTGCGACGTGTGCGCTGCAAATGGAGATCGAAATGATGCGCCAGATCGCGATGTAACGGCACTGCGCTCAAAACGGCTGCAAGACCGGCGGGGATGGACGAAGGAGTGTACACGCTGCAACAACGGTCATCAGGGAGAACAACGTCATGCAGATGGAAGCAACGCGGCCAGTCGTAGGCAGACAACGCGGCGACGCGGCCCGGAATTTGCCGAGATCCTCGGTCGGATCCGCAAGCTGCGCCCCGAGATCGCATCGCGGGCGCTGGCGACCGAAAAAGCCAAACGGGTGCCCGCCGAAACCATGAAGGCGCTGCGCGACGCGGATGTCTTCCGCACCATGCAACCCAAGCGCTTCGGCGGCTACGAGTACGGCCCAGCGGAGCTTGCACAGATCGGCTTCGAACTCGGGCGCGCCTGCGGCAGCACCGGCTGGTGCGGGACGCTCGCGGTCTGCTTCGGCTGGATGACGGCGTTCTTTCCGCTCGAGGCGCAGCAGGAGGTCTGGGACAATCCGGACAACCTCCTCGCCGTCTCCTACACGCCGACGCCGAAGGTCGAAGAAGTCGACGGCGGCTACAAGATTTCCGGCAGTTGGCCGTGGGCCAGCGGCGTCGACAGCGCCAGCTTGGCTCATCCTCGCGGCGCTGCTTCCCGGCAAAGCGGTACGCCGCCGACGCTGGCCTGGTGCCTGGTACCGGTCAGCGACGTGGTGGTCGATCACGACAGCTGGAACGTGAGCGGGCTCGAGGGCACCGGATCGAAGACCGTCGCGATCTCCGATCCGGTCTTCGTTCCGAAGCACCGCGTGCTGCCGATCGGCGCGATCTTTTCCGGCAAGGTGCCGGGGCTCGAGGTGCCGGGGAATCATCAGGCTCGCTTCGGCTATCCGACGTTCGGTCCGACCGCGCTGGTCTCGCCGATCGTCGGCATGGCGCAGGGCGCGCTCGATGCCTTCACCGAGACCGCCCGCGACGCCCGGCGCATGGCCCGGCCAGGCGTTTTCGAGAAGGTCGCGGAGTCGCCGCTCATCCAGAGCCTGATCGGGCAGGCCGCGGCGCGCATCGATGCCGCGCAGACCCTGATGCTGACCAGCCTGCAGGAGGGCCAGGAGATCGTGCGCGCCGGCGGCACGCTCGAGCATCGAGCAGCGCGTGCGCATCCGCCGCAATCACGGCTTTGCCGCGCGCACGTCGGCCGAAGTCGTCAACGACATCTTCTTCAAGTCCGGCGCGGCCGCCGCGGACGAGAAGAATCGCGTGCAGCGCTTCTGGCGCGATGCCAATGCCGCAGCGCTGCACTCCAGCATCGACTGGGACACACTGTCGGCGCTCTACGGGACGCAGCAACTCGGGCTGCAGCCGCAGGGCATATTCTGAGACGGCCGCCATACCGGAATCGGAAGCAGAGGAAACCAAGTGATCTACGTCTCGAAGGAAGTCGCCGCGAACGAGGGTGTTCGCCCGGGCCATCCGAAACTGAGCCGAAGCGACATCTGGAAGGGCCTGGTGATGAAGGCGGAGAACGCGCTGCCGTTCGTCCCCGGCATGGCGAAGTGCAACGTCGTGCGACGCACGCCGAACGGGCTTGTCCGCGACATCGTCTTTCGCGGCGAGGACGCGCGCGAGCGCATCACCTTCTACCCGGAGCGGAAGGTCGTCTTCGTGCGCGAATCCGGCAACGTCGACGGCTTCATCGTCAACGAAGTGCTGGGCAGCGACGACGATCTGCGCCTTCGCTTCAGCTTCGCCTTGCAGCTCGTCGATGCGCCGTCCGACAGCCCGGAGGAGCGCGAGTTCCGCGAGATCATGGAGCGGGACTACGTGAAGGCGGTCGACGCCACGCTCGGCGCCATTCGCAAGATGGTCGCCGATCCGCAATACGCCAATCAGGAGGCAGTACCGTGAAATACTGGTTCTCCGACCTCTACGCCAGCATCGACGCGATGCGCCTCGACGAATTCGCGGCGGGTCTTGCGCCCGATGTCAAGTTCGTGGTCGGCAACAACCCCGCGATGACCGGACGGGAGGCGGCGAAGCAAGGCATCGGCCATTTCTTCTCGACCATCGCCGGACTAAAGCACCACATGGTCAACGTCGCGGAGAGCAACGGCCTGACATTTCTCGAAGCTAATGTCGAATACCTGCGAAAAGACGGCCGGTCGGTGACCGTACCCACGGTCACGGTGCTGGAGCGAAGCGGCGACCTGGTGACATCGCTGCGCATCTATTTCGACGTAACTCCGGTTTACGCCTGAGCAAATCCGGGGTTCGAACATGGCATCGTCGCATGATTGGAAGACGCTTACGGCTTCCACCCATATCGTGCCGATGGGCGCCCCCGCCTTGGGCGTGCCATTTCCGGCGCCGACGGTGCAGGATATGATTGCGGAGATGCGAAAGCGTATCAGGGTCCCCTCGAATCCGGCGTCGATCTGATGGCATTCGAGATCGGTGATACAGTCACGCTCAGACGGCCAATGTAGCGACGGAAAACGCGATCGCCGGGAGTTGTCTCCCGATCGGATCGGCAGGTGTGGTGAATGGTCGAGCTCGAACAACTCCGCTATGTGCGCCTGAAGCCGAACGACATCGGCCATGCCGCCGATTTTGCGGTGCGCGTTCTGGGCCTCGAGCCGATCGACCGAACGCCGGACGTGGCGACCTTCCGGTCCGACTTCCGCGACCACACGCTAGCGTTCGAAAAAGACCGTCACTCGGTGCAAGTCGGTCGGGCTCGAAGTCCGCTATTCGAGCGATCTCGACGCGTCGCAGAAGGCCTTGAGCCGGCTCGGGCTTTCGGCCGGCCGCGGCTCCGCCGACGACTGCGTGCTGCGCAAGGTCAAGGACATGGTCTGGTTCACCGACTTCAGCGGCAATCGGATCGAGCTGGTGGTGCGGCCGCTGAACTCCGGATGGCGCTATTTCCCGAGCCGCGACGCCGGCATCCGTGGACTCTCCGACGTGTTCTGATCCGCTCCACCGAACATCGAAAAGGACCTGTCGATCTGGACCGGCGTCTTCGGCGCAGAGGTTCAGCGACTGGGCCGGCGACGCCGCCTATCTCGCGGTTCGACGACGCCCATCACCGGATCGCCCTGTTTCCGGCCGACCGGCCGGGTATTCTCGCGGTCGAATATGCGGTCGAGGACGTCAATCTGCTGATGCGCAATCACTACGTTCTGCGGGATTTGCAGGTCGCCGGTCGTGCACGGGCCGGGACGCCGTCCCGCCTCCGACCAGTTGTTTCTGACCTTCGCCGGCCCCGCCGACGTCCTCTTCAGCTTCGTCGCGGAAGGCGCGCAGCGATCGGCCCGGCGCACCGGCCGCGGCAGTTTCCCGCCGGTCCCGACAGGCCTGTGCGGATGGGGAAGCGAATGCAAGAGTCGAAGCGAGTTCAACGCCGTCTCGAACGGGCGAAGCATGTGATGGCAAGAGCGTGCGGGAGGCTGCACTGACATGATCAAACTGCAGGACGTTTCCTATGTCCGCCTCGGCACTGCCGATCTCGAGGGCGCGACCACCTTCGCCACCGACTATCTGGGCCTGGAAATCTCCCACCGCACCAAGGACGTTGTTTATCTCAAGTCCGATCAGCGTGAGCATACGCTCTGCTACTTCGCGGGCTCGTCCGGCCGACCAGACCGCTGCCTTCGAGGTGTCCGAGCGCGCCGATCTGGAAGCCGCGGCAGCGGAGCTTGAACGGCTCGGCCATCGCGTGCGCTTCGGCACTGCGGAGGAAGCGGAGCTGCGCCAGGTGCGCAGCTTCATCGCCTTCCAGGACCCGACCGGCAACAACATCGAGCTGGTGTGGCGGCCCGCCATGAGCAGCCGCCGCTATCATGGCGAACGCGACGCCGGCATCACCGGCTTCAGTCACATCGGGCTCTGCACCACCGACGCTGCGCGCGACGAGGCAGTTCTGGACCAAGGTCTGCAACGCGCGGGTCAGCGACCGGATCGGCGATGCCGCGCTGCTGCGCATCGACGAAGTGCATCACACCATCGCGCTGTTTCCGACCAACCGGGCCGGCATCCAGCACATCAATCACCAGGTCGCGATCGGGCGACGACGTGATGCGCTCGTTCAATTTCCTGTCCGAGCGTCAGGTGCCCATGGTGTTCGGACCGGGACGGCATCCGACCTCATCGGCGCGGTTCCTCTATTTCGAAGGCCCGGACGGAATGGTGTTCGAATATTCGTCGGGCGTGCGCGAGATCGCCGACGAACTGCTGTATCGCGAGCGTCAGCTTCCGTTCGACCCGAAGGGATTCTGCGAATGGGGCGCAAAGCCGCAGATCAAGGAATTTCGCAACTGAGCGCGGGGGCGTCCTTGTTCTCGGAGTGCGCATGGACGCAAAGTTTTGATTGTTGCACGTGGAGCAGGCAACAATCACGCGATGTGAACAGGCCCGCTTCTGCGGGCCTTCGTGCAAGTCACGTCAGCCTCAGCGCACCGCTGCTCCCGATAGCTCCTTGAACAACAAGCGCTGCATACCAGCGGTGGTTTGCGCGATATAAAGGTTGCCTTTGGAGTCGGTCGCGATGTGGTGACCGCCGCCAAGCTGCTTCTCCGCCTGCACCCGCCCCACGGCTTCGAGCGCTTTCCGGTCGACGATGGTGATCGCTTTGCCGCCACCAACATATAGAAACTGCTGCTCTTGATCTGGTGAGAACGCAAGATTGGCGGCGAACGGCTCCCCAACGTGGCGGAGCTGTTTTAAGAACTTGCCATCGCTGGCGAACACCTGCACGCGGCGGTTCTCGCGGTCGGCGAGATAGACCGTACCGTCGTTCGACACGCGGATGGAATGTGCGACGTTGAAGTCCGGCAAGCCATCGCCTGGGAGAAACTCGGTCAGCCGGGCGATTGCGCAGTTGTCCTTGCCACCAGGCGGCTTGCCGAAGGCACCCCAGGTCCGCTTGAACGCGCCTGTGTCCGCGTCAAACACGATGACGCGATGGTTACCATAGCCGTCGGCAACGAATACCTCGTTGGTCTGCGGCAGTACCCAGGCGTCCGCCGCGCGGTGTACGTTCGCGGTGTCGCCATCGCCCTTGCTTTGATTGCTCTTGCCGATCTGCAGCACGAACTTGCCGTCGAGCGTAAACTTAAGCAGCTGATCGTCGGCCACAGGCTTCAATCCCGCCGTGCCTGATGTCGGGCATTGATTGCCACCGATCCAAGCAAATCCCTTGTGGTCGATGTGAATGCCGTGTTCGCGCTCAGGCCATTCATATCCTACGCCCGCGCCACCCCAGGCCTTGATGAAATTGCCAGCCGGGTCGAACACCACAACAGCCGGAGCGGCGCTGGCAGCGTCCTCGGGCTTAATCGTGCGGGGACGGTGCAGGACATAGGCGTTGTCTTGCGCATCGATCGCGATACTGGAGATGTCGCCGAGCTTGTACTTGTCCGGCAGCTTCGGCCATGACAAATCCACGACAAAGGTCGGTAGTGCGGGCGGCTGTTGTTGGGCCAGGGCAGGAACACCGAGGAGCCACACGGCAACGCTCGCCGCTGTGATGGCCGCAAACGGCCAAGCATGGCGCTGAATGCTGGTTGTCATGGTCCTCCCCGGACAGAATGTCTGGCCGTGTTCCGGCTCGATTGCGGGGAGCCTAACGCGAAAATCGATGCCACTCCATGGCAATCGGGGACTGTCTATAACGTAATGAGTTGGAACGTTAGGTAACGATCGAGCCAAGCAGAAACACGGCGCAAACGGACACGCCTACCGCGACGATGCCCATCGTGAAGGCTCGTTCATCCGAGCCAGTCCACCTCGCCCAGCGACCAAAGATACGCATGATATGCCCCGACATCGTGAACCACGGCCTTCAAGCGCGCGCTTCTGTCCGGAGTTGAACAGCTGCGTTTCGCATTTATGGCGGCGTAGTCTTTGCCGCTACGGGATTAAGAAAATGTAATGCGCGTTGGATTTTTGCCGTCCTTCGTAGTCTACAAGCGCGGAACGGGGTCTGGTTTTGCCACGTGAAATAAGTCCAACACCTGCCTGATTTAGCTGGAATGAGCTAAATTCTTCATCGATCGAAATCCTGCATTCGGGGGACTGAGAAATGTGGCATTGCAATATGTCGGTTGACTCGGCGCGGCCGTCGCGTCGCAACGTCCTGCATGGCGCAGCGGGCTTCGCGGGCGCCGCCGCGTTGCTGCCTGCAATTCCGCTTTCCGACGCGGCCAATGCCCAGATGCCGTGGCTTGCGTCCGAGCATCCGGCGTTTTCGGTCGGCGCTTCAATCGGGGGTTTGACTTTTGTGGCGCAGGACGCCTCCGGGCTCGGGGCTTTGCCCTCGGGCACCGTGCCGCAGGCGCAGCGCACGCTGGACAACATTCGCCGCGCGATGGCCGCCGTCGGCCAGGGGATGGATAGCGTTGTATTCCTCCACGTGATGCTCACGGACTACGCGCAAGCGTCCGCAGTCGCCCAACTGGTGCAGGCTGCGTTCAAGCCGGAGCGCGCACCGGCCACCTGCTTCATCGGCGTGAGCAGTCTCGGCTCGGGCGTGCAGGTGCGTATGGATGTGATCGCCTCGGACATTGCCGACCGCGCCCAGATTGTAGCCAATGACGTGCCGTTGCATCTCGGCTCGCCGGTTCATGCGGTGCGCGTCGGCGATCTGGTTTTCACGGGCGCGGTCGACGCACCCGATACGCCGCTCGACGCCGCGGTCCTGCCAAGTGCGGTCATTTGCGACAGGCTGGACGCGGTGTTGCGCGCCGGCGGCCTCAGCATGGGCGATTCCTTCCGTCACTGGTCGTTCATCCGCAACCTCAAAGACGCGAACGTGAACCAGGCCTACGGCCGCGGTCGCAATTTGCGCCTCGACAAGGTTTTCAAGCCCGAAGAATTTCCAGCGAATTCTCGCATGGGCAGTCCGGCTCTGGGCACGGGCGTTGCACATCGCTCCTATGCCGTGGCAACGCGCGGCCAGCGGCAATATCCGGAGAGCCCGTTCGCGCGAAAGATGCCACGGGTATTTGCCCAGGCCGGTCGCGCCGGTGACTGGCTGTTCATCGCCGGGCAGGACGCCGTCGATGTCGGCAACCGCACGCTCTTTATCGGCGACCTGCGCGGACAGACCGAGCAGTGCGTGCGCCAACTCCAGTTCATCGTCCAGGCAGCCGGCGGGACACTCGACAATATCGTCAAGACGACCTGCTATTTGATGGAAGGCATGGACCGCAACGCGTTCCTGGACGCCTATGCCGGGCAGTTCCGCAAGGGCCTCAAGAGCCCCTGGATGCCGGCCGGCCTCACTATGGAACTCGACGCGATGCGCACCGACTGCCTTGTCGAGATCGACGCTGTGGCATGGCTTGGAAAGCGCTGAACGCCGGCGGCGCTTTTCCGTGCCGATGCGTTGGCGCGCGTCCTATTCAGCGGCGCTCGCCATCGCCACACGCGGCCAAGACGGGCTGGGCACTGGTTGCCACCATTTCGCAAGGCCGAGCTCCCTCGCGATCACATTCGCGGCGTTGTAGCCGGGGCTGCCGGTGACGGCACCGCCAGTGTGGCTGCTGGCGCCGCAGAGGTAGAGGCCTTTCATCGGCGTCGTGTAGCGGCCGAGGTCCGGCGTCGGCCGGTTGCCGCCGAGCTGTGAAGGCATGTAGGCGCCGACATGATGGCTGCCCCTGACCATGTTGATGCAGTGCCGTTCGATGTCGAGCGGCGAGAATACCGCCTTGGCGACTACGTTTTTCTCGGTGAGGTTGGGCGCGAACTCACGCCATTGCGACAGCAACCGATTGGCGATGTCGTCCTTGCGACTGTCCCAGTTCTGCGGATCGCCGTCGAGATCGTACGGCGCCCATGGCCACCAAAACGCAACGTGCTTGCCGGCGGGGGCGATCGAAGGATCGAATTTCGACGAGCAGGTGCCGTTGCCGGCAAAATAGGTTGGCAGCTTGCGCTCATGGATCTCGTCAAAGATGCGATCGATCTGTTCGGTGGTGTCGGCGCCAAAAATCATGTTCCAGGCGCGCGCGACATCCGGCTCCCAAGCTTCCGCCTTCTCGTAGCGCGGCGCCTCGTTCAGGGCGAGGTGCAAGGTCACGAGACTGTGCGAGCACCATTTGAATCCCTTGATGCCCTCGACCACATTCGCCGGGAAGTTCTGCTCGCCAGCGATCCTGATCGTCTGCGGCGCGTCGACGGCGCTGGAGACAAATCTGGCCGAATAAGTGTCGCCGTTTTGCAGGCGGACGCCCGTGACACCTCTTGAATCCGAGGTGATGGCGTTGACATGGGCGTTGCGGATGAGCGTCGCGCCGGTGTCCTCAAGGAGCCGCTCGAGCGCGAGCGCAACCGAGCCGGCGCCGCCGACCGGCAGCCCGAGCTTGGTCAAGCGGCTGAGCAGCCGGGGAAAGAACGCACCGACGCCAGGCACATTTTCGATCGCAATCGCGTGCAGGATGCAGTTGAAGAACATCCGCACATGTTCGCTCTCGAAATTGCGCTCGACCGCCTGGTGCAAGGTCAACGGCATGTAGGAGAGGAGATCATCCCACTGCGGGCCGCTGAGCCTTTTGCCGAGTTCAGCCGGAGGCAGCGGCACCGAGTACATGAACTCCGTCATCACCGGCCCCATTTCGGTGACAAACCGTTGGCAGAGTTCTTTGTAACGCTTGGCGTCGTTTTGCGAGAAACGCGCGATGGATTTGGCAGTGCTCTCGACACTGCGGTGGATGGTCAGCGCCTTGCCATCTCGGAACACCTGGGCGTGCTGCACCTCGGGATAGATGTAGGCGAGGCCGTACTTGTGCAGCTCGAGATCGGCCAGGACCGGCCCCTCACCGATGAAATGATAGGAGGAGTGCGAGTTATGCTTGAAGCCTGGCGCGACGAATTCGCTGGTGGTGCAGCCACCACCCATCGCATCGTTGCGCTCGATGACCGCGATCTTCAGGCCGGCCTTGGCCAGATATGACGCGCAGATCAACCCATTGTGTCCGCCGCCTATGATGATGCCATCATATTCCATCGCAGCCTCCCTCGATCATTATTACGCACGGTTCTTGATGGAGCCGTCGCTGGGGTAAAGCATGTCATAGCGTGCGAGGTGTGGAAACCCGCAAACGCAGCCGGGTTCGTCCCGCTCGGCTCCGCCTGGATAAGGCCCAAGAAATTGCCGCTGCGCGCGAGCTGGATTCGACGCTGTGGTGGCGCCGACGGTCATACCGTAGCGACGACCGCACCCTCGCGTGACCGCTTCGACCTACAGCGCGGCTGCCAAGGCGGGCTGACGCGGGGCATGCACATCGACGAAGCGCGGCAACACCTCCTTAGCGAATAACTCGGCCGAGGTTTTGAAGATGTGCCTGGTCTCGCCGTCCCATTCGCCAAGAAAGCGCAGATGCAAGTGATTGATCCCCATGTCCGCCAATTGCTTCACCTTGGCGGCGATCGTATCGGGAGTGCCAGCTATGGTCGCCTTCATGTCGCCGCCCTTCGCATAGGCATCGGCGGTCGATTGCCCCGGTGTCGATTTGATCACCGGCCCGTCCATCTTGCCATGCCGCTGCACGTAGCCTCCGCGGATCGCCATGGTTTCGGCTCGGGCAATCTTCTCGCGCGCCAGCGCTTCCTCGTCGGTGTCCGCCACCGTCACGCCGATCCAGTCGTAGGAGCACCAGTGCAGACAGTTGTCCTTCACGTCTTGCGAATGATTCGCCTCGTCGAGCGCGCGCCGGTAGAGCTGCATCTGTTCGCGCAGGTCGGCACCGAGGACACCGACAAAGATTGGCCAGCCCTTCTGGGCCGCTCGGACTATGCCCGCCTCGCGGGTCGCGACGCGGATCATCGTCGGGTACGGCTTGGAGTAAGGCGCCGGCATGATTCGCCGCTTGATACGACCGCTATTGGATCCGACCGAAAAGCTATATTCCGGATCTCCGTTCCGGAAGCTCCACAACCGCTCCATCACGTCGAGCGTTTCCTCAGCGAGGCGGCCTGAGGCGTGAAGTTCAGGGTCGATCCCGAGCCCCGTCGGTTCGGTGCCCTGCCAGCCGCTGCCTACTCCGAACAGCACCTTGCCTTTGGTCAGATGATCGAGAAGGTTCATGCTCTCGACCAGCCGCACAGGATGGTAGAACGGGATCGACAGCACGCCGAAGCCAAGATAGCGGTCGCTCGGGATCAGCGGTGCGACATAGGCCGCGAACTGCATTGGGTTGCTGTGCCACGGCCCTCTGAAGTGGTGATCCGTAAACCATACATGGTACCCCAGCTCAGCGAGCCAGATACTTTGCGCGACGGCCATGTCGATGATGCGATGATCGTCTCCCGGATCGTCATTGCTGGGGAAGAACATATTCATCGTCATTGCGGAGAACTGCATCAATCGATCCTTGTTTGCTCTGTCTCGCACGGCATCGCAGGCTGCCGGCTCACGGCCCGCATACCGCGGGAGCCCAAAATGAATGTGATATCAGGCCAACTCAAGCCTGTGTTGTCGTGAATTGCTGTCAATTCCAACCCTTACGGTCCCTCGCACGGCATTCACGCTCACGTCTTTCCCGGGCGATGACGTGATGAATATAGCCCGGGCCATCACAGGCACGATGCGCAATTTTCACTCATCTCTACGGCAAATTAGCCATGACAGGAGGCACGGTGCGACACGTGCCATCGGGCATCAGGCGCAGGACCACCGTCCGTGACGCTCAAGTGCACAAGACAACTATCATGTCGAACAAAGTGCCAGGGCCGCCGATGCCCCACAGCACAAAGGCCACAATGCAGAGCACGAAGGCAACGGTCCCGGCTGGCCATAGCAGCCAATAGGGGGTGTTCGCGGCTGACGGTTCGGCAGCCTGGCGGTCGGGCTCGGCATGCGTGTTCCTGAACTGCCGGGTCACCCGGCCGTCTCGGATACGCGTGCCGACGGCATTCATGACGCCGCCATCGCAAGCCGCGGCACCGGCCGCTCGCGAATCCACCAGTGAATGACCGCGGCGAACACACCGAGCCCGACTGAAATCCACCACATCAGATCGTAGCTGCCCTGGACATCGTAGAGTCGGCCGGCGCCCCAGCCACCCAGGAAGCTACCGAGCTGATGGCTGAAGAATACGATGCCCCACAGCATCGACATGTGCGTCGGCCCGAACATGGTACCGACGAGGCCGCTGGTCAGTGGGACGGTGCCGAGCCAGAGAAATCCGAGCGACGCCGCAAACAACAGCACCGAGACCCATGACAGCGGCAAGCTGAGGAAAATCACAAACGCGAGTGCGCGCAAGGCGTAAAGCAGCGCAAGCATGTCCTTCTTTGGATGCCGGCTACCGAGCCAGCCCCAGATCAACGAGCCGGCGATGTTGAACAGACCGACGAGGCCGATGGCCCAGCCGCCTAGCTCGACGGCCGAAACCGGCGTTCCGGAGAACGACATGCCAACCGCATGGTCTGAAATATACGACGGCAGATGGAGGCCGATGAACGAGACGTGGAATCCGCACACGAAGAAGCCGATACTGAGCAGCCAGAAGCCTTGCGTATGGAATGCCTCCTGCAGTGCGTCTCTGCTGTCTTGTGGAATGGCCGCGCCGGGCCTTGGGGCGGCCGGGTTTTGTTCGCGCAGTCCGATGGCAAGCGGCACCATCAGCATCGACATCGCGCCGAGAATGAACATGGTCGTATGCCAGTTATCGAGCCGGTACTGCAGCAGCGACGCGAACGGTACGATAGCGAATTGACCGAACGATCCGCCGGCAGTCGCGACACCGAGCGCGATCGAGCGTTGCTTTGGCGGCGTCTGCCTGCTGATCGAGCCGAAAATCGGCCCGAATCCTGCCGCCGCCATGCCGATGCCGCACAGCACATTCCCGAGCGTGAGCATGACGCCTTCAGTCGCGAGGGCGATCATGAACATGCCGACGACATACAGAGCGCCGCCCCCGGCGACGGTTCGCGCCGTGCCAAAACGATCAGCGATGTTGCCGGCGAACGGTGAGAATGCGCCCATCAGTACCATGGCCAGCGCATTAGCGAAGGACCACAGCTCGCGTCCGACCTTGAGGTCGGCTGCGATCGGCTTCTGGAAGATGCCGAAGCTCTGCCGCGCGCCGATACCGATGGTCAGGATGACGGCGCCGCAGATCACGGCGATCCAGAAGCTGCGCTGCCGCAGCTCGGGGACCGAGGGGGATGAGGGCACGGACACGGACAGTCCTCTGGATCGCCTGCCTAGTTACTTGCATCATGATAGTAACTAGTCTACATTCTGTCAATGCAGCGAAAGAGCTTCGACAAGATGTCTTGTCCGATCGCCCGCAGCCTGGAGCGCGTGGGCGAATGGTGGAGCATGCTCATCATGCGCGACGCCCTGCACGGGATGACGCGCTTCGACGAGTTCCAGAACAATCTCGGCATCGCGCCGAACATGCTGACGCGCCGACTAAATTCTCTGGTTGAAGCCGGACTGCTCGAACGCCGCCGCTACAGCGAGCACCCGCCGCGCCACGAATATGTGCCGACCGAGCGCGGCCGCGATCTTCGCCCTGTTGTCATTGCGCTGCTGGCCTGGGGCAACAAGCACTTCGCGCCAGAGGGCCCAAGCGTCATACTCGTCAACCGAAAGACCGGCGCGACTGTCGATCCGATCCTGGCCGACCCCGTCACCGGGCGGCCGGTCGACGAACCTGACTACACGCTCGCGGCCGGACCGGCCGCGGGACCGAGGATCCGGCAGAGATACGGGGCCATCGATGACACGCCGTCATCGGCGCAAAAACGCGCGCCGGCAAGCCGCAAGCCGACATCAAAAGCGGGGATTAAATGAAAAAACCAACCGCAGTCGTTGTCGGGGTCGGCGCCGAACGTGGGCTGGGCGCCGCGTTATGCCGGCGGATCGCGCAAGGCGGCTATCACGTGCTCGTCGCCGGGCGAACGGCCGCCAAGATCAACAAGGTTGTCGAGACGATCATGTCCGCGGGCGGCAATGCCGAGCCCATCGCGACGGACGCGACCATCGAGCAGGACATCGTACGGCTGTTCGACCGCGCGATGGCGCCGGGCGACGGGCTCGAGCCAGCGGACCTCGTCGTGTCTAACGCGGGCAACAATCAGCGCCTGGATCTCCGCGAACTGACGGCGCAGCAGTTTGAGGATTTCTGGCGCGTTGGCTGTTTCAGCGGGTTCTTGGTTGGGCGCGAAGCGGCCCGCCGGCTGGCGCCGCTCGGACGCGGCACCGTCATCTTCACCGGCGCCTCGGCCAGCATCCGTGGCAAACCTGGGTTTGCGCATTTCTCCGCCGCTAAGGCGGGCCTCCGCATGGTCTCGCAGAGCATGGCCCGCGAGTTCGGGCCGCTCGGCATTCATGTTGCGCACGTCTTGGTGGATGGCGGCATCGATGGCGATCGTCTCCGCAGCCGAGGCACAGCCGCAATCAGGGATCGTGGCGAGGATGGCCTGCTCAACATCGATGCGATCGCCGAGAACTATTGGCACATCCATCGCCAGCCGCGTTCGGCCTGGACCCAGGAAATCGACTTGCGGCCGTTCAAGGAAACGTTCTGAGGGGTAAAACTGAGGAGGATGATGGGCAAACTCAGGAGAATGATATGGGCAAGCTCGACGGAAAGATTGCGCTCATCAAGGGCAGCGATAGGGGCATCTGTCATCCGACCGCGAAGCGGCTTGTGAATGAAGGCGCACAAACCCACATCGGCCAAACCGCGCGCTTCCTAAGCCTCGACTAAGGAGCAGATTCGCAACTGAAAAAGCCGATCGCAGCCGCCGGGCAGTTGCATCAATAATATCTTGGTATCGGTCGAATCTGCGGGGTCGTGTTGTCGCCGAGATCAATCATAGTTTCGTCAACATAGCACCATCCCCAGCCCTCAGGCGGGTCGTAGCCCTCGATGTTGGGGTGACTGGTGGCGCGAAAATGCTTGGTCGCATGACGTCCTGGCGATGGTCACAACATCCGACGTGGCCGCAGGTCCGGCATAAGCGTAGGTGCAACCATACGCTTCCTGATTGCTGCGGGAGGCTGTGCCGAACGTCCGTAGTATCCAAGCAAGGTTTTCGCCTCGGACACCGAAACTTTCCTGTTGGATCGAGTTGCGGCTGATTCAAATCTCGTGGTTGATATCCGCACGGCATGGCCAACGACTTGCAGCGGCGAGGGGCGAAAAAACATGAATGAATTCGTAGAAGGCCGTTTGTCCCGCCATTCGCTCCGGTTTGGCATGTTCATGGGGCCGTTCCACGCCACCAATCTTGATCCCACCTATGCCTTGGAACGCGATCTGCAGCTTGTGACGTTCCTGGACCGGCTTGGTTTCGATGAGGCGTGGATTGGCGAGCATCATTCCGGCGGCTTTGAGATCATCGCTGCTCCTGAAGTCTTCATTGCCGCAGCAGCGGAGCGCACGAAGCACATCAGACTGGGCACGGGGGTGAAATCGCTGCCCTTTCATCATCCCTTCATCGTGGCCGAAACGATGGCGCAGCTCGACCATATGACGCGCGGTCGCGTGATGCTTGGCGTTGGGCCGGGCGCTCTGCCGTCCGACGCCAAAATGTTGGGCCTGGCGCCGGTCGATACGCGCCCACGTATGGACGAGTCGCTTGATTGCATTGTCGCGTTGCTGCGCGGTGGAACCGTTACGAAAAAGACCAGCTGGTTTGAGCTGTGCGAAGCGCGCCTGTCCATCGGATGCTATTCCCAACCGACGATGGAGATTGCGGTTGCCTCCATCCGCTCACCCGCAGGCGCGATGGCGGCGGGACGGTATGGGGCGGGGCTCTTGGTACTGTCGGGAGTCGACGACGCTTCACTCAAACATCACGTTTCAAACTGGAACATCTACGAAGAAGAATGCAGCCGTCACGGGCATACGGCCGATCGCTCGCGCTGGCAATTTGCAGTGCAGATTCATCTTGCGGAAAGCCGCGAGCAAGCTCGCAGGGATGTGGAATATGGCCTGGAAAAATGGATCGGCTACGCCAACGATATCGTCCCCGCGCCCAATCCCCCGCCGCGCGGTCTCGCCGATCCCGTGACCTGGATGCTGGAAAACGAACGCGCGATCATCGGCACACCAGACGATGCAGTGGCGAAAATCGAACACATGCTTCACGTCACCGGCGGCTTTGGCGGCGTATTGGTGTTCGCGCAGGACTGGGCCAATTGGCAGTCGACGCAGCGAAGCCTCGAACTGATCGCCGAGGAAGTGCGGCCGAAACTTCGTGGCAGCAACATGCTGCGACAAGCGAGCTACGATCGAAACGCGCCCATCCAGGACGCCAATCGCGCACTGGCCAGGGCCGGGATCGAAGATGCACAAGCGCGGTATGAGGCGATGAAGGCACGTGGGTAGGGATTTGCACGTTGTCTCTATCGCAAATCAGAACCGATCCTAGGCGCTGCGCCATCCAACCGGCGCTCAAATCGAGTTGTTGACGACCGACTAGAACCCGCCACCTCGGCTGCCGAAGAAGAAATCGTCGTTGCGGCGCCGACGCTCCTGATACTCCGGCGGTTCGGTATAGCGTTGGCGCCGGCCTTGCTGCTGCGGCACAGATCGTTGCGGCAGCCGTTGAGCGCGGCTTTCCTGCTGCTGGCGATCATCAAAGCCACCACCGAAGAACGGCAAGAAGAACGTCGGCGGGGAGTCGCGGCGCTGCTGGCCGCCGTCCGGCGTGGCATAGTCGCGGCCCCGCGCGAAATGGCGGAAGCCGCGCGGGCGGCGCCGATCCTTGTCGTCCGAATAGCGGTCGCCGCGCGACACCAGCCGTTCCGGCGAGTCGGCTGCTCGGCCGTCGACGTCGATCTTGAAATACTCCATGAAGCCGTCGCGGCTTCGCTTCGCCAGCCGGGTGCCGTTGCGCACGTTGATCGGCAGCGCCACGAGGTGCTCCGCCG
The DNA here is from genome assembly GCA_963821555.1 of uncultured Alphaproteobacteria bacterium. GTDB lineage: Bacteria > Pseudomonadota > Alphaproteobacteria > Rhizobiales > Xanthobacteraceae > Z2-YC6860. Next base: position 75,840 of record CAWGEM010000010.1, on the reverse strand, counting down.
CCTCAGCCGACGGTCCGGCGAGCTCGGTCTTCGGTGCGTACAGCGCCCAGACCGCCTGCATGATCCGGTCAAAGATCGGCAGCGCGACGCTCGAACCGGTCTGACCGCTGCCGAGCGTGCGCTTGCCCTTGGCGTTGTCGTAGCCGACCCAGACCGCGACGGTTACGTCGTTGCTGAAACCAACGAACCAGGCATCGTTCCACTCGTCGCTGGTGCCGGTCTTGCCGGCCACGTAGGGCGACTGCGCTGAGATCCGCGCCGCGGTACCGCGCGCCACCACGCCCTGCAGGATAGTCTTGAGCTGGTAGAACGATGCCCGGTCGGCCGAGCCGATCCAGGTCATGGTCGGCCTGTCGTGATAAACGGTCTTGCCGTCCTGCTCGATCGATTCGATCAGGTGGGGCGTCGGGCGCGCCCCTTCGTTGGCGACGGCAGCGTAGAATGCGGCGAGATTGATCGGCCGCACCGGCTGCGCGCCCAGCACGAACGGATAAAACCGTTCGCATTGCTGGTAGAGCTGTGCCTCAACGGCGAGTCGGCAGACGATGTCGAGGCTTTCCGGCGCCGAGGCCGCCACACCGCCGTCGAGCAGCCGCGCGGTGACCAAGTTTTTCGACTGCTCGAGCGCCCGCCGCAGCGTCATGGTGCCGGCGTAACGGCCATCATAGTTGCGCGGCGACCACCAGTCTTCGGCGCGCGTGTAGCGGTTGATGCCGCCGATCGGCTGCAGGGTGATCGGCGCATCCTTGACCAGCGCATTGGGCTGCATGCCGCGGTTGAGCGCCGCCAGATAGGTAATCGGCTTGAGCGAGGAGCCGGGCTGCCGGCGCGACTGGGTTACGCGGTTGAGCTGGCTCAGCGGAAAGGAGAAGCCGCCGACCATGGCCAGGACGCGCCCGGTCTTGTTCTCGATCACGACCGTGGCGCCTTGCACCATCGGCCGCGTCCGCTGCTCGACACGGGTGCCGCCGTCGCGGCCGACCGGTTCCACGACCTTGACGTAGATCACGTCATTGACCGCGAGGTTGCGCCTTGCGGTGGTGCTTTCGGTGGAGAGCGGCAGGATGCGTCCATCGCGCAGCCCGACGCGGATCGAGACGTTTCCGCCGTTCAGCGCCGCCCGCTCGACCACCACTGCCGTCGCCCAGTGCACGTCGTAGAGCGGCATCCGCACCTGCTTGAGCGCCTGCAACCAGACCGGCCGGCTGCGATCGGCATTCGGATCGGCCCCGAGGCGGCGGATCGCCTCGCCGATGTTGCCCTCGGCGGACTGAAACCGGACTCTACCGGCGTTCTGCTCGTATTGCGCAAGACCTTCCTGCAACGCCGCTTCGGCGGCGCGCTGCAGCTGTGGTCGCAAGGTGGAACGTACAGTGTAGGAGGCGGCGGTCAGGCTGTTGATCCCGGCGACCGCCTTGGCCTCGCGGCTGATCTGATCGACGAAATGAAATCCGGTGTCGCGTTGCGTTCGCGAATGCGCCACGATCGGCAGCCGAATGCTTTCCGCCCGCTTCATCTCGTCGGCGCTGATCAGGCCGTCCTCGTTCATGCGGCTCAGCACATAGGCCAGCCGGCCCTGGGCGCGTTCGCGGTTGCGATCCGGATTGTAGTAGTTCGGGCCTTTGGTCAGGCCCGCCAGGAACGCGCCTTCGGTCAGGGTAAGGTCGCGCGCCCGTTTGCCGAAATAGGCGCGTGCGGCCAGTTCGATGCCCCAGCTGGAACGGCCGAGGAAGATTGAATTGAGATAGATTTCCAGGATTTCCTGCTTGCTGATAACCTTCTCGACGCGTGTCGCCACGATCATCTCGCGGATCTTGCGCTCATAGGTGATGGCGTCGCCGACCAGCAGGTTCTTGGCCACCTGCTGGGTGATGGTCGAGCCGCCCTCGCGCCGGTTCGGCTCCGCGACCATGTTGATGAAGGCTCGGATCACGCTGCGTTCGTCGACGCCTCGGTGTTGGAAGAAGCGCTTGTCCTCAGCAGCGATGAACGCCTGCTGCACGAGCTCGGGGATTTCGCTCAGCGGAACCCACTGCCGACGGTGCTCGGGCTCGAACAACTCGGCAAATTTGGTGCCGCCGTCGTCGAGCACGGCGGTCATGCCGGGCAGCCGAAGGCCGCGCAGCCGGGTGTGGTCAGGGAGATCGATGGTCGCCTGATTGTAGAATTCGATCACCTGGCCGATGTCCACCACTGGCTTCGCGAGGCGCTCCTTCTTGCAGAGCTGCTTGTAGGCTAAGTGCAGGTCGGTGAACTTGATGCCCTTGAACGCTGCTATTTCGCCCTCGACCGCCTGTCTGTCGGTCATCACCGTCGCGAGCAGGTCATCGAGATCGATATTGTCGATGTCGAATTCCTTGCGAATGGAGGTGCAGCCGTCGCTCAGGATGCGAAGCACTTCGGCGCGATCCGCGACCGGATCGAAATGAACCTTAACGGCGTCAGGATTGGTCGTGACCAGGCTGAGAGCCAGGACGGTGGCGAAAACCTTGACGAGAATCGCTTCCATAGGAAGGCAACGCACTCACAGGGCAGCCCGCGCAATTAACAACTGTACAAGAAGGCGAAATGACGGAGATGAACAATTTTGCGAACAGGCTTCGATGAAGAAGAGACCGACACGCGGGCCCCGGTAGTTGAGCATCTTATTGAGAGCGCTTGGGAAATCCTGAAATTCGTCGGAGCCACGTTGGGCAAGCGCGCCGAGCAACAGGCGCGCGCACTGGCGGTTCTGCCCTGCACTAAAATCTAGGATTTTTCTTCAGCACCAGCCGACAAGCTATACGCGCACTTGTTGTCAGACGAAGGTGTGCGCCGCAACCGTTTCTACATCGGGGAGGTTCTCTACAAGGGTGAGACCTGCCCTGGCCCACCACCGCCGCTGCTCGATCGCGAGCTGTTCGAAGCCGTGCAACGGCGATTGACCGAGCAGCGCTCGCACCTGTGACGGCGCGGACGAAGAACGGCGCTCCGCTACGAGGACTGCTGTTTGATGCTGACAGCCATCCGATGGTTCCAACCCACGCAACCAAACAGGGTGTGCGATCAAGATTGAGCGGCGGGTGGCGCTCCTGAAATCGATTGCGCGCGGACGCGCTTGGCTCAACGAAATTGTCTCGGACACAGCCCGCGTCGAAGACATCGCTGCTCGACAACGATGCAGCGCCCGTCATGTCAACATGACGATATCGATGGCGTTCATCGCCCCCGATCTTATCAAGGCGGCCATCGATGGCCGGCTTCCGCGCGACATCGGCGTTGTGGCCCTGTGCGCCCCCCGGCCGAATGGTCGCTGCAATTTGAGCGCCTCGGGCTACCTCAGCCCTGATTGACACGCCCCAACGGCGGGACCGCCAGCGTCCTGTTCGAAACGCGCCAGGAACGGGAATTTCTGCGGCGGAGACTGAAGCCTCAAAAGAGCCGTCCGCCCCTTCCAGAAACGTGCGGCCGGATCACGTGTTGAAAACGCCCGCACACTGCGGGCATTTCTCGCGTGTCTCCACATCTCGGCAAGATAAGCGACTGCGTGGTGGCGGACGCAGTCGATGAGTGTGTTCTCATTGTTGTAGGTAGTGCGTGTAACGTCGCAGCGTTCGCCTCAGGTCCGCTTCCCCCATGATAACGACATGGTCGAGGCATTCCCGTCGGATCGAACCGATCAGCCGCACGGCATAACCATTTTGCCAAGGAGGACCGCGTGCAATCGGTCGGTTGAGCTACTCGGCCCTGTAATGGAGGTCTCCTCTTCCCCCATTTTTCGACGCTGGTTTGCCCAACGTCGATTCGGAGCTTGTTCAGTTCGCCATGCATCCGCGGAGTTCCCACAGCGTATTGGCGATGCTCGCCGTCCGGATCCGTTGGTGGACCTCCCCGGACACGCCGAACGGCACGGTCGGCGCCGTGACTTCCAACGCCAATACGACCGGAAACCTGCACGGTGCCTACGCAAAACGGTCTCTGGCCGAACCACGGCCAGTGCCTCGTGAGCGTTGGGAAACCCATCCCAGCACCAACCTGTCGCCTCAGCGCTCCTACGCGGCCGGGTGCTCGATCGGGCCGAAAAGATTCTCGGCTGCGTCCATATCGAACAGCCATGGAAAAAAGCGCGGCGGATCGTCAAAGCATTCGACGAAGTGCCGGGCAATCGCCGGATTGTGCTCCGCAGCGTGCAGGATTGCCTTCATGGGAGGAGCGGGCGGCAGGAGTAAGCGATTTGACCATTCGACGGTGAGCCTCCCGCGCTCGTTCCAATAGGATTCGAAGGTGTTTTCCATCCAGGACCGATCGAACGGTAACGAACCGCGCATGACGATTCGTTCGAGATAGTGCTGCGCAAACTTGCTCGCGTTATTGGAGCCCTGCCCTGTAAGGGGATCGTTGAGCATGACGACGTCCGCAATCCCCAGCACGAGACTGCCCGACGGCAGTACTGCCACGGGCTTGCGTACGACAGGCGGAAATCGGCCGGCGAGCGTGCCGTTCGCATCTGTGAGTTCGATGCGCTTGCAGCGGGCTGCCTCCCACGGGAAAAAGCGCTCCAGGATCTCCTTGCTTCGCTTGAGATGCTCGGCCGGCGTCTTTATGTCTGTCCAGCAGTCCATGGGCCCTCCGGGCAAGCCTTCGAGCACCATGATTTCGCACTCGCCCGTGGTGGTGATTGCAGGCATCACGAAATACTCGCCCACTCCCGGCGCGGCATTGAAGGTAACGCCACGATTGGGGCGGCTCGGCTCCATCCCGACCACGTAGGTGAGCGCGAGCGCGCGCATGGGTTTGTCGAACGGCGAGCGCTCAGCATCGCGCGAGAACAGCTTGCCGATCTCACCCTTGCCGGCCGCGATCACAACAAGATCGTGCTTGCGGGCCAATGCCTCGAGGTCTTCGATCCCGGCCGGCCGTACCTCGATTACTCCTCCGAGCCTGGTGAACTCTTCGCTCCAGCGCGGAATTTTGATCCGTTGGCACACCGAATTGCCGGGGCTCGGAACAGACGCCCGCCAGTGGACCACGCGCTGCTGGCCCTCGCCAGCAAGGGAGAACTCTATAAAGTCGTGCTTCGGGGCAACGTTGTCCCAGAACGCGAGACCGAGACCGCGCTCGTGCTGCAGGGCGGTGCGCTGCATGCCTTGGCTCGACATGATCCGCCCGTTGCGCACGTCCTCGGGCGTGCGGTCGGTCACAATGGTGACAGCATAGCCGCGTTGCCGGAGCCCGATACCGAGTTGCAGGCCAGCATGGCCAGCTCCGACAACACCAATGGAACGCATTCGACAGTTCTCCTCTTCCCGCTTCCCGACTGCGTCTCTCGCGCGTGAACGCAGTCGCTCATGACGCACGCGGCCCCTGAATCTCCATCCGCTCGGGCCCCATGGCAGAGTACCCGCCGTCCACGGCCAAGTCCGTGCCAGTAATAAAACTGGCCGCGTCTGAGCAGAGAAATAGCGCGGCGCGCGCGACCTCAGCCGCATCGCCGAGCCGACCCACCGCGTGAAACGTCCCCTCGACGGCATCCGCGCGCGATCTATTATTTGCATGCTTGCGCTGGAGCGGCGCGCTCCAGGTCTTGCCAGGCGACAACGAATTGACGCGGATTCCGGACGGTGCGAGATCGAGCGCCATAGAGCGCGTGAGTTGAAGCAGCGCCGCCTTGCTCGCCGGGTAGAGCCACCGACCGGCTTGTCCGATCTTGGCAGATATGCTGCCGATCAGCACGATCGCACCGCCCGGCGTCACGAGATGCGGTCGCGCCTCCCGCACCAGCAGGGCGGCTCCAACCAGATTAACGTCAAGGGAACGTCTCCAGTCCGCCCGGCTCGCGGCGATTCCGCCATCGACATAGCTGCAGGCCGCATGGATGATCGCATTGATCGGTCCAAACGCACCGACTGTCCCCGCCACACAGCACGCGATATCGGCATCCACAGCGAGGTCGGTTGCCAGAAAGCGAGCCTGCGGTCCGATTGCGTTGGCCAGTGCCTCACCTTGCTCCGCGGCGATGTCCGCGATCGCCACGCGATAGCCGGCTGCGGCGAAGGTGCGAACGATCTCCGCGCCGATGCTCGTCGCACCGCCGGTAATGATGACAGTAGGTTCGCTATTCATCGCTCTGTTGAAAATCCCGAAGACCGAAAACCCACCTTCCCGACTTAGAGCGGGCGTTCAGATCGCGCCAACATTTGGCTGTTGCTGCCGCCATCAAGGACTTTATCCCATTTCTCCATGATCCTGCGGGCCGCATCGGGCGACATCGCGGTCGGCAGTGGAAACTGATCTTTCCATGAAAACGGTCGACAGGCCTCAATGACAAGTTTTGAGTGTGTGGTTGCGCCTCGCTCCTTGTCCTCGGGATGAATTCTCGGATCGAGATGAGACGACCATGCGTTCCTGACGATGTCGATCGATTTGCTGGCTTCGCAGCGGGTTGCCACCGCCCACATCACGTCCTCCAGGCTGGACGGGTCAATATCCTCGTCGACAACCACGATCAGCCGCCCCATGTATGCGTTCGCAGCGGCGATGAGGCCTGCTCTCTTGGCGTGACCCGCGTAGCGCTGCTTGAGCGCAACCACGATCATCAGACTGCTGAGGTGCGGCCATACGCCTACCACGTCAGTGACGCCTGCTGCTTCCAGGACATTCCAGAGACGCGCTGCACGAAAGGGTCCGAAGTGCGCTCCGCGCGGCGGCTTGAGCGGAGGGGCGCCGTAGAGAATCGGATTGTTGCGGTAATGAACCGCAGTTAGTTCGACAACCGGGCAAGGCTTCGGTTCGCCCGTGTAATATCCCGTGAATTCTCCAATCGGACCTTCCAGAAGGGTTTGCTGGGTTGGCGGCAACAGCAGCCCTTCCAGAACAATTTCCGAATGGGCGGGTACCAGTATTCCCGTATCGGGCCCTGGAAACACCTCGATCGGCACCCCTTTCAGACCGCCCGCGTTTTCATATTCCGTCTTGCCCTCGGGCACGGGCTCGATCGCAGCAAAAAACAAGGCAGGATCTTCGCCGATCGCTATGGCGATCGGGCATGGCTTGCCGGAATCCCAATATTTCTGAGCGATCATCAAGCCATGTCGGCCGCGATGATCGAACTGGACAGTGAGGCGGTTTTTTCCATGCTTCTGCACCCGATAAATGGCCGTGTTGGTCCACTCGTTGCGCGGGTCGCGCGTGATGATCAATGCGGAGGTGCCGATGTACGGGCCACCGTCCCGCTCGCGCCAATGAGGAACCGGAAACCGGTCCAGATCCACCTCCGAACCGCGCATTGTGTTCTCGAGAAATGCAGCTCTTTCGACGATAGCCGGCGGAATGGGAGTTACCCGCGCGCTCCTGGCCTTCCACGCCTTGAGCGCATCAAGCGGACTTAAGTTCGTGTCCAGACCCAGCGCCAATGCCGCCATGCGGATGTTGAAGGTGGCATTGGTCAGCACTCGAAAACCGCGCGGATAACCAGAAATCGAATCGAACAGCAACATGGGGCTCTCCGGCCGCGCAGCCGCAATCTCCGTTACCCCGCCGATCTCCAGATAAGCGTCGGCGCCCTCCACGTGCCGCACCAATCCCATCTGTTCAACGAGACTGATGAATTCGCGCAAGTCTCGATACACTGCATCCTCCGCGGAAGGTCGCTTCTGTTTCAGTGGGCTGCCGTAGTTCGCATGACCGTCATTTGCGTTCGGCTTTGTTGCTCTCGCGAATGAGGTCGGACGCTTTCTCCGCCATCATCAGAACGCACGCGTTGATATGGGCGGAAACGAGATCCGGCATTGCAGAGGCGTCGCAGACCCGCAATCGATCCATGCCGTGGACCCGCAATTGTGGATCGCAGACGGATGATCTTTCGTCGCTCCCCATTCGGCAAGTTCCGACGGAGTGGTATGCGGTGGCGCCGGTCCTTCGGATAAAGGCGTCGATCTCTGCATCGTTGCGCACGTCCGGACCCGGCGAGACCTCAGAGCCACGGTATGCATCCAGAGGCTTCTGCATTCCCACCTCACGAGCCCGCCTGAAGCCCTCCCGCAGTACCCGCAGGTCTTCGAGCTCTGACAATACGTTGAAGTGGATTCGGACCGGGTCGTTGGGATTCGATGAGCGTAGCCGCACGCGTCCACGGCTTTGCGGATGCAACAACGTTGGTCTGATTCCATATCCATCCGCATAGCTTGGGACGAGGCCAGGGAACCATAGCCTCGCCTCCGGCGGCACCGTATGGAACATGAATTCGATGTCCGGCACCTCGAGATCAAGACTTGTCTTGATGAATGCGTGAAGGCCTCCGGGTACGACGGTGGCGGGGCCTGTCCCGCAGAAATAGGCCCGGAGCATGCTCGTCGCCATCCGATCCAAGCGCATTTCCCGATGAAATCGTCCCGGTGTCCGACGTGAATACGAAATCCACAATCCGAAATGGTCCTGGAGGTCCTCGCCGACCGGAAGATCTAAGAGGGGACTTATACCCATTGCTCGGAGATGATCAGCTGGGCCAATGCCGGAGAGCATGAGCAACTGCGGCGTGTTGAAGGCGCCTGCCGCAAGGATTACCTCGCGAGCCGCGCGCGCGACTGCAACTTCGCCGCGTTTGTGATATTCGACGCCGACCGCGCGGTTTCCTTCAAAGACAATCCGGCGGGCGTGGGCCCGCGTTCGCACTTCAAGAGTTTTTCTGCCAAGAGCGTGTCTCAGATACGCGCGCGCGGCAGACGACCTTCGGCCCTTGCTGATCGTGTATTGGCCTTTGCCGAAGCCCTCCTGCGTTTCTCCGTTGTAGTCCTCAACGACCGGGTACCCCGCAGCCTTGCCGCCGGCGGCCCAGGCCGCAAAGATTGGATCAGAGGTTTTTGCGTACTCGGTTCCGAGCGGTCCGGAGTCGCCGCGCCACGAATTGGCGCCTCCCTCCCATGTCTCGCAGCGTCGAAAGTAGGGCAGCACATCTTCATATCGCCAGCCGTACGCGCCGTTCCGGCTCCAGCGATCGTAGTCAAGCGGGTTGCCGCGCGTGTAGGCCATGACATTGATCGACGAAGAGCCGCCAAGCACTTTTCCTCGCATCGCATCGAGGCGGCGCCCATCGAGATTGGGTTCGGGCTCGGACTCAAGTCCCCAGTCGTGCATCCGATATCGATGCATCTGGCCCATGCCGAGTGGAATCGAAATCAGCGGATTGATGTCGCGGCCGCCGGCTTCAAGCAGAAGCACGGTCACGTCGGACTCCTCGCTAAGACGGCTGGCCAGAACGCAGCCTGCCGAGCCCGCGCCAACTATGACAAAGTCGTGGACGTCGTCCGGCATATCGTTCTCTGCTGTCGGTCCGCTCCCGCTCTCAGCATCAGTGTACGATATTCGTGCGTTGGGTCAGCCATCCCGCCATCAAATTCGCAAATGTTCGCCCCGCGGACGCGATACTGTCGTGCAGTTTGACACGAGCGTCATCGGTCGGTTCTAGTTCAGAAGAACAATTGGCAGAGGACCTGGCACTGGCCGAGTTCATCAACATGCGCCCGGCGTGACCTGCGGTTCTCGTTGAAAGGTACGTGTATGAGCAATGAACACCCAGCCTGGGTCAACGTCCCTGCAGTCCGAGATGTTGGCGAAGCTGTCGTATCCGCGATGGGCCTGGCTGGTATTGACTACATCTTTTTCACTTCCGGTTCTGAGATTTGCTTTTACCAGGAAGCGATTGCCAAGATTAAGAGCGAAGGCCGCGCGGCGCCCAAACTCGTCACCATTACTCACGAGCATGTTGGATTAAACGCCGCGCTGGGTTACGCCGCCATAAGCGGGCGACCGGCCGTCACAGCCGTGCACGTCGATGCGGGAACGCTCCACCAGGGTGGCGCCATTCACACCGCATATCGCAGCGGCCTGCCGGTATTGATGACCGCCGGCGCTCCGCCGACGTCATATCCTGGATCGATTCGTGGGGCACGAGGTGTTGGTGGTCATATCTGGATGCAACAGGTCTACGATCAGCACGCCATCGTTCGCCAGTACGTCAAATGGGATCACCGCTTGGAGTATCAGGACAACGCCGGACTCATTGTCGGCAGAGCACTGCAATTGGCATGCAGCCCACCATGTGGGCCTGTTTATTTGAGCTTGCCGCAAGAAATCTCCTTGAGGCAGATCGACGGCGCCAAGTTTCCGACACTAGACCAGCTTGGCGTGGCTCGCCCGCCTGCCCCGGATCCCGAGGGGACCAGGGAGATTGCAGAGCGTCTTATTCAAGCGACGAACCCTTTTGTGGTTGTTTCCGGAATCTGGCCGTAATCCGGCAACAGTACAGGTCCTCGTGCGCCTTTGTGAGATGCTGGGACTTCCGGTAGTCAACTCCATCTCTCGGGCGTTCCTGTCCTTTCCATTTTCCCATCCCTTGTTTCAGTGTTCGGGCGGCCTCGACACCGCCGATCTGGTTCTCGTCATAGATGCCGATATCCCATGGATGCCGGGTCCGGCGGCACCCGGGCGTGATTGCTACGTGGCTGTGATCGACACCGATCCAGTCAAACAACAATTTCCAACCTTCGAATTTCCGGCCAATTTGCGCCTCACCGCTGATCCGCTGCGGGCGATAACAGCTCTTATCAAAGAACTGCAGCCGTTGATCACATCCGATCACAAGTCGCGCTTTGCGGCGCGGGCCGCGGAATGGGCAAAAGTATCAGACCGAAATATCCGGGCGCTTCAGAAAGAGGCCGCAAGCCGTGCCAACGCGCGTCCCATCGATCCACTCTGGCTCAGCTACCAAATTGCCGAATCGCTTGAGGAAGACGACATCGTCGTCGACGATACGTTGCCCGTAAACCGCTTCCACGAATTTGTACGGTTGTCGCGTCCAGGATCGTACATAACGAATCCGGGCACCAGCGGAGGTTGGGCTCCCGGCGCAGCCCTAGGCGCGAAGTTTGCTGCGCCGGATCGGGACGTGATCGCCGTTTCAGGCGACGGCTTCTATATGTTTGGCACTCCGGCTCCGGCGTTGTGGGCCGCCGCGCACCACAAAAAACCTTTCTTGATCGTGGTCTATCAGAACCGGAGCTACACCACGGGGACGATCCGATTGAATGGGGTGTACCCGGACGCGTTCGCCAAACGGCAGGACTTCGACTATGAAGGTGGATATTTCGATCCACCCATCGATTTCGCGCGAGAAGCCGAGGCGGCTGGAGCCTACGGCGAAAATGTCCGAGATCCCGACGATATACGCGCAGCGTTAAGGCGAGGCCGAGAGCAAATTCGCCGCGGCATCCCGGCCGTCATTTCGGTGTGGCTGCCGCAACTCCTGAAGGCCGATTAAATGCTGCACAAAAGTCGTTCCCATTGGCCGCAACTCGGAATTCGCGCCTTCCAAGCAAGGCAATCCGCCTCCCACGTCCGGAGCCGTCAATGAAGTATGTATATTCGCTGCTTGTCTACGTCGCCGCTGCTGCTGTGAGCACAGTCAGCGCTCAAACTTATCCGACTCGAACGATAACAGTTGTAGTCCCATTTGCCGCCGGGGGAGCGGTGGATGTCATGGCTAGGTTGTTTTCCGCCAAGATCAGCGAAGGTACCGGTCAACCGGTGGTTGTTGAAAATCGTGGTGGTGGTGGCGCCACTATTGGCATTGGTTCGGTGGCGACGGCCGAGCCTGATGGTTACAAAATCCTATATACTCCAAATAGCGTGGCCATTAGCCCGGCCCTGTATCGTAAATTGTCATTTAATCCGGAGACAGACCTCGTTCCGATCAGCCAAGCTCTGTCGAGTACGCTAGTTCTAGTCGCCCATCCGAAATTAAACGTGACGAGTGTGCAAGAGCTTATTTCATTTGCGCAGGCGCAGCCTGGCAAGCTTAATTTCGGTTCTGCAGGAGTGGCCGATCCGCTCCAACTAGGCGTGGAAATGTTGAAGACCGCGACTGGAATACAAGCCCAGGCGATTCCGTTCAGAGGTCAAGGCCCGATGTTCACGGCGCTTCTTGCGGGCGAAGTCGACATCGGAATTGTCTCCCTCCAAACTGCGTTGCCATCGATCCAGAGTGGCCTGCTTCGTCCTTTGGGCATCACGGGTGGCAAGCGTTCCAAGGCGCTCCCACAGGTACCTACAATTGCCGAGGCGGGGGTCGCCGGCTATGAGCTCACGAGCTGGCACGGATTCTTTCGCCCCAGCGCGGACTCCCCCTGAGATAATAGCGCGCTTGCACGGCGAGGTGGTTCGTGCGGCGACACTCCCAGACGTGAAGCTTCGAATTGAGTCGGCAGGCAATGAAGTGATCGCCAATTCACCGGAGGAGTTTGCAGCGAAATTTCATGCCGACGTGGAAAAGTTCAAGAAGCTTGTCCAAGAGGCTAAGCTTCCCTACCAAGACTGACCTGGCTGCGCAGTCGCCCAGCCAGGCCGGCGGCACGATTTGCGAGCTCCAGATAAGTGCGGGTAGCGCGGGAGAAATGATTGTAGATAACGACTGCAGGAATTGCCGCAAAGAGGCCGATTGCTGTGGCAAGCAGCGCCTCGGCGATGCCGGGCGCGACAACTGCCAAATTTGTCGTCTGTGACTTCGAGATCCCGATGAAGCTGTTCATGATACCCCACACCATGCCGAAGAATCCGACGAACGGAGAGGTAGATGCGATCGTCGCAAGCAGCCCCATGCCGAAGCGGATGCGGCGCGCTTGAGCGCGTGTAATCTCAGAAAAGCTTGAAGCAGCGCGCTCCTTGATGCTGTCTTCGCCGACAAGCCCTCTGGAGAGCTTCAATTCATTGGCTGCGGCCATCAGGTATGAGCGAAGCACGGTTTTCCGTCCGCGAAGAGCCGCGAATGCGTCCTGCTCAGCAACAGCCTGTAAGGCGCGGACAAGTCTTTGACGGATGACAAATAGCTCCAGGAATTTGCCGATGAAAATCGTCCAGGTCACGACCGAGGCGAAGGCCAAGCCAACCATGATGGCCTTGACCACCCAATCGGCCGACATGAACATCGCGGTATAGCGCCGTGGTGTGCTCGTGACTGTGGTATCGAGCATGGTTACCCAGCCGTCGATGGTAGCGACGAACTGCGCCGGCACGACTGGCACGGTGATCGATGATGGCGAGACGCTTCGTTATCTCGCGAGCACATCCGACTGTCGGGGCTGCCCGCTCAAGGTGCGATGCTGTCCAAAGGCGCCTTTCCGCAGAATCCCGCGCAGCATCTGCGAAGAGGCGCGCGACGTTGCCCGTGCCCTGGCCAAGACCGAAGTGTTCGAACAATCACGTCGCGAAAGAAAGCGTGTCGAGATGCTGTTCGCCCACCTCAAGCGAATCCCGAAGCTTGGTCGCCTTAGGCTGCGCGGCCCGTGCGGCGCGCAGGACGAGTTCACGCTGGCAGCCATTGCACAGAACCTACGCCGGCTCGCCAGCCTGGTCGTCCGACCGCCGCCAGCAGTTGCCGCGTGCGGGGCATAGCCGCTGCCGGTGTCGGTACCGAAGCCGTCAAAGCCACCGCTCTCAGTGGAGCGGGCGGCGACCGGCGGCCCAAAAGAACTACCGATAGGCGTCACGCACTACTGATCGCTGACTTCTGCAACAAAATCTGCACGAAGCCGACAAAAAACCGCGTCCGCTCTGAGGTCGCTATGGGGTGTAAATCAGAACTGTGAATGATCGCATCACGCCGCTTTGCACACATCAGTTTGCGCGTTGGCGAATGTACATTTGTTGGTCGGTTGGATTGTTGCCTATGCCCTTTTGCAGCGGATAGGAGTGGATCGCATCCGTTGCGCGATCGCCGAAGCTCGTGATCGGCGGCGGCTTGTAGACGCCGGGAGAGGCGGGAGTGACGGTTGCGCGTCCGGAATTCCGTGACGGAATCGGCGGCGGGATATAAGTGCTGCTGCCGCGGGCAGCCTTGCGAGGACCTGTCGCCTCTTTGGACCGACCCTTGGCCTTTGGCGCATCGCATTTTCATTACGCATGATGCTGATGCCGCGATCGCTACCGCGCGTGATGGAAGAGTCATATTGCACTGCCGGTGTAGCGGGTCGCTTGGTGCGCTGCTCCTTCTGGCGCGCGTCCGCCGGACGGCCCGGTGGGCGTCTCGACTTCCAGTGCCAATACGACCGGAACCCAGCACGGTGCCAACGCAGGACGGTCGCCGGTGAAACTACCGCCAGCGCGTCACGCGGGTTTTGGAAACAGCCAGCAGAGCCATCCCAGCACCAACCTGTCGATGGCCCGCATAGATGGTCGGGCTGGCCTGCCTCTGCGCAACACGACGATCTGCTGGCGCAGCACCAGAACCTCGGCTTCCAGCGCGGGCCCTCGATCGGAACAGATCGACCACCAATGCCCAAATCAGCCTGACGAGGTCCCGCATCGGCCAACGTCGCCCGATTCTCAGCCCCATGCCAACCGGATTCAATTTACGACAGGCGCAGCACCCCAGGGCGATCACACCTACAGCAAAAAAAACGGAACTTGAGTTCGATAATTTCGATTTTGATTTATCGGTCGCAAGCTGAACAATTTGCGACCCGTCTGTGCGCGCGATGCCGCACGGCGGCTGCGCTGACTTCGGCCGGGCGAATGAGGCATACTCGTCGATCGCCGCAACAGAGAAGAAACCGACAACTGCGCTTCCGGTCGAAAGCGTCAGGGAGGATAAGCATGAAGAGCGTTGGCAAACTGATCTTTCCGCCGGCTGTCGCAGCGATTGCGGCTGCCGTGGCTTTCGGCCCCGCAATGTCATCGGCGGAGGACAGCTATCCGACCCGGCTCATCAAGATCATTGTTCCGTTCGGCGCCGGCACGACCGCCGACCAGATTCCCCGCCTGGTCGCGGACAAACTGTCGCAGCGATGGAATCAGCCGATCATCATCGAGGCCCGCCCCGGTGCGCACCGGCAACATCGGCGCCGAGATGGTGGCGCGCGCCGAGCCCGACGGCTACACGCTGCTTTCCACGCCGGCTCCGCCGCTGGCGATCAATCACCTCCTCGACCCCAACATGAAGTTCGACCCGGCAGCGTTCGTGCCGATCTCGATGATGACGATGGTGCCAAACGTCCTCATCATCAATTCCAGCCTGCCCTACAAGACGCTGGACGAGTTCATCGCCTACGCCAAGGCCAACCCCGGCAAGCTGACCTATGCTTCGACCGGCCCGGGCGGCACGCCGACGCTTGCCATGGAACTTTTGAAGCTCAAGGCCGGCGTGCAGATCCGGGATATTCCGTATCGGACCGGTACCGGGCCGGCCGCAATCGACGTGCTCGGCGGACGGGTCGACGCGATGTTCGTGAACATCTCCGAGGGCCTTTCGCACATCAAGAGCGGCGGCGTGAGGGCGCTCGGCGTCGGAACGCCAACGCGCGTGCCGCAGCTTCCCGACGTGCCGGCGATTGCCGAAAAGTATCCCGGCTTTTTCACAACGACGTGGTACGCGATGGCTGCGCCGCCGAAAACCCCGCAGGCGATCGTCGGCAAGATTTCGTCCGCCGTGGTCGAAACGCTGAAGATGCCCGACGTGGCGAGCAAGCTCACGGCGCAGTCGATGGAGGTCGTGGCGATGCCGCAGGCCGAAACCGCAGCGTTCCTCAAGAGCGAGATCGATCGCTGGCGTGAGGTCATCGCGGCCGCCGGCCTCAAGCTCGAGAAGAATTAGGACCGTTCGCGCTCGGCCCGGCAGTTTGGAAATGCAACAGATCGACGTGAACGGCTGCCGCTTCAATCTCCGCATTGACGGCGACGGGCATGGGCCGTGGGTCACGTTGGCCCATGGCCTCGCAACCGACCTGAGCATGTGGGACGACCTCGCGGGCGTCCTGTCGCGCCGCTATCGCGTGCTGCGCTACGACGCTCGCGGTCACGGCGGGACACAGGCGACACGAGGCGACTATTCCTGGGGGCTGCTTGTCGGAGACGCCGTTGCCCTGCTCGATCGGATTGGCATCGAGCGCACCCATTTCGTGGGGCTTTCCATGGGCGGCATGGTCGGGCTCGGCGTGGCACTCGGTCATGCTGACAGGCTCCTGAGCCTGTGCGCCTGCGACGCGCGCGCCGAAGCCACGGAGGAGTACAACCACGGCTGGGTGGAGCGCGTCCAGATCGTGCGAACCGGCGGGATGGCTGCGTTGGTCGAACGGACGCTGAAGCGCTGGTTTACGCCTGCGTTTCTTGCGCAGCCTTCACAGCGCCTCGAGAAAATGCGCGCGATGATGCGGGCGACTTCTCCTGACGGCTATTGCGGCTGCGCGGCGGCCTTGCAGACGCTCGACTATGCACGGCAGCTCGGAGGCCTGCGCGTGCCGACGCTCTATGTCGTCGGCGCACAAGATCTGGGCGCCCCGCCGAGCGTGGTTCGCGCCATGCACCGCGCGACGCCTGGCTCGCAATACGTCGAAATCCCCGACGCCGGTCACATCTCCGCGGTCGAACGCCCCGTCGAATTCAACGACGCAATTGTGAGCTTTCTCGATCGCGTCGATGCGCACGCTGGCACAGCGAATGTGTGAACCAAGAGGATCCAAACGCCATGAGCGGCAATGACGCCCTGCAGCGGATTGTGGACGAGTACGAAATGGCGCGCGTTCGCCGCGTTTGGGCGTTCAGCCGCGACCATTCGGATTGGGACACGCTGGAGACCTGCTTTCATCCGGAAGCAACCGTCGTGGTCTCCTGGTACGAGGGCTCCGCAAAGGGTTTCATCGAGCGCTCGAAGGAGGCCGCCAAGCACCGGAAGCCGGAGGAGCGCAGCGCGCATTCGCTGGGCAACTTCCGCGCGGCTGCCCGGCGCAATCGCGGCGTGCTCGAAACCGACGTTCAAATTCTCAACCGCGACTATCTCGACGGCCACCTGTTCGACTGCACGTGCTACGGCCGCTTCTACGACTTCATGGAGAAACGCGATGGCGTCTGGCGCATCGCGCGATGGACCTGCATCTACGACAAGGACCGTCTCGATCCCGTGCATGCCGCAGTCGGTGCCGGCGTCGTTCTACCAGGAGCTCGCCTTCAGCGGTCCGGGAAACGGCGTCGCGTTCATGAGGCTTCGACAGAAGAAGAAAGGCCGCACGGTACCCACAGGCCTGATCATGGGCGACAGCGACGCCGAAAGGCGGCTGCGCGCCGAAGGCGAAGCGTGGCTGGCCGGCGGTTGACGCAGCAGTTTGGAATTCGAGTTGACGCCGGGTTGGCAACACGTTCGCGCGGGCAGACCGAGGACGGCATGAAGTTCGGGATCTTCGACTACATCGACCGGCGCGACGAGCCGCTCGCAAGGACGTTCGCGGAACGCTTCGAGCTCATTCAGGCGGCGGAGGCGGCCGGATTCTACGGCTATCACATCACCGAGCATCACGCGACGCCGCTGTCCGGCACGCCATCGCCTTCGGTTTTCCTCGCCGCGGCGGCGCAGCACACGCGGCGCATTCGCCTCGGCGCACTGTTGTTCCTGCTTCCGCTCTATCACCCGCTGCGACTGCTCGAAGAGCTGTGCATGGTCGACCATCTTGAGCCAGGGCCGGCTCGACATCGGGGTGGGTCGCGGCATTTCCCCCTACGAGTTCGGCTCCTTCGGCGTATCGATCGAGCAGAGCGGCGACGCGTTCGAGGAGGTGCTTGAGGTTCTCTACAAGGGCTTTGCCGGCGATCGAATCGTCCATCGCGGCAAGCGATTTCAGCTCGACGACGTGCCGGTGCCGCACCGGCCCTATCAGAAGCCGTACCCGCCGTTCTGGTACGGGCTGCGCGGAGGCGAGCATTCCGCCCTGCTTCCGGCGCGCCGCGGCATGAACGTCGTGACGCTTGGCCCGCAGGACCGCGTTACGCAGAACATCGAACGCTTCCTCCAGGCCTGGCAGTCCGAAGCGGCCGCGCGCGCACCTTCGGCAGTCCGGTGGTCGACCCGCTGGCCGGCGTGATGCGGGCGGTGTTTGTCGCCGATACCGACGCCGCCGCGGAGCGCGCCGCCCGGCCGGCCTATCATCGCTGGGCCGACAGCCTGATGTGGCTGTGGCGCGACAAGGGCGGCGTGTCGCCGCTGCCGATCCCGCTGGAATACGACAAGGCTCTTGCCGCACGCACGCTCGTGGTCGGAAGCCCGGATACGGTGCGGCGCGAACTGTTGCGCCAGACGGAGATCGGCAAGCACAACTACCTCGTGCTCCAGCTCGCATTCGGAACGCTGACGCACCGCGAACAGCTGCATTCGCTCGAACTGTTCCGGCGCGAGATCATGCCGAGTTTGCTTGAATGCAAGCCGGCCTCGCTTGCCGTCTAGTCCTTCAGCAGGGAGGAACCGCAGATGAAGCCGCACCGCTCCCAATGGCGAACCGTCGTCGCAGCCGCATGCGCGACGATCCTGCTTCCGGTCCTGCCGGTGCAGGCGCAGAAGCTTTCATCGCGCACCTTGACGTTCGTGGTCCCGACCACGCCCGGCACCAGCATGGATTTTCTCGCGCGCATCGTCGCCGACGAGATGAAGCAGCGCTGGGATCAGGTCGCGGTAGTCGAGAACAAGGCCGGCGCAAGCCACACCATCGCAATCCAGATCGTCGTCCGCTCGCAGCCCGACGGACTGACCCTCCTGTCGGCGGCAAACACGCTGACGACCAACGTCGGCTTCTTCAAGGTGATGCCGTATGACCCGGTGAAGAGCCTGACTGCGGTGGTCGAGGCGGCGCGCGGCTCGCTTGCGCTCGCCGTCCATCCGTCGGTCCCCGCGAAAACGGTCGCGGAGCTGGTTGCCTACGCCAAGGCGCGACCGGGCGAACTGAACTATGCGACGCCCGGTCCCGGCACGCCCCAGCACCTGGCGACGGAGCTGCTGGCAAACCGCGCCGGCATCAAGATGACACACGTCCCCTACCCCGGCTCCGCCGGCGCGGTGCGCGACCTCGTCGCCGGACACGTCAAAGTCATGTTCCTGCCGTCGCATCAGTCGATTCCACTGGCTCAGTCCGAACAGATCCGCCTGCTCGCGGTCAGCGGCCAGGATCGGCTGTCGCACGTCCCGAACGTACCAACGCTGACGGAGGCGGGCTTCGCGGGCGTCGACGTGGATTCCTGGTACGGATTCCTGGGTCCCGCCGGCGTGCCGCCCGAGGTCGTCGGGCGGATCAACGGGTTCGTGAACGAGATGCTGCAGGATCCTGAAGTACCGCAAAGCCCTGGACGCTCAGGGGCTGCGTCCGACGGGCGGCACGCCCGAGGCCTTTGCCGCGCTGATCGAAGCTGACGTCGAGCGTTGGACCAAGATCGTGCGGAGGCCGGCATCGAGACGAAGTAGGCCTCGTCAGGCTGCGCAAGGCCGCAGACCGTTCGTACTGCGGCCCCACAGCATCAACTCGATCCGGTTGGCCACGGGTCGGCCGGATCGACCCGGCCCCGGCAGTCGCCGAAGCCGATGGACACATAGCCCGTGCCGCTCGGCGCGCGCGCGCAGAATGATCTCGTCGCCGTCCTCGAGATAGCGTCGCGTTTCGCCATCCGGGAGAGAAATATCGGCGGTGTTGAATTCGCTCAGTTCGTTGAGGCAGGCGCGGCTTTCGTTCGTGGGCCCCGAGCGTCGTGCCGCTGCCGATGATGTCGCCCGGCAGAAAATTGCAGCCGTTGCTGGCGTGGTAGGTCACCATCTGACCGAAGGTCCAGTAGAGCGTGGTCAGGTTGGTGAGCGTGATCCGCGCGGCCTCGAGGCCGCCCGAACGCATGCGCGGCGTCAGAAGAAAGGCTTCCAGAATCAGGTCGATGCCGCCTTCCTTCTCGTTCACAGGATCGTCGAGATAGGGCAGCGGCCGCGGATCGTCGGGCGCGCGCACGAAGTTCGGGCAATGAAACGGCGCCAGCGCCTCGCCGGTGACGATCCACGGCGAGATCGTGGAGCAGAACGTCTTGCCCTGGAACGGACCTGCCGGAACCGTTTCCCAGGCCTGGATCGCGCGGGCCGACCAGTCGTTCAGAAGGCAGTATCCGAAGATGTGGTCGCGCGCCGAAGCAAGCGGGATCGGCTCGCCGAGCGGATTGCCGCGCGCGATGAGAGCGCCAACCTCCAGCTCGAAGTCCTGCCGTGGTTCCGGGCCGAAGCGAAGCTACACCGTCCTTGTCGCGGTACTGGCCGTTCGGCCGCTTGAACGATTCGCCGCTGGCGCGAATGGAGGTGGCGCGGCCGTTGTAGCCGATCGGAATGTGCTTGAAGTTGGGCGTCAGCGGCTGGCTCGGATTGCGCACCCGGCCGCCGCGCTCGGCGTGGTAGATCGACGTAAAGAAGTCGGTATAGCCCGCGATCTCGCACGGCATGATCGAGCTTGACTTCCGCCATCGGCACCAGCAGATCGGCTCGGCCTCGACGCGCTGGCGTTCGCTGCCGTCGCTTCGCAGAAGATCCGACAACCGGGCGCGCAGCGCCGACGCTGGCCCGTTGCCGAGCGCCATCAGCGGATTGAGCTTCGGACCCGACGCGGCCTGTCGCCGCCTCGGCTGCCGTGCCCGAGAACAGTCCGGCCTCGAGACCGGCGCCAAGATCGAAGATCGCGTCGCCGATCGCAACGCCGCCGCGCGGTTCGCCGCCGCGCGCGCCGGAACACGCCGAACGGCAGGTTCTGGATTGGGAAGTCGGTGCCGGTGCGATTGGCGGACTCGACCCAGCTCCGCCGCTTCGGATCGTGCGTGTCGTTGAGCTTGGTCATGGGCACCGATCCCGGCCGAGCAGCCGGACGCGGGATGCGCCGGCGCGCCACAATAGGCCACACGTGTCGGAAATCAGGCAACGCTCGCCGCGACCTTCGCTTCGGCCGGCTGCAGTTCCTTGCAGCGCAGGCATGACCTCGCGCCGGAACAGCTCGAGCGAGCGCATCTCCTGCGCGTGAGTGAACGAGCCGAACGCCAGCTTGAGAACCAGATAGTCGTGGCCGCAGCGCTCCGCCTGCTCCACGAACTTGCGTCGTACCGTGTCCGGACTGCCGACCACGAGCGAGCCGTCGCGGATCGACTCGTCGAAATCCTGCGACAGCGGAATGCCGGGGAACGAGTTGTTCTCCTTCCACAGCCACATCAGGCTGTCGAACCACTTGCGATAGGCCGGGCGCGCGATGCGCTCGGCCTCCGCGTCGGTGTCGGCGATGAACATGCCGCGCACCATGCCGACCATCGGCTGATCGATGACTCGACCCGGATTGCCGGCGTTCCTCCGCGTGCAGCGGCCAGGCCTCGCGAAAGCGGGCGATGGCCTGAATCGCGCGCTCGTCGTTGCCGAGCGTGACCACGTTCATGCCGCGACGCGCCGGCAGCAGGGAGCCGATCCGGACCGCTGCGCAAGCCGTACCACAGCGGCGGATGCGGCTTCTGGACCCATCCCATCGGCAGCGGCGCGTTGTCGAAGCGATAGTGCTCGCCGTTGATGCGTGATCCGTTTGTGCTTCAGGCCCTTCCAGACGATCTCGAGGCACTCCGCATAGAGCTTCTCGCTTTCCTTGATGTCCTGGCTGAGCACCGCGAACTCGAACGGCGAAACGCCGCGTCCGACCCCGATGTCGAGCCGCCCGTGGCTCAGGTTGTCGAGCATCTGCAGCTCTTCCAGCAGTCGAAACGGATGATAGAGCGGCAGCAGGAACAGCAGCGCGCCGAGCCTGATGCGCGATGTTTCGCGCGCCGCCGCGGCGAGGAACACCGACGGCGACGGTGCCGCCGACAGCGGCGTCGCGTGATGCTCGGTGACATGATAGCCGTAGAATCCGGCAGCCTCGGCCGCCTGAATCAGCGCGATGCGCTCGTCGTAAAGGCGCGGCACCGGCTCGGATCGAATGTCGATGTAGTCGAAAATGCCGAACTTCATCCGTGCGTCTCCGTTGAGGTCGCGCAATCATGCCGCCGTGCTATACTTTGACAAAACTTAATTAATCGAACTGGAATTCAGCAATCTCGAAGTTGCGACCGGGAGGCGCCGTTGGCGGAGCCGTTGCGAATTCAGCAGATCCGGCAGTTCGTGATCACGGCCAACTCGGGCAGCTTTCGCGCGGCCGCGACCGGCACCTTCCGTTCGCAGGCCGCGGTGTCGGCTGCGATGCACGATCTCGAACGCCAGATCGGCGCAAAGCTGTTCGAGAAGGGCCGGCGGGCCCGGCTCACGCCGCTGGCCCAGACGCTGCTGCCCTCGTTCAGCGAATTGCTGTCACGCACGATCGCGTGCTGCGCGAAGCCCGCCAGCTCGCGCAGGCCGAGCGCGGATCGGTCTCGCTCGCGGTCGTGCCGGTCCTGGCGGAAGAATGGCTGCCGTCCTTTCTGGCCGACCTTCACGCGGAAATTCCCCGACGTCAAGATTCGCGCGACCGACCAGCGTTCGCCTCAGGTGCGGGCGATGGTGGCCGAAGGCCTCGTCGACGTCGGCGTTGCGGGATCGCTCGCCGAAGATCCGAAGATCACCTTCCAGCCGATCGCGACCGACACGTTCGGCGTGCTGTGCCCGCGCGATCACCCGTTCGCCAAACGGCGCAAGCCCGATTCCATGGAGCGAGCTGGACGGCGAGACCGTCATCGGCAACGACTCGATGGAGCTGCTCGAAGGGCCGTGGGCTCGGCCGAAGCATCGACGAGTCCGTCGCTGGTGGTCACGAGCCGGGCGTCCCTCATGGCCTGCGTCAAGGACGGCCTGGGCGTCACCGTGGTGCCGCTGCTGACCAAGGCCGAGAAGGCCATGGGCCTGCCGTTCATCCCGCTCGTCATCGCCGCGAATATCCCGCACGATGGGCGTCATTACGCGGCGCGGCCAGACCTTGCTTCCGACGGTCCAGCGCATGTGCGAAATGCTGGTCGAGTCGCTGCGCGACTACGCGCAAAGGCACAGGGTGCAACGCTCGTCAAACAGTCGTGAGACCGCCCGCGCGAGCGATTTCCGCCGAATGCCGAACGCCATCTTCGAACTCGAAAGAAGGAATATCGATGTCCAAGCTGCCCATAACCTTCGCCTGCAGCGACAATGATCGCACCC
Organism: uncultured Alphaproteobacteria bacterium; assembly: GCA_963821555.1. Lineage (GTDB taxonomy): Bacteria > Pseudomonadota > Alphaproteobacteria > Rhizobiales > Xanthobacteraceae > Z2-YC6860. The sequence continues at coordinate 52,904 of CAWGEM010000010.1, read as the reverse complement.
GCGCCATCGTCGACGGCCGCGTCCGCATCGAAAGCTGCGACGTGACGCCGTTGGTGCTCGAGCCCGCGGAGATGTTCGCGCGCGCCTGCCGCTACTTCGAGTTCGATGTGACCGAGCTGTCGTTCAGCAGCTACATGCGCATGGTCGATCAGGGCAATTCGCCCTACATCGCGGTGCCTGCCTTCCTGTCGCGGGCATTCCGGCACTCGTCCATCTACGTGCGCACCGATCGCGGTATCAGGTCGCCCAAGGACCTCGCGGGAAAGACTCGTCGGCGTGCCGGAATATCAGATGACGGCCGCGCTCTGGCTGCGCGGGATGTTTCAGGACGAGTTCGGCGTGAAGCCCACCGACATCAAATGGCGAACCGGCGGCCAGGAGCAGCCCGGACGCGAGGAGCGGATGCCGGTCTCGATCCCGGGACTCGACCTCAAGCCGATCCCCGAAGGCGCCACGCTGTCCGCGATGCTGCAGTCGGGCGAGATCGACGCCCTGCTGTCGGCGCGCACGCCGTCGGTCTATCTGCGGCGCGTGCCGAACGTCGACCGCATGTATCCGAACTACAAGGAGGTCGAGCAGACCTACTTCCGCAAGACCGGCTACTTTCCGATCATGCATATCGTGGCGATCCGCTCGTCGCTGGCCGAGCGATATCCGTGGCTGCCGGCCAGCATCTTACAAGGCGCTGCTCGAGTCCAAGGCCATCGGCCTGGAGAAGCTCACCAATCTCGCGCAGCTTGCCGTCGCGTTGCCGTGGATGGAGTTCGAGTCGTCCGAGACCAGGGCGCTGATGGGCAACGACTACTGGCGCTACGGCGTCAAGGATTGCCGGCACGAGATCGACGTCATGACGCGCTACGCCCATGAGCAGGGCCTGACCGCGCGGCGCTTGACCGCGGAGGAGCTGTTCGCGCGCCTCGACGTTCAACATGGCCAAGATCTGACGACGGTCCGGACACGGCCGCACAGTTCGGAAACATCGAACAGTTGTTCGGTAATTTCTGGATTGTCATGCCGTCCCCGGGAGCCTGAGATGGCGCACGCGCCGCGTGCGAGAAGCGACGGGGCGCCAGTTGGGTGGCATGAGCGCAACGCAGGCTTGTCTCCGAACGGACGTCCGAAAATCGCGTTGGCTGGATCGCGTTCGACAATCTGGCATGCGCCACGCGCAGGAAGGGCGCCGCGCGTTCCGAGAAAAGCGCCTGCCGGTATTCCGCGGTCGCTGAAGCCGCGACACGTCGTTGGCATGGGAGGTGTCGAAGTGGCAAGTCAATGGATCCGTCACGCGGCCGCCGGCGTTCTGGCCGCCGCACTTGCCGTCGTCTCGCAGGATGCGACAGCCCAGGCGGACTATCCGAACCGGCCCATCCGGCTGGTCTCGCCATCGCCGCCGGCCGGCGTGCACGACGTCATCGGCCGGCTGTGGGCCGAGCGGATCAAGCCCTACCTCGGCGCCGTCGTCGTCGAGAACAAGCCCGGCGCTGGAACGTTGATCGGCGCAACCGAAGTCGCCAAGGCCGATCCGGACGGCTACACGCTGCTGATCGGGAGCACGAGCAGCCACGTCATCGCGCCCGGTCCTTTCGGCCCATGCCACCACGTTCGAGCCGCTTCGGGATCTCGCAGACGATCGCAATCGTTTCGGCAAGCGCCACCTCGATCGCCGTGCATCCGTCGGTGCCCGCCCAACGCTCAAGGAGTTGATCGCCTACGCCAAGGCCAACCCCGGCAAGCTCACCTACGGCTCCGCCGGTGTCGGCTCGATGAGCCAGATGAGCGGCGAATTGTTCAAGCAACTCGCCGGCGGCCTGAACATCCTGCACGTCCCCTACAAGGGCGCCGGGCCGAGCATCACCGACCTGATCAGCGGGCACATTCCGATCGCGACCCCGAACGCCACCGGTCAGGTTCTCGACCTGCACAAGAACGGCAAGATTCGAGTGCTCGCGATCAACGCGCAGGCACGGCTCAAGGCCGCCCCCGACATTCCCACCGCCGTCGAGCAGGGCCTCGACGGCATGACGGCCGAATTCTTCTGCGGAATCTTTGCGCCCGCGAACACGCCCCAAGCGATCATCGACCGCGTCAACCAGGCCACCCAGAGGCTGCTGCGCGAGGACGACTTTCAGAGCAAGCTGAGGGCCATGGGCTATGAAGCCGTGCTCGGAAGCGGGCCGGATCGGTCCGATGCGTTCATCCGCAACGAGCAGAAGCGCTGGACCCCGATTGTGCGTGCAACCAAGAACGACAAGTCCTGAACGGCAGAGATCGGGGATCGCCGGCGCAAGCCAAGCTAGGTCCGGTACGTTCGCTGCACCTGCGGGGCAAACAGGTCCTCCGGCTTGCAGGCGGCGATGACACACGCCCTGCTCATAAGCGTATTGAAGAAACGCCTCGAGCGTGGTGCGATTCGGTTCAATGCCGTACGCCCACAAGTGCCCGCCGAACAGGTCGAGCGCCTGGCGCGCGTATTCGTAGAACCACGGGATCGGGTATGCGCTAACACCGCCGAACTGCGCGCGCTCGGCGCTGCGACGACTCGCCTCGTCGAACGCCGTCAGCAGATTCGCCGCGAGCCAAGGATGCCGGTCGGCAATTTCGGTGCGAATTGCGACGGTGTGCATGATCGGAAAGATGCCGGTGGACTTCACGTACGACATTTCCTCCGCGAGCACGTTGTCGAACAGCCGACGAACGTTCCGGTTGCGCTCCCGATAGCACTTCGGGCGGCGACGCGCTCAGGACGCAGTCGAGCTCGCCCGATATCAGCATGTCGCTCAGCGTCTTATCGGGAACGCTTTCCAGCTTTATGCCGTTCGGAAGATTGAGCTTCACCTTCTCGACACGGCCTGTCTGATCGACCCCGGCCTGCACCCACGAGACCGACGACAGGTCGACGCCGTATTGATGCGCTCAGCAGGCCGCGCGAATAGACTGCCGCGGTCTGCGCCCATTCCGGCAGGCCGATGCGGCGTCCATTCAAGTCCGCCGGGACCTTTCACCGGCCCATCGGCACGAACATAGATCGACGAGTGTCGGGGCACGCGCGACGGGAAATACCGGAATGGCGTCAGCGACCGGTCGCCCTGCGAAATCATCGACGCGTATTTGGCAAGCGACACCTCGGAAACGTCGAACTCGCGATGGACGAGGAAACGAAAGAAAATCTCCTCGACCTTGAATGTGAGCCAGTTGAGGTCCACGCCCTCGACCGGAACCTTGCCATGGATCAAGTCGGCGAGGTGATCGTAATACGCGGTAGCAACCGTCAGTTCGAGCCTGCTCACATCAACCCCTTCGATCGCTGCGACGCCACGCATGTCAGTCTAGCAACCCCGCATGCGGTTTGCGAAACGCTGCGTCAATATTCAAATGCACGCGACTGTCGAGGCTCACAGGCCTTGCGTATGGAGATCACATGAAACCCAGTGCTTACGGTCCATTTCCTTATTCGCCGATCATCGACCGCCCTCGCCTCAGTTGGCCGAATGGCGCCCGTGTCGCGCTGTGGGTGATTCCGAACGTGGAATTCTTCGCACTGGACGAAGTGATCCCGGCCGGGACCGGCACGAGCGGCGCGCCGATGCCCGCACCAGACATTCCGAGCTGGTCGGTGCGGGACTACGGTAACCGGATCGGCGTCTTCCGCATCATGGACGTTCTGGAACGCCACGGCATTCGTGCCACGGCCGCGCTGAACAGCGATCTTTGCGCGCGCCACCCTCGCATCATCGAGGAAGGCAACCGGCGCGGCTGGGAGTGGATGGGACACAACGAAAGCAACTCGCGGCGGCTCAACGCAATCGACCCGATGCAGGAGCGCAACGTCGTCCGCAATTGCTTGGATACGATTGGGAAAGCAACCGGACGCCGGCCGACCGGCTGGCTGAGCTCGGCGCTGCAGGAGACCTGGAACACGCTCGACATCCTCGCCGCCGAGGGCTGCCAGTACGTGTCCGACTGGGTGAACGACGATCAGCCGTATTTCATGACTCTGGAAGGCGGAAAGTCGCTGATTTCAATCCCATACAGCCATGTCATCAACGACAAGCCCCAGTACGAGCGCGACCACCGTTCGGCGGACGAGTTCCAAGCGATGATCTGCCGACACTTCGACGTGCTCTATCGCGAGGGCGCGGAATCGGGCCGCGTCATGGCTATCTCGTTGCATCCCTATCTCACCGGCATGCCGCACCGAATCGGCGCATTGGGGGGCGCGCTCGACTACATTGGTGGGCACGCGCACGTGTGGAAGGCCACCGGATCTGAATTGGTAGCCCACTATCGAACGCAATTGCCGAGCTGACAGAGTTCCAGCATCGACGCCACGTCGCCCGATTCTGAGTCCCCGGACTCACAGTTCGCTGATACGGCGGCCTTTGACGCGGCGTTGATGGACCTTGGTTTTGGTCCAGACGAATGGCTTGGCATTGTCATTGTAGACCTCGATGAAGGCGTCGATATGCGCCCGCAGTTGAGCGACTGACGTAAAGGAAGCGCCGAGCAGGGATTTTCCTTGCAGGATGGAGAACCAGATTTGGACCGCGCCGCCGCTGAAATTTCCATCGCCTTCCTGCTGAAAGAAATCGGCTCCCGGCTCGACCAGGCTGCTGCCATCGGCAAGGGCGCGCAGGCCTGCGCAGAACAAGGACATGTCTCAAGGGGCGTTGCGATTGCCAACGGCATTGAGCAGCTCTGCTATGAGGCATCGCGGCTGCTCGACGCGGCGAGCCTTATCAACCGGATATCAGCGGACGCACCATCGGTTTCTGCTTCCAAGGCTTAATGGCGATTTGTCCCCTCCAGTCGCCTCGGCGCGAAGGTCGTTCGCGACTTTGCGGAATCACGGAAATAGTTGTTATCGGTTGATATGGTGGAAGGGGAGGAACTCGGATCCAACGTTCTCTACTTTTCATTTCGCTGCTGCAGCGCGATGTCAATGACGGCTCACTTCGGCGCTGGCGTAGGCGGGTAGGCCATAAATCTCCAGCATTTCGGAAATGATCTGATCGCGGCCGAAGCGGCTTGCTACAAAGGCCGGGCCCTCCGCTTCGGCACGTGTCGCCCACGATGGATCGCCGAGCAGGTCGAGGACCGCTGCCGCCAAGCGCTGTGGCGATCGGCCGCGCACGACGCAGCCTGTTCTGCCGTCTGCAACCGCCTCGCTGACACCGCCCACATCCGCAACGACAACTGGACGCCCCAACGCTTGGGCCTCAAGCAGCACGTTCGGTACGCCTTCCGTCAGTGAGGTCAGAAGGACGACATCGAGCACGGCGTAGACCTGTCCAGGTTCGGTCACTAGTCCGGGCAAAGACACCCGATCGCGCAGACCCAGCACGTCGACGCGCTGCAGGATGTGATCCTTCAGCTTGCCGTACCCGGCAAGGAGAAAGTGCACTTCGGGTCTCGCCTTGGCGATCTCGGCTGCGACCGCAAGCCACAAGTCTGGATCCTTGTCTTCAACGAAGCGCATCACCGTACCGACGACCGGCACGGCCTCCGGCAATCCAAGCTGCTTGCGAAAGCTTGCGACTTTTTCGGGTGAGGATTTCCTCATCTGCTCGCACGTAATGGCGTTGTAAAGCACACCGATCGTTGCCGGTCGCAAGCTCAGCCAGCGCTCGTAATCGGCGGCGCCGGCCGCGCTGTTGTTGACGATTTTGACCGTCGGATTGTCCACCACACTCCGGTATCCTTCCGCTAGGAAGTCCACCACCTGGGCGCCGAGGCGCCGCATGCACCACTGCATGCTGCATTGGTGCAGAACGACGCGGGGCGCGCCAAGGCTGCAGGCGGCAAACGCGGTGACGGCTATGGGAATATCCAGCCTGGCGTGGACGACGGCCGGTCGGTACTGCCGGATCGCCGCGCGGACGGGTGCGACTTTGTTGGCGAACCAGAGGGGCAAGCCGGAAATTTCTTGCGCCGACAGCCCATCAGGCGCCCGAAATCCTCCCGCTTGAGTGGCCGAGAAATCAGAACAAAAATGGGGGGTGATGCCGAGCTTTGCGAGTTCACCCTCTATGGTCGCGGAGCCGGGTTCTGACGGGTAAAGCGCCATGATGCGCACGTCGTAGCCGCGTTCCAGCAAGGCCGAAGCCGCGATCACCATTTGCCGTTCGGCACCGCCAAGGGTGTAGGTTGAGGTGATCATCAGCACACGCCTGGAATGGCTGCGGTAAATTGGAGCGCGGCGGCGCGCCATCTGGCGAAATGTCGAACGCGGCGAGGATGTCCTCTGAAACCTTGAAGCGACATCCCGCAGCCTTGAAGCCACATCCGGCAGCCAACCTATTCGGGACAGACAATTCTTGGCCAGTTGTCCGAACAGCGAGATCTTTCTGGGACCGAGCGGCATGGGTACGTGCGCGAAGATGTAGCCCGATCTCAAAAGATCGAAGCACCAGAAAATTCCGGTCAGGTTTTCCGGTTCGGTGCACATGAAATGGCCGCAGAGCCGGAATGGAAGCTTTATGCGCGGACGACCATTGGACAGCACAAGGCTGGTGACGGCACGGCCCGTTGCGCGGAAGCCAGGCTGGCCGGTGGATTGATCGACGCGATATACTCCGGCCTGGGGCCCATCGATCGCAAATTCAGCCAGGCCCACCTCTGCCGCATAGGCTGTAGCGGCGTCGAGGCTCGTGTCCAAGGCTTCGGTGACGATTGAGGCGAACGTGGTGTTGGGCCCCCGAAGAAACCGGCAGAGTGTCTGATAATCGGCTTCGACGGTCGCGTCATTCGCCTGTGGCACATTCAAGCCTCTGCAAAGCGCGATTTTCGAGATCCAGGCAGCGTTGTCATGCCGGGTGTCTTGAAGCCGGCAGAGGTGGCGATGAAACGTCTTGAATTCGTTTGCGTGACGGAGCCCGATTCCGAGCCGGTAGTAACGCAAGAACAGCGATGCGGTACTTGCTGCCTATGCCGCCCACTCAAGGCTCTACAACGAAGAGATAGGCGACAGGCCAGCCATGCCGCCAAAATCGGACCTGCAGGCGTTGGGAAAGACCCATGGATCAGCCGATCCGGCGGCGCGGAAGCAACTATGTCCTTTCGCGTGATCTGACGCCCAAGCTCATTCCCCTGGGTAAATGCACACCGCTGGGACGCGAGACCCGCAAGCACCCGCCACGGCAGGTGCGCAAGCTTGCGGCAAGTCTCGAGCGGTTCGGATTCGTCCTTCCGATCGTGACGGATGCCCGGCAGCGGGTGGTGGCCGGTTGGGGCCTGGTGCTGGCCGCGAGGCACCTTGGCCTCGCTGAGGTCCCGGCCGTTAGCATGACGGACTTGTCGGACGGCGAACTGCGGATGCTGCGGCTTGCGCTCAATCGGATCGCCGACGACGCCGGCTGGGACTACGAGGCCCTACGCCTCGAATTCGCCGACGTTCTGGAACTCGACCCTCAGACCGATCTGACATTCAGCGGCTTCGAGATGGGCGAGATCGATTTCGCTTTGGACGGTCAGGGCCTTGATGAGGAAGACGATCTGCCGAGCATTGACGAACAGGTCGCCCTAGTCACGCAGCCGGGCGACCTTTGGATTCTAGGCGACCATCGCCTGCTATGTGGCGACGCACTCGAGGCCGACAGCTATAGCCGGCTGCTCGGCACCGACAAGGTCGACATGTTGTTCACCGACCCGCCGTACAACGTGCCGATCGATGGCCACGTCTCGGGATTGGGGGGGATCAAGCACGCCGACTTTGCCATGGCGTCGGGCGAACTTTCGTCTCCAGAGTTCATATCGTTCTTAAGGACTGCGCTCGAACTTGCAGCCGGCCACTCGGTTGGCGGTGCCGTTCATTTCGTCTGCATGGATTGGCGGCACGCTCAGGAAATGCATGCCGCCGCCGAACAAATCTACAGCGAGCAGTTGAACTTGTGCGTGTGGAACAAGACCAACGCCGGGATGGGCTCGCTCTATCGCTCAAAGCATGAGCTGATCTACGTGTTCAAAGCAGGAACGGGTACCCCACATCAACAACATCGCGCTTGGTCGGCATGGCAGGCATCGTAGCAACGTCTGGGACTACGTCAGCCAGAACGCCCTGAACGGCACCCGCAAGAGCAAGCTCGCGCTTCATCCGACCGTCAAACCGGTGGCCATGATCGCGGATGCAATCCGCGACTGTTCCAAGCGCAGCAGTCTGATCCTCGATCCCTTTGGCGGGGCCGGCACGACGATCATCGCCGCCGAGCGGACCGGCCGGCGCGCTCGTGTCATTGAGCTCAGCCCGCAATACGTCGCCGTCAGCATCGAGCGCTGGCAACGGCTCACCGGCGGTATCGCGATCAATGCCGATACCGGCCTGCCGTTCGCACGATCTCCAAGCACTCGGTAACCGGTACTGGAATGTGAGGAGCACCGAACGAGACCAAGTTATGAGCGACACCAAGCGATCGCGTTCGAAATCCGGTCCCGGCGACTACGCCGTCGGCTATGGCCGGCCGCCGCTCCACAGCCGCTTTGCGCCGGGCCAGTGCGGCAATCCGAAGGGTCGTCCGAAGGGTGCGCGCAACTTTGCGACCGATGTCAAAGACATGCTCAATTCCCAGGTCAAAGTCACTCGTGATGGCAAGCCGCGCAAGATATCAACCCAGCAGGCCCTGCTCCTGCGTTTGAAGGAGAGGGCCTTCGGAACCGACGCCCGCGCGCTTGATCGGTCGCTGCTACTTGCGAAGGAATACAATAGCGACGAGATGGTGGCCTCCGACAATCCGACTGCCAACGATACGGACGTGCTGGAGACTTACAACGCGCGCCTGTTGAAGGGCGCCACGGCATCCAATGCCCCCGAGGGCGGCCAAAAGTCTGCTGCCAATCCTCCAACAACCTCGGCCGACACAGCCAAATCCAGCCCCTTGAAAAAAGCGCGACCGTCAAGGCATTCGCCGGCAGCACCGGGCGAAGAGCCCAGCAAATGACCAGACCTCTGATCTCGCCCGATGATCGGCTGATCCTGCGCGCCATGCTGCGCCAGGACCTCGGCGCCTTCATCGTCAAGGTCTTCCAGACCGTCTCGCCCGGAGACCATTACCTTCACAACTGGCACATCGACGCGATCACCCATCAACTGATGCAGGTTCATAGCGGAGTGAACCAGCGACTGATCATCACCCAGCCACCTCGCTCCCTGAAATCGATATGTGCATCGGTCGCGTTCCCGGCCTGGGTGATCGGACATGACCCCAGCAGGCGGTTTGCCTGCGCCTCCTACTCCCAGGAGCTAGCCGCGACCTTTGCGCGCCAGTTCCGCACCGTGCTGCTGAGCGACTGGTACCGAGCTCTGTTTCCGAAAGTACGGCTCTCAAAGGACACCGAGACAGAGTGCGTCACCAGCAAAGGTGGTGGACGATTCGCGGTGCCGGTTGGCGGCTCATTCACCGGGCGCGGGGCCGACATCATCATCATCGACGATCCCCTGAAGGCCGACGACGCCCAATCCGAAAAGGCACGAAGGTCCGTCAACGATTGGTATGGGACCACCCTCCTGTCCCGGCTTGACGACAAGATTTCGGGTGCCATCGTTCTCGTCATGCAGCGGCTGCATGAGGACGACCTCGCAGGCAAGCTGCTGAGAGACAACGGCTGGCGCCACCTCGACCTGCCGGCGATCGCTTTGGAGGACGAGCAGATCGCGATCGGCCCCGGCGCGAACCATCGGCGCCGCGAGGGCGAGGCCCTTCACCCTGAACGCGAACCCCTCACCGTCCTCGGTCCGGTGCGGCATTGATTTTCGGTGCGCTCACTTGCGCCCCAACGGCTGAGCCCGCTCCTGCGCCGCCGCTCGCGCCACCGGTTGCGGCCTCGCAGGATGCAGGCGGTACTGCGGGCACCGCGCTCGACGGCAAGGAGAAGGCCGAGCAGCAGCGCAAGGCCGAAGAGGCGGTGCATTCGACGTCCGGCCGCGCCGGCAAGCAGGAGCCGGGCGCATCGGGTCCACAGCCGCCCGCCGAGAATGCGGTGTTTGTCAACGGCCGGCTGGACGTGCCGGGCGCGCCGACGGACAGCGAGACCGTGCCGGCGCAATTCTCGGCGCGCAACAACGCGCTCGACAAGCTGCCGACGATGGCTTTTCCGATCGCGCTCAGCGATGCGCAGCGCCAGGCCATTCTTGCAAGCGTGCGCGCCTCGAAGGCGCAGGTCGTAAACCTCGACGTGCAGATCACCGAGGAGCTGCCGGTGACGGTCGAGCTCAACGACCTGCCCGCATCGGTTCACGCCGAGGTGCCGAACGTCAACAAGCTGAAGTTCGTACGGCTGCCCGACGAACGCGTGTTGCTGGTCAACCCGCCGAATTGCGTCGTGGTCGGCGAGGTGAGGGAGTAGCGCGTCTCGCCTCCGACCCCAAGTTAGCTCCGAGCCCGGCAATCGCGCTGTACGCTCAAATGCGCGCGATTACGCCCCCGAGCTAGGGCGCCGCTCCCAGCACGATCTCCGCGAACTGCCGGCGAAAGTCCCGCTGCTTGCCGTGGCTGGGGAAGTAGATGGTTCTACCGGCGTTGATCACGCGGAAGCCATCGGCAATCAGCTTGGACTCCAGCAGCAGGCAAACATTCGCTTTGATCAAGACAACACGCTCCGGCGCCAGCGCTCTCAGGTCGTCACGCAGCAACGTGTAGTCTCTGACTATGGCCGCGTCCCTGCTGGAAGTGTCGAGTGCGTTGACGGGCTGATACGTTGCATCGACTAAGACCCAGCCTTTTTGCTGAAGCGCGCGCAACCCTTCGTGCTTGGTTGCGGGCTGCAGGCCCAGTTGCTGCATCACTGCGGCGAACAGCGGCTGCGTGGTAGGTCCCGTCTCATCATAGAAGTAGCGACCGGAAGCAGGAGGCGACTCGGCCACGATGGCAAGCCTGGTTCTCTCCGGCTGGTAACGCTCTCTGACCGAGATGTACGTGTCGCGCGTGCGCATTTCAGCCCAGTAGCACGAACGCCGCGCACGATGCGAGCGGTCATGACCGCACCGCGAAGATCGACACGCAATCGTCGGCGCGGGTCCTCCAACATCAAAGATTGTCCTCTCGGTTCGGACGGGCAACGTCGATTAACTCGCCGTTAACCGTACCGCGGTCACGCTGTGGGCCAGGGAGAACGCCACAACAGCCATCGGAGAACTATCGATGACGGCGCGCATCGTTTTAGCTCTTACGTTGTGTGCCGCTACTCTGGGCACGGCCAATGCGGAAAGTGGGATCGCCTCAGTCTATTCGTACGAGTCCGGGAGCCGCACCGCCAGTGGCGAGCCGCTTCGGCCTTCCGATTTCCGACCGCCGCACACCGCACCCTTCCATTCGGAACCCTGGTCACAGTGACCAACAATCGCAACGGCCGCGCAATCGTCGTGCGCATTAACGATCGCGGACCTTTCATTCCAGGACGGGTAATCGATCTCACCCCGGCCGGTGCGAGTGCGCTCGGCTTCTCAGGGTTGGCGCCTGTGACGATTACGCGCTGAAAGAAAGCTGCAGCATACAGCCATGGTCGTCGTTTGCCGCAAGGAAGGCATGGCTCGTCCTAGACGGCTTCGGCGTCGATGATGGCCCAGTGCCTCAGCCGACCCGTGGCTGCGACGATGCGCGGATAACGGTCGGTCCAATCGACGCCGGTCATGGTGTAGAGGCGCAGTCCAAAAGGCGACGACGGACGACGCGGAGGGAAGCCCGCCGCCACCCAGCCGTCGCTCTGCACTTAGGGATCGAGGGCGACGACCAACCCAAAGGATATCCAGACCGCCACCGGCGCAGGGGTTGTGGGAGGTTATCACGTCTCCAATGGATGGGGGCGAGCTACGTAAGCGGGGCGCGGGTTTGCGGGAACGAAGTAGCTTGCCCGGAACTTGGCTACGCATGCGCACTTGCGGCTCAGCCGAGATGAATGTCTGGCGAAGACGGAAGCCGGCGATGTGCCTGATAGTCTGAAATGACAGTCGTCAAAAACAGACCGAAGCTCAGATGCACTAGCAGCCGGCCGTCTACCGAGCAAGAATTGTCACGCTCAATCTGACGCGTCCAAACTTGTAAATACACAAGAGGAGGAACTCAGTCATGGCGATCCGTAATCTTGTTGCTTTGGCGGGTGCAGCTCTGGCGGCCATCGTTTTGGGCGGCACAACCACTCAGGCGCTGACGATGCAAGAATGCAGCGCCAAATACAAAGCGGCCCAAGCTGCCGGCACTCTCAAGGGCCAGAAATGGAATGATTTCCGCAAGGCGGAATGCGGCACCGATGCGTCCGCCACTCCAGCACCGGCTCCTGCCGCAGCGACTAAACCGGCAGCGACGCCGAAGCCCGTTACGACTACGACCGCCAGGTCTTCTGCCGCTCCGCCATCGCCACCGGCCGCAATCGGCAATGCCGTATTCCCGAGCACTGTTTCACAGAAGTATTCAAGCGAATCCGCAGGCAAGGCGCGTATGCACACCTGCCTTGATCAATACAATGCCAACAAGGCAACGAACGCCAACGGTGGTCTGAACTGGATCCAAAAGGGCGGCGGCTATTACAGCGAGTGCAACAAGCGTCTAAAGGGCTAAAGCCCAGCGAAACGAAAACGGGAGAACTTTACGATGAGAGCCTTCATCGGCGCGATCATCTTTTCTGCAGTGATCGGGTCCGCTGCCTTAAGCGCAGACGCCTGCGGCTCAGCCGTCGTCGTCGGCCAAACTGGGCAAGGCAGACAAGGAAGCAATTTCCAAGGCCTGCTCCGACCAAGCCAACGCAAAGGGTTTTCACGGCAAAGCTCGAAAGAAATTCGGTCCGAATGCAGACGTGCCGGCGGAAAGTCAATATAGCGATAGTCGCGAGATTTTCTAAAGGTAGGGTCGAGGCGCGTAATCGAATCCGCGCACCACCCTAAAGGCGGGAAGCCCTCGAAGGCTGGATCGCGGGGCTTCCCTAAGCGTGGCGTTCATGGGGCGCCACGCTTCGAGGAAGGGAGTTTCTGATGCCGAGTATCGTGCCGGAGGAGACTGGGCTAATCCACTTCGTGCTCTGCGATTTTGGATTGGCCGGCCGGGCGTATGTCGAAACCGACCCCGACGCAGCGAACGCAGCCGCGATTGTCGAGGACATGCTCGACGGCCAGTATGATCAGCCAGTGAAGGTGATTGCTGTGGACCTTGCGGCCAACCGGGTCGAGGACGTGTCGGCCGCAATCGCGCAGGCCATTCTGGACGAAGCGCGGCGGCGCCAGGACACGCTGCCGGATGGCACGCACGCGTTTGTGGAGGAGCAACTCGGGATCGAGATCGAGTAGCCGCCTCTTCCAGGATGCCCGCATGGAGACGATAATCTGGCTTGTCATAGTGATCGCGGTCGCAATCGCTGTATCGGCGGCCGGCCTATAGCATCATCGGCTCATTGACGCCCGAGATGTGCCGCGACCGAAGTTGGAAATAGATCGGCCCGACGACCCGTGAGGCTTGTTATCGGCCCTCGCACGCTACAAGCTTCCGAATTGGGCGCAGGGGTGCGCCGTTTCCAAGGAGGGACGCGATGGACGACAGGACTGTAGGGTGGATAGCAGCCATCATCATCGGCGGGATTGCAGGCTGGCTGGCAGAGCAATTCATGAAGAGTAACATGGGATTGCTAATGAATATCGTTCTCGGCATCATCGGGGCAGCGATTGCCAGCGCCATCTTGCAGTTCTTTGGGATCGTCTTGGGCGGATGGCTCGGCTACCTGATTGCCGGCTTCATCGGAGCCTGTTTGCTGATCTGGGTCGTCAGAATGGTAAGGGGCCAGACAGCATAGAGACTGAGACGGCGAACCAATCCGATCCGCTGGAAATGCCGAGAGCGGCAGGCGCGCTGTAGGCGGGTGCGCCCGCCGTCCTTGTGCCCACCACCTTGACAATATCCCTTCCGTCCCCACGCCCGTCTCGTTGGTCACCGCGCTCAGCGAGGCGCAGCTTTCCGACCTGCGGCAACTGCCCCAGCGGCTCACCGAGGTCAGGATGGCCTTCGCGCTGCGGCGGCTGTCCAATGAGGAGCGCGCCGACCACGTCGAGCGTTTGCTCACGGCCGGCGTCGAGATGCTGGAGGCGGGCGGCATTCACGCGGTCAACCTCGATGCTGTGCGTGCCCAATTGACCCCGGGAAAGATCGAAGCCTCGCTGGGTGCACAGCGTTATCTAGCGACTCGATAAAACCGGGGAACCGCCGCCGCGACTGAGCGTTTAGGTGGTTGGAGGCGGCGAGGCACCTTGCCGCCGCGTCCGTGGAGCCCTATCCCCCAGTCCATTGGGTCGGTGCGCGCTTCTTTTTTACATGGCAAGGGGCGCCACGCTCCAGGTTGTCAACACGCGACCGCTACATGAAGACTGAATTTGCGGGCTACGTCGGATAGCGGGCGAGACTGCATCTCGCCTGGATCGGGCGCGGAAGTGCGCTGGATTACGCTGGGCTACTCTTGGGTACGGTGGGGAATGTTGGATCCCAGTTCCTCAAGCGCGGCTTGGAAATGGCTTTGGCGATTGTCGTAACTGCGGAGAGCGATCCACGATTTATGAAATTCCAAGGAGCTTAAGCGTATTGCCGCTGGCGATCATCTGTTGCTCGGCTGGGCTAAGCGCAGAATGCGCGAATGCCTTTTGTAGCCGCTCTGGCACGGACTTCTCTTCAACAATCGGCCAGTCAGTGCCCATCAGTACGTGGTCGGCGCCAAGGATGTCGACCGCAGCCCGGACCACGGCCGGATGCAGGCCCATCGTGTCGATGTAGACGTGGCGGCGGGTAAGGGCGGGCGCGTCACTTCGGATGCGCTGGCCATCGCCGAAACCGCCAGCGAGGAGCACGCCTCCAAATGCGAGCGTCGTCACGACCAATTGAAGTTTAGGGGTTTCATCGAACGCTCCGCTCTCCAGCATGTTGATCAATGCGGCGCTGTTGACCGTGCCCCTCGCAAGCCGCACGCCGATCCGGCCGGTCCGAGAAAATAGCTTGTGCAGTTCCGGGTCGGTCTGCGGATGCACAAACACTGGTACGCCAAGGGCGGCCGCCGCGGCGAGCGTCGGCCGCGACTCCTTTTGCACCCAGCAAAAGATCGTTCTTCGCACTTTCAACGAATACGCCACGCAGGCCAAGTTCCTTGACTGCCCGCGAAAGTTCGCGCGCGCTTTGATCGCCCGCGAACGCATTGACGGTCGCCAGACCGTAGAGCTTTCCGGGGTGCTTGGCGCACAACTCGGCCATCTGATCGTTGATGCGTTGCTCCGCGCCCGGCGGAACTTTGCCGTCGGCATCCTCAATGAATGCGGTCGGCGTATTAATTACCCGTGCCGCGATTCCCGCTAACTCGATAGAAGCTAGAAGCGCGCTTTGGCTTTGCAGGTTGCTGTTAATCTTCTCCCAGGTAGGCCGCGCGGCGGGCGGCAGCTTGCTAGATTTGTCAGGGTCAGGGATGGACCCATGTAATGATTGTGAAAATCGACAATTTTCAACGGCGTTGTGTTCTGGGCGGCGCTTTCTGTCGAAGTGGAAATCGCGCCCGCCGCAGCGACGCTTGCGCCTATTGCGGCAACGAATTCACGTCGCGACGTTCCGATGTCGGATCCCATCACAACCTCCCAAATATTGGCCACAAGTCTCTGCTTGGGCAGTTCGACATAGCTGAGAATGCCGTTAGGCAGCGATTTCGAATTTGTCGCGCTTCACTTTTGTAAGGTCGGTGCCTTCAATACGGATCAGTCGGGTCTCGGACTCGCGTCTCGGTGAATGCACATCGCCCTCGTTGTAAACGTGAGCCTTACCGGGCGTCAGGTCGTAGGTGCGGCCCTTCACGACCTTGCCGGCTTCCCCGTTCGCCGGCTTTTCGACAAGCTTCCAGTCGGTCATTTCCGTGACGCCGGCAACCTGGCTGTAGACCGCCCAGCTCGGGCCGTGGTCGTGGGGCGAGCTGTTCTTCGCCCCCTTATAGACGTGGGCAAGAATGCAAAAGTGCAGGTCCGGATCCTCGTAGAGGATTTTCCGCTCATCTTTGGCATCGGGGCCCAGATACTTGGCAACGAACTCTGGATCGATACACGCCTTTTCAGTGTATTGGCGCACCAGCTCGCGACCCGCCGGGCCGGGGTCCTTCAACAGCGCCGCGCGGCAATCTGCCGAATACTGATCAAGCGTGTAGCTCATGGCCAAATTCCTTCTGTCGGATTTGAAACATCGTAGTGGAACTCACATGGCCTTCAAAGGGGCAGTGCAAGCAATCCGGCCTTTGGGCCAATCTATGCGGAAACAAGCGGGCTAGTGCCTGCCTTGCGATCCATTGCTTTGTTGGCGATTTACACGGCCTCTAAACGGGTACGCCTCGCAAGAACGTGTGCACAAGTCTTCCACGAATCGAACTTGATCGAAAGGTCAGTCGTATCCAATTCAATGCGCAAGAGCGCGGACCATTTCGAAGAAAATGACGATGTATTCCCTCCCGGATTGATTTCCAGAACAAACAACCCGTCGGGTGACGGGGTTGAACTCAAAAGAGAGAACAGGTCGGGCGAGAATTGAGTTGGTAGCGCAGGTTTTATTTTGGCAGCGCTCACGACGCGAATCCGATCAATTCTTCTGGCCGGGATTTCCTGGCCCGGTTGATCGGGCTAAGCTGAAGCCTCCATCGGGGAGAATTCCATGGTCCTTCCACGTCGGCGTTTCCTGAATCTGTTGGTCCGCGGTGCAGCTGTGGCCGGATGTCCGCGTTTGGGGATGGCGCAAAGCTATCCGGTGCGGCCTGTGCGAGTGATCGTTCCGTTCGCCCCGGGTGGTCAGACGGACGTGGTCGCGCGCCTTGTTGCGCAAAAGCTGTCCGACCGGCTTGGAAAGCAGTTCTACGTCGAGAATGCAGCCGGTGGAGGTGGCAATATCGGCGTGGGCCGGGCTGCGCAAGCCGAACCGGACGGACATTCAATTCTGTTCGTCGACGGGATTGGCTTTACGGCCAATCCGGCACTCTACACCACGATCCCTTACGATCCCATCGCGGACTTCGAGCCGGTGGGCGTTGCCGCGACCACCATGCAGGTCCTCGCAGTCAACCCGTCAGTCCCGACCAACACCGTCCAGGAGCTTGTCGCCCTCATCAAGGCGAGCCCCGGCAAATTCAGTTACGCCTCTGCAGGCGTTGGGACAGGGGCTCACCTGACCGGAGAGCTGTTCCGTTCGTTGCTCAATCTGGACCTCGTTCATGTCCCGTATGGTGGCGGCGGGCCCGCCATCGCCGCGTCCGTGGCCGGCCACACTCCGATCTCCTTCGGTTCGCCGGCGGCCACCATTCCGCAAGTCAAGGACGGCAAGCTTCGTGCGTTGGTGGTCGGCGGGGCGAAGCGCTTGCGGGGGCTGCCCGACGTTCCGACCATGCGCGAAGCGGGCTATGAGCAGGTCGAGTGCGACGCATGGGTCGGCGTTCTCGCGCCTGCCAAGACCCCGCGGGACATCGTCACGCTGCTCCACCGGGAAATCATGAAGGTCGTCCAGATACCGGAGATCCAGGATCGACTCGTCTCGCTGGGATTTGAGCCGGCCGAGACGAACCCGCAGGAGCTTGCCGATCTGATCAAGTCGGAGCTACCGCGCTGGCGAAACGTTGTTCGCACCGCAAACATCAAGGCGAATTAATCACTCGGCAGTCGATCGACACGTGGCAGTAAAGAGAGGAAATGGGGACAGTTGGTCGCTGTCGCCTAGCCGACCACGCGGAGCGGCGCTGACGTGGGCTTGTTGCCATCATACATCCTGCACACGTCCTCGGCGATCGGCGAATGCGCGGCATGGATCCGCATGATCCAGCTCCGCGCGCCGTCATTGTTGTGGTGCTTGTCGGCCTCATTCGGTAGATCGATCCGCACGTTCTTCGCCTTATCGCGGAAGGTGAACATGGGGTCGATACCCTCCTCGACCTTTTTGATTTCGCGGCGCAGCACACGGCGGTATAGCGCAATGCCGTTGTCCGACGCGCCGAGATTCTCCTGGGTGCGGTCGGCGATGGTGCCTTGCGTGATCCACGCCATGATGTCCTGGGCATCGACATTATCCAGGATAAAGTCGCCGTTCTTGTCCCGGTACGGCACTTCGTAGGTGTAAACCTTGTCGAGCAGGTGCGGCGCTACCTTGTAGCCCTTCGGCGGCACGTAGGCCGTGTACCACAGATGCAGGGTGTGTGTGTCGTCCACCGGTACGCGGATCTGGAACGCGTAGTAGCGTGAGTTGAACTTCTCGTCGCCGGCGCCGACCGACAGAATGTTCGGAAACACGATCGGGTGGCCGACCTTCCAGTCGTCGCAATCCTCCGACTGACCGGTCAGCAGCCGGTGTTTGGTGATGCCGTGGTCGAATTCACGGAACGCGATCTTCTCGTGGTGAGCGCTGATCGCCACCTTGTGCGCTTGGCCCTTCTGCTCTTTCACGAACTCGTAGGTGTGGCCGTGCAGCCATTCAGTGTGAACCGGGTCGAGCGAGTTCTCCATGATCTGGAGCCAGTTGCACGGAACGATCGCGCTGCCCAGCATGCGGACCGTGCCTTCCGCTACGAAGCCGTCAAGGCGCGGCAGCAGCGGCTTCGATTGGCGGGGCCGAGGTAGGCCCAGAATACGCCACCCATTTCCTCGACCGAGTAGGCCGGCGTCGTCACCTTGCTGCGGAACTGGCTCTTCTCCGGCTCGTTCGGTTGTTCGAGACACTGCCCGGAGTGGCCGAATGCCCAGCCGTGGTAGGGGCAGCGGATGCCGTCGTTGGTCGGAATGCCGAACGCGAGCGAAGCGCGACGGTGCGGGCAGGACTCCGTAATCAGGCCGTAACGGCCCTGCTTGTCGCGGTAGAGCACCAAGTCCTCGCCAAGCAGGCGGACGCGCTTGTTCCACTTTAGGCCGTCAAGCTCGGAGACCGCCGCGATCGGATGCCAGTAGCGGCGCATCAACTCGCCGCAGGGGGTCCCCGGTCCGATGCTTGTGAGCAATTCGTTCTGCTCGGCGGTCAGCATCGTCGTCTCCTCTTCTTGAGCTTGCACGCAGTTTACTCTTGTCAGGCAAATGTGACCAGCGGCGCCTGTTAAGGCTGGCATGTCTGGCAAAATCCGTATCCGGATCGTGAGGATGGGGCGGCCTGCTGGGCCTTTCCGGCGATTCGAGGCCATCCGGATGGTGGCGGATGAATAAGCTTTTTATGGCTTGTGGAGTTCTCGGGCTGTCGGGAGCCGGCAATTTCGCTGCCGTGGTCCTAGACCAGTCGACCGCCAGCGCTCAGACGACTGTTCCGACCTCCAATGGTGCCGAGCGCAAAGTACGGGTCGTACTTCCCAATCCATACGAGCACACAGATAAGCGGCTAAAACCCGCGAAGCCAGCCACAGGCGCGCCCCAACCGACGATCGCACCTGATGAAGACTCCTCCGCCCCAGCAGCAAATGTCGTCACCTTCGGCCCGCCGACACAGCCTTCAACGTTTGTCGCTCCAATAGTCCCGCAAGGACGCAATAAACCAGCCAAGTCCATCGAGGTTCACGTTGGCCCGTTGGGGGTGCCTCAAGCAGAGAAGCACGACCTCAATGTAGCCGCGCTCGCATATCTGAATGGCCTACAGGGAGGTGGGATGATCGGACGAGCCATCATTGCTGGCCGACCGTATCGTTCGGTCGACGAACTCGTCACACGTCGCATTTTGTCCAGGGTCACATATGACCGGATCAAAGGCCAAGTACAGATCACCAAACCAGCATGGTGACCGCGAGCGCGTGGGGGACCTGCGATGGCGATCAAGCCGGTGCTCGGCAATAGCATATCGCCGGGATCAACAACCATCTCGGGCGGACCCCACATGTCGCGCCAAATTGGTCGCCGGATGCGCCGAAGATTTGGCTAAAATCGCATAACCAATTCCAGCGCCTCAACTGCGGACGGATAGGGCATCGGGGCAGCGGTTCGGTTAAGATGTCGCGCGGCAGCGTTGTGTCGAGATCAACGCGAACAGCAAGCGCGACAATCAGCAGCAAGGGCAAATGCAAGGACCGATGATGCGAAAGCTGATCACGGCCTCGCTAATCATTGCGATCGTTGTCCCTGCAGCAGGCCACGCAGAAACCTATCCGTCACGGCCGATTACACTGGTCGTGCCAATCGCAAGCGGCGACGCATCCGACGTGGTTGGCCGCGCGTTGGCTAAGGCAAAGCAATCGACACTTGGTCAGCCGGTGACGGTTGAAAGCGCTAGATATTATTATAGGCTTCCATCAGAAATTTGATTCACTGGTGGCTCCCTACATGACGATGCATCAGAAGCTGTAACCCGCGAGCCCGACATGGGGCTATTCCTCCGGCGCAACCAATTCGATGGCGAGGATTTAGCGCATCCACCACGAATGCGGAGGGCATTCATCAAGTGGGTTTCAACAATACCGTGACGAACAGGGAAAGGAGACCGAACGATACAATCACGCCTGCCCATGCGCCGAAATATAGCCTGCGTAGTGACCTAAATTCGTCGGCGACCAGGAAGTCATTGAAGCCTCTCGATGCACGCCATGCCCGTTCACCTTTGCAAAGGTCTTTCGCTCGATCACCAAGTTTCCAAGTGCGGCTGTAGACGAGCAGGGTTGCATAAAACATTACGCAGAAGCTCGCGAGGAAGCTAAGCCCGCAAACCAATGCTGCGACCTGCAAGATAATTGCCGGTGCTTCCATGTTGGGCCTCATTCTTCGAGCAGGGTTTTCTCCACATCGCCGCCTTGATGCCGATCTTCGGCGGATCAAACACGACGGCCAAGCGTGCGGCGAGCTTGAGGCTTTGTACGCACGCTCTGGTGCCCAACACGTCGCGCCCACCCTGCGCCTGGCGGAGTTGTGACATGCGCAGCTTTGGACTTCAGAAGCGACGGTCCCGTGCCAAGTTGTCAGGCGTGGATGACCGGCCCGGCAGCACGGGCGGCTCATCCCGCTGCGGCCGGTCAGCTAAGACGAAGCCCGTCTGTGGGACCAGTCCCCGGGCCTGAGCGCCGGGGTTCTCTTTGCGAATTGTCAATGTACTCGCCGCCTCTGGAGGCCAAAACTGCGCATGTCCCCCCAGAAGATCGGCATCGCCATCGCCCTCGCGCTTCTAATCGTGACGTGGGTCTGTGGTCTGGCTTTTGCTATCGCTTTAAGCGAAAGGCCCGGCGCGGTTACAATCCGCCGTCGCGCCCGGCACTCTAGAAGTTGCGAATTTCGGCAGTCGGGCGCGGCCGCGCGGCCGAAACGAGCCTTCGCTCGCGCCCATAGGCGCGACCGTCATCCAAAACTAGTGCGCGCCGAGGCTGCGTCTGTAGGCGGTTTCGTTGGTGGCGAATTCACCGCCATCCCTCTGTCGGGTTTCCTCGATTGAAGCGCAGCGGCCCCGGCCGTAGCAGCTTGCGCCGTTCGGCCAGGGCCGCGCGCCCTGCTCCGGGTGGATGGTGCACAACCGGAAAGAGCGGGTTGATCATACGACTCGGCACTATCGTCCCCTTGAGCCAGATCAACCGCCACCGCGGCTCCCGACCGAGTCTCGCTACGGAGCCCGCCCATGCGTTTTGCGCGCCGGGACTGTCTCTCGGTGCCCGCCGACCTCGCGCTGGTGCGTGTTGCCCGCTCGCCGTTAGTGCGGCCACCACTGCTTGCGCGGTGGCTTACGGATTGGAATGTCTGCGCTGTCCCAACAGCGCTTGAAGGCTGCCATCGCGCTCTCCCGATCGGCGGTCACGCCCTGGTGCGGTGCAGTGCGCCCCTCGCGCTGGTGAAACTCCATAGCCCAGAACCAAGGCGTCGCTTCGGGCTGGCCGGCCATGCGCTTGAAGATGCGCCCGATGTCGTGCTCGGTCCCGTCCGCGTCGCGCGAGAAGACGCTGTAGTCCTCGCCTGCAAATCCGTTGCGATGCAGGAAAAGGGTTATCGGCGCTGTTGCCATCGACCGGCGAAAATCTCTCTCCCATGCTCTCCCTAGTGTGAAATGCCGGGAGGGCGGATTCCGACTTGGTTTTTGATATGAAGATCATGGGATCGAACTGCCAATCCAGCGGCGGTTCGGTTCAAGTGCCGGTCGGGAGCAGCCACTCCCGGCCGGTGCGCCTAGATTCCGCTGATCGTCGTTGTGGCAGTAGCGATGACCGTCTTGATCCCGGCCGTGTTGACGCTGCTGGGCTTCGACGAACCTAACTGCGGGACGCGGGAACGACTGCCCAAGGTTGCTTGCTGCGGACCTGCTGTTTGAGGCCGAGCTCCAACGAGCGCTAAATCGAGGCGGCGGCCAAACAAAGACCGATGCGCCCGACCAACAGACTTGGTTGGAAAGTGGGACGAATCCCGGCTCGAAACGAGTTGTAAAATCCGGCCGCCGTTTCGTGGTGCCGACATTTTCGCGGCCAAGTGTCGCCGTCGTCGCCCGGTTTTACGCGACAGCGGCACGGTCCGCGTCTATGCGTCTGCAATCTTCGCGGTGATGGAGATGCCTGCCGCGTCGCTGCATCCTCTCATTTGCGCTTGAGGCTTAGGATATAGGCGATGATGTCATCGGCCTCTGCGGGTTTGAGGCTGAAATTCGGCATCTCTTTGTGGTTGGACTGAAAGAACACCCGCAGGGACAGGGCGGTCGTTGACGGAAGATTTGCGACCTCGCCGAAATCGGCGGCAAATATGCCGAACCTTCCCTCCTCGACGCGGTGGCATTCAGCGCACCAGGCTCTGACGAGCGTGCGTCCCCTGTCGGCGTCGCCGCTCAAGTTCTGGGCGAGGATCAACCCAGGCGTCGTAAACGCCATCCCCAGGGACATGCCACCTACGATCAGGACATGCCTAGCTGCGACGATGAGGGAGTTGCTCATTTCTCCTGAATCGACCTGAGGTACTCGACCAGTGCCAAGATTTGCGCACGAGCCCGGCGGTCGATCGCGGAGGTCGGTTCGTTGGCCTCAGTCCGCACGCGATAGCGATCACCCCAGACCGGCATTTCTCGCTGGCCGTGAGCGCCTACGATCGCACGGCCATCAACGATCTCAGCCAATTTCCTGGCGGGAAATTGGCCCCTGTTGGATTTGGCGATCTTCGTTAGATCAGTCGGAGCGGTCGTCAAGGATTTCGCTCGGGGCCCATCACCCCGTCCATCGATGCCGTGGCAGGACATGCAAGATAGCTCATATTCTGTGAGCCCGAGGTGAGGATCCTCAGCCTTGGCCTGTCCGCTCGCTGCAAATTGCAGTGTCACGGCAATCCAGAACTCCCGCAGCGCTTCTGATCGGCCAGCACATCGCCCGCGCCGCTCCCCAAAGATAACGCCAATAGAATCATTGTGACTAAAGATAGCCGCGCCGCAACTGAACACTTTGATCTAGATCAGAGCACGCAGGCGAGGTCGTCGTTAGCCGACTGCTTGCCGCCAGATTGATGACACAATTATTCTCGAACGGGTGCTCGATGCTTTTTTCGCTTGCTGTGAATTGGCCGGCGACCGCGGGAGCTTGAATGGATTTACGAACATTGTTTTCCATGCCATTTGGTTCTAATCGGGACGATCAAGATGGCGAAGCTGATGTCGAAGTCGGAGATCATTGAAAAGGTTGCTGCGATGCATTCTGAACCCGAGCATACGCCAATGTCTCCCGTTGGCATAAAGTGTCGCAACGGCCTAAACTTTGGCTCGGTTTCGGGGCACAGTTGAAGTGGCCGGATACGGGCTCGGTCATAATCCCGACTTGGACCTCGGAGCGCCCACTGACACGCTTCGGTTCCTCGATGAAATGATCACGCTTGAAGATTGCATTGGATTGTGTGGCTTGACCGAGGAGGAGGTGCTCGCCATTGCAGAGCACGAACACCTCCCCGAAATCGTTGCAACAGCGCTTGCTCAGTATCTTTTGTCGCAAAAGCACGGTAGCGAGAAGGTGCGTGACATGATTGTCGATGATATTCGGCAAGCCCAGCAAAACGGTGACAAACAGCATGTCTTGACCTTGCTGCATGTCCTTCATCATTTCCTGAAGACCCACCCAGAGGCTGAGCCATCCCAACATCCTTGGAGTGAGCGGCGCTGAAATCATGGGCGTGGCCGAAGTCGCGCTCGAATGTACCTAGCCGCGGACCCTCGGTGAAATTTGATTTGCGACAGGGAGTAGTGCTTTCGGTCGATCTCGTCGATGAATAGGGAGCGAGCCTTCACGCTTTCACGTGGTATGTTGCGCTCCCTGCTGCTGAAAGTAAGTACGGTAGACTTCACCCAAGCTCGGCTCGTCAAACGACAGCCGCCGAAGCGAGCCGCCAGCATTGACCACGGCGGCGGCGGCTTGCGGCCGCACGTCGCCCTCCGACAATAGCCGGAAGCGCCCTCGGCCGGTGGCCTCGACAGAGCGGACGCCCGGCACCGCGGCAAGTCGCTCGGCAAGCTCCGGGCCATCAGCCTCGACTTCGACGTGATAGCCGCCGCCAAGCACCTGGGTTGCTAGCGCCGGCACGCTGCCCATCAGCACGATCTGCCCGGCGTTGAACAGCGCTACCCGGTCGCACACGCTCTGCACCTGTTCGAGCAGATGCGAAGACAGAAGCACCGCTATGCCATCGTGCTTGAGCGAGCGGATCGTGGCCAAGAATTCGGCGGTCGCTTGCGGATCGAGGCCAGAGGTCGGCTCATCGAGGACGGCGATAGACGCATTCTTCATCAGGATTTCTGCAAGGCCGAGTCGCTGGCGCATGCCGTGCGAAAACGCGCCGGTGCGCTTTCGCCCGACGTCGGCCAGCCCGACGCGGTCAAGCGCGATCGCGATCCGCTTGTCGCGATCCTTCGGCTCGATGCCAATCAGGGCGGCGGTGTAGCGCAGATTATCAGCGCCGTCATGTGATCGTAGAAGCCGACGGTATCGGGCAAATATCCGACGACCCGCTTGACTTCGAGCGGGTCCCGCGCCGGATCGTGGCCGAGTACATGGACGCTGCCGCTCGTGACCTCGGTCAAGCCGAGCACCATCAGGAGGGTCGTGGTCTTGCCGGCGCCGTTCGGCCCGAGCAGGCCGAAGGTCTCGCCGCGCGCCACAGTGAACGAGATGCCGTTCACCGCAACCGTGTCGCGGTAGCGCTTGGTCAGCTCGCGCGCCTCAATGACAAAATCGCTCATTGCCTATTTTGGCTTCTGTGGCCATTCTTCCCAGTGGGTCGGCCGAACCTCGACTGGCCGCTGAGTTTTAGCGTCAACAAAGGACCTTCCGCGACGACGACACGGGAACACGAGTTCGTGCATGCCGTCGTCATCCATGACTGCCAATAGCAGTTCACGGTCGGTCGGGACGTCCTCTAGGGAACCAATATGGTGCCACATGAGCCGCTTGTAGAACTGAGCGGCGACTTCACCTTGATCTAGCGCAACAGCCGGTTAGCGTTGAAATAGGCTACAGTGACCTTGTAGATGGGCCATGGACCGCTCGACAGCACGCTTCATCAGACGCGAGAACGTTAGGCACTATCGCCAGTTGCTTGAGACAGTAACAGACGAGGCCGAACGGCAAAGAATTCTCAGGTTGCTCGACGAGGAGCAGAAGAAGCAGCAAGCCGCAGGCGATCCTGTCGAAGAAGAATAGGCTGTCTCCGTTGGCGGCCTCGTGTTTGGTGACAGTCCCTTCAATTTTCGTTGGCCGGTGGTTCGTCTTGACCTACGGAGTAGCCGCTTGGCTCGTATTTGCCATTCCTCAGTCATGGGAAGTTTTTCTCTCATGAGCCTCCGGTTCCCCAGCACCACCATCCGACTCGCCTGAGGCGTACCATCACAAGATGGTCCTGCGACAACATCGTCAACAACACAATCTAGCAGGCTAATTTATTTTCGAGGATCGGAGTGGCCAGCCATTTGTGCGGCTTAAGTCGGGCCGCCACCACCCTAACTTAGCCGCGACACGGAAATCTGGGTGGAAGGTATGGTGTCGAGCACATCAATTAAAAGGAATCACAACGCCCGGGTGACAGGGACAGCTCGTAATTGTGGATAACAGCAGCCAGCCCAAGAATCTGTGAGATACTTTTAAACGGGTGTCTTCTAATTCGAGGCTTTCGCGTGCGAATGCTCGCGCTGCTCGCGGCGTTGGCGTTGTTTGCCTGCGCGGCTTTGGTCCTTGCTACGCCATTCTCTCCGGTCCCAGCGAGAGACGACGGGCGATGGCAAAACATTGATCCCCAGACCCGGAAATGGTTCCGCGAACAGCAGTCGCCCAAAACAGGCAGTTATTGTTGCGACGAGAGCGACGGTATCTACGCTGAGGAAGATATCCGCGACGGCCACTACTGGACGCGGTTCGAGAAGACAAACGGCAATTGGATACCCGTTCCCGATGAAGTCGTTATCCGCAGCCCGAACCCCAACGGCGCTCCTGTCGCTTGGTGGTTCTATGAAAGTGGCAATCTAAAAATTCGCTGCTATGCCCCGGGAGGAGGAGTGTGATGGATGTCGTCGTCAATGGCTTGTCGATTCCAATTCATCCCGCCAATAGCTGCGCCTTCTGTGGTCAGCCTCTTGCGCAGCACAACGGTCACCTCTACGCATGGCACTCGACCTCCGGCAAATTGTATTGCTCGGAGTTTTGCGCCGATGATGAAGAAGAGGCCGCTTCAAGAATGGAAAAGCGGATATAGGTCGCTGCCCCCCGCTGTAGAGGACCTCCCTCGATAGCAGGACGGTAGCACTGCCGCCGTCCCGGAGAGTCCCGCTGGGACGAAATCGGCTGAGGCACAATTGGAACGATTGAGGCGATTGCGGCTCGCACCTCCTCAGCGGGCAAAGAGATGGTTGTTCTCAAAAGGGAATATTCGAGCCGGAGCCTCGGCGGGAGGTGCACATGCGGCCCGGCGGCGCGACAGGTATCTTCGAAACAGGGAACCGAGTTGACAGCGTTATCATCGCAAGATCTAGCGGCGCTCCGACGAGCTGTTGAGGCACTCGAATACCCAGGCCTGGCAGCACGTCTCACCAATCTGGTGGGAACGCCTATCGAGCTGGTCGGGCGCGCACTTCCCGCGTTCGCTTCTCAAGCTATTGCCCGCGCCACTTCCAAGGGACTTGAGGTCGCCCTGAGCGTGGCACTGCGGACGATGAAGCGCACGCCTCAAGCTGCATCGCATTTTCTGCACAAGGCCCTGGCTACCGCATCCGGTGCCGCAGGCGGTGCGTTCGGGCTAGCCAGCCTGACCATCGAGCTTCCTGTCTCGACAATCATCATGTTGAGGTCCATCGCGGATATCGCCCGAAGCCAGGGGGAGAATCTCTCCGATCCGGAAGCAGCACTGTCGTGTATCGAAGTCTTTGCCTTGGGCGGACGGGCTGGCTCAACCGATGCTTCGGAAAGCGGATATTTCGCGGTACGCGGCATGCTTGCGAAGAGTGTAACCGAAGCCGCACGCTTCATTGCCGAGCGCGGTATCACCGAGCAGGGCGCTCCGGTATTGATCCGCTTTCTCAGCCAAGTGGCCTCGCGATTTGGCGTGGTGGTGACGCAAAAGGTTGCGGCACAAACGATCCCGGTCGTCGGGGCGTTAGGCGGCGCCGTCGTGAATTACGCATTTATCGAACATTTTCAGGAGATGGCCAAAGGTCATTTCACCGTTCGCCGCCTCGAACGGACATACGGGTCAGACACCGTCAGGGCCGAGTATGAGCGCATTGCTCTTGCTATTGGAGGCCGATCAAAGCCTCAGCCCTAGTGGTAATTAGGGATCGCGCATTGCCGACCCATTGGAGTACCATTTTTGGCATCGGTACTGGCTTCACGCGATACCAATTGTCATGCCATCTGGCCGTAATTGTCCTCCCGGTTGATTAGCGCTATTAATCAAGTACCCCCCTCGTTAATGACCGGAGTATTTTATGGCCAGAAAGTCAAATGTTGCGTCCCTGTCTGTCGAGGCCCTCTTCAAACTCCGTGACGAGGTCGCGGCAGCCATTGGCGCGAGGGCCATTGAATTGAAACGGCAGCTATCCAAGCTAGCCGGAAACGGAGCCGCAAGGACACCAGCAAAGGCACGGAAAGTGCGTAAGGTCGCGCCTCAATTCCGCAGCAAGAAAAATCCCAAATTGGTTTGGTCCGGACGTGGCGTAACCCCGATTTGGATGCGGGAAGAGATGAAGGGCACCAAGCTCAAGAAGGAAAGCTTTAGGATTAAGTGAGGGGGGATACATAGCCGGTTCGGTAAGCGCGAACGCGCGGCGCTGGTAAGGGCCGCTGGAGCTTCTTGGTTCAACAAGACCCAGAATCCCAGTGACCTCGATCCGGCAGATTAAGCCGGTGGACTTGGTATTAGCAGAGAGCGCCTGGTCGGGGGGCGCCGGTCTGTGCAGTGTTGAAGCGGCGATGATGTTGCCCGGTCTTGATGTCCCGTTGCATCAGACCGCAGCAACAGTCGCCAAAACAGGACATGGCGCGGCACGCAGGACACGCTGCGTCGTGCTGCCTCGCAGGGCATCTAGCAATCCATGGCGACCAGCAGTTGCCATACAGATCATATCGGGGCTCAATTCGGTAGCAGCTTCGATAATGCCTTTTGCAGCGTCGTAACCAGGACGAAGGATGACACGAGGCCGTATCGCGCGCTCATCGACTATTTCCGGTGCCGTGCTACCGACGTGAACAAAATCCAACTTCGGCTCATGGCCAATTAATGCGCGTCCCAATTCGCGCGCTGTGTGAATCGCTCGATCTGGCGCAGGCGAATGATCCACCGGTAGGAGCACCCGACGAAGCTTTGCTTCTCCTGTAATAGGATCAACGAATCCACGGGTATGCGGTGAAATGAATAAGGTTGATGCCGATGTGCGACTGAACAGCGTCTCGGCAATTGATCCTTTCAGAAGGTGGTCTAGGCCTGTTCTGCCGTGCGTGCTGAGAACGACCAGTTGAGGTTCACGTCGGTGGACGTATTCTGCAAGGGTACCAATAAGTTCCTTGCCGCGAAGGGCTATATGCTCAATTTGGTTCTTGAAGGCGGTAAAGCTGATGGAGCGAGAGTCACGCTCTTCCGCTAGTTGCCACTGCGAAAGAATGCGGCTCAAAAATGAGTACGCGATCTCCTCGTCAACGGTCTTCAATTCAGCAACATGGATAATTGAAAGCTTACACTGGGCGTTCAGAGCAATTCGCAGCGCATGTACGAAGGCCTTCTTGCTGAGCGCCGAGAAATCGGTCGGATGTACGACTTCCTTTATTGGCAAAATCAATTGGGCGTCTTTCCTATATGACGAATTGATCCCGCGCTGCCGCGGGATGCTTGTCAGCGCTCAATGTCGCAGTTGGCCCCGCGACGGCCGTGTCACGTCCTACTTCCCACGCTTAATTCATTGAGCTGGATCAATGCTGGTTAGTTCGGTTAAATCCCATCAGCGGCCAAGCAAACTGGATTGGTCGCCTTCGCGGCACGGGACCTTCAACTTGTCGTATGAGATTGTTGTTGCTGGCTGGGCCGAGACATCGTCATGCTTGGCGTGCCACTTGGGGCCAGGGCCACGCATGTAATGGCGCTCTGGGTGATAGTGCACGTCTTTGACGAACGCGCTCCACAGGGCGGTGATGGCGCGTATTCTTGGATGATCGATTTGCCGAATCATGACGCAATCCACGAACCGCGGATTAGCGGTCGGCCGTACTTATCGGTCGGGCCCAGAGCGGTTCGCCTGACAGCTTCAGACCAACAACGTTAAGGATGTGTTCAAGGGGCGCCGGTCCGCCATTAAGCTTAAAGAGGGGTTGCGCGGTAGCAGATCCCGCCGATCCGCGACTCCCCATGGCTTTTCTCCTTTCCACAGGGAGCGGGGGCATGCCTGGATTTCGATCTCGAGGGCAGAGGTACCCCCTCTATAGACCTTGGTGCGATCTGTTAGCTTGGATGGCAAGGTCCATCAGCGCAGCATCACGCAGGCGCTGGCGATCACGTTCTCCCGCAGCTGCGGATTTAAGCATACGTTCGGCCAGCGCTGTCTTCTGCATTGCGGCTTGCTGTTCTGGCCGAAGGCAGGCCCAAGCATCTTCAAGGGTTTCCCTCAGGAGGGCTACGGTTTCAGGATCAAAAGACATCGACGCTTTGCCAACCATGTTCACCTCTCGTGCTGTTTCGCATGGAAAGACCGTACTCGTGAAGATGACCACAGTCTGACAATTAGATGACCATTGGCTGACATTGCCGCCGCACCAAACTCCTGGCAAATTTAGATTGAGAGAATTGCGGGACTAGCGCGCCATCAATGCTGCGTACGCTCGACCTCACGCAGCAGTTGGAGCGGCAGCTATAGCTTCGGCATGAACAGTGCCCGAATACGGGAACACGATGCCGTCATCGTCCTTGACTGCCAATCGCAGGTCGCCCATCTCAAGTCAAGCGAGAAGCTGCAACCGAATGCGCGGTTGCTGGAGCAGGCGAACAACTGGGACGATCAGAAGACCGTATCGACTGAAAGTGTGTTTGCGGGTGTATTGTCCGCGCAGCCTGTCATTGCCAGTCCGTCGAGCTGTGGAACGATTAGCGACTGCTCGCAAGACATCCTTTTGGCCAACGCTGGTCAGCGCAATGTGTCCGCGAAGGCGAGCCAAGCTGACGTGCCCGAGACCGCAAAGAGCAACGGCTTGAAGACGACAACCATGGCTCCGCCCCAGAGCGAGGCGGGGTGAACATGGCCGCGCGACGCGAAATCGTAGAGAATGAGCGCCAGAACGAACAGATCGGTGCCAAGAAACATCGCTGCCGTCCCACTGACATTGATCTGGGCTAGAAAGCGGGCGACCGCCGCGGTCAGAATGGAAATCGTCGCCAGAAGCATGAGCCGCTTGTGGGCATCGGGGCGACGCCTGAGCGCCACGGCCGCGGCCACAAGGACGGCAAACGCGATCATGTCGCCGAGAGGGATGGACAGAAACTCGCGCGGTTCGCCAAATTGGGTACCGCCGCCGCGTCTGAGCGTTTCGATAGACACGGTCACGCCGACAATGAACACACCGAGAGCCAACACAGCCCCGGCAAAACCTAGGCGGCGATAAATCTTAGTGCGGTGTGCGGCCACGAGTGCGGTCTGAGTGATGAACAGAAGAATCCATGACATAAATACTAGCCCGTGCAGCTGATAGAATGCCGATAGCGGCGGAAGAGTGGAGCTGCGGACGAAATAGGTAGGTGCAAAACCCACCACCACGGCCAGCAAACTCGCTATCGCCATTCCGGTGAAGAAGAATCGATCTGTTTGCCGGCGAACCGGTTGCCCAAGCGTCATCGTCATTGTTAGCGCCCCACGGAAATTTCGACATGGACTTACTTTGACCCAACAGCATCGGAGCGAACAGCCAATTTAGCGCGTCTAGCTTGGCGGCTAATAGCACATCAGCAATCGGGAGCAGGCTGGACAAGAATGGTAGAAACGACGAAGATGGTCCCGACTGCGACATCGGCCACCATCTCATGGTGCGGTAGCGAACCCGGTTTTAGCCCTGACCAAAGTGCCAGTTTGAACCGTTGTGGGGCCGCTTGTCGTGCAGGCGCTCACCCGTCAGTGTGCGCATCGAGAAATCGAGGAGGGACACGATAAATCGGCGTAACGTTCTCAGTATCACTGCAATGACGGCGCTTGGAATTGCTTTACTGCCAGGCGACGCATTTGCCCAACCGGCGGCAGACATCGAGGGAGTGAAAGCCGCGAGCAAGGCCTTTTATGCGGCCCTGGCGGTGCTCGACAAAGGGGAGGCCATGACAAAGGTGTGGGCTCATACGCCCTACATCACAAACCTAGGCCCCCGCGGCAAATCCATTACGGTTGGTTGGGATGCCCAACTCGAAGTAGCTGGGGACCGGCAAACAACCATTCGCTGTCGAGAAACGCCTCGTTGTCGGAGCCTCATATTCACGTGAATGGCAATCTCGCGTGGGAGATGGGCAATCGAGACTGGGGAGTCAAAATTGAAAGACGGCACCGTTCAGGACAATCGATGGCAATCGCAACCAACGTCTACGAGAAAATAGACGGTCATTGGCTCATGGTTTCCCACCACGCGGAGCCGAAGCCTCAATAACCGAAAATCAGGGCAACACTGCGTTTTCGGCAAGTCCCGCCTGGCTAGGAACCAAGCGGGGCTTCCCCTATTCGCAAGCCTTGCCGGTCGTTCTGTTACCGCGCAGCGGTTTAGCGCAATGCCAGCTGATCGCCTGAGGCGGTTACCGCAGAAATGAGCTCCCGCCGTTGTGGCGCAGCTTTTTCGGTGACTTTCTAATTTTTATTTGAAGCAGCCACGCTGCCAGGCATTTTGGTCAGCCGGTTGCTGGAACGATTGTCAATTGCAGAGGACATAAACAATGTTTGTGAATCAACCTCCTTTGTCAATCTCGGCTCGGACGCCCTCGGGCGCGGCCCTCAATAACAGAATTGCGCCCACGACGCAGCAGATTCTCCAGATCGTCGATGTATTGGAACCGGCTGTTGACGATGAGCTGGCGGTGGCGCGCTCCGCCTGGAGTAAATATCAGTCAACCAGGAAACGCGACGCAGTGTACCCATACCTGACTGCTGTTTTCGAAATTGTTGCTCGCTGGAAAAAACAGCATCGCGCCAAGGCAAAAACCCAACAGGCGCTCGCCGCAACCAAGGAACCTGGCGCAATCAGAACCCGTGAGCCCTTTGCCGTCGTTATTTTCTGCACATCTGATCCTTGCAAGGTGGACGCAAAAACGCGGAGTAAATGGTCGCGGGCGCTTCGGTACGCCGAGCGATTTAAGCCCGATTCTCAAGGTCTGGCCCAGTTCGTGAAAGGCAATGGCGGTATCAACGAATGTGCCGGCCGGGTGGTCTGATCTGGCCTCAGGTGCGATCTGGAAGGGCGGATACTGAGAGGCGACCCTGTCAATCTGCGCATCATGCACGTCGAGGGCGACAGCATGATGCCAACCCTGCATGACGGTGACATCGTGCTGGTGGACCTCGGCCGCCGCTCACCCACGCCGCCCGGCATCTTCGTGCTTCACGATGGCATGGGTCTCGTCGCTAAACGGCTGGAGTACATCCCCAACAACGACCCGCCGCAGGTTCGCATTATCTCGGACAATCCGCTCTACAAGCCCTATGAAGGCAGTGGCGAAGAAGTGAACATCCCGGACGTATCCGATGGTTCGCGCGGGAGATGTAGGCGGCGAGCGCGATGCCAAATCCTCTCCCCCACCTATTGCACACATCGAGGTAGCTGACAAATGGCAACTCGCCAAAATCGCATGGCAGAATTCAACAGCGGAGAGCCGCCGGCAGACCGGCCGTTAGAAATTCTTTGCGAAGATCATTGCGGGACATACGTCATCCCGTTCGAATGTCGCTGGATCAAC
This sequence comes from uncultured Alphaproteobacteria bacterium, assembly GCA_963821555.1. Lineage (GTDB taxonomy): Bacteria > Pseudomonadota > Alphaproteobacteria > Rhizobiales > Xanthobacteraceae > Z2-YC6860. The sequence goes on along the minus strand of CAWGEM010000010.1, from coordinate 19,594 downwards.
GGCGAATGGACCGGACCGAGCAACCAGCCGATACAGGCATCTGTTCTGGGGTGGCGACCCAGGCGGCGTCAGTGACGGCGCGCTTCCGCGATGCCCAAAACGAAAGGAATTTCATAGCATCGGCGTCTGTAGCGAAGGGCATGAAGCCCAGGTGCCGAAATTTATTCATGAAGTCGACTCTCGCGTGAACGTGTCGTGCCTATCATTTCTGCGAGCGTCTCTTGACTGATCTTCGTAGTAATTGGTTCAGGCGCACCTTCCTTGCCGAAGTTCGCCAAGAGAAGGAGTGCCCGCGCCAGCCGTTTCTCGCTGGAATTGAACAGTTGGTCTACCAAGTCCTCCTCGATCCGGATGGTTCGCGACAAAAGATGGGCCGTAAATAGTTCAGAAAATTTTGGCTCATCCTGGAGCGTTTTTATCATTGCGGATTTCTCCACCTTGGTAATGTCGCACTCCGTTATGGCAGAGGCAGTTGTCATTCGCCGTGTCCGGTGGCCTAGACACGCTTCGCCGATGAAGTCACCGGTTCCAAGGAAGCCGACAACCGCTTCCTTGCCGCGCTCAAAGAAAGGAAAATTCGACCCGACTGTGTTTTTAGCCGGTGTCGATGGAGGTAGGACTTTCTCGCACTATCAGAAGGGTCAAACTATCTTCGTGCAAGATGACCCAGCGGATCCAGTGTTCTTCATCCAAAGGGGAAGGGTGAAGCTCTCCGTTGTCTCTGTTCGAGTACAACGGTCAGCTGCAGTGCACCCCTCGCTGCTGGATGTCGTTCTCTACGACAAGCCACAAATAAAATCGCGAAGGTGAGCAATTTTGAACAGCGGACCCTCAACCCCGAGCAATAGCCTTTCAACAGGGATGGGACGCTACCAGTAAGGAAGAGGAGCGTGCCATGTTCTATGTGTCGCTGATTTTGCTAAATGTGGTTTTCGTAGCTCTATTGATTGCTCCTGCAGTCTTGCCGATGTTCGGTGTCCACTGAGGGGGAGAACTCTTAGCATTACAGTTGCATTTGTCTTTTGAGATGTGCGTCGCGTGCTTCGGCTTGATGGGCGCGCCGCCACAGTGACCACGCGATGATATGAGCGGGCTGGATTCGGCGCTGGGTGAGCTTGATGGCGATGCGGCGGATTTCCTGGATTGACCAGCGGATCAGGAACGCCGTTTTTTCGGAAGACGTGGCAGCGTTTTTTTGAGCGGCACGGCATTGGCCTTGTGGCGGATGGTGGCCATCATGGCGAAGGCAAGCATGACGAGCGAGACGTGCCGGTGCCAGCCGTGCCAGGAGCGGGTCTCGTTGTGATCGAGACCAAGTTCGTTCTTGGCGGCCTCGAAGCTGTCCTCGATGGCCCAGCGATGGCCTTCCACCGATACCAACTTCCCTATGGACGTGCCCTTGGGACACCATGTGGAGAAGAAGGCGAGATCGCCGTCGCCAATGTTGCGGCGGACCAGCATACCGCGCGTCCATTTTCCCTTGAGCACGCTGTTGTATTCGCCGGCATCGAGATCGGCCAATTCGAGATAGGCCCAGTCGTGTAGACGCGGGCCTTTGGTTCCTTCGCCCGACGACAGGCGCCGCCAAGCGCTCTTGGGGAGGCTCTGGGCGATCTTTGCGGCAGTCCCGCGAACAAACTGCTTCTTGCCCCAGGAGTTGAACACGTGGTTGGCGGCAACGCCCAGCACATAGCCCTTGCCCGCCTTGCGGAGCATGGTCTCGATGTCGCCGGTGCCATACACGGTGTCCGTGGCGACAAAGGAAAACGGTACCTTGGCGGCGAGCGCCCGTGCGATCATCCGGCGTGCAATCTGAGGCTTGGTGGCAAAACCCACATCGTCCGGCACATGCGCTGCCTTCAAGCGAGTGGGATCGTCCGTCCAGTTCTTCGGCAGATAAAGCGCCCGGTCGATGAAGCCATGGCCGTGGCGCGACACATAGGAGGCGAACACGCCGATCTGGCAGTTGGTGATCTTGCCCGCCGAACCCGTGTACTGACGCGCGACCCCGCACGACGTCTTGCCCTGCTTCAGAAAGCCAGTTTCATCGATGACCAGAACCGCGTCCTCGTCGGCAAGAGTTTCCAGCGCGTACTCGCGCACCATGTCGCGCAAGGCATCGGCGTCCCACCGCCCGCGCCCCAAAATCGCTTGCTGGCGCCACGGGCCGAGATCACCAGCCGCTTCCGCGCGCATCCAGCCTGTCTTGCGCGGCTCGTTTCCCAGAAGCCCCTCGAGGAATTGTCCCGCCGATCTCGCAACCCGCTCCTGGCCGAACAACGGACGGATCCGCCCCTTCACCTCCCGCAACGACGACGCCCACAGCTCCAGCGTCGTCTCAACCAATGCCCCAACCATCCATGATCTCCCGAATCATGGTGGCTCATGGATTCAGAAGCCAACAAATAATGCAACTGTAATGTTAGAGTCCGTCCGGAAACATCAGGCTGGATTGCAAAGTTTTCGGAGCATGAGGCGGATTGAAGCGAGGCGCAAGAAGGCGAGCGCCACGCGATTGAGGTTCTCCCAATCCTTGGCGAGCCTTCGGCAACGGTTGAGCCACGCCAGCGGTAGACCAATTCGTTGTAGCGATAAAAAGCCAACACTAAAGCGCATATTGTAGAGTGGAATGCGCGGCCAAGCCCGCGTCGCAAGTCTATGACATTTGCACCCACTCGCGCCAATCCCTTCAGCGCCAATACTCCTCTTCCAGAGGGAACAAAGCGCCGGATGACCACGGGAGGGACCTGGATTGCTTAGCTTGAACCGATCGATGCCAAAGTCGTCTGGCTTCGTGCCTCCGGCATGCGGTGGAAGCCGATCTGCTGGAAGGTCGGATTGCAGCGCGAGGTAGCCAACGAGCACTATCGGTATGCCCTCTGTATCATCGCCTGGCGGCTCAACGGTCGGCGCAAAATGGATGCACGCTCGCGACGATCATTCATCGCGACATCCCGTACGTTCCTGTATTAGGCTGAGCCAGCCGGATGAACGCGGAACTAACGTGCGGAGCGCAGCGTTGGCCCCACGATTTCATCCAAGAACAGCTCGTTCAGCGCATATGCGGGAGGAATTGCAATGGCCAGACCTCGCCACGTCGCAGCGATCCTGATGGCTACCGCCCTTATCGCTTGTTCCGCCGGTGTGGCGGCCCAGGCAAACGCCCAGGGTGCTGCTGAAAGAGGCCTGGTAGAGCGATTGGATAGTGACACAGATCCACTCGATACTTATGCCCAAGGGGATCGGCTTGGCAGCATCAAACAGGCTTTGAGACTTTCGCCTGACCAGGAGAAGCTCTGGGGGCCGGTGGAAGAAGCACTCATCAGCATCTCGGAACAACGGCGAGCGTTTCGTTCGGAGCTCACCGCTGACGACAGAGCAGATCAGGTCGAGCGGCTTCGCCGTCGGGCAGAACTGGCCACGCGGCGGGCTGATGTTCTCAAGAAACTGGCAGACGCGGTGCAGCCGTTGTGGGCCACTCTATCCGATGAGCAGAAGCGCGAGCTCACACGAAGCTTGGCGATGGGCCCAAACCGGGCCGACCAAGATCGGCGGATGGGGTACGGGCGTGACGACGGTGACGGAATGCCTCGCCGCCCATATCGGCGTTACGACGATGATGACCGAACCGATCGGGGTTGGCGCGACCGTGATGACGCCGAACGGCGGTACCGTCACCGCGATCGCATGATGGGATCCCGTAGCGACGACGCCGATGATCGCGACGATATGCGCAGGGATCGCTCTGATCGGTTCCGTTGGCGGTCTGAGAGCGACGATCGACCGCGATGGCGGGAGTGGGATCGACGTGATTTCGATCGGGATCGTCGCGATTTCGACCGTCGTTCGGGACGCGATTACTGCCGCTGCTATCGGTCCGATTAAGAGGCCGTACAGAACACCATTTATAATTAGGGGTGAAATTTGCCATGTCTGCTTTACCTCAAGAAAAGACATTAGAGCGGATAGGTCGCGATGTGCACTCAATGCGGCGACATGCGACAGTAACCCGAAGGGCGCTGGAAACACCCTTATCAAGGCCAACGTCCATTGCGGGGTCAGAAGCAGAAATTCGTGCAGACATTTTTCTAACAGACAAGAATTGCGTTTCGAGATAATTTCTTTTCCATGATCGACAGTCGCGTTCGGCACACAGTCTGTGTCGCTCGCGGGTCCTCCTTGGCGCTTGAACCTATGCGGGGGGCAACAGCTCGGAACCTCGCTAACGTCAGCGCAAAATCTGAGCTACCGGATACCAGTTATCAGTTGCCCTCAGTCGCAATAACTCTCTTGATGATTCGATTATTTTTATGGGGTGGCGAATTGTCCGGTGGTAACGCTGGTGGTAACCAGAGGCTGGGTGTGTCGAGCGCCGACCGGTTGCCTCAGAGAAGGATGGCTATGCATCGTCTATTTCGTGGAGCACTGACGCTGGCTTTGCTTGTAAGTTTGGCCGAAGTCGCCGTTAGCCAGCACCAACACAATCAGGCAAGCGGTTACAATTCCTCAACGGCTAGGGACACTCGCCAGTTCGTACGCTTTCCTGCCGAGCTTGTAGAGCACACCCTCGCCAACATGCGAGATCATCTCTTGGCTCTGCAAGAGATTCAGGAACAACTCGCGCGGGGGCACGCAGATCAAGCGGCACGGATTGCTGAAAGCCGCCTGGGCATGTCTTCGCTCGGTTTGCACGGCGCACAAGAGGCGGCCAAGTATATGCCGCAAGGTATGCAGGATACCGGCACGGCCATGCATCGGTCTGCAAGCAAATTCGTTATTGCTTCCCAGGATGCAGATGTCACCGGTGATCTCAAACCTGCGGTTGCCGCTCTCGCAGAAATCACGGCCCAATGCAATGGCTGCCATGCCGGTTACCGTATCAGGTAACGCCCAAAGCATTCTTTGAGGCTGATGAACCTCCAATTCTCTGAAGGTAGAGCGTTGGCCGCTTGACCGACTGATCCCGCATACGCGCAAAGCTTCGCACGCATTCTGGGGCGCAGGTGGCGCAGATCGCGGGATCGATCGCCGAATTCGCCTTCGTCAATCCAGTGCTGGTCGGCGACACGGGTGATCGTCGCAGGCCACGGGCCCTGGGGCGATCCAATGCGCCGTGATCGTCGAAGATGACAGGCCAACGCAAAGCACGTTGAGAGTAGACAGCTGCATTTCGCGCGAAGCTACTTGATCCAAGTCAATAATGCCAAACCCGCAACCGAAGTAATCTTAGCGTCCTTGACTTTGGACGATCGCACCATGTTGCACGTCAACTGGATATACATCATTGCCTTCGTGATCCTGGCCGCTGCGATTTTGTTGTTTATCCGATTGCACGGGGCAGCCGGTTAAGGTTCGGCGATAACGCTCGGATGGCCGCGCAAATTGAACCGGATGTTTCCGAAGGGAGTGTGGAGGCCGAGAGCGACATTCGCGTACAATGCCTGCCGTCATGACTCCGATTCCTCGCCTGAGGCCGTATCAAGGTCCCGCTCTGTTCTCTTACGGTTTCCGTCCTTTTTTCTTTTTTGGAGCATGCTACGCCGCGCTGGCAATTGGAGTCTGGCTTCCGCTCTTTGAAGGCGAGATCGCGGTCTCGACCCTGCTCGCCCCGCGGGACTGGCATATCCACGAAATGCTGTTCGGCTACGTCCCGGCCATTGTCACCGGCTTCCTGCTGACAGCAATTCCGAACTGGACGGGCAGATTGCCGTTGCAAGGGATTCCTCTCGTCATCCTTGTGATTGCATGGATTGCAGGCCGGGGCGCAGTTGCTTTCTCAACCAAGATTGGCTGGTTGCCGACCGCACTGATCGATGTCGGCTTTCTCGTTCTGGTTCTGGCCGCTGCCGCACGCGAAATTATTGCCGGACGGAATTGGCGCAACCTTAAAGTCCTCATTCCGGTAACGGTTCTCGCACTGGCCAATGCTGGTTTTCATATCGAAGCGCATGCGTTCGGCGTGGCGGACGTTGCAGGCCGGATCGGTGTATCGGCCATCCTGGTCCTTCTTATGTTGATCGGTGGGCGGATCATTCCAAGCTTCACCCGCAATTGGCTGGCTCGTGAGAACCCGGGCCGCCTACCGATCCCCTTCGACAAATTCGACGGCGTGGTCATTGGGATCAGCACGGCGGCGCTTTGCATCTGGGTTATTGCACCCGACGGTTCGGTGTCTGGGTTGGCATTGCTTGTGGCAAGCGTTCTCCAGCTGGTCCGTCTTGCACGTTGGGCCGGTGACCGGACTCTCCGCGAACGGCTGGTGCTGGTTTTGCACGTCGCCTATGCGTTCGTCCCTCTAGGGTTCTGTTTCACGGCGCTGGCTGCTTTCGGCGTGATCCAACCCAGCCCAGGGCTGCATGCCTGGATGGCCGGAGCCGTCGGAACCATGACTCTCGCGGTCATGACGCGCGCCAGTCTTGGGCATACTGGGCACGCACTCGTGGCTGGGGCGGGGACCCATGCCATCTACGCGGCGGTCGTGGTTGCCGCATTGGCTCGCGTAGTGGCGGGCCTTCTTCCCGAATGGAATATTGCCCTAGTCCATGTCGCCGCCTTCGCCTGGATCGCCGCGTTCGCAGGATTTGCCATCCTTTACGGTCCCATGCTCTTCCGGGACCGCCACGTAAAGTCTCGGTTCTAGACGGCGCCGCACTATAATTTGCCTGGTCGAACGCCCATGCGTAGAGGCAGGCCACAAGTAGCACTTGGCAGACAGCACCACATTCCGTATCGCGCACTCAAGGAGAACGGCATGACACCAGTCAAGTTTGAAGGCGAGCCGCCATTCACGTTGCCGACAGTGCAGCGCGGTAGAGTGTCTGCCGTGGATGACACCGTCGAAATGACCGTTTTCGTTCTTGCGCCTGGGCAAGGAAATGAGCCTGTTCCCGTTCGGGCGCAAATGATTGTGGACGTTGCCGAGTCGCTCTCTCGCCAACTCACGTTGGCACTAACCCAAGCTCGATCAAAGGCTCGCCGAGCCTAGGAAGCTCGCGGATGCACGACCGCCCACATCTTGGCAACAGGGAACCGAGTTGACAGCGTTATCACCGCAAGACCTAGCGGCGCTCCGACGAGCTGTTCAGTCACTCGAACACCCAGGCCTGGCAGCACGTCTCACCAATCTCGTGGGAACGCCCATCGAGTTGGTCGGGCGCGCACTTACCGCTTTCGCATCTCAAGCTATTGCCCGCGCCACTTCCAAGGGACTTGAGGTCGCCCTAAGCGTGGCACTGCGGACGACTGCGACGACCTCGCCCGCATCCACATGCCGATGAGAGACACCGCGCTTCCGGCCAAATGCATGCTGAAGTCTGCGTTTCGAAGCAGAAGTGCAACCAGGCGATTGCCTCGGAGAAACGCGATCAACATTGGGAAGGGCGCGCCGCTATTCGGTTAGAGGCCAACATATTTGCCTTGAATTACTTCATGGCTTGACGGGTCGGAAATCTTGATCCGGGAATGTCGAAGCATTGGGCACGACGATGACATTAACGCCGACATTCGTACCTTGGTGGCACGCGTTGCAGCTCTCCGTGAGTTGCTTATAGGCAATATTGTACTGTTCGATGTCGGTACTCTTGATGGCTTGTGAAAGCATAGCCACCGGCTCTTTGGTGACCGACATCATGTCGGCAATGGGGTTCTTCCTCCATTGCGGCCAATAGCGCGACACGCGGTCTAACAACTCTTCGAGTTGGTGAAGTTCGTAGGCCGCATATGGCCAGTTCTTCTCTCGGCCTGCGAGTGCCAATTTGATGTGACGCGGTTGGACGGTCATGGTCATAAGGTCCCCAAGCCCGGGCCGATACGTTGGGGGTGGTGCACTTTGGACGTCTGGTGTGGTTTGCGCCAATCCGATTATCGGGGCAGCAAGAGCAACAAGTCCAACCAAGAGGACAGTCGCAGGAAGAATTTTATTCATGAACTCTCTCCATTTCGCTCATGTTGTAGACCCGTCAAAGTACGACAGGGTGGAGCCGCCTATGGCACAGAGGACAACGACCAACCATGGTGGCGTTTGCCACATGAACAGAAGCAGGAATGCCGCGATCGCAAGCGCATAGTCTCCCACGGTCAGAATTCCCGCGGTCCAGACCGGATGGTAGAGCGCCGCGAGCAGCAAGCCGACAACCGCGGCATTGACGCCGCGTAGCGCGGATTGCGCGAGCGCCTGTCGGCGAAGCGCCTCCCAGAACGGGAGTGCGCCGACAACCAGAAGAAACGAAGGCAAAAACACCGCGACAAGACACAACGTCGCGCCGATCCATCCGTTCGGGGCGGGCCGCATGACCGCTCCCAGATAGGCCGCGAAGGTAAACAACGGTCCAGGCACGGCCTGCGCTGCTCCGTACCCTGCGAGGAACGTGTCATTGTCCACCCAGCCGGGTGGCACCACCTCCGCCTGCAGAAGCGGCAGAACGACGTGCCCGCCTCCGAACACAAGAGAGCCGGCTCGATAAAACGCGTCGAACAAATCGATGCTCTGGCTGGTGGTCGCGGTGGCCAGCAGCGGCAAGCCGACCAACAGGGCGAAGAAAAGGATCAGAGCCGCAACAGCCTGTGCTCGTGTGACCGAATGCGGCAGCGAGACGTGATCGGTAGGCGCAGCGCCTCGTAGCAGCGTCAATCCGACGATCCCACCCAGCAGAATCGCCCCGACCTGTCCCCAGGCTGTCGGAACCGCGAGCGCGATGACGGCAGCAGCGACTGCGACTGATGCACGTTCACGATCCGGCGCCAGCGAACGCGCCATGCCAAGCACGGCAAGCGCAACCACCGCGACGGCAGCGACCTTCAATCCATGGAGCCAACCGGAGCCAAGCGCATTGCCGAACGCTGACAGGCCGTAGGCGAATAGCACTAGCGCAATCGCAGACGGCAACGTGAAGGCAGTCCATGCGGCCAGTGCGCCAAGATAACCAGCGCGGGACAGGCCGATGGCCATTCCGACTTGGCTCGACGCGGGCCCAGGTAGAAACTGGCAAAGCGCCACCAGGTCCGCATAGGCCCTCTCGTCGAGCCATTTGCGACGTTCCACGAATTCGTGGCGAAAGTAGCCGAGATGTGCGACGGGGCCGCCGAACGAGGTCAGGCCGAGCTTCAGGAAGGCCACGAAGACGTCGCCTACGCCGCCCTTCGCTCCATCTTTCGTCATTGGAGCGCATCCCTGGAGTGGGCTAAGAGCGGCTCTCTCTGGCGGTGAACTCCTTCAGCCTTATCTTGGCGAGCGCGAGGCCCCGACGACCGAATCTCGTTGCCCGGTAGAGCCTGCGAACAGAGCGCCCTTTCCGCTGCGCCCGGGAAGAAAGATATCCCTTCCGCTCCATCGCATGGAGCATTGGGGTAAAGCGTGCCGGAGCTGAGCCGATAGCCGTGCCGGGCGAGTTCTTCGATGATCCACAGTCCGTAGATTTCGTGCTCGCTCGCATGGTGCAAGATATGAAGACGGACGAAGCCCGAAAGAAGGTCTTTGTGCTCCATGGCCCATTATCTCCGGCCTCCTATCGGCTTTCGACATCGGGAACCGATATTGAGGCGACGACGTTTCGCGATCAATCCCGTATCCGGGCACCCCTGGCATTCATTGCTGCTGGGAGGACGATGACCTCACCAAGGCGGTGCGGCACATGGAGGAGCTCAAAGTCCGCAGGTTACCGGTGATAAATATGAGCAAGCGAATGGTCGGCATCGTCAGTTTGGGCGATGTCAGCCATTCGGCCCCCAGCGAGCTCCTGTCCGAATGTGTAAAAAGCGTTTCGGACCATCATCGCTGAACACCTGTGAACTACTCGCGCAGCGAGACTTGTGTCGCCGGGCGTGCAGGCCTGTATAGAGATGCTTCCGGCGTGGCGCACGGCAACCGTGCGCCACGTAGAGCCTCTCGCGACTTGGCGCGCCCACGTCGGCCTTGACGGTGCGCTCCTTCACCACCTGGGTATCGCATCATCTGATCCGCCGGGAACTCTGAGGATGCAACTAACCCTCATTGCGACTTTTTAGGGGGTCACGTAGGGCCGACGATCGGCCCCAGGATCCAAGTTGAGTTTCAGGAACGGGCTAGCGCCACGAGATCGCCACCAAGGTGTGCTGCGGTTTTTTGCAGAAGGACAACCCTGTTGGCTGTTCACAGCAGAGGAGCATCGTCCTATGTGTGACTACAGTCTGCACAACGTCAGATCGCGACCTGCCAAACTCGAAGACAAATTGGTTTCGACGACGTTCAATAATTCGATCACTCGTGGCTTTGCCGCTGTCGGCGAACCCAATGTGGCTGTGTGCCTGCTTCCGGGAACGGAATTGGCGTTCGAAAACAACGTCGAGCTCACGCGTGGATGGAGTTTCCTGCCCAAGCGAAAGCTGGCAAGCAAGGTCGCTCGATTTCGACAAATCGATACGCACAAGCCGAGTGTGCACCACGATGCCCTGGAGTTTCCGGACGGGCAAATCGTGCGTGTGAACGACTTGCGCGAAGGTCAGCAAGCCACCGTGCTGCAGCTTCCGGTTTTGCCACGGTCTGCGAGCACCGCCGTGAAGCAAAACGACGGTCTTGTTGTTTTTTAACCGGGCCGCTCGCTGACGAGCCGGACGGTTGATGAAAGGGCCGATGAACATCGGGCACCGTCCGATGCGCGTCCGTTCCACGGCGATTCGTCTTTGACGCTTTGGATTTTGACCGCTCTAAGTCGCATTGCGAGACTAACTTTGCGGCCGCGCGCGCCGATCGCAGGGTGGATCACCCCACTCGTCGCTGCAGCTGCAATAGGACCGCCATGGGCGAAGCTGTTCGCAACTTTACCATCAATTTCGAGCCGAAGTTGAGGGAAGAACCCATGTAGCGCGCATGAACCACCCGCTCTCACGTCTAGCAACACGCGTCGCCTATGCGTCGAGGCAGCTGCCGCGCATGGCCTGGTATGCCGGACATTTCTATGTGATGCGCCGGCTCGCGCAACATGTGCGGCAGCCGCAGGAGGGCAAAAGCACGCAGCCGCCGCGGTCCAATGGAAGCACCGACCAGCGCCTGAACGATGATATGTCGACATTAATCGAGCAGGACCTCGCCAATGTTGAGGCCGGCATTTACCCTCTTCCCGCGGACCATGACGGCTCGCTCCTTACGCTGCTCGATCGCTCGCGGCTCTTCTTCCGCGACCTCCCCGACGTCGAGGAGCGTCGCAGGCGCAACGGGACACGCGAAGTGCTGAACGCAAAGACGCGCGGCCGGCGCCCACACTACTATCTGCAGAATTTCCATTTCCAGTCGGGCGGCTGGCTGACTGAGGAATCCGCCGACCGCTACGACACGCAAGTCGAGGTGCTGTTCAAGGGAACGGCCAACGCCATGCGGAGGCAGGCGCTGCCGCCACTTGCCGAAGCCTTCGCCGGTCAAGACCAACGCAAATTGCGGCTTATCGATATCGGCTGTGGTACCGGACGCTTCCTTGATTTCGTCAAGCAAGCATGGCCGCGATTGCCTGTCCTCGGCCTCGATCTGTCGGAGGCCTATATTCGGCATGCCCGGCGCCATCTTAAACGCTGGTCGCGCATCAATTTTGTCGTCGCCAATGCCGAAGCCATCCCTGCATCGGACAACCTATACGACGCGGTGACGAGCACCTTCATGTTGCACGAATTACCGCCGAAGGTTCGTCGCTCTGTGATCGGCGAGGCAGCTCGCGTCCTCAAACCCGGCGGGCGGCTAATTCTCTTGGATTCGCTCCAATATGGCGACGAGCCCGACTACGACGGAATTCTGCAGCGTTTCCCGCAGCTTTATCATGAGCCGTATTATGAGAGCTACGTGAGGGAGGACTTCCGCGCGATCGCGAGCAGACATGGGCTCGAGCAACGAGGCATTACCAAGGCCTATGTATCCAAGGTGATGGTGTTCCACAAGAAACCTGGCTAGACGAACAGGATCAATGCGATGCCAGCCGCTCTCAAAATCGCACCCAACGTTACAAGCAGCGAGGCAGGACATGCGTCTCACCGTCGATCCCGATCTTACGGTCCAGGCGTTCCGTAATAACTTGGCGGTATAGCGGCATGGAACCTTTCGTGTTCGAAGATGGTGCTGTTCAGGTTGATGCAACGATTGTTGCCGAGGGTCTTGGAGTTGCGTTGCCGCTACTTTGGGAGCGAATGCGTGCGGGGACAATCACCTGCCGGTCCGAAGAAGGGATCGATGCAGACAGAGGCCGCTATCGCTTGACCTTTTTCTCAGAACACCGACGATTTCGTCTTGTCGTCGACAAACACGGCTCGATCATTCAACGCTCAACCCTCGATTATGGAGAGCTGCCGCTTCCCAAGTCAGCGCGCAAGGCTGGCGGATAGACATGGCCGATCATCTGCGCCCATTGCTGTTGCTACCGGGCGGCCAGTGTCTTCTGTTATTTCACTTCACTGCTGAGGCGCGGCAACTTCACTGCAGCAACGCTTTTAACTCGTCGCCGTCACCGCCGGCACCAATGCGAGTGCAGCGATCTGCAGCCGTGATACGACGCATGCACTGGTCTTGCGGCTGATCGTCGGCCGCAGGACTTGCCTTGGAAGCCTGCGCTTGTCCGTGCCAGGATGCCGTCCACGATATGAGGTACGCAACGCAACGGTTGTGAGATGTGCTCGAGGTTATTTGGTTGCGGGGGTAGGATTTGAACCTACGACCTTCAGGTATGAGCGTCCGATTCACGAACATCTCTACACGTCGCGACATCGCTAATCGGAATGTCGGTGCTCTCCCAGCAGCGCATGGCGCTTTTCGCGGTCGGTGGCCACGCCGTAGTGCGGTGGCGTGCGGCCTTCTAGCCGCGGGCGGACGTCCACTTAGCCCCCAACAGCGACACGTAACCAGTCATTGCGTGAGGTCGGCTAAGTGTCGCCATAAGCCGACAATCGATGGGTCGGCTACAACACCTGAAAAACATCCAGCGTTCGTGCGTTCGTGGCGAGCGAACCGGAGGCAACCGCACAGATACGATTCATCCAGCCGTACTTGTCCGAGCTTGTCTCGAAATACGGTGTGGCGCGAAAATAGTAGGCGTTTGGATCGATGGCTTCACCTCGACGCAGGCGGACCGCAACGTCTTGCGGTACGTCGCGAAGCGCCCTCCAGTGCATATAGATTTTATGCTTGTCGCTGGTCTCAAGCAGCAGCCGCACCTCGATGTCCAGCACGCCGTCGCGGCGCACGAGTGTCCACGCGCCACCGCCCGGCAATACCGTGCCCTTGAGTTTTGGGCCGTCGAAGCTGCCGGCCTTGAGCATCGCGATGCGCCGACTTCCATAAGGCGTATCGCCAAGAACGGAGAACTCAAAATCGAGGGTGATTGTGAAGAGGAACTCGGTCTGAATCTCGGGCATCGAGTTTCTAAGAAACGCCATCACAGGCGCCAAAGTGGAAACCTAGCACGTCGAAGCACCCGTGTCCGATCTGGGTCATTATCAACATTGGCCTGTTTTTGGCGTCCCCGATCGCTTCGAAACCGGCGGTGCGCCATCAGGAGGCAGCGTCCTACTTGGCAAAGCTCGACCGCAGCTGCGCGGCCCAGCGCCGGTCGATCTGGCTCACGACCCACATGGAACGATATCTACCCAGCAAAGAGCCGTCGACACGGTACCGGCTGAACTGTACGTCGAGATGTACCTTTTCCGGACCAGCGCCGATTGGATTGCGAAAGTCCCACGCGCTGTGATGCCATTCATCGCCCGCCCGCGCGTAGAAGTCCTGCAAATAGTTTTCCGGACGCTCCCATATCTGCAGGCGCCCCGCGGCAAGGCGGTAATGTGGAAAATGAAGTGTCTGCGCCAGCGCTACGGCATCGCCCGTATTGAGCGCGGCCAAGTGGCGATCGAGGACATCCATCGCTGCGGCGATGGCTTCCGGGTGGTCATAGCGATCTGGCACCATCCCATCTCCCGACTGCAGGATTGGCTCCGAGCGGTTCAATCTATCTGAAGTCCATTCTGCTTGATCGGGCCAGCCCACCTTGCGATCTCATCAATGACAAATCCGGCCAGGTATTGCGGTGATCTGCGCTCCAGTGCGACGGCTGTCACGCCCATCTCTTGCAGGCGGCTCTTGACCTCCGGCGTATCCACTGCCTGGCTTGTTGCTGCATTCAGCGTCTTGACGATGCCCTCGGGCGCCCCTTTCGGCAGGAAAAATGCATTCCACGTCACCACATCGAAGTCAGTGGTTCCTTCTTCGTGCGCGGTCGGCAAATCTGGCAAGATTGGCGAGCGAAAGCGGGACAATGTCGCGAGCGCCTTGACTTGCTTGGCCTTGATGACCTGGACCGGGCCGCCGATATTGGCACAGTAATAATCGATCTGCCCCCCAATGACGTCATTCAAGGCTGGTCCGCCTCCCCTATAAGGCACATGCGTGACATTCACCCCGATCGCCGAGTTAAGAAGCGCGCAACCCAGATGCGTAGTTGTGCCGGCTCCGGCCGAACCGAATTGCAGCTTCGCGGCGTTTGCCTTTAGATAATTCACGAACTCCGTAAGCGTCGAGGCGGGGAAGTCTTTGCGCGCCACCAACACCATGGGCTGTTCAGCGAACAATGCCACCGGAGCGAAGTCAGTGGCTGCGTTATACCGCGGCCTTCTGTAGATTGTCTGGTTGTAGGCATGCGTGCCGATGCTGCCGAACAGAAATGTATAACCGTCCGGCATAGAATGCACGACGCGGTTCACGCCGATGATCCCAGCGGCGCCGGTCGTGTTTTCAATGATCACTTGTTGACCCAGCAATTCGCTCATTCGCGCCGCGACTACTCGGCCCAAGACATCGAATGCGCCGCCTGCCGCAAATGGTACGACCATCGTGATGGGACGCGCCGGATACGTCTCTGCATGCGCCGCGATCGGCCAGACCACCGCTATGTAAGCGATCATTTTGACGAAGTCGCGCTGGCGCATGACGTCCTCCCGAGACTTGGAGCCGCGCAAAATAAGCTTAAAGTCTGACCATCAATCGCTACTTTTTCCCATTTTTGGCATGTCCGCTTCCACTCCGATAGCGACATTTGAGCGGGACGTTCCAAAACTGACGCTCTGTGACAAGCGACCATCACTCGATCTCGCGACCGTACGGTTGTTTGAAGAACGGCTGCGGATGGAGCCGGCAATCGTATTTTTCGCAGATGCCAAGAAATCCTTCAGACAAGGGCGAGGCTGCGAACCAACAGTAGAGTGCGACCACAAAGATCAGCATCGCGAAGACTATTGTCAGCGCCCCCTTGCTATTAGTGAGCGACTTTCGCGCGCGCCTAGTAGGCTACCAAGCAGCCCGCCGGCTACGCCGGCATGCGGCCAGTCCACCAGCCCCGGACCAGGCATAGTTGCCCGCCGTCGTCAGTCCGAAAGACGTGACCGACACCAGCGATGAGCACGCCCAGTCCGGTGATCTTAATCGTGCTCGCGCAACTTGAAACGAAAAAACGAGAGCCAATGCGGTCGTTCATGCTGATGCGTATGGTGCATATCAGGCATATGCGGACGCTCCTTCAGCAGGCCAAGAGAGGCAATTTTGATTGTGTCGTTGCCGAGGCTCTGGATCGCGTCAGTCGCGATCAGGAGGATATGGCGGCGATTTACAAGAGACTGCGGCATCCCGACATCCGCCTGCTCACTCTTGCTGAGGGCGAGATCACCGAATTGCATGTTGGCCTCAAGGGCACCATGAACGCGCTGTTCTTGAAGGATCTTGCTCTGAAGATTCGCCGCGGTCAGCGGGGCCGGGTCGAAGCAGGCAAGATCCCAGGCGGCAATAGCTATGGGTACCGGATCGTTCGCGAGCTTCTCGCCAATGGATCGGTATCGACCGGCGAACGGGAAATCGATCCCTCACAAGCGGCGGTCGTCCGTCGCATTTTTGTTGAGTATGGCGATGGTATAGCGCCCCGCCAGATCGCCGCACGACTTAATCGTGAGGCCGTACTAGGCCCCCGTGGAGGCCGATGGAACGCATCCACAATCAACGGCAACCGACGGCGCCGCAATGGGATCCTCAACAACGAGCTATACACCTGTCTGTGCCGAAAACTCAAACCCGGATGTATTGATGGTGGAGGCCACCGAGAAAGGCCCGCGGTTTAACGGCACCGATGGTCTGAATCTGTCGATGTACCGGAGCATCCTAGTGGTCCCGACCTAACGAACGAGTCCCTTTGAGGATTCCCGCTGACTTTCCGGCGTGCGAGTTTGGGGGATGCGTAAAGGGATCGTGGTGAACGTCAAGGCTTCTGATCGCCGGCGACTGGCAGCGATCGTAGCCAATCGGAATAGCCCGCAGAAGCATGTTTGGCGCGGCCGGATCGTCTTGCTCACGGCGGACGGTTTGGGCACCGCCGAGATCATGAGGCGGACGGGAAAGAGCAAATCGGTGGTCTGGCGCTGGCAGGAGCGCTTCATGCAGGCCGGTGTGGACGGGCTGTTGCGCGACAAGACACGTCCCTCCCGCAAGCCGCCGCTCGATCAGGCGGTCGTCGCAGGCGTGATCGACCTCACCGCCGGTCCGCCGCCGGGCGAGGCGACCCACTGGACGGCTGCAGCCATGGCCAAGGCGATGGGGATCAGCGTCAGTTCGGTGCAGCGCATCTGGCGAGCACACGGCCTCAAGCCGCATCAGGTGCGCCAGTTCAAATTGTCCAACGACCCGGCCTTTGCCGCCAAACTCAAGGACGTGGTCGGTCTCTATGTCGATCCACCGGATCACGCCGTCGTCCTCTCGATCGACGAGAAGAGCCAGATTCAAGCCCTCGATCGGACCCAACCGGGCTTGCCGATGAAGAAGGGACGGGCCGGCACCATGACCCACGACTACAAGCGCCACGGCACCACCACCTTGTTCGCCGCGCTCAACATCCTCGAGGGCAAGGTGATCGGTCGCTGCATGGCGCGCCATCGGCATCAGGAGTTCATCCGCTTCCTCAACACGATCGAGCACAGGTGCCGAGCGAAAGGCGATCCACGCCATCCTCGACAACTACGCTACCCACAAGCACCCCAAGGTGCGCGAATGGCTCGCTCGGCATCCCCGCTTCACCTTCCATTTCACCCCGACATCGGCTCCTGGCTCAACGCGGTCGAGGGCTTCTTCGCCAAGCTCACGCGGCGTCGGCTGAAACGCGGCGTATTCCGATCCGTCGCGGATCTGCAGACCGCCATCCTTCGCTTCATCGACGAGGCCAACTCTGATCCAAAGCCCTTCGTCTGGACCGCAAGCCTCGCAATATCCTCGCCGCCGTCAAACGAGGGCGCCAAACGTTAGATCCGATCCACTAGTTCAGTGCCCGATGGGTTCGCGAACCATTGTAGTAGGCGGCATACTTCCGCGAAGGATTCGCCGGACCAGGCGAGTGTCGCGATGGCATAACTCGCACGGCATCGTCCTCATGCCCGTTCCCTCAAGTTCCCAAACAGTCGTGTTTGCGATGCCCGCCAGAACCTCGACCGCCCATGAGCCCTCCGACTTTGACGAGATATGAAGCTAAATATCCGCGACAGGATGCTTTGGGTAGGGCAGATTGGTTGCGGGCATAGTGCGTCCGCCGAATGCAGTGATCCGCAATAGGGAGCTTTGTCGCAGGCCGACCGGTGGAAACATCATGATGCACGAAAAGCTGGACAAGATCGGTCTCTTGCGCTCACTCGATGCGAAGGAGCTCGCGGTCCTGGAACGCCGTTGCCTTTGGCGTCAAGCAAAGGCCAAGCAATGGCTGCTGGAGCAGGATGACGTTGGCACCGACGTCTATTTTCTGACCAGCGGTGCCGTGCGCGTTCTAATAACCCCATCTCCCGATCGCGAGGTCATCCTGGCCGACATCAATGCCGGCGGCTATTTCGGCGAGATGGCTGCCATCGACGGGCAACCCCGATCCGCCGGGATTCTCCGCGATCACCGACGCCACCATCGCCTGCATGTCAGCGTCAGTCTTTCGGGAACTCTTCCAAAAGCATCCCGACGTGAGCGGCCAACTACTCAGCCAGCTGGTCACGCGAATCCGCACGCTTGATCAACGGGTCAATGAATTCAGTTCAATGCACGTCAGGCATCGCATTTATGCGGAGCTGCTCAGGCGGTCACGGCCAATCCTGCCGACAATCGACAGGCCGTTGTGACGCCTCCCTTTCCATCGGGGCACAGGTTCTCACGTTCCGTATAAGAGCCTGATTGAACTTCGCGCCGCCTACATGCCGGATGCCGCTCGGGCAGTCTTCAGGACCGCCCCCCGGCTCTGTTCCCGAAAAAGTGCCAGCCTCCGGTTCTGACATCATCTAATCGCTTTCGACACTTCATCGACGGTTCGCCTTCGCTCGCCTCTTTCAATCTTGCCTGCCGAAATCTTGTTCCGGCGTTTCCGCAACGCTCACCACCATTGCTTTTGACAACGGCAGCTTGCAGTGGCTTGAGACCAGCACCTGACTGCCGACCTCGAAGGGCCCTCCTTCATCTCTCATACAGTTGCGCACCGCCGTTTGGACCGGCGATACTCGTGACACACGGCACATAGCGCCATTTCGCTGCGGTGCAATGACTTGTCGGCTTACGGGGCACAGCGGAAGCGCACGAACGCATGACCTTGTCCCGAAACGACGCTAATGTGAAGGGTTTCGGATGACGGCCCATCACACAGATGGACGCGCCCCATCCGCGGGGCCGTCGTCCGAAAGCCTCCAGGGAAGGAACCCGCGAGAGGTTGGGGCGAGGGTGGCGCGAGTGCTATGGGGATTTCACCGCGGTCAAGCTTGTGAAGGTACTGCCGAGGCGATTTTGGACAGCCGTGCGGCGAGCAACGCGCGCGTCGGCGTCTGACAGAGCGTTCGCGCGAGCCTCGATGGCGTTGGTGACGATGGTGATCGGCGACCAGCTTATGATGACTGAGACGCGCTTGGCTGCGCCGGTCATCACACCAGCATGGTGGTTGTCGGCGTTTTGGTTTGTGATCGGCGTCCTCATGAGGTGTCGATCCGGATCACTGTTGGCCTGGGCGATGGTTGATGGTGCGGAGTTTGGCCACGGGCGAAGGTCTCGATGACGTGGATGCGGCCACCGCAGCTGGGACAATGCCGCGTTGGTGTGTCGGCATCAGCCGCGGCGGTGTCTGCGGTGGTGGCGTCCGGCGCTGATGCATTGAGCCTCTCGCGTGCTGTTGCCAGGTTGGCAGCCTTTGTGGCGCTGGCGAGGAAGCCGTAGTGGCGGATGCGGTGGAAGCCTTTCGGCAGCACGTGGATCAGGAACGGCGGATGAACTCGGCGACGTCGAGCGTCATCGTGGTAGAACAAATCCGAGCAAAAAGGGCCGCTTTCAGCTTGTGCTGCGACCGGACCGCAACACAAATTTAGAATTATTTGTCGATTCGACGTTTGATGTTGGCTTTGCAAAGACACGGCACAGAGTTCGAATTGCGAAGCCCGTCCCTGGGAGGGGCGAAGTCGCCTCGCTCGAGCACTCAAACGGCGCATAACTGGAGATGACTGCCATGCATGACCAGCCGGTCTTGATCATCGGCGGCGGACCGGTCGGACTAACGCTCGCGATCGATTTGGGGCAGCAAGGCGTCGAATGCTTGTTGATCGACAA
>CAWGEM010000009.1:185000-623547 GCA_963821555.1 uncultured Alphaproteobacteria bacterium | reverse complement strand
GAGTGGCCCATTTTTGTCGCGTTACTGGGCAAGCGTCGCGCCGTTGCCCTCCGCATAGGTTTTATTGCCAGGGAGGACCCGTTGATCAGCCGACAATCAGATCACAGTCGCGAATCTCGCGGTCATGCGAAAAATACATCCGGGCCCGGAGCCTGTCTCACCCTGCGATGTCTCACCAAACAATGTCTCACGTTGCGAACTCTGACTTGACAGCGCACCCGCGCGTTGAACGAAAGTGAGCAAAATTGCACACTTCTGCCAAGCGCGCCAGACGGCCACGGAAAGCAGGGCCTATGTCCGAAGATGAGGGTCATTCACAACACTGCCCGCTGCTGGCATATCCGCTGTTCCCCCATAAGCGACCATTCATGCCGTCCGGCTGAGGAAGCGGCGCGGGTTTCATTTGTGCGGCGTCTTTAGGCGAGCACTTCTTGGATCTGGATCAACTTGCTCGTTGACACACTCAACGCTTCAATTGCCGTGGTTGGCATCGATATCGGCAAGGGATTGGTTCTGTCCGTGCAATTTTGAACGCCAGCCGTTCATCCCGGCGTCGGCCGGCAAGCTCCTCGAGTTCGAAGAATTCGGCGAAATTTATTTTTAGACAGTATTTTTAGACAGTGACGGCTGGAAACGGAACAATCTGGGCCCCGCACCTGTTGACCCAGATATTGGAATTCTCGGCATTCCGATTGGACAGTCCCCCCGAAGCCCGAGAAAAGGAATGCCTCATGTCATATCGAACAACTCGAACAATGCAAACCCAGGAGTGCTTAATGTCAAACCTGCCAAGAATTTTCAAACTTGCAGCGGCTGTAGCTGCTGGCGTCGTGTGCATGTCGATCAGCGATAATGTATCGTCCCTTCGGCAGGCAAATCTCGTAACGACGGCGGATGCGAGAGTAGGACGTCCGTTGACACCGATGAGCGTCGCCGGCGTCTCGCGACGAACAACCCGTCGAGCAGTCGTCCGCGATGGCGCCTACTATGGCGCTGCCTATTACGGTACGAGGGCCTACGGCGGCGTGAACCGTGTGGGCGTGGGGGCCGGTTACAGGCCCGGATATGGCTTGGGCTATCGACGTGGTTACGGCTTAGGTGCCGCTGCAGTTGCGGGGGCAGCCCTCGGCTCCGGCTACTACACGAGCGGTGCCTATGACGCCTACGCGAGCGCTAACTATGGCACGGGCGATGCCTACATCTTGCACGGTACCTACATCAGCGAATCGGATGCCGTCGCATATTGCGCCCAGCAGTTCCGCTCGTACGACGTCGAGAGCCGGACATTTGTGGCGTACAGCGGCCAGCGAGTGTCCTGCCCGCAATAGACCAGTACTACTCAAACAGTTGCTACATTCGGCACAGCATTGGACGGCATGATGACCATGCCGTCCTTGCTGCTGCGCAAGCGGTTCTTTCTTATCGGTATCGATGCCAACGACAGAAATCGAGCTGCTGTTCTGCTGAGACATGGCGTGCTCCTTGTCTTTGGCGCGCGCCTAACATTTTGAGGCGGTTGGCAAAATCGCCGTTCGCGTCTGCCTTGCCCGGGCGCCGTGCCGGACTTACCTTCAAACAACTGCTATGCGGCGAAGCACGGCACGGTTGCGCGGGCGGTGCAGCCGATTCCGCCTGTCACACGGTAACAGGTTTCGCGGTAACAGGTTTCGCGTTCGGTCTATTTGGGAGGAGCCCTGGTGGTGCGACGGCGATGCGCTTCCGATCTTTTGTGTGCGTTGTCCGTAGTCGTTTTGGTCGCCACGGCAATCGTTCTGGCGACGTCGACGAGCAGTCGCGCGGAGGCAGAGCCTAAACGGGTCTTGATGCTGCATTCGTTTGGGCTTCTCTTCAAACCATGGACGGACTACGCGCAATTCATTCGCTCCGAGATAACCAGGAACGCGCAAAGATCAGTGGATTTTCATGACCATTCGCTTTTGAATGCCCGGCTGAACGACGACACGTCAGAGGTCCCATTCGTCGGTTATCTCAACGCCCTCTATTCAGCCAATCCTCCCCACCTCATCCTCGCTATCGGCGCACCGGCCGCGAACTTCGTCCAGCGACATCGCCAGCGAATTTTTCCAGGAACGCCGATGCTCTTCACGGCCGTGGAGGCGCGCCGGGTCCAATACGACAAGCTGACCGAGGACGACACGGTTGTGGCGGTCGCTCACGACTTTCCTGCCTCCTTCGAGAACATCCTGCGTGTCTTGCCCCGGACAAAGACGATCGCAATCGTGAATGGGACTTCACCCAATGAAACATTCTGGCTGGGGGAGCTGCGGCGGGAAACCGCGCCCCTCACGGGACGGGTCGAACTCAAATTTTACAATGAGCTGTCGTTCGAAGACATTCTGAAGGCCGCAGCCAATCTTCCAGCTCACAGCGCCATCTTCTGGCATTTGATGAACGTCGATGCGGCAGGCGTCGCCCACGAGGCTAATGCCGCACTGAGCAAGCTTTCTGCCACGGCCAACGCACCAATTTTCTCGTACCTTGATATTTTTTTCGGGGACGACGCGACCGTCGGTGGTCCGATGCATTCGGTTGAGGAAGGGAGCGCGGTGGCAGCTGCTGTTGCGGTTCGTATCCTCAACGGCGAAAAGGCCGGCGACATCAAAACGGCACCAACAAGATTCGCATTGCCGAAATTCGACTGGCGGCAAATGCAGCGATGGGGAATTAGCGCGAGCGACCTTCCGCCGGGTAGCGAGGTCCTGTTTCGTCCTCCCACTGTATGGGAGCAGTATCGCCCGCACCTCCTTGCGGCCTTCGCGGCATTTCTGGTGCAGGGCGCGCTGATCACGTGGCTCATCTACGAGCACTGGCGTCGTCACAATGCGGAAGTCAAGGTGCGCACCGCAATGACCGAATTGGCGCACATGAATCGCGCGGCGACCGTTGGCGAAATGACGGCTTCCATCGCTCACGAGATCAGGCAGCCGCTGGCCGCCGTGGCGGTGGCAGGCCAGACCGCCCTGAACTGGCTGAAACGTCGGGTGCCTGATGTCGAAGAGGCCAAGGCCGCAATGCAGAACGTCATCCAGGAGGCGCACCGCGCCGACGACGTGATCAAAAACATCCGCGCGATGTTCAAGAAGGAGGAGGTGCCTCGCACTACGGTCGATGTCAATGAGTTGATCGAGCAGGTGCTTATCCTCGCCAAGCCAACAATCGATTCGAACCATGTCGTGCTGGAAACGGATTTGATGGACAGCCCACGACCATTAGCGCTGGGCGATGTCATTCAGTTGCAGCAGGTCCTGTTGAATTTGGTCAACAATTCCGTCGAAGCGATGGGCTCCTCCGACCGGGCTCGCGTGCTGCAGATCAGGACCGACACAAGCTCCGGCCAAGTGGCGCTCGTCACGGTTGCGGATTCTGGCCCGGGCATCGACCCGAAGATCGCCGACAAGCTCTTCGAACCGTTCGCGACTACGAAGTCCGGCGGCATGGGCATGGGTCTGTCGATCTGCAAATCGATCATCGAGGCCCATGGTGGCAAACTCACCGCAGGTCCGGCCAAGCCGTTTGGGGCTTTGTTTGTCATTTCTTTGCCGATCAGGCAGCTCTAACTCCAATCGAACTGAGCACCGCCGGCCGAACCGTTTCGGTTGACGTCCCAAATTCTTGTTCCTCGTCGTCTTCAGACCACTTGTGATCCAGGCCGCCGGCTCGCGCCGGGCGAACCTCGCCCGTCGGGTAAAGGGTCGATTTAAGAACCCCCCCCGGGGGCTCACCATGGCCGATCGCGCGGCCAGAAATCAAAATGAGGAGACTGGAAAATGACCAAAATTTCAGTTGCTGCGTCACGTATCGTCGCTCTCGCCCTAAGTAACATTTTGGCTACAGGCGTGCTTCTGACCTGTGTATCGATGGCGTCCGCCCAGGTTGAGCTGAAAACGTACGCGGATGCGAACGGATACATCGACGTGCAGAAGCTAACGTGCGCGCAGCTCGCCAACACCTACCAGGAAGATGCTGACTTCCTAGGGATTTGGTACAGCGGTTGGTACAATGGGCTCGCCAAGAAACATGCGGTTAACGTACCGAGAGTCAAAGAGGGAATTCACAACGTCATCGTCCACTGCAAGGCAAATAGGGACAAGCGCATCATTCAGGCGATCGATTTCATCCTAAAACAAGAGCAGCAGCAAAAGAGATAGTTATGCAGGCTTTCGCCGCTACGTGCTGTCGTCAATGGTACACTAGCGGCTCGAACTGATTTCCGGTCTCGGGGACACAGTACGACGCGCCACGCGCGAGGAGCGTCGCGCTGGGTGATCAGCTCTTTGAAGGTCATGCGCGTGGGTCGTTCAGAGATTCCGAGAGGCCATTGGCTGGGCAAAGGCTTTGAATTCATCGCCGGTATTCCAGGCACAGCGTCCATGGCACGGCAGCATGACCGTGGCCAACTCGGTAGTTTGGCCCAATGCGACAGGGCCGACGCATTGAACCCATAATCGGTATCGATGGTCTGGCGGCCTGCATGGACGCCCGACCTCAGCCGACACAGTCGAGTGTCCCCGCTGACAACCGTTGCCGCCAAGAGGCGGTGGCAGCCACTGCGCCCAAGCTCTAGGCTTCATGCCGCGTCGCGGCGAGGCCATGGAGGACGGGAATGTTGCGAGCTTCTCTGTTGGCACTGACGACCATTGGCGCGGCTATCGCCGGCACTGCGACGGCCCCCGCACAGTCCTACCCGACCCGCCTGGTGAAGATCATAGTGCCGTTCCCGCCCGGTGGGCCGCTCGACCAGCTCGGGCGAGAGATCGCGGACAGGCTTGCGGCGAGCCTGAAGCAGACTTTCATCGTGGAGAACCGGGTGGGCGCTGCCGGCAGCACCGGATCGGACGCCGCCGCAAAAGCAGAGCCCGATGGCCATACGCTCCTGCTGGTGCTGAGCTCAACGCTGACGGTCAATCCGGTGCTCTATTCGAAAATGCCGTTCGATCCGGAGAAGGATTTGCGGCTCATTACCATTGCGACACGGTCGAGCCTGCTGCTCGTCGTGCATCCCTCATTGCCGGTTCGATCGGTCAAAGATTTCGTCAGCCACGCCAGCAAAGAACCCATCACCTACGGGCACGCTGGCCCTGGCAGTCCCGGTCATCTCATGATGGAATATTTTCGAATCTACGCCGGCTTCAAGTCGCAACCGGTGCCCTATCGCGGCAACGCGCTGCTCGTCGCCGACCTCGTCGCCGGCCAGATCAGAGCGGGCTTCGTCGGCTCTGCCGGCCTGTTCCAGCACGTTCGCGACGGCAAGTTGCGCGCGCTCGCGATCTCGACGCCGCAGCGCTCGCCGCTCCTGCCCGACGTGCCCACCATTGCCGAGGCTGGTTATCCGGAGGTCAAGTTCGCTTCCTATTTCGTGCTGGCCGCGCCGGCCGGCGTCCCGGACTCCGTTGCTGCGGTGATCGAGCGCGAGGTTCGAGCGGCGCTCCAGGCACCCGAACTGAAAGCCAAGCTCCGCATGATCGACATCGAGGTCATGGCGACCACGGCGGCGGAGGCGAAGGCCCTTCTTAGGGCTGAGGCCGAGTTGATGGCCCGCGTGGTGACGGAAGCCGGCATGCGGATCAATTGAGCTCGCCTCCGCTGTGTGTGCCGAAAATCTAAATTCGACAGTATCGATGGTTGCAGCACCTCCTCACTAAAGCGCACCTTAAGGCAGCAGCATTTATAAGGAAGTGACACTTTTTGGACGACCGGCCATGAACATAACCTGTGAATCGGTTCGCTCCTGTTTGATGAGCGCCTGGCACTCCGTTCGATTCGCAAATCGGCCGCTGCAAACCTCTCCGGTGTTGCTTATCGCGTACCAACCATCATCGATCCTTCGCCGATCGGATTCCGTTTCCGGAATGAGTCGTGGAGTTAGATTTCTCATGTGCCTTCCTGCTGTTGCGGCGATTCTGAACGCGCAGCCCCTATGCACGGATAACCTCGGTGCATCCGCCAGCCGGGCAGATTGACGTACTGCTGGATTTCGTCCGCGACAAAGCCGAGCCGTTTACCAAGGAAGATGGTCGCGGCGGTGACGCCGAGACCATTCTTGGTCGTAGTCAGTTGTCATTCGTCCGGCGATATCGGGCACTAGCAGCGGCAATCGCCAATCGTACCTGCCGTAACTGTCATTCATGGGCGGCACCCATCAGACGAGGCTGAACAGGCTCCTGGAATTACGCTGCCTTACCCATGAAGTCTCCCTTGCCGAGTTCGACGCCACACTGCCGAATGATGTCGTAGGCGGTCGTTGCATGGAAATAGAAGTTTGGCAGGGCGTTGCCGAGCAGCAGGCTCTGTCCCGTGAACTGGCGGTTACCGTTCGGGGAGGCAATGCTGATGTCCTTGCCCTCGGTGCCGTCAACCTCGCTCGCCTTCACGCTCTTGAGATAGGCGATGGTCTTGGCGATGCGCTCCTTCAATTGCGCGATCGTGGTCTCGTCGTTGGCAAACTTCAGCAGTTCCTTGCCGGACAGCCGACCCGCGGCATTGGCGGCCTGGTCGGTCGCCGCCCGCACCTGCCGCGTCAGATTGAACATGTCGGGAGAGAGCCGCATGTTCAGCAGGTCCGCCTCATTGATCTTGCGGGCCGCGGCATAGGCCGCCGCTTTGTCGAGGACGCTGGATAGACCGTTGAGGTGCTGGATGAAAACCGGAACCGATGCGGTGTACATGGAAATAGTCATTGAATGGGCTTTCTCGTTGGGTGAAGGTTTTAGATGTGCGCCGCAAGGGCGCGCGGACGTACGAAATGCGGGCGCTCATAGCACCCGCGAAACGAACGTAGGTTTCGTTTTTCAGAATCTTATTGTGCCGGCCGATGGCATCAGTGCTGCCAATTGTGAGAACGGCGGCTTCGGCATGTCGCCGTTTTTTGGGCAGCTCTCGCGCAAGGCACTACTTGCCACTGTCTACTGAAGTGGCGTGTCGAACACAAAGCGCAATAGGGATAGAGGCATTATTTGCCTTCGATGCAGGAATTGCGGAAGCAGGCGAGCTGATGAACTATGGAACCAGCCTGACGGCTGGCGCAAAGCTATCCGTCGCGGCCGGTGCGTTTGATCGTCTCCGGTGCGGCTGGAGGCCCGCCCGATATCGTCGCGCGCCTTGCTCCGCTGCCTTCGCCAGGTTTTCTGCGCTGGGCGCATTCTCAAGCGCGCCGTCTCGGCCTTCGATCTCTTTGACTGACGCGTTTGAGATACGATCGATCGTGTTTTTGACGCTCTCGGCGACCTCATTCGGGGTGAGGGGAAGCGTTGCTGAGTAATCGACTGGGTCCGAGCGTTTACGGCGCAACAAGTCTCGGCGGTCGGGTCCGCGGAGCGACACCCGCTCGACGCGGGTCGAATGAGCCGGCTTACTACCAAAAAACTTCCGCGCGCGAATGCTGCAACGTCCGCTACGCTCTAAGATCCTCGTTGGAAGCTTGCCACGCGGCTTCATAATACGGAGGTGACGACATCCCCCGACCCTTCAAAGCCACAGGCAGAGACCTCGGAAATCGTCAAGCCGCAGTACGACGGTTCGCCACCACCCCCCAAATCAGCAGCACAATGACCGCCCCGACGATTGCACCGATGAAACCAGCGCCTTCGCCCGCAGAATACCATCCGAGCGCCTGCCCAAGAAACGTAGCAAGGAAAGCCCCCATGATGCCTAGGATGGTGGTGAGGATGAAGCCGGACGGTTCATTGCTGCCGGGCGTAATGAATTTAGCTACCACGCCCGCAACGAACCCAATGATGATCGTCCATATGATACCCATGGCGGCCCTCCAGGTTGGATTGAATTATGCGCGAGAAACTTCGGCCTCGGTGGGAATCCTTCCGTCAGGCGTGTACTTGTCGACTGCATCGGGCAAGGCACGGGATAGCCTGGCCAGCAGTTCTTCTCGCGACAGCCCGGTTTGCTTGACCAGCACATCCATCACGTCGTTACCGATCGCCTGACCCAGCTGGGAGGGTGAAACTGGGCGGTTGGGTCCTTTCTGGACCCAGGAGTCGGCCGTTTCGCCCTGTCCGCTGCGTTTGAAACGATCAACCAGTTCCCCGAGACCGCCGGTCAGCATTCCACCTGCGCCACCGGCCTTTCCAAGTTGGCCCAAGATGCCCCCGAGTCCGCTCTGGCTGTCGGGGGCGCCGCCGTCGCTGGCCGGGTTGCTGGGTGGGCTACTGCCAGTCTGAAGTCCCTTCAGCATTTCTGCGATCTTGTCCCGGTTCTGGTAGCCGGCAATTGCCACCAGCCCCAGTAGAGCGGTCAACGAAGGAAATCCCCTGCTGCTCATGAATGTGCTCCTTGTCTGAACTAACGGAAAGTCTTGGCTGGGCGGAAAGTTCCGATGTCGCGAGTTCGTGTGATCAAGAGCCTAGAGCACTCGCGATGTCGGCCAGTGTGCCCTTTTCAGCTTCGCTTACCGCCACGCCGCTAAAGCGAAGCAGGCCACCCTCCGTCGCTGCGTCAGCCGTGCGCTGGCTGATCTGGCGTAGCCAGTCCTTAAAGGCAACGAAGTCGCCAGGAGCCTTCGCGGCGAGCAGTGCCGAAACCTCGCGCAGCGACTCGATCGCTTTGGACTTGATCTCCGGTGGCTTGCTGTCGCTGAGCTTGGCTCTCAGATCGTCACGGGCATGCTGCACCTCTACGCCGCGCTGGCAGAGAAGGAGCGGCGGCAAGCCCCGAGCGCTAACAAGGCAGACGGTTCCGACAGGGCTAGTAACGGGCTTCGGTCCCCGGACCGCGTCGTCGGATCTTGAGGCTGCCTTGCGGCTCACCGCTTAGGAGGACAATGAAATCCGTGCCGTTGCCGGTTTCCGAACTTAACCCTTCATCCGAGATGATCAGGGAAGATCGTGGCGACGCCATCCCAACAATACGATCCAATGTGTCCTGCGGGATGACAATCCGATCGAGAGCTGTTTTCGCTCCGTCGGGACCGGCCGACGTCAGTGTGCTGTCATGACCACGACCGCGCGTCCGGCTAACTAGCTCGACCGCGCCGCCGGACTGACGTCCGTCGTCCAATGAGACCACGCTCCATCGCATATCGGTGTCTCCGCTAGTCCGCTCCATTGCGGTGAAAACATGCGTGCCTATCCGACGATCGGCATCGAGGATCGTTACCGGACTCTCCAGGACGGGCTGAAAGGCTCGCCGCACGTAAAGGCGCTGCGTCTTGCGACTGATGAACACCGATACCGGTTCGGACTCGGGCGCCGCCTCGCGTGCCGCCTGGGCCGCCACCACCCGCGCGGCCTCCGCTGCGACGGCGGCTTTACGTGCGGGCGCGACGGCATCGAGCTTCGGTTGCAGCTCCGCCTGGGCGGCGGCCCACTGCGCCTGCAACGCTGCAATTCTGGCAACGGCCTTCGCCCTAGCATCCTCAGCTTGCTCCTTGGCTTCGACCGAGATTGCGGACCTAAGCGCAGTTTCGGCGGTCGCCAATTCTGCCTCGGCTCTGAGCTTCAGGTTTTCCGCCACTCGCACAGGCACCATCGCTCGTGCGGCCTCCCGTGTGGCTGTAACGGCTTTGAGTCTCGCCTCATCGGCCTCCCTGGCCGCCTCGTCTGCCTCGGCGGCGCGAATGGCGGCGAAGGCGCGGGCGCCCGGCTTCGATGGGAACAGGGCTGGATGGGTGATCTCAATAGGCGCCGCATCGCTTGGCACCACGACTACGCGC
The DNA here is from genome assembly GCA_963821555.1 of uncultured Alphaproteobacteria bacterium. Taxonomy (GTDB): domain Bacteria; phylum Pseudomonadota; class Alphaproteobacteria; order Rhizobiales; family Xanthobacteraceae; genus Z2-YC6860. The sequence continues at coordinate 613,862 of CAWGEM010000009.1, read as the reverse complement.
ATCCCCAGCCGGGTCGCATCAAACAGACGTGCGGCGAAGCCGAAGGGCATCCGAATGCAGCCATGGGACGCCGGATATCCCGGCAGAGGGCCCCCGTGGAGCGCGATGCCGGACCAAGTGATGCGCTGCATGTGAGGCATGTACGCGTCGTCATAGAGATTGGAGTAGTGCTCCGCATTTTTCTGGATGACGCTGAAGATGCCGGCAGGTGTCTCGCGTCCCTTCTGGCCGCTCGACACCGGCGCCCGAAGGATCCAGCCGTTGGCATCGTAGACGGTGATCCGCTGGTTACGCAGCGAAACAATGGCGATGATGGGCTCGCCGGCGGTACGCAACTCCAGGACCTCGACCGAGCCTTCTCTGCGCCCGCTTGCAGCGCTTGCATGATCTGCCGCCGCCACCAGCGCGGCCAGACCCACGATTGCAAGAAACGCTGCCCCCAGCCTCATCTTATACCCCGGGGTTCATGAAACAAAACGTCATGCCCACCCATCCGGTCTCAGCCACGCAAAACTCATAGCGACATTTGGTAGGACCTGCCAACCGTGCGTTCCTTTCGCCGAAATATTTTGGGGAAGCGATGGAGATAGGCACTGATTGCCGCCGGTCAGCGCCTCGCTATGCGAACAAAGCGGCGGCAGCAAGTCTGCGAAATTCTGAACACTGCGAATCGCCAATCCTCAATAAAGAAACCATCCCTACCGATTGGTTGTCGACATGAACGCCCAAAATGTTTGGAAACCGGAGGGAACGGTGAATTGAGGACAAGGCTATACAGAGGTCGCAAGCGTTATACATACGGATACTTGGTCATTGATATGCGTACGCTGCATCTTGGTTCGTCCCGCTTCGACAAGTTGGGGAGGGGAATCGTGGCGAGCGGTACAGTCCGGAGCTTCAGCGATCCGCTGCCTTGTCAGCAGGCACTCCAGGCGGCAGAGCTAGAACTCATGCCGACGGCGCGAGGCGATTTTGGCGCCAGGCTAATTCAAATAAGGCTAGCTAGCTGTGGAGCCTCAACAGGTTGTCCTCGGATAGACCGAGGCGACTGATGGGTGTGTTGGCTTTCAAGCTACCATGTGGCCGATGCCAGTTGTAGCGATGGAGCCAATGGAGCAGCTCAGCCGATCGCTGATCCGAGTTGTGGTAGGCGCGAGCGTAGGCCCACTCCCGTAGTGCTGTTTGAATGAAGCGCTCGGCCTTTCCGTTAGTCCTCGGGGTGTAGGGCTTGGTGAAGATTTGGCGCAGGCCGAGCTGTTTGCAGGCTGCTCGGAAAGTCTTTGACCGGTAGCACGAGCCGTTGTCCGTCATCACGCGCTCGATGCGGAGGCCAAGCTTGGCGTAGTAGGCGACGGCAGCCTCCAGGAAGGCGACAGCGCTTTCTTTGCGCTGGTTGGCCATGACCTGCACGAAGGCGACGCGTGAGGCATCGTCGATGCAAACATGGACGAACTCCCAACCGATGCCGTGGTGACGGTTGACCACACCAGGTTGCCGTCCGGTGATGCGATGCCCTACAGAGCCGATCCTGCCGAGCTTCTTGATATCGATATGGATGAGTTCGCCTGGGTTCTCGCGCTCATAGCGCCGGATCGGTTCGGTCGGCTCCAAGGCATTCAGCTTGTTCAAGCCGAGCCGGCGCAAAACACGGCTGACGGTAGCGGGCGAGACACCGCTCTCGGCGGCGATCTGCTTGCCAGTCCAGCGCTGGCGGCGCAGCCGCTCGATCTCCTCGATCACGGCCTGGGCCGTCGGCTGCCGGAGCCGATGCGGCCGGGAGGAGCGATCCTGCAATCCTGACAATCCTTCGCGGCGATATCGATCAACCCACTTCCGAACGGTTCGCGGGCAGACGCCTACGGCTTTGCTGACGGCCTCCGGCGTCTGCCCGCTCTCAACCTGCCGCACAATCCACTCTCGACCACGCGGCGTGAGCCGGGCATTCTTGTGCAGTCTCATCCGATCCTCCCGAGAATCACTGAAGCCTCGCAACTCCAGCTTCCTCGGCCAGGACCGGGTGGACAACCTAATGAAAGCTCACAGCTAGCGGGACACCATTCCTTTGATCAACCCGGCGTCGATCAGAAGCCGGTTGAAGCGCCGGGCTTCGGCCGCGCCGGCGCAGCGATAAAACAGACCCTGGCAGCGCTCGAAGATTTTCTTCTGCTCGGCGAAGGAGGGTTCGAGCGGCAAGCCGGCAAGCTCCTGAATGACCAACGGAAGATAGGGCGCATCGAGCGGGGATACTGCCGACGACAGGTCCGCCAGGGTGTAGTTGACTGGCTCGATGGCGTAGTAGGTGGTGTAGTAGCGCGGATCGTATGACGTGATCCTGCGTAGCACCTCGCCGTGACCGAGCGAGGGGTCCAGCAGATTGGCAGCAAACGCCGGCTGGTGATCGCCAAAACGCACCACCAGGAACGCTTCGCTCGGGAATTCCTGCTTCAGTCGCGCGATGAAGTCCTTGTAGTCGCGTGCGCTCATCGATTGCCGGCGGATGTACTCGTCCAGGTCGGAACCATTGCCAGGATCGCGCCAGTCCGGCGTCAGATCGGGCCGATAGCGATTGGACCAGGGAAAGTGATTGGCGATGGTGTAGGCAAACACGAACAGCGGCTGCGTGCCGCGCTCGCGCTCGATCAAACCCAGCGTCTGATCGAAATAGAAATGGTCTGGTTGCACGCGCCCCGATTTCATCTCATGCGAAATCGATGAGGCGCTGGACGCCGACGCCGGTCTGGAAGCTGCGCGCGCTCAGGAACGAGCCATAGGCCGGATAGAGCGTGAATGTCTTATAGCCGCAGCGACGCAGCGCATGAGGCAGGCCGTGCTCCACCCGGCCCGCGGCGATGCGGGTGACGTAGTAGGAAAACCGACCATAGGACCGCGCCGAAAGACCGGTCAGGACGTTGTACTCAGTGTACCAGGTTGGCCCGCCGGGGGTCTCGACCAGGAAGGCGCGGGACTTGCCGTCGGACGACTTGAAGTGCTCGGCATAACCACGCGGCACCTTGATCCCAGGGGCAGCGGTGATGTCGAAACTCAATTCGTCGAGCACGAGAATAATGTGCGGCGGTTTTTTCGCCGGACGGCACATTTCGCTGGCCGCGGGCCGCAGCCGATCCGTGGGCGCGGCGTCGAACTCCATCCACCCGTGCGTAACGACGCTCGACAGCGACCAGATGCCTGAGCGCGCAAAAATGGAAATGTGATTCACTCCCAGGAACTGGTGCCAAGGCTCCTCCGGAACGGCGGCCGACACTCCGATGATGCCGACGAGGCAACCTGCGCCGCCGAGCACGGCGATCGAGCGCCGGACCCGGTAGGGATCGAGCCGCCACGAGAGGATCGTCATCGGGACCGTCAACACGGCGGCGACGATCAGGCTGTCATGCAGATCGGGGAAGATGGTCAGCAAAAAGGCGATGGTGTCGGGATCGATGATCCATATGTCGAAGAAATTCAGCGTCATCCAGAGAATTGAATACTTGAACATCGAGAGCACGACGATGATTCCGAGCAGCAGCAGCGAAAGCACCGCCGCCAGCGCCGGCCGGCCCAACACGGTGAGCCAGAAGAAATTGAGAGCGCCCCAGCTCAACAGGGCGACAGCCACCCCGAGCGCATCGCCCTCGGTCAGGACGATGGTGGCCAAGGCCGCGAGATGAACTGCTGCAAGCGCCCCGATCCGCGTACATTGGACGCCGCCAGGATTGACCGGAATTGCGGGTTGGCGGTCGCCACGATCGACACTGTCGGACAGCATGTGGGCTCAGAGGCGCTTGATTAGGCCGGCGGCGATCAGGAGCTGGTTGAAGCGGCGCACCTCGGCGCCGCCCGAGCAGCGAGCCGTCAGCGCGGCGGCGCTCAGCCCAGCAAGGCAGCCAGCAGCGCCGAGGACAGATGCGCGCAGCCGGACGCGGAAGGGATCGCTCCACCACAGCAAGCCGAAGGCCGGCAGCGCGAGCAAAGCCGTGGCCAGGACCGCCCATTTCAAATTGGGAAATACCGTCAACAGGAAGGCGACGCTGTCGATGTCGACGATCATGATGTCGAGAAAATTGACCGTCATCATCAGGATGTCGTGCTTGAAGCGTGACAGCAGCATCAGAAGTACCACCAACGTGAGCGAGAGCGCCGCGGCAGCGGCCGGCCGGCGCAGCACCATCAGCCAGACGAAATTGACGAGGCCCCAGGCCAGCAGGATGGCGAGCCGCGAAGTCAGATCGATCTCCGACCAGATCAGGATGGCGAGCGCGGCCAAATGTAGCCCAATGACCAGCACCCAGCCGAAATGACGGCAATTTGCGGGCCTTGCGGAGGACAGACGGCGACTGATCGAGGCGAGCGCGGGCGGCATTGGTGCAGCTGCCGCACGGGAAATGTGACTAACAGCGACCGGGCGGGCCGCTTTCATCATTCTGCAATAATTCCGACATGGCAAGGCCGCCCGGGGGCGGCCTCGCGACGCGGCCAAAATTTGGCAAACTGAGGTTCGCTCCCTGCTCACTATTCAACGGGGCGGGACCCCCGATCAGTTCCGGCTGCGGTCGACCAGCGCCCGCTGCTTAATCCAGGGCAACATGGCGCGCAGTTTGGCGCCGACGTCCTCGATCGGATGCGCCGCCATCTTGTTACGCATCGTCTTGAACGAAGTCTGGTTGACGCGGTTCTCCAGCATCCAGTCCTTGACGCACTTGCCGGACCTATCCGGTCGCGATGGATGCGGTAACAATGCCATGGACGGTCCTGCTTGATGATTCCGTCCAAGGGCGGGAACGAGCTAAAATCCCGAAATATCACCACCACTTGCCTGAAAGCCGCCCGCCCGAATGCCCATTCTGAACTGGCTCACCCGCGATCAGGGCATCGGCGCCGCCAAGGGCGTTCCCTATCGGCTGCTGGAGAAGAAGCCGCTGAGCTTTCGGCCGGCGATCCGAGCGCCGGCAACATGCTGATCCAGGGCGACAATCTGGAGGCGCTCAAGACGCTGCTGAACGCGCCCAGCGGACCTGTGGTCGAGCCGATTTCAGCCCCCATCAAAGCACTCGTTTGGGGGCTGGATAGCCCTCACGACAAACCGAGCGGACAATTTACGTTCAAATTGCCCCTGACCTGGGAGAGCGAAATTTGACCGTGAAGCGAGCACCGCGGCCGTAATCACCAGGCAAGGTGTGCAACTCGCCGCCGATCTGCTTCACGAGCGACAGTATGATTTTCATTCCAAGGCCTTTGCTGTGCGCGGGAGCAAATCCTGCCGGCAGTCCCGGCCCGTCGTCCAATACCGAAAGCGAATAATGGGCAGGCGAGGTCGTTTCAAATCGAACTGTGATGTGACCTTTGGCGTACTTCGCCGAATTGGTGATCATCTCGTTGACGATAAAGCCGAGTGGAATCGCGAACGCAGTCGGTATCTCGACGTTCGCGGCTTCGACCACGATCGCGTGGCCGCTCCCCTCCTGAAACAGCAGACCCGAAAGATCCTCGCAGAGTTGCTGGAGGTAGTTCCTGAACTCCACCGTGTCCTGATGGTCGAGGAGATGCAGACGATGATGCACGCGTCCCAGCGCGGCGACGCGGCGTGCCGCGATCGTCAACTGGTCGGCCGCTTCCGGCGTCGTAGCGGTCCGGCTTTGCAATGACAGTAGACTGACGATCAATTGCAGGCCGTTGATGAGCCGATGCTCGAATTCCTGGGCCAGCATGACCTGGCGCTGCGACAGATCATGCTTTTCCCGCAGCAGCGCTTGCTCGCGCGCACGGGCGGCCTGCAATTCGGCCGTCAGCGCATCGTGTTGCTTCCGATCGCCGCTATCGCGCTCGAACCGGATCGACACTTTTCCCAGCCAATCTCGGAAGCATCATTTCCGCTTTGAAGCACCTTGGCCATCGAGCCAATCTTCGTTGTCCGCCATATCGTTCATGGCCTTAGCATTTCTGACAAGCCGACACGCTCCACCGCGGATTGACGTTTCCCGGTCTTCTTGCGGACAGCGTCGGCCCGCTTGCGATAATCGTCAGCTTTTGTCACGTCAATCAATATGCGCCTATTCGGTGCTGATCGCCAGGCAGACCAACCTCTCAAGGTTACCCTGCCGCGCGCCGCCCGAAGAGCGGTTATGTCGCGCTTGAGAAAAGCAGGAGGGGGAAAGCGCTAGTTTGGTTTGCGGCCTTGGCGAAGCGAATTGCCAAGAGCCATGCTCAACTGGTCCGTGGCGTAGGGCTTCTCCAAAAATCCATGAGGCTGCACGAACAAAGCCATCATGTCGCCGGTGACGCATTGTCCAGTTGTGTAGAGAACGGACAGCTCCGGACGCAGCTTTCTTGCCGCGATCGCGAGGTGAATGCCGCCTTCGGGGCTTTTGTCCAATGTCAGGTCGGTAAATAGGACATCGATCGTCCGATCGGATTGCAGAAGCGAAAGCGCCTCTTCTGAATTCGAAGCCGATACGGTCTGATGCTTGGCCTCTTCGAGAATCATCTCCGCCAGAGCGCGAACCAGATTCTCATCTTCGACCACCAGCACGACAGCCATGACGATCTCACAATCAACACGTGCCTGGATATAAGGCGCACCGAAGGCTTTGGTTCCGAAGAAATCGTGTCGAACGGGCGGATCGTGCTCAGGCCGGCGCTGATCTCCTGGCGCCCCGCCGCATTCTCAAGAATTGGCCTTATTCGCGAGTTGAGCCGGTCGCAGTTGCGAGCCATGTGCGAAAATCCCATTATATAAGGATAGCCTTGAGCCCGATCGGCGAGGGATCGATGATGGCTGGCACGCAATAAGCAAGACCGGAGAGGTTTGCAGCGGCCGATTTGCGAATCGAGCGGATTGCCAGACGCACATCAAACAGGAGCGAACCGATATCGACGCTTACCACCAAGGGGCGGCTCACAACCATTGAACAACAGACGAGTTAGCGAGGCGCAACACGGGCATTGCGAGAGAGTTCTACGGTTCATCGGCATTACCACCACCACCGCCACCGCCACCGCAAACTAAATTCTCGACGCATCCTTGCGCATCCTTGTGCTTTGGTCTCGATAACACACATACATAGATACTGGCAGGCAGCAGGCTTGCTAAAGAACTGCCCACGAAACGGCGATATGCCGAAGTCGCCGTTGTCCCACCGGGTAGCGCTGGTGTCATCGGCTGGCATAATTCTAATCTCAAAGTTGATATTAACTTGCCTTCGCGGATGCTGTCGGCATGCGTAGATTGGCTATGCGCGCGTGAGATTTTCATAAAGAACAAAGGATCGTACCGATGAATAACGAAAACCTGACTGTCCATCTCAAGGTCAAGGACTTCAACGCATGGCGCACAAGTTACAATGGACACGAGAAGGATCGCGTGTCTGCCGGGATCACGAATGGCAGAGTGTTCCGCAACCCCGACGATCCGAATGACGTGGTGATCCTCCAGGATGTTGCCGATGTATCGAAGGCCCGTACCTGGTTAGGCTCAAATGAAATGAAGTCGGTGATGGAGAAGAGCGGCGTTATGGGCTCGCCAAGCATCCGCTTTTCCGCTGCGGCCTAGGTCGTAGTTGAAACAGGTTGAAGTCGGGATGGCGCGTAGCGTGAGTGTATTGTTGCGTTCCCTCCCGAAGATGGAAAGCCCCAGCCCAAAGCCCCCCAGCCCCCTGCTGGGGCTTTTCTTTTGGTGCCTCAGTTGGGCGGCCTCTCCGGCATTTTGAGCCTCAGGTGCGATGTCTGGCCTGTTGGCACTTTTCTAACATGTTGCATTGCGAACAGTCGCTCCAAATTTTTGTTCGCTATTGGAGCAATTGCGGAAGTGAAAAGCATCCCACGTGATCTTTGTTTCGCGACCCGTTCAGCTCATGTAGCTCGACCGGAACACTCGCCGGCTGCGAGGTTCGGGTCGGTCGCCGGATCATTCCGGCCACATGGTCAGTGGCCGCTGCAGGCGCTTGTCCTCACTTTCTTCTGCCGAGTGGCGGCGGCGTCAGGATCGTCAGCGTCCGGCGCACCGCCTTGATCAGGCGTTCCGGACCCTTCAGGATCTCGGGCCGCGGCGACCGGGAGGCTGCTGAGCTCCGTGAGCGCTTCGGGGATGGTCTCGCGGATGCTCGCGCGCCCCGCAATGGTGGACTCCTCCTGGACGAGCGGCGCGAGCCGGTCGGGTAGAACCAGCAGGCGCGCTCTCAGCCGTGCCAGGACAGCGATCCAGGCTTCTTCGGTAGTAGATCGCTGCGCCGGGCGCCGGCGTCCATCTCTGCGAGATCGGCCTTGGCTTTGACCAGCCGCGCTCGCTCGGCGCCGGCGATTCCGGACTGGGAACGGACGGCCTGCTCGCGCAGGTACCGGACATAGTCGCGCGCCAGCTGCTGGACCCGCCGTTCGGTCAGATCGAGCAGGCGGGCGATGACGACGATCGGTTGGTTGTTGCTTGCCATCGGCGGGGTCCGATCCGGCGGCAGATCGGGTCATGCTTCGGCGCCCGTCCAGGGATGGAGAAAAAGCTGAAACAAGATCACGACGCCTGCCTGATCGCCCACATACCCGCGATCCTGTTTCATCTCGTGCTCTGGCACATGGACCTCGGGTATTTCGGTCGCAGATTGCTCAGTTCTAGGCCGCAGGCGGACATCGGCATTGTGCTGTGGTCGCCTTCGGTTTCCGCCAGCGACTGGCAAACCAGCGAGAGGCTCACCCGGCTTTGCGTCATCGTGTCAAAGTCGATAGGCCGACGGGCAACTGCCAAGTCCCTTCGTTGCCAGGAATGCGACATTCACAGCGCCCTGCGCCCCGAAACGACCCTGGATTCTGAGTGTATTCCGTTCGTTTAACATCCGGCTTTCTATAGGTACCGAGAATCCTATCCCAAAAGAAATGAATCACTGCGAAATTGCTGTCCGCGTACCGGTGATGAACGAAGTGTAGCTCCTGTTTGTGCCTGAACCACGCAACCCGCTGAAGCCGTGATCCATCTACGTGGTACTCCTTATCGAAAAAGACGTGCGCGTAGAACGACGCAGCGCATGCGATGATCAACACTATAAAAAGATCAAGCGGCAGAAAGAAATAGGCAGCCCCTCCTACGAGAATCACGGGGATGAAGAAGTACGGTGTGTTGTTTCCTTCTTTACCAAGGTAGGTCTCTGAGACGAGATGATCTTTGGAATAATAGGCGTGATGGAAGTTGATGTGGTTGCGGAAGAAGTTGCCGCCCATTGGATGGTGGCCGAGCTTGTAATGCATCAGTATCTGCGCAAATGACATAACCAAATGCGTAGCGACAGCTGTTATGAGAAAAAGGGGAAGCTCCGGAAGGAGCCAAGAAGCCGTTTGGAGCATGAACACGTCCTTTGGATTAATAACGAGGGTAGCACGTAGAACGTCGTGATGTGAGGCGGAGAGGCCTATGACGACGAAATCAGGGCGACGTGGGGTAACGGTTTTCCTCACGAAGGGGCATCTGCGCAAAATGGTCGATAATCATCTCCTCAAGGAGGAGGAGATGGGTGACCAGGTTAAGATCGCCGGCATCGTGCTGAAGCTATTGGATAATGGCTTGGGGCTGCTGGACAAGCAGTGGCACGATTGGGATGACTGGGCGAAAGGGCTCCAATGATCGGTTCTCCGGGATGGATGCATTTTGAGCAACCCAGGCGAAGAGTCGATCCCGAGTACGATCTCGACCGAGATGTCAGCTTGATCGGCGTTTCAGCCACACTCGCGTCGTGGCCGCTGAAGCCACCGCAGTTCCTATCCTAGGCAAAACGCAGGCAGGCACGTCGACCATAGCGCGGAAAGTGACGAACTACTCACACAACTGAGTAATCTCGTCGCCTGACTTCCGACCGAGGAATTTGTGCGTCGCCATGTGGCATCTCCGAGTCGAGGAGCTCGCGACGGGGACTTCAATCTATGGTATATATGATGAACGAGGACGTGTTCGACACCAGCGTGCGAAAGTTCATCAACGAAGGTTGGTATCACCGCCTCAATCACCCGCGCCTGGATTTGGTGAGAAGTATTGGAGTTTGTCCGGCTTCCCTTCCCATTCCTTCCAGTCGGACGGGGGCGCTTTTTTGATCGTAATATTTGGCCAAATTTTCGCGTATTCCGCATTCAGCGACAGCCAATTCTCAAGCCCTGGTTCGGCGTCAGGTTTGATCGCCTCAACCGGGCATTCCGGCTCGCAGACCCCACAGTCGATGCATTCGTCTGGGTGGATGACGAGCATGTTCTCGCCCTCGTAGAAGCAGTCCACGGGGCAGACGTCGACGCAGTCCATGGTTTTGCACTTGATGCATTCGTCATTGACGATGTAGGTCATGTAAGCATCCTTTCAGCAAGTCGCCGTGGTCAACTTATTCACGGTGTCCGCCATCGCGGTGCTCGCTCTTTGGCTGAAAATGGACGCACAGAAGACCTACGTGCTCTGGCTCAATAGGAACACCGAGCAGCAGGCATTCAGCGACCGATGGGCCCGTGCTCGGCTGGTTGCCGCACATCTCTCCACCGAGGTACGTGCAGTCCTGGCAAACACCGAAGCGCCGATGCGCCCCACTCGCAGCTACAGTGGTCAGCACTTGGTGCAGGGCGTAGTGCATCGCGGTTTGCGCTTTGGCGTCGAGCGAGCCCACGGCGCGCACCAGAATTTCGAACGGATCGCGCGCAAGCGCTTTTTTGCCCTTGCCCGTCAATCGCAGACTTACGCTTCGCCCGTCCACCTTGGACGGCTGTCGAACCAGGTACCCGCCTGCCTCAAGTGCCTTGATGGCTTGCGATGCGGTGCCACGAGTGGTCGCTTGAAACTCTGCGAATGCCGACGGCGTTCGAGAGAACGGGTTGGCGCGGGCGAAGTAGCGGAGCGCCATCCATTGGGCGGGACTGAGTTCGTCGTCATAGCCCTCGGCCTGCACCAGCCGTCCCACCTGCAACAGTAGCTCTGCCGTTTTGCGTGCTGGCATGGTCACCTCTCGGACACACTAATGTTTCGAAATCAATTGACAATGGGTCCGATGCCGATAATTTCGTTTCGAAACTAGTTGGTGGGCTTGATCATGGCCCGTGCCGCGACCGTGCCGACCGTTACGGCCAAACCTGGCTTCACCCATTTATCTTGGAGTCCAGCGATTCCCGATGCTGGAGCGCCAGGAAGAATACTTGCTGGCGAAGCTGTGGCTCGAGCGCGGCGACCTCCAGGCCGCGCACAAGCTCGTCACCAGCTCGTCACCAGCCATCTGCGCCTTGTCGCTAAGATCGCCAAGGGCTACCACGGCTACGGCCTTCCAATCTCTGATGTCATTTCGGAAGGTAATATCGGCCTGATGCGGGCGATCCAAGGCTTCGAGCCCGATAAGGGCTTCCGGCTTGCGACCTACGCCGAGTGGTGGATCAAGGCCGCGATCCAGGAATACATCCTGCGCTCGTGGTCGCTGGTGAAGATGGGAACGACCGCGAACCAGAAGAAGCTGTTCTGCAATCTGCGCAAGGCCAAGAGCAGGATTTTTTGCGCTCGACGATGGCGATATGCGGCCGGACCAGGTGAAGATCTTGCACCGGCAAGGGTGCCGGGGTTCCCATCGCCGCGCCGCGGTTATTGACCGCCTTCTGCACCTTCTCGAAGGCGCTCACCTTAATCTGGCTCTCCCACCACGGGAGAGGGTTGGAAGCTAGTGTGAACCGGCGGCTTGGCGGCGACGCGCCGTACTCTTCGGCAAGCTCCGCGAGCGTGAGCGGGTCCTCGGCCAGGCACAGCCCCTCGAAGATGGCCACGATCCGCGAGGACGGCAATTCCGGCGAATGGCAGGACTGGCTGGTCGGCAAATCCCCGGACCGGAGACGACACTCGCCGCGAGTGAGGAGATCGATAATCGCTGCAAGGCTCTGTCCAATGAAAACTGCCGTTGGACGTGTCGCCATCGGTACGTTTTAGGCAACCGGACGATACGAGTGGGACCCCCTGGGTCCTAATCGATAGTGACGTGTGGAGCGAGCCCTCGCGCGACGAATATGCACGGCACTTTGCATTCTCAATCGGGCACCAAGGCGGCGCGCTGCAGATGGAACGTTATCCGAAGTTTCATAATGAAATCGGGATTGCGATCGTGCGCATTGGCTGCCGCGAGTTCAAATGCATTGGCGATAAGCCGCCGCAAGATCACCCACACATCTACCTCAATATGGGCGCTGCCAGTGAGATCTGCTGCCCCTATTGCTCTACGCTATTCCGATTCGATCCGAGCTTGGCCGCAGATGAGGCCGATCCGGCAGATTGTGCTTACGGCGACATGGGCTGAGATGAAAAGCAGCAGCGCCGCTTCGCTCGGCATGCTGGCCGCCGCCAACCGACGCTGGGCGCCATCGTCCCGCAGTCTCGGGGCGGTTTACGATGGCCACGAACGATCCGAGTTCGGCAGCATGCAAATGTCACGACGGCCAAACCAGTAATAGCGGTTGCGTGCGACCAGGTCATAGATCGCGTCGCGGATCATCCGTGGGATGAAGTGGAAAGCCCATGTCCACCGCCAGCGCGGCAGCTCACGCGCAATGCGTAGCGCGGCTTCAGATTTTACATAGCCTTGCCCATTCGCCACGAACCCAAAGTATTCCGGGTGATCAGGATCGATGCCGAGCTGCTCAGCGAGCGGACGTCCCTCGGCCATTTGGATCGGAACGTAGCGAAAATAGCCGCGGCGATCTCGCTTGCTCACGAAGCGGCATCCACGCGCACATAGGACGCATACGCCGTCGAACAGGATCAGGCCGTGCGGCGAGTTCATGCCGCCAGCACTTTTTGGATCAACGAAGATTGACTGCTCCGCCCGCATGGAGAAAGCAAATACTGGCGAAACGGCCGGTGCAACAAGGGTACCCGGACGGCGGCTTGCCATTAGTCCTCATCACCAAACAGCGCTGTGGAATTTCGCGCCAACCCACTGATTTACCTACGATTACGCTCCCTCTTGCTTCCACAGCGCTTCCTGGAGCGTATCGAAACTAAAGTCCCAAAATGACAACGCCGCCAAGTCTTTGACTTGGCGGCGTAATTTGGTTGCGGGATAGGATTTGAACCTATGACCTTCAGGTTATGAGCCTGACGATCAAGCACCGTCCTCGTTGGTTATCGCATGATCCATTCGGCCTGAAACCAGCAACAACATTATCCAGAAAGGACTGGCATTCGGCCGCGACTGGAGCGGTACTGTCGTCCATCTGGGAGCCGGAGCGCTCCCCGAGATCCTGCCCCGCTGGCCATTTGGCCGAGGTGGGGCTTCGGTGGTGCGGCAAGACGCCGTGCCAACCGAACGGAGGATCTCAATGGCAACGTCCGCGAGGAAGTCGTCTAGCGCAGCATCGCTGCGTGCGCCCGTTGCAAAACCAATGTCCCAGACCGCTGGCGAGCCGGAAAGCAAGAACGATCCCGGCTCCAAGCAATCGCTCGTCATTGCAATGCTGCGATCACCTTCGGGCGCAACCGCCGCGGCCATGATGGCCGCCACCGGGTGGCAGCAGCATTCCGTACGTGGCTTCCTGGCCGGGGTCGTACGCAAGAAGCTGAAGTTGAAGCTTCGCTCGACCAAGATCGACGGTCAGCGGGTCTATTGCATCGACCGTAGGGACGGCGCCCACAAGCGACCCAAGCGCCGCGCCGCCTAACCGGCATGTCTCGCGTCAAGGTCGGCCCGGCGCTGTCGGATGCCAAGACCCTGGATGTCGAGATCGCGCGCCTGCGCGATCTCGACATCGGGGCTCTCCAGGCTCGCTGGCGGAACCTGTTCCGACGGCGACCGCCCCCTCACCTACCCCGCCATCTGCTGTTCCGCATTCTCGCTTATCGGCTGCAGGCCGATCATTGGGGCGCCCTTGATGCTGAGAGCCAACGACTGCTCGATGGAACAGCCTCCCCTGAGGATGCCGGCAAACGTGCCATCGAAACCAAACCACTGACCACTTACCTGCAACCGGGCACGATGCTCGCCCGCGAATGGAATGGCCGAATGCAGAAAGTCGCCGTTCTCGCCGATGGCTTTGCATGGAATGGCAAGACCTATCCCAGCCTGTCGAAGGTCGCCTCTGCAATCACCGGCACCCGCTGGTCTGGACCCAAGTTCTTCGGCCTGCGTCATAAGCCGGAGAAAGCCTCCTCACCATGACCAGGGCATCGGCTAGACTGGTTCGTTGCGCGATCTACACCCGGGTCTCGACCGATCAGGGGCTGGAACAGGACTTCAACTCGCTCGATGCGCAGTACGATGCATCACAAGCCTATATCCGGAGCCAGGCCCATGCCGGCTGGACCTTGATCCGGTCCAAATATGACGATGGCGGCTTCTCCGGCGGCAACACCGACCGTCCGGCATTACAACGGCTGTTGGAAGATGTCCGGGCCGGCAAGATCGATATCATTGTCGTCTACAAGGTCGATCGCCTGACCCGCTCGTTGGCGGACTTCGCCAAGCTGGTCGAACTGTTCGACCGTCATGAGGTGTCCTTCGTGTCGGTCACCCAGCAGTTCAACACCACCACCTCGATGGGACGGTTGACCCTCAACGTGCTGCTGTCCTTTGCGCAGTTCGAGCGCGAGGTCACCTCCGAGCGGATCCGGGACAAGATAGCGGCCTCCAAGCGCAAGGGTCTCTGGGTCGGCGGCATGGCACCATTCGGCTATGACACCAGGGACCGAAAGATCACGGTCAATCCGGCCGAGGCCGAGCGGGTCCGAACCATCTTCGAGAGCTATCTCAAGCTTGGAAGCCTGAACCGCCTGATGGCCGATTTGCGCCAGCGGGGCATCGTCAGCAAGGTCCGCACGTTGAAGACCGGCGAGACCGTTGGTGGCATTGCCTTCACCCGGGGTCCCCTCGCCCATCTCCTGCGCAACCGCTTCTACATTGGGGAGGTTTCATTCAAGGGAGAGGCCTTGGCAGGCGAGCAGCCCGCCATCATCGATCGAGACCTGTTCGATGCCGTCCAGGCCAAGCTGACCGAGCAGGTGACAAATCACAAACTTACCCGGGCGAGGTCTGAGGCTCTGCTGTTGGGCCGCATCTTCGATGATCGTGGCAACCGCATGAGCCCGAGCCATGTCCGCAAGCAGGGCATCAAGTACCGCTACTACCTGTCATCGGCTCTGTTGCAGGGACGACCAAAGCTAGCCGGTACCGTCAGCCGGGTCCCGGCCCAGGAGGTCGAAGCCCTCGTTGCCAAGGCTGTCCGAGGCCACCTTGACGTCGCTGCAGAGATTGACGACGCAGCCCTTATCAGCAGCTATCTCGTCCGGGTTGAGGTCCAACCGGATCAAGTCGTGATCGAAATTGCCGGTGCTAAGACTGCCAACTCCAAACGGACGCAACGCCACCGCAATGTAATCACAGTGCCGTGGCGCAAGACGTCCTCGACCCGCCGCCGCGAAGTGCTTGTGCCGGAATCCGGAGCGCCCAAGGACACCCGGCCCATTCGATCCGAGAGCCGTGCGCTGCTGATCGCATCGATTGCGCGAGGGCGCCGCTGGCTCAATGAGCTCACGACGGATTCCACGGCCAGTACCCAACGCCTTGCGGCCCGGGAGGGCTGCACCGTGCGAAAGATCAACATGACCATCTCGCTTGCCTTCCTTGCGCCCGACCTCGTTAAGGCTGCCATCGATGGACGCCTTCCCCATGGGATGGGAATGGCTCGTCTTTGCGACCTGCCCGCCGAATGGTCCCGTCAGCGGCAGATGCTCGGGCTTCCCGCGCGATAGCCATCACTTTGGTGCTCTTCGAACCGATTCAGTGCCCCAGTCACGCGATAGGTAAGTGACCCACACTTGCGTCAATGAAGTACAATCTTCGATAATCCAAGAGGTAACGACAATGAGAGGCCCCATTTTTCTCGCGCTCATGTTTGGCGTTGCCGTGATGGCTGGCGCTGAAGCACAGGCTCAGACGTGGCCAGCTCGTCCGATCAAGCTTGTCGTGGCGACAGGACCAGGATCCGCCACCGACATCATGGCGCGCCTCCTCAGCGATGGTTTGTCGCGGCGGCTCGCCCAGCCGGTTGTCGTGGAGAATATAGCCGGAGCGTCAGGACTCGTCGGTCATCAAGCGGTCGCCCGCGCCGCGCCTGATGGCCACACACTTCTGTTCACCGCTACCTCTGGGCTCGCGATCAATCCCATTTCTTTCAAGAGTCTTCCCTACGATCCTCGCCGCGATTTTTTAGCGATCGCGATGGTGTGCAGTCTCGGGCCGCAGATGCTTTCGGTGAATGCGGAGCTACCCGTAAGCAATGGTGCCGAGTTCTTGGCCTATGCGAGACAGAATCGTGGTCGACTTCCGATGGCGTTCGATGCCACTGCAGGCGCCGGGGCATTCGCGGCAAAGCTAATGAACAAGCGATCCGATCTTCAACTGATAGAGGTCCCTTACCGATCGGTTGCGCAAATGATTCAGGACATGTCAGGCGGCACAACTAAGGTCCTCATGAGTTCGATCGCAGCCGCGGCACCCGCGGTGGATGCCGGCAAAGTTCGGCGTATCGCCGTGACATCCGCCACACGGTTCCCCGGTCTTCCTGACTTGCCGCCACTCAATGACTTCGTTCCCGGTGTGGTTGTTAATGGCTGGTTTGCTATCGTCGCCCCCGCAGGGGTCGATAGACCTGTCGTTGACAAGCTCAACGCCGCGATCGCGGATTATCTGAAGGAACCGGAAATCCAGAGTCGGCTACTGTCGTTTGGCCTTGCCACCGAAGGAGCGGGTACGCCCGAAAGCACCGCAGAATTTATCGAAAAAGAGCAGCAGCGCTGGCAATCGATCGCCAATGATCTCGCCATTGAACCACAATGACGTCATTTTTCTTCGAGAGGGGATGCGCGATGACGGCATGCTTTTCATGCGATGGCCAGGGAACGCCCGCGGCCCATGATTTTTGATTGCTTTTCGTCATGGGCACATCGATGCTTCCGCAATTGCATCACCGCGACGGACGTTCAGCTATGAGGTCAAGAATCCATCTCGCCTTCGACGTGTCCTGGACGCATCTGGAGGGCCGCTGGCGCCTGCCAGGCTCGTGGGGTGGCCGAACCTATCCTGATCTCAGCGTCTACCGCGAGATTGCAAGCATTGCCGAGCGCGGCCTTGTCGATATGATTTTCTTCGGCGACACGCCCGGCATCCCTGCGAGCTGGCGCGGTTCATTCGAGGAATTGGTGCGGTGGGGCATTGGCTTCCCCCGCCATGACGTCAGCCCGATCATTGCCGTACTGTCACAAGAGACCAAGAACGTCGGATTCGGGCTCACCTATTCCTCCACCTATATGCATCCTTACTACGTGGCGCGGCTCCTCAACTCGCTAGACCACGTCACCAATGGGCGCATGGCGTTCAACGTGGTCGCCTCGTCCAGCAAGGCTGCTGCTGCCAATTTCGGTTTTGACGAGTTGATGGAGCACAATTCCCGTTACGACCGCATGGAAGAGTTCATCGACGTCTGCAAGGCGCTGTGGGCAAGCATCGAGCCAGACGCTTTCGTTTGGAACCGAGAAACCGGCGTTGTCGTCGAAGATCCGCGCAAGGTAAAGGCGATCGACCATTCGGGGCCATTCTTCAAGGTGAAAGGACCACTCGCCTGCGTGCCCTCGCCACAAATCGGGCCGGTGCTGATCCAAGCCGGCGGCTCGCCGCGTGGCATCCGCGCGTCAGCGCATTTCGCCGACCTGGTGTTTGGCGCCGGTAAGCCGACGCCGCTGAAGATCAAGCATCGCAACGACCTCGACCTTGAGCTGAAGGCAAAGGGCCGTGACCCAAACAAGGTCGGTATTCTGTGGGAGGTCATCCTTATAGTCGCCGAGACCGAGGCCGAGGCAAATCGGCGCCGAGAGCAACTCCTCACCGCCATCCCGATCGAAGGCGCCGGCGCGTTCTTATCCGGCCACACCGGCTACGATTTTTCCAAGCTGCCAGCCCGATTCAAGCTGAGCGACCTGAACGCCGAGATCACTGCCACCAATGCATCGCCAGTCACGCTCATCCACCGCATGGCATTTGGTGGCAATTCCGATCTGGAATTCACACGCGAGGAGTTCTTCCGCGAAGCTATGAAGATCGCGACCGGCTACGACAAGACCGTCGCCGGCACCGCGACGCAGGTAGCCGATCACCTGGAAGAGGAATTCGAGGCGACCGGCAGCCGTGGTGGCTTTATGGTCGAGCATCCCACCAAGTCGCCACGTGATTACCTCGATGTCGTCGACTTCCTGGTGCCTGAACTCCAGCGCCGCGGCCGTTATCGCTCCTCCTATGAAGGGCGGACATTGATGGAAAATCTGGCCGCATAGTCAGCGCCAGATGCTCGGGCTTTCCGCACGGTAGCCATCACGTTGGGTCTAGTTTCCAACACAAGAGCGATCTGCATCGGGGAAACGGGATTCCTCGCCCCAGAGACAGACCTCCCGAAATCGCGGCTACGCCAGAAATCGTCTCTGCAGAGACCGAAATGCCAGTGCAAAAGCGCGCCAATGGCGGGCTTTTTGGCAGTCTCCAGGAATCTTACGGTTCGAAAGAATGCGTGGTGGGCCCGGGAGGACTCGAACCTCCAACCAGACCGTTATGAGCAGCCGGGATCACACTGTGGGTTTGGTTCACGAGAGCCCGGCGTCGAGGGCGGACGCCAAACACCAAAGGCTCAACACCTAGTGACGCGTGGCCGTCGCCGTAATGGGGCGTACCAATCGTGCCGACCAGTGTCCTCAATCGCCATAATCCACCCCATGTCGAGAGAGAGCTTTGAAACTTCGACCACCCGCAATTCCTCTTTGGTATAGAATTTCGGCTGGTTGTCTTGCATAAGTCTGACAAGCCAATCACGCGTTCGTTGACACTCTTGGTCGGCTTGTTGCGATAGTTTTTCGCGCCTGGATTTCACTCCAGCATCGTAGCCACCGCGCGTGACACTGACAAACCTAGAAAGAAGTTTCGCAAAACAGATATTGCACTAAACCGCTCCGCGGTAGGGGAGCGGGGCCTTATCGCTAACTCGCAATTGAGATTAAGGCGCAGGGCGAACACCGCGCAGTGCAGCGCGCGCGATGGCCCGAGCAATTAGTTCGTCACGCATTGCATCGCGTACGAACTCATTGACGATAGGGAGCGCGGCAGCATTGTTCTTTGGCACCGCAATCGACATTTGGACCAGGTTGAAGCGTCCATCTAGAACCACTGCGCCAGGCAAGTCTGCTGCAATTCGATGCGCGAGATGGACGTTTCGCCGCACACATCGCCCTGCCCAGCTAGAACCTCGCGTGCCGGTGCAAACCTTGTGCGCGTTCGATCATCCTG
Organism: uncultured Alphaproteobacteria bacterium; assembly: GCA_963821555.1. Taxonomy (GTDB): domain Bacteria; phylum Pseudomonadota; class Alphaproteobacteria; order Rhizobiales; family Xanthobacteraceae; genus Z2-YC6860. The sequence continues at coordinate 594,561 of CAWGEM010000009.1, read as the reverse complement.
TGCTCGATTGACGGCGAACTGAGCAACAACATTATCCAGAAACAACTGGCGTTCGAGCGTAATTGGAGCGCTACTGGTCCCGATTCAGGAGCGCTCATCTCGCTCCGGGCGTCGTGCCCCGCCGGCTTGATTGCCTGTGCGGGGCCTCGGTGGTGCAGCCCGGTGGCTGCGTGAACCGAGAGGAATCCCAATGGCAAAGAGAGCAAGCAAGCGGACGGCGACGGTGTCCGCGATTGTATCGAGCAAGCGCCCGAAGTCCACGAAGTTGGAGAAGACTAGGGCTCGTAGTTCGACGCGAACCGGCACAAAGCAATCGACGGCCATCGAGATGTTGCGCTCCCCTCCTGGTGCCACGATCGATGCACTGACGAGCGCCACTGGCTGGCAGCAGCATTCGGTGCGTGGCTTTCTCGCCGGGGTCGTGCGCAAACGCCTGAAGCTCGATTTGCAATCGGCGGTCGTCGATGGTGTCCGCGTTTATCGGGTCCCGAACGAGCATAGTGCCAACGCGATGAGGACACAGGCCGGGCAGAAGTCCTGACCGCTATGCCGCGCGTCAAAATCGCTGCGGAGGGACAAAACCCCTCCGCCATCAATGTCGAGATCGCGCGCTTGCGCGGTCTCGACATCAAAGCCTTGCGCGCCCGTTGGCGGACCAGTTTCGGTCGGGATGCGCCCCTCGACCTAGCCAGGCACCTCCTGTTTTCCATCCTGGCCTATCGCCTGCAGGCCGACGTCATGGGCGATCTGGATGCCGAGACGATACGCTTCCTGGCGAAGATCGAGCTCGCCCCCTCCAAGCTCGAGGCCATTCCACTGACCTGCGCATTTGAGCAACAACGGCGCGAGCTCTCGCCCGGCACGATGCTGACCCGCGAATGGGGCGGAAAGCACCATCGGGTCATGGTGCTCGACGGAGGTTTTGGCTGGGAGGGACGAATATACCGAAGCCTTTCCGAGATCGCTAGAGCCATCACCGGAACGCAATGGAACGGCCCCCGCTTCTTTGGGCTGCGCGAGAACCGATACACCGGAGCGGCGCCATGACGGTCCCCTCCAAGGCGATGCGCTGCGCCATCTACACGCGGGTGTCGACCGATGCCGGGCTCGACCAGGAGTTCAACTCTCTGGACGCCCAGCATGACGCGGCATCCGCCTACATCCGAAGTCAAGCCCACGCACACTGGACGCAGGTGCGAACCCGATACGACGACGGCGGCTTCTCCGGCGGCTCGACCGACCGGCCGGCTCTGCAGCGCCTGCTGGCGGATGTCAAAGCCCGCAAGGTCCATGTCATCGTGGTCTACAAGGTCGACCGGCTGACCCGGTCGCTGGCGGACTTCGCCAAGCTCGTCGAGTTGTTCGACGCGCATGGCGTTTCGTTCGTGTCGGTCACCCAGCAGTTCAATACGACGACGTCGATGGGACGGCTGACACTCAACGTCCTTCTGTCGTTCGCCCAGTTCGAGCGGGAGGTCACCGCCGAGCGCATTCGCGACAAGGTGGCAGCTTCGAAGCGAAAGGGCTTGTGGGTCGGCGGGATGGTGCCGCTGGGCTACCAGCTCAACGACGGCAAGCTGTCGATTGTCGAGGACGAGGCCGAGCGGGTTCTTATGATCTTCCGAGCGCTATCTCACGCTTGGCAGCGTCAACCGGCTGGTGCTTGAGCTGCGCGAGCAGAATGTTCGAACCAAGATCCGCAATCTGTCGAACGGCAGCACCCGCGGCGGCGCCCTCTTCACCCAAGGTCCGTTGTTCTACATCCTCCGCAACCGCTTTTACATTGGTGAGGTTCTTTACAAGGGTGAGATTTGCCCCGGGCCTCAACCACCGCTGCTCGATCGCGAGCTGTTCGAGGCGGTGCAACAGCGATTAACCGAGCAGCGGTCGCATCACGTCACAGCGCGGACCAAGAGCGGCGCTCCACTACGGGGTCTGCTGTTCGATGCTACCGGCCATCCGATGGTTCCGACCCACGCCGCCAAGCTGGGAGTGCGATACCGCTACTACGTGTCGCAGCCCCATCTGCGCGGACTATCCAAGCCCTCGCTCGGAGCAATCATCCGCGTTCCCGCCTCCGATCTTGAGGCGGCCGTGACCAAGGCACTGGCAGTGCACCAAGGAGCGGCCACCGCGCAGACGGACGTAGCCCATCCAGAGAGCCTCCGCACGCGCGTTGCTCGCATCGAAGTGCGCGCCGGCCAACTGGCGGTCTGGTTGAGGCAGCCTGCCGTGGCTGAGGCCGATGACGCCGCTCACCGGACAGCGTCCGTGGAACATGTGCCATCGCTGTTGATCCCATGGACCAAACCGCCGTCCAAGCGGTTCAAGGAAATTCTCTTGCCGGCAGCAACCGCTCGACCCCGCGTCCGGCCGATCAAGATCGAGCGCCGGGCGGCGCTCTTGAAATCGATTGCGCGCGGTCGCGCCTGGCTCGAACGAGATCGTCTCGGGCGCAGCCCGCGGCGAAGACATCGCTGCTCGACAACGATGCAGCATCCGCCATGTCAACATGACGATATCGATGGCGTTCATCGCCCCCGACCTGGTCAAGGCTGCCATCGAGGGCCGGCTGCCCCGCGGCATTGGCATTGCGGTCTTGCGGGACCCTCCGGCCGAATGGTCGCTGCAATTTGAGCGCCTAGGGCTATCACAGCTCTGATCGAACTCACCACGGACCGCACCGCGCCTCGTTTTCGAAAGACCGCGCGCGCGGGCCTGATTTAATCGACATTGCTTGGGGACAATTCAGCATCCCACACGAAAGTCGCCAGGAACGGGAATTTCCGCGGCAGAGACTGAAGCCCGAAAACGGCCGTCTGCTCCTTCCAGAGACCGCGCAGTCAGGATCACCCGTTGAAAAAGCCCGCACACCGCGGGCATTTCTCGCGCGTCTCCGGATCGCGCCAAATTAGTAGACTGAGTGGTGGGCGCGACAGGGATCGAACCTGTGACCCCTACCATGTCAAGGTAGTGCTCTTCCGCTGAGCTACGCGCCCGGGCCTGCCGATGGCGGCCATGGTCTTATCGGCAATGGCGGAGGCAGGCAAGCGGCCCGTCCGCGCCTGCCGATCAGGCCGCGAGCAGCTTCTGCACCTCGTTGACGAGGTCGCGCAGATGAATCGGCTTGGACAGGACCTTGGCGTGCTTGGGCGCGCTCGAATCGGCGTTGAGCGCGACCGCCGCAAAGCCCGTGATGAACATGATCTTGATGTCGGGATCGAGTTCCGCCGCGCGGCGGGCAAGCTCGATGCCGTCCATTTCCGGCATCACGATGTCGGTGAGCAGGAGCTGGAACGGCTCCTCGCGCAGCCGCTGGTAGGCCGACAGCCCGTTGTCGTAGGAAATCACGTCGAAGCCGGCATTCTGCAGCGCCTTCACCAGAAAGCGCCGCATGTCGGTATCGTCTTCGGCCAGGAGGATTCTTGCAGTCTGCTCGCCTGTCATCACGCCACCATAAAGCCCCGTCGCTAACGCCTCGTTACGCCGGGACCAAGCATGCACGGCCCAGGCGCCGGCAATCAACCGCCAAGCCGGACTTTCCGCGCACGAGTCGGACCAGGTCCCCGGCTGTCAATAAGCGTGGACCCTGGTAAACAAGGGGTGAAACGAGCTTGGCAGCGCCACAGCCGGCATGGACAATACGGCTGATCGCACCCCCAAGGCCAGAAACGCCCCGCCACAGGCCATCACCAACGTATCGATCGGAAATGCCCCCGTCCATGAACCAGCAGCAAGATGAGCTCGATCCGCCGTTTGAGATCATCGAGCCCAAGCCGTGGCGCGGGCCGGTCCTGTTCAATTCGCCTCACTCCGGCCGGATCTATCCGCGCGCGTTCCTGATCGCCTCGCGGCTCGACCTGCCGACGCTGCGCCGGTCCGAGGACAGCTTCGTCGACGAGCTTGCGATGGGCGTGGTCGGACGTGGCTATCCGCTGATGCGGGCGCACTTCCCGCGCTGCTATGTGGACGTCAATCGCGAGCCTTATGAACTCGACCCGCGCATGTTCGATGGCCGCCTGCCCTCGTTCGCCAACACCCGTTCGATGCGGGTGGCCGGCGGGCTCGGCACCGTCGCGCGCGTGGTCGGAGACGCCCAGGAAATCTACGACCAGCGACTGTCGGTCGACGACGCGCTACGGCGGATCGAAAGCCTGTACAAGCCCTATCATCGCGCGCTACGGCGGCTGTTCACCCGGATGCACCGCGAATTCGGGGCTGCCGTCCTGGTGGATTGCCATTCCATGCCCTCGACCACGGGTCCCAAGGATGAGCGGCCGCGGGCCGACGTGGTGCTTGGCGACCGCTACGGCACGAGTTGCGTCGCTGTGGTCTCGGAAACAGTCGAGGCCACGTTGCGTGAGCTTGGCTATGCGGTGAGCCGGAACAAGCCCTATGCCGGCGGCTTCATCACCGAGCACTACGGCAACCCGGCGGCCGGGCTCCACGCCATCCAGCTTGAGATCAATCGCGCGCTCTACATGGATGAGCGCCGGTTCGAGCGTGCCCAGGGGTTCGCGCGCCTCGCTGCCGATATGGAGGTTTTGGCCGAGAAGCTCGCCGCGCTTCCGATCGAAGAGCTGCGGCCCTACCGCGCCGCAGCAGAATAGTCTGCTGCGCAGCGACCGCGCAAAAAGCGGGGTCAGGACCAAGCGAGGCGTATCATGCTTGGGTCCGCGCGCGTGCGTGAGGCTCGCGCGCGGATTTGAAGCCAGCTTTCGGCGTGTTTGGCTCACTCCCCTCAGACTTTCACCCACAAACAAGAAAAAAGGGCCGCCTGCGATGCAAGCGGCCCAAGTCTAGGGAGGAAACGCCCAAGGAGGGCGGCGGGAACGAGCGTGAGCCCGTTGCCGCGCTGCAGCAATATGCCTGTGCGGCGCACAAAATGCAAGTCCTCCTTACCTTTTGCCCGCATGGCTGTTCATAAATCCATGCAAGGAGGGCTTAGCTGCGGGTTAAGTAGCTGTCCCGACTACCGAAATAGGCAATTCCTCCGACCAGGACGAGCCCCGCTTGGAGGCCGAAAACCAGTCGATAGGCCTCCAGCGGATAGGCGCCGGCGTCGCTCGGGAACAGGTCGATCACGGCACCGCTTACGAACTGGACGAGAAACCCGCCGCCCATGGTGCCGATGTTGAGAAGCGTGATGGTGCGCCCAAGCAGGTGCGAAGGCACGAGCGAGCGGCCGTGCGCCATCACCACCGAAGTCATCCCGGTCGAAAAGCCGATCAAAGCGAACACGAACAAAAGCAAGCCGGTCGGCAGCCGGCCGAGCGTGGCGAGCAGCACGAGCGAGATGAAGCTCGTGGCCGTGCCGATCAGGATCGGGAGCTTGTAGCGGCCGAAGAATCGGTCGCTCGGTCCCCAGAAGAACGCGCCCAATACCTGCATGAGGGCGGCAAGGAACAGGATCTCGCCCCTGCCCTTCAGGTCGTAGCCATAGATGTGGGTTAGGTAGGGCCCGCCCCAAAGCCCAACCACCAGCAAAAAGCTCGGATAACTCGTCATTTGCACGAGAAATATGCGGCCGATCGACGGAGTCCGGATCACGTCCCAGATGCCGGCGATGCTTTGGCCCATGGTTTCGTGCCGCGGTTCGGTCTTGTGGCCTGGCGGATCGTCGCTCACGATCAGCCACATCAGGAGCCCGATGCCGGCGGTGACGGCCGCGACCCCCAGGAAGGTCTCACGCCAGCCGAAAGCGCTGGTGGCGAAGGCCAGCGGCGCGGTCGCGAATATCGCGCCCAGCGAACCGACCCCGAGATGAATTCCAGTCACGGTCGAAAACCGCCTCGGCCCAAACCAGCGAGCATAGAGCGCGGCCGGAGCCATCAGGAACGATGCCGTGCCAAAGCCGAGCAAGGCGCGGGCTGCAATCAGCGCCCCGGCAGAATGCGCAACGGCAAAGAGCACGCACCCGGCGACCGTGAAACCGCCCGAGACCATCATGCAGAACTTGGGGCCGAAGCGGTCGAGCGCGACCCCAAGCGGCAGTTGGGTCGCGGCAAACACGAAAAAGTAGATGCTGGACACGACGCCGAGCTCCATCGGCGTAAGAGCGATTTCAGCGACCAGGTTAGGGGCGATCACCCCCACGGAATTGCGCAGGAACTGGCTGACGATGTAGAGCGCGCCGAGCGTGGTCATGACCGCCAACGCGGTCGTCGCAAGCAGGCTCATGGCGCGCGGCGGCGCGCCGTCATTGCGTGTCGTCATCCCCGGCAGCCCTCCCGCGGGCGTGCGGTTTCTATTTCAAGACGGCAGTGTATCGAATGCCGCCGATTTGCGGCACATGACAATCCGAAAAGAACGAGGCATACGTCGGTTCCATGACCGCAATCGACTTTTCAGCGTTTGTCGACGAACTCGCAACCGTAGCGGCGGATGCGATCCTGCCGTTCTTTCGGACCTCGCTCAGCATCGAGAACAAGGGGCGCGGCAGTAACTTCGATCCGGTCACCGCGGCGGATCGTTCGGCTGAGGCCGCGATGCGGGCGCTCATTCGAAAAAGCTTTCCGGACCACGGGATTCTCGGCGAGGAGTACGGCGCAGAGCGCACGGAGGCCGAGTATGTCTGGGTGCTGGACCCGATCGACGGCACCAAGTCGTTTATCTCGGGCATGCCGGTCTGGGGCACGCTGATCGCGCTGACCCGATCGAACGAGCCCGTATACGGCATGATGCACCAGCCGTTCACCCGCGAGCGTTTCACCGGCGACAGCGGCGCGGCCAAGTACCGCGGACCGGCCGGCGAGCGCGCATTGCGGGTTCGCCGTTGCGCCGGTCTCGCCGAAGCGACGCTCTGCACCACGAGCCCTCTCCTGATGAATGAGGCCGATCGCACAGCCTTCCGCAGGGTCGAGGAAATGGTGAGGCTGTCGCGCTACGGCGGCGATTGCTACGCCTATTGCATGCTGGCTGCGGGTCACATTGATCTCGTGATCGAGACCGAGCTCAAGCCCTACGACATCCTGCCGCTGATCCCGATCATCGTCGGCGCGGGCGGCATCGTGACGGGGTGGGACGGCGGCTCGCCGCACGCCGGTGGCCGTGTCATCGCCGCCGGGGACCGGCGCGTTCACGCCGAGGCCCTGAAACTGCTTGGCCGATAGCGCACGCGTCAGTCGAACAAGGGCGTGCCGGGTACGAAGGCGTCGAACGCAGCCCAGAACTGCACGCGATAGCGATCCTGCTCCATCATCAATTCGTGCCGGCTGCCGGCGACGATCAGGTGCGAGCCGGCGCGCAGCCGGATCGCGAAGTCCTCGATTGCAGCAGTCGAGACGATGTTGTCGCGGCCGGCTGCGACCAGCATCAGCGGCTGGCGGATTTTGCTCGGATAGGCCGGATCGGCGAAGTCGTCGATCACGCGGAAGGCAGCGTTCGCCCAGGCGACCGTCGGCGAGCCAATGCCGAGTTCCGGCTCGGCTTCCAGCACCGCCTTGGTGCGCGCATGCCGGACCGGATCTGACGTCGCTGGATTGCCGATGATAGGGCCCGGTCGCGATGAAGATGCCGCTGCCGCCTGGCACGTAGGACGAGCCCATGCCGGCGTATCGCATGGCTTTGGCCACGCCCTTGGAGAGGAACGAACCACGCAAGCCCGTTAGCTCGATCATCGGCGCCGACAGCACGACCCGATCGAACCAGCGGCGGCCCTGGCGCGCGATTCGCATCATCACGCTGCCGCCCATCGAATGGCCGACCGCGAACAGCGGCGGCGGACAATCCGGCAGCACGACGTCATTCATGAACGCTTCGACGTCGAGCTCGTATTCGGAAAAGTCGCCGACATGGCCCTTGCGCCGGTCGGACAGCAGCCGGTCGGACATACCCTGGCCGCGCCAGTCGAGCGTCGCCACCGCGAAGCCGCGCGCGCGCAGCTCGCGCGCCGTCTCGAAATACTTCTCGATGAACTCGGCGCGGCCATGGAATAGGCAGACCGTGCCTTTGCGGCCCGGCGGCGGATGCCAGCGCGCAAAGCGGAGGTTGACGCCGTCTCGCGCCTTGATCGTGCCCGAGACCACGTCTTCGGGCACCGGATTGGCAGGAATGGAGACGAGGATCCATGGGCATGTCGAAGCGGCAGGTCTGGCCTTATAGCAGCCGGGCGAGATGGCTCAACGCCGGCCTAAATGACTTGGCGCGGTTGTCACGGGAGCTGCGTCTGCGGTCCGTTGCCCCTTGCGTCACGGAAAATATTATCCCAATGGATGCAATGGATTAGCGGCTTGCCAGCGAGCCTGCCAAGCCCCCTTGCAGGCCCCCAACCGCTCCCCATATCGAGGCGGTGCAGGCCATCCGGCTGCACTGATCCCACGGGGTCCGGCCCATTGGCGGACCACCGCATGTCGCTCATAGGAGGATATGCCATGCGAACTTTTGATCTTGCTCCCCTCTATCGCTCGACCGTCGGCTTTGACCGGCTGTTTTCGATGCTGGACGGCTTCGAAGCCGCCCCGGGCTATCCGCCCTACAACATCGAGCGGACCGGCGAAAACGACTATCGCATCACCGTAGCCGTTGCGGGCTTCGGCGAGAACGAGCTGTCGATCGAGTTCGAAGGAGAACACGCTGACGATCAAGGGCGAGAAGCAGGCCAAGGAAGAGACGGCCGGCGAGGTGCTCTACCAGGGCATTGCAGCGCGCGCGTTCGAGCGCGTCTTCCAGCTTGCCGATTACGTCCAGGTCAAGGGCGCGTCGATCGAGAACGGGCTCCTGCACGTCGATCTCGTGCGCGAGATTCCCGAGGCGAAGAAGCCGCGCCAGATTGCCATCGGCAACGGCAAGGCCAAGCCGAAGGTGGTCGAGGCTCAGGCGGCGTAACGCGGTTCCTCGCAACTCAGCTGTTCCTGCAGAGTGGAGCGCCCCGGGATTTCCCGGGGCGCTTTGCGTTGGTGCGGTGCAGGCCAGTGATGTCGCGTGCACGCTAGTGCCGCCGATTTGAAGTTCCTGCACATTTGCCGCAATCACATTCAGGAGCTTCAAATCGAAAGCGGCACTAGATTTACAGACTTGCTAGTGCGGCACGGGATCGTCTGTGGGCTTGTTTTCGGCGGCCGCGGGCGGCGTCGGGGAGGCTGTCGATGGCGCAGGCGACGCTTGGACTTCGGGCGCCGACTTCACCTCCGGTCGCGGCTTCGGCAGTGGGGGCGTCGTCTGCACGGCGGCGGCGCGCTTGGGCGGCGCGGGCTTGGCCGCGCCCGGAGGCAGCGGCCGGGGCTGGAAGCGCTCCGGCGGAGGCGGCAGCGGGCCGTTCAGCTCGGACTCGGGTATTGCCGTGATGACGCGCGGCTCGCGCAGCGGCGGCGCCGATTGCGAACCGGTGTACGGCTCGCTCGGCAGCGGCGCAGCCGAGAACTCGCGGAGGCGGCAACGCCCCGCGGGGACGACCGGCGTAGGGCGATGGTTCGTCGTCGGCATCGTCGCCCGGAGCGGCGGAGTACACGCCCTGGGGATCGACGGCGCGGCTCGGCATTCGCTCGTAGGGCCCGTAGCCGTAGCCGGGCGCCATGCGCCCGGCAAAAGCCAGCGGCCGCACCGCTACTATCTCGCCATAGCGTGCGTCGACCACGACGCGCACCTCGGCACCGCCGCGACCGATTGCCGGAACCACATAGACCGGGCCCCGCCGGAATGGCCGTTCAAGCGGATTAAATCCCGCCGAGCGCACGATGGTGGCGATTTCGTATGGCGGCAGGACGGGCGCAAAGCCCTGCGCCCCGGCAGCCGCAGGCGCCAACAGCAAGGCCAGCGCGGCCGCGAAGACCATTCGATAGTTCACGGTACCCCTCCACCAATCTTCCCGCGTCAATGATAGGGATGAGATTAGGGCGCCGCTGCGGCGGCCGTGTCACACCTTTCGGGCAAGCGCCACAAACTGGTCGACTTCGGCGTCGGCTGTGGAAAACGATGTGACCAGGCGGACCAGCGCCTCGTCCGGTCCGAGCGAAACGCCGTCCGGGAGGCTCGCGCTGGCGCGCACGTAAAACCGCGCGCCGGCGCCCCGAAGCCGTTCCGCCGCCGCTTTCCCAAGGGTCACGAACACGAGGTTGGCCTCGACCGGCCACACCGGCGCTAATCCCGCCGCGGTGAGCCCGGCTGCGAGCCGATCGGCCTTGGCATTGGCGTGCCGCGCAAGCCGCAGCCAACAGCCGTCAGCCAGGAAGGCTTGGAACTGCGCCGACAGAAAGCGATGCTTGGACAGAAGGTGGCCCGCGCGCTTGCGCCGTTCAGCCATCGCCCGCGCCTTGGCCGGGTCGAAGAACACCACCGCTTCGGCGGCCAATGCGCCGCCTTTGGTAGCGCCGAACGAGAGCACATCGACGCCGGCCTTCCAGGTGACGTCGGCCGGGCTCGCGTTCGACCGTACCAGCGCGTTGGCAAACCGCGCACCGTCCATGTGCACCGCCATGCCGTGGTCCTTGGCGATCTTGGCAAGCGCCGCGATCTCGTCGGGCCGGTAGATCGTGCCGGCTTCGCTCGCCTGCGCGAACGAGAACGCCGCCGGCACGACCTGGTGCGGGGCATGGCCTTCGTAGCGTACCACCGTCGTGACGAGCGTCTCGGGCGTCACCTTGCAGCCGACGCCCGACATCCCGACGAGCTTCAACCCGCCGCCGAAAAATTCCGGCGCGCCGCATTCGTCGGTGAGGATGTGCGCCTCGGCGTGCGCGAACACCGCGCCCCACGGCGGACTGACATGCGCGAGCGCCAGCGCGTTCGCGGCCGTACCAGTCGGCACCAGAAAGACCGCGACGTCGCGTTCGAAGATTTCACAGATGCGTCGCTCAACCGCTCGCGTGAGATCGTCGTTGCCGTAACCCAGAACGTAGCCGTCGTTGGCGCGCACCAGCGCATCCAGGATTTCGGGCGCGATGCCGGCGGTATTGTCGCTCGCAAAATTCATTGGGGCAGTATCCGAAACGTTCAGCGGCCGACCGCAGCCGCGATCTCATCGCAACGTTGTCGCAGACGCGGCACGAGCAGATCAAGGAACGTGCGCAGCTTGGGCGGCGGATGCCGGCCGTCGGGATAGAGCACGTGGACGGGCGCCTCGGGACCCTCATGGTCGCGCAAGAGCCGCACCAGCGCGCCGGCCGTCAGCGCCGGCACCGCCTGATAGCTTAGCACTCGGGTGATGCCGAACCCTGCCGCCGCCGCGTCAATCGCCGCCTCCGCGGTGTTGACGATCAGCCGCGGCTTGATCTTGGCGTCGACCGCGCGGCCCATCGTGCCAAACCGCCAGCGCTCGACGCCATCGATGCCGGCAAAGGCGATGATCTGGTGGCCGGAGAGATCGCCGGGCGCCTTTGGCCGACCGCGCCGCTTGACGTAGCTTGGCGCCGCCACGACCACGCGACGAAGCCCTCCGACGCGCGTCGCGATCGCCGACGAATCCGCCAGCGCGCCGATACGGATTGCGACATCGACGCCATCCTCGACCAGATCGACCGGGCGATCCAGCAACAGGAGGCGCACCTCCACGTCGGGATAGAGCGCGAGAAAGTCGGTGACCAGCGCCAGCACATGATGACGGCCGAACACGATCGGCGCGGTGACGCGCAGCTCGCCGCGCGGCGCCTTCCCCTGCCCCGCCGCGGCCTGCTCGATTTCGGCGAGGTCGGCAAGGATGCGCCGCGCGCCGGCAAGGAAGCGCTGTCCCGCCTCCGTGACGCTGACCGCGCGCGTGGTGCGGTTGAGGAGCCGCACGCCGAGCCGGGCTTCGAGGTCGGCGACCGCGCGCGTCACCGCCGCCGGCGAGCGGTTGAGCCTGCGAGCGGCCTCCGCAAAACTGCCGTGATCCGCGACCTCGGCGAAGGTCGCGATGACATCGATGCGGTCCATGATAATTTCAGTTTTCGCAACAATCCCTTGCTGTTTTTCAATATTATCACATTCGCCAGAATGCGTAACAGTAATCTATCGAACCAAGGCGAGTTCCGTCCCATGCCCGACAACAGCCATCTCGTTTTCACGCCCGCCGCCCGCCAGGGCGCAGGCCGAGCGCGGTTCCGCGAACGGATACGCGAGGAAATTCTCGGCCGGCTTCCCCGATGTCGTAACGCCGGACCTCACCTCCTTCATCGGCGAACTCGACACGGCATTTCTGGCGACGGTCTCGGAGGCTCGGCGCGCCCTATATCCAGCACCGCGGCGGCCCGAAGGGCTTCATCAAAGTGCTCGACGCACAAGACACTGGGCTTTGCCGACTATGCCGGGAACCGGCAATACATCACGCTCAGCAATCTTGCTGACAACGAGCGCGCGTTTCTGTTCCTGCTCGATTTTGCCAACCGCCGGCGCATCAAGATCTGGGGTCGCGCGCGCGTGGTCGAGGACGATCCGGAATTGCTCGCGCGGTTGGTCGACACCGGATATCGGGCGCGGCCCGAGCGCGCCATCCTGTTCCGCATCGAGGCGTGGGACATCAACTGCTCACAGCACGTCACGACACGTTTTTCGGAGCAGGAGATCGCCGACGCCACGGCCGTACTGCGCGAACGTCTGGCGGCGCTGGAGGCGGAGAACGCGGCGCTGCGTGCCGAACGACGCTGCTATCCGCGTCCGCGGCCGCACATTCTTGTCACGCAGCCGCGGAAGTCGCACGCGGCAAAGCGGGTTTCGCGCTCTACGCAGTCATGGCGCCGGCCGCAACAATCGTCAAGGATTCGGAGCCCGCTGCGAAACAGAGCTTTCCTTCAAAGGAATAATTTGCAATTTCTCCGCGTTTTAGGACAGTATTGCTGTCCCAATCGGCGAACACGTCAGGGTCGGCGTGGTCGTGGCGTGTTGCAATGCACTTGCGCGCGCGTTCAACCGCGCCCAACATGGGCCGGACCGCGAGGTGCCGGCAAGCGGCCCGCGAGAAGGCTGCCCTCATTTCTGGTTCGCCTTGGGCCGCAGCTCCGATCGGCGCTGCGGAGCAACAACAGTGCCCGGCGTCCGGCCTGGTCGGAGCCGTGAGAGTGACGGTGATGAGCGCAAACGGGTCACGAGTGCATGGGCGCGAGGCCAGCGCGGCTCCTGCTGCGCCCGTCGATGCACGCCTGCTCTATGTGAACTCCGCCGACCCCGGCGTGCCGCGGCACCGTTTGGTCTTTACGATCCCGCGCGCGACAAGGATTCCTGCGGCGTCGGCATTCATTGCCGACATCAAGGGCCGCAAGTCGCACAAGATCGTCGAAGATGCGCTGACCATTCTCGTCAATCTCGAACACCGCGGTGCGGTCGGCGCCGATCCGCGCGCCGGCGACGGCGCCGGCATCCTGGTGCAGATCCCGCACAAGTTCTTCGCCCGCAAGGCAGCCGAGACTCGGCATCACGCTGCCGAAGCCCGGCGAATACGGCGTCGGCGCGCTGTTCATGCCGCGCGACGCCGAGCGGCGCGAGCTCGTGCGCAAGACCTTCGAACAGGTCGCAGCCGAGGAAGGCCTGACCGTCCTGGGCTGGCGCACCGAAATTCCGACCGACAACTCGACGCTCGGCGAGTCCGTCAAGCCGACCGAGCCCGTCCACATGCAAGTGTTCATCGGACAAGGCAAGAACAAACTGTCCGAGGACGACTTCGAGCGTCGGCTCTACATCCTGCGCAAGGCCGATCTCCTCGACGATCTATCGCACCTACGAGCGGCGGCTGTCCGGCTATTATCCGGTGTCGGTGTCGTGCCGCACCGTCATCTACAAGGGCATGTTCCTGGCCGACCAGCTCGGCACCTACTATCCCGACCTGCACGAGCCGGACTTCGAGAGCGCGCTGGCGCTCGTGCACCAGCGTTTCTCGACCAACACGTTTCCGACCTGGTCGCTGGCGCATCCCTACCGCATGTCGCCCACAACGGCGAAATCAACACGCTGCGCGGCAACAACAATTGGATGGCGGCGCGGCAGGCGTCGGTGTCGTCCAAGCTCTACGGCGACGACATCGGCGAAGCTCTGGCCGATCTCCTACGAGGGCCAGTCCGACACCGCCTGCTTCGACAATGCGCTGGAATTCCTGGTGCACGGCGGCTATCCGCTCGCGCACGCCATGATGATGATGATCCCCGAGGCCTGGGCGGGCAATCCGCTCATGGACGACGAGCGCCGCGCGTTCTACGAATACAACGCCGCCATGATGGAGCCATGGGACGGCCCGGCCGCGATCGCGTTCACCAACGGCCACCAGATCGGCGCAACGCTCGACCGCAACGGCCTGCGGCCGGCGCGCTATCTCGTCACCCGCGACGACCGCATCATCATGGCGTCCGAAATGGGCGTGCTGCCGATTCCGGAGCAGGACATCGTGCCAGAAATGGCGATTGCAGCCGGGCAAGATGCTGCTGGTCGATCTCGACCAGGGCCGGCTCATTCCCGACGACGAGCTGAAGGCCGACGCTCGCCAAGAGCCATCCCTACAAGGAATGGCTCGAACGCACCCAGATCGTGCTGGAGGACCTGCCGCCGGCCGCAACGCCGCGCCGCTGTCGAATCTCGCCCTGCTCGATCGGCAACAGGCGTTCGGCTACACCCAGGAAGACCTCAAGATCCTGATGACGCCGATGGCGCTGCAGGGCGAGGAGGCGGTCGGCTCGATGGGCAACGACACGCCGATTTCGGCGCTGTCGGACAAGCCGAAGCTCCTGTTCACGTACTTCAAGCAGAACTTCGCCCAGGTGACCAACCCGCCGATCGACCCGATCCGCGAAGAGCTGGTGATGAGCCTCGTCTCGATCATCGGGCCGCGACCCAACCTGTTCGATCTGGAAGGATTGTCGCACACCAAACGCCTGGAGGCGCGCCAGCCGATCCTCACCGACGAGGACCTGGAGAAGATTCGCGAGATTTCCGAGGTCGGCGACGGCCACTTCAAGTCAGCAGACGCTCGATGCGACGTGGTCGGCCGAACACGGCGCGGAGGGCCTTGCGCCGACGCTCGATGCGCTCTGCGCCGAGGCCGAGAAGGCCGTGCGCGACGGCATCAACATCATCATCCTGTCGGACCGCAAGCCGGCGCCGATCGGATACCGATCCCGTCACTGCTGGCCTGCGCGGCGGTCCATCACCACCTGATCCGGCAGGGGCTGCGCACCTCGGTCGGCCTGGTCGTGGAATCCGGCGAACCGCGCGAGGTGCATCACTTCGCCTGTCTCGCCGGCTACGGCGCCGAGGCGATCAATCCGTATCTCGCCTTCGAGACGCTGATCGCGATGCACGGCGAACTGTCGGCCAAGCTCGACAAGAAGGACGCCGTCAAGCACTACGTCAAATCGGTCGGCAAGGGACTGCTCAAGGTGATGTCCAAGATGGGCATCTCGACCTACCAGTCCTACTGCGGCGCGCAGATTTTCGACGCGGTCGGACTGCGGGCCGATTTCGTCGAGCGCTATTTCACCGGCACCGCCACGCGCATCGAGGGCGTGGGACTGATCGCAGATCGCCGAAGAGATCCGTGCGACGCCATCGCGACGCCTTCGGCGAGGCGCCGATCTACGCACCATGCTGGACGTCGGCGGCGACTACGCCGTGCGCGTGCGCGGCGAGGACCACGTCTGGAACGCCACCACGGTCTCGACCCTGCAGCACGCCGTCCGCGGCAACTCGTATGAGAAGTACCGCGCCTTCGCCAAGATTCTGAACGAGCAGTCCGACGCGCTGGTCACCATCCGCGGCCTGTTCCGCGTCAAGGGCGCCGACGAGGACGACCGCAAGCCGGTGCCGATCGACGAGGTCGAGCCGGCCAAGACGATCGTGCGCCGCTTCTCGACCGGCGCCATGTCGTTCGGCTCGATCTCGCGCGAAGCGCACACCACGCTCGCCATCGCCATGAACCGGATCGGCGGCAAGTCGAACACCGGCGAGGGCGGCGAGGAGAGTCCGACCGCTTCAAGCCGCTGCCGAACGGCGACTGCATGCGCTCGGCGATCAAGCAGGTCGCCTCGGGCCGTTTCGGCGTCACCGCCGAGTACCTCGTCAACTCGGACATGATGCAGATCAAGATGGCGCAGGGCGCCAAGCCCGGCGAAGGCGGGCAATTGCCCGGCCACAAGGTCGACAAGACCATCGCCAAGGTGCGCCACTCGACGCCGGGCGTCGGGCTGATTTCGCCGCCGCCGCATCACGACATCTATTCGATCGAGGATTTGGCGCAGCTCATCTTCGACCTCAAGAACGTCAACCCGACCGGCGCCGTCTCGGTGAAGCTCGTGTCCGAGGTCGGCGTCGGCACGGTCGCCGCCGGCGTCTCGAAGGCGCGAAGCGATCACGTCACCATCGCGGGCTTCGAGGGCGGCACCGGCGCTTCTCCGCTGACCTCGATCAAGCACGCGGGCTCGCCGTGGGAGATCGGGCTCGCCGAGACCCACCAGACGCTGGTCGCCAACCGGCTGCGCAGCCGCATCGCCGTTCAAGTCGACGGCGGCATCCGTACCGGCCGCGACGTGGTGATCGGCGCGCTGCTCGGCGCCGACGAGTTCGGCTTCTCGACCGCGCCGCTGATCGCCGCCGGCTGCATCATGATGCGCAAATGCCATCTCAACACCTGCCCGGTCGGGGTCGCGACGCAGGACCCGGTGCTGCGCAAGCGCTTCACCGGCCAGCCGGAGCACGTCATCAACTTCTTCTTCTTCGTCGCCGAGGAGGTGCGCGAGCTGATGGCGGCGATGGGCTACCGCACGTTCGGCGAGATGATCGGCCAGATGCAGATGCTCGACCAGCGCAAGGTGATCGAGCATTGGAAGGCGAAGGGCCTCGACTTCTCGAAACTGTTCACCAAGCCGATCGCGCCGGAAGGCGTGCCGATCCATCATTGCGAGCAGCAGGATCACAAGATCCACGACATCCTCGATCGCAAGCTGATCGCGCAATCGCAGGCAGCGATCGAGCGCGGCGCGCCGGTCAAACTTTCCGCCGTCATTCGCAACATCGACCGCACCGCCGGCGCCATGCTGTCGGGCGAGATCGCCAAGCGCTACGGCCATGCCGGGCTGCCCGACGACACCATCCACGTCAGCCTGACCGGCACGGCCGGACAGAGCTTCGGCGCGTTCCTGGCCAACGGCGTGACGTTCGAACTCGAAGGCGACGCCAACGACTATGTCGGCAAGGGTCTGTCGGGTGGACGCATCATCATCCGGCCGCCGGCAAACGCGGGCATCGTGCCGGAGGAATCGATCATCGTCGGCAACACGGTCCTTTACGGCGCAATCGCGGGGGAATGCTATTTCCGCGGCATCGCCGGCGAACGCTTTGCGGTGCGCAATTCCGGCGCCACCGCCGTGATCGAGGGCGCCGGCGACCATTGCTGCGAGTACATGACCGGCGGCATCGTGGTCGTGCTCGGCAGCACCGGACGCAATTTCGCCGCCGGCATGTCGGGCGGAATCGCCTACGTGCTCGACGAGGAGGGCACGTTCGAGCAGCGCTGCAACCGTGCCATGGTCGAACTGCAGGAAATGCCGGAGTGGATCGAAGGCGAGATGCACGGCGATCTCACCGACATGACCCAGTTCGACAACCAGCGCCTGCACATGCTGATCTGCGATCACGCGCCGCTACACCGGTTCCCAGCGCGCCGCCGCCATCCTTGCCGAATTGGACGCAGCTATCTTCCGAAGTTCCGGAAGGTGATGCCGCACGAGTTCAGCCGCGCGCTCGCCGAGATGGCCAAGGCATCGCTGCAGGCGGCCGAGTAACGGCGGATGGGCAAGGTTACGGGGTTCCTCGAGTTCGAGCGTGACGACCGGGACTATGAGCCGGTCGAGCAGCGCGTCCACCACTGGCACGAGTTCGTGCTGCCGAAACCGGAGCCGGCGGTCCGCGAGCAGGCGGCACGTTGCATGGACTGCGGCGTGCCCTATTGCCACGGCACCGACCAAACGGTTGCCCAGCCCACCGGCTGTCCGGTCAACAACCAGATCCCGGACTGGAACGATCTGGTCTACCGCGGCAAGTGGGAGGAAGCGGCCCGCAACCTGCACTCCACCAACAATTTCCCGGAAGTGACCGGCCGCGTCTGCCCGGCCCCGTGCGAGGCGTCCTGCACGCTCAACATCGACGACAACCCGGTCACCATCAAAACCATCGAATGCGAGATCGCCGACCGGGCGTTCGCCAACGGCTGGATCAAGCCCGAGGTTGCCACTCGCAAGACCGGAAAAAAGATCGCCGTTGTCGGCTCCGGACCGGCTGGGCTCGCCTGCGCGCAGCAGCTCGCGCGCGCCGGCCACGACGTGCATGTCTACGAGAAGCAGGCCAAGGCCGGCGGGCTTTTGCGCTACGGCATTCCCGACTTCAAGATGGAAAAGCGCGTCGTCGATCTGCGGGTCGCGCAGATGGAAGGGGAAGGCGTGACGTTCCACTACGGCGCCCATGTCGGCGCAAACGTCGCGATCGACGCGCTGGTCAAGGACTACGACGCGGTGGCGCTGACCGGCGGCGCCGAGGCACCGCGCGACCTGCCGATAGCCGGCCGCGAGCTGAAGGGCATCCACTTCGCGATGGATTTTCTGCCGCAGCAGAACCGGCGCGTCAGCGGCGAGCCGGTCGGCAGCGTCGAGCCGATTCTTGCGACCGGCAAACGCGTCGTCGTCATCGGCGGCGGCGATACCGGTTCGGACTGCATCGGCACCTCGATCCGGCAGGGCGCGCTGTCGGTGACCAACTTTGAAATCATGGCGCAGCCGCCCGAGCACGAGAACAAGCCGCTCATCTGGCCGCTGTGGCCGCTGAAGCTGCGCATTTCCTCGAGCCATGAGGAGGGCGTGGACCGCGAGTTCGCGGTGCTGACCACGCGGTTCTCAGGCGCGAACGGCCACGTGCAGAGACTGCACTGCGCCCGCGCCGACGCGAAATTTCAGCCGATGCCCGGCACCGAGTTCGAGATCGATGCCGATCTCGTACTGCTCGCGATGGGTTTCGTGCATCCGGTGCACGACGGCATGATCAAGGCGCTTGGCGTGGAGCTCGATCCGCGCGGCAACATCAAGGCCGACCAGGTGGCCTATCAGACCTCGCGCGCCAAGGTATTCTCGGCCGGCGACATGCGCCGCGGCCAGTCGCTCGTCGTGTGGGCGATCCGCGAAGGCCGCCAATGCGCCCATTCAATCGACAAATTCCTGATGGGGACAACCGTGCTGCCGCGCTGAACCGGCGCGCGCCAGCCACGTCGACTTGCGCGAGCCGCCCGCCTCAGCGGAAGAACGGGAAGAAGTCGTTGTTTTGGTTGCGCTGCCTGGTGTGCTGCTGGCGCGGCTGCGACGAACGGCGGGCTGGCGCAGATGCGGACGCCGTCACCGGGCGGGTCTCCCCGCTCGGCACCGCCACCGTGGTCTTTTCCGGCAGCGGGCGCATCACCGGGATCGGCAGGTTGGTCGTGGCCGCGACCGGGTCCTTGCCGAACGCAGCGACACCGCGGCGCGGCCAGGCGAAATCGTCGCCTCGGCCGGCCGGTGATTCGACCGGCTCGCCTTTCACCAGCACGCGGGTCACGGTCGGGTGATCCGAGGCGGGGGCGGCCGTTGCAGCGCCGAGCAGCTCTTCGCTGCCCTTGGCGGTCGTGGTCAGCGGCAGCACCGGCCCGGCCAGCGGTCGCGTCATCGGCGTTCCGGGCAACGCGGTCGGTGGCAGCGGTGGGGCTGGCTGCTGCGGCTCTGCCGGCAGCACCACCGGCACCGGGCCGGTCGACAGCGAACGGCGGATCTCGCGCTCGACGTAGTGCGCAAGCTTGCGCGCGCCGGGCTTGGTGAAATGGATGCCGTCGTTGGTCCGCAGCCGGCGGGTCTGGCCTTCGAAGTCAGGCCCCTGCTGGGTGAAGCGGCCGCCATCGTCGACGAAGCCGTCCCACACGTCGATGTAGGTGATCCCGGCTTTTTCCGCGCGCGCGCGGAACAACTCGTTGAGATAGACCATGTCGCTCGTCGATTTGGGCCCGCGGACCGACGGCAGCCCGACCCAGTACACCGGAACGCCGCGCGCCTTGAGCACGGCAATCGTATCGTCGATGCGTTTGGCGTAGAGCTCGCCCCACTTCTCGGAACGGAATTCGTGCACGACGGAACGCGTGCGACCCAACTCGGCGGCCGCATCAGCGGGCGCCGACGCATCCTGGGCAGGGGCAGCCGGCTGCTGCTGGCCGGGCGCCGGAGTGCGCGGCGCTGCGATCCGTTCGCGAATCAGCTGACGGTCGTTGAGGCCGAGCATCATTATGATGAAGCGCGGCTTCTCGTTTGCGATCGTCTCCCGCGCGACGCCGGCCCAGTCCTGGGATTCGTTGCGCGAGTCGTATTGGATGAAGTCCGGAATAGGTGCGGTGCCGGCGCACGACGCCGATGTCGGGATTGTCCGAGAACGCGTCCTCAAGCCCGTACGCGAGCCAGTCGGCCATCGAGTTGCCCAGCACCAGAATGCTACGGGAAGGTGGCACATCGACCCGCCTTGGGGCCGGTGCACGCGAGGAATCGACCTGGCGTTCGTAAGAGGAGGAGGAAGACGACGATTGGCCGGGATTGTAGTTATACCGCGGCTGCGAGAACGGCCCGAAAATCGACCGGAACATGTCGGATTGTGCCTGGGCTTCGGGCATCAGCGCGCAAAAGGCGATCGCCGCGATCGCAGCCGTCCGGACAAACCGCTTGGCCGCGCCAACCCACTGCAAGTGCAGGTTATTCGTCATCGCCGCATCGACCGGATCAAGGGGCCTCCGGCGCCCCGATTGCGAGGCCGCCGCAGCCGCTATCGGTCGTTAACCAGAAGAAATTGTCAACCCGGTGGCAACAGCTTGGTTACCGGAACAAAGCGCGTCATCGGGTCCGCAGGCGCGCCAAGATTGCGGTCGACGCAAACCCATCCGGCACCAGCCCGACCGAGGCCTGGAAGTCGCGGATGGCCGCCCTCGCCTTCGGTCCGAGCCGGCCGGTGGGCTCGCCGCCGTCGAAGCCGCGCTTGAGCAGCAGCTCCTGAAGCTCGCGCCGCTCCTCACGCGACAGCACTGGCTCGTGCCGCGGCCAGGGCTGCACGATCGGTCCGCCACCGCGCAGCCGGTCCGACAGGTGGCCGATCGCGAGCGCGTAGGCCTCGGCCGGATTGTATTTCATCAGGACCCGAAAGTTGTGCAGCATCAGGAACCCCGGGCCCTCGTTGCCCGCCGGAACCATCAGATAGGCGCGGTCGCTCGATTGCGGAAACCGCTGGCCGCCGGCCCGGCGCAGGCCGTGCGCTTCCCATTCCGGCAGCGTGAGCTGGCGCGAGCGATCGGCGAGCATGTAGTTGAAGCCCTTGGGGATCACCACCTCGTAGCCCCACGTCGCCCCGGCGACCCAGCCGTCCTTCTTGAGGTTGTTCGCGGTCGAGGCGATCAGGTCGGCCGCGGAGTCGACGACATCGCGCCGGCCGTCGCCGTCGAAATCGACCGCAAAACGCTTGAACGACGTCGGCATGAACTGCGTCGGCCCGAAAGCGCCCGCCCATGAGCCTTTGAGCTGCTCGGGCCGCAGGTCGCCGCGGTGCAGGATTTCCAGCGCCGAGAGAAACTCGTCGCGAAAATAGGCCTGGCGCCGGCCGACACAGGCGAGCGTCGCCGTCGAACGCAGCACCGGACGGTCGCCGCCGAGCGTGCCGTAGTTCGATTCCACGCCCCAGATCGCGGTGATGATGGTGCGGTCGACGCCGTAGGACTTCTCGACCGAGTCGAATATCCCTTTGTACTTGGCGAGCATCTCGCGACCGGTCGCGATGCGGGCGTCGTTCACCAGGATGTCGAGATAGTCCCAGAACGCCTTGGTAAACTCCGGTTGCGCGTCCATCAGGTCCATGATCCGAAGATCGGGCGTCAGGCCGCGAACGTACTTGTCGAACGAGGCGCGCGAGATATTGCGCTTGGCCGCGAGCGGCCACATCCCTTCCAGGCAAGTCTCGAAATTGGCGGCTGCCGCGCGAATGGCCGAAGCCTGCATCAATGGATGGCCGGAGGCGCCGGATTCGCCAGTCCACTCCCTGGGTGGGGCGGGGGCCGGCGCGGGCGCTGCAGCAGGTGCCACGGCGGGAGTGGCTTGAACCATCGCCGGGCGAACCGGCCGCGGCTGAACCGGACGATCGCTTTGCGCCAGGGCCTCGCCGGCCACGCCCGACAGCAACGCCACCGCCAGCAGCCGGATACCCATCGAACGGTTCGCCAGTTCGACACTCGTCATGGCTTGCCTCGTATGCCGTAGGCCCTGAGCAACCATTGAGGCCATATATGCTTTAGCCCGTGTTAACGACAACCCGCATCGACAGCGGGCACGCGCGGCCGTGCTGCTATCGCGCGGCGCGCAGCCGGTCGGCCAATTCGAGACTTCGGATACGAATTCGGCCGGCAGTCCAAGCTTGATCTGCGCCTGCTTGACTGCGGCTCGGGTCTGCGAGCCGATCCGGCCGTCGGCTTCGCCCTGATAGAATTGGTGCGCGGCTAAGAGCCGCTGCAGGTCCTGCACCTGCTGCGGCGTTGGCACCTGCACCGGTGCGTTGCCCTGCCCGACCGGCGGCGCGCCGGCGAGCCTTGTCGCGAAATAGGCCGCCGTCGTCGAATAGACCATCGCCGAGTTCCACTCGATGTAGGCCCGAAAATTGGGATAGGCGAGGAAGGCCGGGCCGTTCCGACCCATCGGCAGAATGAGCGACGCCGGCAGATTGTCGTTGGGCAACTGGCCGTGCGCCGCGGTCACGCCCCAGCGCAGCCACTGCGAACGCGGATGCTGGATAGCGAGGTCGGCCTCCTGCCAGGGCATCTGCGCCGGCACGCGCACCTCCTGCAGCCAAGGCTGCCCGGCTTGCCAACCGAAGCTCTTCATCAGGTTGGCAGCGGAGGCGAGCGCATCCGGCACACTGCGGATCATGTCGACGCGGCCATCGCCGTCGAAATCGACGCCGTGCTTGAAGTAGTCGGACGGCGTGAACTGCGTGGGCCCAAGCTCGCCGGCCCAGTTGCCGATCATCTCTTCCGGCCTCAGATCGCCGCGCTCCACCAGGCGGACCGTGTCCATCAACTGCTTGCGAAAGAATTCCGGCCGCCGACAGTCGTAGGCGAGCGTCGCGACCGAGCGGATGATGTGATAGGTACCGCCCTTGTAGGCGCCGTAGTCGCTCTCCAGCCCCCACAGCGCAGTCACCACTGCAGGCGGCACGCCGAAGCTCTGCTCGATCCGCGACAGCAGGTTGGCGTTAGCCTTCAACTGCTTGAGCCCATTCTGATAGCGCCCTGCCCCCGTCATGCGGCCGGCGAACACCAGGAAACTCTGCGAGAATACGCCCTGGCCGCTGTCGCGCCGGATGATCGCGGGGTCGAAGGTCACGCCGTTGAGTGCGGCGGCGATCGCGTTGCGCGATATGCCGGCGGCGGCAGCCTCCTGCTTGAAGGCTTCAAGCCAGCGCCCGAAATCTCCGGTGTTGCGGCAGCGCGCGGCGCCCTCGGCCGGCCCCGCCAGCAGAGTGCCGGCGATCAGCACCGCACCGCCTGCCCCAACGAATCGTTGCCACATCGTCGCCGCCTACCAGTTAGATCTGAGGTTCCAATGTGCCAGCCGACTTGTTGCCGTCAAGCTTCCAGCCGGCTTGTGAAAGAAGCTCCGCGCTGCGACCTATTGAAACAGCCGGAATAATTTGCGTAGTGGACGTATTGGCGCGCGATAGCCCGCTTCCCACGAACTTGAGCATGATGTCTGCTGCATGAAACCGATTCGCAAAGCGATCTTCCCAGTGGCCGGCCTCGGCACCCGCTTTCTGCCGGCCACCAAGGCCGTGCCCAAGGAGATGCTGCCGGTGGTGGACCGGCCGCTGATCCAGCATGTCGTTGACGAGGCGCGCGAAGCCGGGATCGAGCACTTCATCTTCGTCACCGGCCGCAACAAGGCGGTGATCGAGGACCACTTCGACCGGCAGTTCGAGCTCGAAGTGACGCTGAAGGAGCGCAACAAGCTCAGCGACCTCACCCTTCTGTCCGGCGACCTGCCGCCCGCCGGCACCACAAGCTTCACCCGCCAGCAGTCGCCGCTCGGATTGGGCCACGCGGTGTGGTGCGCACGCGAACTGGTTGGCAACGAGCCGTTTGCGCTGCTGCTGCCGGACGTGCTGGTGCAAGGCAGGCCCGGATGCCTCGCACAGATGATCGACGTCTATCGTTCGGGCGAGGACAACGCCAACATCATCGCGGTCCAAGAGGTGCCGCTGGAACGCATCAGCGCCTATGGCGTCGTCGGCGTCGGAAAGCCCAAGGGCAAGGGCTTCGCCATCAACGAGATGGTGGAGAAGCCGCCGCGCGAAAAGGCGCCGTCTAATCTCATCATCACCGGCCGCTATATCCTGCAGCCGGAAATTTTCGGAATACTGGAAACGCAGGAAGGCGGCGCCGGCGGCGAAATCCAGATCACCGATGCGATGATCCGGCTCGCGAAGACGCAGCCGTTCTACGGCCTGAAGTTTGACGGCCGCAGCTTCGACTGCGGCTCCAAGATCGGCTTCCTCGCCGCCAATGTCGCCTATGCGCTGGAGCGGCCCGATATTGCGCCGGCGCTGCGCGCTGAGCTCAAGACGCTGCTCGGCTGAGCCGTCTCACAGCGGCGTTCGCGTCACCGCGCCCGAATTTTCGACGTACCAGCGTTCGCTCGCCATCGGCCGGCCGGCCAAGCGCGCTGCCATCCAGTCCGCCACCAGCGTCGGTGGATGCGGCCCGAAATTGACCGAGGGGCACGCGCCGATGGCGTGTCGCGCATCCTGGTAGACCACGAACTGGCGCGGTGCGCTCATGCGCGCGAGCATTCTCTCGGTATGGACGAGCGGGCTCAGTTCGTCCCATTCGCCTGCGACTACGAGATAGGGCACGCGGATTTTTTCCACCTGCCCCTCCCAGGTGAGCGTCGGACGGAAGCGGTCGAATTCTGCTTCGTCGGTGAAGCCGGCCATGTACATGAAGCGCTTCTTGTAGCTTGGGCTCGCCTCCTCGAAGATGCTGTGGCAGCCCGGCTCAAGATTGTTGGAGTTGGCAACGCACGCGCAGATGCGCGGCTCGTTCGCCGTGACGATGGTGACGAAGAACGAACCGAAGCTGTTGCCGAACGCGCCGATCCGCGACGGGTCGATCTCCGGCCGCGCGACGAGCCAGTCGACCACGGCCTTCCCCACCGCTGTCCAGTTTTCCATGCTCACTGTGAGCCCGAGCACGCGGCACTCGGCCTGTCCCGGCCCGTCAAGCGCCAGCACTGCGATGCCGCGCGACAGCCAACGGTCGCCGTTAAGCGCCACGAACACCTCCTTGTAGGTGTCCATGCCGGGAAACGAGATCACCACCGGAATCCGCCCGCCGCTGTAGTTCGCCGGCAGGTGGAACCAGCCCGGCAGCGACTTGCCCTTGAACGGAATGAAAACCGGCTCGATACGGTGATCGGCGAGCCGTGCGTAGTTCGTGTAGCACTCGCGCTTGCTCGCGTTGTAGGCAAGGTTCTCGGCATCGTTCTCGTGACGCGACCATTGCGCCGAGCCCCAATGGATCGCGGCCATGAAATAGTTGTCGCGCGCGGTCACCGGCGAGCCGTCCGCTTCGGCGGCGCGTGCCTTGGCCTCGCGGCGACGCGCGGTCGCCGCGAAAATCGGTTCTATGTCGTCGAATTTCTTGACGCGCTCGCGGATCGCGGCGAAATCGGCCGAGGCCTCCATGCCGCAGGCGGCGTTGAGATAGAACGAGCGCGGCTGGTCCCAGTCGATGCCGACCGAGCGCACGACATTGTCGAGCACCCAGCGCTGGTCGGTCCAGCGCCGCACCTTCGGTTCGCCTTCGTGCGTCTCCACCATCGCGCCCTCGCCGCGGTCTTGGGGCGCGAACGATGCCGCGTCAGCGCTGCAACTTCAACCCGACGAGGAAGATGTTCGCGTCATAGTTCACGTCCGGTGCGTTGGAGCGCAGGCTCTCGCGCCGGTATTCGCCCTTGAGCCAGAATTCGCGGTTGAGCTTGTAGGTGATTGCGGCCCCGAGCGAGGTTCGGTTGTCGATGCGGCCGAGGCCGACGTACTGGTCGTTGCCGTAGCCGAACTTCAGCGTGCCGATCAGCCAGCGCGGAAGGTGTGGTCGATCTGCAGGCCTACGTCGCGTCGGAGCGCGCCCGAGACGCCTTCCAGCACCAATTCCTCCGCGCGCGAAGTGGCCGCGAGCGTGGCCGTGGTCAAGCCGGTTGCGGCCCACTTGAGCGATGCGTCGAACACGAGCCCGCGGATGTCGGCAAGCGTCGGGTCCTGATAACGCCGCACGAGGTAGCCGACCGCGAACTCGCCGGTGAGCTTGCTGCTCAGCAGGAAGCTCGAGCCGAGCTTGGGCGTGATCGCGTTCGAAGTCGCGCTGTTCTCCGTTGCGGTCGACCGGCAGTTCGTGCCGGCGGATGTCGCCGCCGATCTCGACGAACGGCCTGACGCCCGGCATGAGCTCGTAGCTTGCGCGCAACTGCCCGCCGAATTGCCGGTAGTCGCGATCTCTGTTGCTCGACGTCGAGCCGTCGGTGAGTTCGGAATCCTGGTACCAGGTGCTCTCGGCGATGCCACTCGCCATCAGCTCCAGGCGGTTGAAGCGCTGCGTGACGCCCGCGCCGAGGCCGAACGTCATGTATATCGGCAGCTTGGCGAGGTCGGCCGGCAGGTTCGGGCTGCCCGGATAGTCGGTCGAGAGGAAGAACCGGCTGTCGAGATTGAACTGGGTGTCGCGCGACATGTCGATGCGGTGCGCGACCTTGGCGTCGACCAGCGGGCGGTTCAGCGACGACGCCTGATCGTAGGCGGTGTAGCTGCCGCGCAGGCTGAACGCGAGTTCGTCGCGCGACCAGAGCGAGCGGCCCTGCAGTTCCGGCGCGACCACGGTGAAGGCCGAACCGGTCCCGCCGAGCACGCGCGCGGGATCGCTGTCGTAGCCGCGCACCACGTCGATCGAAGGCCGCAACAGAAAGCTGCCGACGCGGACGCCGGTGGGCTCGAACGCGTCCTGGTCGGGCGGGGGCGGCGGCCGGCGGGGGAGCGCATCCGCCGACCGGTAGGCGTCGGCGTAGGCCGCGCGCGCGGCGAACTGCGGGGCGGCGCCGCGCCCGGCCGCCTGCCGCGGCGGCACCGCCACCGGCCGCGCCGATGCGGCGGGCCTCCGCTTGGCGGCACGGCGCTTGCGGACGGCGCCGGCGGCGTCGAATCCTGTGCTGTTCGCAGCGAGCGCGGGCTGAGGCGACGCCACAGTCTGCGCCATGCTCTGCGCCACAGGCACGAGCCCCGCGAATGCGGCCGCGAGCGCGAGTGCGACACGCGATGGGCAGCGGCGCGGCAGGGGACGGCCTCCTTTAAGCGCAATGCATCGCGCCGGCGCCCGCGCGCCCCGAATGGGACGCGCCGCACCGGCCCGTGGCCGCCCGCGAGCGGCCACTGGTTAACGACGCTTAAAGAATCGTGGTTAACGGGCCCTTTACCCCGGTACCGCCCCCGGCCGCCCCTACGCCGCCGGTTCGACCGCGAGGTTGGCGCCGTCGGCGTGCACCACCCGCACCCGGCTGCCGGCCGGACCATCCGGCCCGCGCACCCGCCAGATCGTGTCGTCGATCCGCACCGTGCCGACGCCGTCGACGATCGGCTTCTCCAGCGTGAACACGCGGCCAACCAGCGCCTCGGTGCGGCGGTTGAGCAGCGGCGACTCGCTCTTGCGGCTCGACCTTGCGGGCAAAGCGCCGCCACAGCGGAACCGAGGCGAGCGTGAACACCGCAAACGCCACGCACTGCGCCTGCCACGACCAGTCGATCGCAAGCGAGAGCACGCCGACCAGCAGCGCCGCAAGGCCGAGCCACATCATGAATGCGCCCGGCACGCGCCAGCTCGAGCGTGAGCAGCATCGCGCCCGCGATGATCCAGGCCCACGGCGCCGAGGCCGACGATGATACGCGATCATGGCGACACCCTCCCGTCGGGGATCGTCGGCGGCACGGTCGGCCGACGCGGCGCGGCTGGCGCGGCCGGCGTGCGCACCGCGTCGGGCCCGAACGTCGCCTTGGCGATCTCGGCAATGCCGGCGAGCGAGCCCAGCACACTGGTCGCCTCGATCGGCAGGATCAGCACCTTCTGGTTCGGCGAGTCCGCAAGCTCGGTCAGCGCCTTCATGTATTTGTCGGCGACGAAATAGTTGAGCGCCGCGATGTCGCCGTTGGCGACCGCCACGCTCACCACCTCGGTCGCCTTGGCCTCGGCCTGCGCCAGGCGTTCGCGCGCTTCGGCGTCGCGGAACGCTGCCTCGCGGCGGCCCTCGGCTTCCAGAATCTGCGACTGCTTCTGGCCCTCGGCCTTGAGGATCGCCGACTGGCGCTGGCCCTCGGCCTGCAGAATCTCGGCGCGCTTCTCGCGCTCGGCCTTCATCTGGCGGCCCATCGACTGCACGAGGTCGGCCGGCGGCACGATGTCCTTGATCTCGATGCGGTTGACCTTGACGCCCCACGGCGACACCGCCGCATCGACCACGCGCAGCAGCCGCTCGTTGATCTCGTCGCGGTGCGAGAGCATCTGGTCGAGGTCCATGCCGCCCATCACCGAACGGATGTTGGTCATGGTGAGCTTGATGATGGCCTGGTCGAGAAAGGCCACCTCGTAGCTCGCCTTGGCGGCGTCGAACACCTGGAAGAAGGCGAGGCCGTCGACCGTGACGGTGGCGTTGTCCTTGCTGATGACGTCCTGCTGCGGGATGTCGATCACCTGCTCCATCACGTTGATCTTGCGGCCGATGCGATCGAAGAACGGCACGATCAGGTTCAGCCCCGGATGGAGCGTGCGCGTGTAGCGGCCGAAGCGCTCGACGGTCCAGTGATAGCCCTGCGCCACCGTCTTGACGCCGGCGAAGATCGTGAGGATCGCGAGCAGCACGAGCACGATGACGAAGATGTTGGCACCGAGCAGCATCGCTACGTCCTCCATGGGAAGCCCCTAACAACAGCCGTCACAAATATGGCGTTCCGGGCGACCGTTCAGTAGGCCCGCGGCGCGGGCCCGAATTCATCTTGTCATTTCAGCCCGATAATCGGTTCGATTCGCAACTCTCGCTCGCCGCGATGCAGCATGGGCGGCGCATTGTGCGCGCCGCGACTGCTGTGCGCGCTGGTGTGGCACAGCCTTGCCGCGGGCACGCTTCACCCTCCCCTGGAGGGGGAGGGTCGCCGCGAGCGCATGCGAGCGGCGGGGTGGGGTGAACCTTCAGCGCACAAAGCTCACCCCACCCCGCCGCCTTCGCTCACTTCGTTCGCTTGGCGTCGACCCTCCCCCTCCAGGGGAGGGTGAAGCGCGACTGCTTCGCGTTTGGTGCGCTCCATTAGCTCAACCTCTCTCAGCATGCATAATCC
Organism: uncultured Alphaproteobacteria bacterium; assembly: GCA_963821555.1. Lineage (GTDB taxonomy): Bacteria > Pseudomonadota > Alphaproteobacteria > Rhizobiales > Xanthobacteraceae > Z2-YC6860. Next base: position 565,212 of record CAWGEM010000009.1, on the reverse strand, counting down.
TCGGACATGCATCATCGCTCCGGGGTTGTTTGCGGCGCCCGGTCGCCGTCTCCTGCCTTCACCCTCGATCGGAAATGCGAGGGGGATGGAGCGCCGAAAGGCGCTGAACCATCATCCGACGCCTTGCGGCGTCGCGCGCCCTTGCGAAGGGGCACGCACGCCTCCCGGCGCTCCATCGCGGCGTTTTCGCGCGGGGCCTCGGAGAGGCTGATCCACGCTCACCCCGGGCCGCGCTTGCGTACCGGAACAACGGGCTCCGGCCGTCCAGCAGAGCTCCCTGCGCACGGACCGTAGTGTCCGTAGGGCGGGGTCCGGGGCACCCCGGGAGCCCGGCTGACGAGGCCGGACGCGCGGGCGCCGCAGCCTGCCCCGTCAACTGGCGTCACCGGTTGGCGCCCCTCAACGAACAGGCTGCAGGAATTCAATCACAGGACTTTATTCAGGTCAAGCGACCTGCGGTTCGAGAACCTGCGTCACAAAATGACTTATGCCCGACCCACAAAATGGACGTACCATGTCTCAATCATCCGCCTTGTGGCCCAACAATCGGGCATTTCTAGCGGCCCGCGCAAACTCAGTCGCAGCCACGAGATATGCACCACAAAGCTCGAAAGCCGCGGCGGCGATGTGCAGATCGTCCAGCTTTTCCGAGTGCGGCCGTTGCTTATCCGACAAAGCTGCAAGATAGGCCGCGCGCACTTCGTCCATCTTTGTCGTGACTTCCCCTTGATCCAGCGTGTGCGCAATCTTATTGCGCAGCTGGTTCACAGCAGTCAGCAACTGCCAAACTGGCGCGGCGATCTCGGGTGGCTTCAAGCTCTGGCAATGCTGCGCCTTGTCGGCAAACCTCCCGTTCGCCTTCTTGCCGAAAGCTGTCAAAAATTCATCCATGAATTGCTCGACGACGAGATGGCCCTTGAGCACGGTGACCATCATCTCATTAACGCGGCTGACGCGCTCAATCGCTTCCTTTCGACTTTTCTCGAGACGTGGATCATCGGCCTTCATGGCTTGGCTCTCTGCTGGCATCAAAGCGGTCGCAATCTACAGCAAGCAGCTCAGATGGAGGAATTGTATACCCCCCAGTCCCCGAGGATTGCGCGACGCCTCATCTGGGCTATGGTTGGTTGCGAACCAAGTCTCTCACAAAGTACGTATTGTTCTAGTCCCTGCATAGGATTGCGCGATCTTGACGATCAACATTCAGGCGGAAGACGAAGCCGTTTTTGAGAGGCTCAAATCCCACGGACGCATTACTCACAGGTTGCGCCGCCTAATGACGCAACAGTGGAATCAATGCTCCGTTTGCAATTCGCATATTCCCGAAGGTCGCCCAGCGTTCGCGGGCTACGAATCGAACTCTGACCCGCTGTTTGTTGGAGCCTGTTGCGCGAGCGAACTTCGAGAACTTGCGACACCTGTTTATTGGTCCGATTCGCTCAATTTATCAGTTCGCGATGACCAAACAGTCTGGAGGTATGTGGATTTTGCGAAATTCATTGCGATGCTGCAACAGAAGGGTCTTTATCTTTCCCGTGCCGACAGATTCGATGATCGGTTTGAAGGCGCTACCGGGCTTGCGATGCGTCAGCAGACTTGGGACGATTATTATCTCGGCTTTTTCCGTAAGCTGGTTGTTAACACACCAGCCGGTTATTCGATTTCACAGTATACGGCAGAGCAAATTGAGGCAGAAGCGAACAGGCTACTGAAGAGCATTAAGGACTTCGCGCTTAGCGCTCGTCAATTGCTGGTGAGCTGCTGGCATGGCAACGAAACCGAGGCAGAGGCCCTGTGGCGCTTGTACTGCCCGCCGAGCACTCCAGGGGTTGCAATTAGATCGACCGTCGGAAAGCTTTGGGATGCTTGCGCCCAACATGACGAAGCTATTGTAGGACGAGTGCACTACCTAGATTTTAGGCGCAGCTTTGCTTCGATCCAAAGCGAACGTATCTTCCAGAAACGCAAGTCCCTTAGCCACGAACAGGAAGTTCGGATCGTGTTACCCAACGATCGACCGTCGCTAGTTGAGGGAAAACTACTGGCCTGCGACCTAGAGAAGCTAATTTCTGAAATCGTGATTTCACCTTTCGCATCTTCGTGGTTCTTCGATGTAATTTCCGACGTCCTGAGAAGGTATGAATACTCGTTTGATTTAAAGCAATCCGAGCTACTTGACGAGCCGTTCTTTTGAGCACGCGTGGCTCCGATGCGCGGCCGCACGGCCGCGACATCTCCGGATGGTGGGTTACGGCGCTTCGCGCCTAACCCACCCTACGAGCTATGTACTAAATATAGGTATTAAATAACCAGAAAGGGTACAATGTCGCGAAACAGATACTGCACTAAACCGCTATGCTGCAGGGAATCTGCGGAGAGCGAAGTGTCCAATTTTTCGATGATCCTGTGGCCCGCGTGATACGAATCTGCGCGGCTGGGTCGAAGGTGGCCTGCTGAACTGTTTTGTTAGCGCGTAGGATGGGTTAGCGCCGAAGGCGCGTAACCCACCAGCAGAGTTCTCCGCGAGTCCGGATGGTGGGTTACGGCGCTTCCGCCTTCGCCCTTTGGGCTTCGGCGGACAAGCCGCGCCTAACCCACCCTACGGACTGTTTTGTCAGCCATTCAGGGGGTGAGCGATTTGATGACCTCATCGCCTTCGATTGACATTTTGACGATGTCCTTGCCGTCGATATTCATCTTCATCAGGTCCAAACTGCGGATCTGGCTGCTCTCGTAGGTGCGGAAATGATACCGCAATGCTTTGAGATCGCTGGCGGCTGTCCAGATCGTGTAGTCGGCCTGGATATTGCCCTTCGCGTCCTTTTCCTGATCGCGCGCCGCACCTTTCGGAATGTCGAACTGGTTCAGGACATGAAACGCCTCAATGACGGCATCACGCCCAGTCTTTGGCTTGGACACCGACTGACTGAACGCGACCGCACGAACGAAGCGCGATGGCGGCGTGAAGTCTCCCGGCAATCCGGCCATGCCCGAGCCCTGGCCAGTTGGCAGGAGCTTGACAGGTCCTAGTTGCACCGGAGGAGCGTTGGTCATCGAGAAATTTACATAGTTGCGCAGATTGGTCATGTGCCAATCGAATGTCGGTGAGTTGGTAATCACGCCAAGCGGATTATCATGCACGTTGAGTTTGCCGCCGACATACTCGATCACAATGCTTTTCCCGGATGCGTCGTGCACGATGTAATGCGCCTCGGGAGCAAATCCCCATCCACCGAACACGACGGCGGGCACGACGACGTTGCCGATATTGGCCTTCACCTCATCGACGGTGGCGAAGTTCTCCAATATCCACGATCCCACTTCCCATTGCGCAATCGTCTTGCCCGCATCGGTTGGCGAGTAGAGCATGTATCCGGCGGAGGTTGGGAAGTAGAACATTCCGGCGGCCAGCCCCCTTTCATTCAACCCGTCGAACAAGATCGGAAGCCCACACCATTGAGTCCAACGCTGGCATATTTCGCCTTCCACTTCAGCCCTTCCTTTCCGTCGGGCGTGGTTCCCGTCCGCGCATAGCCACGCGGAACCATCATCACATCGGACTTGATGTCGATGGCAAATTCCATCGTTCGCGCGTGAACGACGGTGCCGTCCGCCGCGGTCAAGCGGATGCCCGTACAGGCCTGCACCGATTGTGCAACACCGCTCAGCAGCAGCGCGCAGGCACCAATGACAGAGACAACCTTCCGTCCGATCTGACGCTGAATCACAGGTTTTTCTCTCTGTTTTGCAAATGAAGAGCGTATCACACTTTTTCCCGTCGTATGGAGACTCAGCACGTAGGGTGGGTTAGCGTCGGAGGCGCGTAACCCACCGGCTGAGTTTTCCGCAGGTCCAGATGGTGGGTTACGGCGCTTCGCGCCCAACCCACCCTACGGGCTGCGAATCTTATTCCCGCATTTCGCTTCGCTCATCCGGGCTGCTGGCTGGGGCACCTGTAAGGCCGGTCAGCAGTACACTTGCGGGAAGCCGGAATGTCTGAAGCGGGCGGATACTCTCGTCCGACCGCCAGACCTAGCGAGCTTCGCCACAGCAAAGGACCTGGGGTTAGCGCCGATAATGCCCGCGCGGGTTTCCGCCGAATGCGCTATGATTCCGGTGCTGGCGCGCTCGGCGCCTTCCCGGGAGACGAGCCATGGACGCGAGTGTAGGCTGGATCGCAGGTATCATTATCGGCGGGATTGCCGGCTGGCTGGCCGAGCAATTCATGAAAAGCAACATGGGCATGCTGATGAACATCGTTCTCGGCATGGTCGGAGCGGCGGTGGCCGGCGGCATCTTGAAGGTCTTTGGAATCGCGCTGGGCGGATGGGTCGGCTACCTGGTTGCCGGCTTCGTCGGCGCATGCGTGCTGATCTGGATCGGCCGGATGCTGAAGGGCCGGACAGCCTAGCGTCTGCCGATAACGTCTCATTTGGACGTGCCGGTGCCGGCGCGCGCGCGCCGGCACCGGCATGAACGAAGCGATACGCGAGCCGGGCGCGGCAAGCGCGGCTTCCGGATTTCGCTGCGTGCGGGCCGGGCATCCTTCGAGGCCCGCGCCACGGATCGCAGGTGCGCGCGGCGCAGTCGGCCAAGGCATCGCCGCCGGCGTCGGAGGAGCAACGATCGATGGAGTTGAAACAACTCATCGCGCTCGCCTTTCAGCTCAGCATTTGCGCCACCGTCTTCGGGTTCGGCCTCAAGGCCACGACGGAGGACGTGCTCTACCTGGTCCGGCGGCCGGCGCTGCTGGCGCGATCGCTGTCCGCCATGTTCGTGGTGATGCCGATCGTTGCGGCAGCGCTCGCGTACCTGTTCGAGTTCAAGCATGCCGTCGAGATCGCGCTGCTGGCGCTGGCGATTTCGCCGCTGCCGCCGTTTATACCGAAGCGGCTGGTCAGGGCGAGCGGCGAGGCGCCCTATGCGCTCGCGCTGCTGGCGACAACCGCGCTGCTGTCGATCGTCATCGTCCCGGTTCTGGTCGCGCTGCTCAGCCGATTTTTCGGCAGGCCGTTCACGCCGTCGGAATGGCGCGTGGTCGCAGTCGTTGCGCTCTTCGCACTGCTGCCGCTTGCCGCCGGAGTGGCGTTTCGCAGGCGATGGCCGGCGCTGGCGGATCGCATCGAAGCGCCGGTTTCGCTCGTCGGGGGTGTCGTGCTGCGGCTCGCGGCGCTCGCACTGTTGGTGACGAACTGGCGTGCGATCTGGATGCTGATCGGCGACGGCACGGTGATCGCGATCGCGGTCTTTGTCGTGGTCGGACTTTTGGCGGGCCACCTGCTGGGCGGACCGGATGCCGACGGACGAACCACGCTCGCGATCGCGACGGCATCCCGCCACCCGGCGGTCGCGCTTTCGATTGCGGCGGCGAACTTCTCCGAGGAGCGATTGCTCGGCGCGGCGATTTTGCTCTATCTGCTGTTGAACGCCATCATCGGCGTGCCTTATGCGCTCTGGCGGCAAAAGCAGCAAGCCGATGCCGCGGCCGCAGCCGCAATTCTGGAGGCGCAGCGCAACGCCGTCGATGACGTCCGGGCGGGCCGACCGGCCCCGTACTACATGGTGCCGCCGGCCGCATCCGCTTCCGGCCCCTCTCCGACCGCGGACGGCGACGCCGTGAAGCCGAGCTGACCGGCGCTTGCGCGTTCGGACGAGTTGCCTCCGCCCTCGGCGGTCGGCTGCGCCTTACGAGGGATGGGCGCCCCGCAGCCAGCGCCGGCGCAGCCGGATCGCCAGCCACAAGAACGCGACGATCGCCGCGAGCGCGGCAAGCGGCGCGGCCAGCGCCAGCAGCGTAACGAGCACCGCGCCGCCAAGCTCTCCGGTCGCGATGACCGGGTTGCCGATGCCGCCCGTAAAGACCGTCGACTTGGCCCGCAGCATCGCGGTGGCGCCCTGCGTGATGCCGGCGATGCCGCCGCCCGCAATGACGGCCGCGGTCCATTTGACCATCGGCGGCAGGTCCGTCATCACCGCCGCCGACAGCACCGTGCCTGCGACGAACGCGCCGGGCGTCGCCACGGTGTCGAGCAGGTTGTCGACCCCCGGCACATAATAGGCGACGATTTCGGCAAGCGCGGCCGCTCCGAGCATGGTCAGCGCCGCCGGCGTCGCAAGCCACGCAAAGCTCTCGCCGAGCGCGAGGTGCCCGGTATAAGCCGCGCCGCTCACGATGAGCATCGGCAGAAAGACGCGGAAGCCGGTCGCGGCGGCGAGCCCAACCCCAAGCACAACCGATAGAGCGAGTTCGAAGCTCGACATGACGCCCCTTCGGTCAAGCGCGTGCGCGTCGTCCGCGGCGCGAAGCCAGACTAGGCGCGGCGGACGCGGCAATTCAAGTTGTTCGTTGCGGGTAGGACGCCGGCGCACGAGCGGCGCAGCATGGCGCGGCGAACGGCTGCGGCCTTCGAGCAATCCGCATTGTCAAGAATTCACCACCACAAAATTGATAAGGTCCGCCATCGGCCGAACACAGGAGAGCCATCATGTCCGAAACAGTCACGAGAATCCTGCACGCGCTCGTCGCCGCGCTCGCCATCGGTGCGCTGGCGCCTGCGCCGGACGCATTCGCCCAGTCCACGCCGCCTGCGGCCGCGCCGTCGAGCGTGCTGCCGTCGGGCGGCGGCCAGGCGCTGCTGAATGCCGGCGACGTTGCGATCCTGCTGCTCGACCACCAGGCCGGCCTGTTCCAGACCATCAAGGACGTGCCGCTGACCGATCTGCGCGCCAACGTCATCATGCTCGCCAAGCTCGCGACGCTGATGAAAATCCCCGTCATCACCACCGCCTCCGAGCCGAACGGGCCGAACGGCCCGCTGATGCCGGAAATCCACCAGTCCGCGCCGCACGCGGTCTACGTGCCGCGCAAGGGCGAGGTGAACGCCTGGGACAACGACGACTTCGTGCGCACCGTGCGCGCGACCGGCAAGCGCACGCTGATCATGGCCGGCGTGTGGACCAGCGTCTGCGTGATGTTTCCCGCGCTCGATGCCAAGGCCGCGGGCTTCAAGGTCTATGCTGTGATGGACGCCTCCGGCGATCCGAGCGAGATGGCCTCGCGCACGACGCTTGCGCGCTTCGCGCAGGCCGGCGTGATCCCGACCTCGACCAACGCCGTGCTCTCGGAGGTGCATCGCACCTGGAACCGGCCGGAGGCAGGCGAACTCGGCAAGCTCTATGCGCTGGTCGCGCCGAACTACGCCGCCGTGATCGAGAGCTACCAGAAGGCGCTGGAGGTCGGCCGGCAGGCGCGGTGATCGGTGCGGCTTAGCGCACGCCCATAGGTCACCGTCATTCCGGGGCACGCGCGCGAGCGCGTGAACCCGGAATCCAGAAGCTGGCTCCGAACTGACATCTGGATTCCGGGTTCGCGGGCTTCGCCCGCGCCCCGGAATGACAGTCGCGGTCAGCCGCGTCGGCGCGAGCGCCGGCCGGGCGCCATCGCGGCGGTCACGCCGCCGAGCCCCGCAGCGATCAGCACAAGCACGACCGCGAACGCCCATCGCACGCCGCCGTCGGCTGCGACCTGGCCGAGCGTGTCGGCGCGCGCAATCCCGATGGAAACCGCGGTCGCGGCCACGACAAGCGACGCCACGAGCGCAATCGCCGTGACAATGAGCGACACATCGGCAATGCCGCGCCGGCGGCGCGACCGTTCGATCAATTCCCTGGTCATGACCCTATCCAGAATCCGAATCAGCTTTGCAGCAATTGTGGACCGGGATACCGGCGCGGGTTCGACCGGACTTGGGCGAAGCCTTTGACGAACGGCGGCGAATCCGTGGCCGCGGGTTAACAAGCTGTTAACGCCTGCTATGCTGCCGCCACGCGGGGCCAACACCGCAGAACCAAAGACATGGGGGAGGACGATGCGAACGATCTGCGGCGTCGTCGCCGCGTTGCTGTCGGTATGGCTTACGGCCGGCCAGGCGCTGGCGCAGGCGGGCTATCCCGACAAGCCGATCCGGATCATGGTCGGCTTTTCGCCGGGCGTTGCGCCCGACGTCACGTCGCGGCTTCTCGGCGACAAGTTCAACGAGAGCTGGGCCAAGGGCGTGGCGGTCGAGAACGTCACCGGCGCCGGCGGCAACCTCGCGGTCGAGCGGCTCGCGAAGGCCCCGCCCGACGGCTACACGCTGTCGATGGGCGGCAATGCGGCGCTCGTCATCAACCCGAACCTGATGGACAAGGTTGGCTACGATCCGCTCAAGGACTTCGCCTACATCACACAAATCTTCATCGTTCCGAACCTGGTCGTGGTGCCGCCCGACGTTCCGGCGAAGACGATTCCGGAGCTGATCGCGCTCGCCAAGGCCAAGCCCGATTACTTCGTCGCGGGCCACGCCGGCATCGGCACCTCGCAGCATCTCGGCGGCGAACTGTTCATGGCCATGACCGGCGTGAAATTCCAGCAGGTGCCCTATCGCGGCACGACGCAGATCCTGCCGGACCTGTTGGGCGGGCGGCTCAACCTGTTCTTCGGCAACATCTCCAACGTGCTGCCACTGGTGCGCGAGGGCAAGCTCCGCGCGTTTGCGATCACCTCGCGCAAGCGTTCGCCGCAAATTCCAGACCTGCCGACCATGGAGGAGCTGGGCTTCAAGGACTTCGACGCCACCGCCTGGTTCGGCCTGATGGCGCCGGCCGGCACCCCGCAGCCGATCCTCGACAAGCTCTACGCCGAGACCATCAAGGTCCTGGCGATGCCGGACGTGCGGCAAAAGCTCGAAGGCCTCGGCCTGCAGCTCGTCGGCAACACGCCGGCCGAGTTCCTGGAGGTCGTGAAGAAGGAAACCCCGATGTGGGGCAAGGTCATCAAGGACGCCGGCATCAAGATGGCGCAGTAGACGCGGGCACGCGGGCACAGGCGGGCGCGACCCGCACATCCAACGAAAACAAGAGCGGTGAACGATCTGCGTCAGCACGGCCACAGCGGGACATGAGGGAGAAGGCCATGAATCATATGCGGAGGCTTGGGCGCGGACTTGGGCTTGCGCTCGCGGCGGCGCTGCTTGCAGCGACGCCCGCGCTCGCGCAGTCGAACTATCCCGACAAGCCGGTGCGTTTCATCGTCGGCTTCACCGCGGGCAGCGCGACCGACATCACAGCACGGATGTTCGCGCAGAAATTCGCTGACGCCTGGAACGTGCCGGTGACGGTCGAGAACGTGCCGGGTGCCGGCGGCAGCGTCGCCGGCGACCGCGTGGCCAAGGCCGCGCCCGACGGACAGACCTTCTACTGGGGCGCCAACGGCGCACTCACCATCAACCCGACGCTGCTGCCGAACCAGACCTATGACGTGCAGCGCGATCTCGCGCCGGTGGCGCGGCTTCTGATCATGGCGAGCATCCTTGCGGTCAACAACGATCTGCCGCCGAAGACCTTTCCCGAGCTGATCGCGCTCGCCAAGGCGCAGCCGGGCAAGCTGACCTATGCGTCGCCGGGCGTCGGCACGCCGCAGCACATTGCGGGCGAGATGCTGAAAACCCTCGCCGGCGTCGACATCGTGCACGTGCCCTATCGCGGCGCGGTGTTCACCGACGTGATCGGCGGGCGGGTGTCGATGACGATGCAGAACATGGGCACGATCCTGCCGGTGGTGAAGGACGGCCGGCTGCGCGGGCTTGCCGTGACCTCGCTCAAGCGCGCCTCGGTCATGCCCGACCTGCCGACGATTGCGGAATCAGGCTTTCCCGGCTTCGAGGCGATCTCCTGGTTCGGGCTGATGGCACCGGCTGGCACGCCGGCCCCGATCATTGCAAAGGTCTATCAGCAGGCGGCGGCGATCGTGGCGATGCCCGACATTCGCGACAAGCTCGCGGCGCTCGGCCTCGATACGACGACAGACGCGCCGGACGCGGTCGCTTCCATCATCAAGGCCGACACCGCGAAGTGGGCGAAGGTCATCAAGGACGCCAACATCAAGGCCGGCGACTAAAGGCCTGTCAAAGCCGCCACGCCGGCGGCTATGATGATCCCCGGGGCGATCGTCCGACCAGGCAACGGGGACATCCATGCGGCGTCGCGACTTTATCACCCTTGTCGGCAGCGCAGCGATCGCCTGGCCGTCCGCAGGACGCGCGCAGCCCGCGCAGAAGGTCTATCGCCTGGGCTCGCTCACGCCGGGCGCCCCGATCAGCGCGGGCTCGCCCGGCGGCAAGGTGCTGCTCGAAGCATTGGCGCAGCGCGGCTATGCGCTCGGCCGCAACCTTGCCTATGACGCGCGCGGCGCCGGCGGCGAAATTCCCCGCATCCCGGACCTGCTGCAGGACTTCAAGGCGAGTGGCATCGACGCGCTCGTGACCGTCGGCTATCCGACAGCGCTGGCGGCCAAGGCCACCGGCATTCCAACCATCGTCGCCGCGGGCGCCGGCGACCCGGTGGCGACCGGCCTCGTCGCAAGCCTGGCGCGGCCGGGCGGCAGCGTCACCGGCATTTCGGACATCGCGACCACGCTCTCCACCAAGCGGATGGGGCTGCTGAAGGAGCTGTCGCCCAAGATCAGCCGCGTCGCGATGCTGTGGAACCGCGACGATCTCGGCATGTCGCTGCGCTACGAGGCCTCGGCCGACGCCGCGCGGGCGCTGGGCGTAACCGTCATTGCGCTCGGCGTGCGCGAGCCGAACGACTTCAATGGCGTGTTCGAGGCGATGGACCGCGAGAAGCCCGACGCGATTCTGATGGTGTCGGACGCGCTCACCACCCTCAACCGCAAGCGGGTCTTCGATTACGCCGCCGCCCACCGCCTGCCGGCGATCTATGAGGCCGACGTGCTCGTCCGCGACGGCGGCCTGATGTCGTACGGCGCCGACCTGACGGAATCGTACCAGCGCGTCGCGGCCATGGCCGATCGCGTGTTCAAGGGCGCGAAGCCCCAGGACATCCCGTTCGAGCAGCCGACGCGCTACCTGTTCGTGATCAACCTCAAGACCGCCAAGGCCACCGGCATTGAGCTGCCGAGCAATCTGCTCGCGCTGGCCGATGAGGTGATTGAGTAAGGTTGGGTCCGGTGCGGGATGCAGGGCGGGTTCGGCGCGCAGCGACGTACCCACCATCTGGACTCGCAGGGAACTCAGCCGTTGGGCTACGCGCCTTCGGCGCTAACCCGCCCGGCGAACCCAACGCGGTCATTGAACAAGGCTTCGCGAAGAGCGCGCCCTGCCCGCCGCGCCGCGCCCCTATTGCGCGGCGGCAAGCTCCGCCCGCTGCCAGTCCATCGGGACGTGGCCGGGCTGCTCGGCGACGCGCGCGAGCCAGTCGCGCACCGCAGGAAAGCGCGCGAGGTCGTAATCGCAGGTGTGGGCCAAGTGGGTGTAGGCGTAGAGCGCCACGTCCGCGATGGTGTAGCGGTTGGCGGCAAAGAAGCGGTGGGTCGCGAGGTGCTTCTCCATCACGCCGAGCGCGCGAAAGCCCTCCTCGGTCCAGTCCTCGAGCGCGTGGCGCTGCAGGTCGCGCCCACCCTTGACCAGGGTGAGCCAGAAATAGGCCGCACCGATGTTGGGCTCGAGGCTGTGCTGCTCGAAGAACATCCACTGCAGCATCTCGGCATGCTCGATCCGGTCGTCGGGGGCGAGCGGCGTGCGATCGGCGATATACCAGAGGATGGCGTTCGAACTCGGCGAGGAAGACGCCCGGCGCCACCTCGAGCAGCGGCACCTGCCCGTTGGGATTCTTGGACAGGAATTCCGGCGTGTGGCTCTCGCCCTTCAGAATGTCGATCTCGACCAGGTCATGCGCGAGATCGAGCTGCGTGAGCGCGAGACGCACCTTGTAGCAATTGCCCGAGCGGCGCATCGAGTAGAGCGTATACATTGGTCAACTCCCTCCCGTGCGCGTGGCCGCCGATGTGTGATTGTCTCCGCATTGAAAAGCAAAGCACGGCGATTGCAAGGCCGGGCAATGACGATCACGTGAAAAAGATGATCGCGTGCGCTGCAACATGAGAACTGGAGAAATTTATCTTCGGCGTCGCACCGCAATGAAAGTTTTACAACGGCGTCACAGACAGGGCGGACGCTCTACTCCGCTGCGACGCGGTGCGCGCGGGCATAGTCGGCAAGCGCGTCGTCGCCCCAGCGTGTCGTTCGGCCATATCCTCATATGGGCGCGGCGCGCGCCCTTTCACTCGATCACCTCATCAGCGGTCACCAGCAGCGAAGGCGGGACCGCAAGACCGAGCGCCTTGGCGGTCTTCAGGTTGATCACCAGCTCGAACTTGTTCGGCGCCTCGACCGGCAGGTCGGCGGGCCTCATGCCGCGCAGGATCTTGTCGGCATATTCCGCGGCCTGCCGGTAGATGACGGCGAAATCCAGTCCGTACGCCATCAGCCCGCCGTTCACGGCAAAAAGGCGAAACGGATACGCGGCGGGCAGGCGGTATTGCTCGGCAAGCCTGATGATCATCGCGTGATGGACGATCGCGAGGCTGTCGGGGAAGACGATGAGGCCGCTGCCCGGCCGGTTCCCAGCCGCAACGATCGCCGCCTCGATCTCGGCCGCGTTGGTGACTGCGACCGGATCGACCTCGATGCCTCTGGCCCGGCCTGCCTCTCCGATCGCTTCAACGAATCTTGCGGTGTTGGTGTTGCCCGGATTGACGATCAGGCAGACGCGCGAAAGGCCGCCGCTGATCAGCAGCAGCAGTTCGAGCCACTTGCCGCCGATGTTGAATTCGAAGTTCGTGAGCCCGGTCGCGTTGCCTCCCGGATGGGACAGGCTCGCGATCAATCCCTGCCCGACCGGATCGGCCACCATGGTCAAGACAATTGGCAAGGTGCCGGTGTGCCGTTTGGCAGCGACCAGACCCGGGCTTCCGAGCGCCACGATCACGTCCGCGCCCGCGGCGACGAACCTGCGTGCATCGGCATCCAGTTGCGCGAAGTCGCCGCCGGCAGCCCGCACCTCGATCGTGAGATTGCGGCCCTCGATCCAGCCGCGTTCGCGCAGGCGCTCTCGGAACGCGGCGGCGTTGGACCGCATTTCCGATTCGGACACCGCACCCAGGAGGCCGATCAGCCGCCTGCGTTCGGATGGCTGCGCCCGCGCCGGGCACGGGGCTGTTGCGGTGCTGCCGAGGAGCGCAATGAAGGTCCGTCGATCCATCCGCCCCCAGCAGCTTCGTGCGTGTTTTGAAGACTACTCTACCACAACCCCAGCGGCCCGGATCACGCGCGGCCCATTTCGCGACCTCGCCAGGCAGCCAGGCCGCAACCTCGGCGGGCGGCCGCAGCGTCAGCGTCATGCCCTGCCTGGCGATGGCGTCGCGCGCGGGCTCCGTCATGAGCGCCGCGCTGATCGCGCCATAGAGCCGATCGATCGCGGCCGGCGGCGTTCGTCGCCGGCGCGAACAGCGCGAACCAGGCGTCGGCCTCGACGCCGGCGATGCCGAGCTTCGGCGAGTGTCGGCAGCTTCGGCAGCCGCGCGGCGCGGCGCGCGCTTGCGACCGCCAGCGCCTGCAGCTCGCCCGCGTCGATCTGCGCGATCACGCTCGGCAGCGTGGCGAAGCTCACGTCGATGCGGCCGGCGAGCAGCTCGGTCATCATCGGGGCGGCGCCGCGGAACGGGATGTGCTGCAGATGTCGACGCCGGCGCGGCTCTTGAACAGCTCGGCGGCAAGATGCGAGGCCGAGCCGACGCCGGTCGAACCGTAGTTGCAGCTCGTCGGGCGTTGCCTTGGCGGCTGCCACCAGCGCGCCGGCACCGGCCACTTCGAGCCCTTGCCGCACCACCAGCACATGCGGAATGTCGGCAATGCCGGCGACCGCGCGAAATCCGTCGACCGCGTCGTAGGGGCAGTTCTTGAGCAGGCTCTGGTTGGTGGCGTGGGTCTGGTTGGTGCCGAGAACGAGCGTGTGGCCGTCGGGCTCGGCGCGCGCGACCGCAAGCGTGCCGATCACGCCCGCGCCGCCCGCAGCGGTTGTCGACCGTAATCGGCTGCGGCAGTGCGCCTGCGACCGATCTGCGCGATCAGCCGTGCCACCACGTCGACCGGGCCGCCGGCCGGATACGGCACGACGATGCGTGATCGGGCGAGCTCGGGAAGGATCTGCGCAGCGGCGGGACACGCGACGGCTGTTGCGGCAGCGGCGACAATCGCGGCAGCGCCGCGTGAGCATGCCGCTACTTTACCGGCTGCGCCGTCATGCCACCGCGCGAACAGGCCGGCATCGTCAGGCGGCGCGGCGCAGCACCAGCGCGAGCACGAGCAGCATCGCCGGCACGCCGAGCGGCATCAGCGTCCATTCGGCGAGCGTGCGCGCGAACAGCGGCACGAACCACAGCAGCGCCAGCGCGGCCTTCTCGCACGGCAGGAAGCCACGCGACAAGCCATCGGCGGCGAGAAACGCGATCGACGGCGCGAGCACCACGAAGTCGTAGTCGAGGCTGTAGGGCGTGGCGAGGATCGCCGCGATCGGCAGCGCTGCGGCCTTGAGCGGATAGGACGCCGCGCTGCGCCACAGCACGACCAGCGCGGCCGCGAGCGCGAGCGCCGTGCCGCGCCCTGCAGCGCGTAGGCGAGCGGCACGCCGCCGCCCCACATCCGCACCAGCGAGAACACGCTCTGGATCTTGTGCCAGCCGGTGCCGCCCTGCTCCAGCACCACGTCGCGGGTCAGCGCGGTCGAGGCGACGAACGCGCGCCACACCTCGGCGCCGAACGCGATCGCGGTGGCCGCAGCCACGAGCGCCGCGACGGTGAGCGCCGGCTGCGGCGAACGTGCGCCAGCGTCCGGTCGCGATCAGCACCAGCGGGATCAGCAGGCCGAACTGCGGCTTGTAGGCGATGAGCCCGAACAGCACGCCGGCCAGCGCCGGCCGCGCGTCGAGCACGACCAGCGCGCTCGCCGATCAGCGCCGCGGTGAGGAAGCCGTTGTGGCCGTGGCCGATGTTGACGAACACCGCCGGGAACGCGAGCGCGAGCAGCAGCCAGAGCGAATCGCGGGTCAGAACATTGCGCGGGCTGCCGGCACCGGCCGCGACGGTCCGCAGGATGGTGCGGATCGTGCCGAGATAGAGCGCAAGCGTCGCGGCCTGCCAGACCGCCAGCGACAGCGCGTAGGGCATCAGCGCGAGCAGCGCCGCGACGAACAGGAAGAACGGCGGATAGTGCCAGCCGTAGAACGGCGTGCTTGTCGCCGAAGATCGCCTGCTCGCGGGCGTACTGCGACGGCCAGTCGAACGGCGCTGCGGCCTCGCCGTCGAGCACGTAGCTGCCGGCGGCATAGACGTTGGAGAAATCGGTGCCGAGCGGGCGGCCCTGGTAGTCGTTCAGCCCGTCCGACGTGGCAACGAGATAGATGAAGCCGAGGGCCGAGGCGGCGAGCATGCCGAAGGCCCAAATCCGCATGCGCTCGCGGGTGAGACAGCTGCCGCTGCGAAGCGTCTCGACCAGGCGCCCATGCGACATTCCATTGATCGAATGGGCTTCACCTCCGCTCATTCCCGCGCAAGCGGGAATCCCGCCTTGTTGCGCTGGGTCCCCGCTTTCGCGGGGACGAGCGGCGGAGCTGCGCCATTCCAACTCATCGAAGCATGCCCTATCAGGGCAGGCTTAAGGGAGCGTTGCGGGCCGTTCCGGGATGCCGGCCGCGGTGGAGGCGCCGCCAGCAGCGCCGCCTCGAACGCGCTCGCGATCGCTTCCTTGCTCTTGCCGGCGCTTGCGCGCGTCGCCGATCACCGTGACGATTCTGATCGGGCCGCGCGAGCGGCGGAAGCGGTCGCGGTGCCGCGCCGGGCCCGGTAATAGAACCACTGCGCAGCGCCTCGTTCGACATGAGTTGCGCGAGCCCCGGCCAATGGCCGGCGCCGAGCTCGAGCAGACCCTTGGCGAACGGCCCAAGGCCGAAGCGGATAGTCCGCGCCGGTCGCGACCACGATCGCGGTCGAACGGCACGAGAAGACCCGGGTCGCGCGCGACGTCGGTGCGTGAGCGGAAGATCACGCCCTTGCGCCGTGCACGCCGCGACCAGTCGTCGATGTAGCGCGCGAAGGCTTCGCCTCGTTCGCCGCGACCTCCTGGAACAGCGGCGCCTTGCCGGCGTAGCGGAACGCGCCGCCAGCGCGCGCGCTCCTTCTCGAACACGGTCACCGCATTGTCGTCGGCGACCAGCGAAGCGTAGGTCAGCCCGGCGGGTCCGGCGCCGATCACCGCGATGCGCTCGTCGCGCGGCGGCGGCAGCATCGACGAACAGCGTCTCGCGGCCAGCCGCGCCGTTGACCACGCAACCGATGCCGGCGCCGCCGCGCATCCGTCGATGCAGGTGTTGCAGGCAAGGCAGCGCCGGATCGGCTCCTCGCGGCGCGAGCTTCTCGACCCATTGCGGATCGGCGATCAGCGTGCGGCCGAGCGCCACGAAATCGGCCTTGCCGCTCTCGACCGCGCGCGTCGCGGTCACGGGATCGCCGAGCCGACCGACCGCGATCACCGGCACCTTGATCGCCTGCTTCACGTCGGCCGCGAACTCGAGGAACGGTCGCATCCGGCTCGGTCATCGGCGGGATCATGCGGTGCGCGGTCGGCAGCGAGCGGTAGTGGCCGGCGGTGACATGCAGCGCGTCGGCGCCGGCCTGCGCCGCCCAGATCGCGATCACGCGACCTTCGCCATAGGTCAGCCCGCCGTCGAAGAAGTCGTCGACCGACAGCCGGTAGATGACGCCGAGCCGCGGCACTGCGGCCTTGACCGCGCGCAGCACATCGAGCCCGAAGCGGGCGCGGTTCTCCAGGCTGCCGCCGTATTCGTCGGTGCGGTGGTTCTCGAACGGCGCGTGGAACTGCGAGATCAGATAGCCGTGCGCGGCGTGGATTTCGACGCAGTCGAAGCCCGCCGCCTCGGCCCGCGCGGCGCCGCCGCGACGTAGGCCGCGGTGGTCTCGGCGATGCGCTCCTTGGTCATCGCGAGCGGCACGATGATCTCGAACGTCGTCTCGTACACCGGATGCGGGATCGCCGACGGCGCAACCGGCGTCTCGCCGCAGATGTCGATGCGGGTGTGGCCACCGCCATGGCCGAGCTGGATCGAGGCCTTGGCGCCGCCGCGGTGGATTTCGCCGACGAGCTGCGTGAGGCCCGGCAGGAAGCCATCGTGATAGATGCCGAGCTCGCGCCGGCGATGGCGGCCGGCCTTCTCGGGCGACGCCATCTCGACGGTGATGAGGCCAGTGCCGCCGCGCACCCGCGCCATGTAATAGGCGACGGTGGCCGTCGGTGACGTGCCGTCGTCGTCCGATGTCCGCGTCGTCATCGGCGGCATCACGATCCGGTTCGGGATTTCGGCCGGGCCGATGCGCGCGGGCGTGAGCAGGATGTTCATGCTATTTTCTCCTTCGTCATGGCCGGGCTTGACCCGGCCATCCACGTCTTTGCGAATGCGAAGAGCAAGACGTGGATGCCCGGCACAAGGCCGGGCATGACGGTGAAACTCTCACAGCACGCCCAGTTCGCCGCCATCGAGATCGATGGTGGCGCCGTGCATCCAGGTGGCGCGCGTCGAAACCAGGAACGTCACGAGGTCGGCCACGTCCTCGACCTTGCCGTAGCGGATGAAGCCCATCTTCTTGACGAAGCGCGCGCGCACCGCGTCCTCGGTCTCGCCGGTGGAAGCGACCTCGGCGCGGATGCGCTTCCACTGCCGTTCGGTCTCGACCAGGCTCGGGTGCACGCAATTGACCTGCACGCCGTCCTGCTTGCCGAGATCGGCGAGGCACTTGGTGAAGGCCGCGACCGCGGCGTTGACCGAGCTGCCGATGGTGAACTCGGCCTCGGGCTTCCTGCCCGCTGGTGCCGCCGATGCTGACGAGCGAGCCGCGCGCGTGCCTTGAGCAGCGGCCAGGCCTCGCGCGCGAGCCGGACATGGGCCGAAGAATTTCAGCGCGTAGCCGTCCTGCCAGTCGGCATCGGTCAGCTCGAAGAAGCTGCCGCGCCTGGTTGCGCCGGCGTTGTTGACGAGGATGTCGAGGTGCCCGAACTCGCGCCGGACGGTCTCGATCAGCGCCTTTTCGCCGCCCTCACCCCGCAGATCGAGCGCCGCGGTGACGGCCTTGCGTCCCTGCGCGCGAACCTTGGCCGCAGTTTCCTCGAGCGCCGCCGCATCGCGGCCCGTGACCAGGAGATCGCAGCCCTCGGCCGCAAACGACAGCGCGATTGCCTGGCCGATCCCGCGGCTCGCCCCCGTCACCAGCGCGACCTTGCCGCCCAGCCCCAATTCCATGGCCCGTCCCTTGCTCCATTCGAGGCAGGGATCATTGCCGATCGACCCACCGGGTCAAGCCCGGCCGCGCCCTTCAGGCTGCCATCAACCGGATTGATGGCGAGATCAACGAATGAGTCTTGCCGTCCGCGCCCCGGCCGATTAGGTGTTGTCGCGCCCCGCGGGGCACGGAGATTGCCATGGCCCTTCTCAAGGATTCGCTGTCGCGCATCAAGCCCTCCGCCACCATGGCGGTGACGGACAAAGCGCGCGCGCTGAAGGCGGCGGGCCGCGACGTAATCGGGCTCGGCGCCGGCGAGCCCGATTTCGACACGCCCGACAACATCAAGCAGGCGGCGATCAAGGCGATCGAGAGCGGCAAGGCGTCGAAGTACACCGCGGTCGACGGGCTTGCCGAACTCAAGCAGGCGATCGTCGCCAAGTTCAAGCGCGAGAACCACCTCGACTACAAGCCGAACCAGATCATCGTTTCGACCGGCGGCAAGCAGGTGCTCTACAACGCGCTGATGGTGACGCTGAACCCCGGCGACGAGGTCATCATCCCGGCACCGTTCTGGGTGAGCTATCCCGACATGGTGCTGCTCGCCGGCGGCGAGCCGGTGATCGTGCCGACCCGCATCGAGGACGGCTTCAAGATGAAGCCGGAGGCGCTGGAGAAGGCGATCACGCCCGAAGACCAAGTGGATCATCTTCAACTCGCCGTCGAACCCGACCGGCGCCGCCTACACCGCGCGACGAGCTCAAGACGATCACCGACGTGCTGGTGCGGCATCCGCATGTCTGGGTGATGACCGACGACATGTACGAGCATCTGGTCTACGACGACTTCAAGTTCTCCTCGCCGGCCGAGATCGAGCCGCGGCTCTACGAGCGCACGCTCACCGTCAACGGCATGTCGAAGGCCTATTGCATGACCGGCTGGCGCATCGGCTACGCCGGCGGCCGCGAAGACCTGATCAAGGCAATGTCGATGCTGCAGTCGCAGTCGACCTCGAATCCGTCCGCGGTGTCGCAGTGGGCCTCGGTCGAGGCGCTGAACGGCCCGCAGGACTTCATCGCCAAGCACAACGCGATCTTCAAGGAGCGGCGCGACCTCTGCGTGTCGATGCTCAACCAGTCGAACGGATTGCATTGTCCGAAGCCGGAAGGCGCGTTCTACGTCTATCCGTCCTGCGCCGGCGACCATGGGCCGGACCGCGCCGTCGGGCAAGAAGCTCGCGACCGACGAGGACTTCGTCACCGAGCTGCTGGAATGCGAGGGCGTCGCCGTGGTGCAGGGCACGCCGTTCGGCTTCGGCCCGGCGTTCCGCATTTCCTACGCCACCAAGACCGAGGACCTCGAAGAGGCCTGCCGCCGCATCCAGCGCTTCTGCGGTAACCTGAAGTAGCTGCTTCCTCGACGACTGTGCCGGTCGCGCCGTGCAGCGCGCGGCCGGCCCCGAAGCACGGGTCCATTTTGCAGAGCTTCGTCCACTATCGCCCTCGGCTCTGCCGTCGAATTGCTGCGCAAAAAGCACGTGCGGAACTTTGTTAGGCTCCATCGGTTGCCGAGGCAGCGAATCCAACAGAGGGATTTCCCATGAGCGCCGAGACCACTCGACCGTCGACCGAGCACAAACTGGTCGCCAGCCGCCGGCTTCCCAATCACCCCCACGCAGAGCGCCGCCGACGCGCTTCAAGGATCAGGTCGGCGACGCGCTCGATCGCGGCAAGCCGGCATCGCCGAGTTCGGCGAAAGCGGCCGGCGACAGTCTGTCGCGAAGACGTGTCCAAGCTGCGCGAGGACATGGCGAGGATGCAGCAGACGCTGTCGAAGTTCGCCTCGACGCCGGCGGCGAGGCCTACCAGACCGCGCAGAACGTCGGCGCCGCGGTGGCGTCGCCAGGTCGGCGAGGTCGCTTGCGAAGTGGCGTCGGGCGCCAAGGAGCAGGCGAAGACCTTGGCCTCCGAGATCGAGTCCATGGCGCGGCGCAATCCGCTCGGCACGATCGGGCCACGCTGCTCATCGGCGTGGTGATCGGCATGATGTCGCGGGGACGCGGCTGATGGTCGATATGCTGCTGCAGGCGGTCGGAGTCGATCTGCAACGTCAGCTCGCGCGGCTCAAGGCGCAGGCAGACGACTACAAGAATCGAGGCCGTCGATGAGATCAAGCAGCAGGCCGTCGATGCGGGCGTGACGATCGCGCTCGGCGTTGCTCGGCCTGGTGTTCGTGTTGCTGACGATCGTCGTCGGCCTGATCGCGCTCTACGTCTGGGTGGAGGAATGTGCAGGGACCGTATGCGGCGCTGGGCGCCGTGGCGGCGACCACGTCGGTGATGGCGGCGCTGCTGTTTTCGATCGTCTCGGCGCGTGGCGGCAAATCCGCCCCGCCGCGCCGATCGGTTGCTCCGGCGCCATCCGTTGCATCTCCGGACGCGATGCCGTCAGCCGCCTCGCTCGGTTCGTTGGCCGAGACCGATCACCGATCGGCTCAAGCAGCAGACGGCAGAAGCCGCCAGCGACGCGATCGACCAGGCCGCCGACTATGTGCGCAAGAGCCCGCGCGAGGCGATCCTGGCGACGCCCTTGCGGCGGCCGTCGTTATCGGGCTGATGATCGGCCGGCGCAAATAGCCGGCCGCCGCTGCAGGCCGACGGGGAGCGCTGACGCGGGTATCGACGCGGCTCTGTCAGCGTCCGCGAATGATCGCACGCGTTCGCGCTCACAACGGCAAAGTCGAAAGCCGCCACTCTCGTTGCATGCCGTTCCCGCTTCCCCCGGCGCGTTGCGATAGATTGCGCGCCGTACGAGGAGGGAGCGACCCATGATTCGTTTGCCAACTGCCATCGCGCTGGCGACCGCGGCCGTCGCGTCGATGACGCCGGCCCTGGCGCAGAACCGCGTCGAAGTCGGAGTGCTCGACTGCCGCGGTGCGACCACCAGTTTCCTTGTCGGCTCGGTGACGGAACTGGGTTGCATGTTCCGGCCGCCGAATTTCTCCGCCGGAGCCCTATCGCGCGGTCATCCGCCGCGTCGGCGTCGACATCGGCATCGGCCAGCAGGTTGCGTGCAGTGGGCGGTGTTTGCGCCGTCCCGCCAGATCGGCCGCGGCGAACTGGCAGGCAACTACGTCGGCGCCGCCGCGAGTGCGACAGTCGGAGTGGGCGTCGGCGCCAACGCGCTGGTCGGCGGCTCCAACAACACGATCGCGTTGCAGCCATTGAGCGTGCAGGGTCAGACCGGGCTGAGCGTCGCGGCCGGCATCGCCGGGCTCGAACTGCGCCCGGGCCCCTGATCCGGTCCCTTCGGGCCAGCCGACGAATTCCACGTCGCCGCATGACCATGCGGCGACGTTGTCATTTTTGAACGAGCCGCCCGCCGGTCGATGCTGCGCACGGTGCCGAGCTTGCGCAGATAGACCATCACCGCGTTGGCGAGCAGCGGCGAGTCGTCGATCGTCTGGTCGCGGCTTCGCCGCCTTGAAGGCAGTCGTAGTCGTCGCCGCCGCGCGCCAGGTAATCGTTGGTCGCGAGCGTGTAGGTCTGGTCGGGATCGAGCGGCGCGCCGCCGACCGTGATCGAGATGACGCGGTCGCCGCGCGGCCGCTTCGGGTCGTACGTCACGGTCATGCCGGAAATCTGCGGGAAGCCTCCGCCGCCCTCGGCGATGTGCGACAGACCGTTTTCCATGGCCGCCTTGCAGTCCCGCTGCCCTTGATGTCGAGCGACGACCAGCCGGTTGCCGAACGGCAGCTCGGCCATCACGTCGCGACGGGTGATCTCGGTGCCCGGCGGATAGATCTTGTTGCCGCGGATGCCGCCGCCGTTCATGACCGCGACCTGCGCCTTGCCTTCCACGCGCATCGCGTCGGCGATCAGGTCGCCGATCGCCGCCTCGCCCCGGCGCACGATCGCCTCGCGGCTGTCGAGCTCGACGTCGGTGCGCGCGATCGGCACGTCGAGTCTCGCGGCCGAGCTCGCGCTCGAAGCCGGCCACCACCGCCGCGACCTCCGGATCGGGCGTCACCGTCGCGGATATCGATGATGCGGAAGCGCGGCCACCAGCGCGTCTCGCGCCGGCCGTCGTGCTCGGCCACCTCGATCGTCAGTCGATCATGGTCGACGAAGTGCCCGTCGAACGACGACTCGGCGGCGGCGGTGCGGCCGTCGAAATCGATGAACAGGTCGTGGGTGTGGCCGGTCAGGATCAGGTCGGCGGTCTGCGTGGCGCATCAGCTCGATCGTCTGACTGCGTTCGGCGTGCATGACGATGACCACGAAGTCGGCGCCCTCGCGGCGCAGCGCCTCGGCCTGCTGCTTCATCGTCGGCGACCGTCGGCAGGAACTTCAGGTCGCCCGGACTCGACACGCTCGCGGCTGCCGTCGAAGGTCGCGCCGGTGAAGCCGATGCGCACGCCGTCGACGTTGACGATCGTGCGGTCCTTGAAGCCGGGCAGCGGACTGCCGTCCGGTCCACGCAGGTTGGCGGCATACAGCGGGAAGCGCGCCTCGCACATGCGCTTGAGGAACACCTCCTTGCCGAAGTCGTATTCGTGGTTGCCGGGCACGAAAAAGTCCGGCGCGATCAGGTTGGTCAGCGTGATGATGTGCTCGCCGCGGTCGATGCCCGACATCAGCGAGGGCGACAGCGTGTCGCCGCCGTGCGTGAACAGCACATGGCCGCCCTTGGCGCGCTCGGCCTTGACCACGGTGGCAAGCCGTGGAAAGCCGCCGCGGCGACTGGCCGTCCGGCATCATCGTGGTCGCGCATCAGGTAGATGTCGTTGGTCAGCACGAAGGTCACCGTGGTGCTGGCGGCGCGCGCCGCGGTCGAAAGCCACGGGGCGGCGCCGAGAGGCGAGCGCACTGATGAAGCGGCGGCGGGCAATGATCGTCATGGCGGGCAGTACCGGTCGCGGGCGGTCAGCTCTAGCATGCAGGACGGCTCGCGGCTATGCTGTCGGCGATGGCCAGTGAACAGACGATTCAGAGCGGACATGAACCGACGCGAAAGCCGGCACGCGCCAGCGACCCCGAGGCCGACGCCCGCAGCGCGGCCGCATCGGCGTGCTGATCGTCAACCTCGGCACGCCGGACGCCACCGATCGCGGCGTCGGTGCGGCGCTATCTGCGCGAATTCCTGAGCGACGCCCGGGTGATCGAGGACCAGGGGCTGCTCTGGAAGTTCATCCTCAACGCCATCATCCTGACCGTGCGGCCGCGCGCGGAAGGGCCGCGACTACGACAAGATCTGGAACCGCGAGCGAAACGAATTGCCGCTCAAGACCATCACCCGCTCGCAGGCGGCAAAGCTTCGCCCCGCGCTCGCCGCGGTCGACGACCGCATCGTGGTCGACTGGGCGATGCGCTACGGCAATCCGTCGCTCGACTCGCGCATCGAGGCGCTGGCCAAGGCCGGCTGCGAGCGCATCCTGCTGGTGCCGCTCTATCCGCAATACGCGGCGGCGACCACCGCGACGGTGTGCGACGCGGCGTTCGCCGCGCTGATGAAGCTGCGCGACCAGCCGGCGCTGCGCGTGGTGCCGCCGTACTACGACGATCCGGTCTATATCGAGGCGCTGGCCGCCTCGATCGAGGCCGAGCTGCAAGCGCTGCCGTTTGCACCCGACGTGATCCTCGCGTCGTTCCACGGCATCCCGAAGTCCTACGCCGACGACGGCGATCCCTATCCGCGCGCAATGCGCGGAGACCGCGCGGCTGCTGCGCGCGCGGCTTGGCGCTCGACGACGAGCCGCTTCATGCTGACCTTCCAGTCGCGCTTCGGCACGGCCGAATGGCTGCAGCCCTACACCGACAAGACCGTGGAGGCGCTGGCGCGAGCGCGGCGTGAAGAGCCTCGCGGTCGTGACGCCGGGCTTTGCCGCCGATTGCCTGGAGACGCTGGAGGAGATCGCGGTCGAGAACGCCGAGATTTTCAGGCACAACGGCGGCGAGAACTTCGCCGCCATCCCCTGCCTCAACGACAGCGAGGCCGGGATGGCGGTGCTTCGCCACCTGGTGCTGCGCGAACTGCAAGGCTGGGTGTGAGATGCGAATGCTCAGGTACGCTTGAGCGCCGTCATTCCGGGGCGCGAGCGAAGCTCGCGAACCGGAATCCAGAGCCAACCGCTCGGAGTTTGCGGCTCTGGATTCCGGGTTCCGGCCTTCGGCCGGCCCCGGAATGACCACCTATAAACTTTGACTGGGAGGAAAAAATGTCGCTAACATCCGTCTGATACTCGCCGCTCTCGCCTGCGTTTCGCTCGCGTCCGCGCCCGCATCTGCGCAGACCGCGCCGCGCCGGGCGCCTGGACGCAGAAGAAGCCGATGCCCGACGGCGCGCAACGAGGTCGCGCTCGCCGCCGTCGGCGGCAAGCTCTACGTGGTTGGCGGCGGCATCCGGGCAACGCCGTGCCGCTGATCGACGAATACGATCCGGCGGCCGACACCTGGCGCAGCCGCGCGCCGATGCCGAAGGGCCTCGACCACATCGGCATCGCCGTGGTGGACGGCAAGATCATCACCGTCGGCGGCTTCATCGGCTCGGTGCATCGCGGCGCGGTCGCCGACGTCTACCAGTACGATCCCGCGGCCGACGCTTGGCGCGCGCTCGCCCCGCTGAAGAGCCGGGCGCGGCTCGGTCGGCGTCACCGTGCTCGACGGCAAAATCCATGCCGTCGGCGGCCGCGGCGTCGACAACACCTTCACCGTCGGCACCCACGAGGTCTACGATCCGGCGACCGACACAGTGGACCGAGCGCGCGCCCATGCCGACCGCGCGCGACCACCTCGCGCTGGTCGCGATCGACGGCAAGCTCCACGCCATCGGCGGGCGCGTCACCAACCCGCAGAGCCGCACCGACGTGCACGAGGTCTACGATCCCAAGACCAATTCCTGGTCGCAGCGGCCCGCCGCTGCCGACCGCGCGCTCGCGGCCTCGCCTACGCCGACTATCGCGGCATGATCGTGGTGCTCGGCGGCGAACTGCCGCCCGACACATTCGCCGCAGAACGAGGCGTTCGATCCGAAGGTCAACGCGCTGGCGCACGCTCGCCGGCATGCCGGCCGGCCGGCACGGCACCAGCGCAGCGGTGATCGGCAACGACATCTACCTCGCGGCGGGATCGCTGAAGCCCGGTTCGGGCGGCGTCACCGACCAGCTGATCGTGTTCACGATGCCGTAAGACGTGGCCATCTCTAGGAGCACGGCGCCCGCTCTCCCTCTCCCCGCGTGCGGGGAGAGGGTCGGGGTGAGGGGGCGTTGCAGAAGTTCTGAGCGCTCAAGATGTGGCAATGCCCCCTCACCCGGCGCCCCCGAAATCGGGGGCGCCGACCTCTCCCCGCACGCGGGGAGAGGTGAATGCCGTGCCACGAGCGATGGCCCTAGCGCACGCGAGGAGACAGTAAGGAGGACGGGCCACGCCGCTATTGCGGCTTGACGCCGGCGGCGCTGATCATCGGCCACCATTTGTCGATCTCGGCCTTGAGCTGCGCGTACAGCGCCTCCGGCGTTCTGCATGCTCGCGCGGCGCAATCGTCCATGCCGGCGTCGCTGAAGCGCTTCTGCACGGCCGGATCGGCGAACGCCGCCACCACCGCGGCGTTGAGTTTGGCGACGATCGGCTTCGGCGTGCCCTTGGGCGCCCAAAGTGCATACCAGAACGGGAAGTGCAGACCCGGGCACGCCGGCCTCGTCGATGGTCGGAACGTCGGGCGCGCCGGGGAAGCGCTTCTCGGCCAGCACCGCGAACGCCTTGATGCGGCCGCGCGCGGTAGTTCGGCGTGGTCTGGCGCGACCTCGGCAAGATGAAATCGATCTGCCCGCCGAGCAGGTCCTGCATCACCGGCGCCGCGCCGCGATAGGGCACGAACTGGAAGCTCGTGCCGGTAGCGTTCTGGAAATAGAACCGGCACATGTGCGAGGCGGCGCCCGCGCCGATGATGCCGGCCGAGGCCTTGCCGGGATTGGCCTTGAGCCAGGCGACCAGCTCCTTGAGGTCGTTCGCCGGCAGGCCATTCTTGCCCACGATCCATAGCGAGCGAGACCGTCGACCAGCGAGATCGGCTCGAAATCCTCCAGCACGTTGGATCGCGCCGGATAGAGCGCGCGGCGCCGAGACGTGGGTGCTCCACTGGCCGAGCAGCAGCGTGTAGCCGTCAGGCTCGGCACGCGCGACGCGGCCGGTGCCGATGCTGCCGCCGGCGCCGCCGACGTTCTCGATGATCACCGGCTGGCCGAGCGACGGCCTTCATGCCGCTCGGCCACCATGCGCGCGACGATGTCGGTCGAGCCGCCGGACGTGATACGGCACCACCAGCGTGACCGGCTGCGACGGATAGTCCTGCGCGGACGCGCCAGCGATCGTCCACAGGCGATCAGCGACGCCGCCGCAACCAGTCCAGATCAGCTTTGCCATGTCATGCTCCGCATCGGTCTGCATTCCAACGTCATTGCAGCTTGATGCCGGCGGCCTTGATGATCGGCCACCATTTCTCGATCTCGGCCTTGTGGTGCGCGCCGAGCGTCTCCGGCGTGAGCTTGCTCGCGCGGCAGGATATCGTGGCCCTGCTCGGTCAGCCGCTGCGCGGATCGTCGGATCGGCGAAGGTCGTCGACCACCGCGGCGTTGAGCTTGGCGATGACATCCTTCGGCGTGCCGGCCGGCGCCCACAGGCCGTACCAGAACGTCATGTGCAGGCCCGGCGCGCCGGCCTCGTCGGTGGTCGGCACCTCCGGCGCCGCGAACCAGCGCGTCGTTGTCCATCACCGCAAAGGCCTTGATCTTGCCGCTGCGCTAGAGCGCCAGCGTCTGTCCGGCCTCCGGGCAGGTCAGATCGATCTGGCCGGCCAGCAGGTCTTGCATGATCGGCGCCGCCCCCGATAGGGCACGAGCTGGAACTTCGTGCCGGTGTTGTTGCTGAAAATCGATGAAGCAGAGCTGCGTGCCGCTGCCCGCGCCGATCGTTCCCGCCGTGGCCTTGTCCGGATTGGCCTTGAGCCAGGCGATCAGCTCCTTCGAGATTGTTCGCCGGCAGATCGGCCGCCCGATGATCCACAGCCGCGCCGTCGGTGAGCGCGCGACCGGCGTCAAGTCCTTCAAGAGATCGAACGTCAGCGGATAGAGCGCACCGGCGCCGACGTGCGAGCGTCCATTGGCCGAAGCCGATGGTGTAGCCGTCGGGCGCCGAGCGCGCGACCCGCGCGGTGCCGATGGTGCCGCCGGCGCCGCCGACGTTCTCGACGATCACCGGCTGGCCGAGCGTCGTCTTCATGCGCGTCGGCGACGATGCGCGCGAGAATGTCCGACCCGCCGCCCGCGGGGAACGGCACGATCATCGTGATCGGCTTCGACCGGATAAGGTCTGCGTCTGCGCCTGTCCCTGCGCCGAAGCAATTGCAATCACGGTCGCGGCCAAGGCCGCGATCACCAAACGATTGTCCAACTCACTCCTCCCTGTGCGCGGCCGTCATCTGCGGCCGCGCGTTCTTCTATTGGCCGAAACGACTATGGCAGTTCGGCGATCATCTTGGTGAACTCGGCCTCCGGCCACGCGCGTGCGGTGCGGGTGCGGATGTTGCCGAGCGCCCCGATCGCCATCGCAAACTTGGTGACGTTGTCGCCGTCGCCGTCGAGAATGATCAGCAGGTCGAATTCGCCGGATGTCAGGTAGAGCTGCTTGACCTCGACGCCCAGTTTCTTCGCCATCGCGCGGGCGGCCTTGCTGCGCTTGGGCGCATCCTTGACGGAGCGGATGCCCTGATCGGTCCAACTGGCATACATCACAAAGGTCGGCATGCGAGCCTCCTTGAACGAGGGTTTGCCATCGATTGCGTGCTGTGAAAATGGCGGCGCCGGAAAAAGCTCTGCGCCATCGAGAGGCAATGCCCCGCCGAGGGCCGTTGCGCTGCCTGTTGCACGAACCGGCGACGTCGGCGCGTCCCGCTTGCGGCGGCAGCTTGGGTCTAAACCTATACCAGCGCGTCAGCGCCCGGAAAGACGCCCTGGTACCCAAACCCGAAGGCCCGATGTGCGATCGAACCGATGCAGCCGCCCGCCGGCCTTCCGCAGCGCCCAACGCTAGACGAGTTTGGCGCGAAGCCGCCGGAACTCGTCATCCGATATCGAGCCAGATTTCTTCAGTTGATCGAGTTTGGTAAGTTCGTCTGCCACGCTG
The DNA here is from genome assembly GCA_963821555.1 of uncultured Alphaproteobacteria bacterium. Taxonomy (GTDB): domain Bacteria; phylum Pseudomonadota; class Alphaproteobacteria; order Rhizobiales; family Xanthobacteraceae; genus Z2-YC6860. The sequence goes on along the minus strand of CAWGEM010000009.1, from coordinate 536,848 downwards.
TAGCCGACCATTTGGCGCAATTCGTCGCGCGCCTGCTGAGCTTGCTGCACATTGCGCTCCGCCATACCTCGTCCTTGGGTGATCAGGTAGGCAAAGATGCCGAGGTAAGAGGTTAGAACAAGCGCCAGCACCCACAGCGCCTTACCCCAACCTGAGATGTCGTGGCGCCTGAACAGGTCACCGGCGATTATTACAAGCAGCCAGAACCAAACGACAAATACGAATACCGAAATCATATTCATCAAGAAATTAGAATAGGTGTAGCCACCCTCGAAGAGCATTGCTGTTCTCCTCTTGTCAGCGCCAAGGACGCTACACTGTTTCGGAACCAATGCCCATGTCCGCTTCTCTAATCGGCCGGTTTAGGTCAAGCACTTTCAGGCTATCCACCACTGCAGTGTCGATGTCGCTCACGGACTCTCGCTTCTCTACGGAATTGGCACCAGGGCCCTTCCACCATGGGATTCGAGGACGAGGCGGAACAATCTCTGGGGCGGCCTTGCCGTCAGGTTGACGGCAGGTCCGAGCGGACATGCGGACTCACCTCATCCATCGTCCCGCGAGGGACATCTTTCCACCGCAGGGTGGAGCTCGAGTTTCCTCCTATCGGATCTGATCTTGCACGGTTGTCATGCTGCTGCCGCGGCGTGCTCCCGGGTCCAGCGGAACTCGGTGCCGTCCACCCAGATGCGGTGCATGATCACGGCCAACCGGCGCGCCAGCGCGACGATCGCCTTTTTCATCCCGCAACGCTTGGCGATCTGCATCGCCCAAGCCTTGAGCCAGGACCACTTCTTCGAACGCATCATGCTCTGAGCTGCCTCGTAGAGCATGACCCGCATCATCTCGTCTCCACAGCGCGATATTCTGCCGTTCCAATCGACCTCGCCCGATTGATACTTGGCGCACGTCAGCCCAAAAACTGCACCGACTGACTTGGACTTGCGGAAGCGAGCCGGAACGTCGACGGTGGCGCGATAGGTCAGCGATACCACGGGGCCGACACCAGGGGTCGTCATCAAGCGCCGGCACACCTCATCATCCCGGACGATCGCCAGCAGGCGGCGATGCAGGATGCAGAACTGCTCGCGAAGTGTCCGTCGGACAATGAGCAGCGGTTCGACCAGCACCGCCAGGTCGGGGAGGTTCTCGACAAGCTCCCTGATGCGCGTCTCGAACTTCACCTTCCCGACCATGCCGACCTTAAGGCCAAAGTTGCGCAAGGTGCCGCGTAGATCATTCTCGATGGCGATGGCCTTCGACTGCAACAGCTTGCGATGGGTCAGCAGCATCCGCAGTTTCTGGCTGCGTAACGTCTTCACATGCACCGGGCGGTAAAGCCCAACTCGCATCATCTGCGCCATGCCACGCGCATCGTTGCGGTCGGTCTTGTTGATCTGCGCCTTCAACACCGCCCTCATGTGTCGCGTCTCGACACAGATCACCGGCAAACCCGCTTCGGCGAGCGTGCTGAACAGCCATTGCGATAGTGGTCCAGCTTCCAATCCAATTCGCTTGAAGTGGTAGGCGGGGTTCTTCAGTACCGCCAGCAAAGCGTCAGGCTCGCTCGCCACCTTCACTTCGCGAACGATCTTGCCCGTGTCATCCACGATGCAGACGCTGGTCTCCTTGACCGAAACGTCCAGTCCAGCAAAATGGTCCATGCTGCGCTTCTCCTTCTGATGCTTGAGGCCGTCACCACGGACCTCGTTTCACCATCAGCCTGAAGCGCAGCACCCAAAATCCTTCAGCTATCCACAAGCTGCCGGCCGATTACCCCATCTCCGGGTCGGACGCTTAAATCTTCAAGGCGAGCATCAACGTCCGGGTCGGCGCCATAAGCGCGTTTACGCGCGTCTTCGACGCGCTATGGTGCCGCGACCGGGTGATCCATTTTTTGCAAAAGGGATGGACCCGCGGGTCAAGCCCGCGGGCGACGTTCTTTGCGCGGCAGTCGCGCTGCCCCTACTGCACTTTGATGTTGGCCGCCCGGATGATCGGCCACCATTTGTCGATCTCGGCCTGGTGGTAGGCCGCGAGCGCCTCCGGCGTCAGTCGGTCGCGCGTCGGGATGGTCTGGCCGAGGTCCGTGATGCGCTTCTGCACGGCCGGATCGGCGAACGCCGTGACAACGGCGGCGTTGAGCTTGGCGACGATCGTCCTTGGGCATGCCCTTGCGGTCCCCACAGCCCGTGCCAGAACGGGATCTGCATGTCCATCCCGATCTCCGCCATCGTCGGTATGTCCGGCAGCGGCGCCCAGCGGCCCTTGCGACATCACGACGAAGGCCTTCATCTTGCCGGCGCGCACGTGTGCGAGCGTCTGCGAGGCCTCGGCGCACATCATGTCGATCTGGTTGCCGATCGAGATCGCTCATCGCCGGCGCGCCGCCGCGATACTGCGCGAACTGGAACTTGGTGCCGGTCTTCTCCATGAAGTAGAGGCCGCAGACATGCGCGCCGGAGCCCGCGCCGACGCTCACCGCCGTGGCCTTGCCGGGGTTGGCCTTCAGCCAGGCGATCAGCTCCTTGATGTCGTTGGCCGGCAGCCCGGTGCGGCCGACGATCATCAGCGCAGACGTGCTGAGCTCGGCGATCGGTTCGAGGTCGTTGCACGATATGCCAGCTCACCGGATAGAGCGCGCCGGCGCCGACGTGGCTCGACCAGTTGCCGACGATCAGGGTGTAGCCGTCGGGCGTCGCCGCGATCGCGCGGCTGGTGCCGATGGTCGAGCCCGCTCCGGTGACGTTCTCGATGATCAGCGACTGGCCGAGCGTGTCCTTCATGTGCGTTGGCCATGATCCGCGCCACCGTGTCGGTGGGCCCGCCGGCCGGGAACGGCACGATGATGGTGATCGGACGGTTCGGGTAGGTCTGAGCCTGCTGCGATCGGCGACCGCGACGATAGACGAGCGCACAGCGGCCATTGACCAATTCCCTCACGTGCTGTTCATCGATGCTTCCATTGTCGTGGGCGCAATGTGTCGAATCCACGTACTGCGCGCGTTGCGAGCGGTTCTTCGTGACGATTCCCGACGGCTTGATGCCGGCCGCCTTCATGATCGGCCACCATTTCTCGATCTCGGCCTTGTGGTGAGCATAAAGCTTCTCGGGCGTCAGGTCGTCAGGCGGCGGAATGGTGTGGCCGACCTCGACTAAAGCGCTGCTTGACCCACGGATCGGCGAACGCTTTGACGACGGCGTCGTTGAGCTTGGCGATCACCGGCTTGGGCGTGTACTTCGGCGCCCACAGCCCGTGCCAGAATTCGAGCTCGCCCGGTACGCCGCCTTCCATCAGCGTCGGCACCTCGGGTGCGACGAACCAGCGCGTCTTGCTGGCGACCCCGATCGCCTTGACCTTGCCGGCACGGTAGAGGCCCAAGCGTCTGGCCGGCCTCGAGGCAGGCAAAATCGGCCTCGCCAGTCGCCAGCGCCTGCACCGCCGGCGCCCCGCCGCGGTAGGTCACGAACTGGAAGTTAGTCCCACTCGCCTTCATCATTTCAAGCAGGCACACATGCGTCGCGCTTCCGACGCCGACCGAGGCTGCGTTGGCCTTGCCCGGATTGGCTTTGAGCCACGCCACCCATTCCTTCGCAGTATTGGCAGGCAGGTCGTTGCGCGCGACGACCCAGGTCTTGGCCGAAGTCAGCAGCGCAATCGGCTCGAAGTCGTTGAGAACGTCGAAGTTGACCGGGTGCATGGTCACCCCGCCGACGTTGACCGACCAATTGCCGAGATAGAGCGTGTGGCCGTCCGGGTCGGCGCGCGCAACGCGGTTCAGCGCAATGGTCCCGCCGGCGCCCGGCTGATTCTCGACCACGAGATTTTCGCCGAGCGTGACCCGCATCCTTTCGGCTCAGGATGCGCGCGCTCGTGTCGGTTGGCCCACCCGGCGCAAATCCCACGACCAGGGTAATCGGCTTCGACGGAAATTGCTGCGCCTGTCCATCGGTGGCGCCCGTCAGCACGAAGACCAGAGTGGCTGCAATTGAAGCTGCAATCGAATGTGCACGCATATCGGTTCCCCTCAATGCTTCGCGTCCCCCGCGCATCTCCCGTCGACAATGGCCGGACCCATCCCGAGCGAAAAGTCAGCGATGTTGTCCGATCGTGCGGAAATACCGGGCACACAGCGCGGCTGAGCAATCCCTATTCCGCCTTGATGCCGACCGCCTTGATCACCGGCACCCCACTTCTCGATCTCGGCCTTGTGGTACGCACCGAGCGCCTCGGGCGTCTGCTGCGCAGACGGCACGATCTCCTGCCCCATCTGCGCGATCCGCGCCTGCACCGTCGGATCGGTGAGCGCATCCCTCGCTGCGGCGTTAAGCTCTCGCGATCACGTCCGGTGGCGTGCCCTTCGGCACCCACAGTCCGTGCCAGAACGTCATGGTGAATCCCAACGCGTCGTCGATCAGCGGAATCTCCGGCGCCACCGACCAACGCTCCCTGGTCGAGCACGGCGAACGCCTTGACCTTGCCGCTGCGCATATGCGGCAGCACGTTCGACGCCTCGGTGCAGCCGAGATCGATCTGGCCCGCGACCATGTCCTGCATGATCGCGGCCGCGCCGCGGTAGGGGACGAACTGGATACTGCACGCCGTTGCGGACCTTGAAGTCGGTGCCCCAGACCGTGGCCGGCCCGCCGACACCAACCGCACCGAACGAGGCGGTCGTGGGATTGGCCTTGAGCCAGGCGATAAGCTCCGTCATGTCGTTCGGCGGCAGGCCGCTGCGTCCGATGAACAACATCGGCGCGGTGGTCAGCATGATGACCGGGGCGAAGTCGTTCAGCACGTCGTAGGTCGTGTTGTACGATCAGCGACGAGAACACGTGCGAGTTCAGGTGTCCGATGCTGACGGTGTAACCGTCGGGCGCCGATCGCGCGACGCGCGCCAAGCCGAGCGTCGAGCCCGCGCCGGTGACGTTCTCGACAATGATCGGCTGGCCGAGCACGGCCTTCATGCGGTCGCTCAATAGCCGCGCGATCGTGTCTGGCGGTCCGCCGGCGGTGGTCGGCGCGATGATGGTGATCGGCCGCGATGGAAAGGTCTCGGCCTGCGCGCCCGCGATCGCGCCCGCGACCAGGACCAATGCAGCGACGTATCGGATGGTCATGTCACACTCCCGGATGGTGACTGCCGTGCCCGCTTCGATCTCACTCCATCATGAAACTCCGCTGTCATCGCCGGGCTCGACCCGGCGATCCAGCGTCTTGCGAAGAAGATGGACCCCCGCATCAAGTGCGGGGGTGACGCTCGTTCAGTAGCAACGCCTGTTTACTCCGATGGCTCTATGGCCTTCTGTCACTGCGCCTTGATGCCGGACTCGCGGATGATTGTGCCCCACTTGTCCATCTCGGCCTTGAGGTAGGCGGCAAACGCCTCGGGCGTCTGCTGCTCGGGCGGCGGAATTTCCAAACCCTGGTCGGCGATGCGCTGCCGCAGCGTCGGGTCGGCCATCGCGGTGCGGAACGCCTGATTGAGCTTTGCCACCGTGTCCTTCGGCGTGCCGGCAGGCGCATACGCGCCAAGCCAGTTCGTCAGCTCGACGCCCGGCACGCCGGCCTCCGCGACGGTCGGCACGTCGGGGGCCGCAAACCAGCGCCGCTTCGATGTCACCGCATAGGCCTTGATGTTGCCGGCCTTCACCTGGGTCAGCGAATTCGCCGCGAGATCGCACATCGTGTCGACATTGCCCGCGACGATGTCCTGCAGCGCTGGCGCGCCGCCGCGATAGGGCACGAGCGTCGCGCTGGTACCGGTCGCCTTCTGGAAGTAATAGCTGCAGACTGCGGAGCTGCCGCCCGCGCCGACCGAGCCGGCGGTCACCTTGCCTGCGTTGTCCTTCATATAGGCGACGAGCTCCAGGAGGTTCGTCGGCGCCAGGTTCTTCCGGGCGATGAACCAATGCGGCACGCTCGGCAGCAGCGCCACCGCGTCGAGGTCCTTCAAAAGATCGTACGGCGGCGAATAGATGAACGCGTTGGTGACGTGCGTGCCCCAGGTGCCGACGCTGATGGTGTAGCCATCGGCCGGCGAACGCACGACCCGCGTAATCCCAGTGGTGCCGCCCGCCCCGCCCATGTTCTCGACCAGGATCGGCTGGCCGAGCGAGGCGCGGAGCGAATCCGTCATGGTGCGGACCATGGTGTCGACCGCGCCACCTGCGGCGAGCGGAATGACGATCGTGACGGGTTTCGTCGGATAGCCCTGCGCGGATGCGCGCTCCGCCAATCCGAATGCGGAGGCAAGCGCGAGCAGGAGCGACAGCATCTTCATCACAACCTCCCGGCGCGGGGGATTACTCGGCCTTGATTCCCGCCGCTTTCACGATCGGATACCACTTGTCGACTTCGGCCTTGTGGAACGCCGCGAACGCGGCCGGCGTCTGCTGATCGACCGGCGGCAGCGTCATGCCGAGTTCGGCGATACGCTGCTGCGTCGCCGGATCGGCCATCGCCGCGTTCGCGGCCGCATTGACTCTGGCGACCACCTCGGGCGGCGTGTCCTTCGGTCCCCAAATGCCGTGCCAGGTGCCGACATAGACGCCCGGCACGCCGGCCTCGTCGGTGGTCGGAACGTCGGGCGCTGCGAACCAACGCGTCTTCGCCATCACCGCAAACGCCTTGATGTTGCCGTTGCGCCATTGCGCGAGCGAATTGGCGGCGAGATCGCAGTTGAGATCGATGTTGCCGGCGACGAGATCCTGCAAGGCCGGTGCGCCGCCGCGATACGGCACGAACTGGAAGCTCGTGCCGGTCGCCTTCTGGAAGAACATGCCGCAGAAGCGCGCCGGGCTCGCCGTGCCGACGGTCGAAGCCGAGGCCTTGTTGGCCTTGAGCCAGGCGACAAGCTCCAGGAGATTGTTCGCCGGCAAGGTCTTCCGCACCGTCATCCAATACGGCACGCTCGGCAACAGCGCGACCGGGGTCAAGATCCGCCAGCATATCGAACGGCAGGGTGTAGACCGCGCCCGAGATCACGTACTGGCCGAGCGTGCCGAAGCCGAGCGTATAGCCGTCCGCGGGCGAGCGCACGACGCGCGCGATCGACAGCGTGCCGCCGGCGCCGCCCATGTTCTCGATAATGATCGGCTGGCCGAGCGTGTTCCTCATGTGCTCGGCGAGCACGCGGGCGAGCGCATCGACACCGCCGCCGGCCGGCAGCGCCACCACGAAGGTGATCGGTCGCGCCGGGAAGGTCTGCGCCGGCGCGCCGGCGATCCCGACCAGCGCCGCAAGCGCGGCGGCAAGCGACAGGCGCTTCATCATCGGTGCTACTGCCCCTTGATGTTGGCGGCCTTGATGATCGGCCACCATTTGTCGGCTTCGGACTTCTGGAACGCGCGCAGCGCATCGGGCGCCTGCTGCGCGCGCGGCGGCGTTTCGAGGCCGAGCTCGGCGAAACGCTTCTTGCGTCTCGTCGTGCGCCAGCACGTCGAGCATCACCGCATTGAGCTTTGCAACGATCTCCTTCGGCGTGTCCTTGGGCGCCCACAGGCCGTACCAGAGCGAGGCGTGGAAGCCCGGCAAGCCAGCCTCGTCGGTGGTCGGGATGTCGGGCGCAGCCGCGATCCTCGCCTTGGCGGTGATGGCGTACGGCTTGATCGCGCCGGCCTTGGCCTGGGCGTAGAAGTTCGACGCCGGTTCGATCTGCAGGTCGATCTGGCCCGCGACCAGGTCCTGCAGCGCCGGCCCGTTGCCGCGGTACGGAATGAACTGCGCCTGCGTGCCGGTCTCCTTCAGGAACGACAGGCCGGCGAGATGGCCGGTGCCGCCGACCGCAGGAATGCCGATCGAGGCCTTGTCCGGATTGGCCTTGAGCCAGGCGATCAGCTCCTTGAGGTCGTTCGCCGGCAGGTTCTTCTTGCCGACGATCATCAGCGGCTCGCTTGCGATCAGCAGGATCGGCGCGAGATCGTCGATCAGGTCGAACTGCAGCGCATAGAGTCCGCCGAGCAGCATGTTGGTGGTCGAGGTGCCGATCTGCAGCGTGTAGCCGTCGGCGCGGCGCGCGCACCGCGCGGCCGACGCCGATGCTGCCGCCCGCGCCGGTGACGTTCTCGATGATGATCGGCTGGCCCAGCGATCGCGCGCATACGCTCGCCGAGGAAGCGCGCCAGCGTGTCGGTCGCGCCGCCTGCGGCAAACGGCACGATCATCGTGACCGGCTTCGCCGGATAGGTCTGGGCCGGCGCCGAAGCGGTGCCGGCAAGCAGCGCCAGGCCGATGCCGAGGAGCAGTGCGTCGTGTCGTTTTCGCCATCGTCATTCTCATTGCTGCTTGATGCCGGCGGCCCGGATCACCGGCCACCACTTCTCGATGTCGGCCTTCTGCTGCGCGGCGAGCGCCTCGGGCGTCTGCTGCTCGCGCGGCGGGATCTCCATGCCGAGCCCGGTCAGGCGCTCGCGCACCGCCGGATCGGCAAGCGCCTCGACCACCGCGGCGTTGAGCTTGTCGACCACCGGCTTCGGCGTGCCCGGCCGGCGCCCAGAAGCCGTACCACAGCGACATGTGCAGGCCGGGCGCGCCGGCCTCGTCGACGGTCGGCACGTCGGGCACCTGCGCATTGCGGGTCGGCGAAGCGATCGCCAGCGCCTTGATGGTGCCTGCCCGCACATGCGTCATCGAGTTCTGCACCTGATCGACCATCGAGATCGATCTGGCCGGCCAGCAGATCGACCATGCGCGGGCGCAGCGCCGCGATACGGCACGTAATTCATGCGGCCGCCGGCGGCGTTCTGCAGCAGGATCGCGAGCAGGTGCGGGCCGGTGCCGACGCCGGGATGCCCCATGTTCACCTTGTCGGGGTTGGCCTTCACGTAGGCCATGAACTCCCGGAGGTTGTTCGGCCGGCAAGTCCTTGTTGCACGACGATCAGGTACGGATTGCCGCGGCAGCAGCGAGATCGGCGCGAAGTCCTTCACCAGATCGTAGTGCAGCTGATAGACCGCACCGTTGGTGGCGTGGGTGCCGAAATGTCCGCAGACGATGGTGTAGCCGTCGGGCGTGGCGCGCGCGACGCGGCCGGTGCCGACGCGAGCCGGCGGCGCCGGTGACGTATTCGACCACCAGCGGCTGGCCGAGCGAGACCCGCATGCGCTCGCCGAGATTGCGCATGATGGCGTCGGTCGGCCCGCCGGCCGGGAACGGCACCACCACGGTGATCGGCCGCGTCGGATAGTCCTGCGCCGGCGCAGCGGTGACGGCCGCCAACGCGAAACCGCAACGCGACCCACAACGTCCGCATGTCACACTCCCAAAAAATCAGGCTAAGGGCGGGCTCACTGTTCCTTGATGTTGGCGGCCTTGATGATCGGCCACCACTTGTCGATCTCGGCCTTGTGGAACGCGGCGAGCCCGTCGCGGCGTCTGCTGCTCGCGCGGACGCGACGTCGAGGCCAAGCTCGGTGAAGCGCGCCTTCACCGCCGGATCGGCGAGCGCCTGCGACCATCGCGGCATTGAGCTTGGCGATCGACGTCCTTCGGCGTGCCCTTGGGCGCGAAGAAGCCGAACCAGCCCGACATGTAGAAGCCCGGCACGCCGCCCTCGTCCGAGGTCGGAATGTCCGGCATCGAGGCCGAGCGCTGCGGCGACAGGTTGGCGATCGCCTTGATCGTGCCGGCGCGCACCTGCGGCAGCGACGACCGCGGCCTGCACCACCAGGAGATCGACCTGGCCCGACAGCAGGTCGGTCATCGCGGGGCCGGCGCCGCGATAGGGAATGAACGTGGACCTTGGTGCCGGTCTGCTTCTCCATCAGGATGCCGGTGATCTGCGCCGCGGCGTTCTGGTTGACGAACTTGGCCTCGCCGGGATTGGCCTTCATCCAGGCGACCAGTTCCTTGAGGTCGTTGGCCGGCAAGATTCTTCTTCGCCACCAGCAGCTGCGGATTGACCGAGATCAGCCCGACCGGCTCGAAGTCCTTCTGCAGATCGTAGTTGAGGTTGTAGATGATGCTGCCGACGTGGGTGTCCCACTGGCCGATGTCGATGGTGTAGCCGTCGGCCGGCGCGCGCGCGAGGCGCCCGACCGCGATGCTGCCGCCGGCGCCGCCGACGTTCTCGATGATGACCGGCTGGCCGAGGATCGGCCGCATCTTCTCGGCCATGATGCGCGCCATCGTGTCGGTCGAGCCGCCCGGCGGGAACGGCACGATCAACGTGATCTGCCGCGACGGAAAGGTCTGCGCCTCGCGCCGACGACGCCCGCGATCATGGCGCCGGCGATTGCAACGATGATCTTCCTCACGTGTCGCTTCCCCCGTTTTGGTTCGGTGCGCAGTCCATTCACTGCGTCTTGATGCCGGCCGCCCTGATGATCGGCCACCACTTGTCGATTTCCGCCTTCTGGTGGGCGTGGAGCCCTTCAGGCGTCTGCTGCTCGCGCGGCGGAATGTCCTGACCCTGTTCGGCGAACCGCTTGCGAACCGTTTCGTCCGCGAGCGCCGCCTGCACTGAGCCGTTCAGCTTCGCGACGATCTCCTTCGGCGTTCCCTTCGGCATCCACATCCCGTGCCAGAACGTCGCATAGAGCCCCTTGATGCCGGCCTCCTCCATGGTCGGGATGTCGGCCGTGCTCGGCCAGCGTGTCTTCGTCATGGTGGCGTAGGCCTTGATCTGGCCGCTGCGCACCAGGGGATACGTGGCCGCGACCATGCCGAGGTAGAGATCGATGTGCCCCGCCACGAGATCCTGGTTCAGCGGCGCCGAGCCGCGGTACGGCACGAACTGGAATTTGGTGCCGGTCACCTCCTGGAAATAGGCGCCATTGACATCGCGAAGCGCCACCGACGCCAACCGTCCCCGCCGTGGCATTGCCGCCGCGCTGCCTTCAGCCACGCGACCAGCTCCTTGAGGTCCTTGGGCGGCAACGTATTCCTGGCGGTGAGCCAGATCGGCGTGTCGGCCAGCACCGCCACCGGCTCGAAGTCGTTCAGCACGTCGAACGGCAGATTCATTGATGGCGCCGAGCACCACATGCGTGTCCCAGTGACCGATGCTCACCGTGTAGCCGTCCGGCGCCGCTCGCGCCGACGCGGCCGACGCCGGTGGTGCCGCCGGCTCCGCTCGACGTTCTCGATGATGATCGGCTGGCCGAGCGTACCCTTCATGTGCTCGGCGAGGATGCGCGCCAGCGTGTCGGTCGGCCCGCCCGCGGGATACGGCACGATCACGGTGACCGGCCGCGACGGATAGGTCTGCGCGGCGCGCCGGAGAAACTGAACTGCCGCGGCGCTTGCCGCAAGCAACGCGCAGACGATGGTCTTCCACATCTTCATGGCACATCGCTCCTTGCCGAACTCGAACGTAAATCACCCATGCTTATTGCGCCTTGATGCCGGCGGCCTTGATGACCGGCCACCACTTGTCGATCTCGGCCTTCTGGAACTTGCCGAGCGCCTCCGGCGTCGACATCTCGGGCGAATAGAGCTCCTGCCCGATGTCGAGCAGCCGCTTGCGGATCGCCGGATCGGCCAGCGCCTTCACCGTCGCGTCGTTGAGCTTGGCGATGGCGTCCTTCGGCGTGCCCTTCGGCACCCAGAACGCGTGCCAGAAGTAGAAATAGGAATCCCGGCAGCCCCGCCTCGTCGACCGTCGGCACGTCCGGCACCACCGGCGAGCGCTTGTCCGCGGTCATCGCATACGCCTTGAGCAGTCCCGCTGCGGACGTGTCCGCCCGAGGTCGCCGCGGTGTCCATCATCATGTCGATGTTGCCGGCCAGCAGATCCTGCGACGGCGGGACCGGCGCTGCGATACGGCACGAACGTGAATCTGTCCGCCGATGGTGTTCTGGAAGAACACGCCCGAGACGTGGCCCGGACTGCCGATGCCGGCGTTGCCGAGCGACACCTTGCCCGGGATTGGCTTTGATCTAGGCGATCAGTTCCTTGAGATTGTCCGCCGGCAAAGTCTTTCGTGCCGACGATCATGAACGGCTGCGTCGCGATCAGCCCGACCGGCTCAAGATCCGTGAGCAGATCGATCGGCAGATTGTAGACCGCGCCGCTCGCGACGTTGGTGCCCCACTGGCCGATCTGCACGGTGTAGCCGTCGGGCGCCGAGCGCGCGACGCGGATCACGCCGGTCGAGCCGCCGGCGCCGGGCGAATTTTCGACGATCACCGGCTGGCCGAGATGCGGCCGCATGCCTTCGGCCATGATGCGCCCGATCGTGTCGGTCGAGCCGCCGGGCGCGAGCGGCACCAGGATCGTGACCGGGCGCGACGGAAACGTCTGCGCGTTCGCGACGCCGATGCAGCGGTTGCGGCCAGCGCAATGGCGATCAGTAGTCTTTCTCATTTCGCTTCCTCCCCGACCCGATTCGAGTTACACAGTAGCATCTCGACTTCGCCGGGGCATAGAGCTTACGTTGCGGCTTGGTCGATATTCCCTATCGACTCGGCTATAACGCCGGGAACCTTGAGCGCTGCACATCCGCCTACACACTATCAGGTGGACTGACGCTCGTTCCACCGTCTTTCGCCACCCTGCCGGGTATCGATTTGACAACGCCGAGTATCGAGACGCGAACCTCCTGGGTCGTCGCGAGCGTATCGCTCGCGCTGCTTGGCATGTCGTTCGGCGGGCCGTGGATCACCGCGGTCGGACTGAAGGCGATCGCCGCCGACATGGGCGGCGCGCGCTCGGTGCCGTCGCTGGCGACCTCGCTGGCCTGGTTCGGCGCCGCCGCTCGGCGGCATCCTGATGGGACGGATCGCCGACCGCTACGGCATCCGCTGGACCGTGATCGTCGGCTCGTCGATGATCTGCGTCGGCCTCCTGATCTCGACGCGCGGCCAGCCGTGGCAGCTCTACTCGGCCACGGCCTGTTCATGGGCCTGCTCGGCAACGCCGGGCTCAACGCGCCGCTCTTCGTCTACGTCAGCCGCTGGTTCGACCGCCGGCGCGGCTCGGCGCTGGCGCTGATCTCGAGCGGCGGCTATCTCGCGGGCTTCGTCTGGCCGACCGATCTTCGAGCGCGCGATCGCGATCATTCGGCTGGCGGCTGACCATGATCGGCTATGCCGTGTTCCAGATCGCGGTGATCGTGCCGCTGGCGATCGTCTTCCTGCACCCGCCGCCGGACCTGCCGCTGTCCGGCGGCGCACGACCGGCGCGGCGGCAAGCCGCAGCGTGTTCGGCTGGAACGCCAACGTCGTGTTCGCGCTGATCGCGTTCGCCGCGTTCCTGTGCTGCGTCACCATGTCGATGCCGCAGCAGCACCTGGTCGCGTTCTGCAGCGACCTCGGCATCTCGGCCGACGGTCGGCGCGGCCATGCTGTCGCTGCTGCTCGGCATGGGCTTCTTCAGCCGCCAGGCCTGGGGCTGGGTGTCCGACCGGATCGGCGGCCTGCTCACCGCGCTGATCAGCTCGGCGCTGCAAGGCGCGGCGATGACCGGCTTCCTGGTCGACGCAGGACGAGGCCGGCCTGTTCACGGTCGCGACGGCGTTCGGCGCTCGGCTTCAGCGCGCTGATCCCGGCCTACGTGCTGGCGATCCGCGAACTCTATCCGCTCAGCGAAGCGCACTGGCGGGTGCCGACGCTGCTGTTCCTCAGCGGCACCGGCATGGCGACCGGCGGCTGGCTCGCCGGCTATCTCTACGACATGCACGGCTATTACGCGCCGGCCTTCGCCACCGGCGTCGCCTTCAACATCGCCAACATGGCGCTGCTGTTCATGCTGGTGGTGCGGCAGCGCATGCTACGCGACGTTGATGCGCGGAACAAGCACCCGCGCGCAGGCTGTTATCCTCGCCGTGACCTCGCCGTCGAGGTCGTCCTCGTCCGCGGCACGCGGCGTGCACGTTCCGGCCGGAGGCCGTCATGAGACTTCTGCTCGCGTCGCCGCTGGCGCGCTGGTGCTGTCGCCATCGCCGGCCGGCGCGCAGACGTTCAAGTCCTCCGCCGGCGATCTCAAGGTCGAGACCGTGGTCGGCGGGCTCGCGCATCCCTGGGCGCTCGCGTTCCTGCCGGACGGCCGCATGCTGGTCACCGAGCGGCCCGGCCGGCTGCGGATCGCAACGCCGCGACGGCAAGCTCTCGCCGCCGCTCGCCGGCGTGCCGCGGGTGTTCGCGTCGGGCCAGGGCGGGCTGCACGACGTCGTCGCTCGACCGCAGCTTCGCGCAGAACCGCACCATCTATTTCTGCTACGCCGAGCCGGCCGACGGCGGCGCGCGCACCGCGATGGCGCGCGCGCGGCTCGCCGGCGAGCCGCGCTCGACGACGTCAAGGTGATCTTCCGCCAGGAGGGCCCGCTGTCGAGCGGCAATCATTTCGGCTGCCGCATCGTGCAGACGCCGGACGGCAACCTGTTCCTGACGCTGGGCGAGCACTTCGGCCATCGCGACGAGGCGCAGAACCTCGGCAACCATCTCGGCAAGATCGTGCGCATCGCGCCCGACGGCACGGTGCCGCAGGACAATCCGTTCGTCGGGCGCGCCGGCGCCAAGCCGGAAATCTGGTCCTACGGCCACCGCAATCCGCAGGGCGCGGCGCTCCATCCCACGACCGGCAAGCTGTGGGAGCACGAGCACGGCCCGCGCGGCGGCGACGAGGTCAACATCATCGAGAAGGGCAAGAACTACGGCTGGCCGGTGATCGGCTACGGCATCGACTACAGCGGCGCCAAGATCCACGAGAGCACGCAGCAAGCCCGGCATGGAGCAGCCGGTGAAATACTGGGTGCCCTCGATCGCGCCGTCCGGCATGGCGTTCTACCAGGGCGACCTGTTCCCGGCCTGGCGCGGCAACCTGTTCGTCGGCGCGCTCGCCGGCCAGATGCTGGTGCGGCTCACGCTCGACGGCGAGAAGGTCACCGGCGAGGAGCGCCTGCTGCAAGGCCTGCGCGAGCGCATCCGCGACGTGCGCGCGGGCCCGGACGGCGCGCTCTATCTCGTCACCGACAATTCCGCCGGCCGCATCGCTGCGCGTCGCGCCGCGCGAAGTGACGCCAATGTCGCGTGGTCGCCGGCCGCGGTCCCGCACCGCGTGCGGCGCAAGTCGATGCGACCGGACCATCCGGGCGAGAGCGGGCAGTTGCATCGCGTCAGCCGCTGCCGCAGCGATCCGTACGCGCGCTATGAGCGGTCGCAGTACGCCGGAGCCGCGCACGCGCCAGCGCACGCGACAGCTTCTTCTCCAGCATGCACGTGGATGCCCTTGGAGCCGTTGACCACCTGCGTCACCCGCAGGTCGGCGGCCAGGCTGCACAGCGTGTAGGCGTCCTCGCGCGAAATGCCGGTGCGCGCGCAGATCAGCTTGATCATGTCGCGCAGCGCGATCACCACGCAGTCGTCGAGGTCGGGATCGAACGCCATGGTCATGACGTGCGTCGGCGTCTCGGCCATCGGCCATTCCAGGCGTCATGTCGGGGCGCACGTGCAGTTCGAAGGTGCCGATCAGCCCGGTCTCGATCGCGGTGACGCAGACCTCGCCGTCGCCCTGCGCGCCGTGGCCGTCGCCGCAGGAGAACAGCGCGCCGTCGGCATGGATCGGCAGATAGAGCGTGGTGCCGGCGACCAGTTCCTTGTTGTCCATGTTGCCGCCGTTCCGGCGCGGCGGCGGCGAGTTGACCGTGCCCCAGGCCGCCGGCGGCGCCACCGCCATGATGCCGAAGAACGGCTTGAGCGGCAGTTCCGAGGCCCCACGACATGCGTGCCGACCATCCGCTGCTTGTCGAGCGGGATGTGGATGAGCGCGCATTTCCTTGAAGTCGTCGGGCAGCGCGCCGGCCGAGCGGCCGGATCGTGTTGTAGCCCCAGTCGTAGTGCAGCTCGATCGCCTTGATGCGGACCTCGAGCACCTGCCCGGCCTTGGCGCCGCGCACCGCCACCGGCCCGGTCAGGATGTGCGGGCCGCCGAGCTTCGGCTGCACGCTCTGGTGGATCGCCGGCAGCGCCGGCGGCACGGTGAGGCCCGAGCCGGGCTTCGGGCAGCTGCGTCGGCTGGCCGGACACCGTCGAGATCGTGACGGTGTCGCCGGAGTCGATGGTGATCAGCGGCTTCAGCGCCGCGTCGAAATAGCCCCAGTGCACGGTGTCGGCGGATGCGTCCAGGCGATGCTGGGCCATTCGATTCCTCGTTGTCTTGTGTGCCCGGGCTGCGTTTTTCAGCGCCCTGGCGTCAGGTGTCCCAACCGACATCAACGTCGCGCAACTGCGGCGAAAGCACCAGCGTGAAATGGTCGAGCACGTCGGCGCCGGTCGTGAAATGAAAGCGGCTGAAGCGCTGCATCAAGTCGTCCTCGTAGTGCGCCACCGCGTCGCGACGGCACAGCACGAACTTTGCCGCCGCTGGCAGGTTCTCGCGGTCGATGATGCAGAGCGTGACCAACTCCGGGTGCCGCTTGAGGAAATCCAGCACCGGCACGATCAGCGCCGGGTAGCCCGGATGCAGCATGTCGTCGATCGCGATCAGGCCTTGCGGATGGAGTACCTCCTGCGCGAGTTCCAGATCGGCGGTGAGCGCGTGGTCCTCATGATCACCGTCGATGTGGATGAAGCGCGCCCGGCCGGACGGCATCTGCGCGCGTAACTCGTCCGCGGCAATCGCGCCGCTGCGCGCCTTCAAGGCCACGAAGCGGTCCGCCGCAAGGCCTGCGGCGGCGCAATTCGCGAGGAAACGATCCAGCAGCCGCTCGTTCGGCCAGTCGAACGGATCGATGCCGACCGCGATCTCGCCGGGCGCGAGCCCGAGCGCAGTCGCGATGAAGAAGCGGCCCTCGAAGGTGCCGATCTCCACGAGATCGCCCGCAATTCCAAGCTCGGTCTGGCGCGCGATCAGCCGTCCGCAGATTGCGGCGGCAAAGCGCGAGGACATGCCGCGCACGCGTTCGTAGCCGTCGTCGAGGAAACGGTCGATGGCGGGATGGCCGCTCGCGATGTCGATCATGCGGCGCTCGGGTCAGGCGGATCGCCGACCCTACCACTTCTGGAACACGAAGAACGCGCCGAGCGCGATCAGCGTAAAGCCCAGCGCGTGGTTCCAGCCGAGCGGCTCCTTCAGGTAGGCGAACGAGAAGCCCGCGAACACCACGAGCGTGATGACCTCCTGCATGGTCTTGAGCTGCGCGGTCGAATAGACCGCGCTGCCCCAGCGGTTGGCCGGCACCGCCAGGCAATATTCGACGAAGGCGATGCCCCAGCCGCGAGGATGACGGCCAGCAGCGGCGTCTCCTTGAAGCGCAGGTGGCCGTACCAGGCGAACGTCATGAACACGTTGGAACGCGAGCAGCAGCAGAATCGGCAGCAGATAGGTAGATATTCGGCGTCGCGGGCATGGCGGTCACGGCTGTTGGAGGAGGATGGCGGACGCAGCGGCCCCGATCGGAACGCGGCAAGGCATTGCAGCCATCTTGTCCGGCGCGGGTTGCGATTTTGCCTCGAATTCGATGCCGCGCCGACGACCGCAAGAAGCTGCAAGTGCCCTTCGGTTCCATCGGCGTAGTCAGCGCGCTGTCGCCGTATGACGAGCAGGCCCGGCACGAGCGCCATCCCGCGGGGGCGTTGCCGGGTATCTCCCGGCGGAAGGGATTGACGTCAGGCCGCAACAGCGTCGCAATTGCGATGTTACGTCCTGTCCTCACCGTCCTCGCCTTCGCAAGGAGATGCCCCCGATGCACCCCCGCCTGCTTGCCGCCCTTTGCCTTTCCGCCAATGGCGCTGTCGCTCGTCGCCGTGCCGAGCGAAAGCCCGGCGCAGAGACAGCTGCCGCCGCCGGGCGGTGCTCCCAGCGCGGCCAACCGCGCCCCCGCCGCAGCGCGGCCAGCCGCTGCCGCCGCCGCAGCGCCCGCAGCAGCCGGCCCAGCCGCAGCGCCCAGCAGCCCGCCCAGCAACAGCAGCAGCAGCAGGCGGTCGCGCCCGGGCCCTACAAGGTCGGTGGCCGTCTCGTCGCCGGAGCCGATGAAGGACGCGAGCCTTCGAGGCGTTCCGCAAGCAGATCGAAGCCGTCGCACAGCGCAAGGACCGCAAGGCGCTCGCCGGCCTGGTGCAGTCGCAGGGCTTCTTCTGGATCGGCGAACGCGGCGACAGGGCCGACAAGCGCAAGCCCGGCATCGACAATCTCGCCGGGCGATCGGCCTCGACGGCAAGGACGGCGACGGCTGGGAACTGCTGATCGGCTATGCCGCCGATCCGACCGCCATGCACTATGCCGACCGCAAGGACACGGTCTGCGCGCCGGCCGATCCCGTCTTCAAGGAGACGAATTCGACGAACTTGCTCAAGGTCACCGACACCGACGACGAGGACTGGGCGATGCCCGATCCGTGCCCGGCCTGGAGATGCGCGCCGACGCACAAGCCCGACACCGCGGTGGTCGAGAAGCTCGGCATGCACTTCGTGCGGTCATGCCGGAGGAGGACGCCGAGCAGCCCGCCGACGCTGCGGGTGATGGCGCCGTCCGGCAAGATCGGTTTCGTGCCGGACGACGCGGTCGAGCCCGCTGGGCAACGACCAGATCTGCTACGGCAAGGACGGCGGCGGCTGGAAGATCGTCGGTTTCATCGGCGGCAACCAGTAAGCCATCGCCCATCGGCCTTCAAATCTGCGGCGCGCGCCGGAATAGGCGCGCGCCGCTTTGTGTTTTCTAGGTGCCTAGGGGTCGCAACGTCGTTGCGGCAGGCTGCTGCTCGGATGGAGCGGCACGACCCTAAGCCTAGGGAAACGTCAAGGACATCAACACGAAACGTCAAAGAGGGGCGCCCATGTCACGAGTATTGGTTACGTCCGTCGGAGCCGCGCTGCTGGCCACCGTGCTCGGCAGCCCGGCCCCGGCCCAACAGCAACGGCCGCAGATCGAAACCAAGAAGGTCGACGGCACCGAGAACGTCTACACCTACCGCAACGGCAACAGCCAGTCGATGTTCATCGTCACCAAGGACGGCGTGATCGCGACCGATCCGGTCGCTTACGGCAGGCCGAACGGCGGCCAGCAGTACCTCGATGAGATCAGGAAGGTCACCGACAAGCCGGTGAAGTACCTGATCTACAGCCACGTGCACTTCGACCACATCGCCGGCGGCAAGGCCTTCAAGGACGCCGGCGCGCGGGTGATCGCGCACAAGAACGCCACCGACCGGCTGAAGGTCCTGCAGGACCCGCACGTCGTGATGCCGGACGAAAGCGTCAGCGACCGCGGCCGCACCATCAGGCTCGGCGGCACCACGCTCGAACTGAAGTACGCCGGGCGCAATCATTCCGACTCGACGCTCGTGATGTGGCTGCCTAAGGAGAAGATCATCTTCGTCGTCGACCTCATTCCGATCGGAACATTCTTTGCCCGCGGCATGATCGACTTCTATCCGCTGGAAGCGGAGGACCTCGATCAAGAAGATCATCGCGATGGATTGGGATCGCCTGATTCCCGGCCATCCCGGCGCGCCGGACGGCCGGTTCGGCACCAAGGAGGACGCCAAAAACGTTCTCGCGCTGCTGCAGGACGCCTCCGCCGCCGTCAAGACGATGGCCCGCGAAGGCAAATGCTGGGACACCGTCGAGAAGGAACTCAAGCTGCCGAAGTACGAGAACATGCCGGGCTATGCCAACGGCATCCCGTTCGTGGCGCGGCGCTACTGCGGGCTGTGGGGCCGCGGCAGCTAGCGCGTGACTGAGGCGTCTCGCGGTCGCCTGAACCAATCCGAAAGCCGTCGTGGCCGGGCCTGTCCCGGCCACGCGGTTTGCAGCCGGCGCGCGCCCGGATTGACGGAACCTCAGCGCCCGATATGCGCGTTGACGAATTCTCCGACCCGGGCGAGCGCCTTGCGGCCGTCGGTCAGGCGATCGGCGAACAGGTGCCAGACGTGCACCATCTCGTCCCATTCCTCGAACGTGACATCGACGCCCGCGGCCTTGGCCTTGGCGGCGAGCCGCAAGCTGTCGTCGCGCAACATTTCCTCGGAACCGCACTGCAGAGCAGCGGCGGCAGACCCTCGAGATCGCCGTAGAGCGGCGACATCAACGGGTTGCGCGGATCGGTGTTGCCCAAGTAGGCCGTCGAGCACTTCTGCAGCGATGACGCCAGGATCATCGGGTCGCGCGCGGCCCGCGTGGTCACGGAGTTGCCGGTGAGCGCGAGGTCGAAGATGGCGAAAGACAAACGCCCGCCGTCGGCAAGGCATCGCCGCTTTGCTTGAGCGCGAGCAGCATGGCAGCCACGAGGTTGCCTCCGGCGGAATCGCCGACTAGCACCACATTGCGCGGTCGGCGCCACCGGGCCCGACGAGCCACCGATACGCTGCGACGCAATCGTCGAGCGCCGCCGGGAACGGCTCTTCCGGCGCCCAGCGATAATCCACGGCCAACACTCGGCAGCCGGTAGCGGCGCTCAGGTGCGATGACAGGCCGCGATAGGCAGCGGCGGTGCCCGCGGTGAAGCCCCCGCCATGAAGGTAGAATAGGATGCGCGGCTTCGCCGACACGCCGCTCGCAGTAACCCATTCGCCGCGTGGCCCGCCGTCTGCGATCGGGACACCGGGTGCCGGTCGGGATCGGGCATATCTTCTGATACGCGGCTCCCAGCGCGCGCGGCGATCTTCGAATGATCCCGCCGTCGGCGGATTTTGCGCAAGGGATTTCCTGATTTCGGCAATCTCGCTGTTCATTGCACGTTTCCTCCACGACCACGACCGCAGTCATGTTGACATATCCGGCAGCACCGCGTGAACTATCGCGACGGCGCGCCTCGTGGAAGAAATCGTAGATTTTTCGCGCGGTCTCGTCGTTGATGCCGGAGACCTGCGCAAGATCGGCGAGCGAAGCGCGCTCGATCGCCTTCAAGGTGCCGAAATGGTGCAGCAGGGCGCGCTTGCGGGTCGGGCCGATGCCGGGAATTTCCTGCAGGCCGCTCTCGCGGATGTCCTTCTTGCGGCGCACGCGGTGCGAGCCGATGGCGAACCGGTGCGCCTCGTCGCGCAGCCGCTGGATGAAATAGAGCAGCGGATCGTGCGGCTTGAGCGTGACGCCGGCCGGATCGGACAGAAAGAACGTCTCGTTGCCGGCGTCGCGGTCCGGGCCCTTGGCGACCGCGATCAGCGGCACGTCGGAGACACCCAGGGCCCGAGCGTCTCACGCGCGGCGTTGAGCTGGCCGAGACCGCCGTCGATCACTCACAAGATCGGGCCACGGGCGAGTCTTGCTCTTCGCGTTCGTCGGCGTCCGCCTCCATCTCCACTTTCTCGCTACCCTCTCCCCTTGCGGGATGGTCCCCGAGCGAAGCGAGAGCGGGTGAGGGGTCGTGCCCGTCGACCCCTCACCCGGCTCGCCGCTTCGCGGCTCGCCACCCTCTCCCGGCGAAAGGGCGTTCACGCCTCGCTGCGACGGGCTATGGGGAGAGGGTGACGGAGCAAGTTCGGCGATGGCGAGCCCCGGCACGGCCACTCGCGGCGCCTCGGCGATCAACCGCTTGAAGCGGCGCTCCAGCATCTCGCGCATCATGCCGAAGTCGTCGCCCGGCGCGAGGTCCGCCGAGCGGATGTTGAACTTGCGATACTGGTTCTTGCGGAAGCCTTCCGGCCCGGCGACGATCATCGCGCCGACCGCGTTGCTGCCCTGGATATGGCTGTTGTCGTAGACTTCGATGCGGCGCGGCGCGCGCGGCAGTCCGAAGGTTTCGCCGAGCGCGATCAACAGCCGCTGCTGCGAAGAGGTATCGGCGAGCTTGCGGCCGAGCGCCTCGCGCGCATTGGCGAGCGCGTGCGCGACCAGGTCTTTGCGCTCGCCGCGTTGCGGCACCGAAACCTCGACCTTGCGCCCACCCCTGGCGCCGAGCGCGGCGGCGAGCAGCGCTCGTTCCGGAATATCGTCGGACAGCAGAATGCAACGCGGCGAAGGCTTGTCGTCGTAGAACTGAGCCGCGAACGCGCCCAGCACCTCGCCCGCCCCGAGCGAGCGATCCGCCTTGGGGAAATAGGCGCGGTTGCCCCAGTTCTGGCCGGTGCGGAAGAAGAACACCTCGATGCAGCTGTAGCCGCCCGCCTGGTGGATGGCGAAGACGTCGGCTTCCTCCAGGCTCGCGGGGATTGATGCCCTGCGTGCCCTGCACCGCCGACAATGCCGCCAGCCGGTCGCGGTAGATCGCGGCGCGTTCGAAGTCGAGCGCGGCGAGGCCTTCTCCATCTCGGACGCGAGCTGGTCGCGCACCGCCTGGCTGCCGGAGAGAAAGGCATTGGCCTCGCGCACCAGTTCGGCGTAGTCGGCAAACTCGATCTCGTTGGTGCAGGGCGCCGAACAGCGCTTGATCTGGTAGAGCAGGCACGGCCGGGTGCGGCTCTCGAAGAAGCCGTCCGAACAGGAGCGCAGCAGGAAGGCGCGCTGCAAGGCCGTGATGGTGCGGTTGACCGCCCAGACCGAGGCGAACGGCCCGAAGTAGCTGCCCGGGCGCGAGCGCGCGCCGCGGTGCTTGAGGAATCTGCGGCGCCCAATGATCCGCCGTGATCAGGATATAGGGAAACGACTTGTCGTCACGCAGCAGCACGTTGAAGCGCGGGCGCAGCCGCTTGATCAGGTTGGCTTCGAGCAGCAGCGCCTCGGTTTCGGTGGCGGTGCTGACGAACTCGACCGTCGCGGTCGCCGCGATCACCCGTTCGATGCGGGTGTCGTGCCCGGTTGGCCTGCGTGTACGCGACGATGCGCTTGCGGATGTTCTTGGCCTTGCCGACGTAGAGCACCTCGCCGCCGCCGTCGAGCATGCGATAGACGCCCGGCGAGGACGGCGCGAGCTTGGCGACAGCGCACCAGCGCCGCGCGGCCGGCCGCGCCCGGACTTGATCGAGGTCGATCACGGCGTCTTCGGCCTCGGGCAAGGCCTGCTCGTCATCCTCCTCGACGAGTTCGGTCGCCGGATCGATATCCTTGTTGCGTCCGTTCATGCCTAGAGCCTGGACCCGGACTGCAGCGCGCGCCGCGGCCAGAATGCAAATAATTCCCGGCCCCGCATTCGAAAAGAGAGAGCGCCCCGCCTTGCCAATGCGGCACCGGCGAGGTGCGTGGCTTCGCGCGCGCGACGAGGTCCCACATCGATGCAACGGCTGGCTTGCGCAACCGCCGGCGCTCTTGCACGTGAGCGCGCCTGGCGACCTCGCGCCGGTCCGACGTCTGCCGAGTCGCCATCAGCCGGCCGCCGGCCCCATCCAAAAGCCCGAAATTTACCACCTGCTAACAATATTCGTTGAGCATTGTTTCACCATAAGTATGGTAAATTTATAGTAAAACGATGTGTTAGCAATTTACGGCCGGATTTGAGCGAGTTTTACGAAGAATATTTCGATCACTTTAGCCGTTGTGTCTTTTGCGCACTAGACTACAATGCGCCGATGAATACTTTGGCGCCCCTGTAGTCTCTGGAGGTAGTGTGATGAAGCGTATTCTTCTTGCGGGCGCGGGATGCTCGCCCTGGCTGCGGCGCTGCCGGCGTCGGCGGCCGATCTGCGCCCGGTGCGCCGTACGGCGCGCCGGCCTATGTGCCGCCGCAGCTCTACCTGGACCGGCTTCTACCTCGGTCTCAACGGCGGCGACGGCTGGGGCAGTTCGGACTGGGCCGGCATGGGCGTCAACAACAGCCCGTGCGGCGGCATGATCGGTGGCACCGTCGGCTACAACTGGCAGACCCCCAGCCCGCTGGGTGTGTCGGCCTTGAGGCCGACCTCGACTGGGCCGGCTTCAACGGCAGCACGATCTGCCAGTTCGGAACGAGCTGCGAGACCAAGAGCACCTGGTTCGGCACCGGCGCGCGCCCGCGTCGGCTACTGCGTGGGATCAGCGTCATGCCGTTCGTCACCGGCGGCGTCGCATTCGGCAACATCGAGGCGACCCAGATCCGCGTTCGGCAGCGTCAGCGACACCAACGTCGGCTGGACCGTCGGCGCCGGCATCGAGGCCCAGGTCGCCCAGAACTGGACCGCCAAGGTCGAATATCTCTACGCCGATCTGGGCAGCACGAACTGCAGCTTCCCGACCTGCAGCTCGTCGAGCGGCGTCGATCTGCGGATGAACATTCTGCGCGGCGGTCTGAACTACCGCTTCTCCAGCCCCACCATCTACTAAGCTACAAGTGCGCGGAAGGGAACTCATGTCGGCGTGTTCCCCGCCGCCAGCCTCATAGAGACGTCATCGCCGCCAAAGAGCCCCGGACGAAAGTCTGGGGCTTTGTTTTTTTGTTCGCCGAACTCTGAGGCACGCATGCACCCGCGGCTGTTAATCTCTAGCTCGCGCTATCAGCACGCGCATTTACCGTTCTGTTACTCTGTCGGAAGGCTTCGATCTCTGTACGCGTTCGCGACTTAACTGGAGACGTTGAAGCGGTACCGGACCGGTGGCGAGCAAAAGGTCACCCTTTTGCGGCGAGCAAGTCGAATGCCCGCATTGCAACTTTGCGTCGCGATAGCGCGCGCCGTTCATAACGATCCAGCGAGCAAAGCACGTTGAAGGACGATGGCAAGAACGTGTTCCCGGCATCGCAGGTGTCTTCCCCCGAAAGAAGCTGCTGACGTGCCTGACGCACCCGATTGAGGTCAATCTGGGCCTCGGCAATGCGGCCGGCGAACACCTTGATGTCGGTCCCGGCGTCGTCGCCGGCGATCTTTTCCATCAGGCGCTTAACGTCGCCCTGATAAAGCGGGTCGGCCAGGACCGGTACGCTGAGTCCATGCCGGCGCGCGTTCCGTGCTGAACGTGCTTTGCCTAGGGCCGTCCTCGGACCAGTGCTGGCGCGGGCGTTGGTGCGGTTGGCCGTGCGCTGGATTCGCTGGTCACGTCCTCCTCCGCGGCACACGCTTTTCGGGTTGGACGATCTCGGCGTCCACGATATCCGACGTTGCCCGCTGCAGCGTGTCGGCCAACCTCGCACGCCCCCGCTCAATTTCGTGCTGCGCGCCGCCGCGATGCTGCGTTGCGGCGAAAATCATGTCATCCATCTTAGCAATGACGTCGATGTTGTCCGCCAGCGTCTGCGCCCTGACCGCATCCATGGTGAGGCCGGCGCGTTGCAAGGATTTTTCCACTCGCTCGATAGCCTCTGGATCACCAGCGGCGAAGCGGTTCACCAAGTCGGTCAGTTCAGAAGAGCGGTTGGGGTTCTGCTGACTTTGCGGAATGTGTTGCCCGTCAACGCCGCCTCCGAGAAAAATAGGGTGCAACACCTTTGCGAGGCTACGACTTACCGCGGCGTCCAAGAATTTCGCCCTGAGCTGGCGCAGCCGTTCACTCTCCCAGTGGTAATTGACGACATCTTGCACCAGAAGTTCTTCGAGACGTTTTTCGGATACAACGTTGCCCACACACGAGATGAGAACTCGTTATAGGCCGCGGCATCCTCTCCCTTCAAAGGGGCGGGGACCATTTGCTAACGCTGGCGGGAACTTGCAGATCCTTGATCTGACGTCGTGTTACATTAATCGTAGCGCTCCTTGCCGATGGCCCCTCCAAGCCATGCTGCGGGGCCGGATGGCTCCGCTGCGGAAGCGCTTAGACATGCAATTCGAAAAATGTCGAGTCCAGGTTAAGGATAGCGCCGAAATCAACTGACGACTGGCTTCGTTGAATTCATTTCTGAAATTTGGGTTCGTTCTGCCAAATTGAATTGGCTCGGGCTGCCCTACCCTTCGGCAAACTCACCCCAGGGCGAGCGTTCCGACACCTAGCAACGCTAGCTCCAAAGCCCAGCGGCGGCGGCGCTGAACATCAACCTCTGAGGATTGGCCGGCCATCGCAGGGCCTATTTTATTTTGGTTGTTTGGACCGCTTTGACTTCTGAAGGCGAACTCCTGGGGCCTCCGCCGTTCTCGTCGATAAACTCGACGCCCGCCCGTTCAAGCGCTCGGCGAATTGCATCGATGGCTTCTCTAGAAACAGATCGTCTTGTTTTTTCAAAATCGACGATCGTGGAAAGGCCCAAACCTGCTGCAAAAGCAAGATCGGGCTGAGTTATTCAGCAAAAGCCCACGAGCACCACGGCACTGCGCGGGCGTGAGTTTATCAACATTTCCTGTTGACACGGCTGTCCATCAATATAAAATGTTGACACAGGGCTTGGGTAAATGGTGACTTTTTCATACGGGAGGAAAATTGTCATGCTCCGCAGAGAAATCTGAAGGATTTCGCTGGACCGTCAACACTTCATCGGCGGCTCCGACGCCCGGATCATCATGGGCGGCGACGAGGCGGCCCTGCTCCGGCTGTGGCAGGAGAAACGGGGCGAGATCGAGCCGGCCGACCTGTCGGGCGAGCTCATCGTCCAGCTCGGGCTTGTGACCGAGGACCTCAACCGGGCCTGGTATGAGCGCCACTCCGGCCATCGGGTCGGACAGGTCCAGCGCCGCAGGGTCCATGCCTCCATCGTCTGGATGGCGGCCACGCTCGACGGCCTGGTCGAGGAGACCGGGGCGGTGTTCGAGGCCAAGTTCATGCTGCCGTGGTCGTTCTCCGAGCAGGCGGCGGCCGAGAAGCACATGCCGCAGCTGCAGCACAACATGATGGTGGTGGGCTCGAAGGAGCGCGGTGCTCTCGATCATCACCGGCGGCGGCCAATGGGTCGAGATCGCGGTGTCGGCCGATCCGATCTACCAGACCGCCCTGATGTATGCCGAACGGGCGTTCTGGCGCGTCGGTCAGCAGCGGTGAGCCCCCTCGCCTGTTCCATGCCGAGCCGCCCCGGGCCCGGATCGAGGCGGTTCGGGTGGTCGACATGAGCACCTCCAACGCCTGGGCGGAGTTTGCCGCGCTGTTTCGCAGCACCCGGCCGGCGTTCCTGGAGCACGAGCGCGCCAAGACCGAGCTCAAGAGCCTGATGCCCGAGGATGCCAAGGAGGCGCTCGGCCACGGGGTGCGGGCGCGCCGCTCGAAGTCGGGGGCGGTGAGCTTTGCGCTGATGGAGATGGCCGATGCCGCAGTCTAGCGCATCGGTCGCGGCCCTGGCTTCGGCGTTGGCCAAGGCCCAGGCCGAGTTGACCAATCCGGAGAAGTCGCTGGTCGCGACATTGCCCGCGGAGCGCGGCCAACCGGGGCGGCGCTTTCGCTATGCGCCGCTGTCCGGCGGGCTCGATATCGTTCGCAAGACGCTGGGGCGGCACGAGATCGCGACCATTCAATCGACCGCCATCGATCGTGACAGCGGCACGGTCCGGCTCACCACCACGCTGGCGCATGCCTCCGGGGAATGGATCGCCTCGGACTGGCCGGTCTGTCCGCTGTCGGACCTTTCGACACCGCACCGCATGGGGGCGGCACTGAGCTACGCCCGGCGGTATGCCTTGTTCACGCTGGTCGGGATTGCCGGCGAGGACGATCTCGATGCACCGGATCTCCCGCTGCAATCGGGACCGATCGCGGCCTCCGCACCGGCGACGGCGACCTCGTCGGCCCCCTCGCCGTCAGGCAGAAACGGCGCCCGACCGCCCAAGAGCATACGGGCGGTCATGCTGCCTCCCGAGCAGTCAGCAGTGCAGCGCGATCGGCTGTTGGGTGAGCTCAAATCGCTGGCCTCGCTCGACGAGGCGGCCACCTGGGCCAAACGCACCCTGCCGGTCAAGAACACCTTGACGGCCGAGCACGCCCGCGAAGTCGAGACAGCCTTCGCAGACCAGGTCGCACGATTTGACGACGCAATCGCATCCGCCTCGTTGCCGAGCGGCTCAGCCGTCGATACCGAAAGCCGCGCCGATACGACCGCAGCGCCACCACAGTCCCTTGAGCAGGACGCCGACCTCGCCATTGGTCGGCTCCGACGGCGGCGCGACCGGGATCATCTGAAATTTGTGGCGTCGCAGCCGTGTCTGCTCTGCAACCGCCGGCCAGCCGATGCGCATCATCTGCGCCATGCGCAGCCCCGAGCCATGGGCCGCAAGGTCAGCGATGAGTTTACGGTGCCGCTCTGCCGAACCCACCATCGTCAAGTGCATCGCGCCGGCAACGAAACCGAGTGGTGGAGCGCGGTCGATCCCGACATTGATCCGATCGAGATCGCAAAGACGCTGTGGGACCAGTCGCATGCCCAGTTCGGCCCGGCTGGTCGAGCTGAGGTGGCCAAAATGCCTCCGCTTTGATTACCGCTCATGGCGTCCGACCGACAGATGGCGGCCAACCGGCGCAATGCCGCCCACAGCACCGGACCGCGCACGACCGCGGGCAAGCAGCGCTCTCGGAGCAACGCCCTGCGGCACGGACTGACCGCCGAGACGGTGGTGCCGACCCTGGAGGAAGCGGACGATTACCGCGCCTTCGAGGCCGCCATTGCTGCCGACTACCGACCACGGAGTGCGGTCGAGCATCACCTGGTGGCAAGGCTGGCCTCGTTGCTTTGGCGGCTGCGACGAGCATCGCTGATCGAGACCGGACTATTCGCGATCCAGGGCAAGATCTTGCGGCAGCGTCGGGCCGAGATCGCGGCCGACGCCGGTCGTGGCAAGCTCAGCGTATTCTATCGATATCTGAGACGACCGCAGGATGGGCCATCCATTTCGCTGCTTGAGGAGCACATCCCACAATCAGACGTTTCGTTCACGGAGCCCGACGAGCGGCCTCGCCAAACCGACGTCGCGACAGCCTTCCTGCGGCTATGCCATCTCAACAATGGCATGATCGAGCGGCTCGGCCGATACGAAACAATGCTTTGGAGGCAGGCTACTCAAATCCTCATGTTGCTTGAGGTCGGCCGAAGGCATGTGGAAGCGCCGCTACCCGGGAGCGGGGATCAAGCCTAGGGCTAGGATCATACTGGCACACATTCCGATCATCATCCCCGTTTGACGATCGGCACCAACCCCGAAGAACGCGGTTGCGCGGTGAGACTTCCCGCGTTCATAGCGCCCTGCCTTGGCCAACTCGGTTTGAGGACAATTCTTGAGCGCCTCGCGTAACGGAGCGTCATCGTGAAGAATGAAAACCACGGCATTGGTCTACGGCTTGCCTTCGAACATCGACGCCCCCAAGCGCCGAACAAGTCGCGACCAGTCATCGCACGCTCTGTTCTAAAGCGGTTCGCTCAGGCCCGCGGCCCGCAGCGCACATAGACCATGTTGCCGAAACGGCGCGCCGCGTCCGGATCGACGAAGCGCGTGATCAGCACGCGGCCGTCGAAGGAAATGATCTCGCGGTCCTGCGGGCTGCCCGCGGGCTCGCCGGGAATGCCGATATAGTTCCTGCCGTCGGCGCTGCCCTTGAGACGCAGGTCGGTCGGCTCGCGCTGGTCGGCGAGGTGCATCATGATGCCGCCGCCCGGTCCCTTGGCGATGACGTAGGGCTGCCGGCACTGCGCACGTGCCTGCGCCTCGGTGCGCGCGCGGTCGGGTTCGCGATGATAAGACGCAAGCCCCCAGCGGCCGACGAACTCCTCAGGCGTGTATTTAGACGGCACTGTGGCGGCAGGCGGCGGGGGGGAGTTTGACGGACCAAAACTCGGCATCGTGCCGGTACAGGCCGAGAGCGCCAGGCCAACAGACAGGGCTGCCGGGATCAACAGCGATGACAGACGGTGCGGGCGCATACGAACTCCTTGTGACCGGCTGGAAATCTGCTGGCCCGCAACAATAAGCGCAAGCCACGCCACGGGTACACGTCGGGCGCCGGTCGCTCACCCTGCTAAGTCCCCCTGGCCCATCCTATGCCCGCGAAACCTTATTTTTACCTTATCGAATCGTCTTTTTCGCCGCCGCCCTCGGTGGTGGTAATGACCCGGTCGACGGGCCACCGGGTGGACATGGCGCGCTCTGAAGACGCCGCCCGGCTTGACATAATTCGGCCTTAAGCCCTATCTCCGCCGCCAGCGGTTGGCACTCAACGATAGCGACTGCTAACTGCCTTTCCAAATTGGATTTTTTGTTCCCACCACGCCAGCCAGCCGACGAGGATAGACATGGCCAAACTCAAGTTCCGTCCCCTGCACGACCGCGTGGTCGTCAAGCGTATCGACGCCGAGGAGAAGTCCGCCGGCGGCATCATCATTCCCGACACCGCCAAGGAAAAGCCCTCGCAGGGCGAGATCATCGCCGTCGGCCCGGGCGGGCGCGACGAGGCCGGCAAGCTGATCCCGATCGACCTCAAGATCGGCGACCGGGTGCTGTTCGGCAAGTGGTCGGGCACCGAGGTCAAGCTCGACGGCGAGGAACTCCTGATCATGAAGGAGTCCGACATCATGGGCGTGATCGCCTGATTTTTTGAACACGGGCCGCGCCACGCCCTCCGCCGTCATGCCCGGGCTTGACCCGGGCATCCATCGCCCTTCGCGGCAAGATGGATCGCCGGGTCAAGCCCGGCGATGACAGCCAAACGCGTAGCGGGCGCCCGACCGGCAACACACAGGAGTAATGGAAATGGCTGCCAAAGACGTAAGATTCTCCAGCGAAGCGCGCGACAAGATGCTGCGCGGCGTCGAGACGCTCGCCAATGCGGTGCGCGTGACGCTCGGCCCCAAGGGCCGCAACGTCGTGATCGACAAGAGCTTCGGCGCGCCGCGCATCACCAAGGACGGCGTCACCGTCGCCAAGGAGATCGAGCTCGAAGACAAGTTCGAGAACATGGGCGCGCAGATGGTGCGCGAGGTCGCCCAGAAGACCAACGACAACGCCGGCGACGGCACCACCACCGCGACCGTGCTCGCCGCCGCGATCGTGAAGGAAGGCGCCAAGTCGGTGGCCGCCGGCATGAACCCGATGGACCTCAAGCGCGGCATCGACATCGCGGTCGCCGCCGTCATCAAGGACATCGAGAAGCGCGCCAAGAAGGTCGGCTCCTCGGCCGAGGTCGCCCAGGTCGGCACCATCTCGTCGAACGGCGACAAGACCATCGGCAAGATGATCGCCGAGGCGATGCAGAAGGTCGGCAACGAGGGCGTCATCACGGTCGAAGAGGCCAAGTCGCTCGACACCGACGTCGAGATCGTCGAGGGCATGCAGTTCGACCGCGGCTACATCTCGCCGTACTTCATCACCAACGCCGAGAAGATGATGGCCGAGCTCGAGGACGCCTACGTCCTGCTGCACGAGAAGAAGCTCTCCGGCCTGCAGGCGATGCTGCCGGTGCTCGAGGCGGTGGTGCAGTCGGGCAAGCCGCTGCTGATCGTCGCCGAGGACGTCGAGGGCGAGGCGATCGCCACGCTCGTCGTCAACAAGCTGCGCGGCGGCCTGAAGGTCGCGGCCGTCAAGGCGCCGGGCTTCGGCGACCGCCGCAAGGCCATGCTCGAGGACATCGCGATCCTCACCGGCGGCCAGCTCATCTCCGAGGACCTCGGCATCAAGCTCGAGACCGTGACGCTGCAGATGCTCGGCCGCGCCAAGAAGGTCGTCATCGAGAAGGAAAAGACCACGATCGTCGACGGCGCCGGCAAGAAGAAGGACATCGAGGCCCGCGTCTGCGCAGATCAAGGCCCAGATCGAGGAGACCACCTCCGACTACGACAAGGAGAAGCTGCAGGAGCGGCTTGCCAAGCTCGCGGGCGGCGTCGCGGTGATCCGCGTCGGCGGTGCGACCGAAGTCGAGGTCAAGGAGAAGAAGGACCGCGTCGAGGACGCGCTGAACGCCACCCGCGCTGCGGTCGAGGAAGGCATCGTTCCGGGCGGCGGCGTCGCGCTGCTGCGCGCCAAGAAGGCGGTCGGCAAGCTGACCAACGACAAC
This sequence comes from uncultured Alphaproteobacteria bacterium, assembly GCA_963821555.1. Lineage (GTDB taxonomy): Bacteria > Pseudomonadota > Alphaproteobacteria > Rhizobiales > Xanthobacteraceae > Z2-YC6860. The sequence goes on along the minus strand of CAWGEM010000009.1, from coordinate 505,239 downwards.
TCCGACGTGCAGGCCGGCATCAACATCGTGCTCAAGGCCATCGAGGCGCCGATCCGTCAGATCGCCGAGAACTCGGGCGTCGAGGGCTCGATCGTGGTCGGCAAGATCATGGAGTCGAAGTCCGAGACCTTCGGCTTCGACGCCCAGAACGAGGAATACGTCGACCTCGTCGAGAAGGGCATCATCGACCCGGCCAAGGTCGTGCGCCGTGCGCTGCAGGACGCGGCCTCGGTCGCGGGCCTGCTGGTGACCACCGAGGCGATGGTCGCCGAACTGCCGAAGGAGCTGCGGCCCCGGCGATGCCTCGGGCGGCGGCGGCATGGGCGGAATGGGCGGCATGATGTAAGCCGGACGCAAGCACCGTCATCGAATGCGAGGGCCCGGCCGCAAGCCGGGCCCTCTCTTTTTTGCGACAGACCGCCGCCTCGCTTCGCTAAGTACTCAGCCCAGCAATTCGCCCACCGCGCGGTCGGCCTGGTCGATCGCGTAATGCACCCAGGCGTCGCCGCCGGAGTCGGTGTTGGCGATCGCGACGTTGCCGCAGCGCGCGCGGGCGATCTTCAAGCACGGTCTCGTCGTAGTCGTCGGGATCGTAGAGCGAATTGGCGACGTAGCTGTAGCCGTGCGGCCAGCGGTTGACGGTGATCGCGGCGATGTCGCGGCTGCTGGAAAAGCCGCCCGGCCCGAGCATGCGGTCGAGATCGTCGCGGATGCGATCCTCGAAATCGGCAAATGTCATGGCGTAGAGCTTGCCCTGGCCGATGCGGAACTGGCGTGCGCGCATCGAGGCCCTGGTTCGGCGCGCCCGGGACATGGGCGAGGTGCAGCACGATCGGCTCCGCTGGGATCGCGCGGATGGCGGTAGCCGCCGAGGCTCACCGGAAAATCGAGCGACACCTGATGGTGGAACGACATCGGCGCGGCGATCGCTGCTGACCTTGAGCTCGGCGAAGGCACGCCAGTTGCGGACCAGCACATTGGTGTAGCACGATCGGCGTCTTGACGTTCTTTGCAAGCGCCGCGCGCTGCGGCTGCGGCAGCTCCGGCATGATGTGCGGCATCATCATGTGGAAGCAGGCGAGCACCGCGTGGCGCGCCTCGACCCGTTCGACGCGCGCCGCCGCGGACGTAGGCGACGCGCACCTGCTCGCCGGCGGTTCGCACGTCGACGCAGGTCGAATCGAGCCGGATGCGGACGTCGTGCCCCGGCTGGTCGAGCTGGCCGTAGTCGAACGCCGCCTGCACCACGTCGTCCATGGTGCGCCCGCCGGCCGACGGCCGGAACGAGCGACCGCACCAGGAGCCGCGCGAGCGACGGCGTTGCCGTCGGGGAAGTGATAGATATAGGGCTCGCTCCAGGCCGCGTTGGCTGTCGCGCGGCAGCTTCAGGCCGGCGAAGCCCGGATAGCCGAGATCGCGCGCGTCGGCGGCCGGCACCGCGTCGCAGCCGAGCCCGAAGAAGCCGAGCGTGCGGCCCTGGAAGCAGTTCGCCACCTCCTCGCTGCAGCCGCAGATCTTGGTCAGGTAGTCGCGATAGCTGGTGCGCTTGCAGGAGCGCGCGCTTCTCGGCGACCGATCTCGCCCGGCCAGCGGATCGCGGGTGCCGGCATAGAGCGCGAGAAGCTGCGCCTTGCTCGCCTCCGAGATCGGGAAATCGGCGACGAATTCGGCGAGCGGCCGCGCATTGCTCAGCCGCCGCGCGGTCTCGTCGGCGTTGCCGCCTGGCGGCTCGCCCGCCACCAGCACGTCGCGGCCGAACGCCTCGCGCGTCGAAGAACACGCCGCGCGACAGGCCGAGCGACGGATAGAGCGTCGCGCTCGAAGGCGGTCTCGAACCGGCGGATGTCGACGCCGAGTTCGCGCAGCAGGCCCTTGGCGACCGGGCTGTAGAGCGAATTGGGCGATTGCAGCGACTGGCTGCCGCCGTAGCCGATGATGCGGCGGCCGTCGAGCGTGAACTCGTTGCGCTTGGCGTGGCCGCCGAAATCGTCGTGATTGTCGAGGATGAGGATGCGGGCGTACGGCCGCGCGCGCCGGTAGAACCACGCCGCCGACAGCCCGCTGATGCCGCCGCCGACCACGACCAGATCGTAGCGTCTCGCTCGACCGGCGACGCCGTCGACAGGAAAGCGCCGGCCCTCGCGCGCCAGCGCATGCGCGACCTCGAACGAGCCTTCGTGCTGGCCGCGCAGGCCGGTCAGCGCCGGCGGATAGCGCCCAGGCTGCGCCGCGACCTGCGCCGCGGGCGTCAGCCCCGCCGCGATGGTGAGCGCCGTGCCGTTGAGGAAATCGCGGCGGGTGATCGACATGGCGGCAACATATCACGCCGCGCCGCGCCGGGTCGGCTCACCAGCCGATCGTCTTCGGCAGCCAGAGCGCGAGCTGCGGGAAACAAGAAGCACAGCACCAGCGCGACGACCTGCATGCGCGACGAACGGAACGATGCCGCGATAGATGTCGCCGGTCGTCACCTCGGGCGGCGCCACGCCGCGCAGGAAGAACAGCGCCCAGCCGAACGGCGGCGTCAGGAACGAGGTCTGCAGGTTCACGCAGATCAGGGTGGCGAGCCAGACCATGTCGACATTCGCCGCGATGAAGATCGGCAGGAACAGCGGCACGGCGATGTAGGAAATCTCGATCCACTCGATGAAGAAGCCGAGAATGAAGATGATCAGCATCAGGAACCAGATAGCGCCGCTGATGCCGCCGGGCACGATAGGCGAAGAAGTCCTGCACCAGCTTTTCGCCCTGCAGGCCGCGGAACGCCAGCGAGAACGCCTGCGCGCACATCAGGATGAACATCATCATCGCGGTGATGCGCGTGGTCGCGTAGGTCGTATCGCGCAGCACCGCCCAGGACATCCGTCCGCCGATGCGCGGTGACGACGATGGCGCCGAGCGCGCCCATCGAGGCGGCCTCGGTCGGCGCCGCGATGCCGCCGATGATCGAACCCAGCACCGCGCCGACCAGCGCGATCGGCGGCAGCACGACGCGCAGCAGCTTGCCCCAGAGCTCGCCGCGGCTGAGCAGGTCGCGCTCCTCCTTGGGCACCGGCGGCACCAGATGCGGGCGCACGATGCCGAGCCCGAGGATGTAGACGACGTAGATGCCGGCGAGCATGCAGGCCCGGGATCATCGCGGCCGCGAACAGCGTGCCGACCGATTCGTTGAGGATGTCGGCGAGCAGGATGAGGATCAGGCTCGGCGGAATGATCTGGCCGAGCGTGCCCGACGCGCAGATGATGCCGCAGGCGAGCCCCTTGTCGTAGCCGCGGCGCAGCAGCGTCGGCAGCGTCAGCAGGCCCGAGCGTCACCACGGTCGCGCCCGACGATGCCGGTGGTCGCCCCCATCAGCACGCCGACGATGATGATGCCGATGCCGAGCCCGCCGCGCAGGTTGCCGGCGGCGTGCGCGATCACCTCCATCAGGTCTTCGGCAAGCCGCGATTTCTCCAGCATCACGCCCATGAACACGAACAGCGGCATGGCGATCAGCGTGTAGTTGGTCACCACGCCGAAGATGCGGTTCGGCAGCAGGTTGAACAGCAGCGGCCCGAAGCCGATGTAGCCGAACACGAAGCCGGCGGTCGCCAGCGTGAGCGCGACCGGAATGCCGGCCAGCAGCAGCACGAAGAACGACACCAGCATCAGGAGCGCGAGCAGCTCGTTGAACGGCATCAGGCGGCCCTCCGCCAGGCGTAGTAAGCATGGATCGCCTGCGCGACGGACTGCGAGAACAGCAGCGCGAAGCCGATCGGGATGAGGCTCTTGAGGATGTAGCGCGCCGGAATGCCGCCGGGATTGGCCGAGCCTTCGCCGATGTTCCAGGAGTACGCGACGTAGCTCCACGACAGCCAGATGACGATCGCGCAGACCGCCATCGAGATCAGCGCGGTGATGATCTCGACCAATTGCTTGTTGCGTTCGGAAAACGACGCAAACAGCACGTCGACGCGCACGTGCTCGCCGTGGCGCAGCGCGTACGACATGCCGAACAGGCAGATCGGCGACATCAGGTGCCATTCCAGCTCCTGCGACCAGACCGAGCCGGTGTTGAAGCCGTAGCGCAGCAGCACGTTGCCGCCCATCACGAGCGGCAAGCGCGAACGACGACCAGGCGGTGATGCGGCCGACGAGATCGATGAATTCGTCGATCCCGGCGGCCAGCCGTTCGGCGGATGTCACATCAGCCCTTGAGAATCTTGCTGTGATAGACGGATTCGCTGTAGCGCGGACCATTGCTTGAACTTCGCCATATAGGCCATGTACGAGTCGTTGACCTTCTTGGTCACCGGATCCTTGGCGACGGCTTCGGCGAGGATTTTGGTGTTGGCCTCGCGCAGCGCCTCGACCACGGCGTCGGGCAGCGGCTGCGCGGTCACGCCCTGGTTCTTGATCAGGTCTTCCATCGCCTCGGCGTTGTTCTTCTGGCACCACGCCTCGCTGATGACGTTGCAGGCCGCGCAGGCGTTCTCGATCGATGGCCTTGAGGTCCGGCGGCAGGCTCGCCCATTTCGCCTTGTTGATGATGAGTTCGCTCGAGGTCGCGGTCTCGTGCCAGCCGGTGGTGTAGTAGTACTTGGCCGCGCGGTGCAGGCCGAGCTGGCGGTCGAGATAGGGGCCGACGAACTCGGCGGCGTCGATCACGCCGCGCTCCAGCGCCGGGAAAATCTCGCCGGGCGGCAGCAGCCGCACGTCGACGCCGAGCTGCTGATAGACGCGCCCGGCGAGACCCGGGATGCGCATCTTCAGGCCCTTGAAGTCGTCGACCTTCTCGATCGGCTTCTTGAACCAGCCGGTCATCTGCACGCCGGTGTTGCCGCACAGGAACGGCACCAGATTGAAGCGGTCATAGACCTCGCGCCACAGCTCGAGCCCGCCGCCGTCGTACATCCAGCCGTTGAGGCCCTGGAAGTTCAGGCCGAACGGCACCGCGGTGAAATACTGGCCGGCGAAGACCTTGCCGGTCCAGAAATAGGCGTTGGCGTAGTTCATCTCGACGGTGCCGGTGGACACGGCGTCGAAGCCCTCGGCGGCCGGGATCAGTTCGCCCGCGCCGTAGAACTGGATCTTGATGCGGCCGCCCGACATCGTCCTCGATGCGCTTGATCGAGGTCCTTGGCGCTGCCCGGGCCGGTCGAATAGAACGCGGCGTTCGGACCGTAGAAGCTCGTCATTTTCCAGTTGAAGGTCGTCTGGGCGCGTGACCACGGCCGGCGCGGCAACGCGTCCCGGCGGCACCGCCAATGCCAGTTTGGTGAAATCGCGACGTCGCATGGCCACCCTCCCGTTGGTTGAGCCTCAGCCGCAAAGCAAGCGACGGGCCAAGCCACGCATGCTGACGCGCGTCATTGTCGCCGAATTTGCAGTGCCTGTTCAAGGGATGTTTGCCCGCCGAATAGGCAATTTTCCGATAGCTGAGACGGCCGCGGCGATCACTGCTCAATTCGTCGGCATGCGAAAGCGCAGCGTGCGCGGGCCGATCAGCAGCACGGTGTCGCCCTGGCGCCGCCAGTTGGTGACCTCGTTCAGCGCCGCAATCAGTTCGGCATCGCCCTGCGCTTGCTCCGGCGGGCATTGCCGGTCGGTCGGCTGCCCGGTCATCACCGTGATCGTGTCGGCTGCCACCACGACCTGGCCCTCGATGCGGTTGCACCACATCTCGAGCGCGATCGCGCCATTGGCGGCGATGTCCATGTTCGGGATGCGCTTGGAGCCTCGGCATCGGCGCTGGCGTCGAGCATCATTTCGCCGTCGAAGGGGAAGTCCTCCTGGGCCTGCGCAACGGCAAGACCGAGGGCCGCGAACACCACACACCAGCCCAAGCGCTTCATCGCAGTCCCCTCGGATTTCCGGCAACGAAATAGCAACGACCGCGGGCGCGTGCAATCGAAGCTGCAGAGTCAGAGCTTCGGCAGCGCAAGCCAGGTCGCAAGCGCCGCGAGCACAATGTTGACAGCCAGCGCCGCGAGCAGCACGCCCATGATGCGCCCGACAATCGCGGTTCCGGCGGGACCGATCGCCCGCGAGACCGGCTCGGCAGCAAGCAGCAGCACGTACTGGATCGCGAGCACGGCCGCGACGACGCCCACCGTGGCGAACTGGTCGAGGATGTCGAAGCGGGAGTCGTCGGCCACGAGCACCACGGTCAGCATCGACGCAGGACCCGCAATCAGCGGGATCGCAAACGGATAGGCCGCGAGCGCTACCGGATTCGGGCTGGTATCGGCAGGGACCGAACTTTCCCCGTGCACGATCGCGACCGCCATCAGGAACAGCACGATGCCGCCGGAAATCTGGAACGCGGTCAGCGATACGCCGATGCTGTGCAGCAGAAGTCCCCCGACGAAGATGAAAAACACCAGCACGGCCATCGACAGGCCGACGGCGTAGGCTGCGATCTTGCGCCGTGTTGCGGCGTCGAAGGTCGAGGTCAGTGCGATGAACACCGGCGTCACGGCGAAAGGGTTGATCACCACGAACAGGGTGACGAACTCGCTCAGCCGCTCCTGCCACATGGGCCCCTCCGAAATCCGGCCGAGTGTCCGACCCCGCACGCCGTTGTGCAACAGCTTGGGCGCAGCCGCGTCATGCCTTTTCCGAACGCCGCCCAAAATTACGGGAGAGACTCAGTTGCCGTAGAGGAAATTCGGCAGCCAGAGGGTGAGCCCCGGCCAGAGATACATGATGATCATGCACACGATGACCACCAGCATGTAAGGCATCATGCCGCCGAAGATCTGATTGAGCGTGACGTGCTTCGGCGCCACGCCCTTGAGGTAGAAGGCCGACATCGCCACCGGTGGCGACAGGAACGCCGCCTGCAGGTTCACGAACACCAGCACGCCCCACAGCACCGGGTCGATGTTGAAGTGCTTGAGCAGCGGCAGGAAGATCGGCACGAAGATGATGATGATCTCGGTCCATTCCAGCGGCCAGCCGAGCACGAAGATGATCGCCTGCGACAGGATCATGAACTGGACCGGCGACAGATCGAGCGACAGCACCCATCTTTCGATCAACGCCTGACCGCCCAGGATTGCGAACACGGCCGAGAACAGCGCCGAACCGACGAACAGCCAGCACACCATCGCGGTGGTCTTGGCGGTGAGGAACACCGCCTCCTTGGTGCGCTTCCAGTCGAGCGTGCGCGCCTGGAACGCCAGCAGGAAGGCGCCCGCAGCGCCAACCGCAGCCGATTCGGTCGCGGTCGTGATTCCGAACAGGATGACGCCGAGCACCACCACGGTGAGAAGTTCCGAGCGGCATGACCGACGAGGTGAGCAGCTTCAGCATCTCGAAGCGCTCGCCGTTCATGCGCCAGTAGTAGCGCAGCGTAAGGAACGCGAGCACCACGGCGACCACAGCGAACCAGATAAGGAACTGGGTCGACGGTCCCTTGTCGACCACGGCCGCAGGCACCGCAACGGCGCTGCCGAGCGGCTGGAGGCCCTCGATTTCCACCTCCGCTTTGGACTGCTGGTGGATCACGACGTACCACCAGGCGCCCCACAGCGTCAGCGCCGTGAGCAGGAACGGCACCAGCGAGATGACGAAGTTCTTGACGATGCGGAAATAGTTCAGTGGCTTGCCCTCGTCTTCAAGGCCCTTGGGTCGTGATGACGAGAACAGCGCCTTCCACAGCGCGACGAACATATTGTTCGAGTAAAGTTCCTGGAATTGGACGATCCAGGGCGGCACTTTCACGCGGGTGAGTTCATCGGGAAGCCGCGGCGCGATCTTCGGATTGATCATCGCCCAGCCGACGATGTAGACGAGGTAGAGGAACGCGAGGAAGAAGCCGGGGAACATCGCCGCGGCGTAAAGCTTCACCACCGACTGCCCGGCGACCGCCGCGTATACGATGATCATCACCGACGGCGGAATGAGAATGCCGAGCGTGCCGCCCGCGGTGATGACGCCGGCGGCGAGCTTGACGTCATAGCCCGCGCGCAGCATCGGGTTGAACGCGATCACCCCCATCAGCACCACGACCGCGCCGACGAGGCCCGACGCGATGCCCCAGAACGTGCAGACGATCAGGGTCGCGACCGCGAGCGACGCCGGCACGCGGCGGAACGCGAGCTGGATCGAATAGAACATCTTGTCGACGAGGGCGCCGCGCTCCATCACGTAGCCCATCAGCACGAACAGCGGGATGGAGATGAGCACGTCGTTGGTCATCGCACCGTAGGTGCGCTGGACCATCAGGTCGAACACGCGGTTGTGCCACCAGTGTTCGCCCGGGTTGTAGAACGCGATGAAGCCGAAGAACATCCCGAGCCCCATCAGCGTGAAGGCCGTCGCGAAACCCATCATGATCACGACCACGATGAGCGCGAGCATCAACAGCCCGAGCGCGGGATCGCTCATGTCTGCAGGTCCCCGCCCATGCCGCGCTGGCGCGCAACCTCGTCGATCTTCTGAGCGTTCTCGATCGCGATCCGGCGTGACTCCTCGTCGACGTATTGGCTGTGCGCGAGCTGCTCCTCGACCACGTCGATCTCGGCCACGTCCTTGAGCCGGCTCGGCCACGCGCCGGTCTTGAGGCATACAACGCAGCGAACGATTTCGGCGATGCCCTGCAGCATCACCAGCGCGCCGGCGATCGGGATCACAGTCTTGAAGTGATAGACCGGCGGGCCATCTGCGGTGACGTTGGAATGTTCAGCGATCTTCCAGGAGATCGCGGCGTAGTCGTAGCCGGCATAAATCAGCGCGGCGATGCCGGGGATGAAGAACACGAAGTAGAGGATCAGGTCGAGCAGCGCCTGGGTGCGCGGCCGCATCGAGCTGTAGAGGAAGTCGCCGCGCACGTGCGCGTTCTGCGCGAGCGTGTAGGCGCCGGCCAGCATGAACAGCGTGCCGTACAGCATGTTCTGCGCGTCGAAGATCCATGCCGTCGGCATGTTCAAGATGTACCGCTTGAACACCTCGGCGCAGACCAGCAACATCAGGCCGATCATCAGCCAGGCGGCGGCCTTGCCGACCCAGGTGCTGATACCGTCAATGGTGTGGAGAAACCGCTCGACTGTCATGCGTCACCCGTAAGCGGGCGCCCCCCGACAACACGAAGCACCATTCGGTTTGACCGAATGGTGCTTCGCAGTCCAGCCAATTCAAGCCGTCAGATCGGCTTCTTCGCATTCGGCCCGAAGTAGTGTTCGAAAACCATTCGGCGGCTGATGACTGTGTCCTGCTCCCATTGGGTCGCGCGCCTGGCGAACGCAACCTGAGATTCGACGATCTCCTTGAACAACGGGTTCTCGGCGGCCTTCTTGCTGGCCACCTCGTCGAAGATCTCGAGCTGACGCTTCAGGATCACGTCCGGAGTCTTGTAGAACTTGACGTTGTCCTTGGTCTGCAGCTCGGCGTAGTCTTTCGAGTAGCGGTCGATCGCCTTCCACTGCATATCCTGCGACGCGGCCTCGACCGCGTTGGCGATGACGGCCCGGATCTTCTCGGGCAGTGCGTTGTACTTGTCCTTGTTGAACATGATCTCGAACTGCTCGGCGTTCTGGTGATAGCTCTGCAGCATGCAAATCTTCGACACGTCGGCGAAGCCGAGCAGCCGGTCGGAGGTCGCATTGTTGAACTCGGCCGCTTCGAGCAGGCCGCGGTCCATCGCCGCGACGATTTCGCCGCCAGGCAGCGCGTTCACGGCGGCGCCGAGGCCCGTGAACACGTCAATCGAGATGCCGACGGTGCGGAACTTCAGACCCTTGAAGTCATCGATCTTGGTCATCGGCCGCTTGAACCAGCCAAGCGGCTGCGTCGGCATCGGCCCGTACGGGAACGACACGACGTTGGCGCCGATCGAGGCATAGAGTTTGTCGAGCAATTGCCTGCCGCCGCCGTACTTGTGCCAGGCGAGCAGCATGTTGGCGTCCATGGCGTAGGCCGGACCCGAGCCCCACAGCGCGAGCGCGGTCTGCTTGCCGTAGTGATAGACGAGCACGCCGTGACCGCCGTCGAGGGTGCCCTTGGACACCGCGTCGAGCAACTGGAACGCCGGTACGACGGCACCGGCGGGCAGCACCTCGATCCTGAGCTCGCCGCCGGTCATGTCGTTGACCTTCTTGGCGAAGTCGTTGGCGTACTCGTGGAAGATGTCCTTCGACGGCCAGGTGCTCTGCCAGCGCATGTGGATCAGGCCGGGCTGGGCGTGGACGGCGGGGGCGGCGACGGTGGCCGCGGTCGCGGCGCCCGCCCCGAGCACGAAGCGGCGGCGGGTGGCCTTGGTCTGGTCGGGTGTCGAGTTCATCAGCGTTATTCTCCCTAGCGCGTGTTTGCGCCCGCTTTGCCGCGGGCTCTCTGGTCAACCAACGTCGCGCCGCGGCTTTTATTCCGCTTGCGTTGAAGAGTACCTTTTAGCGGCTTGGCGACGTTTCACAAGCCTCGGCCCTCCCGCCTGCCCTCGATCGGACCTATTTTGCCCGCAATTGCTGGGCGAATCACAACCGGCTCCCCGCGCCTGCGGCGGCACGCCGCAACGGGCGCTGCCCCACAGGAGAGGTTCCCAGTGACTGGCTTGGCCTCGACGCTCGCCACCATCTGGCGGCTCGCAATACCCTATTTCCGCTCCGAGGACCGATTGGCCGGCGGCGCATTGCTGGCCGCGGTGATCGCGATCGAGCTCTCGACCGTCGGCATCAACGTGCTGCTCAATCAGTGGAACAACCGGTTCTACAACGCGCTGCAGGACCGCAACTGGGACGACTTCGTAGCCGAACTCTTGTTCTTCTGTGCGCTGGCGGCGGCCTATATCGTGCTCGCGGTCTACCAGCTCTACCTTAATCAGTGGCTGCAGATCCGCTGGCGGCAATGGATGACGCGCGCCTACCTCGGCCATTGGCTCGATGGCGCCAACCACTACCGCATGCAGCTCTTGGGCGACGCCGCCGACAACCCGGACCAGCGCATCGCCGAGGACATCCAGCTGTTTGTCGAGCGCACGCTTGCCATCGGCATCGGGCTCCTGGGCGCGCTGGTGACGCTCATCTCGTTCGTCGTCATCCTGTGGACGCTGTCGGCGGCGGCGCCGCTGCACCTGTTCGGCCAGGACTGGGCGATTCCGGGCTACCTCGTGTGGGCCGCTTTGGTCTACGCGGCGCTCGGCACGCTGTTTACGCACCTGATCGGCTGGCCGCTGGTCGGGCTCAACTTCAATCAGCAGCGGTTCGAGGCCGACTTCCGCTACAACCTCGTGCGCGTGCGCGAGAATTCGGAGCAGATCGCGCTGCTCGACGGCGAGCGGGCGGAGACCGAGCGCCTGCTCGACCGCTTTGGCCGCGTGGTCGACAACTGGCTGCAGATCATGAGCCGCACCAAGAAGCTCACCTTCTTCACCGCCAGCTATTCGCAGGCCTCGGTGGTGTTTCCCTATGTGGTGGTGAGCCCGGTCTATTTTGCCGGCCGGATGCAGCTTGGCGGCCTGATGCAGACCGCGTCCGCCTTCAACAGCGTGCAGAGCTCGCTGTCGTTCTTCATCAGCGTGTACCGCACCATGGCGGAATGGCGCGCGGTGATCCAGCGGCTCGCTGGCTTCGACGCCGCGGTCATGACGGCGCGCGCGGCCGCGCGAAACGCGCCGGTGATCGAGGTCGTTCCGACGGCCGGCCACACCGGGGTGACCCTCGACGATGTCGACGTCCGGCTGCCGAACGGTGCGCCGCTCGTGACCGCCGACAATGTGGCGGTCTCGTCCGGCGATCGCGTGCTGGTCACCGGTCCGACCGGCGCGGGCAAGTCCACGCTGTTGCGCGCCATCGCCGGCATCTGGCCGTTCGGCTCAGGCCGGATCGTGGTGCCGACGGACGCGCGCCTGATGACGCTGCCGCAGCGGCCGTACTTCCCGGTCGGCACGCTCGCGGCGGCGGTCAGCTATCCGGCCGGCACGACGGCGTTCAGCCGGGCGCAGATCGCGGAGGCGCTGACCGTGGTCGGCCTGCCGGCGCTGGTCGAGCGGCTCGACGAGGAGGCGCACTGGAACCGCATGCTGTCGCTCGGCGAGCAGCAGCGGCTCGGGCTTGCGCGCGCCCTTCTACAGGCGCCGGACTATCTGTTCCTGGACGAGGCGACCGCCTCGCTCGACGAAGCGTCGGAGGAGGTGCTCTACCGGCTGCTGCAGCAGCGGCTGCCGCGTACCACCATCGTGTCGGTCGGCCACCGCTCGACGCTCAACGCGCTGCACCGCCGCATGCTGACGCTGGAGCCCGACGGCGCACGTTCGCGCCTCCGCGAAGCGCGCGTCGCGGCCGTGGACGCTGGCCCCGCATAACGTGCCGTCACCACCAGCGCAGCGGCCACACGCGGCCGTCGCCGGGGCCGCGGCCGATGAGGTTGTGCCAGCCGAAGGCAAACAGCGCGAGCAGCAGCACGCCGATCCCAACTGGCGCGACCAGGAAGCTCCAGGGCATGCCGTTCACCACGACGACCAGCGGGTCGATACCGGCTGGCGGATGAAACGTGCCGGTGATCTGCATGGCGACCATCGCGAGCCCGACCGCGAGCGCCGCCGACCACGGCCCAGGGCCCGCGACCGCTGCGACCACAAGGCCGATCAGCGTCGCGATCAGGTGGCCGCCGATCAGCGCCCGCGGCTGCGCGGGCTCGGCCTCGGGCGAACCCAGCACGAGCACGATCGAGGTCGCGAACGGGATCATCATCAGCGGGAACTCCATGCCCGCGGAAAACGCCTGCATGCCGGCGATGGCGAAAGCCCCGCCGGCTGCGCCCGCGAGCACGGGGAGCCATGGTGCGCGCTCAGTCATTGCGGCCCGACATGCAACCGCCAAGCCATCGCCGCGCGTTGGGCAAAAAAATACGGGTGGCAGTGAATACTGCCACCCGCTGAGGAAGAGGCTCAGTCCGAATTACTTGATGTTGGTGTTCCAGGTCATGTCGGCCGACAGGCGGGCGACGAAGCGAGCGCCGCACCAGTTGGAGCTGTAGCCGCCCGGATTGATCGCGGTGACCGAAGTGCCAGGGCCGCTCGCCGTCTGGTCGCTGGTGAAGGCGTTGCAATCGCCCTTGTTAAGATTGGTGTCGATGTAGCGCAGGTCGAGCGTCAACACCTTGTAGGTCCAGCCGACGCCGAGGTTCCAGGTGGCGTAGCTCTTGTAGGGAATGCCGTTCGGGTACGTCGGGTAGAAGCCGTAGAACGAGTCGCTGGTCCCGAGATCCCAGTAGCCGATCTCGCCGGAGACGTACATTCCGACGCCGTTGGGCCATGCCGGGAGCGTGTATTTCGCGCCGCCGGAGACGTAGATGCCGTCGGCGCCCGAGTTCAACACGTTCGGCGAGTAGTAGATCGTCGCCATCACCCCGAACTGGTCGCTGAAGGTGTAGGTCGCCTTGCCGTAGATTTCGTAGAAGCTGAGGTTGCTCTTGATGAAGTTGCCGTTGATGGGCAGGCCGCCGGTGATGTAATCGGCGTTGGCGGCGCACTCGCCCGAGAAGTTGGCGTTGTAGCAGGTGCCACCCGGATACCAATAGTACCAGATGCCAACGTCAACGGCGAGCTTGTCGAAGGTGGCGCGGACGCCGCCGTAGAAATCGACCTCGCCCGCCGCACGATTCGGGAAGCTGATGCTCGCGCCGCCGAAGCCGACGTAGAACTGCCAGTCCTTGTTCGGGTTGTAGCGCGGCTCGAAATAGGCGGCGACGGAAGGATGGTGATTCGACTGGGTGACGCCGCGGAAGATGTAGTCGCTCGCGACCGCGGCCCCGAATGCCAGATCCCAAGCCGGCGGCGGCGGCGCTGCGACCGGTTGGGCCTTGGTGACCAAATCCGCCGCCAGCGCCGGTCCGGCAGACAGCGCCGCTGCGGCAAGCGCCGCAAAAACCAATTTCTTCATAGCCAGCCCCTTCCCGTCGTGTCGGGTGCAGGACGCAGGCTGACGTTCACGGAAGATCTCGATCGAGAACCACGAAACATCACCCCAGACGCCCACACCATTGAAATTTTTATGACGAAAGGGGACCACGAAGCCCTCCAAAGCGACAAGCCAAATCGCTCGGCAAATGCTGACTTTTTAGGCGATTGTGGATGAATCGCCCGGATATTTTCAGCGTGTTGCGACTTGGTCACATTCGGACCTAAGCGCGGCCCGGCCGTGCGAGTTGCGGCAGTAGGCATGCGTGATCGGCCGCGGTCTTTGGGCGCCGCGGAGCCCTCCTCCCAGTCCCGTCCCTCGCCGCAGCGAGGGGGCGGAGCGCCGAAAGGCGCTACCTTCTTAAGTCGACGCCTTGCGGCGTCGCGTCCCGTGCGGGGGACGCTCGCCTTCCGGCGCTCCACCGCGGCGATTTTGGGCTTCGGGACCGTAGCTTCCGGGGCCGGACGGGGGGCCTTTGCCCGCCCTGATCCGGGAGGCTTTCGCCTCCCTTCGTCCGGCCCGCGTCCAGCCCACCGAAGGGCGGCTCCCCGTAGTAGGAGCGGACGGCGACCCGAGGCCTCCCGGGATTGCGCTTGCGACACGCAACCGCGGGCGCCGCACCCTGCTCCGCCAACCGAACGCCTCCGGAAGGCGCCCTCGATTGAGCAAGGCACAACAATAGGAATATATTCTAGGATTAAAGTCAAGCGACTTTTTGAGCCGTAGGCTCTGGGAACCAGAGAGTCCGGTCCGACACCGGCGATTTCAGTGCAGCGAGGAACTGCCTTCCGATGCCATCAAGGTCGGGGAGCCGCGGTCGAAATCGGATCGCCATTTCAGGATTGCCCGCTCCGAAAGTGCCTCGGGTTCATCGGCATCGCCTGCCGAACCGATGACCGCGGTCATGAGTTGCGTCGGAGCCACCAGGATGTTGTTCGCGGTGATCAATTCATCGTTGAGCATGCGCAGCCAGGCGAGTTCGAAGGCTCGAACAAGCAGGTGCGCCGGAATTGAATTCTGCATGGGTCCGCCTTTGCTGAACCCATAACGCAAAGGGCGGCGCCATTGTTCCGCCGGCCCCCTGCTCTGCCGTTCCGATCGCGAGCGGGGCTTATGATTCCGGCGCCCGCGTTCGCTCGCCCGGAATGACCGCCGGTCCTACGCCGCGGCGGCCTTCTTGCGGTTGGCGGCGAGCCGCTCGTCGACCAGCGCGACCTGCGCGTCGATCGCCGGGTGGCTCAAGCCCTTCTGCTTCGCAATGAGCTGCACGAGCTTGTCAGCGCGCTCGATGTTGGGCGCGCCGTTCTGCAGCGCGCGCGCCGCCGACGCCGGACGCACCAGCGACTGCGCCGCCGCGGCATACTTCTCGAACGGCACGAGATCCTCAGGCCTTGCGCCGAGCTTGACGCAGAGGTCGAACACAAAGTCATAGACCGACTTCGACGTCGCGAGATCCGAGTGCACCGCCTCCTGTGCGGTCCGCATGCCGTCCTTGGTGACGCAGCGGTAGTTGCCGGCGAGCAGCATCGACCACTTGGCAAGCGGCACCCAGATCGAATCGTAGGCCTTGAGCTTGACCGGCAGCTCGATCTTGCCTTCCGGCGTGTCGAAGCGTGCGGCTTCCACGTCCTTCTCGAGGTTGCGGATGATCTGCGTGTCCTTGTCGTCATCGAACCGCGCGCATTTGAAATTGGTCGGCAGCGTCACCAGGAGCTCGTTGGCCTTGCCGTCGGGCGGCCGGATCGCCTGCGGGTCGGGGCTGTTCAGCGTGATCTTCTTCGGATCGACCGAATCCCAGACGGTCGGATCGGTGTAGGCCGCCTTCAGCGGCTCGTAGTCGAGGCCCGGGATGCGTTTCACGTAGGGCAGCGGCGGCATGTTCATGATCGACATGCAGGGCACCCGCGACTTGCCGACCGCATCGAGCAATTGCCGCACGCCGTCGGAACGGTATTGCGGCTCCTGCATGCAGAGGCCGACGAGGTCGTATTGCTTGGGATCGACCCCGGTCGCGGGACCGGCGGTGACCTTGCCGGGGAGCTTTCGCGATTCGAGCAGTACCGGCTCCTTGCGGCCGCGCACCGGCAGCTTGACCTTGAAGCCCTCGGCATTGATCAGCTCGGCCTCGGCCGGCAGGCAGACGAGATGAATCGAATGGCCGCCGAACAGGAGCTTGGAGGCAAGCAGCGAGCCGTAGGACGCGCCCATCAGCAGGATATTGTAGGCCATGGCGATCGCTCCCTGTCGTTGATTTGTGGCTGTTCGGTCAATGCTATGCGGGCCACTGCCCGGAGGCAATCCGGGCTGCCAAACTGGCTACCCCGAGCGTGTGGCTATGCCGCCTTGCCGATCTTGATCTCCACGCGGCAGCCAAGCCGATCGGCGATCCGCACCAGCCGATCGAGCGTGAAACGGTCGAGATCGGCATTGCGGATGCGCGACATGTCGGCCGCCGTTGAACCGACTTCCTTGGCTGCGACGCGCGTCGACAGTCTGCGCCGGTCGAGCGAACGGACGATCTCGTTCGCCACCTGCGATTTGAGGCGCATGACCGGTGCATCGGAAAAGCCGAGATCGGCAAATACATCGCCGGTCCCCTGAACCACATCTTCACTTTTCGACTTCCGTTTCATCGCAGACTCTCTCTTAGCCGTTTGATTCGCTCTCTGATCAGGTCAATCTCTCGTTGCGGCGTTTTGATGCCACGAACTGATTTTTTCTGAAACGCATGCACGACCCAGATGTCGGTACCAAGCTTCAGGCAATAGATAGCCCGATAAGTGCCTGATCGATCGCCAGCGGTGATCTCAAAGACACCAGCGTCGAAACCATGGAGCGGCTTCGCATTGTCCGCCATGCCACCTTCAGCGGCGCGGTCGAGGCCAAAGGCAATCTGACGGCGGACTGTTTCGGGAAAATCTTGGAAGTCCCGCCAAGCCGCCCGCAGCCAAGATACCGGTCGCATCAAATAAGCGTACCGGTTGTTGTCATAATTGACAACACCTGGAAAACCGTGCAACCGGCTCGAATCTTGACGAGGCTTGGATTAGAATCCCGTCCCTGCCGCAGCGCGGAGCCAGACCATGAAAAAGCTCGTCCTCGAAACCACGGCGCCGTTCCAGGGTCTGCCGGAGCTTGTCGCATATGACGAAGGGCTGTTCGCGCGCGAGGGCCTCCTGGTGGAATGGATCGACCGCGAAAGCATGGACAAGCGGACCGAGGTCGACGTGACCGGGCCGAAGGGCCTGAACCCGTTCTCGAGCCACGGCCTGATGCTCGAACAGGGCAAGGCCGACATGTACAACGCCTGCGAATGGGGCAACTACTGCCGTGTCCAGGACACCAAGGTCGGCAGCCGGCAGCTCGGCCGGCGCGCGATCGTGAGCTATGCCGCGATCGTGGTGCGGCCGGATTCGCCGGTGTTCACCGGCCAGCAGCTCGCCGGCCGCACGGTCGGCGTGCCGTTCTATTTCGGCACCCACTATCTCGCTCTGCACCTGCTCGAAGGCTTCATGCCGCGCGACCAGATCAGGCTCTGCCGCACCTCGAACGGTTCGCGCCCGCGCTACGATTCGATGATGAAGGGCGAGATCGAGGCCACGACGCTGACCGAGCCCTACATCACGCTTGCCGAGAAGAACGGCTGCCGCACCATCTGCTCGGCGTTCTATCACGGCACCGAGGTCGCCTCCGACCGGGTCGATGCCGAGACCTATGCCGCGTTCAACCGCGCGGTGCGCGAGGCGGTGCGGCGCATCAACGCCAACAAGAGCGCCTACCTCCACTACTTCATCGACTACTACCAGGCGAAGGACCCGGAGATCGCGGCGCTCAAGCCCGAAGACATCCGCGCGGGCCGCATCGTGGTCTGCGACCCGGCGCCGATCCCGGCCGAGGAGATGCAGCGCACCTACGAGTGGCTGCGCGGCTGGGGCATGCTGGAGCAGACCGATACGCCGGCAGCGCTCGTCAACCACGAAGTGCAGCAGCACGCCCATTCGGTCGCCGCCGAATAGGCCCGCGGCGCCACCGCAACCTGCAGCCATCATCGCCGGGCTTGTGCCGGCGAACCCGATCAGATGAGCACCGCGCCAACGGAAGCGCGATCGCCGTGACTTAAGGCAAGCGAAGCGACGCCGTCCTTCGGACAGCTATGCCGGGCCGTGACGCCGCCCGCGGTCGGCGGGCGCAGTCCTACTCGACGTTGCCCGACCGCGGCGACGGGTTGTCGCCCGGAACCGACGATGGGAACGGCGTCGGACGCGGCGCGATCGGAGCGGTCGGCGGCAGTGTCGCTGGCGCGAGTGGAGCCGCTACCTGCTGCGGGGGCAGCGCCGTCTTGGCCGCGGGCTTTGGCGCGGCCATGGGGGCCGGCTTGGGGGCAGCCATGGCAGCCGGCTTAGGGGCCGCCTTGGGCGCAGCCATGGGGGCCGGCTTAGGGGCCGCCTTGGGCTTGGCCGCGGGCGCAGTCTTGGGCTTGGCCGCGACCTTGGGGGCGGGTTTGGCCTTACGAGCGGGCTTGGCCGCCGCACGGCGCGCGGGCTTGCGCGCCTTGGCGCGCGACGCCGCCGCCTTGCGGCGCTTGGCGACCAATGTCTTCTTCTTCGCCTTGGCGACTTTCTTCTTGGCCTTGCGCTTCTTTGCCATGTCGATCTCCTGTCAGACCGGCGCCGGGACCGTCCGGCCGGCTGCCGGCATCCGCCCTTCGAGCGCGTCCGGCATGGGCCCGCCGGTCGCCCAGTCTACCAACTCGACCGGATGCACCACCGGGATGGCGGTGCCGCTTGCGATCTGCGTGATGCAGCCGATGTTGCCGGCGGCGATCACATGCGGCTCGGTTTTCTCGATGTTGCCGACCTTGCGGTCGCGCAATCGCCTCGCGATCTGCGGCTGGAGGATGTTGTAAGTGCCAGCCGACCCGCAGCACAGGTGCGCTTCCGGCACATCCTTGACTACGAAGCCACAAGTGGCAAGCACGTCCTTCGGTTCCTTGTGGACACGTTGGCCGTGCTGCAGCGAGCACGGCGAATGGAAGGCGACCACGATGCCGTTCGCGGCGGCGGGCGCGAGCCGGAGCGTCGCGAGAAATTCCGAGATGTCCTGCGCCAGCGCCGAAACCTTGGCGGCCTTCACGACGTAGCCGGGATCGCCGCGCAGCATGAAGCCGTAGTCCTTCACCGTGGTGCCGCAGCCCGAAATGGTGATCAGGATGGCATCGAGCCCCTCGCCCTCGATCTCGCGGGTCCAGGCATCGACCGCGATTTGCGCGGCCGCGAGCGCCGCCTGCCCGCGCCCCATGTGATGGACGAGCGAGCCGCAGCACGTTACCTCCGGCGGCATCACCACCTCGACGCCATGCCGGTTCAGCACGCGAATGGCACTCTGGGTGATGGTCGGCGCCAGCGCCTCGTTGGCGCAGCCGGCGAGCAGCGCGACCCGGCTCCAACGCCGGCCAACCGCGGCATGGACGCCGGGGATCGTCATCGGGCCCGGCGCGCGCCAGGGCGCAAGCCGCATGGCGGCGGCCAGCGGCGCGAGCCCGATTCGCGCCAGGATCGGCGCGAGCGGCCGGAAGAACGACGCCGCAAACGTCGCAAGCCGCAGCCGCGCCGGATGCGGCATGACATTGGCAAGGAAGCCCCTGAGCAGCCGGTCGAACAGCGGCCGGCGGTAGGTCTCCTCGACGTGGACGCGGGCGTGATCGACAAGGTGCATGTAGTGCACGCCCGACGGGCAGGTCGTCATGCAGGCGAGGCAGGATAGGCAGCGGTCGATATGCGGAACCACCTCGGCGGTCGCCGGCCGGTCGTTCTCCAGCATGTCCTTGATGAGGTAGATGCGGCCGCGCGGCGAGTTGCGCTCGTCGCCGAGCAGCACATAGGTCGGGCAGGTCGCGGTGCAGAATCCGCAGTGCACGCAGGCCCGCAGGATCTTGTCGGCCTCGGCGATCTCCGGGTCGGCAAGCTGGGTGAGCGTGAAGGAGGTTTGCATCTAAGCGCCCAGTGGGGTTTTGCGCGATGTGCGAGCGCGCGCCATCCCTCGTCGTCCCGGCCAAGCGATGCGGAGCATCGCGCGAGCCGGGACCCATGCACACGGGAGGCGCCAGCAACCCCCGTGTGCATGGGTCCCCGCTTTCGCGGGGACGACGGCAGAGGCGGTTACGACGGCAACCATCACACCCCCGCCCACATGCGGCCCGGGTTGAGCACGCCCCTCGGATCGAAGCTCTCCTTGACGCGCCGGGTGACCGCGGCGAGCGCGCCGTACTGCGGCTCGAACACGGCGACCGCGGCGCGCACCGCGGGCGGCGCGCGCATCAGCGTGGCGTGGCCGCCGAACGCCCCGACCGCCGCGCGCAGCACACTCGCACCGGCATCGTCGGCCTGAGGCATCGCGATCCAGAGGAGCCCGCCGGCCCAGTCGTAGAACAGTTCGGCGTCCGGGCCGAGGCGTGCGGCAAGCGCACTGCCACGCTGCGGCGCGGTCGAGACGCGCCACAGCGGCCGCTCGCCGGACGGGCCATCGGCGGAAAACGGCGCGACATCGCGCACCGCGCGCCAGAGTGCGCGCGAGCGGTCCTCGTCGAGGCGCGCCGCCGCCCCATGGGGCGCAAGCAGGTCGGCAAGCGCCTTTTCTCGGTGCCGCACCGAGGGCGCGACGCCCTCAAGCCGCAGCGCGGTCACCGCACCGCCGGCATCGAGACCCGCGCAACGCGCGGCAATCGCGGCCGGCAGGTGAGCGGCCCCCGACACGTCGCAGGATGACGCCATCGCCGCGGCCATCGCGCGCGTCGCGCTCGCATCGTCGAGGCCGTACAGCAGCACGGTCGCCTCGGTTTCCGGCCGCGGCAGGGTCTTGATCGTCACCTCGGTCATCGCCGCGAGCGTGCCGAACGAGCCGGCGAGCAGCTTGCAGAGGTCGTAGCCGGTGACGTTCTTGACGACGCGGCCGCCGGACTTGAACGTCTCGCCGCGGCCCGACACCGCCGACAGGCCGAGGAAATGATCGCGCGCCGCGCCCGACTTGATCCGGCGCGGGCCCGACAGGTTGGCCGCAAGCGCGCCGCCGAGCGAGCCTGCCGCAGCCGGAGTTCCCAGGATCGGGCCGCAGTCCATCGGCTCGAATTCGAGCTGCTGGTTGCTCGAGGCGACCAGTTCCTCGATCTCGACGAGCGGTGTGCCGGCACGGGCCGACAGCACGAGCTCCTCCGGCTCGTAGAGCGTGACCCCGGTCAGACCCGACAGGTCGAGCGTGAGGTCGGACTGGCTCGGCCGGCCGAGCGCACGCTTGGAACCGCGCCCGACGAGTTCCAGCGCCCGGGCCTCGGCCAGCGCCCAGCGCACCGCCTCTTCGACGTCCTTGCCGTCTCGGGCCTTCAGCGCGTCCGTCATGCTAGAGTTCGTCACCCCGCTGTCGATCATGACCATAAACCGAAAACCGGCAGGTCCTTACGAGATCATGCTGTGGGAGGCGTCGATGCTCGAGCTTTATCACAACAATCTTTCGGTGTGCGCGCAGAAGGTCCGCATCGTGCTTGCGGAAAAGAACCTGTCGTGGAGCAACCGCCATCTGAGCCTCGTTCGCGGCGAGCAGCTCACGCCGCAGTTCAAGGCGATGAACCCGCGCGGCGTGGTGCCGGTGCTGGTGCACGACGGCAACGTCATCGTCGAGTCGAGCGTGATCTGCAGCTATCTCGACGACGTGTTCCCGGAACCGCCGCTCACTCCGAAAAATCCGGTCGAGCGCGCCACCATGCGACTGTGGTCCAAGCTGCCGGACGATATTCTGCACATGGCCTGCGCCACGGTGAGCTTTGCGATCACGTTCGGACAGCAGCTCAAGCGGCAAATGGGCGCAGGCCTCGAGGAGCGGCTGATGAAGATGCCCGACCCGGCGCGGCGCGATCGCCAGCGCGCGCTGATCGAGAAAGGCATCGAGACACCGTTCTTCCGCGACCACATCAAGGTGTTCGAGAAGACCTTCGGCGAGATGGAGGGGCAGCTCAGCAAGACGAAATGGCTTGCCTCCGACATGTATACGCTGGCCGACGCCGAAATCACGCCGTATGTCGAACGCATCGACCGGCTCGGGCTTGCCGGCATGTGGGAGAGGCGGCCGCACCTCGCGGACTGGTTCAAGCGCATCAAGGCGCGGCCGAGCTTTGCCGCAATCTCCGACTATCCGCCGACCGACTACGACGATACCGGCCGTGACGGGCTGAAGAGCTGGCCGCGCATCAAGGAGCTGATCGCGGCCTGACTTCGGCAGTTGCGCGCGCGACCAGAATATTTTCCGGCGGTTGCGGATCGAGGTAAATTTTTATCATCGGCACCGGGCTTGCCTGAGGGCCGTTCTATATTTTAAAAATTTGTCGTCACAGGATCCCCCATGCAACCGACGGACGAGCGCTCACCGATTGCGGCGAGCAAGCCAGAGCTTTGCGCGCTCGATACACCGGAGCTCAACGCCGAGGCTCCGGCTCATCTGCTCGACGACGACATCACGCCGGTGTCGCGGCTGTTCACGCGCAACACCGGCCGGATTCCGGTATTCGGCACCGAACAAATCACCCGCTGGACGCTCGCGATCGACGGCTGCGTGTCGCAGCCGCAAAGCTGGACGATCGGCGCGCTGAGAGAAGAGTTCGAGATCGTCTCGGAGAGCGCGGTGATGGAATGCGCCGGCAACGGCCGCGCCTTCTTCCCAGATCCGGTCGGACCCACGCCCTGGCGACACGGTGCGGTCGGCTGCGTGCAATGGACCGGAGTGCGGCTTACCGACCTGCTGCAACGGTGCGGGGTTCTGCCGCACGCGGTCTACACCGGCCACCACAGTCCCGACGTCACGCTCGACGGCCGCGGGCCCGCGATCTCGCGCGGGTTGCCGATCGCAAAGGCACTGGCGTCGGAGACCCTCGTTGCATTCGCGATCAATGACGAGCCGCTGCCGCTGCTGCACGGCGGTCCGCTGCGCGTCGTGGTTCCGGGCTACCCGGGTGCCGCGTCGCAGAAGTGGATCACGCGCATCGAGGTTCGCGACCGCGAGCATGACGGCGAACGCATGCGCGACGGCCACTACCGCATGCCACGCACGACGCTGCGCTACGGCAACGACTACGACTCAGCGCAATTCGAAGTCATCACCGACATGCCGGTGAAGTCGCTGATCACGTCGCCGCACGAGGGCTTTGCCGCGCCGCAGGGCCAGCCGCTGCATGCGCGCGGCCACGCCTGGAGCGGGCACACGCCGGTGGCGGGCGTCGAACTGTCGTTCGACGGCGGCGCGTCGTGGCGGCCGGCCGATCTCGCAGCCCCGACCGGCCGCTTCGCCTGGCGGCGCTTCACGCTGACGCTTGCCGCGCCCAAGCCTGGCCCGATCGAGATTGCGGCGCGTGCCACCGACGTGAGCGGACGCGCGCAGCCGCTCGAATGCGTGGCGTGGAATCCGCGCGGCTATTGCAACAACATGGTGCACCGCGTGCGCGGGATGATTGGGTAGCGCCTCGCCGTCATTCCGGGACGGCGAAAAGCGCCGGGCCCGAAATCTAGAGTTGCTTGCACCGTGCATACCGCCCTGGATTCCGGGTTCGCGGCTCCGCCCGCGCCCCGGAATGACGCCGCAAAGTGCGCAGGCTCGAGAGTTGGTGCGCGCCGCCCTAACCCACCGGGCGCTCGTCGGCGATCAGCTTGCCGTCGTTCGGCAGGGAGCCTGGCGCAACGAGTTTCACCTCGCCGCGAAGCTTGGTGACCGATTGCAGCGTCTGCGCGATCGCCTCGGCGAGACCGTCCGCTGGCGCGTCGCATTCGGCGAGCAGCGTCATCGCGTCCTGCTCGCCCTCGCGTGTCACCGATAGCCGCACGCGGCCGAGCTCAGGATGACGTTTGCCGACATCGACGACGAGCTCCGGCCGCACGAACATGCCCTTGACCTTGGTGGTCTGGTCGGCGCGGCCCATCCAGCCGCGGATGCGCACATTGGTGCGCCCGCACGGCGACAGGCCGGCCATCACGGCCGAGAGGTCGCCGGTCGCGAGCCGGATCATCGGATAGTCGGGGTTGAACGAGGTGACGACGACCTCGCCGACCTCGCCGTCCGGCACCGGATCGCCGGTGCCCGGGCGCACGATCTCCAGCAACAGGTTCTCGTTCACGATCATGCCCATAGGAGCGCGCATGCGCGCTCCGTCCTCATCAAAAAGTTGGGCGTCGCTCTCGTAGGCGATGACGCCGAGCTCGGCGGTGGCGTAGCACTGCAGCACGGCCACGCCGCGTTCGGCGAGTTCGTCGCGCAGCGAGGGCGGCAGCGCTGCGCCCGACACCAGCGCACGCTGGATCGAGGACGCGTCCTTGCCGGATTTCTCCGCCGTGTCGAGCAGGATCTTCAAAAAGTCCGGCGTGCCGGTGTAACCGACCGGCCGGTAGTGCGCGATCGCGTCGAGCTGCTGCTCGGTGTTACCGACGCCGCCGGGGATCACCGCACAGCCGAGGGCGTGTGCCCCCGATTCCAGCATGAAGCCGCCCGGCGTCAGGTGATAGGCAAACGCGTTGTGCACGATGTCGCCCGAGCGGAAGCCCGCGGCGTAGCAGGCGCGCGCGCAGCCCCACCAGTCGCGGGCGTCGGCCTCCGGCTCGAAGATCGGCCCGGGCGACATCAGCAGCCGTTTGACATTGCCGGCGGGCGTCGTGTTGAAGCCGCCGAACGGCGGGCTCTCCTTCTGGCGCGCCAAGAGGTCGGATTTGCGCAGCAGCGGCAACGCGGCCAGCGCCTCGCGCGACGCGACCGTCCGGGGCTCGAGACCTTGCAACTGCGCCGCCCAGCCGGGCGCCTTGACGGCGCGCGCAAGCACGTCGGGCAGCCGCGTCATCAGCTCGCGCTCGCGCGCCGCCGGCTCGCGGATTTCGGTAAAGTCAAAGTGATCGGCGGCCATCCGGACGTCCCCCGTCATTCCGGCCGGGCGCGGCCGGTCACGCCAGCCAGCGCTTGCGTCGTTTGTAGTGCTTCACGTCGCGGAACGACTTGCGCTTGCCCTCGGCAATGCCGAGGTAGAACTCCTTCACGTCCTCGTTCTCGCGCAGCGACTTGGCGTCGCCGTCCATCACCACACGGCCGTTCTCGAGGATGTAGCCGTAGCGCGCGTACTTCAGCGCCATGTTGGTGTTCTGCTCGGCGAGCAGGAAGGAAACGCCTTCCTTGGCGTTGAGGTTCTTCACGATCTCGAAGATTTCCTCGACGATCTGCGGCGCAAGCCCCATCGACGGCTCGTCAAGCAGAATCATCTTGGGCCGCGCCATCAGCGCGCGGCCGAGCGCGGTCATCTGCTGCTCGCCGCCGGAGGTGTAGCCTGCGATCGCTTCGCGGCGATCCTTCAGGCGCGGAAAATAGGAGTAGACCCGCCACAGGTCGCGCCGGATCGCATCGGGGCCGTCTTTGCGGGTGTAGGCGCCGGTCATGAGATTTTCTTCGACGGTCAGGTGCGCAAAGCAGCGCCGCCCCTCCATCACCTGCACGCAGCCGCGCCGCACCAGTTCGTTGGGCGACAGCGACTGCACCTGCGCGCCCTGGAACTCGATCGAGCCCTTGGTGACCTCGCCACGCTCGGACTGCAGCAGATTGGAGATCGCCTTCAGCGTCGTGGTCTTGCCGGCGCCGTTGGCGCCGAGCAGCGCGACGATGCCGCCCTTGGGCACCGCGAGCGACACGCCCTTCAGCACCAGGATGACGTGGCTGTAGACCACCTCGATGTTGTTGACCGCAAGGATCGGCGGCGCCGCCGCGGCAGCGGCTTCGGGAGGCGGCGCTGCCGCCGCCTCCTCAACCGCCCGTGGCGCGGCCGCCGGACCTGCCATCAGTTGGTCACGCAGCCGGGCGTGATCTTCTTTTCAGCCGCGTATTTCGCCGCGGCGTCCTTGACCATCGGCGCGATCACGTTGTCGTCGGACGTGAGCCACTCCGATGCCAGGTTCCATTTCTTGCCGTCCCAGGTCTGGATGCGGCCCTTGCGGGTGCCTTCGTGGTCGGCGCAGGACACCTTGATCGGGCTCAGCACGCCTTCGAAGCCAAGCTCCTTGAGGCGCGCCTCGGTAATGTCGAGATTTTCCAGGCCCCAGCGGACCTGCTCGCCGGTCAAGGGCTTTTTGCCGAACCGCTCCTGCGCGGTGCGGATCGCTTCGACGCCGAGCATGCCGTTGATCAGGCCGCGGACGTAGAGGATTTCGCCAGTCTCATCCCACTTCGGGGCCAGGCCTTTGCCCTTGTCGTAGAGGTACTTCTTCAGGTCATCGTGCAGCTTGAACTGGCCGGCAGTGTGCTGCAGGGCGGCGGCGTTGTAGCCCTTGGCGCCATCCTCGGCCGGACGCACGTCCTGCTCGGCGCCCGACCACCACACGCCGTACAGCTTCTCGCGCGGGTAGCCGACCGCGACCGCCTCCTTGATCGCAGTCGAGTTCATCACGCCCCAGCCCCAGAGCAGCACGTAGTCAGGCCGCCGCTGGCGAATCTGCAGCCACGTCGCCTTCTGCTCGACGCCGGGATGGGTGACCGGCAGCAGCATGGTCTCGAAGCCGTGCATTTCGGCGCGCTTCTGCAGCAGCGCGATCGGCTCCTTGCCGTAGGGCGAGTCGTGATAGACGAGCGCGATCCGCTTGCCCTTGAGCTTGTCCCAGCCGCGCTCCTGCTCGGCGATGTACTGCAGGATGATGTCGGCTGCGGTCCAGTAGGTGCCGAGCAGCGGGAAGTTCCATTGGAACACCGAGCCATCGCGCGATTCCGAACGGCCGTAGCCCATCGAGATGATCGGGATCTTGTCGGTGGTGGTCTTTTCGGTGATCGCGAAGGTGACGCCGGTGGACAGCGGGATCACGTAGGCCGCGCCGGTCGGTCCCTTGGCCTTCAAGCGCTCGTAGCACTCGACACCGCGATCGGTGGCGTAGCCGAATTCGCACTCTTCCCAGATGATCTTGACGCCGTTGATGCCGCCGTCGCGCTCGTTGATCAACGAATAATAGTCGGCGATGCCGTTCGCGAACGGCACGCCGTTCGGCGCGTAGGCGCCGGTCCGGTACACCAGATGCGGAATAAACTGCTCGTTCTGCGCAAGCGCCGGCGCCGCGAGCATCGTCGCGCCGAGCATCGCGCCGATGGCAAGTCCGACCGTGGTCTTTCTCATTGCCAACCTCCCGGTTTGTTTGGGCGGGACTGTCACCCGCTCCTTGGCACCCATAGTGCCTGCGAACCCGCCGCCCCTCAAGTTAACCCTCAGTAGGGGAACGGCCACAGCCGCAGCTTCTCCTTGGCGATCGCCCAAAGCCGGGCGAGGCCATGCGGCTCGACGATCAGGAAGAACACGATCATGGCGCCGAAAATCATGAATTCCAGGTGCGAAATCATCGCCGTCAACAGCGGGATACCGAGCATCCCCGGCACCTGATTGAGGAAAATCGGGGTCAGCACGATGAAGGCCGCGCCCAGGAACGAGCCCAGGATCGAGCCCAGCCCGCCGATGATGACCATGAACAGGATCTGGAACGAGCGGTTGATGTCGAAGGCAAGCGGCTCCCACGAGCCGAGCCGCAGGAACGCCCAGAGCGCGCCCGCGACCCCGATGTAGAACGACGACACTGCAAACGCCGAGAGCTTGGCATGCAGCGGCCGGATGCCGATGATCTCGGCGGCGATGTCCATGTCGCGGGTCGCCATCCACATGCGGCCGAGCCGGCCGCGGATGAGGTTCTTTGCGGCAAGCGCGAGCACCACAACGATCGACAGCACCAGCAGATACTTTTCCATCGGCGTGCGGATCGGAATGCCGAACAGATCGAGGTTGGCGACCGCGACCGAACCGGACGACGCGTAGTTCGTGAACCACTTCACGCGCGCGAACACCCACTCCAGGAAGAACTGCGAGGCAAGCGTCGCGACCGCGAGATAGAAGCCCTTGATGCGCAGCGACGGGATGCCGAACAGGACGCCGACCAGCATCGCCATCAGCCCGCCGAACAAGAACACCACGATCAGATTGGTGTCCGGCATCCGCAGGAGGAGATTGTAGGAGGCGTAGGCGCCGACCGCCATGAATCCGCCGGTGCCGAGCGAAAGCTGCCCGCAATAGCCGGTGAGGATGTTGAGCCCGATCGCGGCGAGCGACAGGATCAGCACCGGGATCAGCACCTCGGTGTAGAGATACTGTTCGGCGAACAGCGGCAGCACCAGAAAGCCGAACAGCACGAGCCCGACCACGAACCAGCGGTCTTGCGCGATCGGGAAGATCGCCTGGTCGGCGCGATACGAGGTCTTGAATTGTCCGGCTTCGCGATAGAGCACGTTGCGACCCTAAGCCATGAAGCGAATGGGTTGAATTGTTCGGCGAGTTGCATTCCATCCCGTTCGTCCCCGCTTTCGCGGGAATGAACGGAGTGCGTAACTGCTAATCGTCATCTCATCCTGCTCTAGATTCGCTCGATGATGCGCTCGCCGAACAGGCCCTGCGGCCGGAACAGCAGAAACACCAGCGCCAGCATGTAGGCGAACCAGTTCTCGATGCCGCCGCCGGCGAGGTCGAAGGTCTTGATCAGGATCGGGCCGAGCATCACCTCGGCGAGCTTTTCGCCGGCGCCGATGATCAGCCCGCCGACGATCGCGCCCGGGATCGAGGTGAAGCCGCCGAGGATCAGCACCGGCAGCGCTTTCAGCGCGATGAGCGAGAGCGAGAATTGCACGCCGAGCTTTGAGCCCCACACCATGCCGGCGGCAATGGCGACGATGCCGGACACCGTCCACACGATCAGCCAAATGGTGTTGAGCGGGATGCCGACCGACTGCGCCGCCTGATGGTCGTCGGCAACCGCACGCAGCGCCCGTCCCACCCGCGTGACCTGGAAGAAGACCGCAAGTGCCGCGACCAGGACCGCGCAGCCGACCGCGGCCGCGACCTCCTCGCGGTCGATCAGCAACCCGCCGGGGAACACCGACTCGAACAGAAACAGCGGCTCCTTTGGGATGCCGAGGTTGATCTTGTAGATGTCGCTGCCCCAGACGGCCTCGCCCAGGCCTTCGAGGAAATACGCAATCCCCAGCGTCGCCATGAACAGGATGATGCCTTCCTGGTTGACGAGGCGGCGCAGCACCAGAAACTCGATCGCGTAGGCGAGCGCGACCATGATCACGACGGTGAGCGCGACCGCCAGAATGAGCGGCATCGCCTCCGAAAGCCGCGCGACCGAGAGGGCTGCGAACAGCACCATCGCGCCCTGCGCGAAGTTGAACACGCCGGAGGCCTTGAAGATCAGCACGAAGCCGAGCGCGACGAGGGCGTACAGTACGCCGGTGAGCAGGCCGCCGATCAGCGTTTCGAGAAACGGCCCGAGCATGTCACCCGCACTCCCCTGTGCAACGCGCGGCATGGACTCGCAACACGACGGGCACCCACCCTCCCCTGGAGGGGGAGGGTCGACGCGCGTAGCGCGTCGGGGTGGGGTGACCAGCCGGCGCGCGGTAACGCGTCGCTGAGGAGTTCACCCCCACCCGGCGGCCTGCGGCCGCCGACCTCCCCCCTCCAGGGGGAGGTGAAGCGCGCAAGCGGCGAAATCCGAGGACAGCGATCGCGGTCAATGCGCCACTCCGAGATAGGCGTCGATCACGCTCTGGTCGCGTTTGACCTCGTCGGGCGTGGCGTCGGCGATCTTGACGCCGTGGTCGAGCACGACGACGCGATCCGACAGATCCATCACCACGCCCATGTCGTGCTCGATCAGCGCGATGGTGGTGCCGTAGTAGTCGTTTACGTCGATGATGAAACGCGACATGTCCTCCTTCTCCTCGAGGTTCATGCCGGCCATCGGCTCGTCGAGCAGCAAAAGGTCGGGCTCCATGGCGAGCGCGCGGCCAAGCTCGACGCGCTTCTGCAGCCCGTACGGCAGGCGCGCCACCGGCACCTTCCGGATCGCCTGGATTTCGAGGAAATCGATGATCTCCTCGACCCGCTTGCGGTGCTCGATCTCCTCGTTCAGCGCGGGCCCCACCCGCAACATCTGCCAGAAGATACCGCGGCGCATTTTCAGCGTGCGTCCGGCCATGATGTTGTCGAGCGCGCTCATGCCGCGGAACAGCGCGACGTTCTGAAACGTGCGCGCGATCCCGCCGTGCGCGGCGTCATAGGGCCGCATCTTGGCGCGGGTTGCGCCCTTGAACGTGATGCGGCCCTGCTGCGGCTGGTAAAAGCCGTTGATGACGTTGAGCATCGAGGTCTTGCCCGCACCGTTCGGGCCGATGATGGCGCGCACCTCGCCCTTCTTGATGTCGAAGCTTACGTCGCGAATTGCCCGCACGCCACCGAACGACAGCGACACGCCGTCGACCGACAGCAGCACCTCGCCGGCGGCAATGTCGCTCGGCGCGGGCGCCCTCATGGTGTGAACTCGCTGCGGGCGCCCATCCTCCCCTGCAGGGGGAGGGTCGACGCGCGAAGCGCGTCGGGGTGGGGTGACACGGCAATTCGCAACAGTGGGGATGCGATGCAGCATTCACCCCCACCCAGCTCGCTACGCTCGCCGACCTCCCCCCTCCAGGGGGAGGTAAAGAGTGTGCGCGGCTCCGCATGAGAATAGCCTCTCATGCCGCCTTCTCCATGGCGGGCGCGACCGGCACGGTCGCCACATCGCGGATTTTGACGCGCGCCGAGATCGTACCTTTGCGGCCGTCCTCGAAGGTGACCTCGGTCGAAATGTCGGCCTCTTGCGAACCGTCGTAGAGGGCGTTGATCAGCGGCGCATAGCGCTCGGCGACGAAGCCGCGCCGCACCTTCTGGGTGCGCGTCACCTCGCCATCGTCGGCGTCGAGTTCCTTGTGCAGGATGAGAAAGCGCTTGATCTGGGCGCCGGCGGTCACCTTGTCCTCGGCAAGCGAGCGGTTGATCTCCTCGACGTTGCCGGCGATCATGTCATAGACCAGCGGGTGGCCGGCGAGCTCCTGGTAGGAGCCGTACATGACGTTGTTGCGCTCGGCCCAGCTTCCGACCGCGGTGAGATCGATGTTGATCATCGCCGCCACGAAATCGCGGCCATCGCCGTAGGCCACCGCCTCGCGGATGTTGGGATAGAACTTGAGCTTGTTCTCGATGTACTTCGGCGGGAACAGCGTGCCGTCGTTCAGCCGGCCCACGTCCTTGGCGCGGTCGATGATCTTCAGGTGCCCAGTCTTGGTGTCGAAGAAGCCGGCGTCGCCGGTTTTTACATAGCCGTCGGCGGTGAGCGTCTCCTTGGTCTTGGCCTCGTCCTTGAAGTAGCTCACGAACATGCCGGGCGACCGGAACTGCACCTCGCCGTTGTCGGCAATGCGGATGTCGACGTTCGGCATCGCCGGACCGACCGTGTCGGGATAGATCTGGCCGTCCGGCTGCGCGGTGAGGTAGAGAAACGCTTCGGTCTGACCGTAGAGCTGCTTCAAGTTCAGGCCGAGCGAGCGATAGAACGAGAACAGGTCGGGCCCGATCGCTTCGCCCGCGGTGTAGGCAACGCGCACCCGCGACAGGCCGAGCACGTTCTTGAGCGGCCCGTAGATCAGCAGCCTTGCCGAGCGCATAGAGCGCGCGGCCGTGCAGCGGCACCCGCTGGTGGTTGAGAATCGCCTCGCCGTAGCGCCGCGCCACGCCGATGAAGGCGTGAAACAGGTGGCGCTTGAGCGAAGCCCGCGTCCTCCATGCGGATCATGACGCGGGTCAGCATCTGCTCGAAGATGCGCGGCGGCGCAAAATAAGAACGTCGGCCCGATCTCGCGCAGATCCTGCCATCGCGGTATCGCCGTTCTCGGGGCAGGCCATGCAGAAGCCCGCGATCAGCCCCTGCGCGTAGTTGAGATAGTGATCGCCGACCCACGCCAGCGGCAGATAGGCCAGCGCCTCGTCGTGCGCGTTGAGCTTGTCGAAGGCGACGGTGTCGATGGCGGCGCGGATGCAGCGCTCGGCCGACAGCACGACGCCCTTCGATTGGCCCGGTGGTGCCGGACGTGTAGAGAATGATCGAGGTGTCGGAGCCCTTGCCCGAGCAGCGATCTCGCCGTCGAGCCAGGCCCCGACGGAAGCGTCCTGCGCAAGCGCGGCGCGGCCGTGCCGCGATCACCTCGTCGATCGGATGCAGGTTGGCGTGGTCGTAGTCGCGCAGGCCCTTGGCTCTCGTCGTAGACCATCTTTTCGAGTTTCGGCAGCCGATCGGACACCGACAGAATCTTGTCGACCTGCTCCTGGTCCTCGACCGCCGCAAACCGCACCTCGGCATGCGCCAGCACATAGGCAAGCTCGTCGGCCACCGCATCGGCATAGACCGGCACCGGTATCGCGCCGATCACCTGAGCTGCCATCACCGACCAGTAGAGCTTTGGTCGGTTGGCACCGACGATCGCGATGGTGTCGCCCGCTGCGCAATCCGAGGCGGTTGAGTCCGGCCGCATAGTTGCGGACGATCTCCAGCACCTGCGCCCAGGTCCAGGTCTGCCAGATGCCGAGGTCTTTGTGGCGCATCGCCGGGCGATCGCCGAACACGCGGGCGTTACGGGCCAGCAGCTTGGGAAAGGTATCGGCGTCGGCGGGTGCTCTGCGCGCCACGGCCTGCTCCCCTCGGCCGCGCGGCAGCCCGTGCGGCGCTTGATCCCCTCCCCGTCGCCCCCCGCGACGGTGCCCATCGATAAGAATGGACCGCCGGGAGCCGGTCAAGCCTTCGAAAGTCTCAGTCTCAGTTCTGAACCAGGCCCGTGTCCCGGATCAATTTGCCCCACTTGGCGTCCTCGATGTCGATGTCGCGCGCGTAGTCTTCGGGGCTGCCGGGCGCCGGCTCCGCCCCTTCGTCAGCGATACGGGCCTTGACCTCATCGGATTCGAGGCCCTGTCGCAGCGCGGCATTGAGCTTGGCGACAATCGGACGCGGCGTGCCGGCGGGCGCCAGCAGGCCGTAGCGCTGCGCTGCCTCGTAGCCCGACAGGCCGGCCTCGGCGATGGTCGGCAGTTCGGGGAACACCTTGGAGCGCACCGCACCGGTGGTGGCAAGTGCACGCAGGTTGCCGCTTCTGATGTTGCCGATGGCAGTCGGGATGCTGCTGAAGATCATCGAGATATGGCCGCCGATCAGGTCGTTGGTCGCGGGTCCAAGGCCACGGAACGGCACGTGCGTCAGCTTGATGCCGGCCATGCTGGCAAACAGCTCCGCGAACAGGTGGCTCGCGCTGCCGGCGCCGCCAGTGCCGAAGGTGAGCTTGCCAGGCTCGGCCTTGGCGAGCGCGATCAGCTCCTGGACCGAACGCGCCGACACCGATGGATGGATCACCAGCACGACGGTGCTCGCCGCGATCAGCCCGATCGGGGCGAAGTCCTTGCGTGGATCGTAGCCGGCATTCGGGTAGAGCGTCGGCGCCATGCCGATGGTGCCGCTGTTGGCGACCGCGATGGTGTAGCCGTCCGGCGGGCTCTTCGCGAGCGCGCGGGTGGCGAGTGTGCCCGCGGCACCACCCCGGTTCTCGGGCACGATCTGCTGGCCGAGCGTGTGCCCCATCTTGTCGGCCAGCACGCGGCCCAGCACGTCGTTGCCGCCTCCCGGCGCGGTCGGGATGATCAGCGTGATCGGACGCATCGGGTAGTCCTGCGCGACCGCACGCGGCGCCGGCGTGAGGGCAAGCACAAGGGCAAGCAGAACGGCGCGCATCGCGTTCTCCCGGTCGGTTCAGGCGGCCTTGGGCCACAGCCTGCGGCTCGCGATCCGCGCGCCTTCGGCGAGCGACGCGAGCTTGCAATAGACAACGCGGGCGTCGACGTTGGGATCGCCGACGAAGGTCTCGAACCCGCAGTCAACCGCAGCGATGACGCGGTCGCGGCCGACGATGTCGGCGTAGTTGCCGATCCGCTGCGCGACCAGCTCCGGATGCTCGACAAAGTTGGTCGTGGAATTGATCACGCCCGGCATGATGATCTTGTCGTCCGGCAGCTTGACGCGCCGCCACACCTCCCATTCGTGGGCGTGGCGCGGGTTCGCGCCCTCGAACGAGATGACGGCGGGCTTTGCACGCAGGACGACCGGCAGGATTTTCTCGATCGCGATGTCGTGGACGTGCGGACCTTCGTAGTTGCCCCAGCACAGATGCAGGCGCACGCGATCGGCCGGCACGTTTCGCAATGCGTCATCGAGGATGCCGAGGCTCGTCTCGCATTCCTTGATGAACTCCGCCTCCGACAGCGCAGCAAACACGGTCTGCCGTCCGGAAGCGAGGTCCGGGCAGTCGACCTGCAGATAGAAGCCGGTCGCGACGATGGCCTCGTATTCCTCGCGCATCGCCTGGCCGACCGCTTCGCGGTACTCCCGGCTGCTGGCGTAGTACACATTCGGCTGGAAGCGCGCGATCACGCCGGGCGAAGCAGAGGGCATGAACGCCGCGACCGGCTTATGCCGATCCACCGCGGCCTTCAGGTTGGCGAGGTCGCGCTCGAGCGGCTGACGGTTCGTCATCGCAACCGGCCCGACACAGGCGAGCCGCCTTCTGGCGCGCGGCCCGACGCCGGTACGGGTCTTGGTGTAGAACTCCGGAAATGACTCATGTTCGAGATGGCGCTCCGGCGGGACGCGGCCGGGCTCGATCTCTCCGAAACCCGACAGGCGCTCCTGGATGTAGGTGCCGTACGACGCTTTGCTGACCTCGCCATCGCTCACGACGTCGATGCCAGCCTCGATCTGGCGGCCGACGAGATCCGGCACCGCGGCCGCCACCAGCCGCTCGAACTCCGGCCCGGCGTAGGCCTCGCCGCGGGTCTGGCGCCGCAGCAGCTCCACGACCTCGGGCGGCCGCGGCAGACTGCCGACGTGGGTGGTGAGAATCCGTCCGATCGCCGGCATCGTGTTCGTCCTGCAGGTTACGGCCGCGAACGCTAGCAACTTTCGCGCTCGGCTCACAAATGCGGCTGCCTCATTGCTGCATCCCGGTGGGCCGCTTCTGCGATGGGCGGCGCGTGGGCGGGCTGGGCACATCCGCTGCGGACTGTGATAGAGAGAGCGTGTCGGGACATGCCCGGGATTCAATCAATTCGAGGATGCAATGGGCGAGTTTGCAATCGGTCAGGGAGTACCGCGCTTCGAAGACCCGCGTCTGCTGCGCGGCGGCGGCCAGTATGTCGACGATTTCGCGCTGCCCGGCATGGCGTTCGGCCATGTGCTGCGCTCACCCCACGCCCATGCCCGCATCGTGCGGATCGACACTGCGGCGGCCATGGCCGCGCCGGGCGTGCTCTGCGTGCTGACCGGCGAGGACTGGATCAAGTCCGGCTGGGGCGACCTGCCGGTTCCCGCGACCCATAAGCGGAGAGACGGCTCGCCGAACTACAAGCCGCGCTATCCGGCGCTGGTGAAGGACCGCGTGCGCTTCGTCGGCGATTATGTCGCCTTCGTCGTCGCCGAGACCAAGCACCAGGCCGCGGACGCCGCCGAACTGATCGAGGTCGAATACGAGACCCTGCCGGCGGTGCTCGGCACGGCGGACGCCGCCAAGCCCAGCGCGCCGCTGGTCTGGGAGGACTGCAAGGACAACATCTGCTTCACCGCGATCCACGGCGACAAGGCCAAGACCGAAGCGGCCTTTGCGAAAGCCGCGCACATCGTCAAGCAGCACCTCGTCATCAACCGCGTCACCACCGCCTCCATGGAGCCGCGCGGCTCGGTCGGCGACTACAACCCGATCACCGACAGCTACACGATCTACACCACGCTGCAGCGCGCGCTGCCGTATCGTTCCGAGCTCGCCCGGCTGGTGATGAAGGTGCCCGAAAGCAAGGTCCGCGTGATCGCCGGCGACATCGGCGGCAGCTTCGGCATGAAGTCGGCGATCTACAACGAGGTGCCGCTGGTGCTGCTCGCCTCGAAGATCATCCGACGTCCGGTGAAATGGATGAGCACGCGCTCGGAGGCGTTCCTGTCCGACGCCATGGCGCGCGACAACGTCACCGACGCCGAGCTTGCACTCGACAAGGACGGCATTTTCCTCGGCTTCCGCGTGTCGTCGTTCGTCAACGCCGGCGCCTACCTGCAATCGGGCTTCCAGGCCTACACCGGCAACCTCGGCACACTGGCGGGCGTCTACCGCACGCCCGCGATGTATGTGGAATTCGACGGCGGTATTCTCGCACACCCATCCGTGCCGGCCGTACCGCGGCAACGGCCGCCCGGAGGCCGCCTATGTGATCGAGCGGATGGTCGATCTTGCCGCCGACCAGCTCGAAGATGGACCCGGCGGAGCTTCGCCGGAAGAACTACATCACGCCCGAGCAGATGCCGTTCAAGACCGGTCTGACCTTCACCTACGACTTCGGCGAGTTCGAGAAGGGCATGGACCTTGCGCTCAAGCTCGCCGACGTCGCGGGCTTTGCCAAGCGCAAGGCCGAATTCGAAGAAGCACGGCAAGCTGCGCGGCATCGGCATGTCGAATACCATCGAGCGCGCCGGCGCACCGAGCCTGGAAGGCGCCGAAATCCGCTTCGACCGCAGCGGCACCGTGCAGATGTTCTCGGGCAGCATCAACCAGGGCCAGGGCCACGAGACCACCTTCAAGCAGGTGGTCGCCGACAAGCTCGGCATCCACCCGAACGACATCGAGTACATCCAGGGCGACACCGACAAGGTGTTCTTCGGCGAAGGCACCGGCGGCTCGCGCTCGGCCACCATGTCGGGCTCGGCGTTCCACAACGCGGCCATCAAGGTGATCGAGAAGGCCAAGGCCATCGCCGCGTTCAACCTCAAGGTCGATGTCGCCGATGTGAACTTCAACGACGGCATCTTCTCCAGCCCCAAGACCAACCAGACCTTGACCATCAAGGACGTGGCAGCGGACGCCACCAACCCGGCGAAGGTGCCGAAGAACATGGAGGCCGGCCTGTTCGCGACCGCAGTCTACCGTTCCGACGTCGAGAATTTCCCGAACGGCGTGCACGTCTGCGAGGTCGAGATCGATCCGGAGACCGGCTCGACCGAGGTCGTGAAGTACAGCGTGGTGGACGATGTCGGCACCGTGATGAACCCGCTGCTGCTGAAAGGCCAGATCGTCGGCGGCGTGGCGATGGGCGTCGGCCAGATTCTGAAGGAGGACATCAACTTCGATGCCGACGGCCAGCTCACCACCGGCTCGTTCATGGATTACGCGATGCCGCGCGCCCACGACTTTCCGTCGGTCGAGGTGAAGGCCAATCCGGTGCCGACCAAGACCAACCCGCTCGGAGTGAAGGGGGCGGGCGAGGCCGGCTGCGTCGGCGCGATGCCTGCGGTCGCGAACGCGGTGGTGGACGCGCTGAGCGAGTTCGGCGTGCGCCACATCGAGATGCCGGCACGGCCGGAGACGGTTTGGCGCGCGATCGGCAACGGGAAGGCGTGAGGGCCGCGGCTCGATAGGGCGCAACGGCCGTGCTACGATAAGGGTGCGAGGCGAGGCCGCGGGCAGCGTCTCGTTCCGGGTTGGGGGCGATCGGCGATGTCGGGGACGCTCGCACGCGCCAAGGTCGGTGCCGCAGCAATGGCCGGCGCGGCGCTCGTCGGGCTCGCTGCACTGACGGGCCCGGCCGCGCACGCGCAGATCGCGGAAAAAGGCCACACGGCTGCCATCAGCCTCGGCGGTCGCGGCTGGTCTCCATCGGAGACAAGCCAGCCGGTTGAGTCCAAGGACGGCACAGGCGACGCGTTCGCGATGAGCGCCTACGCGGGCTTTGTGTCCGACTACATTTATCGCGGGACCACGCTGTCCGACCGCAAGCCCGCGGCCGGCGCCGGCTTCGAGGCGACCTTTGCGAAGCTCTATGCCGGCGTTGCGGTCGCAACCGTCAAGCTGCCGACCGAGCCGTTCGCCGAGATCACCTTCACCGGCGGCGTCCGCCCGACGCTCGGCAACGTCAATTTCGATTTCGGCGTGAGCTATTTTGCCTATCCGGCCGAGCGGATGCCCGCGCCGACCGGCGGCATCAACTATTGGGAGGCTTCCGCCCGCGCCGACACCAAGATCGGCGAGCAGGGCCGCGTGGCCGGCGGCTTCGCCTATTCGCCGAATATCTCCAACACCGGCGCCTGGGGTTGGTATGCGGCCGGCGGGATCGGCTACGAGGTGCCGCAGCGCCTGCTGCCGAAAGACGCAAAAGACATAACCGTGTCGTTCACCGGCGGCGCCGGCTATTCCTGGTTCGGCGACCAGTCAGCGGCGTTCGGCGGGTTCCCGCTGCCGGCGTATCTCAACTGGCAGGCCGGCGTGACCTTCACCCGCGGCATGTTCAACCTCGATCTGCGCTACTACGACACCAACCTCTCGAAGGAGAACTGCTACGTCTTCACCGGCGATCCCGGCGCGCAGCCGGGCGGCCAGGTCAATCCCGTCACCAACCCCGAGGGTCTGATGTCGCGCTGGTGCAGCGCAGCCTTCGTCGCCAAGGTCTGGCTCGCGTTGAACTAGACGAAGGCCGTTACCCTTCGCGCTGCGGCACAAGGCAGGGCATGACACGGCAGAGGACGAGCGAGCCGCCTACTGCGGCTCGAAGCCCGCGTCCTTGACCACCTTCTCGGCGATCGGGCGCTCGCGCTTGATGTCGGCGGCGAACTGCTCGGGCGTGTTGGCCGCCGGCACGAGGCTGCGCGCGGTGAGATGGCGATCGCGGAATTCCGGCGTGTTGATGATCGCGCCGATGTCCTTCGACACCCGGTCCACGATCGCCTTCGGCATGCCGGCGGGCGCGAACATGCCGTACCAGCTGCGTGACGGCGGCCCGTTGTAGCCGACCTCGGTGAGCAGCGGCACCTGCGGGAAGTTGGGCGAGCGGATGTTGTTCATCATCACCAGCGGCGTCATCTGTCCGGCCTCGGACATGGCCGATCACGTTGCCTTCGCCGAACAGCGCGATCGGCGTCGTCCCGCTCATGATCGCGTTGACCGCCTCGCCGCCGCCGCGGAACGGCACGCGCACCCAGTCGGCGCCCTTCTCCTTCTTCAGCGTCTCCATGTAGAGCACCAGCGGCGCGCCCGGCGCGAGATAGGACAGCGTGCCGGCCTTTTCCTTGGACAGCTCGACAAGCTCATCGACGGTCTTCACGCCGAGCTCGGAGTTCACCACCAGCATGTGGATCAGGTGGAAGGCGTTGGTGATCGGAACGAGGCTGGTCTCCGGATCGAACGGCAGCCTCTTGAACAGGAACTGGTTGTAGAGCATCGCATCGGCATTGGTGATGCAGATGGTGTAGCCGTCGGGCGCCGCGTCCGCGCAGGCGCGGGTGCCGGTGTTCATCGCTCCGCCCGGCCGGTTCTCGATGATCAGCGGCTGGCCCCATTTGACGCGCAGCTCCTCGCCGAGCGCGCGCATGAAGACGTCGGAGAGGCCGCCGGCGCTGGTGGTGGTGATCGCCTTGACCGGGCGGCTCGGCCAGTTGTCCTGCGCCGCGGCGGGAGCAGCGATGGCGGCGGCGCAGAGCGCGGCGAAGCAGCAGTGTTGCGGGCTTCATGTCAGTCCTTTGCCTTTCGCGAATTCCGATGGTGGTGTCCCGGAGGCGGCGCAGCGGTGCGCCGCTGATCCAGGAGCCGATTGTCACCGTGGTCATTCTGCTTTGAGATTGCCTCTCTTGGCGGTCTCCTCGGCGACGACGCGCGAGCGCTGCAGATAGTCCGCGAAGGCCTCCGGCGTCGAGAACACCGGATCGAGCCCGCGCTGGATGATGAAGCGATCGAGGAAGCTTGGCTCGCGCGCGATCGCCAGCACGTCGTCGTTCACCTTCTTGATCAGCGCCTTGGGCGTACCCTTCGGCGCCCACAGGCTGAAGTCGGCCTGCGTCACCTCGTCGGTCGCGCCCACGTCGCGCAGCGTCGGAATCTCCGGAAACAGCGGCGAGCGCTTCTGGGCATCGATCGCGATGCCCTTGATCGTGCCGGCGCGCAGGTGCGAGATGAGATTGCCAATCCCGATAAAGGTGATCGGCGTCGTGCCGGTCAGCATGCCGTTGACCGCCTCGCCGCCGCCGCGGAACGGCACGCGCACGATGTCGGCGCCGTGTCTCGCTGCTTCAGGCTTCGATGAAGAGCACGATGCGGCGCCGCGGGCGCGGAATAGCTGAGCGTGCCGGGCTTTGCCTTCGACAGCGCCGCAAGCTCGTCGACGGTCTTCACGTTGAGGTCGGACGTTACCACCAGCACCTGGTTCAGGTAGAACAGTTGCGTGATCGGCTCGAAGTCCTTGTCGCAGGATCGTACGTCAGGTTCTTGAACAGGAAGCTGGTTGTAGGTCATGCGCGTCGGCGGCAGGATGCAGATCGTGTAGCCGTCGGGCGCCGCCTCCGCGCAGGCGCGCGTGCCGATGTTGAACGCGCCGCCCGGCCGGTTCTCGATGACGAGAGGCTGGCCCCACTGCTTGTGCAAGCTCCTCGCCGAGACGCGGATGAAGATGTCGCTGATGCCGCCGGCGCTGGACGAGGCGATGACGCGCACCGGCCGGTTCGGGATAGTCCTGCGCCGCAGCGCCCGCCGCAGCCACGCCGCACAACAGCGCAGCCACAGCGGTCGATCGCATGTCAGCCGTGTCATGCGTCTCCTCCCTGCATGCTATTGCGGCTGCAGCCCGGACTTCGTCGCACCACCCGCTTGGCGCGCGACGCGGTCGTCGCTTCAGGAAGGCCGCGAACTCGT
Organism: uncultured Alphaproteobacteria bacterium; assembly: GCA_963821555.1. Taxonomy (GTDB): domain Bacteria; phylum Pseudomonadota; class Alphaproteobacteria; order Rhizobiales; family Xanthobacteraceae; genus Z2-YC6860. Next base: position 464,700 of record CAWGEM010000009.1, on the reverse strand, counting down.
CGGGCGTGTTGAACACCGGCTCGAGCCCGCGCTGGACGAGGTTGCGCGTCGCGGAACGACGGCTCGTTCGCGATCGCGCGCACGTCGGCCGCGATCTTGTCGCATCATCGGTTTCGGCGTGCCGGCCGGCGCGTAGAGCGCGAAATAGGAGCGCGTCAGCGGGCCGCGGTAGCCGAGCTCGGTGAGCGTCGGAATGTCCGGGAACAGCGGCGTGCGCTTGTCGCCGTCGAACAGCAGCACGGTCATCCTGCCCGGCGCGCAGGTGCGCCAGCATGTTGCCGATGCCGAGGAAGGTGATCGGCGTGACGCCGGTCAGCACGCCGTTGATGGCGTCGCCGCCGCCCTTGAACGGCACCTTCACGAGATCGATGCCGTGCGTGCTTGTTGAGGTCCTCCATGAACAGGACCAGCGGAGCGGCCGGCGCCGAAGTAGCTCAGCGTCTTGGGCCTGCGCCTTGGCGAGCGCGACGAGATCGTCGAGCGTACTTGACGTTGAGATCCGCGTTCACCGCCAGCGCCTGGGTGCAGGAAGAACAGGTTGGTGACCGGCACGATGCCGCTTTCGAGGTCGAACGGCAGCGTTCTTGTAGAGATAGAGGTTATAGGTCACCGCCTCGTTCGACATGATGCAGATGGTGTAGCCGTCGGGCGGCGCCTCCGCGCAGGCGCGCGAGCCGATGTTGAAGTTGCCGCCCGGCCGGTTCTCGATGATGACCGGCTGGCCCCAGCGCTTGTGCAGCTCGTCGCCGAGCGTGCGCATGAAGATGTCGCTGATGCCGCCGGCGGCCGACGAGGCGATCACGCGCATCGGGCTTTGCCGGATAGTCCTGCGCCGCGGCGCGGCAGCGACGCGCCAGAGCGCCGCGGCGGCGAGCACAAGCGCGCAGCGACGATGCGTTCCGATCGATTGCATCGCGCGTCAGTTCACGTCCGGGTAGAGGCCCGAGGCCTTCACCGACGGCGAGGCCTCGACGCGGTCGGTCTCGAGCTGCTTGGCGAACTGCTCCGGCGTGTCGAGCACCGGCAGTCAGCCCGCGCGCGATCATGTGGCGCTTCTGGAATTCCGGGTTGGACGCCGACCTTGACGATCTCCTGGTTCAGACCGGTCGACGATCGGCTTCGGCGTGCCGGCCGGCGCGTGGATGCCGAAGGACGCCGCCATGACGTGGACGCGTGTAGCCGAGCTCCCGGAAGGTCGGAATGTCGGGCGCGAGCGGCGAGCGCGTGTCGCCGTCGACCGCGAGTCCGACGATCTTGTCCGTCGCGGATGATACTGCATGAGATTGCCGATGCCGAAGATCGCGACCGGCGTGGTGCCGGTCATCATGCTGTTGATCGCGTCGCCGCCGCCCTTGAACGGCACGCGGACGAAGTCGATGCCGTGCTGCTTGTTGAACTCCTCCATGAACGCGACCTTCGACAGCGACGGCGCCATGTAGTTCATGCGTCTTGGGCTTGGCCTTGGCGTAGCGCCGCAAGTTCGGCGAACGATCTTCACGCCGAGCGACGAGTTCACCGCGAACACCTGCGTGCAGGTAGAACAGCCGCGTGACGTGCACCAGGTCCTTCCTCGGGTCGAAGCTCATGTTCTTGAAGATCAACGGATTGATGACCATCGACTCGCCGTTGAGGATGCAGATCGTGTAGCCGTCCGGCGGCGCGTCGGCGCAGGCGCGCGCGCCGATCGAGCCCGCGGCGCCGGCGCGGTTCTCCACCACCACGGTCTCGCCGAGCATGCGCACGCAGCTCCTCGGCGAGCGCGCGCATGAACACGTCGCTCAGGCCGCCCGGGCCCTGCGAGGCGATCACCCGGATCGGCTTGGTCGGGATAGTGCTCCGCCGCAGCCGGAAGCGCAGCGACAACAAGCAACAGCAGGGCGAGAACGCGAAGAGCGGTGCATGGCATTCCTCCCGATGTCTTGTCGTTTTCTGGCGCAACAATGCCGGAGCGGCGAAACCGCGGCAAGCCGACACCCGCGGCTGCGGCGTCATGGCTGCTCCCGGTTGCGGCCCGGCGCGGTGTCACGACCTGTTCCTCCGCATCGGCGGACGCAGGCTTGCCCCGGCCGTAGGCGTCTGGCTTTGATGCGGATCGCGGAGCCACATGGACGCCCGCAGGCGCGCGGGCACGGCGAAATCGAAGGGGCGGAGCGTTGAATGAAACTGAAAAAGGCATCACCGTCGCGATGCGCGACGGCGTCAAGATTTCGCTCTGCGTCTATCGTCCGGAGGCGCCGGGCCAGTTCCCCACGCTGTTTGCGGCCTCGCCCTACCAGTACGAGATGGACGACGTGCCGGCCTATCCGCTGTTTCTGTGGCGCGAGACCGGCCCGGTCGAGTGGTACGTCGAGCAGGGCTACGCCTATGTGCACGCCGACGTGCGCGGCTCGGGCCACTCCGAGGGCGAGTTCGAGTTCATGGGACCGAACGAGCAGCAGGACTATCTCGAAGTGATCGCCTGGATCGTCAGCAGCCCTGGTGCAACGGCCGCGTCGGCGGCATCGGCCAGTCCTACTACGCGATGGCGCAATGGCTGATGGCGACCTACAACCCGCCGGGGCTTGCCTGCATCGTCCCCTACGACGGCCTCGTCGATCAGTATCGCTGCTCGAACTATCACGGCGGGATTTTCTGCTCGTACCGCTCGGTCTGGTACACGTCGCTGCGCGCCGACAACCAGCATCGCCCGGCCGGCGGCACAGAGCCGGCCGCCGATGAAATTCGATCTGGTCGGCGCGATCACCGAGCACACGCTCGACGACGAATTCTGGCGCGTGCGCTCGCCGTACTGGCGGCTCGACAAGATCAAGTGCCCGGTGCTGTCGATCGGCCACTGGGGCAAGATGGGCCTGCACCTGCGCGGCAACATCGTGGGCTACGAGGAGCTGAAATGCCCGAAGAAGCTCGTCGTCACCGGCGCGCGCAACACCTTCGAAGCGCACAAGATGTTCGACCAGGTCGAGTTCCACGAGAAGGAGCTGTCTGCCGTTCTACGACCTGCATCTGAAGGGCAAGAACAACGGCTTCATGGAAGCCGAGCCGGTGCGCGTGTTCGTGCGCGGCGCCAACGTCTGGCGCGCCGAGGAGGAATGGCCGCCGAAGCGCGCAACGCACGTGCCGTACTACCTGCGCAAGGGGCCGTCCGGCAGCGTCACCTCGCTCAACGACGGCGGGCTGTCGACCGAGCCGCCTGCCGGCAGACGAACAGGCCACGAGCTACACCTATCCCGACTGGGAATGGGTCAACGGCGTCGTCGTGACCGGCGCCGGACGGCCGGCCGGATCGGTGCGAACGCGTGCTGACGTTCACGTCAGCGCGCCGCTTGCCGCCGATCTCGACGTCACCGGGCCGATCGTGCTCACGCTCTTCGCCTCATCGACCGCGATCGACACGCAGTTCATCGTCAAGCTCTCCGACCAGCACCCGCAGGACGACGGCGGCGCGCGCCAAGGGCGAGCAGCCCGCGTTCACGCCGGTGTCGAAGGGCTGGCTCAAGGCCTCGCACCGCGAGAAGGACGAGTCGCGCTCGACGCCGACGCGGCCGTTCTACACCCACACCAATCCGCAGCCGCTCGTGCCGGGCGAAATCTACGGGTTCGACATCGAGGTGCTGCCGATCTCGTACGTGTTCAAGAAGGGCCACCGCATCCGGCTCGAGCTCGCCAACGGCGACTCGCCCGTCACCGACGGCGTGTTCGCGCACCCCTATCACCCGACCCTGATGGGCACCGACACGATCCACCACGACGCCGCGCACGCGTCGTGCCTCATGCTGCCGGTAATTCGCTGAACGCGCCGTCCGGTGCGCGATAGCGCGCCCAAAGCGTACGCTACTCCACCGCGACGAAGCCGGACGCCTTGACCACCGGCCCCCAGCGCACGATCTCCGATCGCACCGTTTCGGTGAACTGCTCGGGCGTCTCGAACGCGGGCTCGCTGCCGAACTTGGCGAGGTTGTCGGCCATCTCCTTGGAGCGCGCGGCGTCCCGCATCGCCCCGCTCAGCGTCTGCACAATGTCGTCGGGCGTGCGCGCGGGCAGCCACACGCCGGTGAACGAGATCCACCACGACGCCGTAGCCCCCCTCGCGCATGGTCGGCACGTCGGGCAGGAACGTCGAGCGCTTCGAGCCGGTCACGGCAAGGATGCGCAGCGAGCCGGACTGCGCGAGCGGGATCGCCTCGCTGATCGGGTTGACGCTCGCCGGCACGTGCCCGCCGACGAGGTCCTGCAACGCCGGCGCCCCGCCCCGATAGTGCACCGGGCTCATCGCGGTCTTGGCCTCGTTCGCAAACATCACGCCCGACGAAGTGCGGGGTCGCGCCGGCCGACGTGGTGGCGTAGCTCGCCTTGCCGGGGTTCGTCTTGCACCATTGCACGAAGTCGGCGAGCGTCTTGACGCTGTCCGGCACCGCGGGCCCGACGTTGAAGGTCAGCATGGAGCGGGCCACCGACGACGACCGAGCATGAAATCCCGGAGCGGATCGTAGCTCAGCGTCTTGAAGCTGTGCGGATAGAGCGTCATCGGGAAGTCGGGCGTGAACAGCATCGTACTGCCGTCGGGCGCAGCGTTCTTCACATATTCGACGGCAAGCCGGGCGCTGGCGCCGGGCTTGTTCTCGACCAATACCGTCGCGGCATAGGCGCCGCGCAGCCGCTCGGCGAGAATCCGCGCGGTCACGTCGGTGCCGCCGCCGGCGGAAAGCCGACGATCAGGTGGACCGGCGTCTTGATCGCCTGCGCGAACGCAGGCGGTACAGGTGCGGATGCGGCGGCAAGTCCGGCCGCAGAACCCGCGATCAGGTTGCGACGGTTGAGCATGGCGACTTCTCCCGGATTGTTTTCGTTGTGCTGCTACTGCGGCTGGATGCCGGTGTCTTTCGCGATCCGCGCGGCAAAGGCGCGGTTGTCTGCGATGAACTTGACAAACTCCTCGCGCGGACCGACCGCCGGTTCGACCGCGCGGTCGATGAAATTCTTCTGCCGAACCAGGCCGCTGGTGATGCGCAGTGACCTCGGCGTGGATCGTTTCGATGATCGGCTTCGGCGTGCCGGCCGGCGCGAACAGCCCGAACCAGGGCGGCGGATAGTCCTCGCCGGTCGCCTCCAGCAGCGTCGGAATATCGGGAAACAGCGGCGAGCGCGCGTTGGCGTTGAGCGCGAGGCCGGTGACCTGACCGCCCTTGATCTGCGCCGAGCATGTTGGCGAGGCCGAGAAACGCGATCTGCGTCGAGCCGGACATGATCGCGTTGACCATCTCGTTGCCGCTGCGGAACGGCACCCGCACGATGTCGATGCCGTGCTTCTTGTTCAGCTTGTCCATGAAGTACGCCAGCACGAACGAGAACGTGCCGTAGCTCAGCGTGCCGGGCTTGGCCTTGGCGAGCGCGACCAGTTCGGGAATGGTCTTGACGTTGAGCTTGGAGTTCGACGACCAGCGCGTTGGAGTTGATGAACAGGTTGGTGATCGGCTCGAAATCCTTCTCCGGATTGAACGGCAGGTTCTTGAACGTGAACTGGTTGTAGACCACCGGCTCGCCCGACAGCACGCAGATGCGTGTAGCCGTCGGGCGCGCGCCTCCGCGCAGGCGCGCGTGCCGATGTTGAGCCCGCCGCCGGGCCGGTTCTCCACCACGAACGGCTGGCCGAAGCGCTTCTGCAACTCCTCGGCGAGCAGCCGCGAGAACACGTCGCCGCCGCCGCCGGGCGCCGAGCGGGATGATGATGCGCACGGTGCGCGTCGGCCAGTCCTGCGCCGCGGCCGGCGCTGACCGGCGCAAGCCAGCGCGAAGAACGCAGCGGCGAACAACGCCGCAATCCAAGCAGCCGAAGCATGCCGGCATGCTTCCTCCCCGCCGTCCCGTCCGTTCCGTGTCGCGCCCTATAGTGCGGCGGCAGAAATCGCGCCGCAACGGGACGTAAGACATGCGCAAGACCTTCGTGCTGATTCACGGCGCCTGGCACGGCGGCTGGTGCTGGCGGCGCGTCGCCGACCTGCTGGAGGCCAAGGGCCACAAGGTGTTCGCGCCGACGCTCACCGGCGTCGCCGACCGCTCGCATCTGCTGAGCAAGGACATCACCTCGACACCCACATCGCCGACATCGTCAACCTGTTCCAGTGGGAGGACCTGCGCGACGTCTGCCTGGTCCGCGCATTCCTACGGCGGCTGGCCGGCGTCCGGCGCGCTCGAAGCAGATTGGCGACCGCGTGTCGGCGATCGTGTGGGTCGATGCCTTCAAGCCGGAGAACGGCCAGCGCGGCATCGACTTGCCAACGCCGAGAGTCAGCCGGCGACGCTCGCCGCGATCGAAGGGCGAGGCCGGGCCGGCCGCCGCCGAAGGCCGACGTTCTTCGATCAACGAGGCAGACCGCGCACTGGGTCAATTCCAAGCTGACGCCGCAGCCGATCGGCGTCGCGATGCAGCCGATCAGGCTCACCGGCGCGCGCGAGAGGATCGCGAGGAAGACCTACATCCGCGTCGACGATGCTATCCGCAGACGGCGTTCGACGAGGCCTCGAGTGCTGCAAGGCCGACCCGACCTGGCGCACGTTCACGACCGAGCAGTCGGCCACGACATCATGATCGACGCAGCCGAGTGGCTGGCCGACATTCTGCTGCAGTGTCGTGACAAGCGCCGAATGTGCGTCGCCCGTCCCGGCCAAGCGAGCGGGCGACGGCAAGGTGCACGGCCTATTCGGCGGCGCGTCACCGCTTGGTGACGATGACTTCGAGGTATTCGCTCGGCACCACCATGGTGCCGTCGCTGGCGCGGTTCATGCGCGCGATCAGCGCCAGCGATGTCGTCGATGCAGCGCCTGCTGCGCCGGCGGCTGCAAGCGCCGCGAAGGTCTTCAGCAGCGGCCCGTAGTAGGTCTTGAACACGTCCATCCAGTGCTGCCGGCGAGCGGTAGCGGAACACGAAGTTGCGCGGCAGCAAGTCTCGATCGCCGACGCACTGCGCGCCGAACATTTCCTCGATGCGCGCGCGCGTGCCCCACAGCGCCGGCGACTTCACGCCGGCCGGCGGCGGCATGTGCTTGCCGAGCGTCTTGAACAGCTGGCCGATGAAGCCGTCGGGCGTCCAGTTGGCGAGCCCGATCTTGCCGCCGCGCTTGCAGACCCGCAGCAGTTCGGCGGCGGCCTTGTCCTGGTTCGGCGTGAACATGACGCCGAAGGTCGACACCACGACATCGAAGCGCCGTCGGCGAACGGCAGCGCCTCGGCGTCGGCCTCCTTGAACGTCGATGCGTCCAGCCTTCGGCCGCGGCGCGGGCGCGGCCGCGGTCGAGCAGCGCCGGCACGTAGTCGGTCGAGGTGACATCGCACCAGCGGCGTGCCGCGGCGAGCGTGACGTTGCCGTTGCCGGCGGCGACGTCGAGCACGCGTCTGGCCGGAGCGCAGGTCGAGCGCCTCGCAAAGCTGTCTCGCCGACGATCTGCAGAGTGGCGCCGACGACGGCGTAGTCGCCGGACGACCAGGCGGCCTGCTGGCGGGTCTTCACGGCGGCGAGATCGGGCGCGGGAGCGGTGGTCGGGTGCGGTCAGGGTTGCAGTGGTCATGGGCTGTTCACCTGTGGTCGGGCTTCGGGGTGGTTGATCCGCCACAGTGCGCCGCAGCCGGCCGCAAGACTTTCAGACCGTCTTGAGGGGAGCTTGAGAACGCCGGTGATTTTTCGTTGAGGCCGGCGACAGTCGGCCCGGCAATCGCTCGGGCAGCCCGCGGCGGCTGCCGCTGCTATTTCTTGCTCAGCAATTCCTTGATCCTGGCGCTGGCCTTGCCGAAATCCATGGTGCCGGCGAAGCGCTCCTTCAGCGCGGCCATCGACGCGCCCCATGTCCTTCATGCCCTGCGCGTTGATCTCGTGCAGGATCGCGGTGATGGCGGCGCCGGCCTCGATGTCCGACATCTGCTTGGGCAGGTAGGAGGCGATGATGTCGATCTCGGCGCGCTCCTGCTGCGCAAGCTCCGGCCCGGCCGCCCTTGTCGTAGAGTTCGGCCGATTCCTGGCGCTGCTTGATCAGCTTCTGGAACAGCGACATCAGCTCGGCCTCGTTGAGCGGCTGCTTGCCCTGGCCCGCGCGCCTCGATATCGGCGTTCTTGATCGCCGCATTCATCATTCGCAGCGTCGAGACCCGGCGCTCGTCGCGGGCCTTCATCGCGTCCTTCATGGCGTTGTTGATGCTGTCTCGGAGCATGAACGCGCTCCCTCGGATGGCTCAGGCGGGACGGCGAGCCCGCCATCGCCCTAGCGCGATGACGGTCCAGACCGCCTCGACCAGCCCAAACGGCCACGCCCCCTGCAGAAATCCATACACCGAACCGAGCGCGCAGGCGCCGGCAAAAGCCAGTATGAACCAAGAACTGCGGTCTTCCAGCGCATAACAGACCACCATCGCGGTCACGGCGAACAGGCCGAAGGCCGACAGGCCATCCATTGCACAAGCCTCTTTGACGGCGGCCGGCGCGGAGGCCTATCTAGGCCCGTGATGAGCCCCAAACAAGACGATTCCGGCTGGACCGAGCCGAAAACCACCGCGTTGCTGGTGCTGGCGGATGGAACCGTGCTGGAGGGCTTCGGCCTCGGCGCGACCGGGCGCGCGGTCGGCGAGGTCTGCTTCAACACCGCCATGACCGGCTACGAGGAGATCCTGACCGATCCCTCCTACGCCGGCCAGATCATCACCTTCACCTTCCCGCACATCGGCAACGTCGGCACCAACGAGGAGGACATCGAGACCGTCAACCTCGCGGCGACGCCGGGCGCCCGCGGCGTCATCCTGCACGCGCCGATCACCGAGCCGTCGAACTTCCGCGCCACGCGCCATCTCGACCAGTGGCTGAAAGCGCGCGGCATCATCGGCCTGTCCGGGCTCGACACCCGCGCGCTGACCGCGCTGATCCGCGTCAAGGGCATGCCGAACGCCGTGATCGCGCACGATCCGTCCGGCAAGTTCGACCTCGACGCGCTGAAGCAGGAGGCGCGCGAGTGGCCGGGCCTCGTCGGCATGGACCTCGTGCCGATGGTCACCAGCGCGCCAGCGCTTCACCTGGGACGAGACGCCCTGGCAGTGGGGCAAGGGCTACGGCCGCCAGACCGAGCCCGAGTTCCACGTGGTCGCGATCGACTACGGCATCAAGCGCAACATCCTGCGCCTGCTCGCGGGCTCCGGCTGCCGCGTCACGGTGGTGCCGGCCAAGACCGCGGCCGAGGAGATTTTCGCGCTCAAGCCCGACGGCGTGTTCCTGTCGAACGGCCCAGGCGATCCCGCCGCCACCGGCGAATATGCCGTGCCGGTGATCCGCAAGCTGATCGACAGCGGCACGCCGACCTTCGGCATCTGCCTCGGCCACCAGATGCTGGGCATCGCGCTCGGCGGGCGCACGATGAAGATGCACCAGGGCCATCACGGCGCCAACCATCCGGTCAAGGACCTCGTCACCGGCAAGGTCGAGATCACCTCGATGAACCACGGCTTCGCGGTCGACAAGGACTCGCCTGCCCAAGAACGTCGAGCAGACCCACGTCTCGCTGTTCGACGGCTCGAACTGCGGCATTGCGCTCAAGGACCTGCCGGTGTTCTCGGTGCAGTACCATCCCGAGGCGTCGCCCGGCCCGCGCGACAGCCATTATCTGTTCACGCGCTTCGTCGAACTGATGCGCGCGCACAAGCAGGCCAGCGTCGCCGCCCGCCGGCAGGCGGGCTAGCCGGGCGGGACAGAACCAGGCGCAGCGATCCCCATGGCGGCGCGCGACTGGATTTCGTTCTGGGACTCGCCGCACTCCATCTATGTCAATGCGCAGCACCACGACGCGCATTACCGGCGGATCGCCGACGATCTCGCGCCATACGTGCCGCCGGGTGGCGCGGTGCTGGATTACGGCTGCGGCGAGGCGCTCTCTGCCGGCAGCCTTGCCGAGCCGGCTGAAACGCTGATCCTGTGCGAAGCGGCGCCGGGCGTGCGCGCGGCCTTGTCGGCCCGGTTCGCCGGCAATGCCGGGATCGCCGTCCGTACGCCCGAACAGGTTGCCGCGCTGCCGCCGCACTCACTCGACCTTGTGATCCTGCATTCGGTAGCGCAGTACCTGAGCGGCGCGGAGCTTGACACGTTGCTCCGGACATTCCGCCGCCTGCTCAAGCCCAACGGCTTGCTCCTCCTGGGCGACATCATTCCGCCCGACGTTTCGGCGGCGACCGACGCGCACGCCCTGCTCCGTTTCGGCGCGCGCGAAGGGTTCTTCTGCGCCGCCGCGTTCGGGCTTCTGCGCACCGTCTTCTCCCGCTACTGGCTCGTGCGGAGCAAGCTCGGGCTCACCCGCTACGACCCTCGCGCCATCACCGAGAAGCTCGAGACCGCGGGGTTTGCCGCGACCCGCGCGGACAAGAACATCGGCCACAACCAGGCCCGCATGACCTTCCTCGCGCGCCCAAGCTGACGCTGGGGCGCCCTGCCGCAACTTTCGGCGCCAGCGCGATCCCCAGCCGTGGAACCAACCCTGCCGGAGCGGCGTTTGCACTGCGGGAGGCGGGAGGATTGTGTTTGCATGCGCGCTTCGCCCTTTCTGCGCCGCCTCGGCCTTGGTCTTGCGGCAGTTGCAATTGCCACCGCGGCGGTGGCGACCGGCGCTTTTATCGGGACTGACTTGATTGCGCCGGCGCTGCCCACCGGCTCGACCGGGGCGCCGGTGTGGGCGCCATCGCGCTTCGAGAAGCTGACGCTCAACGTCGACGCACCCAATCCCTTCGCCTATCGCAGCCGGACACCCTATCTCGGGCCCTCCCCGCCGCCACCGTCCTACGGCGTCGCGGGCAAAAAGCGCGCGCAGGAGCGGGCGCAGCAGCATCGGGTCGCCCGGGCCAAAGTGGTCACCCAGGCCAAAGTGGTCGCGCAGGCCAAAGTGCAGGCCAGGGCTCAGGAAAAGCAGCGCGTCGCCAAGGCCGGGGCCATCCGCCGGCCGATCGAGCGCAGCGCGGGCGAGGCTTTGGCGTTCGCGCCGCAGGCGTCCGGATTCCGCGACCCGTTCCAGTCGCTGTTCGGCCGCCGCCCGTGGTGACGCTCGCGCGGCGGACGCAAGCCGCCGCTACTGGCCGGTGATGCCGCCTGAGGCGATCACCTTCGACCAGATCGCCCGGTCGCGTTGCAGATGCCTCGATGAAGTCGGCCGGCGAGCCGCCGCCGACGCCGAGCCCGTTGTTGGCGACGTGGCGGCTGAATTCGGGCGATGCCAGCGCGTTGTTGATCTCGCGATTGAGCAGCGCGACCGCCTCCGACGGCGTGCCGGCGCGCACCATGATGCCGAGAAAGCCCGCCGCCTCGTAGCCCGCCACGCCGGCCTCGGCCAGCGTCGGCAGGTCCGGCAGTTGCGGCATGCGCGTCGTCCCGGTGTGGGCGAGCGCGCGCAGCTTGCCGGCGCGGATGTGCTCAAGCGAGCCGGGAATGTCGGACGTCATCATCTGCACGTCGTTGCGCAGGAGCCCGACCATCGGCGGGCCCGAGGCCGCGGAACGGCACATGCGTCATGGTGGTGCCGGTCGCCTGCGTGAACTGCGCCATGGCGAGATGCGCGAAGGTGCCGTTGCCGGCGCGAGCCGTAGTTGAGCTCGCCGGGCTTCGACTTCGCGAGCGCGACAAGCTCGGCGACGATTGTTGGCCGGCACGTCGGCGTTCACCACGAGGATGGCCGGCACCGTCACCAGCAACACGACCGGCACGAGATCGCGCTCCGCGTCGTAGGGCGTCTTGTTGCCGAGCAGCGGATTGATGTTGGTGTTGGTGCCGGCCTGCAGCAGCGTATGGCCGTCGGCCGGCGCCTGGAGCACCGCGCTGGTGCCCGGGATGGTCGCCGCACCGGGCCTGTTCTCGACGATGACGGTCTGCTTGAGCGCCTGCGGCAGCTTGTCGGCGAGCAGTCGCGCCACACGTCGGCGTTGCCGCCGGGCGGGAACGTCACGACGATGGTGATCTGGCGCGACGGATAGCCCTGCGCCATCGCCGCGCTGCGGCAGCAGCAACGCCGCAAGCGCGAGCGCAATCCAAATCCGCATTGCAGGCTTCCTCCCTATCGTGCCGCAGCTCGACGAACGACTCGCGGCTGTTGACGGTCTCGACGTCGAAGCCCGCCGCCTTCTTGAAGTTCGAGCGCCGTGCTGCTCCAGCTCCTCCTGCGACAGCACGTCGTGGATGTGCTTGAAGCCGCCGCGGCGCGCGCTCCTCGGCGGTCTGCAGGATCGATTCCAGGCCGAGATTGCGGTTGCGGATGATCATGTCGTTCATCGCCGCGATCCGCTCGTCCTGGTAGCGCGTCAGCGCCTCGACCGGATCGCGCGCCGCCATCAGCGAGGCCGCCAGCACGCGGCCGTCGACCATCGCCTGCGAGCCGGCCTGCGCGCCGACCGGCTGCATCGGATGCGCGGCGTCGCCGATCAGCGTGACGCGGCCGAAGCTCCAGCGCGGGATCGGATCGCGGTCGACGTTCGGCAGTTGCAGCACGTGCTCGGCCGGCGTCGCCGCGAACAGGCCGTGCACGTCGAGCCACGGATAGGTCCAGCCCTGGTACTGATCGACGCAGGCCTGCTTGTCGGCGGCGGTGTCCCAGGCTTCGAGCGGCGGCGAGCCCGGCGGGATTTTGGTGTAGGCGAGCCAGTTGATCATCACCTTGCCGCCCGGCCGCTGCATCGACCGGATAGAGGATCGCGCGGTGATGGCGATGGCCGACCACCGCCATCGACGCGCCGGTGAGATAGGGCTCGGCCTCGACGATGCCGCGGTAGTGCAGATAGCCGTCGAACACCGCCTTCTCGCCCGGATAGAAATGCCGGCGCACCGCGGAGTGGATGCCGTCGGCGCCGATCAGGATGTCGCCCTCGGCCTCGCCGACCGGCTGTGCCGGACGGATCGGCAAAGCGCGCGATCACCTTGTCGCCGCGCTGCTCGAAGCCGGTCAGGCGATGGCCGGTGACGACCGCGTCGCGCGCCGAGCCGCTCGCGGATCGCGGCGAGCAGCATCTCGTGCAGCTTGCCGCGCGAGATCGAAATCTGCGGCCAGCGATAGCCGGCGGCGCGGCCGCGCGGCTCGGTCCAGATCAACTGGCCGTGCTTGTTGTAGAAGGCGAGCTCCTGCGTGAGGATGCCGGCCGCGGCGAGCTGCTCGCCGAGCCCGAGCGCGAACAGTTCGCGCACCGCGTTGGGCTGCAGATTGATGCCGTAGCCGAGCGGCGCGAGCGCCGGCACCGCGTCGTAGACGCGGCAGGCGATGCCGATCTGATGCAGGCTCAGCGCCTGCGACAGCCCGGCGATGCCGCCGCCGACGATGATGACGTGCATTCGCGCATGGCTCGCTCAGTTCGGCGCGATGCCGGCGTCGCGGATCGATCTTGCCGAAGCGCTCGTGGTCGGTCGCGGATCTGCGCGCGGAACGTGTCGGCGTCGCGATAGGCCGAGCGCAAGCCGAGCTTGCGCGATGCGCTCCTGCACGTCGGGCAGCGTCGATGATCTCGGCGATCTCCTTGGCGAGCCGCGCGACCACGTCGCGGCGGCGTCTTGGCCGGCGCGGCGATGCCGAACCAGATTTCGAGGTCGAAGCCCGGCACGCCGCTCTCGGCGATGGTCGGCACCTGCGGCAGCGACGGCAGCGCGCTGCGCGCGACGCCACGCCGAGCACCTTGACCTTGCCGGCCGCGACATGCGGCATCACCGCGGTCGGCGCCGCCCAGATCATCGGGATCTGGCCGGCGAGCAGATCGTTGAGCGCCAGCGCCGGCGCCGCGATAGGGCACGTTGACGATGTCGATCTTGGCGAGCGCGTTCAGCATCAGCATGCGCGAGATGATGCGGCGTGCCGACGCCGGGCGTGCCGACCGAAAGCTTGCCGGGCTCGCGCCTTGGCGAGCGCGATCAGCTCCTTGCACGTTGTTCGGCGCAAACGACGGACTGCGCGAACAGCATCAGCGGCGAGGTCGCGACCTGCGCGATCGGCGCGAAATCCGTGATCACGTCGTACGGCACGTTCTTGTGCAGCCACTTGTGCAGGACGGCCGAGCTTTCCATCAGCAGCAGCGTGTGGCCGTCGGGCGCGGCCTTGGCGACGCGAGTCGGTGCCGACCATGCCGCCGGCGCCGGGCGGTTCTCGACCACCACCGGCTGCTTCAGCCGCTCCTGGCAGCTTCTCGGCGATCAGCCGCGCCGGTGGCGTCGACGCCGCCGCCGGCGCCGATCGGCACCACGATGGTGATCTGGCGCGGCGGATTGAGCTGGGCTGCGCTGCGGCGGACGTCGCAACGACAGACCGCACGCCAGCAGCGGTCAGCAACACCTTGCGCATGAGCATCGTCATCCTCCCGACCTGGCCTCGTCGATCCGCTTGCCGTAAGCGTAGCCCGCCGCCCGGCAGCGGGCAAACATGCGCGCTTGTCGCGACCGCGCGAAAGCTGCACAACTCGAGGTCGCGCCATCAGCGGGAGCGCGCCATGAACAAGCACGTCGGAACGCTGCGCAACGAAAGCCGCGCCTGGGTCGAGGTGCCGGCCGACGACAACGGCGACGCCATGATCGCGGCGATGGCCGAGGCCGGCGTCGACTACATCTTCTTCACCTCGGGCTCGGAGATCGGCTTCTACCAGGAGGCGGTCGCCAAGGCGCACGCGCAGGGCCGCAAGGCGCCGAAGCTGATCACCGTGACGCACGAGCACGCCAGCCTCAACGCCGCGCTCGGCTACGCCGCGGTCTCCGGCAAGCCCGCGGTGACGGCGGCGCACGTCGACTGCGGCACCCAGCACTACGGCGGCGCGGTGCACACCGCGTTCCACTCCGGCCTGCCGGTGGTGATCACCGGCGGCGGCTCGCCGACCAGCTATCCCGGCAGCTTCCGCGGCGCGCGCGACGGCGGCGGCCACATCTGGCTGCAGCAGAGCTTCGACCAGAACGGCATCGTGCGGCAGTACACCAAGTGGGACCACCGCATGGAGCTGCAGGACAACGTCGGGCCTGATGATCTCGCGCGCGCTGCAGGTGGCGCGCACCGAGCCGTGCGGGCCGGTCTATCTGCAGTTGCCGCGCGAGGTGTCGCTCGCCAAGGTCAAGGGCGCGAAGTTTCCGACCATGGCGCAGCTCGGCGTGGCGCGGCCCGCGGCGCCCGACGCCGAAGGCATCCGCGAGATCGCGCGGCGGCTGGTCAAGGCGCGAGAACCCGTTCGTGCTGGTGGCGCGCTCGGGCCGCAATCCGGCGACCGTGCCGGCGCTGGTGCGGCTCTGCGAGCTGATGGGCCTGCCGGTCGCGCAATCGGGCATCCGCGCCTATCAGTGCTTCCCGCTCAACCATCCGCTCTACATGAGCGGCGCGAGCCTCAAGGACGCCGACGTCATGCTCGCGCTCGACGTCGACATTCCCTGGCTCGCCGACACCAATCCGCCGCCGGACAGCGCCTGGGTCGCGATCACCGACGTCGAGCCGGCCAAGCGCCGCATCCCGACCATGGAGTTCACCGCCGACCTGCGGCTCACCGCCGACGCGCTGTCGGTGATCGAGGCGCTGGAGGCGGAGGTGCGCAAGCTCATCACGCCGGACGATCAGCGAGCGCTTCGCCGCGCGCGCCGCGAAATGCGCGGAGCTTTCGGCCAAGCGCCGGCGCGATCTCGCCGAGGACGCGAAGTCGCGCGCCGGCAAGACCCCGATCGACCCGAAATGGCTGTCGCACTGCATCGGCCAGGTGCTCGACGACAACTGCATCGTGTTCGACGAGACCATCGCGCAGAACCAGGTGCACGACTACCTCGCGCATCTCGCAGCCCGGCGCCTACTTCCACAATCCGGCGTCGAGCGGCGGCTGGGCGCAGGGCGCGGCGTTCGGCGCCAAGCTCGCCGCGCCCGACAAGGACGTGATCGCGGTCTCCGGCGACGGCTTCTACATGTTCGGCACGCCGATCCACGCGCTGTGGGCGGCCAAGCACTACAAGGCGCCGTTCATGGCGGTGGTCTACCAGAACCGCAGCTATTCGACCGGCACGCTGCGCATCAACAGCGTCTACGGCAAGGACAGCTACACCGCGAAGGCCGAACTACGACGGCGGCTATTTCGATCCGCCGATCGACTTCGCCAAGGAGGCGGAGGCCGCCGGCGCCTACGGCGAGAACGTCACCGATCCGGCGCAGGTCGAGCCGGCGCTGCGGCGCGGGCTCGAGCGCATCCGCAACGGCCAGCCGGCGGTGATCTCGGTGTGGCTCGCGCGGCTGCTGCAGAAGGACTGAACGAAGAACACGCCATCGTTGAGAGGAATGCCATGAAATGCCTGCGTCGCTATCTTCTGCCATCTGGCAGCCGCCGCTGCCGTTCTCGGCATCCTGTCCATCGCGCCAACGCTGCACGAGGCGCAGGCCCAGTCCGGGCGAACGGTCCGGGCGATCGTTCCGACGCCGCCGGCCGGCGTCAACGACCTGATGGCGCGTCTGATGGCGGACTACCTCGGCAAGACCCACGGCTTGTCGTTGGTGGTCGAGAACCGCGCGGGCGCGGCCGAAGTCGATCGGCACCGAAGCCGTGGCGCGCGCCGCGCCCGACGGCAACACCCTGCTGTTCGGGTCGACGCAGGTCGTCATCAACCCGCTGCTGCGGAAGGTGAACTACCATCCGCTGGAAAGCTTCGAGCCGGTCTGCCTGCTGGTGGTGGCACCGCTCGCTCTTCTCGGTCCAACCCTCGTCGCCCTACCGCACGCTCAACGACCTGCTCGACGCGGCGCGCGCGAAGCCCGGCAGCGTGACGATGGGAAGCCTCGGTCCCGGGACGCCGTTCGACATCGGGCTCGCGATGCTCAAGAACGCGACCAAAGTTGACATCACGTTCGTGCCGTTCAACGGCAATGGTCCGTCGATCAACGCGCTGCTGGGCGGGCACGTAACCTCGACGTTCAACAGCTACTCCAGCATCTCCGGCCAGCTCAAAGGCGGACTGGTGCGCCCGCTTGCGGTCGCCAGCAAGACGCGGATTCCGCCGCTGCCGGACGTGCCGACCGTGATCGAGTCAGGCGTCAAGGACTACGAGGTCGCGCCCTGGTTCGGCGTCTACGCGCCGGCGAAGACGCCGAAGGAGATCGTGACGCAGTACGCCGATTGGCTTTCGGCGGCGCTGAAGGCGCCGGAGGTCAAGGAAAAGCTTGCGGTGCAGGAGCTCTATCCGATGGGCCTCTGCGGAGCGGACTTCGCCGCGTTCCTGCGCAAGCAGAACGAGGAATACGCCCGCGTCATCAAGGAGGCGAACTTCAAGCTGGAGTGAGAATCGATCGTATTGACTTCGCACCATTCGTCCGGGCGCCGATTGCGGTCCGAAGACACGCTTCCAAGCCAAGTAAGACAGAGGGAGACACAATGAAACTTGCACGCCGTCGTTTTCTGCATCTCGCCGCGGGCGCAATCGCCCTGCCCGCGCTCTCGCGCCTGGCTTTCGCGCAGGCCTATCCGTCGCAGCCGATCCGCATCGTCGTCGGCTTTGCGGCCGGCAGCGGCTCCGACATCTTTGCCCGCCTGATGGCGCAATGGCTGACCGAGCGGCTCGGCCAGACCATCCTGGTCGAGAACCGCGCCGGCGGCGGCGGCAACGTCGGCACCGAGTCGGTGGTGAAGGCTGCGCCCGACGGCTACACGCTGCTGCAGTGGGTGCCGGCGCAACATGGTCAACAACACGCTCTACCAGAATCTGAACTTCAACTTCCTGCGCGACATCGCGCCGGTCGCCGGCACCGCGCGCACGCCCTACGTGCTCGTGGTCAACAACGACCTGCCGGTCAAGACCGTTCCAGAGTTCATCGCCTACGCCAAAGCCAATCCCGGCAAGCTCAACTTCGCCTCGGCCGGCGTCGGCACCGGCATCCACATGGCGGGCGAGCAGTTCAAGCTGATGGCCGGCGTCGACATGGTGCACGTCGCCTATCGCGGCGCCGGCAACGCGATGACCGACCTGATCGGCGGCCAGGTGCAGCTCATGTTCGACACCATGGCGGCCTCGATCCCGCACATCCGAGGCGGCAAGATCCGCGCGCTGGCGGTGACCACGGCGCAGCGTTCGACGCTGCTGCCCGATCTGCCGACGGTGGCCGACTTCGTGCCGGGCTACGAGGCGAGCGGCCCGTTCGGGCTCGGCGCGCCGAAGGACACGCCGCCCGCGATCGTCGAGAAGCTCAACCGCGAGATCAACGCGGTGCTGGCCGACCCCAAGGTCAAGGAGCGCCTCGCGGACCTCGGCAGCGAGCCGCTGACCGGCTCGCCCGCCGAGATCGGCCGCATGCTCGCCGACGAAACCGAGAAATGGGCCAAGGTGATCCGCGCCGCCAACATCAAGGTGGAGTGAAGCCATGCGCAGACGGCGCTTCATCCTGATCGCAGCGCTGTGCTTGAGCGTAACGGGCGTCGCCGGCCCGGCGCAGGCGCAGGACTATCCGAACCGCGCGGTGCGCATCATCACCGACTCGGGGCCGGGCAGCGCGGTCGATTCGACCAACCGGATCATCGCCGACAGCCTCGGCAAAGTGATGGGCCAGCAGACCGTCGTGCTCAACCAGCCGGGCGCGGGCGGCGCAGTCGCGGCTCGCGCCGCCGCGACCGCGGCGCCCGACGGCTACACGTTCGTGATCGCGTCGCTGTCGGCGTTCGTCGCCGCGCCGGGCACTCCCGGTCTGCCGATCCAGGTGCCGAAGGATTTCGCTGTGGTAGGCTATCTCGGCGGTGCGCCCATGTTCATCACCGCCGCGCCCCGGCTGGGCGTCAAGACGATCCAGGAGCTGATCGACCTCGCAAGGCAGAAGCCGGGCGAACTGGCCTACGGCACCAACGGGCCGGGCCGGCTCACCCACCTGACCGGCGAACTGCTGCAGGCTCGCACCGGCATCAAGCTTCTCATGATCCCGTACACCGGCGGCACCGCGCAGGTGCTCAACGACGTGATGGGCGGGCGCATCCCGATCGCCATCGACGCCTATTCGGGACTTGCGGGCGCGATCGAGAACGGCACCGTGCGGCCGCTGGCGGTCGCGGCGGCGAGCCGCGTGCCGCACGCCCCCGATCTGCCGACCGTGGCCGAAACCATTCCGGGCTTCGAAGCGGGCGGCTGGCAGGTGCTGCTCGCACCGGCCGGCACGCCGGACGCAATCGTGCACAAGGTCAACGGCGACATCATCAAGGCGCTGAGCGAGCCCGAAACGCGCAACAAGCTCACCCGGCTCGGCCGCGACGAGCGGCCGCTGTCGTCGGCCGACACGCTCGCGTTCATTCACCGCGAGCAGCAGACCTGGGCGCCCATCGTGCAGCAGATCGCCAACGCGCGCTAAGCGCGAACTTTGGCCGGCATCCCGGTGGAGAGAAGGCATGACAATTCCGCGCCGTCGATTGCTGCAACTGGCCGCGGGCGCCGCTGCCGCCCCAGCAATTCCCCGACTGGCGCAAGCGCTCGACTATCCGACGCGGCCGGTGCGCATCATCCTCGGTTCGCCGCCGGCGGGGTCCGTCGACATCACCGCGCGCCTCACCGCTCAATGGCTGTCGGAGCGGCTCGGCCAATCGTTCATCATCGAGAACCGGCCGGGTGCGGGCGGCAATCTCGCGACCGAACTGGTCGTCCGCGCGCCGGCCGATGGCTACACGCTCCTGATGGTCGCGCCGGCTCAGGCCATCAATGTCACGCTCTACGAACGACTCAGCTACAACTTCGCCACCGACATCGCGCCGGTCGCCGGCATCATGCGCGCGCCGTTCATCATGGACATCAATCCGGCACTGCCGGTGCACTCCATCGCCGAGTTCGTCGCTTACGCCAAAGCCAATCCGGGCAAGGTCAACTTCGCGTCGGCGGGCGTCGGAACATCGCCCCACGTCACGGGCGAACTGTTCAAGCTGCAAACCGGCATCGACATGGTTCACGTGCCGTATCGCGGCAACGGGCCGGCGCTGACCGATCTGATCGCCGGACAGGTGCAGCTTCTGTTCGACAGCATTCCAAGCTCGATCGGACACGTCCGAGAAGGACGGCTGCGTGCGCTCGCCGTGACGAGCGCCACGCGCTGGCAGGCGCTGCCGGACATCGCCGCCGTCAGCGAGTCCGTGCCGGGCTTCGAGACCGGCCTCTGGCTTGGCCTTGGCGCGCCGAAGAACACGCCCGCGGACATTATCGGCGCGCTGAACGGCGCGATCAGCGCATCGCTCAGCGATCCCGCGGTCAAAGCGAGGCTCATCGAAATGGGCGGCACGGCGCTGGCGGGCTCGGCTTCCGACTTCGGCAAGCTCGTGGCCGACGAGACCGAGAAATGGGGCCGCGTCGTGCGGGCCGCAAAAATCAAGGTGGAGTGACGCCGATCGCGCTCCGCCAATTCAGGGAGAACGTCATGACACTGGCACGTCGTCGTTTTCTGCATCTCGCCGCGGGCGCAGCAGCGCTTCCGGTCGCTTCGCGCGGAGCCCGCGCGCAGGCCTATCCGACGAAGCCGATCACGATCGTCGTGCCGTTTGCGGCGGGCGGCCCGACCGACGTGATCGGGCGCCTGCTTGCCGAGCGCATGCGCGGCTCGCTCGGCCAAACCGTCATCGTCGAGAACACCACCGGGGCCGGCGGCACCATCGGCGTCGCGCGCGTCGCTCGCGCCGCGCCCGACGGCTACACCATCGGGCTTGGTCAGAACGGCTCGAACGTCGTCACCGGCGCGACCTATTCCAATCTGCCCTACGACCTTCTGAAGGACTTCGAGCCGTTGGCGCTCCTGTGCATCACGCCGTTCGTCGTTGCCGCGAAGAAGACCGTGCCGGCGAACGACCTCAAGGGCTTCATCGAGTGGCTGAAGGCCAATCCGGACAAGGTGACGGTCGGGACCGCGGGCCAGGGCAGCATCAGCCATGTCTGCGGGCTGATCTTCCAGAACGCCACCGGCGTCCGGCTGCAGTTCGTGCCTTACCGGGGCACGGCGCCCGCGATGCAGGACCTGGTCGCGGGCCAGATCGACATGATGATCTCCGATCCGGTCACTTCGGTGCCGCAGGCGCGCAGCGGCAACATCAAGATTTTCGCGGTTGCTGCCGCAACTAAACTCTCGACCGCGCCGGACGTGCCGACCGTGGACGAGGCCGGCCTCCCCGGCTACCACGTCGCGCTGTGGCACGGGCTGTGGATGCCCAAGGGAACGCCGAAGCTGATCATGGAAAAGCTCAACGCCGCGGTGGTCGACGCGCTCGCCGACCCCGGTGCGCGGGCAAAGCTCGCCGAGCTCGGACAGGACATCTACCCGCGCGAGCGCCAGAACCCGGAGGCGCTTGCCGCCCAGCAGCGGGCCGAGATCGAGAAATGGTGGCCGATCATCAAGGCCGGCAACATCAAGGTGGAATAGGCTCCACCCCGCCAATCCGGCCGATAGGGGTGTTCCCCGACGTTCCGGTATCCCGGGACACTTGAAAAACGGCCGGTGACAACTAGCTTTTGAAGGCTATCCGGGGTTGGCGGGGGCCCGATTCTGGTCTAAGTCCTCTCGCGCGCGGGGCCATCCCCGGCGCCGGGGCGAAGGACGCGCGATAAGCGCGCCCTTTTTTTGTGCCATGTGTTTCCCGGTCATTCCGGGACGGCGCCAACGATCAGAGGCTCGATGCCCAAACGGACCGACATTTCCTCGATCCTGATCATCGGCGCGGGCCCGATCGTCATCGGCCAGGCCTGCGAGTTCGACTATTCCGGCACCCAGGCCTGCAAGGCGCTGAAGGACGAGGGCTACCGGATCGTGCTGGTGAACTCCAACCCGGCCACGATCATGACCGATCCGGACCTGGCGGATGCCACCTACATCGAGCCGATCACGCCCGAGATCGTGGCGAAGATCATCGAGAAGGAGCGGCCCGACGCGCTGCTTGCCCACCATGGGCGGGCAGACCGCGCTCAACACCGCGCTGTCGCTTGCGCAAGATGGGCGTGCTGGAGAAGTTCGGCGTCAAGATGATCGGCGCCACCGCCGACGCCATCGACAAGGCCGAGGACCGCGAGCTGTTCCGCGACGCGATGAAGAAGATCGGGCTGGAGACGCCGCGCTCGCACCAGATCAAGACGCTGGCCGAGGCGCTCGATGCGCTCAAGGACATCGGCCTGCCCGCGATCATCCGGCCGTCGTTCACGCTCGGCGGCACCGGCGGCGGCATCGCCTACAACAAGGACGAGTTCATCGACATCGTCGAGCGCGGCATCGACGCCTCGCCCACCAACGAGGTGCTGATCGAGGAATCGGTGCTGGGCTGGAAGGAGTTCGAGATGGAGGTGGTCCGCGACAAGACGGACAACTGCATCATCATCTGCTCGATCGAGAACCTCGATCCGATGGGCGTGCACACCGGCGACTCGATCACCATCGCGCCGGCGCTGACGCTCACCGACAAGGAATACCAGATCATGCGCGACGCCTCGATCGCGGTGCTGCGCGAGATCGGGGTCGAGACCGGCGGCTCGAACGTGCAGTTCGCGGTCAATCCGGCCGACGGCCGCCTGGTGGTGATCGAGATGAACCCGCGGGTGTCGCGCTCGTCCGCGCTGGCCTCGAAGGCGACCGGCTTCCCGATCGCCAAGGTCGCGGCCAAGCTTGCGGTCGGCTACACGCTCGACGAAATCGCCAACGACATCACCGGCGGCGCGACGCCGGCTTCGTTCGAGCCGACCATCGACTATGTGGTCACCAAAATCCCGCGCTTTGCGTTCGAGAAATTCCCCGGCGCCGAGCCGGTGCTGACCACCTCGATGAAATCGGTCGGCGAGGCCATGGCGATCGGCCGCACCTTCCAGGAGTCGCTGCAGAAGGCGCTGCGCTCGCTGGAGACCGGCCTCACCGGGCTCGACGAGATCCCGATCGAGGGGCTTGGCCAGGGCGACGACAAGAACGCGATCCGCGCCGCGCTTGGCACGCCCTCGCCGGACGGCCTGCTGCAAGGTCGCGCAGGCGATGCGGCTCGGCTTCAGCGACGAGGACATCCACGCGGCCTGCAAGATCGACCCCTGGTTCCTCGACGCAGGTACGCGGAGCTGATCGACACCGAAGCGATGGTCCGCGACAAGGGCTTGCCCGCGACCGCAGGCGCGTTCCGCAGGCTGAAGGCGCTGGGCTTCTCCGACGCACGGCTTGGCAAGCTCACCGGGCTTGCGACCGAAGAAGTGACCAAGCGCCGTCGCGCGCTCGCGGTGCGGCCGGTGTTCAAGCGCATCGACACCTGCGCTGCCGAGTTCGCCTCGCCCACCGCCTACATGTACTCGACCTACGAAACGCCGTTCGCCGGCGCGGTCGCCAACGAAGCCGCGCCCTCCGACCGGCGCAAGGTCGTGATCCTCGGCGGCGGCCCGAACCGCATCGGTCAGGGCATCGAGTTCGACTATTGCTGCTGCCACGCCGCCTTTGCGCTGAAGGAGGCGGGCTACGAGACCATCATGGTCAACTGCAATCCGGAAACGGTCTCGACCGACTACGACACGTCTGACCGGCTCTATTTCGAGCCGCTCACGCCCGAGGACGTGATGGAGATCATCGACACCGAGCGCGAACGGGGCACGCTGCACGGCGTGATCGTGCAGTTCGGCGGCCAGACCCCGCTCAAGCTCGCAGAGTCGTTGGAGGCTGCGAACGTGCCGATCCTCGGCACCTCGCCCGACGCCATCGATCTCGCCGAGGACCGCGACCGCTTCAAGACGCTGCTCGAAAAGCTGGAACTGAAACAGCCGCAGAACGCGATCGCAACAAGCCCCAAAGAGGCGAGCAAGATCGCCGAGAGCATCGGCTATCCGATCGTGATCCGGCCGTCCTATGTGCTGGGCGGCCGCGCCATGGAGATCGTGCACGACTCCCCGCAGCTCGACCGCTATCTGGTGCGGCTCTCCGCCGACCTCGACCGGCCGTCCGAACTCGCGGTGTCGAAGAAGCGCCCGCTGCTGATCGACCGCTACCTGACCGACGCCATCGAGGTCGACGTCGATTGCCTCTGCGACGGCCGCGACACCTACATCGCCGGCATCATGGAGCACATCGAAGAGGCCGGCATCCATTCCGGCGACAGCGCCTGCTCGCTGCCGCCCTACTCGCTCGACGGCAAGCTGATCGCCGAGATCGAGCGGCAGACCCGCGCGCTTGCGCTCGCGCTCAACGTCGTCGGGCTGATGAACGTGCAGTACGCCATCAAGGACGGCGACATCTACGTGCTGGAGGTCAACCCGCGCGCCTCGCGCACGGTGCCGTTCGTCGCCAAGGTGATCGGCTTGCCGGTCGCCAAGATCGCCGCCCGCATCATGGCGGGCGAGAGCCTCGCCTCCTTCCAGTTGCCGCCGCAGACGTTCGACCTCGCGACCTCGCGCCACGTCGGGGTGAAGGAGGCGGTGTTCCCGTTCGCCCGCTTCGGCGACCGGGTCGACACCGTGCTCGGCCCCGAGATGAAGTCGACCGGCGAGGTGATGGGGCTCGACCGCGACTACAGCGTGGCCTTCGCCAAGAGCCAGCTCGGCGGCGGCACCCGCCTGCCGAAGCAGGGCACGGTGTTCGTCTCAGTCCGCGACTCCGACAAGCCGCGCATCCTGGCCTCGATGGCGATCCTGCAGTCGCTGGGATTCAAGGTGATCGCCACCTCCGGCACCCAGCGCTACCTGGCCGAGCATGGGATCGAGGCCGCCACCATCAACAAGGTGGCCGAAGGCCGGCCCCATATTGTCGACGCCATCAAAAACGGCCGTGTTCAGCTCGTTTTCAACACCACCGAGGGGGCCACCGCCTTGGCCGACAGCCGGCCGCTGCGCCGGGCCGCCCTCTTGCATAAAGTGCCGTACTACACCACTCTTTCCGGAGCCGTTGCTGCCGCTCAAGGCATAAAGGCCTATCTCGGGGGCGATCTCGAGGTAAGGGCGCTGCAAAGCTATTTCGGAGTTCAGGCCTGACCTGGCCCAGGGACCGACGGCGCGAGTTGGGACAAAGTCTTTGATCGCGGGCGGAAGGCAACTTTCAGCCCGCGATTGGAATTTAGTGCCCTGCGCGCCTACGACGAGGATGAAGGACCGATGGAAAAAATACCTATGACCGCAGCTGGCTATTCCGTGCTTGAGAACGAGCTCAAGCACCGCCAGCAGGTCGAGCGGCCCCGCATCATTCAGCAGATCACGGACGCACGCACCCACGGCGACCTGTCCGAGAACGCGGAGTATCACGCCGCCAAGGAGCAGCAGTCGCTCAACGAGGGCGCATATCGCCGAGCTCGAGGACAAGCTTGCGCGCGCCGAGATGATCGACGTTTCCAAGCTCTCCGGCGACACCATCAAGTTCGGCGCGACCGTCACGCTGATCGACGAGGACACCGAGAAGAAGCAGGTCTGGCAGATCGTCGGCGAGCCGGAGGCCAACGCCAAGGAGGGCCGCATCTCGATCACCTCGCCGCTCGCGCGCGCGCTGGTCAACAAGAAGAAGGGCGAGACCGTCGAGGTCGTGACCCCCGGCGGCGCCAAGGCCTACGAGATCGTCAAGGTCGAGTGGCGCTAGCCGGAGACGCTTTCTCCCGCATTAGATAAACCGCAGCGTCATCGCCGGGCTTGACCCGGCGATCTATCTTCTTGCGAAATAGTTGGACCCGCGGTCAAGCCCGCGGGTGACGATCGTCGTGTGGGATCGCGCCGGCCGGCTTCCGCAACCGTCATCGCCAAGCATGACTCTCAGCGCGTCGCACCGCCGGCGCGCAAGATCGGGGACATCATGAAATTCGGAATCT
The DNA here is from genome assembly GCA_963821555.1 of uncultured Alphaproteobacteria bacterium. Lineage (GTDB taxonomy): Bacteria > Pseudomonadota > Alphaproteobacteria > Rhizobiales > Xanthobacteraceae > Z2-YC6860. The sequence continues at coordinate 438,962 of CAWGEM010000009.1, read as the reverse complement.
TCGACCACATCGACGACGCCGGCGTGCCGCTGTCGCAGCTCTATGCCGAGCGGCTCACCATCGCCGAAGCCTATGACCGCGCGGGCTTTCACGCCTATCACGTGGCCGAGCATCACACGACGCCGCTCGGGGCCGCGGCCTCGCCGGCGCTGATCTTTGCAGCGCTCGCCTACCGCACCGCGCGGCTGCGCTTCGGGCCGCTGGTCTATCTCCTGCCGTTCTACCATCCGCTGCGTCTGATCGAAGAGGTCTGCATGCTCGACCAGATGAGCGGCGGCCGCTTCCAGCTTGGCGTCGGGCGCGGCGTGTCGATGTACGAGACGCAGGCCTACGGCCTCGACTTCGGCAAGACCCAGGCGATGTATCACGAGGCGTTCCAGGTGCTGCTGAAGGGGCTCACCTCCGAGGAGCTGTCGTTCGAAGGCGAGTTCTACCAGTTCGACAAGCTGCCGATGATTCTGAAGCCCGTGCAGCGGCCGCATCCGCCGCTCTGGTATGGCGTCACCCTGCCCGGCAACTCCGCCTGGCCGGCGGAGAACCACGTCAACATCGTGGCGCTCGGGCTGCGCGACAACACCAAGGCGATCATCAAGGCCTATCGCGAGGCGCGTGCAAGGCACGGCCTCGACCAGGACGGAACGCTGATCGGCGTCAGCCGGCACATCGTCGTGGCGGACACCGACGACGCGGCGCTTGCGATCGCGCGGCGCGCCTACCCGCGCTGGCGCTCGAGCTTCCGCTGGCTGTTCGCCCGCCACGGCACCGAGCCGCGCGTGATCGGCATCTATCCGCCGACGTTCGACGAACTGATGGCGCTCGACAACGGCGTCGCCGGCTCGCCCGCGACCGTGCGGCGCTATCGTCGAGGCCGAGACTGCGGCCAACAACTGCAACTACTTCGTGCCGCAGATCGTGTTCGGCGATCAGACGCTGCCGGAGGCGCTGCGCTCGATCGAGCTGTTCGCGAACGAAGTCCTGCCGGCGTTCGCCCGCTAACGCGAATTCCAGTTCGTTTCCCGTCATGCCCGGCCCTTGTGCCGGGCATCCACGTCTTGGCGACAAGCGAAAACGTGGATGGCCGGGACAAGCCCGGCCATGACGACGGCAGCATCGGTGGAAGTCGTTCTGACGCACGCTCATTCGGGCTCGATCTTGGCGTCGGCCACGATCTTCGCCCACTTCCTGGTCTCGGACTGCACGAAGTCCTTCAACTCGTCCGGCGAGCTTGCCACCGGCTCGATGCCGGCGGCGAGCAACTTGTCCGCTACCTCCTTGTCGGCGAGCGCCTCGCGCAACGCCCCGTTGAGCCGGTCGATCACCGGCTTCGGCGTCTTGGCGGGCGCGAACGCTGCAAACCAGGCGGTCAGGTCGTAGCCCTTCAAGGCCGGCCTCATCGAGCGTCGGCAGGTCGGGCGCAAGCGGCGAGCGCGTCAGGCTCGACACCGCGAAGCCCTTGAGCCGGCCCGCCCGCACCGGCGGCAGCGAGGTCGAGACATCGCCGAAGAACAGCGAAATCTGGCCGCCGAGCAGATCGGTCACCACCAGCGGATTGCTGCGATAAGGCACGTGCAGCATGTCGATGCCGGCCATGGTCTTCATCAGTTCGCCGGCGGCGCGCGACGAGGTCGAGCCGGAGCCGAAGGTGAGCTTGCCGGGATTGGCCTTGCGCGTAAGCGATCAGCTCCTGAACATTGCCGGCCGGCACCGACGGGTGGCCGACCAGCGCAAGCGTGATGGTGCCGAGCTTGGTGATCGGCTCGAAATCGGCCGATCGCGTCGTAGGGCACGCGCTTGAGCATGCTCTGGTTCGAGGCATGCGTGGTGTTGGACGTGATGAACACGGTGTAGCCGTCGGGCGCGGAGCGGACCACGCTCATCGCCGCAGGAATCGCCGCTGCCGCCGGCCATGTTCTCGACCAGAACCGGCTGGCCGAGCGTTGTCGAGACGTGGTTGCCAAGCAGGCGCGCCAGGGTATCGGTCGCACTGCCGGCCGCGAACGGCACGACGAACTTGATGCTGCGGCTCGGGTAGCGCTCCTGCGCGGCAGCGCAGGATGCGGCGGCGACGCCCGCGATGACCGCCATTGCTGCAAGAATCTTCGTCATGGTGAAGCCCCTAAAGCGAGATGTGTTTAGGTCGGTGCAACCCGTCATCGGCCGCTCGTCCCCGCGGAAGCGGGGACCCAACTCCCTTGCGCTGGATTCCCGCTTTCGCGGGAATGAGCGGGGCTTGTTGCTTGCGGAACCGATTCATCCTCAACGCACGCATTAATCGTAAAGCTCGACGGTGATATCGAGCAGCACGAACGACAACGACTTGCCGTGTCCGTCGAGGCCGAGGCTTGCGTTGACGCCGCCCTCCAGAACGTCGTCAAGCACGAAGTTGAACGCGGCGAGCTTCGGCAGGTCGTAGCGCACAACCCGCGACGGCTTGCGCGCGGCGAACGCCTGCGCGACGCGTTCGGCGGTGACCTGCCGCGCGATCGTCGGCGTAGTGCGCCGGATCGCGACAGACCAGCGCGATATTGAGCCGGTTGCCCTTGTCGCCGGAGCGCGCGTTGGCGATCTCGTGCAGCTTGACGCTGCGCGCGGTCATGGCCCGCCTCCGAGCATGGTGACGGTCGGCCGCGCGAACGCTCGCTCGATCAGGCACGACGCGCTGGCAAGTCTCGGTGTCATGCGCCGGCGCACGCCGGCACCGCCGGCCGGTCCTGCGCAATAGAGCGCCTCCACCTCGTCGAGCAGGAATTCGACCTCGGCCGCGGTCGCGGCACTGCGCGGCGAACCGCAGCCGCACGTCGCCACCTTCATGGGTCCACACCTGCGCCGAGCGGGCCGTCGTCTTGCGCCAGCACGCTCAGGATTCCGATTGCATCGGTTCGGAACGCGAGCCGCGGTGCACGCCGGCGCATCCGCTGCGGCGACGGTTTCGGCGGCGAGCCTTGCGCGTGCCGCGGCATTCGGACCGGCGTAGGAAATCTCCGCCTCGCCCGAGCACGCCGCCATCGATGCAGACCGTGGCTTTCAACGTCTCGGGCGCGGGCCTGCCGCGCGCGCCCGCGACGCGCACGCAGTCCGGCGCAATCTGCTCGACTGTCACCTCGGTCACGTCGAGCACCACGTCCGGTGCGAGATAGGCGGACGGATCGTGCATCTCGTAGAGCAGCTGCTCGATCACCGTCAGCCGATCGACCCGCCCGCCGGTGCCGGCAGGCTTGGTGATCACCATCCCGCCGTCAGCCGACAATTTCCGCGATCGGATAGCCGATGTCGGCCATGCCAGGCACGACCTTGTAGGGCGGATCGGCGAAATAGCCGCCGGTGATCTGGCTGCCGCATTCCAGGAGATGGCCCGCGAGCGTGCCGGCGGCGAGCACGATCCCAATCGTCGGTTCGCCAGCGAAAGGCATGGATCAGCGGTCCGAGCGCCAAGGCGGAATCGGCGACGCGGCCGGTCACGACAATGTCGGCGCCCTGGTCGAGCGCCTGCGCGATCGGGACTGCGCCGAGATAGAGGTTGGCCGCGATGATCATCGGGCGCGCTGCGCAAGATCGCGCCGTCGATCTCGCGCGCGGCAAGTTCGCGCGCCGACAAGAGCGCGCGCGAGATCGTCGCCCTCGATCACCGCAATACGCGGGCGCCCGAGACCCGCCTCGCCGGCCAGCGCAAGGATGCGCTCGGCCGCGCGCGCGCGGATTGGCAGCGCCGAAATTGCCGACGATCCGGATCTTGCTCGCGCAGGCAATAGCGAGCACCGGCGCAACGAAGCGTTCGAGCGCGGGACTATAGCCGCGGTTCGGATCGCGCCGGCGCTCGAGCTGTGCCAGCGCGAGCGTGCGCTCGGCCAGCGTCTCGAACATCAGAAAGCGCGGACCGTCGCATTGCGCCAACGCTTCGACCACCGGACCGGCAGCGTCGGTGCGATCGCCGGCAAATCCTGCGCCGGCGCCAATGAATACGGTTCGATCCATCGCTGATGTCGCCGTCAGAAACCGCCGACACCTTATCCATCGCCCCAGCCGCCCGCAGCAAACCCCCGCAACTCCGGTCAGGGACGCTTGACTCCTTCGTCTACACGTTTAAGTTGATAATAGGATAAAAGCTCTCATTAGTAGTAGCCATGATCGAGAGCCTCATCGGCCCGTTGCCCGTGCCCGGCGCAGTCGTTGCAGGCGGCGCGCCCGCGCCGTTTGAATTCGACGCGATCTGGGCCGAAACCCGTGGCGATCCGCGGATTTGCATTGCGCTGCTCGATGGCCCGGTCGACCTGACCCATCCGTCTTTCCGGCAGGCCCGGCTGACGGCGCACCGGACGCTCGCTGCAGCAGGCGCCGAGAGCGGTCCGGCAACGGCGCACGGCACCCATGTCGCGAGCCTCATCTTTGGCGGGCACGACGGCCCGGTCGCGGGCGTCGCGCCCGATTGCAGCGGCCTGATCCTGCCGGTTTTTGCCGACGGACCGGAGGGCGCATTGGTCGTCTGCTCACAGGTCGATCTCGCGCGCGCGATCCTGCAAGCCCTCGAACTCGGGGCCCATGTCATCAACATCAGCGGCGGGCAGTTCAGCCAGGACGGCGAGCCGGACCCGCTTCTGGCGAAAGCGATCGCGGCCTGCTCGGAGCGCAACGTCCTCGTGGTCGCCGCCGCCGGTAACAACGGCTGCGACTGCCTGCACGTACCGGCCGCCATCGAATTCGGTGCTGCCGGTCGGCGCCACCGACCATCGCGGCGAACCGCTCGACGTGAGCAACTGGGGCGCACTCTACCAAAGCCGCGGCCTGGTCGCGCCCGGCGAAAATATCTTGGGCGCCCAGCCGGGCGGCGGCGTGAGCGCGAGGACCGGCACGAGCTTCGCAGCACCGCTCGTGTCCGGCGTCGCTGCTCTTTTGCTCAGCGCGCAGCTCGCGCGCCACGAACGGGCCGACCCGAATGCGGTCCGGCGCGCGCTGATTGCAAGCGCCGTTCCATGCGATCCCGACCGCGGTTCCGACTGCCGCCGCTTTCTGGCCGGCCGGCTCAATCCGTCAGGAGCTTTCAATCTCATCGTCGAGGGAGGCGTCAATATGAGCGAGGTCAATCTGGCTGAACCGGCGAAGGCCGCGGTTGCAGCTTCAGCCACGGCGCCGGAGCAAAGGCCGCAGGCGCATCCCGCGGCGGCGACAGCATCGCGCACCGTCTCCCCGACACAGCCGGAGGCCGCGGTCTCGGCATCGGAGGCGCTTCTGCCCGGCACGCCTGCGGACGCCCCGAAGCCGCCGGCTGCCGGGCGGCAGACTGCGCCGCCCAGCGTGACACCGTCCGACTGCGGCTGCGGAGGCGGCGCCGCCTGCACCTGCGGCACTGGCCAGGCGCCCCAACTCGTCTACGCGCTCGGCAAGCTCGGCCACGACTTCGGCACCGAGGCGCGCCGCGACACCTTCACCCAGGCGATGCCCGGCACGGCGCCGAACCCGCACGATCAAGGACAGATCGCGGAATACCTGCGCGCCAACCCGTTCGAGGCCGAAGCGCTGATCTGGACGCTCAACCTGGACGCAACACCGATCTACGCCATTGTCCCGAATGGGCCGTTCGCAGCGACGGCCTACGAGCGCCTGCGAACGGCCTTCGAGGGCCAGCTTCATCGCGGCGTCGAGCTTGTGTCGGTGCCGGGCGTGATTGCGGGCAGCGTCACGCTGCTGTCGGGACAGGTTGTCCCGGCGGTCGTACCGGCGATCCGCGGCATGTTCAGCTGGGCCACGGGTCCGCTGATCGAAAGCGTGATCGGCGCGCGGCCCAAGGCCGGCGCCGAGCGCAGCGCCTACGAACGGCGGCTTGCCGGCCTCAACAATTTCCTGAGCCGCGTCTACTACGACCTGCGCAACCTCGGCGTCACCGCGCAGGAGCGTGCGCTCAACTACTCCGCCACCAACGCCTTCCAGGTGGCGCAGGTGATGGAGAGCGCGTCGCAGGGCGATCTCGAGCTCGACACCATCAACGTCCGCAAGAGCCCGGTCTGCCGGCCGGACTCCGACTGCTACGACATCGAAATCGGCTTCTTCGATCCGCGTAACGTCAACGTCGCTACCAGAGTCTATCGCTTCACGGTCGACGTCAGCGACGTGATGCCGGTGACGATCGGAGAGGTCCGCGCCTGGTCCAAGCGGGCCTGAGCGCCAACGAGGTTTGCGGGTCTTGGCCGGCGCCCACCAGTGCAGCGTCGGCAAGGCAGTCGCAAGCAAGGCGAAACCGACAGAAACGGAGAAAGACGATGAATCTGCCAAATCAGTCCCGGCCCATCGTGCGCGGCGTCAGCACGGCCAAGGTCACCGCAGGTGTGAATGCTTCGGAAACTGTGGCGTGCACGGTCTGCCGCGTCGGCTGCAGCCTGCTTTCGGGACCCGCGCAGGCCGCATGTCTGCTGGCATGTCAGGCGCTGTGCTCGTAACGCAGACGGCCGGCTGGCTCGAATACCGCTCGATTTGGAAATCGCACGGCTCTCTGCCCGTTCGCCCCCGTGAAAGCGAGGACCCAAGGCCAAGCGACGGTGACTTCTGATCGAGCGGCTCTAAGGTTCCCGCCTGCGCGGGGACGAACGGGAAGGATCCATCAATACAAGATAACGCGACAGTAGAAGAGGAGACCATCATGAACTTGCCAACGCAATCCAAGCCGGTGCAGCGCAAATCATCGACCGCACCGCAATCAAAGGCCATCGCACCGTCCGATTGCGGCTGCCCGTTCGCATGCGTCGGCGCATGCGTTCTGGGTCGCTGCCTTGGGACCTGCGTCCCCTGAGACGGCGTGGCGGCTCCCAAGGAGCCGCCACACAACCTTTCCCCAGCAACCGAGGTCGCCATGCGCTTGCCGATCGGAATACTGAGCCTGATAGCGATCGCACTCGCCAGCTCGGCGGAAGGTGCTCGCGCTGCGCGGGCCGAAACCAAGAGCTGCCAGTTCAGAACCGAGGTGTGTATGAGCCGGTGCGTGCAAAACAATCCGGAGAGCATCTGTCGGCGATACTGCAAGCAGGGACTTGTCTGCGCCTATTCCGAACCCGACCGCTAGCACTCGCAAACCTGCTCGTCAGCGTCAGCTTCGCTTCAGCTCCATCGGCACCATGGCGGCGTCCTTGGAGTTGCGCAGCGTGAGCGAGGTCTTGACGTTGCGCACGTGCGGCGCTGCCGTCAGTTCGGCGACGAACGCCTGCAAGGTCTTCAGGTCGGGCGCGACGCACTTGAGCACGAAGTCGATCTCGCCCGACAGCATCCAACACTCGCGCACCAGCGGCTTCTTGCGGACGAAGTCTTCGAACGCGAGCAGGTCGGCCTCGGCCTGGCTTGAGAGGTGAACCATGGCGAACACGGTCACCTCGTAGCCGAGCAGCTTCTCGTCGAGCAGCGCCCGGTAGCCGCGGATGTACCCCGCCTCCTCCAGCGCCCGCACCCGCCGCAGGCAGGGCGGCGCCGAAATGCCGACCCGCCGGGCCAGTTCCACGTTGGTGATGCGGCCATCGTCCTGAAGCTCCTTCAGGATTTTCCAGTCGATGGCGTCGAGACGGGTCGGCACGGGGAATCCTCCAGATTGCACCCATTTAGCCGCAATTGCACGCCCGCGAAAGATTGTTGCGCGTTATGGGCGGGCCTGCGACGGCAGCGCTGTGGACCTAAAGGGTTGCGCGCCTTGCATAGCTCGTTTGAAGCCCTAAATTGAGGGTCGGGGATGACTTGGCCGGCCCGCGGACCCGCCGCCAACCCTCCGCAATGGCAGATCGATGGCTCTGCTTCGAGGGTAATGATGTCCAAGACCAACCACGCCAAGCTTGTGATCATCGGCTCCGGCCCAGCCGGCTACACCGCCGCGATCTATGCCGCACGCGCGATGCTCGAGCCGATCCTGATCCAGGGCATCCAGCCGGGCGGACAGCTCACCATCACGACCGACGTGGAGAACTACCCCGGCTTTGCCGACGTGATCCAGGGCCCCTGGCTGATGGAGCAGATGCAGCGCCAGGCCGAGCATGTCGGCACGCGGATCGTCACCGACCACGTCAACGACCTCGACACCTCCGGCCGGCCGTTTCGGCTCGTCTGCGACAGCGGCGATGTCTACCTGGCAGACGCCGTGGTGCTCGCGACCGGCGCCCAGGCGCGCTGGCTCGACCTGCCGTCGGAGCAGAGGTTCAAGGGCTACGGCGTCTCGGCGTGCGCGACCTGCGACGGCTTTTTCTACAAGAACAAGGAGGTGCTGGTCATCGGCGGCGGCAACACCGCGGTCGAGGAGGCGCTGTTCCTGACCAACTTCGCGACCAAGGTGACGGTGGTGCACCGTCGCGATTCGTTCCGCGCCGAAAAGATCCTGCAGGACCGGCTGTTCAAGAACCCAAAGATCGAGGTGATCTGGGACAGCGCGATCGAGGACGTGGTCGGCACCGAGAATCCGCTCAAGGTCAGGGGCGTGGTGCTGCGCAACCTGAAGACCAACGCACTCACTGAAAAGCCCGCCGACGGCGTGTTCATCGCCATCGGCCATTCGCCCGCGACCGAACTGGTCAAGGGCAAGATCGAGATGAAGCCGAACGGCTACGTGTGGACCGCCCCTAACTCGACGGCGACCTCGGTGCCCGGGTTGTTCGCGGCCGGCGACGTCACCGACGACGTGTACCGGCAGGCGGTCACGGCCGCAGGCCTCGGCTGCATGGCAGCGCTCGAGGCGGAGCGCTTCCTCGCGCACCACGCCGAGCAGCGGCAGGCCGCCGAATAGCGGCGCTTCCGCCGACATGGGTTCGAACGGGATGGATTGGGACAAGCTCAAGGTTTTCCACGCCGCCGCCGAGGCGGGCAGCTTCACGCATGCCGGCGAGCAGCTCGGACTGTCGCAGTCGGCGGTGTCGCGGCAGGTGAGCGCCCTGGAACAGGAACTCGCCGTCTCGCTGTTTCATCGCCACGCACGCGGCTTGATCCTGACGGAGCAGGGCGAGCTGCTTTACCGCACCGCGCACGAAGTGTTCATGAAGCTCGAAGCGGCGCGCGCCAAGCTGACCGACAGCCGCGAGAAGCCGCACGGCGAGCTCAAGGTCACCACCACGCCCGGCATCGGCATCCACTGGCTGACGCCGCGACTTGGCGAGTTCCTCGACCTGTTCCCGGATATCCGCATCACGCTGATCACCACCGACGAAGAACTCGATCTCGCGATGCGCGAGGCCGACGTTGCGATCCGGCTGCGCCAGCCGACTCAGCCCGATCTGATCCAGCGCAAGCTGTTCTCGGTGCACTTCCACGCTTACGCCTCACCGGAATACCTCAAGCGCTTCGGCACGCCGCACACCTTCGAACAGCTCGACGATCACCGGCTCATCATGCTCGGCGGCTCGAACATCCCCGTGTACCTGCAGAATCGGGCCTTCCTCACCGAGGTCGGGCGCAACGGCAAGCCGCCGCGCCTGCCGCATCTCATCATCAACAACGTGCTCGGCCTGATGCGCGCGTGCCAGCGCGGGCTGGGCATCGCGCTGTTGCCGGACTATCTGGTCGGCGACAACGCGGGCCTCGTGCAGCTCTTCGGCGAAGAGCACGCGCCAGCGCTCGACGCCTATTTCGTCTATCCGGAAGAATTAAAATCTGTCGCGCGCGTCCAGGCGTTCCGCGACTTCCTTGTCAGCAACGCGCAGCGTTGGAGCTTCTGACGCGACGATGACGAAATTCTGCGGGGTCCGCATGGCTGGCATGCGGCGCTTCGCGTTGCACACACGCGGCCGAGACCGCATTATTAAATTGTGCTGTCGGTACCGGTTGTCGCATCCCCCCAGATTACGCACCCGGAACCGGCAGTTTCCCCTCTGGAAGGTGATTGTCGGCATTCCCGCGCCGACATGACTGAGCCGGGCTCGCAAGAGCCCGGCTTCTTCCTTTGTGGATTGTGACCTTACTGATTGTCAGCCATTACCTGCGGCTATGAGCCGACAAGCGCCGGCATCGGATCGGCGCGCATCAACGCTCCGACAGGCCGCGGAACGCGAAGCATCGAGAGGAGCGCGGGCAAGCCGCGCGCTCACACCCACAGCCGTTCCTTGTCTAGGCCCTTGTAGAGGTCGGCGACGTATTCGCCGTAGCCGTTGAACAGGATGGTCGGCTTGCGTTCGCTGGCGCCGATGACCTCCTCGGTCGCCTGGCTCCAGCGCGGATGCGGCACCTGCGGATTGACGTTCGCCCAGAAGCCGTATTCCGACGCCTGCAGCTCTTCCCAGTAGCTCTTCGGCCGCTTGTCGGTGAAGGTGAACTTCACGATCGACTTGACCGACTTGAAGCCGTACTTCCACGGCACCGCGAGCCGAATCGGCGCGCCGTGCTGCTTGGCAATCGGCTTGCCGTAGGCGCCGGTGGCAAGAAACGCGAGCTCGTTCGTGGCCTCGGCCATGGTGAGCCCCTCGACGTAAGGCCAAGGGAACCAGGTCTGCTTCTGACCGGGCGCAATCGACTTGTTGAGGAACGTCTCCATCCGCACGTACTTGGCGGAGCCGAGCGGGTTGGCGAATTCGACGAGCTTCGACATCGGGAACCCGGACCACGGGATCGCCATGCTCCAGCCCTCGACGCAGCGCAGGCGGTAAAGCCGCTCCTCGATGCCGAACTTGCGAATGAGATCGTCGATGCCGACCTCGGTGGGCTTCTCGACCATGCCGTCGATCTTGATCTGCCATGGCCGCGTCTTCAGCGCCTGCGATGCCTTGGCGATGAACTTCGATGAGCCGAATTCGTAGAAATTGTTGAAGTAGCCCGCGATCTGCTCCTCGGTCAGCGGCCGGTCGAGGGTGTACTTCTCGTTGCGCTTGGCCGGATAGAGATCGATGGTCGGATCGGGCGTGTCGGTCACGCGCTGCGCCAGCGCAAGCTCCGGCGCGAGGCCCGTCGCCGCGGCGCCGGCCGCCAGGCCCAGAACGGAGCGGCGGTTGAAGAACAAGTGCTCGGGCGTGGCAAGATGCTCAGGTATTTCCCAGCCGCGGCGGCGAATGACGTGCATGGGCGCACCTCTCAGACAAGGACGGCCGGACCCTAAGGCTCGACCGGATCACAGGCAAGTCACGGATGCGACAATGCGCCGTGACGCGCTCATGCTGGTGCAAAATTCACGCCGCAGGGCTTGCGGCGTGCGGACGGCCCTGCCCGTCACTCGGCCGCGCGGCGGGCTGCCACAATCTGGTCGGCGGTCTTGCCGGTCAATTCGGCCATGTGATCGAACTTGAACGTGAACGAGCCCACGCCCGCGGTGGCCGAGCGCACCTCGATGATGAGGTCGCCTATTTCCGATTTCCGGCATCTTGGCGCGCACCACGTCCCAGCCGTTCCAGCCTTCGCGGGTGTCGAAGCCGAGAATCTGACCGCGCCGGCCGGAGAGGATCGCGTTCATCTTGGCGGTCGCCTCGCTCGGGCAGACGATCTCGACGGTGTGGATCGGTTCGAGCAGCACCGGGCCGCATTGCGGCAGGCCTTCTGAAATCCCAATACGGCCCGCAGTGCGGAACGCCATGTCCGAGGAATTGACGGTGTGATAGGAGCCGTCGATCAGCGCCACCAATACGTCGACCACCGGGAAGCCGAGCGGCCCGTGCTTAAGCGCGTCGACGATGCCTTCCTCGACCGAGGGGATGTAGTTGCGCGGCACCACGCCGCCGGTGATCTTGTCCTCGAACTTGAAGCCCGTGCCGCGCGACAGCGGCTTGATATCGAGCATGACGTCGCCGAACTGGCCGTGGCCGCCGGACTGCTTCTTGTGCCGGCCGCGCTGCACGACGCCCTTCTTGATGGTCTCGCGGTAACCCACGGTCGGCTGCCGCGTCGTGATGGCAACCCCGAAGCGGTCGGCGAGCCGCTCGGTCGCGACCCGCAGATGCATCTCGCCCTGGCCCCACAGCACCACCTCCTGTGCCTCGGCGTTGTGCACCACCGAGATCGAAGGGTCCTCGTCGAGCAGCTTGTGCAGCGCCTGGCCGAGCTTGACGTCGTCCTTGCGCTCCTTGGCAGCGACCGCAATCGCCAGCACCGGCGCGTAGGGCTGCACCGCAGTCAGCGCCGCGTGCGGCTGCTTGCCGGCGGACAGTGTGTCGCCGGTCTTGGCGTTGTCGAGCTTGCCCAAGGCGACCGTCTCGCCGGCGGCCGCAGGCCCGCGCTTCTCGGTGTTCTGCCCGAGCATCTTGAAGGTGCCGGAGACGCGCCCCGCTTCGCGCTCAGGCGAGTTCAGCGTCACGCCGTCGCCGACCTGACCCGCGAGCACCCGCACGATCGACATCTTGCCGGCATGAGCGGTGTTGAGCGTCTTCAACACATAGGCGACCGGATCGCTGCCGGTGACGCCGAGCCGTCTGGCGGTGGCTTCAACGTTGGGCGCCTCATGGCGCAACGCCTTCAACAACCTCAGCACGCCGTTGGTTCGCGTCGCGACCCCCATCAGCACCGGGCACACCAGCCCGTCGCGCAACTCCTTCGCCAGATCGTCGAATACCTTGTCGCGCGGCGGTGGGATGTCTTCGAGCAGTTGCTCCATCAGCGCATCGTCGTGGTCGGCGAGCTTCTCCAGCATGGAAAAGCGCGCCTCCTTGCTGCGGTCGAGGCTGTCGCCTTCGAGCGGGATGACTTCGGACGGCGCATGCTCCTTGTAGACGTGGGCGCGCTCCAGCGCGAGGTCGACGAAGCCGGTGACGATCTCGTTCTTCCAGATCGGTATCTGGCGCAGCACCAGCGGCTTGCGCGAGGCCGGCTGCAGGATCTGCAGCGACTCCATGACCTTGGTCTCGGCCTTGTCGATCTTGTTGAGAAACAGAAAGCGCGGAATGTCGAGGTCTTCCAGTTCGCGCATGATCAGTTGCAGCTGCGGCACCTTGCGCTCGTCGGCCTCGCACACCACGATCGCCGCATCGACCGCCGACAGCGCCGCGCGCATGTCGTGAACGAATTCCACCGAGCCCGGGCAGTCGATGAAGGAGTAGCTGTCGCCCATGAAATTGGTGGTGGCGACGGACAGCTCGACGCTCATCTTGTGATGGCGTGCCTCCTTCGAGGCATCGCCGACGGTGGTGCCGGCCTCGACAGTGCCCTGCCGCTGGATCGCGCCGGTACGCGCAAGAATGGCTTCAAGCAGCGTGGTCTTGCCGCTCTGGAACGGACCCACCAGTGCGATGCACCGGGGGCCCGCGGCTCTTGTGCCGTTGCTGCCGTTCTGTGCCATGGCTTTCCCTCCTTGCCGTTCACACGACGGCCTTCTCGGGACCGTTACATAGCTGTCATCGTCTCAGGGGATTGCGGCACTGGCAAGAGGCGGCGCGGAACGGCGCAACCGCGCCGAGTAGCTTGCGGCGCCGGGATCAGGCCCCGCCCGACGGAGCTTGCACCAGTTCGGCCGGCCTGCGGCGCTCGGCAAGCGCCGGCATCACCTCGTGGGCAAAGCGCCGCAGTTGCTCGGGCCCGCCGAGCGTCGTGATCAGCACATAGGCAACGCCGGCGCTCCGCAACACATCGAGGCGTTCGACGATATTGTCGGCGGTGTCATAAAGCGCATTCGCCTCGGTTCCGCCGGGCGTGCCGGCGTAGGACAAGACGTGCGAGCCCTTGACCGTTTCGCCCGGCGTGCGCGACACCTCGACGGTGCGATTGGTGGTCTGCGCGGCGCGCTTGAGCGCCGCATCCGCCTCGGCGCGATCCTTCGCGACATGGAGCTGGCGTGCGAGCGCCACCTGCATCGGATCGAAGGCGTGGCCGGCCGCCTGCCGCACCGAGCGGTAAAGCGCGATCCGGTGCGCGATCTGCTCAGGCGAGGCGTACTGATCGAGGATCAGGTTGAAGCCACGCTCCGCCGCGCGGCGGATTGAGGCATCGCTGCCGGCCGCCACCCACAGCGGCGGATGCGGCCGCTGCGCCGGAGGCGGCTCGACCACGATGTCGTCGTACTGCCAGAACCGGCCCCGATGCGAGAAACGCTCGCGCGTGGTCCAGGCGCGAACCATCACCTCGATCGACTCGTCGAAGCGCGCCTGCGCCTCCTCCGGCGCAATACGGAAGCCATGGAACTCGCTGTGGCGGTAGCCCTTGCCGACGCCGAAATCGAACCGGCCGCCGGAAATCTGATCGAGCGTGGCGGCCTCCTCGGCGAGCAGCACCGGATTGTGCCAAGGCAGCACGATCACCGCGGTGCCGAGCCGCAGCCGCGTGGTGCGCATCGCGAGCGCCGTCTGCAGCATCAGCGTGGCGGAGACCTGGTTCCAGCCGGTGAAGTGGTGCTCGACCAGGAAGCTCGAACGAAATCCGAGCGCCTCGGCCTCGACCGCCATAGTCGAGATAGTCGCGGAAGCCCTGCCCGGTTTCCGGACCGTGATCGGGTGCTGGCCTGAGCCGAGCCGAAAATGCCAAAGCGCATCACTTGGTTTTCCACCTTGCCGATCGTTCCGTGGGTTCGCCGTTCCATCCGCCCTGCAAACGCACTTAGAACCGCGGAATGTCCGGGAACGGCAGCCGGCCGGCGTGGACATGCAGGCGGCCAAGCTCGGCGCAGCGGTGCAGCTTGGGAAACACCTTGCCGGGATTGAGCAGGCCCTGCGGCGTCGAAGGCGCATTTCAGCCGCTGCTGCTGGTCGAGGTCGGCCTCGGAGAACATCACCGGCATCAGGTCGCGCTTCTCGACGCCGACGCCGTGCTCGCCGGTCAGCACGCCGCCGACCTCGACGCAGAGCTTGAGGATTTCGGCGCCGAACGCCTCGGTCTTCTCGAGCTCGCCCGGCTTGTTGGCGTCGTAGAGGATGAGCGGATGCAGGTTGCCGTCGCCGGCGTGGAACACGTTGGCGACGCGCAGCCCGTAATGCTCCGACAGCTCGCTGCATGCGCCGCAGCACCAGCGGCAGCTTGGCGCGCGGGATGGTGCCGTCCATGCAGTAGTAGTCCGGCGAGATGCGGCCGACCGCCGGGAACGCGGCCTTGCGGCCGGCCCAGAACAGCAGCCGCTCGTCCTCCGAGTTGCGAGACCTTGCAGCTCACCGCGCCGCAGTCGCTGCGCGATCGTGCTCGACCCGCTCGATCAGGTGATCGACCTCGGCCTGCGGGCCGTCGAGTTCGACGATCAGCAGCGCCTCGACGTCGAGCGGATAGCCGGCGTGGACGAATTCCTCGGTGGCGTGGATCGCCGGCCTGTCCATCATCTCCATGCCGCCGGGAATGATGCCCGCGCCGATGATGCGCGACGACGCATTCGCCGGCCTCCTCCGAGCTCGGAAAGCCGACCAGCACCGCGCGCGCGGTCTCCGGCTTCTTCAGGATGCGCACCGTGACCTCGGTGACGACGCCGAGCAGGCCCTCCGAGCCGGTGACGATGCCGATCAGGTCGTAGCCGCCGGCATCGAGATGCTTGCCGCCGAGGCGCAGCACCTCGCCGGTCATCAGCACCATTTCGAGGCCGAGGATGTTGTTGGTGGTCATGCCGTATTTCAGGCAATGCACGCCGCCGGAATTCTCCGCGACGTTGCCGCCGATGGTGCAGGCGATCTGCGAGGACGGATCGGGCGCGTAGTAGAAGCCCGCTCGCGTCCACCGCCGTCGCTGATGGCGAGATTGGTGACGCCCGGCTCGGCCACCACCACGCGGTTGTCGTAGTCGATCTCGCGGATGCGGTTGAACTTGCCCATGCCGAGCAGCACGCCGTCGGCGAGCGGCAGCGCGCCGCCCGACAGCGAGGTGCCGGCGCCGCGCGGCACCACCTTGATGCCGTTGTCGTGGCAATAGCGCAGCACCGCCGCGACCTGCTCGGTGGTCTCCGGCAGCACCACCACCATCGGCAGCTGCCGGTAGGCGGTCAGCCCGTCGGATTCGAACGGCCGCATCGCGCGCTCGGCCGCGATCACGCCCTCGCCCGGCACGATCGCCGACAGCGCCGCCACGATCTCCTCGCGGCGGGCGAGCACGGCCTGATCGGCGGCGGGCATCACGAACGGACATGGCGACTCCGAACTTCTCAGGACGTTGAATCTTCGGCTCGGGATGATTGTACAACCGCCCGATCCGGGCAGAAAACGAGTTCGATCGAGTCGCAAGGGAGCATAGATGATGAAGGTGCTGGTATTGGCCGCGGCGGCGCTGTCGGCGCGACGGGCGCGGCGAAGGCGCAGGATCTCGCCGCCGGCGAGCAGTCGTTCCGCAAATGCCTGCCCTGCCACTCGGTCGGCGAGGACGCGCGCAACAAGATCGGCCCGGTGCTCAACGGCCTCGACGGCCGCAAGTCCGGCACGATCGAGGGCTACAGCTACAGCGAGGCCAACAAGAAGGCCGACATCACCTGGAGCGAGGCGACGCTTCAAGGACTACATCCAGAATCCGATGGCCAAGGTGCCCGGCACCAAGATGGCGTTCGCCGGCATCCGGAACGAAACGGAAATCGCCGATCTCTGGGCCTATCTCAAGCAGTTCAAGGCCGACGGCAGCAAGAAGTAGCGCTCGCTCAGACGTATCCGACACCGCGGACGGCTGAGCGCACGCCGCGACCGCGACGCGACGCGCGGCTGCCGCATTCGTTGCCGCTGAATTCGCGCAGGACCGCTGCGACGCAACCAATCTGCCACGAACGCGTTCTCGCTGCGCGGGCGCGGCAGGATCAATTTCCCGCATCGCAACCGCAATCTTTGCGTCGCGCTTCGCATGCGTTGCGTTTCATCGGTCGATCCGGCTCACGCGCCGAACAGCCGAGGTGATGCATGACGGACGACACTTCAAGATCGGCATCGAGGAGGAATATTTCCTGGTCGACGCCGCAGACCAAGCTCGGTGACGCGCGCGCATGCCGGAGGGCTTCCTGGCCGCCGCCAAGGAGGCGACCGGCGGGCAGGTCATGGGCGAATTCCTGCAGTCGCAGATCGAGGTCGGTGACGCTGCCGCACACCGACATCAAGACCGCGCGCGCAGGAGCTGCGCCATCTGCGCCAGACGGTCGCCAAGGTCGCGGCCGAGCACGGGCTCGCCATCCTCGCCGCCGGCACGCACCCGACCGCGGACTGGGGCAAGTCGCAGCAATCCGAGGGCGAACGCTACGACGCGGTGATGGACGATCTGCAGATGATCGGCCAGCGCAACATGCTGTGCGGCCTGCACGTGCATGTCGAATTGCCCGATCCGGACGATCGCGTCGACGTGATGATGCGCATGCTGCCCTATCTGCCGCTGTTCATCGCGCTCGCCACGTCGTCGCCGTTCTGGCGCTCGCGGCCGACCGGGCTCAAGGGCTACCGGCTCGCGGCCTACGACGAACTGCCGCGCACCGGCGTGCCCGAGCTGTTCCGCAACAAGGACGAGTTCGACGCCTACGTCGAGGCGCTGGTGAAGGCCGGCGTGATGCAGGATTCGAGCTACATCTGGTGGTCGATCCGGCCCTCGCTCAAGCATCCGACGCTGGAGCTGCGCGCGCCCGACTGCCCGACGCTGGTCGACGACTCGATCGCGATCGCCGCGCTCTGGCGCTCGCTGGCGCGCCGGCTGACGCGCAATCCGCAGCTCAACCGCGGCATCAACGCGGTGGCGCGCGCGATCGTGGTCGAGAACAAATGGCGCGCGCAGCGCTACGGCGTGCGCGGCACGCTTCGTCGGCGACAACGGCGCGATCGCGGTCGCCGACATGATCGAGCAGGTGATCGAGGAGACCGCCGAGGACGCCGAGGCGCTCGGCTGCCTCGACGAGATGCGGCGCTGCCGCACCATCGTCGGCGCCGGCACCTCGGCCGACGCCCAGATGGCGGTGTACGAGGCGCACGGCAGCAGCGAAGGCCGCGAGCGGGCGCTGCAGGCCGTCACCGACTGGCTCGCGGTCGCGACGCTGCAGTAGCGGGATCAGGCCGCGCCGGCGGCCGCCTGCGGCAGCGCGGTCTGCACCACGAGGCCGCGGGCGCGCGCATCGACCACGCCGAGCCCGCGCAGCGCGAACAGCGTCAGCGTCTGCACCGCCTCGCGCGCGCGCGCCGGATCGTCGATGCCTCGGCGGCGCGAGCGGGCCGATCAGGCCCTCGAGCAGCGCGCCGACCAGCGCCGGCGCGGCCAGCGCCGCGTCCTGCTCCGGCAGATGGCCGCCGTCGATCGCGGCCGGATGCGCGCCTCGATCTCGGCGGCGAGCGCCTTGCGATAGCGCTGGCGCATGCGCATCGATCTCGGCGTCGACCGGCTCGGCGATCACCGCCCAGGCGAGCCGCCGGTTGCGCAGCGCGCGCGCGCCGAACGTCGCGATCGCCGCGACCAGCGCCGACAGCGGCCGGGCGCGGCGTCGGCGGCGCGCCGCACCGCGGCGATCTCGCGCTCCGACACGCGCTCGATCAGCGCGCCGACGAGATCGATCTTGCCGGGGAAATAGCGATAGACGGTGCCGGCCGCGATGCCGGCGCGCGCGGCGACCGGCGCGATCTGGATCGCCGCCATGCCGCCCGCGCTCGCGGCCTCGCGCGCCGCCTGCGACGATGGCGTCGTGGCGGGCGCTGAGCCGGCGGACCACGTTTTCGGTGCGGCGATAGGCCATGCGCGAAAGACTGAATCATGATTCACAAGACTGAACGCAATGATGCAACGCAAGCCCGAACGCAAGCACTTCGCACGGCGAGCCGGCGCCGCCGGGCTGGCAGCGACGCGCAGCGGTGCTAACGCTTCGGCCAGCCGTCACGCCGGGAGGACGCGACATGCGTTCGATCCAAGTCTCTGCTGCCGCTGCACGTCGCCGCAGCTGCTCATCGCCGGCGCCGCGCACGCCGCCGATCCGGTCAAGATCCGCGTGAGCTACGTGGTCGCGCCGTCGGACTGGGCGCCGCTGCTGCCGGAGAAGCCCGACCTGCTCAAGCACAACGGCAAGTCCTACGAGCTCGAAGTGGTGCGCGTCGGCGGCACGCCGGCGCTGGTGCAGGCGATGGCCAACAACGAGATCGAGATCGGCAACCACTCCTATTCGTCGCTCGGCATCGCGATCCAGAACGCCGGCATGGACGACCTGCGGGTCATCTCCGACCAGTTCCAGGACGGCGTGCCGGGCCACTCGACGACGCAGTACTACGTGCTCAAGGACAGCCCGGTCCAGAAGGTCGAGGACCTCAAGGGCAAGGTCGTCTCCAGCAACGCCGCGGGCTCGGCGGTCGACATCGCCATGCGCGCGATGCTGAAGAAGCACGGCCTCGAGGACAAGCGCGACTACACCCACATCGAGGCGCCGCTGCCGACCATGAAGGCGATGCTGCTCGACAAGAAGGCCGACCTGATCCCGAGCGTGGTGCCGTTCCAGTTCGATCCGGAGATGCAGAGCAAGGGCCGCGTGCTGTTCACGCAGCGCGACGTCGTTCGGCGTCACGCAGATGATCGTGTGGACCGCGCGCAAGAGCTTCATCGACAAGAACCGCGCCGCGCTGGTCGATTTCATGGAGGACACGCTGCGCGTGGTGCGCTGGTATCTCGATCCCGCAGAACCACGACGCGGCGGTGGCGATCGCCTCGAAGCTCACGCAGGATCCCGCCGGAGCGTTTCCAGGGCTGGTTCTTCACCGACAAGGACTACGCCCGCAACGGCAACCTGATGCCGGACATGAAGGCGCTGCAGGCCAACGTCGACGCAGACCCGCGCGCTCGGCTTCATCCGCGCGCCGCTCGACGTGCAGAAGTACGCCGATCTGAGCATCGTGCAGGAGGCGGCGGCGCGGTTGAAGTAGCGCCGCGAGCGCGGCTCGGATCGGCGCTAGCTCTGTCCGCCAGCGACTTCGCGCGGATGGCGTCGAGCGTCATCGCCGGCGTCGAAGCGTTGGTGTCGACCTTGAGGTGGATGATCGCGGGCTTGCCGGATTTCTCCGCCGGCGCGGAACGCCGCGGCGAAATCGGCGGTCTTCTCCACCGTCACGCCGAAGCCGCCGAACGCCTTGGCGTAGGCGGCGAAATCCGGATTGCGTCAGTTCGGTCGCGACCACGCGGCCGGGATATTCGCGCTCCTGGTGCATGCGGATGGTGCCGTAGGTGCCGTTGTCGACGATCGACGCATGATGAACGGCAGGTCGTACTGCACGGCGGTCGCGAACTCCTGGCCGTTCATCAGGAAGTCGCCGTCGCCGGAGAAGCACACCACCGTGCGCTCCGGATAGAGCCGCTTCATTCCGACCGCCGACGGCACGCCGTAGCCCATCGAGCCCGAGCGTCGGCCCGATGTGCGTGGCGAACTTGCCGGAAGCGATAGAAGCGATGCACCCAGGCGGAGAAGTTGCCGGCGCCGTTGGTGATGATGGCGTCCGCCGGCAGATTCTCGCGCAGCCACACCATGATCTCGCCGAAGTTGACGCCGCCGGGCTGCGGCGTCGCCTTCTCGGTCCAGGCGAGATAGTCGGCATGCGCGGTCTTGGTCTCCTGCGCGCCAGGAGATGTCGTTCGGCGGCTGCAGGCCTTCGAGCGCGGCGGCGAAGCGGTCGGCGCCGCGTTGATCGCGAGATGCGGATGATAGACGCGGCCGAGTTCTTCCGCGCCCGGATGCACGTGCACGAAGGTCTGGCGCGGCCCCGGAATGTCGAACAGCGAATAGCTCTGCGAGGGCATTTCGCCGAGCCGGCCGCCGATCAGCACGATCAGGTCGGCTGCCTTGATGCGCGCGAGCAGTTTCGGATTGATGCCGAGGCCGACATCGCCGGCGTAGCTCGGGTGCAGCGTGTCGAACAGGTGGCGTGCGGCGGAAGGTGGTCGCGACCGGCACCGCGAAGCGCTCGGCGAAGCGCGCGAGCGAAGCGCACGCCGCCTCCGACCAGCGGCTGCCGCCCGACCAGCACGATCGGCTGCTTCGCGGCCCACAGCAGCTTCTGCAGGCGCGCCATGTCGGCCTGGCCGGGCCAGGTCTCGACCGGCTCGAAGGCCGGCGCGTCGGGCACCGCGACGCGCTCGACCAGCATGTCCTCGGGCAGCGCGACCACCACCGGGCCCGGCCGGCCGTTGCAGGCGGTGTAGAAGGCGCGCGACACGATCTCCGGGATGCGCGCGGGATCGTCGATCTCGGTCGCCCATTTCGCCATGCGAGCCGAACACCGCGCGATAATCGAGTTCCTGGAACGCCTCGCGCTCGCGCATCTCGCGTGCGACCTGGCCGACGAACACGATCATCGGCGTCGAATCCTGGCGTGCGATGTGGATGCCGGGCGAGGCGTTGGTCGCGCCCGGCCCGCGAGTGACGAAGCAGATGCCGGGACGGCCGGTAGCCTTGCCGACCGCCTCCGCCATCATGGTCGCGCCGCCCTCCTGCCGGCAGACCGTGAGCTTGATCGGGCGATCGTAGAACGCGTCGAGCGCCGCGAGATAGCTCTCGCCCGGCACGCAGAACACGTGCTGCACGCCGTGAACGACGAGCTGATCGACCAGGATTTCGCCGCCGGTGCGGGTGCCGTCGTTGGCGCGCATGACACGTTCTCCTGAGGCTTTCACGCGCCAGTATAGCGGGTCCCCGTGAAAGCGGGGGACGAACGGCAGAGAGAGCCGTGGCATAATTCCAAGCGTGAACGCGATTCCCTGCCGAGAGTTCGCTCTGGGCGGGCTCGCATATGATGGGAAACACGGCAGCCCCTCTCGGCCAATGATCCGGATCACCGACAGCATCAGCATCGACGAGAGCGAGCTGCACGAAAGCTTCGTGCGCGCCTCGGGTCCCGGCGGGCAGAACGTCAACAAGCTCTCGACCGCGGTGCAATTGCGCTTCGACGTGCGGAACTCGCCGTCGCTGCCAAACGACGTGGCGGTTCGTCTGATGCGGATTGCCGGCCGCCGCATGACCAAGGACGGTGAGTTGGTGCTGATCGCGCAGAATCATCGCACCCAGGAGCGCAACCGCGCCGAGGCACTCGATCGGCTGATCGACCTGATCCGGCAGGCGGCCGTGCGGCCCACGCCGCGCCGCGCCACCAAGCCGACCAGGGCGTCCAAACTGAAGCGCATCGAGGGCAAGAAGCGTCGCTCGGACATCAAGTCGCTGCGGCAACGCAAGCCGTCGCTTGAATAGCGGGGGCACCGGGCACGCAATCCTCGCCGCCGCCCCATTGCGTCGCTAGATTCCGGCTTGTCTGCGAATTCAGGTTCCCCGCATGCCCGTCCGCCAACTGTCCGAGACCGTGGTCAACCGCATCGCCGCGGGCGAGGTGGTCGAGCGGCCGGCGAGCGTGGTCAAGGAACTCGTCGAGAATGCGCTCGACGCCGGCTCAAGCCGCGTCGAGATCGCGACCGACGGCGGCGGACGCCGCCTGATCCGCGTCAGCGACGACGGCGCCGGCATGACCCGCGCCGACCTCGATCTTGCGGTCGAGCGCCACGCAACCTCGAAGCTCGACGGCGACGATCTTCTGCAGATCAGCACGCTCGGCTTCCGCGGCGAGGCGCTGCCTTCGATCGGCGCGGTCGCGCGGCTCACCATCACCTCGCACCACGCTTTCGAGCCGAACGCCTGGGGCATCGCGGTCGATGGCGGCACGAAATCTGAGGTCAAGCCCGCCGCGCTGTCGCAAGGCACCCGCGTCGAGGTGCGCGACCTGTTCTATGCGACGCCGGCGCGGCTGAAATTCCTGAAGAGCGACCGCACCGAGGCCGAAGCAGTGCGCGAGGTGGTGCGGCGGCTCGCCATGAGCCGCCCCGACGTGGCGTTCACGTTTGTCGGCGAC
Source organism: uncultured Alphaproteobacteria bacterium (assembly GCA_963821555.1). GTDB lineage: Bacteria > Pseudomonadota > Alphaproteobacteria > Rhizobiales > Xanthobacteraceae > Z2-YC6860. The sequence continues at coordinate 416,316 of CAWGEM010000009.1, read as the reverse complement.
GAGCGCAATGTCGCGACCTGGCCCGCGGCCTTGCCGGGCGCGGCCGGACGACTGGCGAGGCTCGCCGACGTGCTCGGCGCGGAGTTCCGCGCCAACGCGGTCGAAGTCACGGCCGAACGCGAGGGCGTCACGGTCGAAGGCTACGCCGGCCTGCCGACGCTTTCCCGCGCCAACGCGCTCGGCCAGTACCTGTTCGTCAACGGCCGACCGGTGCGCGACAAGCTCTTGCTCGGCGTGGTGCGCGGCGCCTATGCCGACTATCTGCCGCGCGACCGGCATCCGCTGGTGGCGCTGTTCGTCACGCTGCCGCCGCGCGAGGTCGACGTCAACGTGCATCCGGCGAAGACCGAAGTGCGCTTCCGCGATGCGAGCCTCGTGCGCGCCCTCATGATGCACGCGCTGAAGGAGGCGCTGACGCGCGACGCCCGGCGTGCCGCCTCGACCGGCGGCGGCGCGACGATCGCGGCGTTCCGACCGGCGGCGTTTCCGGGCCGCGGCGGCTTCGACTGGCGGACCTCGCCCTCGCGGCCATTGGTTTCCCGCGGCGCCGTGGCCGCCTGGAGCGCGCCCGACGCGGGCTTTGCCGAGGCCGCGCAGGAGGCCTTCGATGTGGGCGCTGCGGGCACGACCGCGCGCGTCGACACGGTCGAGCCAGCGCCCGAGCTGCTCGACCGGCCGCTTGGCGCCGCGCGCGCCCAGGTGCACGACACCTATGTGGTGGCGCAGACCCGCGACGGCCTCGTCATCGTCGATCAGCACGCCGCTCACGAGCGCATCGTCTACGAGCGCATGAAGGCGGCACTCGACGCGCGCGGCATCGCCAGCCAGATCCTGCTGATCCCGGAGATCGTCGAGCTCGACCCGACCGACGCTGAGCGGCTGCTGGCGCGTGCCGACGAACTCAGGCGCTTCGGGCTTGCGATCGAGCCGTTCGGTCCGGGCGCGGTCGCGGTGCGCGAGGCGCCTTCGATGCTGGGCGAGATCGACGCGGCCGCGCTCGCCCGCAATCTCGCCGAGCATCTCGCCGAGTGGGACGAAGCCTTGCCGCTGGAGCGCCGCCTGATGCATGTCGCCGCCACCATGGCTTGCTATGGCTCGGTGCGTGCCGGCCGCAGGCTCAAGGTCGAGGAGATGAACGCGCTGCTGCGCGAGATGGAAGCCACGCCCAACTCCGGGCAATGCAACCACGGCCGGCCCACCTACGTGGAGCTGAAGCTCGCCGATTTGGAGCGGCTGTTCGGCCGGCGCTGATCGCGGGCGCTCGCATCACTGGAATGACGCTCGCATCTCCGGCTGCTAAGCTTCGATGCTTGGAGGAGTGCCAATGCCGTCGCGGATCGCCGTTGCCTTGCTGGCGACCTTTATTCTCGGCACACCGGCGCAGGCACAGGACTGGCCGAACCGGCCGCTGACCATGGTGGTGCCGTTTGCCGCGGGCGGCGCGGTCGACGTGCTGGGACGCGCGCTCGGCGCGGGCGTGGCCGACGTGCTGCGCCAGCAGATCGTGATTGAGAATGTCGGGGGCGCCGGCGGCATGACCGGCTCGAACCGCGTCGCCAAGGCCCCGCCCGACGGCTACCAGTTCGTGCTCGGCAGCGTCGGCACGCACGCGCAGAACCAGACGCTCTACAAGAACCCGGCCTACAACGTGATGCGCGACTTCGAACCGGTGATCCTCGTGGGCGAGACGCCGATGCTTCTGGTGACGCGCAATGATTTTCCCGCCAGCAATCTCCAGGAGTTCATCGCCTACGCCAAGGCGCATCCCGGTGATCTGAAATACGGCTCGGCCGGCGTCGGCTCCGCGATCCATCTCGGCTGCGTGCTGTTCAACGCGGCGGCCGGCATCGAGGCAACGCACATTCCATATCGCGGCGGTGCGCCGGCAATGCAGGACATGATCGCCGGGCGGATCGACTACGGCTGCAACATCATCACCAGCGCCTACCCGCAGGTTCGTGACCGGCAGATCAAGGCGCTGGCGCTGCTTTCGGCCAAGCGAGCGCCGCTGCTGCCGGACCTCGCCACCGCGCAGGAGCAGGGCATGGCAGGCTTCGACGCCGGCAGCTGGAACGTCGTGTTCCTGCCCAAGGGCACGCCGGAGCCGATCGTGCAAAAGCTCAACGCCGCGATCAGCGAGGCGCTCGATGCGCCCGAGACGGTGAAGCGCCTGCAGGCGATCGGGATCGATATCCCGGGCAAGGACCGCCGCAGCCCGGCCTATGCCGCCAAGTTCGTCGACGCCGAGATCAAGAAGTACGAGGGCCCGATCCGGGCGAGCGGCATCGTCATCGAATAGCGGGCGTCATTCCGGGGCGCGCCGAAGGCGCGAACCCGGAATCCAGAAACACGTTCTGAGATTGCCTCTGGATTTCCGGGTTCGCTCGCTGCGCTTGCGCCCCGGAATGACGGCGGAGATGTCACATTGCGCACCGGGGAAGACCCGTAGCGCGCATCAACCCGTGGTGCGGCATGGGCGCGGCTTGACCTCGCGCGCCGCGGCGGCAAGTCTCCGGCTCAGCGGAGGAAACCCCCATGCGCACCACCCTCGCCGTCACAGCGGTCGCGGCCATGCTCCAGGCCGCGGCAGGCCCGGCTGCCGCGCAAGACTGGCCCACGCGCCCGGTCACCGTGATCGTGCCTTGGGCCGCCGGCGGACCGGTCGACACGGTCGCACGCATCGTGTCGTCGCGGGTGAGCGAAATCCTCGGCCAGCAGATGGTCATCGAAAACCAAGGCGGCGCCGGCGGCTCGACTGGAGCCGCGCGCGCGTCCAAGGCCGCACCTGACGGCTATACCGTGCTGCTCTCCGGCAGCGCGGTGCTGGCGCAGAACCCGGCGCTCTACAAGCGCCAGCTCTACAATCCCATCACCGACTTCGAGCACTCGGCGCTGCACAACGACTCGGCGCGCGTCCTGATCACGCGCAAGGATTTTCCGGCCAACACCTTCGCCGAGTTCGTCGCCTACGTGAAGGCAAACGCCGACAAGCTGCAATATGGCTCGCCCGGCGTCGGCTCCGGCGGCCACGTCTGCGCCATCCTGTTCGATCAGGCGCTGGGCGTGAAGGTGACGCACGTACCCTACCGCGGCGCGGGTCCCGCGATGCAGGACCTGCTCGCCGGCCGTCTCGACTACATGTTCGAGCAGATTTCGACCGCGGTGCCGCAGATCCAGTCCGGCTCCGTGAAGGCGCTCGCGGCGCTCGGCCCCGATCCGGCGCCGGGCCTCGAAACGCTGCCGACCTCGGAGTCGCAAGGCATGAAGGGCCTCGACTGCGGCGCCTGGGGCGCCTACTCGTTTCCCAAGGGCACGCCGGCTGCGATCGTGCAGCGGCTGTCGAAGGCGACCAGCGAGGCGATCGACACACCCACGGTGCGCGAGCGCTTCAAGACCCTGGGCGTGTCGGTGATCGCGCCCGATCGCCGTTCGCCGGAATATCTCACCAAGTTCGTGCAGAGCGAGATCGAGCGCTGGGCGGTGCCGATCAAGGCAAGCGGCGTATCGGTCGAATGACCGCCGGGTGAGCAGCAATCGCAAGGAGAGAGCGTGGAAATGATGATGTCACGGAAGCTGCTGGCGGCCGCGTTGATCGCGTTTGCGACGCCCGCGGCCGCGCAATCGGATTGGCCCAACCGCACGATCACGCTGATCGTGCCGTTTGCGCCGGGCGGCGGCGTCGACGCCAGCGCGCGCCTGCAGGCGGTTGCGCTCGGCGAGGTGCTCGGCCAGACCATCGTCGTCGAGAACGTCGGAGCGGCCGCCGGCACCATCGGCAGCGGTCGCGTCGCCAAGGCCGCACCCGACGGCTACACGTTCCTGATCGGCAACAGCGGCACCCAGGTCTACAGCCAGTCGCTCTACAAGAAGCGGCCGTACGATGCGGTCGAGGACTTCGAGCCGGTCTCCATGGTGACCGAGTTCGCCCCGTCTCCTGGTCGCCCGCAAGGGTCTGCCGGTGAACAACCTGCAGGAGCTGGTCGCCTACATGAAGGCGAACCAGGACAAGATGCAGTACAGCTCCGCCGGCGTCGGCTCCGGCACACATCTGCCCTGCGCGCTGCTCAACTTCACGCTCGGCGTCAACATCACGATGGTGCCCTACCGCGGCGAAGGCCCCGCACTGCAGGACGTGATCGGCGACCGCATCGACTACATGTGCACCACCATCCAGAGCGGCGCGGTCCAGGCGCGGCAGAATACGGTGAAGGGCATCGCGGTCATGGCGCCGGCGCGCGCCGCGATCATTCCGGACCTCGCCACCACCGGCGAGCAGGGCCTCGCCGGAGTCGAAGCCACGGTCTGGAACGGTTTCTTTTTCCCGAAGGGCACACCCAAGCCGATCGTCGACAAGATGCACCAGGCGATCGAGACCGTGATCGCGCGGCCCGACATCCGCAAGAAGATGGAGGACCTCGGGCTCGAAATCCTGCCGCCGCAGCAGCGGACGCCGGCCTACCTCGGCAAGTTCCTCAAAGAGGACATCGAACGCTGGGGCAAGGTGATCAAGGCCGCCGGCATCAGCATGGATTGATCGAACGCCATGCCCTATCGGGATGAAGGCGTAACAGCGGCCCGCAGAAACACGAACTGCGTGTCGTCGTAGTCGCGCCGCTCCAGTTCCTCGAACCCAGGCGGCGGCGTAAAGCCCGCGTCCGCCGCCTCTTCCACCACGGCGAGCGCGCCGGGCGCGAGCCAGCCGCCGGCGAGCGCCTCGGCCAGCGCCTGTTCCGCCAGTCCCTTGCCATAGGGCGGATCGAGGAAGGCGAGCGTGAACGGCGCCAGCGTCTCGATCGGGCCAAGCCTCGTCGCGTCGCGGCGGTAGATTTTGGTTGCACCGCCGAGACCCAGCGCATCGACATTGCCGCGGATCAGCGCCCGCGCCTCGGCCGCGTCGTCGACGAACAGCGCGAACGAAGCACCGCGCGACATCGCCTCAAGCCCGAGCGCGCCGGTGCCGGCGAACAGATCGAGCACCCGTGCGTCTGTGACCGAATCGTCGTAAGCGTGGGCGAGGATGTTGAACAGCGATTCCCGCAGCCGGTCGGCGGTCGGCCGGATCGCCTGCGATTTCGGCGCCGCCAGCGTGCGCCCGCGGAAGCGGCCGCCGACGATGCGCATCAACGCGGCCGCCGTCGTTGTCCGTTGCGGCGATGCGGCTTGCGCTTTCGCCGCTGTTCGCCGTCATCCCGAGCCGGCCGCGGGAAGCGACCTTCGGACGCTCGACGGCCGCGGACTTCTGCTTTGCCCTTGCGTTTGGCATCGCCCGGGCCGTCGCTCTTCGAGGCGCGGCGCCCTGGCGCGTCGGAGACGCGCGTGAACGCGCTTTTGGCGCCTCGCGCCTCAGGGTGATGGTGCGCGTGCGGCGCTTGCAGCGCGTCCGGCCGAGGCGCGTCCAGCCTGGGCGCCGCGCGCTCAACCACCGGTCCGGAAAAATCCGCGCCCGCGAGTGCTGCGATCCGCTCGCCGAGCTGCTCGCGCAGCATGCGGGTGCGGACCTCCGTCACCGCGCCGGGCGGCAGTTCGCCAAGCTGGAACGGCCCGTAGGACACCCGGATCAGCCGGTTGACCTCGAGGCCGAGCACGCGCAGCACGTTCCTGATCTCGCGGTTCTTGCCTTCGCGCATCGCAAACGTGAGCCAGACGTTGGAGCCTTGCGTGCGGTCGAGCGTCGCCTCGATCGCACCGTAGCGGATGTCGTCGACCTCGATGCCGCCCCGCAATCTGTCGAGCCGCCCCTGGGTGACGCTGCCATGTGCGCGCACACGGTAGCGCCGCAGCCAGCCGGTCGAGGGCAGTTCCAGCGCGCGCGCGAGCCCGCCGTCGTTGGTGAGGAGAAGAAGCCCCTCGGTGTTGAGATCGAGCCGGCCGACGCTGACCACGCGCGGCAAATCCTTCGGCAGCGCGCCGAAGATGGTCGGGCGGCCGTGCGTGTCGACGCTGGTTGTGACAAGTCCGCGCGGCTTGTGAAACAGGAACAGTCGGGTGCGCTCGCGCTCGCGCAGCGGTCGACCGTCCACGCTGACGCGATCGTCCGGGCCGACGTTGAGCGCGGGCGACGCGATCACCGCGCCGTTGACCGCGACGCGGCCGGCCGCGATGTACGCCTCCGCCTCGCGCCGCGAACAGACCCCGGCGCGGGCCATCACCTTGGCGATGCGCTCGGCGGCCTTCGGCGCTTCCGGAGCAGGCTCAGTCGCCGGCCGCGGCAGCGTGGTCTTGAGCCGCTTGCCGCGGAATTTGCGGCCGCGGTGTTGAACCGGTGGATGCGCGTCGCGATGATCGGTCATGATATGGTGCGCCTGATAGCAGACTTGCCGGCCCGTGTCGCCGGCGCGCGCTTCGAAGCGCGACGGAGACGGTATGCCCTCGTTCATGGACCAGGCGCTCGCTGAGGCGCGCAAGGCCGAAGCCGCGGGCGAGGTGCCGGTCGGCTGCGTGATCGTGCGCGACGGCAGGGTGATTGCGGCCGCCGGAAACCGCACCATCGCCGACCGCGACCCGACCGCGCACGCCGAAATTTTGGCGATCCGACGCGCCGCGACCGCCCTTGGCTCCGAGCGGCTGACCGATTGCGACCTCTACGTCACGCTCGAACCCTGCGCGATGTGCGCGGCCGCGATCTCGTTTGCGCGCATGCGGCGGCTCTACTACGGCGCGCCTGACCCGAAGGGCGGCGCGGTCGAGCATGGCGTGGCGTTTTTCGAATCACGCACCTGCCACCACCGACCGGAGGTCTATGGCGGCATCAGCGAGCGCGAGACCGCCGAATTGCTGCGCGACTTTTTCGCCGCGAGGCGGTAGCCGCAGCCGTCACTCCGGCTTGAAGTTCATCGCCACGCCATTGATGCAATAGCGCAGGTGGGTCGGCGGCGGGCCGTCGTCGAACACGTGACCGAGATGACTGCCGCAGCGGCTGCAATGCGCCTCGGTGCGCACCATGCCGTAGCTGCGGTCCTGGCTGGTCTCGACCGATCCCGGCACCGGATCGTTGAAGCTCGGCCAGCCGGTGCCGCTCTCGAACTTGCGCTTGGAGGCAAACAGCGGCTGGTCGCAGCCGGCACAATAGAAGGTGCCGGCGCGCTTCTCGTAGTTCAGCGCGCAGCTTCCGGGCGCCTCGGTGCCGTGGTGGCGCATGATCTCGTACTGCTCGGGCGTGAGCAGCTTGCGCCATTCGGCGTCGGTGTGGCTGACCGGAAACTGCTTGGTGTCCATCGTTTAGCTCCGCAATGACGGATCGCCTGCTCAAACCGTGCGGTCGAGCAACTCGATCGAAACGCCCTCCGGCCCCTTGATGAAGCAAACCCTGGTGCCGGGCCGCACCGTGGTCGGCTCGCGGGTGAACTCGACGCCCTTGGCCTTGAGATCCGCCGCAATCGCATCGATGCCGGTCACCGACAGGCCGAAATGATCGAGCCCGCGATAGGGGATGGCCGGCGGCGCGTTGGTGCCGTCGCCGTCCTTGACCGGCGCGATGAAGATATTGGCGCCGCCGACCTTCAAATCAATACGCGGCGCGCCCTGCTGCATCGAGCGGATCACCTCGGCCCCGAGGTTGCGCTCGAACCAGGTCGCCATGGCTTCGGGATCCTTGGTGCGCAGATGAATGTGGTCCCAGGTGAACTTGGCCATCGCTGATCCTCCCTCGTTTTGCGACGCCGACGTTAGGCCATGGCGCACCGCCCGCCAAGCCGGCCGCGGCCCGGTCATTTCTGCAGCAGCGGGCCTAGCTTCTTCGCAAGCTCGGCCTTCACGGGGTCCGCGGTGCGCAGGATTGCGCTCGCCAGAAAGAAATCGAACAGCCGGGCCGGACCCGGATTCGGACGCAGCAGCAGGTCGGGCACCCCCGCGCTCAGCTTCTGCGTGACGATGCCGTGACCGATGATGTTGATGGTGGCAAACAGCGCCTCCCACGGATCGGGCACGCTGCCGGCCTGCAGCGGGCCGACCGAGGCGTCGACCGCGACCACGATGTCCGCCTTGCCGCGCAGCAGATCGAACGGCAGCGGGTTGACGGCGGCGCCGTCGACCAGCACGCGCTCGCCGAGCTCGACCGGCCGCATCAGGCCGGGAATGGCGATCGAAGCGGCAACCGCGGGCTTGAGCGGCCCCTCCGACAACGCGGCCTCGCCGCGCGCATGCAGGTCGGTCGTGACGATGGTGAGCGGAATTTTCAGCGCGGCGAAATCGTCCGGCACCTCCGGCGGCAGAAACTGCGCGCAGAACTTCTCCGGGTCGATTAGGAGCGGGTTGCCGAACGGGCTTGCGAGCCATTGCGAGAGGCCGGCGACGGCACGGGCGGCTAGCAGGCGCCGCCATACCTCGCCGCGATCGTGGGCGAGCGCGATGGCAGCGCGGCGGATCGCCCGGCCGCTTAAGCCCGCGGCATAGGCCGCAGCAATCACCGCGCCGAACGAGGCGCCGGCCAGTGCGACCGGCCGAATGCCCATCTCGTCCAGCGCCTCCAGCACCGGAATCTGGGCAAGCGATCGCGCCCCGCCGCCGCCCAGCGCCAGCGCAACGGTCTTCATTCGCGCGCACCGGCCGCGCGCGCGAACCGCCAGGCAGTCTCCGCCAGCGGACGCACGATCTGTGCCTTGGCCGGAGCGTGTTCGCTCGTCGCGGTGCCGTCGCGAACCCGGCCGGCGATCCCCTGCAGGATCGCGGCGATGCGGAAGAAGTTGTAGGCGAGATAGGTCGAAAGCTGCGGCCGCGGATCGAGTCCGGTCCGAGCGACGTAAGCATCGACGTAGCTCGCGAGCGAAGGAATGCCGAGCGCGTCGAGATCGAAGCCGACCAGCGAGCCGGTGCCGGCGCCGGTGTCCTCGGGCGGCATGTGCCATTGCATCAGATGGTAGGTGAAGTCGGCAAGCGGATCGCCGAGCGTGGAGAGTTCCCAGTCGAGCACCGCGAGCACCTTGGGCTCGCGCGCATGCAGGATCACGTTGTCGAGCCGGTAGTCGCCGTGCACGAGCCGCGACGGGCCGGCCGGCGGCAGGTGCGCCGGCAGCCATTCGATCAGCCGCTCCATCTCGTCGATCGCGCTGGGTCTCGCGAAGCGCGATACTGCTTCGACCAGCGATCGACCTGGCGCGAGACGTAGTTTTCGCCGCGGCCGAAGTCCGCAAGCCCGATCGCCGTCGGATCGAACGAATGCAGCCGCGCCAGCGTGTCGTTCATCGCGTCGTACACCGCCGTGCGCTCGGCCGGATGTGACCCCGGCATCTCCGGGTTCCAGAACACCCGGCCCTCGACGAAGCCCATGACGTAGAACGGCGTGCCGGCGACGCTCTCGTCGGCGCAGAACACCACCGGCTCGGCGACCGGAAAGCCTTGCCCAAGCAGCGCGCGGATCACCCGGAACTCGCGGTCGACGGCGTGCGCGGACGGCAGCAGCTTGCCCGGCGGCTTGCGCCGCAGCACGTATCTGCGCGACGGCGTCTCCAGCAGATAGGTCGGGTTCGACTGCCCGCCCTTGAACTGGTGCACCGCGAAGCGGGCCGGCGAAGCCTGCGACCTCGCGCGCGAGATAATCGGCCAGCCGCGCCGGCTCGATGCGGAGCGGCTCGGCGACCTCCTTGGTTCCGGTGAATGCAACCTGGCGATCGATCTTCTGCATTAAGCGAACGTAGCATTCGGGACCAAGTCCGCTCCACGGTGATTGCCGCTGCCGTTATTCCGTGGCGCGCCGAAGGCGCGAACCCACCCGCAGCGTCATTCCGGACGCCGCGCAGCGGCGATCCGGAATCCAGAGAAACTCGGGAGCCGCTTGCCGTGTCCCCTGGATTCCGGGTTCGCGGGCTTCGCCCGCGCCCCGGAATGACCCCTTTGGATTAGACAACGCTCCGCTGGCCGGCTGGTTTTGTTCCGGGCTGCCGGTTCGCCCGTCTCCCTGTTTTCCGTGTCCCCTCGCAACGAGGGGATGGAGCGCCGGGAGGCGCCAGGGAGCTTGCGAGGCTCCCTTGACCGGCCTTGCGATCGGCCGGCCTGAACGCGCCAAGTTTCCGGGACCCAAGTGCTTTGAGGGGATGGGGGTCCCGGGGCGCGCGGGCTCTTGCGAGGAGCCCTGCGCCTCCCGGCGCTCCACCGCGGCGCGCGTTGTCGGCGGCCGCACCTTGTTCCGTCTCGCAACGCCGCGATCGACGACGCCTCGATGAGCAAGGCGATGTGGAGGATATGGGATACTAGGAATTTAGTCAACAGATAAGAATATTTGCTTGCTGAGCTCCGGATAAACCCTCCACGGTCATTCCGGCCGAGCGGAGCGAGTGCCGGATTCCAAAACCATAGAAATGCAGGGCGTATGGATTCCGGGTTCGCGAGCTTCGCTCGCGCCCCGGAATGACAATGCTGCGCCCGCAGCGAATGCCTACGATTGTCGCGGCAAGGCACCTATGCTGACGGCTGGTCCGGCTTGACCCGGCAAGCCATCTTCTTTGAACTCACACCCCATCCGACCAGCCTCCCAATTCCGCCTGGAAGCGACGGCACGACCCGCGGCCGACCCCCAAACAGCATTGGAGACTGCCTTGCCTGTGATGTCCGGAAAGCGCGCGTTCCTCGATCTGCTCAAGCAGGAGGGCGTGCAGGTCATGTTCGGCAACCCCGGCACCACCGAGCTGCCGCTGATGGACGCGTTCGCGGTCGAGAACGACATCCGCTACATCCTGGGCCTGCAGGAGGCCGCGCTGATGGCGATGACGGATGGCTATGCGCAGGCCTCGGGCGGACTTGCCGTGGTCAACCTGCATGTCGCGCCGGGGCTGGGCAACGCCATGGGCATGCTCTACGACGCGCAGATGGCGGGGTCGCCGATCATCGTGACCGCCGGCCAGCAGGACACCGAGTATCTGATCGAGGAGCCGATTCTCGTCAGCCGACCTCACCACGCTCGCCAAGCCGTTCGTAAAATTCTCCGCCCAGGTCGAGCGCATCAACGACCTGCCGCGGCTGGTGCATCGCGCCGATCAAGACCGCGCTCGCGCCGCCGACCGGCCCGGTGTTCCTCGCGCTGCCGGGCGACATCCTCAAGAACGACGGCGACATCGACCTGTTGCAGCCGACCCGCATCGCGCCGCGCCTGCGCGGCGACGCCGATGCGGTCGCGGCCGCAGCCGATCTGCTGGCGAAGGCGCGAGCGCCCGCTGATCATGGCCGGTGACGCGGTCGCGCACACGCCGCGCGCATCAGGAGCTTGCGGCGCTCGCCGAACTGATCGGCGCGCCGGTCTATGTCGAGTTCGTGCCGAACACCGCGTCGTTCCCGACCTCGCATCCGCTCTATCGCGGCCAGATGACGCGCTCGCAGCAGGGCGTGCGCGACACGCTCGACAACTACGACCTCCTGTTCTCGGTCGGCGGCGACATGTTCACCTGGTCGCTGCCGTCGAAGGTCAAGCCGATGCCGCCAGGCATGGCGCTCATCCACCTCGACACCGACCCGTGGCAGATCGGCAAGAGCTACCCGGCGCAGGTCGGCATCCTCGGCGATCCGAAGGCCACGCTGCCCGACATCACCACAGCCGTGCGCGAGCGACAGTCGGCCGCGGCGAAAAGCGCAGCGGCCGCGCGGGTGAAGTCCGCGACCGACGCGATCAAGGCTGAGCGCGAAGCGTTCCGGCAGCAAGGCCCGCGCGCTCGCCGGCAAGACGCCGGTGCAGCCGCTTGCGCTGCTTGAGGCGATCGGCGCGATGCTGCCGAAGGACGCGGTGGTGATCGAAGAGGTGCTGTCGTCGGCGCCCGGCGCGCGGGCGCTGATCAACAGCGACGACCCGCAGAGCTTCTTTGCGCTGCGCGGCGGCGGCATCGGCTGGGGCCTGCCGGCCGCGATCGGCGCCAAGATCGCGCTGCCGGAGCGGCCAGTGGTCGCACTGGTCGGCGACGGCAGCGCCATGTACACCGTGCAGGCGCTGTGGACGGCCGCGCACTACAAGATTCCGGTGATCTGGGTGATCTTCAACAACACCAGCTACCGCATCCTGAAGCAGCGGCTGGTCGCCATGCGCGGGCTCGCCGAGCAGGCCGACACCTTCGTCGGCATGGAACTGACCGATCCCGCAATCGACTTCATCGGCCTCGCGCGCTCGCTCGGCATCGAGGCCGCCCGCGCCGAGACCGTCAAGGACGCAACCGACCTGATCGCCAAGGGCCTGAAGGACGGCACGCCGCTCCTGATCGATGTCGACATGGACCGCAACTACAAGCCGATGTGAGAAACAGATGACGACGACCCGCCGCCGCTTCCTGCATCTCGCCGCCGCGACCACCGCCCTGCCGGCGTTGCCGCACGCGGCGCTCGCCCAGGCCCAGGGCTATCCCACCCGCTCGGTGCGGATCATCGTTGCGATCTCGGCCGGCGGCACGACCGACATCCTGGCGCGCCTGCTCGGGCAATGGATGACCATTCGGCTCGGCCAGCCGTTCGTGATCGAGAACCGCCCGGGCGGCGGCACCAACATCGGCACCGAAATGGCGGTGCGCTCGCCGGCCGACGGCTACACGCTGTTCATGGCCAACACCGCCAACGCCATCGCGGCCTCGCTCTACAAGAACCTGTCGTTCAATTTCGGCACCGACCTCGCGCCAGTCGCGATCCTCGCGCACACACCGCTGTTGGTGGTGGTGCATCCGTCGGTACCGGTGAAGACGATCCCTGAATTCATCGCCTACTCCAAGGCCAATCCCGGGAAGATCAACATGGGCTCGGGCGGCAAGGGCTCGACCGGACACGTCTCCGGCGAGCTGTTTCAAATGCTGACCGGACTGAAATTCCAGCATGTGCCCTATCGCGGCGAGGCCATGGCAATGACCGACCTGATCGGCGGCCAGGTGCAGCTCGGCTTCATCACGATCGGCTCGTCGATCCAGGCGATCCGGGCCGGCAACCTGCGCGCCACTCGCCATTACGACGCCCGAGCGCTCCGACGTTCTGCCCGAGGTGCCTTCGCTCCGCGACTACCTGCCGACCTACCAGTCAAGCTCGTGGAGCGGGCTGATGGCGCCGAAGGGCACGCCCGCCGAAATCATCGACGTGCTGAACAAGGAGGTGAACGCGGCCGCCGCCGACCCCACCATCAAGGCGCGCTATGTCGACATCGGCGGCCCGCCGGTGATCGCCTCGCCCGCCGACTTCGGCAACATCATCCGCGACGACATCGCCAAGTGGGCCAAGGTGATCGAATTCTCCGGCGCGACCGCGGACTAGCGAGCCAGATTGAGTTGACCGGCTCCTCCCGCTCGTTCCCGCGAAAGCGGGAACCCAGCATCGCTCGATCAAATTCACAATTTGTGGTCTGGGTCCCCGCTTTCGCGGGGACGAACGGCAGAGGAAAACGATTCCAGTCAAATAGAATTTGCGTCAGCGCGGACCCTCCATCGTGAACCCAACCTTCAGCGTCACCTGGTAGTGGCGCACGGTGCCTTCGTCGATCTGGCCGCTGGTGCGCACGACCTCGAACCAGCGCAGGTTGCGCAAGGTCTGGTCGGCGCGGCCGATGGCGGATTTGATCGCGCCCTCGATGCTGTCCTCCGAGGTGCCGACCAGTTCGATCACGCGATAGACGTGATCGTCCGCGCTTGCGGCCTCGGTGCGGTTCAGCACCGCCGTTCGAGCTGCAAAGTCGACGGCGCCATCGCGGCCGGTCACCCCGCCTCCGCGCAGCCTGGCCGATCGCTCCTTCACCGTTCTTGCCATGAGACGCTCCTCCGGATGGCCCGCGAAGACAACCGCCGTAGCGCGGGAAGGTTCGCCTCTTCGCGCTGCAGCAACCGCTATAATCGCCGAACCGGCAAGCGGAGGACGAGGGCATGGCTCAGACACATCGACGGGCCGCTCTACTACGAGCGGATGGGACGCACCGGGCCGGTGATGGCTTTCGTGCATCCCAACCCGATGGACCAGTCGTGCTGGATCTTCCAGATGGCGCAGATGTCCACCTGGTACCGCTGCATCGCGATCGACGTGCCGGGCTACGGCCGCTCGCCCAAGGTGCCGCAAGGGCGTGACCATGAACGACATCGCGCAGGCGCTGCTGGGAGGCGATCGACGAGATCGCGCCGGGCGAGACACGCGATCCTGGTCGGCTGCTCGGTCGGCTCCGCGCATCATCACCTACATGCACCACATCCGGCCCGACAAGACCTCGGCGCTGATCCTGTCCGGCACCGGCTACAAGCCCGGCAAGGAATTCGCCCACCGCCGCATCGCCGACTACAAGAAATACGGCATCGACTTCCGCTGGCGCTACACCTTCGACGATCTGAGCCCGGCGTTTCGCGCGACGCCGCTGGCGACGTTCTTTGCCGACATGTTCGTCGAGCGCAATCGCGTCGGCGACATCGATTCGATCATCCACCAGTTCGAGGCGCACGCCGCCGTCAACGCCGAGGATCATGAGGCGAAGGTCGCCTGCCCCGCGATCATCCTCACCGGCAGCGAGGACGCCACCCACCAAGGCGCTTTCGCCTTGCAGGAGCGCATCAAGAACTGCGAGCTGAAGGTGCTGCCGGGCGCCGGTCACGCCTGCCAGATCGAGCAGCCCTGGCTGTTCAACCGCCTGATGATCGAGTTCCTGAAGCGCCACCACCTGTTTCCGTCGCCGGCTTGAACGACGACGCCCGTCCGTTCAAGCTGACGCTGCTGCCGGGAATCCACGCCACCGTTCAAAGGGGGATTCCATCATGTTGCCGAACCGCCGCCGCGTGCTGCGCTGGTCCGCCGCTGCCGCCTCTGTCGCAGCTTTCCCGCGGCTCGCGCACGCGCAAGCCTATCCGGCGCGGCCGGTGCGCATCATCGTTGCGACCTCGGCCGGCGGCACCACCGACATCGTGGCCCGCCTGCTCGCGCAATGGCTGACCGACAAGCTCGGCCAGCCGTTCGTGGTCGAGAACCGGCCGGGCGGCGGCAACAACATCGGCACCGAAATGGCCGCGCGCTCGCCGGCCGACGGGCACACGCTGTTCATGGCCAACACGGTCAACGCCATCAACACCACGCTCTACCAGAACCTCAACTACAACTTCGTCAGCGATTTCGCGCCGGTCGCAATCGTCATGCGCTCGCCGCTGCTGCTGCAGGTCAACCCAACGGTGCCGGCCAAGACCGTTCCGGAGTTCATCGCGCTCGCCAAGGCAAACCCCGGCACGATCAACATGGGATCGGGCGGCAAGGGCGCGACCGGGCATGTCGCGGGCGAACTATTCCAGATGATGGCCGGCATCAAGCTCCAGCACGTGCCCTATCGCGGCGAGTCGCTCGCGCTGACCGACCTGCTCGGCGGCCAGGTGCAGGTGGCGTTCACGACCGTCGGCTCCTCGATCCAGTACGTCAAGGCCGACAGGCTGCGTGCGCTCGCCATCACCACGGCGGCGCGTGCCGAGGCGCTGCCCGACGTGCCGCCGGTCGCCGACGTCCTGCCGGGCTACGAGGCAAGCTCCTGGAACGGCCTGTGCGCGCCGAAGAACACGCCCGCCGAAATCGTCGACAGGCTCAACGCCGAGGTCAACGCGGCGCTGGGCGATCCCAAGATCAAGTCGCGCTTCGTCGAACTCGGCGGCCCGCCGATCTTGAGCGCGCCGGCGGACTTCGGGCGCATCATCGCCGAAGACACCGAGAAGTGGGCGAAGGTGATCGGTTTCTCCGGGGCGAAGGCCGACTGATCGCGCGCGTTATTGTACTGCACCGCACTGCGAAACCGCCGTGCGTCGCAACACACTTGTGTGCGGAACCCGTCCTCCATGCTGCACGTTGTCGGTACAAAGGAGGACGACATGTATTCGGTCGATCGTGTCGCTCTTGTCGCCGTGTGCTGGTTCCTGATGTGGATCAGCATTGGCGTAGCCATCGGCTCGCTGTTCGGGACGCCCGGCACCGGTGCGATTTCCGGCTTCTGGTTCGCGCTCCTGGCAACGCTGGCATGGCCGTGGGTCATCCCCGACTTCGTCGCCAACTGGATGGACGACCTTCCCGCCTGATCGTCTTGCCGCCGGAATGTCCGAGCACAGCCCGCGGAACGGCGGATGCGCTCCGACATTTAGATCGCACGGAGGTCTTCCCATGGAACGTGTCGCTCTTGTCGCCGGCTTCTGGTTTCTGTTCTGGATGATTGTCGGCTCGGTGGTCGGCGGGCTGACCGGCGGAGCGCACGGCGGCGTCGCCAATGGCATCTACTTCGGTGCGTTCAACGGCGCGTGGTGGGCGGTGCTGACGAGCTTCGCGTGGCCGTGGCTGATGCCGGAGTTCGATCCAGCGGTGGATGGACCGCTGACCGAGAGCCAACGCATTTTTGTTGGGATGGCGATGGCGAGCCGCTTGCTCCGTCCACCCTCCCCTGGAGGGGGAGGGTCGGCGAGCAAAGCGAGCCGGGGTGGGGTGAGCCTTCACGCTCCAAAGCTCACCCCACCCCGCTGCCTTCACTCACTTCGTTCGCTCGGCGTCGACCCTCCCCCTCCAGGGGAGGGTGACGGAGCAGGTGGCGCCTGCAGTTTCGCTGCCCGCTTCAGGTATCCTCGAAGGTGTTGGGGCCGGCCATGCGGCGGCGCACCTCTGCGGTTTCCGTGATGGTATCGACGACGGCGTGCACCGCGCTCGCGATCAGCCCTTCCTTGGGCTGCCGCCTCGCCCGCCGCTTCTTTTTGGCCGGCTTCTTGGCCGGCTTCTTCGCCATCTTGGATTTTGCCTTCCGGCCGCGCGTGGCCGACTTGGCCGCGCGTTTGGCCGTCTTCTTCCGGGATACCTTCCGAGCTTTGGCCATGGTCCCCTCCCTCCGGTGAAGCCGCCCCCTCGAACGCCGCTCAATCTAGCGCTCGCCGGCAGTCATTTGCCAGTGCAGCGCACGTCAGGCCTGCGGCCGCGCGATCGGCGCATCGACAAAGACCTTGTACTGCTGCACGCGCGGCTTGGCCTTGTCCTCCTCGTTGACGAACTGGAACGAGCTTTTGCCGAGCAGCTCGCGCGGCAGGATCATGACCCGGACGAAGCGGCTCGGCCGGTCGGCAGCGGCCTGGGCGAACACCGGGTCCGATGCCGGTCTCGTACCAGGCGCTGCCGGGGCCGTAGCTGGTCGAGCGGCCATGGGTGTCGATGCGGATGCCGCCCTCGAGCAGGCAGCGGATGCCCGGCCCCCAGTGCTTGTGCAGGAAGGCGCAGCCGCCCGGCGGAAAGGCGACGCTGTCGCCGCGGAGCAGCAGGTCGCCCTTCGGCAGCGTTTCGAGCTCGGCGGAGAGCTTTTCGCGCGAGATGGCGCCCGGGCCCGACCGCCATGCTGCCGCGCGAGCTGTCGGCGGGCAAGATCGAAGCGCCAGCAGGTCGCGCCGTCGTTGCCGGGCGCGACGCGCGACGGCGCCCTCGCCGTGCCAGGCTTCGCCATCGTCAATCGTGCGGCCATCGATCGTGACCGAGCCGTGCACCACGAAAATCATGCGCGGCAGCGCCGGCAAGCGGCATCGCCGGCGCGCCGCCTGCGATCGTGTCCTCGTAGAGCCGCAGGACCGGTTGCATGCGTGTCTCCTATCGCGAAGGCGCCTGCGTTCGCGCTTGATCGCCTGCCAGCCGATGTCGCGGCGGCAGAAGCCGTCCGGCCAGTGGATGCGGTCGATCGCCTGATAGGCCCGCGCCTGCGCCTCGCGTCACGGTCTTGCCGAGCGCGGTGACGTTCAGCACGCGCCCGCCGTTGGCGAGGATCTTGCCGCCGTCGGCCTTGGTGCCGGCGTGGAAAATCTCGACGCCATCGACCTCGGCCGCGGCGTCCGAGCCCTTCGATGACCGAGCCGCGGCCGTAGTCGCCCGGATAACCCTTGGCCGCCATCACCACCGTCAGCGCCGCGTCCGGATACCAGCGCAGGTCGAAGTTCCTGAAGCTGTCCGTCGCGCGCGGCGATCAGCGCCGGCACGAGATCCGACATCAGCCGCAGCATCAGCACCTGCGTCTCCGGGTCGCCGAAGCGCACGTTGTACTCGATCAGCTTCGGCCCTTCGCCGGTGATCATCAGGCCTGCGAACAGCACGCCCTTGTAGGGCGTGCCCATCGCCTTCATGGCGCGCAGCGTCGGCAGGATGATCTCGTCCATGGTGCGGCTTGTCATATCGGCTGTCATGACCGGGGCCGGCGAATAGGCACCCATGCCGCCGGTGTTGGGGCCAGTGTCGCCGTCGAAGGCGCGCTTGTGGTCCTGCGCGGAGGCAAGCGGGACCGCGGTCTCGCCGTCGCAGAGCGCGAAGAACGATGCCTCCTCGCCCTGCAGGAACTCCTCGATCACCACCTCGGCGCCGGCTTGGCCGAGCCCGCCGCCGAACATCATGTCGATCGCAGATTCGGCCTCGGTCAGGCTCTGAGCAATGATGACGCCTTTGCCGGCGGCGAGGCCGTCGGCCTTCACCACGATCGGCGCGCCCATCTTGCGCAGGTAGTCCCTGGCGGGAGCCGCGGCGGTAAAGCGCTCGTAGGCCGCGGTCGGTATCCCGTTGGCGCGGCAGAGGTCTTTGGTGAAGCCCTTGGAGCCTTCGAGCCTTGCCGCAGCCTTCGACGGGCCGAACGTCTTGATCCCGGCCGCCGTCAGCGCATCGACGATCCCCTCGACCAGCGGTTGCTCGGGTCCGACGACCACAAAATCAATCGCGTGCTCGCGGCAAAACCGCACGACCAAGGCATGCTCGGCGACGTTCAAACCAACCACCTCGGCCTCGCGCGCGATCCCGGCATTGCCGGGCGCGCAGTAGAGCCGGTCGGTGAGCGGGCTTGCCGCGATCTTCCAGGCGAGCGCGTGCTCGCGGCCGCCCGACCCGATCAGGAGAATGTTCATCGGCGGAACCCCTAGCACGGCGGCGCGCACCGGCGGAACGCAGCCGCCCACAGCGTCCACAGCCCGCCTCGACGCCGCGGTCGCGCCGTGGTTTGCTCGCCGCCATGAAGGCGCTGATCGCGATCGCAGTGCTCGTTCTGGGCCTGGCTCGCACCGGCCGCGGCCGGCGATCATACACGCTCGCCAACCGACCGGAGCTGGTGTTCCCGGGCCCGAAGGGCGGCATCGTGCACGTCAGCCCCTATCCCTTCCAGCAAGCGCGCGGCCTCGGTCTGGCTCGCCGACGCCTGCTGGCGCGACTGCGAAGGCCAGTGCGCCTGGCAGCAACGAAACCTGCCTGCAGGGCCTCGACTCGGCACCGAGACCTGCCGGCCCAAGCTCGACGCCTGCAGTCGCGCATGCCAGCGCTCCTGTCGCCTGCGCGGCGGTCCATTGCTCGGCTTCATCGACTGGTAGCCGCGCCGCTTGCTCGCTTCCCCTCCCCTGGAGGGGGAGGGTCGGCGAAGCATCGAGCAACGCGAGATGCGAGCCGGGGTGGGGTGAACGCGTTGCGCAAGACATTCACCCCACCCCGCCGCCTCGCTAACGCTCGGCGTCGACCCTCCCCCTCCAGGGGAGGGTGAAGCGAGCGAGTTGCATGTCTGATTCAATCCGAAACAATCATGCTCTAGGGTCCGGGCGCGATGTTCGACAAGTTCGCCGTCCGAGTCCGCAACAGCGACATCGATTACCGGCTGCTGCTGCCGCTGCTCGTCAGCACGGCGATGGTGCAGCTTTTGACCTCACTGGTGCGCGTCACGACCTCCTACCGCGCGGTCGAGCTCAAGCTGTCGATCGTCTGGCTCGGGCTGATCGCGTCGGCGTTCGCGATCGTGCCGATCCTGATCGCGGTGCGGGTCGGCCGCTTCATCGACCGCGGCCACGACGCCCACACCACCTGGATCGGCTCGGCGCTGTTTGCCACCGCCTGCGCGGGCTTCGCGCTCTGGTCGTCGGCGGAGGGCCTGCTGATCTGCTCCGCCGTGATGGGCAGCGGCCATATCATGCTGATGGCGAGCCAGCAGATTCTGTGCGTGCGCGCGGCCGGGCCGCGCAGCATGGAGCAGGTGTTCGGCAATTACATGGTGGCCGGCGCGATCGGACAGGGGCTCGGCCCCTACGTGGTCGGCTGGGTCGGCGGCGGCGCGACCGTGCCGCCGACGCAGCCGCTGTTACAACACCGGCGTCGTGCTCGCGCTCATCGCTTTTGCGATTGCGCTGACGCTGCGCCCGAGCCGGCGAACCGGCCACGGCGAGCGGCGGCGGCGAGGTCGACGCCGGTCGGCGCGCTGCTGCGCGTGCCGGGGCTCGCCGCCGTCGTCGTCACCGGCGTCGTCGTGGTGTCGGCCTCCGACATCATCATCATCTACGTGCCGCTGCTCGGCGCCGAACGCCACATCGACGTGAAGGACATCGGGCTGCTGCTGACGGTGCGGGCGGCGGCCTCGATGGTGGCGCGGCTGTTCTACGCGCGCCTCGTCGGCATCGTCGGCCGCTGGCCGCTGATGGTGACGACCACGCTGATCGTGGCCTCGACCTTCGTCGGCGCTCGCGGCTCCTTTGCCGCTGTGGGCGATGCACATCACCATGGCGGTGATGGGCTGCGCGTTCGGCATCGCCACCACGCTCAGCATCACCATCGTGGTCGACATGACCGCGCCGGGCGCGCGCGGCACCGCCAATTCGCTGCGCATCATGGGCAACCGGATCGGCCAGTTCGTGCTGCCGTTCAGCGCGGGCCTGGCGGCGGCGGCCGCTGGCCTTCCCGGACTGTTCCTGATCATTGCCGCCGCGATCACGTCCGGCGCCTGCGGCATGATCTGGAAGCGGCCAACGTCGTGAGAACCGCAGCCAGCCTCAAGGGCGTGTGCTCACAAATCGGCAAGCTCGGATATGCGCGTTTGATGTCCCTTGCCGCCCAGCAGCGGCGCCAAAGCGGCATTCGGCCCTTCGGAATAGGGCCGACAGCGGACGTGGATGGTCACTTAATCGGAAACTCTCGGTGTCGGCCACAGAACTCGTGCCACCATTACCGCGGCGGCCGCCCCCACAATCTGAGCGATCACAAACGCCATGACGCCGGTTGGGGCAATGCCGGCAAACGTGTCAGACAACGAGCGGGCGACCGTCACGGCCGGGTTGGCGAAGGATGTGGATGCGGTGAACCAATAGGCGGCGGTGATGTAGAGGCCCACCGCATAGGCCACCGCGCTTGCAGTGGCAACGCAGCCAAAGATCGTCAGCACCAATCCAAAGGCGGCGATGGCCTCCGCGAACCACTGGCCCGCTCCAGTGCGAACGGTTGTCGAAATCTGCCAGACCGGCAGATCGAACATGAGATGGGCCGCCCAAACCCCGGCAATCGCACCGATCACTTGCGCGATAACGTAGAGGGCAGCATCGGCCCAAGAAAGCTCGCCACGCAATGCGAACGCGAGGCTGACCGCCGGATTGAAGTGTGCGCCCGAGACTGTTCCGAACATCAGGATAAGCACCACCAGCATCGCGCCAGTGGCAATGGCGTTGCAGAGCAGCGCCAGGGCGACGTTACCGCCTGCCAACCGTTGGGCCATGATGCCGGAACCGACCACGGCGGCCAGCAGGAATGCCGTACCCAGAACTTCACCGGAAATGCGTTGACCGCGCGTCGGCATTAGCCCGGCTCGGTCGCCTTTGCGGTCGCGCCCTCCATCCGCCCGATTTCCTTCAATCGCGCCTGGAGACTGAGCTCATCGAGGCTCTTGATCGGCAGCGCGGCGAAAATCGCAATGCGCTGATGCAACATGCGATAGGCGTCCTTGAAAGCCATCGCAACCTCCGCCGCGTTGCCCGTGGCCTCAGCAGGATCGGGCACGCCCCAATGCGCTGTCATCGGCTGACCCGGCCAGACCGGGCAGGCTTCGCCCGCGGCGTTGTCGCAAACGGTAAAAACGAAATCGAGCGCGGGCGCACCGGGCCTGGCAAATTCACTCCATGATTTCGAGCGGAACCCCGACGTGTCGTAGCCGAGCCCTTGGAGCAGCGTGATCGTATGGGGATTGATTCGACCCTTCGGCTGGCTTCCCGCTGAATAGGCGCGGAAGCGTCCCACACCCAACTTGTTGAGAATGGCCTCAGCGATGATCGACCGCGCCGAATTGCCGGTGCAAAGGAAAAGCACGTTGAACGGTTGATCGGCCACGGCACGCCTCACGCAACCGAACAGCAGGAGGCGGCTGGAGCCGTAACTTGTGGCGCACAGCACGACTTTTCATGTGCAACGCGAGCGACACGCTCGCCG
The DNA here is from genome assembly GCA_963821555.1 of uncultured Alphaproteobacteria bacterium. Classification (GTDB taxonomy): domain Bacteria; phylum Pseudomonadota; class Alphaproteobacteria; order Rhizobiales; family Xanthobacteraceae; genus Z2-YC6860. The sequence goes on along the minus strand of CAWGEM010000009.1, from coordinate 394,200 downwards.
CTGCCATCGCCGTAGTTGGTGCTTTCGCCTGTGGTGAAGAACGCTTCCCACGAGATACCCGCCGGGTCGTCGATCCATGACTTTTCCGATCTGGCGTAGCAGCAACTCGTTTGGCCTTGCTCGACAATGCTGCCACCGGCCTTATGCAGCCGCGCGTAGACCTCTTTCAGCTCCTCGCCGCTTTCGACCTGAATCCCGAGATGATCGAGGCCGGGCTGCCGCCCGCGTGTCGAGATCGCAAAGTTTACGCGCGGGTCGTCGAGCATCCACTTCGCATAGTCTTCTTTCAGCACGTTGGGCGTTGCGGAGAACAGGGCGGAGTAAAAGCCGACCGCCTTGGAAATGTCTTCGACCGAGACGTGAACGTGCATCCGTTTCATCGGCGACTCCTGTCAGGCTGTCACTCTGGCGCGCTTTGATTTCGCGGGCTTGCAAACCGCGGGGGCGCACTTTTCGGCGGCTCCTTCACAACAGTTTTCGGTGAGGAAGCCGAGCAGCCCGTTCATGGCTTCAAACCGCGCCGCGTAGACCATCGAGCGGCCCTCGCGGCGCACGGTGACAAGGCCGGCACCGCGCAAGCGATCGAAATGAAACGTCAGGGTGTTGGGGGCAAGGTCAAGCGCGTCCGCCACTTGTCCCGCCGGCATGCCTTCAGGGCCGGCCCGTACCAGCAGGCGAAAGACATCGAGACGATTGTCCTGAGCGAGCGCCGCAAGCGCCGCCACAGCATCCGCTTTCTTCATAGTTCAATGATTATCGAAATATTGGACGAAGCGCAACAGTTATTTCAATAGATGTTGAAATGTTTCGCAGGCTCGCGAGAATTCTTGAGATTTGATCGGCAAGGGCGAGACTGCTGCATCGTTCCGGCAAGCCTGGAAATTCGCTAAGCTGAACGGAGCCTGCCGCCCGACCGAACCGGTGCCGGATGTCCAATGCCCATCTGACGGAAACGCTGCCGCCCCTGTCCGAGCGTGAAACATGACCCGCGGCTATTTGCTCCGGCGGCTGGGTTTCAAGGAGTCCTTCGCGATCGTGGTCGGGTCCATGATTGGAACCGGCGTGTTCTTGAAAACAGCGGTGATGGCTCAAGAGGCAGGGTCGCCATCCTACGTGTTACTCGCGTGGCTTGTCGCCGGCACGCTCTCGTTCATGGGGGCGCTGGCGTACGCGGAATTGGGCTGCCTGTTTCCCGCGGCTGGAGGCGAATACGTCTTCTTGCGCAACGCGTATGGCCCGCTGATCGGCTTTCTCTTTGGCTGGACGAGATTCTGGATCGCCTCACCGGGTTCGATCGCCGCCTACGCGATCGGCGCCGTGGCGTTCCTCGGAAGCTTTCTGCCTGTGACGGATCTCCGGACCGAAATCGCAATCGCCGTCATTGTCTTTTTCACAGTCCTCAATTGCTTCTCGGTACAGTTCGGCGGAGCGGTACAAACCGTGATGACGGCCATAAAGATTCTCATGATCTTTGGGCTGGCAACCGCAATATTGACGCTTGGAGCGGGCACCAGCTGGGAGCATCTCGGCGGCGAAGGCGCGTCGACGGGATGGAAGAGCTGGTCCGGCTTTGGGGCCGCGGTTCTCGCTGCGCTTTGGGCGTTCGACGGCTGGAACAATCTTTCGATGGCGGCGGGTGAAATTCGCAACCCAGACCGCGTGATTCCGCGAGCGCTCACGTGGGGAGTCATGGCCGTTCTTCTTTTATATGTGAGTGTCAACCTCGCGTATTTTTACGCTTTGCCATTCTCGGAAATCGTGAATTCCAACTCCACGCTTTATCCCGATGCGCTGCCGGTTGCTACCAAAGCCGCCCTGCACAGCTTCGGCGTCGCCGCGGTCGCGATACTTTCCATCGCCTTCGTTTTTTCCGCGTTAGGAGCAATGAACGGAACGATTTTGACAGGTGCCCGCGTGCCCTACGCGATGGCCCAGGACGGCTTGATGTGGTCGCGTCTCGGCGAAGCCAATGAACGCACGCACTCACCCGTCGCCAGCACCGTCGTCCAAGGCCTGTGGGCGTGCGTGCTTGCCATCTCGGGCACCTTCGATCAACTGACAAACTGTATTGTATTTTCGTCGTGGATTTTCTACGCGCTCGCTACATTCGCTTTGTTCCATTTCCGCCGCACACTTCCTGCAGCCGCATATCGGACGCCGGCGTTTCCCTGGCCGCCGGTCATTTTTGTTGCCTGCGCGCTGCTGTTGCTTCTCAATACGCTTTGGACGATGCCGAAGGAAAGTCTGGCCGGACTAGGCCTGATCGCAACGGGAGTTCCAGTCTATTTCCTTTTCCGCAATCGCCGATCCGACACGCTCAAACCGAACCCACGCTAGCGTCCCGATCGGACGAAGGACGCAACGAGCCACGCCATGTCAGACGCAACCACCGCACCATCGCCGCTCGATCGGGCCCGCGCGGTCAAGCTCGGGTGAGTGCTGCGCATGCCGCCGCCTCTCCCTCTCCCCGCACGCAAGAACGACATGGTCATCGAGCCGGACGAATGGGGTAGCGAGAAAGTCAACGGCGCGCTGAATTCGAGCAACAGCTACGCGATCCGCGACCGCAACATCATCGGGCGCGGCAACCGGAGCACTTAGCCGGAGCAAGTCTGCATGACCGACGACCCCGCGCTGACGATGCTGATGGCCGAGCTTGGCCAGCGGATGGGGCTGGGCGAGCTTGCGCTCGACGGCGACGGCGCCTGTGCGCTGCGTTTCGACGGCCGCTCGGTGGTCAACCTGCAGCGCCGTCCGAACGAGGACGCGCTCTGGTTCTACGCCGACCTCGGCGAACCGGCGAGCGGGCCCGCGCTCTATGGCGACCTGCTGCGCGGCAACCTGTTCTGGCGCACCACCTTCGGGGCGACGCTGAGCCTCTCCGGCGACGAGCCGCCGCACGTCATCCTCGCGCTGCCGGTGGGCTGGCGCGGCCTCAACGGCGCGCAGCTGGCCGGCAAGCTCGAGACCTTCCTGCATACCGCCGAAGATTGGGCGGAGCTGGTCGCCGGCCGCGACGGCGACGCTGCCACCGACGGCGGCCCGCCGGCCGGCGATCCGTCGCTCACGATCAAGGCCTGACATGGCACGCATGCCGGCGGCGGCTGGCATGCACGCGGCCATCCATGAAATGATGCGCGCCGACAAGAACAACATTGGCGCCGCCGGGAGGAAGCTCTTTGACACGGATCCGCGTCGCGGCCGCTTTGGCAGCCGCTCTCGTCGCGTTTGCGGACGGTAGCGCCCGCCCGCAGGATGCGTTCCCGAGCCGCACGGTACGCTTCGTCGTTCCGTCGGCCGCAGGCTCGGCGACCGATACGGTCGCGCGCGTGCTGGCAGCCCGGCTCGGCAAGGACTGGGCCCACCCGGTCGTGGTCGAGAACGTACCCGGCGCCGGTCTCAACCTCGGGGCGACCCAGGTGGCGCGCGCTGCGCCCGATGGCCATACGCTGCTGGTCGCGCCGCCGCCGCCAGTCACCGTCAACCACCTGCTCTACCGTGACCTGCAGTACCAGCCGAACCAATTCGTGCCGGTGACGATGCTGGTGCAGGTGCCGAACGCGCTGATCGTACGAAATGGGCTCGCGGCCACGAGCGTGCCGGAATTCATCGCGCTCGCGAAATCGATGCCTGGCAAGCTGAGCTACGGCTCGCAGGGGCTTGGCGCGACCGCCCACCTCACGGCACGGCTGTTCAAGTCGCTGACCGGGGTCGAAATGATCCACGTGCCCTATCGCGGCGAGGTGCCGGTGCTGAACGACATCGTCGCGGGCCACATCGACATGTTCTTCGGCACGCTGTCGACCGCGATGCCGCTTTACCAGGGCCAGAAGCTCCGGTTCCTGGCTGTCGGCAGCGCCGAGCGCTCGCCGGCGGTGCCCGAGGTGCCAACGCTGTCGAAGTCCGGCCTGCCCGGTTTCCGTTCGACCACCTGGTACGCGCTCGTCGCCCCGCCGGGGACGCCGGCGCCGCTGATCCAGCGGCTCAACCGCGATGTCGTGGCAGCGATGCGCGACGGCGAGGTAGGCTCGGCCATGCAGAAGCTCATGCTTGAGCCGATCGCGGGCAGCCCGCAGGATGCGTCCGCCTTCATCGCCCGCGAAACCGAGCAATGGACCAAGGTCATCAAGGACGCCGGCATCCCGGTGCAGTGACGACCGACAGCCCCAACTCCAACACGAGTGCCGGCCATGATCATCGACTTCCAGCACCACTTCGTGCCGCGCGAGATGGCCAAGGAGCCGCCTGGCACCAAGACCGCCGTGCATTTCGACAAGGACGGCGTGCCGAGCATGACGCCGAACTCGGTGCTGTACGATCTCGACGAGCATATCGCGATGATGGATGCGGCGGGCATCGACGCGGCTTTCCTCACCGTGCCGCCCGCGATGTGCGTCGACATCGCGACCTCGCGGCTTGCCAACGACAAGACCCGCGAGGCAGTGAAGAACTATCCCGGCCGCTTCATCGGCGGCGCGCACGTCAACCCGCTCGGCGGACCGGATGCACTGCGCGAACTCGTGCGGTGCGCGTCCGAACTCGGCTTTCCCGGCGTCGTCATCACCTCCGAGATCGACGGTGTCTACATCGACGCGCCCGAGCTCGAGCCGTTCTGGCGCGAGGTCTGCCGGCTCGACATGTTCGTGTTCGTGCATCCGGCGCTCAAGCTCGCCCACAGCCAGCCGCTCAACGCCTACGACATGGCACGCTCGGTCGGCCGCGAGTTCTCGCTGATTGCTGCGACCGTGCGGCTGATCGAACTCTGGGCTGCTCGACCGGCACCCGGAGCTGCGCATCCACATGTCGCACCTCGGCGGCGGGATTGCGACCATGCTCGGCCGCATCCGCAAGTTCCAGGACCGCGAGCACTTCGGCACCGCCGGCCATCCGATCCACGGCCGGCTGCCCGAGCGCGACTTCGACCACTACATCCGCGAGCGGCTGATCTACGACACCGCCGGCATGTGCGGCGAGATCAAGTCGGTGCAGGCCGCATTGCTCGAGCTGCCGGCCGGGCGCTGCATCTTCGGCACCGACTATCCGCAGGAAATCCGCGACACCGCAGGCGTCGCAAAATTCGTAGCCGACATCCGCGCGCTCGGCGCCGACGGCGACCGCATCCTCGGCGGCAACAGCGGCCTGCTTATGGGCAACGGCGTCGGCGCACGCTCCTGATACGCATCGGTTCTTGGAGCATCCGAGGAAGCCGGAAGGCCGTGGTACGGGACCCGCTTTAGGTGTATTGTCGATGTAATGCACGAAGGAGCGTCCAGATGGCTTTGCCTGGCTTCTCCGCCGACGCATCTCTCGGCTTCACCACCCGTCAATTCGCCGGACTGCCGTCGTTCGGTCCGGCGCTGAACCTCGTTCAGCCGATGCAGGAGGGGATCGGCTTGCCGATCATCCCCAATCCGGATGTGGCGCCGATCAACCCGTCGCCCGACTGGCCATTCTGGCCGCCCTACTATCCGCGGGAAGAGCCACCGCCGCCGCCGCGCATTCCGCCGGACATCATCATCGACGTGCTCAAGGCAACCGGCGAGGCCGCGGTCGCGGTCGGTATCGGCATCGCCATCGGCGCAGGCATCGGCCTCGGCGTCGAGAAGCTGATCACACAGCCGGTGCCGACACCGGGCGCGGTCAAGCCGACCTGCAAGACCGTCGGGCCGCCGACCTTGCGCCGCATCCAGGAGACCTGGTGGAGCTGCGAGCGTTCGTTGTCCAAGACGATTCAGAGCGCCAACGCCGTATGCGCAAGCCTTCCCAACCAATGTGCCGGCCCCTGCCCGCCGGGCAGCGGCCCTTGCGTCGCGACCGCCACCATCACGAACGGGCCGGTGCAGACGTCCGGCTGGACCGGCTGCGAAACCTTTTTCTGGTACACGTGCGATTGCGGCTGCTGACCGCGGCGGCTCGATATGCGTTCGCTTGATTTGGTCGGATTCGACTCCGCTCATGCGCCGCGCCCGCGGCTCGCCGATCATTTCGATCGGGCTGATCGACGGACCGGTCGATCTCGAACACCCCGAGCTCGCCGGCCGGCCGCTTCGCTATGTCGGACATGTCGATCGGCGTTGCCGCGATGCCGCCGGCGCGGCCTGTCACCATGGCACGCAGGTGGCGCTCATGCTTTCGGGCGAGCGCGGCCCGGCCGCTGCTGCCATCTGCCCGGAGTGTCCGCTGTTGATCAGGCCGATCTTCTCCGAAGCGGACGCCGACAGCGGACATCCGCCGCGCGCAAGCGCGGGCGACCTGGCGGACGCCATCTTTGATTGCGTCGGTGCCGGTGCCCGGGTGCTCAACATCAGCGCCGGCCTGCTGCCGTCGATCCGGGTCGAGCGCAAGCTCGAGGACGCGCTGCATCATGCCGCCGTGCGCGATGTGCTTGTCGTTGCCGCCGCGGGCAACCAGGCGACCGTGGCAAGCTCCGCCATCACCCGCCATCGCGCGGTCATTTCGGTCGCGGCCTGCGATCTCCATGGCGTCCCTCTGCAGCGCTCCAATCTCGGCGGCTCGGTTGGACGCGCAGGCCTGCTCGCACCCGGCGCGAGCGTGACCGGCGCGATCGCCGGCACCAGCGCGGCAGCGCCATTCGTCACCGGCGCGCTCGCGCTGTTGTGGTCGCTGTTTCCGGAGGCCCGCACCGCCGATATCCGCCTTGCCGCGATACATGCAGCCTCGGCCTCCGGACCGCGCCGCTCGGTTGCCCCGCCGCTGCTCAATGCCTGGGGGGCGTTTCAGTCGATGCAGACGGCCGCGCTCGGCAGGATCGCATCATGAAGCGAAAGCCCACCGCCGCTGCGCCGAAATCACAGCCGGCTCGTCACCAGGTGCGGCTGCCCGGCTTCATCTCCGAGGAAACGATCGGGCTCGGCGACGTGGTCAAGCGGCTCACATCCTATGCCGGGCTCAAGCCGTGCGGCGGCTGCGAACAGCGGGCCGCCGTGCTCAACCAGTGGATGGCGTTCTCGCGCCGACGGTAACGGGAGTCTCTCATGGAACAGACGACGGAAAAGCTTCAGGCGGTGGCAAGCTCTCCCGAGACCAGTCTGCAGCCCGCGGCGTCGCCGGTTGCCTGCCCGAACTGCGGCGCCACCCCGGCGTCGGCTCCGCCGCAGCCGGCAACGCTGGCCGTCGCGGCGCCCTCCTACGTCTATGCCGTGGGCCGCATCTGGCCGCGCTTCCCGCGGGTCTCGGTCGAGAAGGAATTTGCGCAGGCGATGGCGCGGATCGACACCAAGGGCCTGACCGATCGCCAGGCCCTGCACGCCGTTCTCTCCAAGCCGGAGAACCGCTACCTCGTCCGCCAGATGTGCTGGACCATGAGCATCGAGGGCCTCGACACCTATATCCTGTCGCCGCGCGACCCTGCCGATTTCGGCTTGCTCGTGGAGTCGCTTCGCGCCGAGCCGACCCCGCTCGATGTCGACGTCGTCATCGGCGTCAAGATCGGCATCGCGCCGGCCAGTATGTGCAACGGCCTGACCGTGCCGATCGTGCTGTTCGACCAGCTCTATTCGTTCGATCGCGAAGCCCTGCTCAAGTCCCTGCCACGCGCCGACAAGACATCGGCAAAGGAGTTCGCACGCGCGGCGAGCGAACTGTTCGACCGCATCATCCAGATCGCGGACAACGCCGGCGCGACCGACGAAACGCGCGCGCTGAACTATCTCGCGCTGCGCTATCCCGCAATCTACGAGCGGGCCGCCGAGGCGTTCGAGCACGATGCGTCGCTGTCCGGCGTCGACGTCAAGCACTCGCCGCTGAGCGGGGTCCGCAACGTGCTCGACGTGATCTTCTCCTACACCAACCGCAACACCGACGTGGTGGAAAAGGCCTTCGTGCGGGTCGACGTCACCGACGAGTTTCCGTTCCTGGTGACGAAGCTGTCGCCCTATTTCGACCACTGAGCCGGCGCGGCATCGCTGCTTCCGCCGCATTTTTCAGGGCAGCGGAGGCGCCATCGGACAGCGTTGCCCGCGTCGCGATTTCCCATGATGACGACACGGCACAATCCGCTATGGTCGTGCCCATGCTCGAATCGCAGGCCAATGTGACGGAACTGACCGTCTCCGAACTGTCGGCGCGGCTCAAGCGCACGGTCGAGGACGCCTACGGCTACGTGCGCGTGCGCGGCGAAATCTCGGGGTATCGCGGGCCGCATTCCTCCGGCCACGTCTATTTCGCGCTCAAGGACGAGAGCGCGAAGATCGACGGCGTGATCTGGAAGGGCACGTTCGGCCGGATGCGGATCAAGCCGACCGAAGGCCTCGAAGTGGTGGTGACCGGGCGGCTCACCACCTATCCCAACCGCTCGTCCTACCAGATCGTCATCGAGACGCTGGAGCCCGCCGGCCTCGGCGCGCTGATGGCGCTGCTCGAAGAGCGAAAGCGCAAGCTCGCGGCCGAAGGCCTGTTCGACGAGGCCCGAAAGCAACTGCTGCCGTTCCTGCCAACGGTGATCGGCGTCGTGACGTCGCCGACCGGCGCGGTGATCCGCGACATCCTGCACCGCCTTGCCGACCGGTTTCCGCGCCGCGTGATCGTCTGGCCGGTAAAGGTCCAGGGCGAAGGCTCGGCTGAGCAGGTCGCAGCCGCCATCCGCGGCTTCAACGCATTGCCGGAAGATGGCCGCCTGCCGCGGCCCGATCTCCTGATCGTCGCGCGCGGCGGCGGCTCGCTCGAAGACCTGTGGTCGTTCAACGAGGAGATCGTGGTCCGCGCCGCGGCCGAGAGCATGATCCCGCTCATCTCGGCGGTTGGCCACGAGACCGACGTGACGCTGATCGACTTCGCCGCGGACAAGCGGGCGCCGACCCCGACCGCCGCCGCCGAGATGGCGGTGCCGGTGCGCGCCGACCTGATCGCCGAACTCCTGAGCAAGGCGCGGCGCGCGCTTGCCTGCTGGCAGCGCGCGCAGGATCATCGCCGCACCGAGCTGCGCGCCGCCGTGCGCGCGCTGCCGACCGCCGAAGACTTGCTCGCAATTCCGCGCCAGCGGCTCGACACGGCGACCGGGCGGCTGCCGCGGGCGCTGCGCGCCAACGCGCAGATCCACCACACGCAGTACACGCGCGTCGGCGTCCGCCTCGCGCCGCGGCTCCTGCACAGCCAGGTCGAGCGCCGGCGCGAGCGGCTCACCGGCCTCAACCAGCGGCTTGGCACGGCGCTCAAGACGTACCGGATGACGCATCTCACCCGGATCGGCCGTGCCCAGGATCGCGTGACGGGGCTCGCCGAACGCGCCGAGCGCGCGCAATGGACGCTGATCGACACCCGCGTTGCGCGTCTCGACCGCGCCGGCCAATTGCTCGCCGCGTTTTCCTACCGCGGCGTGCTGTCGCGCGGATTTGCGCTGGTGCGCGACGATGCCGGCCAGCCGCTGCGCACCGCAGCAGCCGTCAGTCCCGGCGCCACGCTCGACATCGAGTTCACCGACGGCCGCGTCGGCGCCACCGCGCAAGGCGTGAGCCAGCGGATCGAGAGCCCGCCCTACGCTCGCCGCCGCCCGCGCGCGAGGCGCGGCGCAGGCGGCGCCGAAGGCCAAGGCAGCCTGTTCGATCCGTGAGCGCCACGGACGCACCCGCGGCGCGCGAGCTGTTCGGCCATCCGCGCGGACTGAGCGTTCTGTTCGCAACCGAGATGTGGGAGCGGTTCTCCTACTACGGGATGCGCGCGCTGCTCGTGCTCTACATGGTGACGTATCTGTTCCAGCCCGGGCGGGTCGAGCAGGTCGTGGGCTTTGCAGGCCTCAAGAGCGCACTCGAATGGGTGTTCGGCCCGCTCGATCCGCAGCCGCTCGCCTCGCTGATCTACGGCAGCTACACGTCGCTGGTCTATTTCACGCCGATCATCGGCGGGCTTATCGCCGACCGCTGGCTCGGCCAGCGCCGCACCGTTCTGATCGGTGCAGGGCTGATGGCGATCGGCCATTTCATGATGGCGTTCGAGGGGCTGCTGCTGCCGGCGCTCGGGCTCCTCATCCTCGGCAACGGCGCGTTCAAGCCCAACATCTCGACCCAGGTCGGCGCGCTCTACGGGCCCGGCGACCCGCGGCGCGACCGCGCGTTCTCGATCTTCTATGTCGGGATTAACCTCGGCGCGTTCCTGGCGCCGCTGGTCTGCGGCACGCTCGGCGAGACGATCGGCTGGCATTACGGCTTTGCCGCCGCCGGCGTCGGCATGACGGCAGGCCTCGTGATCTATCTCTTCGGCTCGCGCACGCTGCCACCCGACGAAAAGACCCAGCGCGCGAGCGCGGGAGACACCGGGCCGCTCGGCCGCGAGGAATGGCAGGCGATTGTGGCCCTGCTCCTGCTGTCGGTGCCGGTGACGTTCTTCTGGGCCACCTACGAGCAGGTCGGCAACACCATCACGCTGTGGGCCAACGACCACACCGACCGCAGCATCAACCTGCTGGTCTGGAGCGGGCAAATTCCCACCACCTGGTTCCAGGCCTTCAACCCGTTCATGATTTTCGCCTTCACGCCGTTCATCCTCGCGCTGTGGCGCTGGCAGGCGATGCTCGGGCGCGAGCCGTCGACCGTGGTCAAGATGGCCTATGGCTGCTTCTACAATGCGGCCGCCCATCTCATCCTGTGCGTGGCCGCGTTCAATGCCGGCGAGGAGCGCGCGAGCTGGTACTGGCTCACCGCGTATTTCGTCGTCATCACCATCGGCGAGCTTTATCTCTCCCCGACCTCGCTGTCGCTTGTCACCAAGGTCGCGCCGGCGCGCATCCTGTCGATGATGATGGGGCTGTGGCTTGCGACGAGCTTCTACGGCAATTTCTTTGCCGGATACCTCGGCAGCTTCTGGTCGGGCATGGGCAAAGGCCAGTTCTTTCTGATGATCGCGGTGATCGCGGCGCTGGCCGGTGTTGCAATCCTGGCGCTGGTCAAGCCGTTGACGCAGGCGCTGAAGCAATGACGGCCGCAGCCGCGAGCGCTGCGGGCGTTGCGGCGACGCGGTGGCGCGATGCGCTTTGACTGGCTCCTGCGCACGCCGCTGATCGCGCTGCCGATGCGCAACGCGAACTTCGGGCTCTACACGGCCGGCAACACCGTTTCGCTGATCGGCATGTGGATGCAACGGATCGCGATCGGCTGGCTCACCTGGCAGCTCGACCGAGTCCGGGTTCTGGCTTGGCGTCGTGTCGTTCGCCGATTTCTTCCCGGTGATCCTGACCGGACTGATTGCCGGCGCCGCCGCCGACCGCTGGGACCAGCTGCGGGTGGTGAAAGTGAGCCAGTCGATCCTGCTGGTACAGGCCGTCGTGCTGTTTGCGCTGACTGTGACGGATCACATCAATATCGCGGGCCTCGTGGCGCTGACGGCGTTCCAGGGCTTCGTCGTGGCGTTCAACCAGCCGGCGCGGCTCGCGTTCGTGCCGTCACTGGTGCAGCCGCGCGATCTCGCCTCCGCGGTCGCAATCAACTCGGTGGTGTTCAACCTTGCGCGCTTCATCGGCCCGATGCTGGCAGGGCTTGCGATCGTGTGGTCCGGCGTTGGCGCCGCCTTCCTTGCGAACGCCATCAGCTACGCCGTGTTCCTGGTGGCACTGTCGCGCGTCCGGATTGCCGCGCCTGCGGCCGAGCCCAAGGTCCATGGCAGCTTCGCAGCCGAGCTCAGCGAGGGCATCCGCTACACCGCGACGCACCCAGGCATCGCGGCGCTGCTCCTGCTCCTGATCGCGCTCGGCATCGGCGGGCGGCCGATCAACGAGCTGCTGCCGGGCTTTGCCGCCGACGTGTTCCAGTCCGGCGCCGGCGGCCTTTCGATCATGGCGTCGGCGATCGGCGGCGGCGCCATTCTCGGCGGGCTCTGGCTCGGCGGACGCGCGCATACCATGGGCCTGACCTGGATCACCCTCGGCGGCGTGCTTGCCGCGCCGCTCGCCGCGGTTGCGGCGATTGCGACCGATCGGCTCTGGATCGCCGTGCCCGCGCTGTTCGTCTACGGCGGTGCCATGTCAATCGCCGGCATCGCGAGCCAGACGCTGGTGCAGCTTGCCACCGACCGCCACATGCGCGGGCGTGTGATGGGCCTGTACGGCCTGATCTTTCGCGGCGCGCCGGCGGTCGGCGCGCTCGGCGCCGGCATCGCCTCGGCGCATTTCGGGCTGCACTGGCCGGTGGTGGCGGGCGCGGTCCTGGTGGTCGCGGTCTGGCTTTGGGCCTACGCCGGCCGCGAGCGGATCGCAGCCGCACTCGAACCGCGCGACACCGGCGATCTGAGGTGAGCGCCGGCCCGAGCCGCCGCTACTGCGTCAGCCATTGCGACGCGCGGCGCTGCGCGTCCGCCCGCGCCGCGGGCTGGCTGCCGCTGTGGACCCGGCCGCTGCCGTCGACCGAGAAGGCATATCCGGTGCGCACCTGCAGCGGCCGGTTCGGGTGGTCGAAATCGTGGTGGGCGCCCGGATAGACGTGAATCTGCACGCGCGCGCTGCGGCCGCGCGCGCCCGCGACCATCTGCTCGCAGGTCGCAGCCGACGCCTGGTCGTCGGACCGGCCGATCAGGATCAGCGTCGGCACCCGTGCGCTCCAGGCTGTGGCCGCGAGCCTGCGGCAGCCGGGATAGAGCGCGACCGCCGAACGGAAGTCGGGACCGTCGCCGGCTGCGGCCGGCGTCCGGACCGTCCACAGCACCGCGATCGCGCCGCTCGACCAGCCCATCAGCGACACCCGGTTGGGATCGACCCAGGACTGCTGCTGCAGCCAGACCCGCGCGGCATTGGCATCGGCGACCCGCTCGCGATCGACCCGCAGGCCGCCCCTGCGCACGGCGCACTGGCTGCCGAGACCGCGCGAGCCGTTGCTGTCGGGCAGCAGCACGGCAAAGCCGCTCTTGGCGAGCCGCGCCCCCCAGTCGAGATAGCGCGAGCCGGTGACGCCGGAGCGATTGGTGAGGCCCGCACAATTGTGCAGGCCGACCACCGCCGGGAATGGGCCATTGCCTTCCGGCCGGTATAGCAATGCCTTCAGGCGCGCCTCGCCGTACGGGACCTCCACCGGTTCGGGTCCGCCCGCCGCGGTCGCGGGGCTGCACCCAAGCGCGGTGCCGGCGACAAGGAGGGCAATCAGGATGCGCATGAAACCAATGCCATCGGGCGTGGCCCTTCGGCGGAACCTAGCACAAATCCAATCTTGACGGATTGCCGATCCGGCAAAGATTGGTTTAACGACGAACCGCAAGACATTATCTTGGGGGCAAACACCGGCTGTCCGACCTTTCGCGCCGTCAGGGAGAGAATATTGTGCTGAACCGCTACGATCGCCCATCGCCGATGGCGGGCGAGGCCGAGTTGAAATTCCTCGACGGCGACTTCCGGATCGTGCGGCCGGGCGCGTTCGTGCGCTGCGCGGTGACCGGCGTGCCGATCCCGCTGGAGGAGCTGAAATACTGGAGCGTCGACCGGCAGGAGGCCTATTCGTCGCCGGAGGCCGTGCTCAAGGGCCTGCATCCGCAGCGCGCGAAATAGCACCGCGATCGATCGGCACTAGTGCCCCGCTTCCGAAGTTCGTGATACGTTGCAGCACCCTCTGACACGAACTTCGGAAGCAAAGGGGCACTAGCAAGTTTATGATTCTAGTGCCGCTTTCGATTTGAAGTTCCTGAATGTGATTGCGGCAGGTGGTGCAGGAACTTCAAATCGGCGGCACTAGCACGAGGCTGCGCCATGCCTGCTCCTCGTCGACCACGAGCCGCACCGGCAAGGCCCGCGCGACACTCCTGAGCGCGGCGAGATCGTCACGGCCGTTGAGCCGCGCCAAATCCTTTTCCGTCGTTGCCAGCAAAAGGCCGTCGCGATCGGCGCGGCGGACGAGGTCGGCGGCCTCGCTCGCGCTGTAGGAATGGTGATCGGGGAACGACACGCGCGCCGCGACTTCGACGCCGGCCGCCTGCAGCGTCGCGAAGAACTTTTCCGGATCGCCAATGCCGGCGAAGGCGAGAACCTTGCGCCCCTGCAGGCTTGCGAGCGCAGCCTGATCGGGCTCGAGCCTTCCGTGCAGCACCGGCAGGCCATGCACCTGCGCATCGTTTGCGACCGCGCGGCCTGCTTCGCCGGCACCCACGATCAGCACCGCATCGGCGCAGCCCCACTGCGCCTCGAGCGGCGCCCGCAGCGGACCGGCCGGAAACACTCGGCCGTTGCCGATGCCGCGCCGGCCGTCGACCACCACGATTGCGAGATCCTTGTCGAGCGAAGGATTCTGCAGGCCGTCGTCCATGACGATGACATCGGCGCCGGCCGCGCGCGCGGCCTCGGCACCCGCCGCGCGGTTGCGCGACACGATGGTCGGCACGGTGCGCGCGATAAGCAGCGGCTCGTCGCCAACATCGGCCGCGCGATGGCGCGCGGCATCGACCCGGACCGGACCTGCAAGCGCGCCACCATAGCCGCGGCTCAGCACGAACGGCCGCCGGCCCGCGGCCTGCAACAGCTCGGCAATCGCAATCGCGGTCGGAGTCTTGCCGGCGCCGCCGACGGTGAGATTGCCGACGCAGATCACCGGCACGCCGGCCGCGCGCCCCGGCTGCGCCATGCGCCATGATGCGATAGCGCCATAGATCGCAGCGATCGGCGATAGCGCGAGGGCGGTCAGGCCCGCCGGGCGCGACCAGAACCCCGGCTCACGCATCGCCCCCTCGCCGCTCGAGCCGGAACTGCATGAGGTACGGATCGAGCGCCGCGACCGTGCGGTCGAGCGCGCCGGTCAGCGCGTCCATTGCCTTGAGCCCGGTCTCGGCCACCTTCTGGCGCGCGGGCGCATCTTTCAGCCAGGCGCCGATCCGGACCGCGAGCTTGCTCGCATCGGTCACCTGCTCGGCGCCGCCGGCGGCATCGAGCACGGTGTAGATTTCGGCGAAGTTCCAGACGTGCGGGCCATGCAGGATCGCAGCCCCGAGCCGCGCCGCCTCGATCGGATTCTGCCCGCCGTGGCCGACCAGCGAGCCGCCCATGAAGACGATCGGCGCGACGCGGTAGATCAGGCCGAGTTCGCCGAGCGTGTCGGCGATGTAGATTTCGGTCGAAGCGTCCGGCATGTCGCCGCGCGAGCGCAGCCCCGCTTCAAAGCCCGCCACCCGCGCGATGTCGGCGATGCCGGGGCCGCGCTCGGGATGGCGCGGCACGATCACGGTCAAGAGCCCCGGGAAGGTGTGCTTGAGCCGGCGGTGAGCATCGATCACGGCCTTCTCCTCGCCGGGATGGGTCGAGGCTGCGGCGACCAGGGGACGGTCGCTTGATCGCCTCCTTCAGCGCCTGCAGCTTGTCGTCGTCGGCAGGCGGCGCGGGCGCGTCGAGCTTGAGATTGCCGGTGGTGAGATAGCGCGGCGCGCCAAGCCCGCCGTAGCGCGTCGCATCGACCGCCGATTGCGCAAGGCAGAGATCGAAGCGGCTCAGCAGCCCGCCGATGGTGCGCGGCAGATACTGCCAGCGCTTGAACGAGCGCTCCGACAGGCGACCGTTCATCAGGATCAGTGGAATGCCGCGCTCCGAACTCGCCATGATCAGGTTCGGCCACAGATCGAACTCGGCAAACAGCGCGAGATTGGGCTTCCAGTGATCGAGGAACCGCGTCACGAACTGCGGCATGTCGATCGGCGCGAACTGATGGATAACGCCTTGCGACAGGCGCTGCTTCGGCGAGCCCGGCAGAGGTCGATGGTGCCCGTGGTGACAAGCACGCTGAAATCGCGCGAGCGGATGCGCTCGATCAGTGGCAGGACTGCGGTCAGCTCGCCGACGCTCGCGCCGTGCAGCCACACCAGCGGTCCCTCGGGTCGCGGCGCAGAGCTTTCGCCGCGCCGCTCCGGCAGCCGCACCGGATGCTCCTTGCCGCGCTTGAGCCGGTAGGACAGCAACAGGTCGGCAAGCGGCAGCGACGCCGCAGTCAGCAGCGCGGTAGGCCTTGCAACGTCAGCGGCAGGCGGCTCAGCCACGGCCGGGCGCTCCGCGCGGGTCTGCCGATCAATTCGTAGGCGCGCTCGGTCGCGGCGTTCAGGCTCTCCTCGACCGCGCGCCGCGCCGCTTCGAGCGCGGCCTCGTCGGCGTCGGCTGCGACGCGGACAGGCCGGCCTGCCACCCGAGCGCCGTGGCCGAAGGGCAGGTTGAGCGTGGTCCGATCCCAGGTCCGCATCTCGAATCGCCGGCTGGTTGCGATCGCAATCGGATAGATCGCGCGGCCGCTGACGCTGGCGAGCTTGACGATGCCGAGCCCGCAGACGCGCGCCACCTTCGGCACGTCGGCAGTCAGCGCCACGGTGTAGCCCTCTTCCAGGGCGGTCACCATCTCGCCGAAGGCCGTGATGCCGCCCTTCTTGAGATAGTCCTGGCCCTGCGTGCCGGACCCGCGGATCGTGCCGATGCCGAGCCGCTCGGCGGCGGCGGCGTTGATCGCGCCGTCGCGATGGCGTGAGACCAGCACCTTGGACTTGTGGGTGTCGGCGTTGCGCTTGATGAACGGCATCAGGAAATGCTGGCCGTGCCACATGGCGATGATGACCGGCAGGTCGTGGGCGATGCTCTCGTAGATGTCGGGCGGCTCGGTATGGAACCGGTTGGTCATCCATACCAGACGCAGATACTCCGCAGCCATAACGCCGATCGCCTTCTGGACGACCGGCGAGCCTGCGATCCGCCTCGACGAAAGGATCCCCACCCCACCCTCTCCGGTCAGCGCGCGGTGCGATGCCGGCGCGTCGGGATCGAGCAACCGGTGCAGGTGAACGATGAAGTAGCGCACCTGCGCGTTGTCGACGGTGAGCTGCGCCTTGGACCTCCAGGCCGCATAGGCGGCCGCGTAGTTCGGGAAGATGCCGACGACGTCGAGCTTGTCGAGATCGTTAAACTCGGAGGCGTCGAGACGGCTCAGTTCGCCGCCGAACACAAGATGGAGCAATTGCTTCTTGGGGGTGTCGGGCATTGCCAAATCCTCAGCATTGAGCAGGACAGCGTCACGCGGCCCCGTGGCCTGCGCGCGTACCAATTCGATGATCGCTGCGTGTCGCCGCCGGCCCGACGCCACAAGCATGCCATGAACCGGTTCGGGGCGATTGTAGAGCAAAGGCCGGCCGTCGAGCGCGGTCATGACGCCGCCGGCTTCGTGCACCAAAAGGTCGGCAGCCGCAAGGTCCCAGTCGGCGCCATTACCGCCGGCGATCGCAGCATCGAGCGTGCCCTGCGCCACCCGCACCATGCGCAGCGCCAGCGAAAACACCCGCGGCACGGCCAGCAGTCCGGTGCCGCGTTCAAGCATCCGGTCGAGCACGCGCTTGGGGCCGGCGACGCGCGCGCCGTCGAGCCCGTCGCCGTCGTTGGTCTGGATCGACGCGCCGTTGCGCGTGGCACCGCTGCCTTGCGTCGCGAGGAACAGCTCCTCGGTTACCGGCGCATGGAGTGCAGCAAGCACCGGACGCCCATTCTCGACCAGCGCAACCGAGATCGACCAGTCCTCGCGGCCGGCAATATAGGCGCGGGTGCCGTCGATCGGATCGACCACCCAGACCCGCCGGGCGGCGAGCCGCGTCGGATCGTTCTCGCTCTCCTCCGACAGCCAGCCGTCGCCCGGGCTGACGAGCCGCGCAAGCAGCAGGTCGTTGACGGCAATGTCGGCTTCGGTGACCGGTGAGTCGCCGCCTTTGGTCCAGCTCTTGAGCGGCCCGCCGAAGGTCTTCAGCGCGATCGCACCGGCGTCCCTGATCGCGGCAACAAGCCGCGCGCGGTCATACTCGCGTCCGTCCGGCCGGTCAGACGCCGGCAACGGTCAGCCCCTCGATGCGGACCGTGGGCGAATTGGTACCGTAGCGGAATTCGAGATCGTTGGCGGGCGTCAGCGTGCGGTAGATGTCTAGCAGGTGACCCGCGATCGTGACCTCGCTCACCGGATAGGTGCGCTCGCCGTTCTCGATCCAGAAGCCGGCTGCGCCGCGGCTGTAATCGCCGGTGACCCCATTGACGCCCTGGCCGATCAACTCGGTGACGTAGAAGCCTTCGGCGATGTCGCGCATCAGTTCCGCGGGGCTGGCTGAGCCAGGCTTGAGGTGCAGGTTGGTCGGGCCGGGCGACGGCGTCGACGAGGCGCCGCGCTGGGCACGACCCGTGGTCTGCAGCTCAAGCTCGCGCGCAGTCGCTGAATCGAGCAGCCAGGTCTTGAGCACGCCGTTGCCGACGATCGCAAGCCTGGCGCCGGCAACGCCCTCGGCGTCGAACGGACGCGAGCGCAGCCCACGCGGACGCAGCGGATCGTCGATGATGTTGATGCCTTCGCCGAACAGCTGCGCGCCGAGCTTGTCCTTGAGAAAGCTCGTGCGCCGCGCGACGGCGCCGCCGTTGATCGCATTGGCGAGATGATTGACCAGCGAGTTCGCGACGCGCGGATCGAACACCACCGGCACCTTGCGGGTCGAGACCTTGCGCGGGTTGAGCCGCGCCGCCGCCCGTTCGCCCGCGGTGCGACCGACCTGTTCGGGCGCCTGCAGGTCGGCGCCGTGCAGCGCCGACGAGAATTCATAGTCGGTCTGCATCGCGGTGCCTTCGCCCGCGATCGCCTGCATCGAAACGCTGTGGCGCGAGCCGAGATAGCCGCCCGAGAAGCCCGCGCTCGTCATCAGCACCATGCCGCCGATGCCGGCGGACGCCGAGGCGCCGCCGGACTTGCTCACGCCCTTGACAGCGAGACCGGCGGCTTCCACCCGGCGCGCCGCCTGCTCAAGTCGTCCAACGTCGGGCACGTCCTCGTCGACCAGGTCGAGATTGGGGAACTGCCGCGCCAGCAGCGCCGGATCGGCGAGACCGGCGAAGCGGTCCTCGGGCGCGGCACGCGCCATCGCCACCGCACGCTCGGCGAGCGTTGCGACACCGTCACCGGAGAGATCGTTGGTCGAGACCACTGCCTGGCGGCGACCGACCAGCACGCGCAGCCCCATGTCGTTGCTTTCGGAGCGCAGCGACTCCTCGACCGCGCCGTCGCGGACATCGACCGATTGCGACACCGAGCGCATCGCGACCGCATCGGCAGCATCGGCGCCGGCCGCGCGTGCGGCCGTCACAAGCCGCTCGGCGAGCGCAGTGAGGGTGGATTGGTCGAACAGGGAGTCCATGGGGCGCTCAGGTTTAGGTGGCCAAATTTGCGATGACAAGCCATCAGATAAGCCGATTGCGGCTCAATTCGAGCCCGGTCCTGGCTTTTCGCGTAAGCGGCGGCAACGCCTCGTCAAGCATGTATTCGATCGTTTTGCCGTTAGAGCCGATTAACCAGGCCTCTTAAGCGGATTCCGACGGATCGCGGGCATGATGGCTCCCACGACCGGACAGACAAGTTCGGCGGGGGAGAGTTTGAGGCGTCAGCATGGGAGTCGACAGGACCCCGGGGTCGAGCCGCGCGCTGCGGCTCGACCCCTTCGCTCTGCCGGTGCGCTATGTCGCGCGCGACGGTGGAGCCGACGGCCACGTCCGTCAGATCGAGCTTGACCGCAACCGCGTAGTGTTGCGGCGGGCGGTTCGCGGCATTGCCATGAATGTCGGTGTTCCGATCGCGGAATTCCGCGGCGTCAGTCTGCGGCTGCTGCCGGCCGAAGGCGAGGAGCCGGCGGCCGTCGCGGTGATGCTCGAGCATCGCGACCGCGGTCTGTCGGTGCCGCTGTTCGTGGCGAGCGACGGCGAAGACGCGGTCGCGGAGTGGAAGTCCTGGGCCGAGGTGCTGGGCCTGCCACTGCTGCTGGTCGAGGGCGACGGCAGCGTGCGCGAGCCGTTCCAGCGGATCGGCCGCTTGCGCGCCGGTGCACCGCAGCCGCGGCGCCGCAGGCGCGCGGCGATCAAGTGGCGCCGGCCCTCGATCCTGATGCGGCGCAAGTCGGGCCGGCCGGCAGCGGAGCCCACAGTCCACCGCGGCGAACGCGAGATCATCGCGCGAGACTGAGCTTTCCGCGCCGGCTCACAGTGCGTGCCGGACGCTGGCGTCCAAGATGAGCGCCGCGAACAGGATCAGGCCAGCGTCGCGGTTGGTGCGGAACATGCGCAGGCACGATTCCGGATCGGCCAGATCAATGCGCGCGATCTGCCAGCAAAGATGCGCCGCGAACGCCGCAAGCCCCAGCGCAAACACGAGGCCCGCACCCGCGCTTCGTCCCGCAAGCCCGATCAGCAGCACCGCGAGCGCCGAGAACACGACGAGCGCCGGGCGGGTGTGCGCCCCGAACAGAATCGCGGTCGATTTCAGGCCGACCAACGCGTCGTCCTCGCGGTCCTGGTGGGCGTAGATCGTGTCGTAATGCATCACCCAGGCGATCGAACCGGCATAGAGCAGGAAGGCCGGCGGGTCGAGCCGGCCGAACACCGCAGCCCATCCCATCAGCGCACCCCACGAAAAGGCGAGGCCTAAGAAAATCTGCGGCCAGTAGGTGATGCGCTTCATGAACGGATAGATCGCGACCACCGCGAGCGAAGCGATGCCCGTGGCAATCGCGAAGCCGTTGAATTGGAGCAGCACCACAAGCCCGACCAGGGCCTGCAGCACGAGGAAGGCGTAAGCCGCCGGCACGCTGACCTGGCCGGAGGGGATCGGCCGCGAGCGGGTGCGCTCGACCAGCCCATCGATGTCGCGGTCGACCAGATCGTTCCAGGTGCAGCCCGCCCCGCGCATGACGATGGCGCCGACGAGGAACAAGGTCACATGCCAGGGGTCTGGTCCGCGCCAGCCGGCCGGGATCGCGGCAAGCGCCGCCGACCACCAGCAGGGCAGCAACAGAAGCCACCAGCCGATCGGCCGGTCGAGCCTCGTCAGCCGGAGATAGGGCCTGGCCCAGGCCGGGGCGCCGCGATCAACCCAGTTTCCGATTGAGTCGGCAACGCGCCCGGCGGCCTCGCTCATCGCTGCTCACCGGCTCAGCGGGCTCCCCGACAGCGTGTCGAAAATCCCGCGTCCCTGCTTCGGCTGGGTGTCGTCCGGCAGGATCGGACCGCCGATGGCGTCGCTCAGCGTCGGACCTGCCGCCGGCCCGCCCACCGGCCCCTTGGCACAGACGTTCTTGCGGATCGCCAGGGTCTTGTTGTGATTGGCCTTGGCCTGCTTGACGGCCTGAGCGGGAACTCCACAGGTCGTTTGATTGGTCTCCAGGAACTTCACCATCTTGGCCTCAACCGCGGCAAAGCGGGTGAATAGCGGACAGACCTCCTCGCGCGAGGCCTTGCGCTCGCCGGCCTGCTGGATCGCGGAGCCGTGCTTTTCCACGTCCTGCCGGATCGAAAGGAACGCCTCACAGGGACTTGACCCCCCTGCCGGCGGACCGCCGGCTCCCGGCGCCGGGAACGGGTTCGCTCCGACCGGGGCACCACTTCGGGCCGGTCCGGCCTCCCCAGGCGCCGGTGGGAACGGGTTCGCCGACCCGGACCCGCCCCCCTGCGGCGGCGGAAACGGGTTGGCAGCGCCGGATTGCGGCGGCGGGGGAAACTGCGCCGCCGAATCCGCAAGGCCGGCGAAGGCCAGGACGCACGCACACGCCAGGGTCCAAAACGTCTTGGCGCCTTGTCGCGTCATTTTCCGGCGTCTCCTCTGCAAGGCCCCAGATCAAGGACCTTCATTAACAAGCCCTGGAATCGGGCGGTAGGGCGGCAAGTGATCGCACGACCGCCGGAACGGCGCTGGCGCGGCGCGGGCCGGGCATGTAAACGGCGGTCGGTTTTTGCGCTCATGCAGGATCGGTACGTCTTGGCCCGCTATGACTTCCGCAGCCCGCGTCTGCACCTGGAGGCTACACTCATCTCCGGCGCCGAGATCGGACTCGGCAAATCACAAGCGCATTACCTCCAAAACGTGCTTCGCCTCAAGCCCGGCGATCGGGTGCTGGTGTTCAACGGCCGCGATGGCGAGTGGCGGGCGGCCCTGTCGGGGGCCGGCAAGCGGGCGGCGCTGACGTTGCAGGAGCCTACGCGTGGGCAGACGCTGCCGCTCGACCTGCACTACCTGTTTGCGCCGCTCAAGCACGAGCGGCTGGACTACATGGTGCAGAAGGCGGTCGAGATGGGCGTGTCGCACCTGCAACCGGTGCTCACCCAGCACGCCCAGGTGCAGCGCATCAATATCGAGCGCATGCGTGCGAACGCGATCGAAGCGGCCGAGCAGTGCGGTGTGCTGACGGTTCCGGAGGTGTCCGAGCCGCTCGGCTTCGGCCGCGCGCTGGCGGCGCGCAAGCCGGACCGGCTGCTGGTGTTCTGCGACGAGGATGCCGAGGTGAAGGACCCGGTGGCGGCGCTCTCCGCGGCCCGGCCCAAGCCTGGCGCCGCCGTGCCGCTTGCAGCGGCCGGGGAGGCGCGCGCAACGCCGCCGCTCGCCGTGCTGGTCGGGCCCGAGGGCGGATTTTCGGACGCCGAGCGCGCAGCCGTGCTCAAGGAGCCCAATGTGGTACGGCTCGCGCTCGGCCCGCGCATCCTGCGCGCCGATACCGCGGCCGTGGCGGCGCTCACGCTGGTGCAGGCCGTGCTCGGCGACTGGCGGTAAGGCGATTTCCGCAGCTACTTCTGCGGGCCGCACAGCGCGATATCGCGTTCGGCTCGGAAGACGTTGGCAATCGGCGGCGAATGCCTGAGTGTCAGCGGGCATGCGCCGGCAGAGCCGGCCGCAGCACCAGCGCGAGCGGCAGCGTGAGCAGGCAGACGGCCGCGACCACCGCCAGCGTCGCTGGAGCGCCGATCAGGTCGCCGACCAGCCCGTAAGCTGCCGGTGCAATTGCGCCGGCGCCAATGGTGCCGGTGTAGAACACGCTGAACGCACGCACCCGCCGCTCGGGCGCGACCAACTCCGGCACCGAGCCGTAGAGCACCGACGAGGTGCCGTTGAGCATGACGCCGATGACCGGCAGCAGCACCAGCGCAGCCTCGAGCGGCAGCGGCAACAGCGCGAGGATACCGCGCGTGGTGAGGCCCTCGGTCAGGCAGACGGTCGCCGTGATGCCGATGCGCGCGCCGATGAAGGCGCAGACGAGCTTGCCGGCAGCGCCGCCGGCGAACACCAGCGTCAGCGCGAGCCCCACGGTCGGCAGCGCCGCGCCCTTGGCCAGCAGGATGAACGGCAGGAAGATCAGGAAGCCCATGCGGGTGGCGCTGTCGAGGATGCCGATCGACAGCAGCACCGGGAAACCGAACCGGGGCGCAGGCCTCGCCGCGACCACGACCGGCGCTTCGTCCTCACCGCCCGTGGACACCGGCTCGGCGCGCAGGCGTGGCGTCAGCACGTAGATCGCGGCCGCAACCGCAAGGCCGAGCGCGCCGAGAATGGCGAGTACCGGCTGCCAGGGCATGACCACAAGCATCAGCGAGGCGAGCGCCGGCACCGACATCTTGCCGATATCGCCGCCGAAATTGTACGTGCCGAGCGCCTTCATCGAGCGCGGGCCGGTGAAGGCGCGCGCCACCAGCGCCGAGGCGAGCGGATGCTGCGTGCTCGACCCGAGCCCGCCGATCAGGAGCGCCAGCACCAGCGTCCAGAAGCCTATGCTCGCGCCAGCGATCAGGTAGCCGATCCCCGACAGCGCGGTGCCCACGGCCAGCACCAGCGGCACGCCAAGCCGCTCCGACAACAGCGCGGACGGAATTTGCAAGCCCGCCATGGTGCCGGAGTAGCAGGTGCGCAACAGGCCAAGCGCGGCATAGCCGACGCCGAACTCGGCCTGCCAGAGCGGCAGCATGACAAAGATCAGGTCGGTGTAGCCGTCGTGCAACGCGTGCGCCCCGCAGGCCACGCCCATGACACGCCGCTCCTCGGCGCGGCTCGCGGTAGCGGCCGGCGGATGGGCGGCGGGCTCGGCCGCGACGCTCATGCCGCGGCGCTTCGTCGTTCGACGAACGCCACGCTCACGAATGAGATCACCGGCTCGCCGTTCTGGTTCACGCCGGTGTTGCGGAGCGTCATCAGGCCCCAGCCCGACCGGCTGTTGGAGGCGCGTGTTTCGACCACCTCCGAGGCATACGCGATGGTGTCGCCGACGTACACCGGCTTCAGCCACTTCAGATCGCGGAAGCCGGGCGACGGCCCAAGCTCGGCCACCGGCTCGCCGCGGGCGCGCAGCGCGTCGTCCCCGCGCCGCACATAGTCGACCATCAGCCGCATCCAGACCGAGGCCGAGTGCCAGCCGGACGCGCACAGCGCGCCGAACGGCGAGCGCGCCGCGGCCGCCTCGTCGAGGTGAAACGGCTGCGGGTCGAAGCGCGAGGCAAAGGCCTTGATGCCGTCGGCGGTGAACGTGTGGCTGCCGAGTTCCATGCGATCGCCGACGCGGAGGTCCTCGAAATATCTCATGGCGCGGCACCCGTTGCGCTGCGCCGGCCCATCATCAGCGACGTGGTCAACGTCAGGACCCGCTCGCCCGCACCGTTCGACAGCTCGAACAGGAACCGCACCAGCCCCATGTCGGGCCGGCTCTTGGATGCGCGCGCTTCGAGCACGGTCGCGCGCAGCCGGAGCTGGTCGCCTGCGCGGATCGGAAGCAGCCACTTGACCTCGTCGACGCCGGGCGCGCCCATGGAACTGGAATTGAGTACGAAGGCCTCCGTGCACATCCGCATCAGAATGCAACACGCCTGCCAGCCCGAGGCGATCAGTCCGCCGACCATGGTCTCGCGCGCCGCCGCCTCGTCGAGATGCATTGGCTGTGGATCGAATTCGGCGGCAAACGAAACGATCTCCTCGCGCGTGATCAGGCGCGGCCCATGTTCGAACGCCCGACCCGGATGGAAGTCTTCCCAGAAAAGCTTGGACACGCGCGACCTGCGATCACCAAAAGTTCGATAACAGCCGCGCGCCGGCGCGTCCTGATGCAGCCATTTTTCGCCGTGACGACCGGCCCGTCAACCGGCAGCGGCGCGGGCGTTGACCGGCCCTGACCATGGGGGCAGTCTCTGACCGTTCGCGGCGCACAACAGGCGCGCTTGGCAGACCGCGTCGAGAGGAGCATCGCATGTTCAGTCTCAATGATCTGTTTCAGTGGGAGCGTTTCATCACGCCCTCGATCATCAAGATTTTTTATTGGCTGGCAGTGGGAATTGCGGTGTTGTTCGGACTGTCCGGCGTTGCATCCGCGTTCGGCATGATGGTGGTAAGCCCCGGTCTCGGCGTGCTGACGCTCCTGGTCAGCATCCTTGGCGTGCTGGTCGGCATCATCTTCGCCCGGATTGTGGCCGAGTTCATCCTGATTGTATTTCGGATCAACGAGCACCTGGGCGCGATCCGCAACCGCGGCGACATGTAAACGCGGCACTCAGCAGACGCCGATTGAACCCCAACCCCTCCGAGCCCCACCCTTACGTTGCAAATCGGAAGTGCATCACGTCGCCGTCGGCAACGACGTAGTCCTTGCCCTCGAGCCGCATCCTGCCGGCATCGCGCGCCCCCGCCTCACCGCCCAACGCCACATAATCGTCGTAGGAGATGGTCTCGGCGCGGATGAAACCGCGTTCGAAATCGGTGTGGATGACGCCCGCGGCCTGCGGCGCGCGCGTGCCGGTCGTCACGGTCCAGGCGCGCGCCTCCTTCGGCCCCGCGGTGAAGTAGGTGACAAGGTGCAGAAGGTCGTAGCCGGCGCGGATCAAGCGGTCGAGCCCTGGCTCCGAAAGCCCGAGGTCGGCGAGAAAATGCTCGCGCTCCTCCGCCGGCAGCGCCGCGATCTCCGATTCGATCTTGGCCGAGATCACGACGCAACCCGCGCCCTCCTCGCTGGCCCGAGCTTCGACCCGCCGCGACAGCGCGTTGCCGGTCGCGGCCGAAGCCTCGTCGACATTGCAGACGTAGAGCACCGGCAGCGAACTCAGCAGGCCGAGCTGATGAAACGCCTTCTCGTCCTCGGGCCGGCGTTCGACGAGGCGCGCCGGCTTGCCCTCGCGCAGCAGCGCGAGCGCGCGCTTGACGAAATCGAGCGTTTCGCGCGCCTCCTTGGCGTCCTCGTTGTTGCCCTTGGCCCGCTTCTCGAGCGCGTCCATGCGCTTCTCAAGGCTTTCGAGGTCGGCCAGCATCAACTCGGTCTCGACCGTCTCGATATCGGCGATTGGATCGATCCGGCCCTCGACGTGGGTCACGTCGCCGTCGGCGAAGCAGCGCACCACATGGGCGATGGCATCGACCTCGCGGATGTTGGCGAGGAACTGGTTGCCAAGCCCTTCGCCTTTCGAGGCGCCCCGCACGAGACCCGCGATGTCTACGAACGACAGCCGCGTCGGCACGATCGCCGCGGACTTGGCAAGCCTGCCGAGCTGCTCCAGCCGCGGATCCGGCACCGCCACCTCGCCGACGTTCGGCTCGATGGTGCAGAACGGATAGTTCGCCGCCTGCGCCGCAGCGGTCTGGGTGAGCGCATTGAAGAGCGTCGACTTGCCGACATTCGGCAGGCCGACGATGCCGCATTTGAAACCCATCGTTGTCAGTCCATGAGGGCGTCGCGGAGCCCGGTTCGAAACGGGTTGATGATGGTCAGGCCGTCGACACGGCGCCCATGCTGCAAATCCTCGCTGAAGAACACGCGGCATTGCGCGCGGCAGGCGGAGGCGAGCAGGACGCAATCCCACCAGGAGAAGCCGTGCAGGTCCTGGACCCGCCAAGCGTACTCGGTGACATCGAAATCATAGGGCGCGGTGCAGAAAGACTTCGAGCCGGGCAACCTCCGACCGAGCCGCTTTCCGGCTCAAGAGGCCGCGGCGGTCGGTGGCGACCCGGTAGAATTCATTTAGGCTTTGCGCGCTTTGGACCAGTGTATCGGCTGTTGCGACCGCTCTCAGCAAATCCGCGGCGATCCGTTGCTTTTGCGGATTTGACGGATCGATCGCGTAGACGAGAAGCGTCGTATCGACGAAGCAATTCCTCCTCTCGTTCGGCATAAAGTGCCTCTCGCCCTTTCCATGCCTTGCTGACGCCGGGATATCCGGGCCCGCTCAGGAACTCTTCAAGCTTCGCCAGCGCCTCCTCGCGGCTCGGCTCGTCGCGGGCGCAGCGCTCCGCGAGCAGGTCGGCGATATAGCGCGAAAGACTCTTGTTCCGGCGCGCTGCCGCAACGCGCGCGCGGGTCGCAAGCTCCTCGGGCAAGGTCACGGTGACGTTCTTCATGACACGGATATCGTGTTTCCGTGTTTTCGTGTCAAGCCGCGTCCGGCTCGTCACCGCCCGGCCCGTAGCC
This sequence comes from uncultured Alphaproteobacteria bacterium, assembly GCA_963821555.1. GTDB lineage: Bacteria > Pseudomonadota > Alphaproteobacteria > Rhizobiales > Xanthobacteraceae > Z2-YC6860. The sequence goes on along the minus strand of CAWGEM010000009.1, from coordinate 367,041 downwards.
CTTCGCGAGCATCGCGAGGTGCACCTTGTTCTGGAAACTCGCATCCTCGCCGCGCGCGAGCAGTTCGGCGTTGTCGGCAAGGATGCCGGTCAACGCCTCGACCCAGGGCCGCTCGGCCTTGGCGAAATCGCTCAGCACGTAAGGATGCACCAGTTCCTTGACGCCCGGATGGCCGATGCCGATGCGCACCCGGCGATAGTCGTTGCCGACATGGGCCGAGATCGAGCGCAGGCCGTTATGGCCGGCGATGCCGCCGCCGGTCTTCACGCGGACCTTGGCCGGCGTCAGGTCGAGCTCGTCGTGGAACACCGCAAGATCGGACAGGCCGAGCTTGTAAAAGTGCATCGCCTCGGCGACCGCGCGGCCCGATTCATTCATGTAGGTGCCGGGCAGGAGCAGCAGCGTCCGCTCGCCCCCGATTGCGCCTTCCGCGACGACCCCCTGGAAGCGCCGGCGCCACGGCGGCAGGCCGTGGCGCTTGGCGATGGCTCCGACCGCCATGAAGCCGACGTTGTGGCGGTTCCAGACGTGGCGGTCGCCGGGATTTCCAAGCCCGACGAAGAGCAGCATGGCTGCAGCCCTAAGCGCCGCCTCACTTCTTCGGCGCGGCGGCACCGGCGGCGGGCGCGGCACCCGCAGCAGGAGCCCCCGCCGGAGCTGCGCCCGGCGCGGCTCCCGGCGCAGCCGCAGCGCCCTCAGCGCCTGGTACAGCGCCTGCTTCCGCGGCCACAGCAGCGGCAGCCGCAGCAGCGGCAGCGGCCTCGGCGGCCGCCCGCATTTCTTCGGCGTAGCCTGACGGCGGCACGATCGTCACCAGCGTGAGATCGACCCGCGCCACCGGCTTGACCCCCTCCGGGAAGGTGATGTCGCTCAGGTGCCTGGAATAGTTGATCTCGAGCGCGGCCACGTCGACGTCGATCGACTCCGGGATCGCCTCCGGCTTGCACTGCACCTCGATCGAATGGGTGACGATGTTGACCGTGCCGCCGCGCTTCACGCCAGGCGCCTGATCGGTATTGGTGACGCGCACCGGGACCGCGACGCGAATGACCGCGCCCTCACCAAGCCGCATGAAATCGACATGGACCGGATTGTCGCGGACCGGGTCGAGCTGGAAGTCGCGCGGAATCACGCGGTGCTTCTGGCCTTCGACCTCGACCTCGTAGATCGTGGTCAGGAAGCGGCCGGCGTAGATCTTCTGTCGCAGGTCGGCATAGTCGAGCGAGATCGTGATCGGGGGCTTGCTGTCGCCGTAGATCACGCCCGGCACGCGGCCGGCGCGACGCTCCGCCCGGGCGGCCCCCTTGCCGGCCCGCGGACGCGACGTCGCCTTGATTTCCTTGACGGTCGCCATGGTATTAGAACCTCTGTTCAGCCTGAAATGTGAAGGACTTGGGTCCGCATCATGCCTCCAGGGGTGTCTGGATCGCGGACGCGCGGCTTATAGCGGTGCCGGCTGACAAACACAAGAAAGCGTGGCTTTTTTTGCCCCTGGGAGGCTCACCCGGCCTTGCCGAGCTTGGCCTCGAGCGCGGCGATCCGGGCCTTGAGCGCTTCGTTCTCCTCGCGCGCCAGCCGCGCCATCTCCTTGACCGCCTCGAACTCCTCGCGCTTGACCACATCGAGGTCGCGCAAAATGCGTTCGGCCTGGGTGCGGAACAGAGTGTCGAACTCGCGGCGGACGCCCTGGGCTACGCCCGCGGCATCGTTCATCAAGCGTGCCATCTCATCGAAGAACCGGTTGGAGGTCTGGGTCATAGGTCAGCTCCGGGCTCCGCTCGCAGCGGGCGGCTTTCTCCGGACAATGGCGATGGCGACCGTCCGCCGCAAGGGTCGGCGGCTGGTCGGCGGCTGCAGGACACTCCGGCTCCGACGCGCTCGACGGAACCAATCGCCGCTTCAACGGGTCGCATCTTGACTTCGCCACCGCGGTGGCCGCATCACGGCACGGGTGCGCCGGCGGTCGACCAATGCCTTCTCTCACTTTGCCTTTTCCCGCCATCGACCCCGTGCTGGTCACGATCGGCCCGTTTGCCATCCGCTGGTATGCGCTGGCCTATATCGCGGGCATCCTGCTCGGCTGGCTCTACGCGCGCGCGATCATCCGCAGTCGGACACTCTGGGCCGGGCCCGCCCCGATGACGGTCGCCGACTACGACGACTTCGTGCTGTGGGTGACGTTCGGCATCATCCTCGGCGGGCGCGTCGGCTACGTGCTGTTCTACAACTTCGATCATTTCCTCGCCAATCCGGTCGAAATGGTGCAGCTCTGGAAAGGCGGCATGTCGTTCCACGGCGGCTTCCTCGGCTGCGTGTTGGCGGTTGCGCTGTTCTCTTGGGCACGGGGCATCTCGTTCCTGTCGCTGGCGGATATCACCTGCGCCGTCGGACCGATCGGGCTGTTTCTCGGCCGGCTCGCTAATTTCATCAACGCCGAGCTGTGGGGCCGGACGACTGACGTGCCCTGGGCGATGGTGTTTCCAGGTGCGGGACGGCTGCCGCGCCATCCGAGCCAGCTCTACGAGGCCACGCTCGAAGGGCTCGTGCTGCTTCTGTTGCTGTGGTTCCTGATGCGTGCCGGGGCGCTGCGGCGGCCGGGCATGATCACCGGCGCGTTCGCCATCCTCTACGGTATCGCGCGGATCGTCTGCGAGTTCTTCCGGGAGCCCGACCCCCAGCTCGGTTTCCTGTGGGGCGGCCTGACCATGGGCATGGTGCTGTCAGTGCCGTTGATGCTGGCCGGCATTGGCTTCATTGTGGTGGCGCTCGGGCGACGCCCGCTGCCACGGACGAGAGGTCATGGACAGCCTGCCGCTGGAAGCTGAAATTCGTCGGCGCATCTCGCTCGCCGGCCCGATGCCGGTGCGGCAGTTCATGACGCTTTGCCTGAGCCATTCCGAACATGGCTACTACATGACGCACGACCCGTTCGGGCGCACCGGCGATTTCATCACCGCGCCCGAGATGAGCCAGGTGTTCGGCGAACTGGTTGGACTGTGGGCCGCCGGCGTCTGGCACCTGATGGGCTCGCCGGAAAACGTCCGGCTGGTGGAGCTCGGTCCGGGCCGCGGCACCATGATGCTCGACGCCTTGCGTGCGGCGAAGGTGGTACCGGCGTTCCGCTCGGCGCTCGTCGTCCACATGGTCGAGATCAGTCCCGAGCTGCAGCGCCGCCAGCAGCTCGCGCTGGAAGGAATCGACGTGCCGGTGCTCTGGCATCAGACGTTCGATGACGTGCCCGAAGGACCGCTGATCGTGCTCGCGAACGAATTCTTCGATGCCTTGCCGGTGCACCAGGCGATCAAGCAGATCAACGGCTGGTACGAACGGGTGATCGAAATCGATCGCGACGGCAGCTTTACCTTCGGGATCGCCAACGACGTTATTCCCTTGTTCGAACAGTTGCTGCCGCCGAGCGTGCGCGACGCGCCAATCGGCTCGCTCTACGAATGGCGCACCGATCACCTGCCGCTGGCGCTCGGTCAGCGCGTCGTGCACCAGGGCGGCGCGGCGCTCGTAATCGACTACGGCCACGCCGAGAGCAACGTCGGCGAGACGCTGCAGGCCGTCGGCGGCCATGCCTTCGCAAATCCGCTGGTGGCGCCCGGCACCGTCGACCTCACCGCCCATGTCGATTTTCAGTCGCTTGCCGTCGCGGTCGAAAGCATGGGCGCGCGCGTGCACGGTCCGATCGAACAGGGCCAGTTCCTGCGCAATCTCGGGATCGAAAAACGCGCCGTAGCCCTGAAGTCGTTCGTCACCGGCGAAAAGGCCGCCGAGCTCGAGAGCGCCATCGCGCGCATGATCGGCACCGAGCGCAACGCCATGGGCAAGACGTTCAAGGCGATGGCGATCGGCGACCCCAGGCTTGGCGAGCTGCCGGCGTTCGAGACCCCCGGGTGACGGGCGTCGGATTGGAAGGCAAACCCATGCTGCGGGCCCCCTCCCTGTCCGCCCTGCCCGGCGTCCGCCACGCGTTCTTCACGCGCGCCGGCGGCGTGTCCGGCGGCGTCTATGCAAGTCTCAACGGCGGTGTCGGTTCGCACGATGCGCCGGCCAAGGTGGCCGAGAACCGCGCCCGCATGGCGGCGGCGCTCGAGGTCAAGCCGGAGCGCTTCCTGACCGCGTTTCAGATCCATTCGCCCGACGTGGTCGTGGCGCAGACGCCCTGGACCCAAAGCACGCGCCCGCGCGCCGACGCGATCGTGACGCGGGAGCCGGGCCTCGCCATCGGCGTCTCTACCGCCGACTGCGGACCGCTGCTGTTCGCGGATGCCGACGCGCGCGTGATCGGCGCGGCACACGCCGGGTGGCGCGGCGCGCTGACCGGCGTGCTGGAGGCCACGCTTTCGGCCATGGAACAGCTCGGCGCCGAACGCGGACGGGTCGTGGCAGCGGCCGGTCCGATGATCCGCCAGCAGAACTACGAGGTCGGGCCCGATCTGATCGATCGCTTCATGGCGGTCGACCTGAACAACGCGCGCTTCTTTGCGCCGGCCGAGCGGCCCGGGCATGCCCTTTTCGACCTCGCCGGCTATGTCCTCGCCCGCCTGGAGCGCGCGGGCCTAACACAGGTCGAGGATCTTGGCCTCTGCACCTACGCGGACCCCGAACAGTTCTATTCGTACCGACGCGCAACCCACCGGGCCGAGCCGGACTATGGCCGGCACGTCAACGCCATCGCGCTCGCCGACTAGCGGGCTGGCACCGGACGACCGCGGCCCGGCCGAAAAAGCAGCGGGACAACAAAACCGCCCGTATTGCCAGGACGCGCGGCTCCTTGATATCACCACGCCGTCCGCGGCCCGGTTTGTGATGGCTTGCGGACCGCAGGAGGCGGCCCATGGCGGCGAGGAATGGAGCGATCAAGCTCGTCGCCGGCAACTCCAATCCCAAGCTTGCCGAAGCGATCGGCGCCTACCTCGTCACGCCGCTGGCGCAGGCCGTGGTCCGGCGCTTCGCCGACATGGAGATTTTCGTCGAGATTCAGGAGAACGTCCGCGGCGCCGACGTCTTCGTCATCCAGTCGACGTCGTTCCCCGCCAACGACCACCTGATGGAGCTCCTGATCATCATCGATGCGCTGAGACGCTCCTCGGCGAGCCGCATCACCGCAGTCGTGCCCTACTTCGGCTACGCCCGGCAGGACCGCAAGCCCGGACCGCGCACGCCGATCTCGGCCAAGCTCGTCGCCAACCTGATCACCACCGCCGGGGCCGATCGTGTCCTCACACTCGACCTGCACGCCGGACAGATCCAGGGCTTCTTCGACATCCCGACCGACAATCTCTACGCCTCGCCGATGATGGTGCGCGACATCAAGGAGCGCTTCGAGGTGGCCAAGGTCACCATCGTCTCTCCGGATGTGGGCGGCGTCGCGCGCGCCCGCGGACTCGCCAAGCGCATCAACGCACCGCTCGCCATCGTCGACAAGCGGCGCGAGCGGGCGGGCGAGTCGGAGGTGATGAACGTGATCGGCGAGGTCGAGGGGCGCACCTGCATCCTGGTCGACGACATCGTCAACTCCGGCGGCACGCTGGTGAATGCCGCCGAGGCGCTGCTCAAGCAGGGCGCGACCGCGGCGCACGCCTACATTACCCACGGCGTGCTCTCGGGCGGCGCGGTTGCCCGCATCACCTCGTCCAAGCTCAAGGAGCTCGTGATCACCGATACGATCCAGCCGACCGAAGCGGTGCGCGTGGCGCGCAACATCCGCGTGCTCTCGATCGCGACGCTGATCGGTGAAGCGATTGGCCGCACCGCGGCCGAGGAGTCAGTGTCGAGCCTGTTCGACTGAACTTTTCCACAGGCGGCAGCGGCCGAGTCAACTTGTCGCAGAATCCACTGTGGATGGCGATTCTCTCGCCATTGTCTGAATCAGACGAATCTTCAATGACTTCGAAGCGCGCGGGGCGATTTGCCGGCGGATTCCGGACAGCTATATTCGGACTCGGCAGTGATTCGCCTCCATCGAGTCAACGCGACGACTTCGCTTCATTGCGCGTCAAATTGTAACGGTCCCGGTTTGGGGCGTGCCTACAAGTCGCGTGCGCATGCGGTTGGCGTGCGTCCAACCCACTGGCGACAACCCGGAGACGGCATGGCCCTTCCACAGCTCGCAGAGCAACCACGGACGAATCCGCTCGATGTGGTCGAGCGTATCGCGGCCGTCAACGACTGGGCGTTCGAGCGCGCCGGCGACGACGAGATCACGATCGTGGTCGCGGGCCGCTGGAGCGACTATCAGATTTCGTTCACCTGGATGGCCAACATCGAAGCGCTGCATCTGGCCTGCGCCTTCGACCTCAAGGTGCCGGAACGCCGGCGCTCCGAGGTCCAGCAGCTCATCTCGCTGGTCAACGAGCAATTGTGGATCGGCCATTTCGATTTGTGGCTGCAGGACGGCATGGTGATGTATCGCCATGCGCTGGTGCTCGCCGGCGGCGTCGAGGCCACGAGCCAGCAATGCCAGTCCGTGCTTTCGAGCGCCCTCGAAGCGTGCGAGGGCTACTTCCCGGCCTTTCAGTTCGTGGTCTGGGCCGGCAAGGCCGCGCGCGAGGCGCTTGACGCTGCGATGTTCGAGACCTCGGGCGAAGCCTAGTGCCCCGCTTCCGAAGTTCGTGATACGTTGCAGCATCCTTTGCACGAACTTCGGAAGCAAAGGGGCACTAGCAAGTTTATGATTCTAGTGCCGCTTTTCGATTTGAAGTTCCTGAATGTGATTGCGGCAAGTGGTGCAGGAACTTCAAATCGGCGGCACTAGTCGGGCGTGTCCTCAGGAATTCGTCAGGTCTGCTTTTTCCCTGAGAGACAGACATTGAGGCGGACATCCCACGACACCCGCTAAGCGCCAACAGCCGACATCGATTTAACGAGTATCGCTGGCAATGCTCTGCACCAGCGGGCCGAGCGTCGTCGTGTCCTGACGGATGTGCGCATCGAACGCGGCGCGCGCCTTGACTTTGGGTGCGATGCCCTGGGTCCGAACCTTGGCCTCCACCTCGGGATCGGCCGCGGCCGCGGCGAACGCCGCCACCAGTTTCTCCATGACGTCTTGGGGCGTCTTGGCAGGCGCCAAGAACCCGTACCACGTGGAATAGAGGTAATCGACGCCTGCCGAGCGCGCTGTCGGCGCAGGAAATGGATCGGTCTGCGGCTCTTCGGCGCCCAGAGCCAAGGCTTGAAATCTTGCCCTCCTTGACCAACGGACCGACGAAGGCCGTCGGCGAAAATGTCGCCTCGACCCTGCCTGTCACCAGGTCCGACAGCAGGTCAGTGGCCGTCTTGTACGGGACATGGACCATGTCGATTCCCGCCTTTGCAAGAAAGTGAGCGCCCGCAAGATGCGTGGCCGAGCCGACACCGCCTGAACCATAGTTCAACGCGCCAGGCCTGGCCTTGGCCAAAGCCACGAAGTCCTGCAAATTCTTGACGTTGAGCTTCGGAGACACGACGACAACGGCCGGGGCCTCACCGACCATCGCGATGCCGGCGAAGTCGCTCACCGCGTTGAAACTCAGGTTCTTGCTCATCAGCCCGGCGATGACGTGGCCGGAATTGGCCATCTGGATTGTGTAGCCGTCCGGAGCGGCGCTCGACGTGCTTTGCGCCGCTATCATGCCGCCGGCACCTGGCTTGTTGAGAATTACAACCGGTTGGCCGAGACGCTTGCTGACAGCCTCGCCGTAAATGCGCGCCAGCACATCGACCGTGGTGCCCGCCGTCAGCGGCACGATGAGCGTAATCGGGCGGCTCGGATACTGGTCCGCGCGCGCCGCTGGCGACAACCCTAACGCCACGAGCATCGACACAAGGGTCAAAAACCTCTTCAACTTTCCCTCCGCACCTTGCCGTCGCGTCGACTGGTCGATTGTTAGTATTCTATCACAATCGCTCGGACCGGCGATGCTTCGACGCCGATGATGTTGAGCGGGAACGCCATCAATGTCACACGTCGCTTGCTGATCTGATTGAGGTTGCAGATGTATGGCATGGTGATAATGCCCGCGCGTGCATAACCGCTCGTGCGTGCCGGGTATTCGTCTTCATCGGGACCGGTGGCCCCGTGATAGAAGTCGAATCCGATAAGCGAAATTCGTTTCTCGACGCACCAGTCGGTCGCCGCCTCATCGACATATGGAGCCCGCTTCATCCACGCAGGAGAGCCGTCGTAGTCCTGGTTCTGGTCGGTCCGCAACAGGAGGCGGTCACCCGGCAGGATGATGTCACCGACTGCCTTTTCGAGGTCCGCGGGGGTGATCGCCTCTCCGCCGCCGCAATGGCGAATGTCGGCGATGATCGCATCCCCAAAATAGGCATGCAGCGGCACGTCCTGCAGGTCGGGTGCACCTTTAAGCATGTGCGACGGTGCGTCGACGTGTGTGCCGGCATGCAGGCGCATGTGCGCACCTCGGACGATCTGGCCGTAGCCGCCGTCTTCATAATCTTTGATGACCTCGACCTCGAACTGCATGTCTTTCTTGAAGCCGGCATATGTGCGCATTTGGAACGTGCGCGCATCCAGCGGCAGGCTGATGTCGATCAATTTCCCGACCGGCAGATTTAGGGTCATGTGATCCTCACAATTGGCTTTCAGCCGGCAATGGTATCGGCCCCTGTTGGCTTTCAGAAAGAGATAATTGATGTCCGCTTCGGGTCAAAAGCGAAAATCCTCTTGGCGAACGCGGCCGTTACCACGCCGCAATGCGGTGCATCACTGTCAGCCGGGGTTCGCGTTCGCTACGCTCGCGCGACCGGATTAAGGGGGGCATAAAGATGGCGACATCGGCAAAGCAGCTCTCACTTGCCAACATCCGCGGCACGATCGTGCTGCTCGGCGCCGGCAAGATGGGCGGCGCACTGCTGGAGGGCTGGCTCGCCCGCAGGCTACCGCCTCGCCATGTGGTGGTGCTCGAACCGAAGCCGTCGAAGGCCATCAAGGTTTTGGCGCGACGCGGTGTGCGCATCAATCCGAAGGGCGCCGTGGGGCCCGCAGCCGCGATCCTGGTCGCGGTCAAGCCGCAGGTTGCGCCCGAGGCGCTGCCAGCCCTTGTCCCGCTGCTCGGCGCCCGGACTCTGGTGGTGTCGATCATGGCCGGCCGTACGCTTGGTTTCCTGGAACAGGCCTTGCCGAATGCGGCGATCGTGCGCGCCATGCCGAACACGCCGGCAGCGATCGGGCGCGGCATCACGGTCGCGGTCGGCAACCGCAAGGTGCACACCGCCGCCCGGAAACTCGCGCACGCGCTGCTGGCTGCGACCGGCACGGTCGAATGGGTCGCCGACGAGCGGCTGATGGACGCGGTCACCGCGGTTTCGGGCTCGGGGCCGGCCTATGTGTTCCTGCTCGCCGAGGCGATGGCGCGCGCCGGAGCGGCTGCGGGGCTGCCGGCTGCACTCGCCGACCGGCTCGCGCGTGAGACGGTCGCGGGTTCGGGCGAACTTTTGCACCGCTCGACCGAGCCCGCCGCGACGCTCCGCAGCAACGTCACCTCGCCGGGCGGCACCACCGCCGCAGCACTTACCGTGCTGATGGGCAAAGACGGCCTCGAGCCCCTGATGACCGAAGCGGTGGCGGCAGCGACCAAGCGCGGGCGGGAACTCGCCGGATAGCTGTTATTACGGCCCGGGCGAAAGCGAGTGCCGGAATCCATAACCCGGTCTTGAGAGCACGGAAATGCAGGGAGTATGGATTCCGGGTTCGCGAGCCGTAGCGCGTCGAAGACGCGCGTAAGCGCGCTTATGGCTCGCGCCCCGGAGTGACCAGCCGGCCTTGGAACCGGCGATGCACAGGCCTACATTGAAGTTTGCAGCACTCGATTGCAGGAGCGCGTCATGGCCCGTCGAGCGAAACGTTCCACCCCCCGCACAGTAGCCGCAGCACCCCGGTCGTCCACCGCCGCGGACGCCGGACCGCGCCAGCGCATCGTCGACGCTTTCATGGCGCTGCTTGCGGAGGAGGCCTTCGAACGGATCGGCCTCACGGACGTGGCCGAGCGCGCCGAGGTTTCGCTTGCCGACTTGCGCGGCGAATTCGGTTCGACGTTTGCGATCCTTGCCGCCCACGTCAAGGAACTCGACCGCAAGGTGCTCGCAAACATCGATCCCGACCTCGCCGACGAGACCCCGCGCGAGCGGCTGTTCGACGTGCTGATGCGAAGGCTCGAACTGATGGCGCCGCACAAGGAGGCGATCCGCTCGCTGATGCGCTCGGCGCGGCGCGATCCGCCGCTGGCGTTCGCGCTGAACGGGCTTGCGGTCTGCTCGCAGCAGTGGATGCTCACCGCCGCGGGCATCGGCGCCTCAGGCCCGAAGGGCATGATCCGCGCCCAGGGCCTTGCGCTGCTCTATGCCAACGTGCTGCGTACCTGGGTCGACGACGATGACGAGGGCTTGGCGCGCACGCTCGCCGCCCTCGACCGCGAGCTTGCGCGAGGCCAGCGCCTGGTCGGCCTGCTCGACGAATTGTGCAAGATCCCCGAGCGCGCCTGCCGGCTGACCCGGCGCGTGCGGCGGCCGAGGCGCGGCGACGAGCGTGAAGAGCGCGTCCCGATGTAGCCGCCGGTTCAGACCGGCACGCGCACCGTCGCCCGCAGCCCGCCGAGCGGGCTTTCGCCGAGCGTGATCTCGCCGCCGTGCGAGCGGGCGATGTCGCGGGCGATCGCAAGCCCGAGCCCGGTGCCGCCCTCGTCCTGATTGCGCGCATCGTCAAGCCGCAGGAACGGCTTGAACACCTCCTCGCGCATGCCTGCCGGAATTCCCGGCCCGTCATCGTCGACGGTCACGGTCAGCCAGCGGTGGTCGCGATGTCCGGTGATCGCGATCGACGATGCAAAGCGCGCGGCGTTGGAAACAAGATTGCCGAGGCAGCGCTTGAACGCCGCCGGCTTCACGGTGACGATCGGATAGCCGTGGAAGTTGACCGTCGCCTTGTGGCCGTTGCGCTCGGCGTCGGCCTGCAGTTCGTCAAGGAACTCCGCCATGTCGGTCGGCGCCGATTGCTCGCCGGTGTCACCGCGCGCGAACGCGAGATAGGCCTCGAGCATCCGGCCCATCTCGTTTACGTCCTTCTTCAGCGCCTCGACCTCCGGGCTGTCGCCGAGCAGCTCAAGTTCGAGCTTGAACCGCGTCAGGATCGTGCGCAGGTCGTGCGAAACGCCGGCGAGCATCGCGGTGCGCTGCTCGATCGCGCGCTCGATGCGCTGCTTCATCTCGATGAAGGCCTGCGCCGCGCGCCGAACCTCGCGGGCGCCGCGCGGCCGGAAGTTCGGCGCCTCGCGGCCCTTGCCGAAGCTCTCGGCGGCGTCCGCCAGCCGCAGGATCGGCCGGATCTGGTTGCGCAGAAACAGGATCGCGACGGTCAAGAGCACGAGCGAGGTGCCGACCATCCAGAACAGGAAAATTTCCGAGTTCGAGGCGTAGGCGGCACTGCGCCGTGCGATCACGCGCATGACGTTGTTGTCGAGCTGGATGCGGACCTCGACCCACGCCGAGCGGCCGACGGTGTCGATCCAGTACGGCCGGCCGATCTGCTTTCGCAACTGCTCCGACAGGGCCTGATCGAGCAGTGAGAAGAACGGCTTCGGGCCGGGCGGCGGCATGTCCGAAAGCGGCAGGAAGTCGACCGAGAGGCCGAGGCGCCGCTGCGCGATCCGCTTCAGCGTGGTCTGGTCGGTGTCCTGCGGATAGTTCCGGTAAATTTCCACCAGCGCCGCGATGTCTTGCACCACCGCGGCCGACAGGTTCTGCGTCACGAGGTTCCAGTGCCGCTCCATGAACACGAACGCGACGACCGACTGCAGGATCACCATCGGCGCAATGATGATGAGCAAGGCGCGGGCGTAGAGGCCCTTCGGCATCATCGCCTTGAACCAGACGTTGAACCGACCCCAGCCATAGGAAACGCGGTGGGCGGCCGAGCGCAGACGCGCCATGCCGAGGTCGATGCTGCTCACGGCGACACCACCAGCCGGTAGCCGATGCCGCGCACAGTCTGCACGATCAGCGGATTGGTCGGGTCGCGCTCGATCTTGCGCCGCAGCCGGTTGACCTGGACGTCGACCGCCCGCTCGTTGACCGTGCCGCCGTTGCCGGCGAGCGCCATGCGCGGCACGGTCTCGCCTGGGCTGCTCGCCAGCACCATGAGCATTTCGCGCTCACGGTCGGTGAGGCGCAGCACCTCCTCGCCCCGGCGCAGTTCGGCCCGTCCGATGTGGAAGACGAATTGTCCGAAGCGGATCGATTCGGCGCGCGGCGCCGCCACCGGACGCGTGCGCTTGAGGATATTGGCGATGCGCAGCGACAGCTCGCGGGGCTCGAACGGCTTGGCGACGTAGTCGTCGGCGCCGATTTCGAGGCCGGTGATCCGGCTTTCGGCCGCGTCGCGCGCTGTCAGCATCAGGATCGGCACGTTGGACGATTGGCGGATCGACTTGGCAAACTCAAAGCCGGTCTCGCCCGGCATCATCACGTCAAGGATCAGAAGATCAAAGCTCAACCCCGTGAGCTTGGCACGCGCCTCCATCGCCGTTTCGGCGGTGGTGATGCGGTAGCCTTCCATGGCGAGGAACCGCGACAGCAGGTCCCGGATACGCCGGTCGTCATCGACGACCAGAAGGTGCGGCGCATCGTCGGCCGGCCGGACAGGGAGCGCGCCAGGGGCCATCATTCCCCCCGCAAATTCTACAGTTGCGGACGTCGGGCCCGGTCGGCGCGCGCAATGAGCTTCTGCACGCCATCGCGGCCACCGGTATCGATCATGGCGACCAGGAAGCGGCGAGCCGCCTCATGCGCGGCCGGACCGAGGTCGCCCAGGGCGCGTGCAATGCGCTCGGTCTGCAGCCCGGCGAGCTTCATGGCGAGCGCCTCCCCCTTGGGCGTGACGTAGAGCAATCGCTGGCGGCGGTCGTTCTCGCCCTCCTTCTGCTCGACGTAGCCTTGGTCCACGAGCTGCTTGAGCACGCGCCCGAGCGACTGTTTGGTGATCTTGAGCACGTCCAGAAGGTCGGCAACCTTTATCCCGGGGTGCCGGTTCACGAAGTGCAGCACCCGGTGATGCGCGCGCCCGAAGCCGAATTTGGCCAGGACATCGTCAGGGTCGCTGACAAAGTCACGGTAGGCGAAGAACAAAAGCTCGATAATGTCCCAGATCGGCTCGCCGCCCGCCGAGGCAGGCTCGGACGGGTTTGCTGCGGAGCGCTCCGGCGCGCTGGAAATGTTTATGTCAGCCATGTTGACATATTTCGGTTTTATTGTTACCCAGACACGCGCCTTCACGAAAGGATCGTACCGGAGGGATGGACCCTGCCGGTCATTATTGAACCGGCCCGGGAAGCGCGCTCTGATGGTTCGGCCGAACCATATCGGGACTTGGCTCGCGACGCAAAAGCGGCTTTAGGCCGCAATAATGTGGGTGGCAGAACGCCTTACCCAGCACTCCCCGAGGAGGAAATGCCATGGTGGTGCCCTTCGACCAACGTCCGGACCTGATCTGGTTCGACGGCAAGCTCATCCCCACCGCTGACTCCAAGATCAGCGTGCTGAGCCACGGGCTGCACTACGCGAGCAGCGTGTTCGAGGGCGAGCGGGCCTATGGCGGCGTGATCTACAAGGGCACCGAGCACACCGAGCGCCTGAAGCGCTCCGCCAACATCCTCGATTTCGAAATCCCCTATTCGGTGGCCGAGATCGACGCCGCCAAGCGGCTGGTCCTTGAGCGCAACGGCCAGAAGGACGCCTATGTCCGGCCGATCGCCTGGCGCGGCTCCGAGCAGCTCGGCGTGTCGGCCCAGCAGAACACCATCCATCTCGCCATCGCGACCTGGGAATGGCCGAGCTATTTCGACCCCGTGCAACGGCTGAAGGGCATCAAGCTCGACCTCGCCGAATACCGCCGCCCGGACCCCGCGACCGCGCCCTGCCTCGCCAAGGCCGCAGGCCTCTACATGATCTGCACAGTCTCCAAGCACCGCGCCGAACGAAAGGGCTACGCCGACGCCATGATGCTGGACTGGCTCGGCCGTGTCGCCGAATGCACCGGCGCGAACATCTTCTTCATCAAGGACGGCAAGATTCACACCCCGATCGCCGACTGCTTCCTCGCCGGCATCACGCGCGCCACCGCGATCATGCTCGCCAAGAAGCGCGGCATCGAGGTGATCGAGCGGCGCATCATGCCGGAGGAGCTGTCGGGCTTCTCGGAGTGCTTCATCACCGGCACCGCCGCCGAGGTGACGGCCGTCTCGGAGATCGCGCAATGGCGCTTCGCGCCGGGCGCCATCACCAAGCAGCTGATGGACGACTACACCGCCGAGGTGCAGCCCAAGGGCAAGGCCGAAGCGGCGTAAGCGAGCCGCTCCTGCTTCCGTTCGTCCCCGCGACAGCGGGGACCCGGGGGCCACAAGGTTGTGAGTCTCTGTCGAGTGGCTCTGGGTTCCCGCTGTCGCGGGAACGAGCGGGAACGGCTCTCACCGTCAACGCAGTTCGGCAGCGTCGAGCCAGAACACCTCGCCCTCGCTGTCTTCGGTGTCGAGCCAGAGGAAGCGTTTGGCGGGATAGGCCCGCTCCAGCGCGCGCCGGCCGCGGCCGACTTCGCACAGGAGGCCGCCGCCCGCTGTGAGATGCGCGCCAGCCTCATCCACGATCCGCCGCACGACGGCGAGGCCGTCGCGGCCGCCGTCGAGCGCAAGCCGCGGCTCGTGCCGGCATTCCTCCGGCAGCGCGGCCATGCCCTTGGCATCGACATAGGGCGGGTTGGCGACAATCAGGTCGTAGCGCCGCGCCTTGACCGGCGCGAACAGATCGCCGTGCAGCAGGCGGATGCGGCTTCCGAGGCGATGGTCACGGACATTTCTCTCGGCCACCTCCAACGCGTCCTCGGAAATATCGACCGCATCGACATGAGCCTTCGGAAACCGCAACGCGGCAAGGACCGCAAGGCAGCCCGACCCGGTGCACAGGTCAAGGATGCTCCTGACGGCGCCCGGCCCTCCCGCAAGCAGGGCGCCGCCGTCAGCGAGCAGCGGCCCGTCGAGGAGTTCGCCGAGATAGGAGCGCGGCACGATCACGCGTTCATCGACGTAGAACGGTACGCCCCGCAGATACATGCGCCGCAGCAGATAGGCCAAAGGCTTGCGCGTTCGCAGCCGCCGCGAAGCAACCGCAAGGACCTTTTGCCGCGCGGCGGATGACACGTGCGTCCCGGCCCGGGCTTCGACGCGCTCAGGCGGAATATGCAGCACCTCCGCGACGATGAAGGCGGCTTCCGCAACCGGGTCGGTGGTGCCGTGGGCGAACACCAGGCCTGCCTTCGCGAAACGATCCGCGACGTGGTGCACGAGCTCCGCGACGGTGGCCGGCTGTCTCGCACCTTCGCTGCGAACCGGGCCTGCGCCGGCCTTGCCCCGCGGCGGTCGTCCGCGCGCGGCCGAACCGGCACGCCGCCGCGCGGTCAGTGGCCGTCTCCGGCCGGCTCGACAGCCCGCAACAGCGTGACATGGCGCACCGGATTGACGGTGACGAACGTCTCCATCTTCTCTTCGAGCACGCGGCCTCGGCTCTGCGAGGCGTGGCGCAGGAGCAGAGTGCCGTCCTTCCCGAACGCGACGAAGCCGGTGTGGAAATAGTCGAGGCTCGCGCGCCAAGAGGTGAAGCCGATGATGTCGCCTGCGACAAGCTGCGCTTTGCTCGCGAGCAGCGTGTCGCGCGGGACCGCGATGATCGACACCTGGCGGCGGCCGAACTCGCGGTGCCAGGTCACGATCTTGCTGATGGTGAGGGTCGGCTCGATCGCGACCGGCTGACAAATCTTGTTCTGGATGTTGCGTTGGCACCAATCGGCGAAATAGTGATTGCGCTCCTCCCACGTCACCTTGCCGTGGTCGTAGCGGATGCGGCGCAGCAGCGTCGGGAATTCGCCGTAGTCGCGAGCAATGGCCGCGGCGAGCACAACCTCGCAGAAGGTGACGCAGTCGAACGCGTCGGCGCGGATCACGAATGGCTCGGGCTGCCCTGGTCCGCCAAGCAGCGTGTTGGCCTGGTAGCGAACGCCCATCAGCGCGCGCGAGATGACGTCGATGCGCTCCGAAACGCCGGCTTGCGGACGCGCCCTCGCCTCCCGGATCAATCGGGCGATGGGCGAGGCGTCGGGCGCGGCATACGCCGACGCTGCGGCAACAAGCGGCGCACCGGCGAGCAGCCCGAGGACCGTTCTGCGGGTAATTGTCTGTTCCATCTCGAATGGCCGAGCCTTCACCGCGCGCCTCAAAAGCGGATCATCACGAGCCGGTCGTTGCCCGACTCCGCACCCCAGGCCTCGCCCGGCCGGCCGAGCATCTGGCGCACCTGAGCGCCGCGCTGATTGCTGGGGAAACGCTCGAATGCCTCAGTCGCGGGATCGAACCGGACGATCGAGTTGGTGAGGAAGTCGGTCAGCCAGACCTTGTCCTGCTCGTCGACATAGACCGAGTAGCACCCGCTGCCCGGATTGCCCGGCAGCAGCCAGGTCTTCCAGGCCTTGGCCGCCGGATCGTAACGGCCGACCTCGCCGGAATGCCAGAAGCTGATCCAGAGCACGCCCTTGGAATCCGACCAGACGCGGCGCGGACCTGCGCCCTTGCGGTGCGACTCGACGATCGTGACATTGCCGGTGGCCTTGTCGATCTTGCCGAGGTGGTCGCCGGCGAGCGCCACGTACCAGATATCATCCGTCGGCGTGACGGTGATGCCGTAAGTGCCGCGGCGCGGCGATTTCCAGCTCTCGTGCTTGCCGGTCCGGGGATCGACGTAGCCATGCACGCCGTTCTGGCCGGTGAACCAGTAGACGCCCTGCTTATCGAACACGCCGGTGTTGAGATTGGCGTTGGGCAGTTGCGGCGGCAGCATGAAGTAGTCGAACTTCATGGTCTTCGGGTCGTAGCGCACGTTGGCGTTCAGGCCGCCGTCGGTGATCCAGGCCGCGCCGTCAGGACCCGTGATCACGCCGTGCGGCGCCGATCCCGAGCCGATCGGGATCGCCTCGTCCTTGCCGGTCTTGGGATCGAGCCGGCCGAGGAAGCCCTTGCGCTGGCCGGTGTACCAGATCGCGCCGTCGACGGCCGGCGCCACATCGTGCGGACGCGAATTCGGCCTGCACCGGAAAATACGCCACGCGGTCATCCGCGAGAGCCGGGGCGGCAACAGCCGCGATCGCGGCAGCGACGGCAATCGAGCGCAGCATGCATCTCTCCCTCAAAGCGAAGCATCCGCTGGTCTGAACGCCGGGCAACGCCGGATTATTCCGCGGCCTCCGGCCTTGCTGTCTCGCTCCAGCGCGCGGCCGCGGCATCGTCACTGGTCTTGGCCTCGACCCAGGTCGCGCCGCCCGGGCCCTCGACCTGCTTCCAGAACGGGGCGCGGGTCTTCAGATAGTCCATCAGGAACTCGGCGGCGGCGAAGGCCGCCTGGCGGTGGGACGAGGCGGTCACGACCAGCACGATGTTTTCGCCGGGCACGATGCGGCCGTAGCGATGGATCACGGTCACGCCCAGCAGCGGCCAGCGCGCGTTCGCCTGCTCGACGTGGCGGGTGATCTCGGTCTCGGCCATGCCGGGGTAGTGTTCGAGCGTGAGCGCAGCAATCGGCTCGCCCGCCTCCGAGCCGCGGCAGACGCCGGTGAAGGTAACGACCGCGCCGATATCGGTGCGACCGCGGGTGAGTTCTGCCGCCTCTGCGGCGGCGTCGAAGTTCTCGGACTGCAGGCGGATCTTGGTCGCCATTCATCCTCCCGTCATCGGCGGGAAGAACGCGATCTCGCGGGCGCCGGCGATCGATGTCTCCGGCCGCACGTGGCTCTTGTCGATTGCTGCGCGGATCGCCTTCGGATTCTCGAAGGCATAGGCATATTCCTCGCCGCGGCCGCGGAGCCAGCGCATCAGCTCGGCGACGGTTACGACCTGCGCCGGCGGCACGACCTCTTCCTCGGTCTTGCCGACGCGCTCGCGCACCCACGCGAAATAGACAAGCTTCATGACACGCACACCTAGTGTCGCAATTCGGAAGTTCGCCCTAATTCTCAGCTTGCTCGGGAACGAACTTCCGAAATCCAAGCGACACTAGCACCTTTAGAGTTTTCTAGTGTCCTTCAAACCCGAAGTTCGCAAATGAGGCTGCTGAACAACCGTGCGAACTTCGGGTTCGGGACACTTGCCGGCGGGCGGGATCAGTCGATCACGTGCCGCAATCCGGCCCGCATATAGTCCCAGCCGGTGTAGAGCGTCACCAACGCCGACAGCCAGAGCAACGTCAGGCCGACGGGCGTGACCACCGGCACGATCCGGTCACCGGCGTCGCCCGCGATCAGGAAGCCGACCGCCACGAGCTGCCAGGTGGTCTTCCACTTCGCGAGCCGCGACACCGGCACGCTGACGCGCAGTTCCGCCAGATATTCGCGCAGCCCCGAGACCAGGATTTCGCGGCACAGGATGATGACGGCGGCGAGCAGCGACCAGCCGCGGATGGTCTCGTCGGCCGACAGCATCAGCAGGCACGAGGACACCAGAAGCTTGTCGGCGATCGGGTCGAGCATCCGCCCGAGCGAGGATTGTTGTCCCCACATCCGCGCGAAATAGCCGTCGAGCACGTCGGTGACGCCGGCCGCGATGAAAATCGCCAGCGCCACCCACCGCAGCCAGAGATCGCCGCCCAGGATGCTGTACCAATAGAGCAGCGCGACCACCACCGGCACCGCGGCAATGCGCGAAAATGTCGAGCAAATTCGGCAGCGACAACGGCCGGGCCGGCAGCGGCGAACTGGTGACGGTGTTCATTGGCCGCAAACAATACGCTCTCTGCAGGCGCCTGAACAGACATGGAAGGGCGGAGCTGTTGTGAGCGCGCCGCCTGTGCAAAAGGCAATCGGCGCGCATAATGCGCATCAGGTGGGCGCACGCAACGCGCAAATCAAGCCACCACCGAGGAAACGCTTTTGTGGGATAGCAGCCATGCCGCTCGCCAAGGGAATCATTTCATCGCCTCGCAATGCTGGCACTGCTCATCGCGTGGGCGGCCACCGATGCGACGCCGGCGCACGCACAATCGGGCTATCCGAACCGCCCGGTGCGGATCCTGGTTCCCTATGGTCCGGGCGGTGTTGCGGACACGACGACCCGGATCTTGGCGCAAAAGCTGCAGGAGAAATTCGGTCAACAATTCGTCATCGAAAACCGTCCCGGGGCGGGCGGCATCGTCGCCGCCAAGGCCGGCGCAATCGCGGCCCCGGACGGCTATACGCTGACGCTCACCGGCAACGGCACTGCGATCAGCCGCTCGCTGTTCAAGTCGCTGCCCTATGACGTGTTGCGCGATTTCACCCCGATCTCGGTGATGGCCTGGCTCGATCTCACGATCGCCACCCAGGCCGCCGGGCCGTACAAGACCATCCCCGACATCATCGCCGCGGCGAAAACGAGTCCCGGCAAGCTCAACTTCGGCGCGATCGCGCCGGGCAGCACCCAGCATCTGTCCGCCGAGCTGTTCAAGCTCACCGCCGACATCAAGGCGACGATCGTCACGTTCCGCACCACGCCGGAACTCGTCACCGCCATGATCCGCGGCGATATCGATGTCGGCTTCGACTACCTGCGCAGGCTTCCGAGCGGCGCTGAACGATCAGCAGCTCCGCGCCGTCGCCACCACCGGGGACAAGCGCTCGGCGTCGAGCCCGGACGTGCCGACGGTGGCGGAGAGCGGCCTGCCCGAGTTCGTGGTGACGAGCTGGAACGCGGTCTCCG
The DNA here is from genome assembly GCA_963821555.1 of uncultured Alphaproteobacteria bacterium. Lineage (GTDB taxonomy): Bacteria > Pseudomonadota > Alphaproteobacteria > Rhizobiales > Xanthobacteraceae > Z2-YC6860. The sequence continues at coordinate 347,275 of CAWGEM010000009.1, read as the reverse complement.
GTCCAGCCGGCATGCCCGACGACATCGTCCGCCTGCTCAACCGCGAGATCAACGCGGCGCTGCGGCTGCCCGACGTGCAGCAGAAGGCGCTGCAGTTCGGCCTCGACGCGCGCGGCACCACGCCCGAGGAGATGCAGGCGCGGATGCGCGCCGACATCGACAAATGGGCGGCGGTGATCGAGAAGGCCGGAGTGGAGAAGCAATGAGCGGGGTGCCGCTCACGATCGCGATCGACGTCTCCGATTACACTGTAGCCCCGCTGATCGTCGTCGTCGCGGCGCACTTCGTCGAGCAGTCGAACTGAGCCAAGCAAGGGACCCACCGCCGCATGCCGATCATCGACATTCACCCGCACGTCATCGCAACCGACACCACCCGCTTCCCGTTGCAGCCGCTCGGCGGCACGCAGAGCACCTGGTCGCGCGACCGGCCGACCACCCACGACATGATGATCGAAGCGATGGATCAGGCGGGCGTTGCCAAGTCGGCGATCGTGCAAGCTTCCACGGCCTACGGGCACGACAATTCCTATGTTGCCGAGGCGATCGCGAAATATCCGAAGCGCTTCACCGGCGTGTTTTCGGTCGACGTGCTCGCGGCCGACGCCGTCGACAAGATGAAGCACTGGCTGGCGCGCGGGTTCTCCGGCATGCGGTTGTTCACCACCGGCAGCACCATGCCGGGCCAGGCCACCTGGTTCGACGATCTGCGCACCTATCCGGCATGGCAATATGCGGGCGACGCCGGCGTTCCGGTCTGCATGCAGATGACGCCGCAAGGCTTCCCGCAACTGCGCGGTCTGCTGGAGCGCTTTCCGAAGGTGAAGATCATCCTCGACCATCTGGCGCGGCCGGTTCTCGTCGAGGGGCCGCCGTTCGAGGCCGACCGCGAGTTCTTCGCGCTGGCGCGGTATCCAAACGTCTACCTCAAGCTCACGCCGCTCAACGTGTCGCCGGTAGACTGGGGCAAGGCCTCGCCGCAATCGTTCTTCGGCGAACTGATCAAATGCTATGGGCGCAAACCGGATCGCCTGGGGCTCGAACTTTCCCGCCACCGCGGGCACGCTCAAGGAGATCCTCGGCAAGGCGCAAGACGCGCTCCGCTTTGCCAGCGCCGCCGACCGCGACTGGATTTTCGGCGGCACCGCGCTCGAGCTTTATCCGAAATTGAAAGACTGACTAACGGCACGGCGTCATCACCGGGCCGGCGCGAAGCGCCGAGAACCCGGTGATCCCGATTCACAGGCGCTGTCGTGCCCCAGAATTGAGATGGCCGGGACAAGCCCGGCCATGACGTGGACAGTCCCTGGTTCCACTACGGCGGCAACAACTCCGCGCGCGGGCGGCTCACGGTCTGGCGGCCGCGCTTGAACACGGCGAGCACCGGCGCGTTGGTCGCAACCGCCTCGGCCGGCGACTTGCGCGTCGATCACCGTCACCTCGGCCGGGTTGCCGACCTTGATGCCGTAGTCCTTGAGATTCATCAGCCGCGCCGAGCGCTCGCTGATCATCGAAAACAGCTCGGCGAGCCGATCCGGCTGGCCGACCTGCAGGACGTTGGCGTGCAGGTTGGCCATGCGGATCAGCGAGCCGTCGCCGAACGGCGTGAACGGATTGAGGATGTTGTTCGACGAGATCGAGCAGTTGCAGCCCTGCTCGGCGAACAGGTTGGCGTCGGTCGACGCAGCGCGGCACGTTGTAGTCGACGTGGCGCGCCAGCACGAACAGATCGGTCGCCGGCAGCACCGTGACCGCGACGCCGGCGTCGGCGAGCTTCCTGGCGATGTCCTTCTGCTTGTCCGGCGGCAGGCCCGCGACCTTGGTGACGTGGCCCATCGCGACCCGGCCGCCGAGCTTGTGCTTCTGCGTCAGCTCGGCGACCAGATGCAGATCGAGGCTCGCCGGGTCGTGGCCGGAGTCGATGTGCATGTCGATGTCGATGTCGTAATGCCGCGCCAGCTCGAACACGCGGTTGATCTGCGCCGGCGTGGTCGGTGTCGTAGTTCGGCGCGCCGCCGATCACCTTGGCGCCGCGTTTCGAGGCTCTTCACCAGCGCCTTGTCGGCCTCCGGCGCCGTCGACAGGCCCTCCTGCGCGAACGCGCAGATTTCCAGGTCGACCGCCCAGGCGTATTCCTTCTGCAGCATGCGTCAGCGCCTCGATGCACTTTCGTGCCGACCGGCAGGTCGATCTCGGCGTGGGTGCGGATGCGGGTGGTGCCGTGCTTGATGCAGTTCTCCAGCGAAGCCTTGGCGCGGTTGTAGATGTCCTCGACGGTGAAGGTCGGCTTCACCGCCTGCACGCGCTTCATGTGGTTGGGCTCGCTGCGGCTCGGCTCCGGCGTGCAGCGGTCGACGATGCGCGACTTGTCGAGATGGATGTGGGTCTCGCACAGCCCGCCGCAGCACAGGCAGCCCTGCGCGTCGTAGGACGGCGCGTCGGCGCGCGAGCTTCGGCTCGACCGCGGCGATGCGGCCGTTGGAAAAGCCGATGTCGACCGGCGTGCCGCCGGTTGCGGGCAGGCGCCCATTGCGGATGACGAAGTCGAGCATGGGCACGACCTTCGCAACGCTGGCAGGCGGAAGGCCTACGCCAGCTCGTAGGGAACCTGCTCGGGACCCCAGGCCTCGGCGACGGTGTTCTTCTCCGGATCGAACATGTGCTGCTTGAAGCGACCGACCATGCGCTCGCTGCGGACGATCATCGCGACCGAGCGATCCGGTCCGCCGCGCTCGGCATGCACCGAATAGGGCGGCACGAAGTCGACGCCGCCCGGCCCCATCTCCCGGTCGGCGACGAGCTTCAGCTCGGCGTGGCCGTCGCGCTTGCCGTCATCCAGCCGCTGGTAGCGTTCGATCCGCTCGGTTCCCTCGATCAGCCCGTAGAGCGTCCAGGAATGGCCGTGATCGTGGATCGCGCCCTTCGACCCGGGCTTGCGCACGGTGGCGTTGATGGCGAAGCCGTGATCGGGGTCTTCGTAGAGCAGCAGGTTCTGTCCCGGCGTCCAGGGCCACTGCTTGGAATGGGCACACGATCGACGGGATCGGCGAGCGCAACCTTGAGCAGAGTCTCGGCGCGCTTCATCCGCTGTCTCGACATCGCTCTCGGACGCCCAGACGCGGCGAAGCTCCTGGATGAGATGCTCGAACGCGGGCAGCCTGGCGGTCATGGCGGTCCTCCGTCTGCGTGCTGGCGACGTTGCAACGCCGTTTCGTCATTGCTACCGATTTGCGGTCATCGCTGTCAATTTGCCCGAAGCCGCTAGAGAGCGCCACGCATGACCAGCCGCCGCGACCACCGCATGCATGGCGGCAACCGTTTCAAGCTCGGGCTGTTCGGGCTCAACTGCTCGGGCGGCCTGACCATGACCAAGGCGCCCGAGCGCTGGGACGCGTCCTGGGAGAACAACCTCAAGGCGGCGCGGCTCGCCGAAGCAAGCCGGCCTCGAATTCATCCTGCCGGTCGCGCGCTGGCACGGCTACCGCGGCGAGACCGACGCCGATCGGAACCTCGCTCGAAACCCTGACCTGGGCGTCGGGCCTGCTGGCTGCGACCAACGACATCGTCGCGTTCGGCACCGTTCACGTTCCGCTGATCAACCCGATCTTCGCCGCCAAGCAATGCGTCACCGCCGACCAGATCGGCAACGGACGGTTCGGGCTCAACATCGTCTCTGGCTGGAACGCCGGCGAGTTCGAGATGTTCGGCGTGCAACCTGCTCGAGCATGACGAGCGCTACGTCTATTCCGAGGAATGGGCGACGATCGTCAAGAAGGTCTGGTCCGAGCCGAGCCGTTCGACTTCGCCGGCAAGTATTTCAATCTCAAGGGCGTGCTGATCAAGCCCAAGCCCTACGGCGAGGGCCGTCCGCTGCTGATGAGCGCGGGCTCCTCGCGCGCCGGCCGAGCGTTCGCCGCGCGCCACGCCGACTGCCTGTTCATGGTGATCGTCGATCGCGAGACGCTGCCGCAGGACATCCGCACGCTGCGCGACGCAGGCCGGCCGCGCAGGTCGGCGTCTATGCCAGCGGACACATCATCTGCCGCCGGACGGCCAAGGAGACGCAGGAGTATTACCGCTATCTCGTCCACGAGATGGGCGACTGGGCCGCCGCCGAGCACATGGCCGACATCCGGCGCGGCGGACAGTCGATCCCGCACGACCGCCTGCAGCAGATGAAGGAGCGCATGGTCAGCGGCACCGGCACGTTTCCGATGTCGGCGATCCCGACCAGGTCGCCAAGCATATTCAAGTTCCTGAGCGACGCCGGCCTCAACGGCATGGCGGTCGGTCTCGTCAACTACATCGACGATTTCCCGTACTTCCGCGCCGAGGTGCTGCCGCGCATGGAGCGGCTCGGCCTGCGCGCGCCGATGCATTGACGGCGCACCTCACTCGGCCTTGAAGCCGGTCGCCTTGATGATCGGCGCCCACCGCTCCATGTCGGCCTTCTGAATGGCGGCGAGTTGCTGCGGCGAGGTACCGGTCGGGTTCTGCCCGTACAATTCGAGCTTGCCGCGTACCTCCGGCGTCTGCACCGCGTCCATGATGATGCGGCTCAAGCGTGCGATCACGTCGGGCGGCGTTTTCGCGGGCGCGTAGAGGCTGTACCAGCCGGTGGCAAGAAGGTCGTAGCCCAGTTCGCGGAAGGTCGGCACGTCCGGGATGAACCTCGAACGCTGCGCATTGGAAGTCACCAGCACGCGGAGCCGGCCGTCGGCGTGCAGCGCCGAAAGGTCGTTGGTGCCGGACACCACCATGGGGACGTGGCCCGCCACCGCGTCGGCGATCGAAGCGGCCGCGCCTCGGAATGCGATCGGCCGCATATCGAGCTGCGCGGCGCGGCCGAACATCACGCCGAGGAAGTGCGGCAGCGTTCCCATCGCCGGAATGCCGAAGTTGGCCTGCGCCGGGTTCGCCTTCAGCCAGTCGACGAGTTCGGCGAGCGTCTTCGCCGGAACCGACGGGTTGATGGCGATGCAGAATTCGTTGGTGCCGATCTGCGACACCGGCTCGAAATCGGCGAACGGATCGTAGCTCAGCTGTGCGAACACCAGCGGATAGATCGAGATCGGGGCGATCGGCGTGAACAGGAGCGTCGAGCCGTCGGGCGGCGCGGACTTCACCGCCATCACGCCGATCCGGCCGCCGGCGCCGGTCCGGCTCTCGACCACCACCGGGCGGCCGAGGCCGGCGCTTAGCTTTTCCGCGACCAGCCGCGCGATGGCGTCGCCGCCGCCGCCGGCAGCGAACGGATAAATGATCCGCACCGGTTGATCGACGAGTTGCGCGCGTGCCGCGGCGCCGGCAAACACGCCGAGGCACGCGGCAGACGCGATGCCGCGAACAAACCCGCGCCGATCCATTGCCCCCTCCTTGGATCCCGCGTCGAACGGCTATTGATCGGGGCCGCGCGGCGCGGTCGTTGCGCTGATGTCGGTGGCTGAGCCCCAATGGAAGCTGTCGCCGTAGTTCATGTAGGTCGCGACCGCAAACACGACGATCGCGAACGCACCGATCACCCACGGGGTCCAGACTTCTTGCTTCTGGTCCTTGTCGTCTTTCCACAACATGACGGATCTCCGGTCATGTCGCCCCGCGAGCCAGTCCTTACCACACCGACGTTGGCGAAATCGAGACAGCCCGCGGCAACGTGACCACGAGCAAGGCGGGGAATCATGGTATGCGGCGCGACCGCGGGAAGCGGGAACTTCCCGCCGTTTATCCAAGTGGGACGCCTGATGCGGCTCGATGGCGCTGGCTGCCGTTGCGGCTTCTTGTTGGTCGCGCTCGCCTTGATCGCGGGCGAGCCTGCCGTTGCGCGCGACGCTGCCGTCCCGCCGATTGTCGCGGCAGGCCAGCATGACGGAAAGATCGCGGAGTACGTCCGCGCCCGCCAAGCCTACGAGGACGAGGCCGCCGCATACTGGGATACCATCGCCGAAAAGCGCCGCGCTCGCTTTGCGAAGCGCCGCAGCGGCGTTGCGGTCACGCTCGACGATTATGTGCTGACTCAGCCGCCGGCCTACACCGGCCCGCCCCGGCCGCCCGGTTTCGAAATGCCGCGCGACCCGCGCCGGCCGCCGGTTTATCCGATCCCGACGGTCGCCGATTTCGTGCGGCACGCCGCCGAAGCGTTCCAGTTCGTGCCCGAGCGACCGGCGAGCGATGCCGCATTCAAGCAGGCCTACGCCCGCATCGCCTCGGCCGCAGGCCTGACACGCGAGCAGGCGGTCCGCATCTATGCCTTCGAGACCGGCGGCAACGGCACCTACGACGTGCAGGCCGGCCTCACCTCGGCGCGCGCCGATGCGCGGCCGATCTCGCCCGCGATCGGCTACAACCAGCTTCTCAGCACCAACAGCGTGAGCCTGATGGCCGAACACGGCGACGAGTTCATCGCTGCGCTGAAGACCATGGCCGCGTCGCGCGACGCCGACGGCCGAAACGCGATGGCGCGCAAGATCGAGGCGGTCGGCCGCATGGTGGCGTTCAGCCGCACCGTGCCGAACGCCTGGAGCGAGCATGACAAGCTCGCCAAGACCACGCCGGGCGGCATGGGCATCCACGCCGCCGTGCTGGATCGCGACATCGGCCCGCTCTTGCAGACCCAGAAGCTCTTGAACTCGGTGCTGTTCGCGCGCGCCAAGGGCTACGCCAAGGCGCTGACCGCGGCCGAACTCGAGCTGATGAATTTCACCGGCGACGGCAACGGCTTCGATCTCGTAACGATGCCGCACGCGATGCGTCCGCTGGTGCCGACCTCTAATTTCTTCCAGCGCGGCGGCTACGAGCGCAACCCGATCGCGCGCCGCACCGCCGTGGTCTCGATGCTGTTCGAGGCGATCGACAGCAAGATGGACCGCGCCTCGCAGGCCGAGGGCGCCCGTGAGCTCGCCGCCTCGTTTTACTAAGATCTCGTGTAGCATTGCGGCGATGATTCCGAAGAACCGGCTCGAAGCCCTCACTGACGGCGTCTACGCGTTCGCGATGACGCTGCTCGTCATCGACCTGCGTCTGCCCGAAGCCTTCAATCCGAAGAGCAGCGCGCCGCTGTTGCTTGCACTGTCGGAGCTGTGGGGCCAGTTCCTGGTCTATGGCATCAGCTTCTGGGTTCTCGGCTTGCGATGGCTCGGCCAGGTCCAAGTCGACAATCATCGCGAAAAGGTAGCCCACGGCTACGCCGCGTGGAGCCTGCTGGGGCTGTTCCTTGTCACCTGCGTGCCGTTCTCGACCATGATCGTCGGGCGCTACGGCCACCTTGGGCCCGCGGTGTGGCTCTATGCCGCCAACATGGCTGCGAGTTCGCTGGTCTCGCTCAGGCTCCAGCAACTCGACGCGCCGCAGCTCACCGCGGCGCAGCGCGCCGACCAGCGCGACCCGTCCCTGGCGATGATCGCGGCGGCGCTGATCTCGGTCGCGATCAGCCTGGTCAGCCCGAACCACGCGATGTTCGGCTATCTTGCAAATCTTGCGCCGCTGCGGCTGATGCGCCGCCGTCGGGGCCACTAACTTCGAGCCGCGGACACCAGGGCCCCGATCAGATCAGCCGCGCCACCTCGGGCGGCAGCGAGGCGCGCTGGCGCTCAGCCACGCCGCGGACCGCCAGCCGGAAGGCCGCTCGGGCCTCGGCGTCCGGCTCGACAATCGCCACTCCCTCACCCACGAGCATCCGGCACGAGACGTCTTCGTCCTCGGCGGCAAAGCGCCACTGCGCCGCTGTCGCCTCCGCGACCGCCGCGGCGAGCGACACACGCACAGCGTCCGGCCAGCCCGCCCAGGTTGAAGCGTTGCAGAGCAGCAGCGCGATCCCATGGAAGTGTCGCGTCATGGTGACAAAGCGATGGTAGAGCTGCAGTCCGAACAGCCGAATGTTGGTCAGCGGGTTCTCCTGGGCATCGACTTCGCCAGCCGAGATCGCGCGGACCATGTCGGCGACGTCGATCGTGACCGGCGTCATGCCGAGCGTACGAAAGGTGGCGTGGTAGCCCTCGCTCGGCAGCGTGCGGATACGCAGCCCCGCACAGTCGGCGGGCGCAAGTACCGGGCGCCTGCTGTTCGACAGATTGCGTAGCCCGTTGTCCCAGAACGCCAGCGCGACGTAGCCGGTTCGCTCGGCGATCTCGCGGCGAATGACGGCGCCGAGGTCGCCCCGCAATATGGCGTCGGTCTCGCCGCGATCGGAAAACCGAAACGGAATGTCAAGCGCACCCAGCGCGGGCACGCGTGCGGCAAGATAGCTCGACGAGAAATAGCATAGATCGAGCGTGCCGCTCTCGACGAGCGGCAGCAGATCGGCAACCGGCCGTCCGCGGTCGGCGATGTTGCGCTCGAATTCGACTGCAATGCTGTCGCCAGCATGCTCGCACAACGCGCCAATCATCACCCGCAAGGCACGAGTGTGGACCGACGGCTCGTCCTGGTATCCCGCGATGCGGATGCGAACCGGCATGCGATCGCCCCCTCGCGCCGATCGACAAGACCTGCGACCAGTCTAGCTGTTTCGCTCGCCACAGCCAGCGAGCACAGGCCCTCATCCGGGCCAACGGCCTGTTCAGGCGACCGGCCGTTTGTCTACACTGCGCGTGCCGCTGCCGGAGGCCCCGCCATGAAAACTGCATGCGCGATCGCGTCGCTGCTCGCCTGCCTCGTCGCCTGCGTCCTGACGCCCGGTGCCGTGTCGGCGCAGGGCTATCCGAGCCGGCCGATCACGCTGATCGTTCCGTTCCCGGCCGGCGGTGCGACCGACGCCATCGCGCGCATCATCAACGAGAACATGTCGCAGTCGCTCGGCCAGCAGGTGGTGATCGAGAACGTCGGCGGCGCCGGTGGCATGATCGGTGCCGCCCGGGTCGCGCGCGCGGCGCCGGACGGCTACACGCTGCTGCTGCACCAGGTGGGGCTTGCGGCGGGCATGACGCTCTATCCCAACGCCACGTTCGACGCCGAGAAGACCTTGACCGGCATCGGGATCGTCAACAACAGCGCGTCCATCATCGCCGGCCGCAGCACGCTGCCGCCGAACTCGATGGCCGAGCTTGCGCAGTGGATGAAGCAGCCGGGGCAGCACGCCAAGATCGCACACGCCGGCGTCGGCGCGTTCGGCCATCTGTGCGGCGTGCTGTTCGCGCAAGAAGTCGGCGCCCAGGCCGACCAGATTCCGTATCGCGGCGGCGGTCCCGCGCTCAACGATCTCGTCGCGGGCCATGCCGACCTCAGCTGCCTGTCGGCCGCCATCATTGCGCCGCTTGTGAAGGCGGGTCAGCTCAAGGCCTACGGCATCATCGGCCGCCGCAGGTTCCCGGCCTTGCCCGACGTTCCGACCATGGCGGAGGCCGGTTACAAGAACCTCAATCTCGATTTCTGGCATATCCTGTTCGCGCCCGCCGGCACGCCGCGGCCGATCGTCGAGCGGCTGAACGCGGCGCTGCTGCAAACGCTGGCGGATGCACGCGTGACCGAGACGTTCGCCAAGAACGGCATGGAGCTGTTCCCCGCCGGCGAGGAAACCCCGGAGGCCGCGACCGCGATGCTCAAGAGCGAAATCAAACGCTGGGGCGACGTGATCCGCGCCAACAACATCCAGGCGCAGTAGCCGCTTCCGCTCGGTCCACTCGATCAGCTTCACAGTCTGTAGCCCTGGGTCCCCGCGTGCGGGGGGCAAACGGCAGAGATCAATGTTGCGCGGGTGCGGCGGTCGCAGCCGCCGCACCGGGAGCGCCGCCAACCGCAGCCTCTTCCTCTGCGGCCTCAGTCTCCATGCCGTGTTGCCGCGCGTTGCGGTCGAACAGGCCCAGCACGAACACGAAGAACACCGGCACCAGGAGTAACGCCAGCACCACGACGCTGATCATGCCGCCCATCACCGTGGTGCCAAGCGCCTGCTGGCTCTTGGCGCCCGCACCCGACGCGATCACCATCGGCGCGACACCGAAGATGAAGGCAAGCCCCGTCATCAGGATCGGGCGGAAGCGCATATGGCAGGCCTCGATCGTGGCCTCGCGCAGCGGCCGGCCCTGCCGGTAGAGGTCGCGCGCAAACTCCACGATCAGGATGCCGTCCTTGGCCGCGAGCCCGATGATGGTGACGAGGCCTACGGTGAAATAAACGCCGTTCGGCAGGTCGCGCAGCGCGATCGCTACGACCGCGCCGAGCATGCCGAGCGGCACAGTGAGCAGTACGGCGAGCGGAATCGTCCAGCTTTCGTAGAGCGCCGCGAGCACCAGGAACACCAGCAGCACCGACAGTGCGAGCAGGAGCGGCGCCTGCGAGCCTGCAAGCTTTTCCTGCAGCGACTGGCCGGTCCACTCGTAGCCGAAGCCGCGCGGCAGCTGGCCTGCGAGCCGCTCCATCTCGCGGATCGCGTCGCCGCTGGTGTAGCCGGGCTTGGCGGAACCCGCGATGCGCACCGACGGATAGTAGTTGAAGCCCACGATCTGGGTCGGGCCGGAGGCCCATTGCACGGTCGCGAACGACGACATCGGCACGAGCTGGCCCTGGGTGCTGCGCACGCGATAGAGCAAGAATCTCGTCGGCCTGCATGCGCGCGCCGCGGTCGGCCTGCACCACCACCCGCTGCATGCGGCCTCGGTTGGGGAAGTCGTTGATGTAGCTCGAGCCGAGATTGGTGGAGATCGTGTTGTTGATCTCCTCGAAGGTGACGCCGAGGGCTGCGGCCTTCTCGCGGTCGATCTCCAGGCGCACCTGCGGCGCGGGCGGCAAGCCCTCGACGTAGACATCTTGTAGAACCGGGCTGTGGTGGGCGGCGGCCAGCAACTGGTCCCTGGCCTTCATGAGCTCGGCGTAGCCGCGCTGGCCGCGATCCTGGAGCCGGAAGCTGAAGCCCGACGAATTGCCGAGGTTATCGATCGGCGGCGGCTGCAGTGCGGACACGGTGGCGTCGTTGATCGACACTAACCTCGTATTGATGTCGGCGACGATGTGCTCCGCGCTGTCGCTTGCGCCGCGCTCCGACCAGTCCTTGAGCGTGATGAACGCCTGCGCCGTGTTCTGGCCCTGGCCGAGAAAGCTGTAACCGGTGAGAAACGTGACGTTCTCGATGCCGGAACGCTGCAACAGGTACTGCTCCACGGCCTTGACCGCTTCGAGCGTGCGGTTGAACGACGCCTCCGGCGGCGTCTGCACATCCGTGGTGATGAAGCCCTGATCGTCGATCGGCAGGAAGCCCGCGGGCAGCCGCATGAAGCCCCATGCCACGCCCACCACAAGCGCAAGGTAGATCAGCATCAACCGGCCGGCGCGCTTTACCGACCAGGCGACGATGCCGGCGTAGCGGCCCTTGGTGGCGTCGAGCTTGCGGTTGAACCAGCCGAACACGCCGCCCTTGGCATGATGACCGGGGCCGACCGGCTTGAGGATGGTCGCGCACAGCGCCGGCGTCAGCGACAGCGCGAGCAGCGCGGAGATCGCGATGGCGGCGACCATCGTGATCGAAAACTGCCGGTAGATGATGCCGACCGATCCCGGAAAGAACGCCATCGGGATGAACACCGAGACCAGCACCAGCGTGATGCCGACGATCGCACCCGTGATCTGGCTCATCGCCTTGCGGGTGGCCTCCCGCGGCGGCAACCCCTCCTCCGCCATGATCCGTTCGACATTCTCGACCACGACGATTGCGTCGTCGACCAGGATGCCGATGGCGAGCACCATGCCGAACATGGTCAGCATGTTGATCGAAAGCCCCATCATCAGCAGAACCGCACAGGCCCCGAGCAGAGCGATCGGCACGACCAGCGTCGGGATGATGGTGTAGCGGATGTTCTGCAGGAACAGCAGCATCACCACGAACACCAGGGCGACGGCTTCGAGGAGCGTCATCAGCACCTTTGCGATCGAAGCCTCGACCACCGGCGTGATGTCGTAGGGAATGTCGTACTTGATGTTGGCCGGGAAATAGTTCGAGAGCTCGACCATCTTGGCGCGCACCGCGGTCGCAGTGGCGAGCGCATTGCCGGTCGGCGCGAGCAGCACCGACAGGCCGGCGGACGGCTGGCCGTTCTGCCGCGTTGTGAACTGATAGCTCAGCCCGCCGACCTCGATCCGCGCGACATCGCGCAGGCGCACGGTCGAGCCGTCGTCGTTGGCGCGCAGCAGGATCGAGCCGAACTCGGTCGGCGATTCGAACTGGCCCTTCACCAGCACCAGCGCCGACACCTGCTGGCTCGCATTGCTCGGCTCGACGCCGATGCTGCCGGAGGCCACCTGGGCGTTCTGGCTTGCGATCGCGCGCGTCACGTCGTCGGCGGTGAGGTTGAAGCTGACGAGTTTGCGCGGATCGATCCAGATGCGCAGCGACCGCTCGGTCGAATAGAGCGTGGCGCGGCCGACGCCGGGGATGCGCCGGACCTCGCCCAGGATATTGCGCACCATGAAGTCGCCGAGGCCGACCTCGTCCAGGCTGCCGTCGGTCGAGCGCAGCGTGATGATCTGGAGCACCGCGCTCGACGCCTCCTCGATCAGGATGCCCTGCTGGATGACCGCGCGCGGCAGGCGCGCCTCGACGCGCTTGATGCGGTTCTGAACCTCGACCGACGCGCTCTCGGTGTTGGTGCCCGGTACAAAGTTGGCGACGATCTCGACTTGGCCGAGCGAGTCGCTGGTCGATTCAAAATTTAGGATGCCGTTCGCGCCGTTCAATTCCTCTTCGATCAGGCGGGTGACGCTGTTGTAGAGATTCTCCGGCGACGCGCCGGGATAGCTCGTGCTGATCGAGATCGAGGGCGGCGCGATCATCGGATATTGCGCCACCGGCAGGAACGGAATCGACAGAATGCCGCCAAGGCAAATCAGCAGCGCCACGACCCACGCGAAGATGGGCCGGTCGATGAAGAAGCTCGGCATGGCTTGAGGTCCGGTCCCCCGTTGCGGTCAGCGCACGGCAACGGGTGAGGCGACCTGACTTTGGCCGCGCGCGTCGGCGCGGTGGACGCCGTTCCAGGGCGCGGGATTGACGGCGTCGCCGGGCACGAATTTCTGGAAGCCCTCGACCACGATGCGGTCGCCCGGCTTGACGCCGTCGAGAAGAAGCCACTGATCGTCGATCACGCGGCCGAGACGCACCGGCTGGAGCACGGCGCGGTTGTCGTCGCGCACGACGAACACCTCGCTCTCGCCGGCGTCGTTGCGGCGCACGGCCTGCTGCGGCACCGACAGCGCGTCCGGGTCGATGCCCTGCTCGATCAGCACTCGGACGTACATGCCGGGCAGAAGCTCGCTCTTGGGATTCGGGAATTCGCCGCGCAGCGTCACCTGTCCGGTGGTGCGGTCAACGGTGGTGTCGGAGAACAGGAGCTTGCCGACGTGGGCATAGACGAGATCCTCGTCGAGAATGAGCTTCACCTTGGCCGTCTCGGGGGCGAGCCTATCGAGATCGCCGCTCTCGAACGCGCGCCGAAGCTGATTCAACTCGGAGACCGACTGGGTGAAATCGGCATAGACCGGATCGAGTTGCTGGATGGTGGCGAGATGGGTGGTCTCGCCCTGGCCGACCAGCGCGCCCTCGGTGAGGAGCGCGCGGCCGATGCGCCCGCCGATCGGCGCGCGCACCTCGGTGTAGGCGAGATTGAGCTTGGCGCGCGCGACGTCGGCCTGGCGCGCGGCCACGTCGGCGACCGCCTGGCGCAGCGCGGCCTGCGCCGAATTCGTGTTGCGACTGCGACACCGCGCGCGAGACGACCAGCGCCGCCATGCGACGCGCGTTCTGAGCTTCGTGTTCGGCGACGGCTTGCGCCTTGGCGAGCGCCGCTTCGGCCGCCTGCAATTCCACTTCGAACGGCGCCGGGTCGAGGCGATAGAGCACGTCGCCCTCCGCGACAACGCTGCCTTGGGTAAACCTGCGCTCGATGACGATGCCGGACACCCGCGCCCGGACCTCGGCAATCCGTGTTGGCGCGATCCGGCCGGGAAGTTCGCGCACCAGCGGCCGAGCCGCCGGCTGCACGGTGACGATGCTTACGTCCACAGCCTTGCTCTCGGTCGGAGCGGCCGGACCCTCGCTGCACGCCTGCAGGCCGAGAGCCAACGTCAAGGCGCCAAAGGCCGCCCCGATGCCGCGCTTCAGAACGATCATTCCAAACCCCTTCCCACCCCTTGATCCGGGGACTTTACCCCTCCCGGGCCTTCGCAACTGCGAAAGGCCCGCAAGGGAAGAATCTTGTTTGATTTCAACCCAAGGAACCATGAACAGACGTTTATATATTGCAATGCAATAGGCGGGCCGAAGTGAATTCTTGTCGCGCTGCCATCAATGTCGCGTGATTGGTGGATCGCTACCGTCCGATTGCCCTCGTTGTGCCCGCGGTTCGCCCGGATTTGCGGCAAACCGCCCAAATGCCATGCGACAATAGTTAAGAGTGGCTCTAACATTGCCGCTATCGCTGGGGCGACCTGCGAGCCACACGTCTATGGGAGAGCGAACATGGGCTTTCTGACCGAGAAGGAAATCCCGGAACTGTCGCCGTCGGAACTGCTGCCGCACGCGACGCCGATCCCGACGCAGATCGTGTCGAGCGACGAGTTCACGCCGCCGCCGCAGAGCGAGAAGCAGAAGGAAGTCGAGGCGCGGCTGCTCGACATGGCCGACACGCTCGGCAGGAAGCAGGGCCTCGACCGCCGCGCAGTTCTTCCAGACCGCGGCCGGCATGGCGGCCGGCTTCGTCGCGCTGAACGACACGTTCGGCACGGTGTTCGACGCGAGCCGCGCCGAAGCCGCAACGCCGGCCATGGCGCAGGAGCGCGCCAACGCGCTCAAAGACCAGTTCATCATGGACATGCACACGCACTTCCTGCGCGACGACACGCGGCTCGTGAACTTCGTGCGCTCGCGCGAGGCGGTCGGCAAGGCCGGCTGGAACCCGACGCTGGTCGACAAGCCGCAGACGCTCGATGATCTGAAGTTCAACAACTACTTCAAGGAAATCTACCTCGACAGCGACACCAAGATCGCGCTGATCTCGTCGTCGCCCTCGGAAATCCCGCGCGACTGGTTCCTCACCAACGAGATGATGATCGAGGCGCGCGACAAGGTGAACAAGGAGGCCGGCTCGCGGCGCATGATGGCGCATGCGATCTTCACGCCCGGCTGGCCGACGGCTGGCTCGAGCATCTCGAGGAGTCGCTCAAGCGCAAGCCGGAATCGATCAAGGGCTACACGGTCGGCGACAACACCAACAAGGACGAAGCCAAGCATCCCTGGCGGATGGACGACGAGAAGATCACCTACAAGGGCTACGAGCTCGCCGTGAAGTACGGCATCAAGAACATCTGCGTGCACAAGGGCCTGTTCCCGCAGGCGACGGCCGAGCGCTGGCCGCATCTGCTCGCCTACGCCAAGGTCGCGACGTCGGCAAGGCGGCGAAGGACTGGCCGCAGCTCAACTTCGTCATCTATCACGGCGGCTATCGCCACGCCGCCGGCGGCCGCGCCGAGGTGGCGTGGGAGGAGTTCGAGAAGACCGGCCGCGTGTCCTGGGTCTCCGACCTCGCCGAGATTCCGGACAAGTACGGCGTCACCAACGTCTACGCCGACGTCGGGCCAGCTGTTCGCGCAAAGCGTCGTCGCCGAGCCGCGGATCACCGCGGCGATGATGGGCATCATGGGCAAGGGCATGGGCTACGACCGCGTGTGCTGGGGCACCGACGCGGTGTGGACCGGCTCGCCGCAATGGCAGATCGAGGCGCTGCGCCGGCTCGAAATTCCCGAGGACATGCAGAAGAAGTACGGTTTCAAGCCGCTCGGCGCCGCCGACGGGCCGATCAAGACCGCGATCTTCGGCGGCAACAACGCCCGGCTCTACGGCATCGACCCGAACAAGCGCTCCGACATCGGCCCGAACAGGGACCGCTTCGCGCGCATGAAGGACGAGTACGAAAAGAACGGCCCGGCGCGCAGCAACCTGCGCTACGGCTACGTCAACGGCCCGGTCGACTGGTCGGCGTTCGCGTAAAGGTAAACCGAAGTTCCCGTAGATGCCTGTAAACTGCCGGTAGCGGCCATCGCCGCCGGCAGTTATCGTGCACGGGCGCTCCGGGGCGCCGAGGGGGACAGACGTGTCATTGCACGTGTCGCGCAAGACGCTGGCTTGGTCGCTCGCCGCCATCCTCTTCGCGGTCAGCGCGCCGGCTTCGGCACCCCTGGCTTTGGGCGTAGCCAAGACCGGCGCGGAGGCCAAGGCCGGGAAGGCCGCCAAGCAAAAGAAGCAGGTGCGCCCGCGGCACGAGCTTGCGAAGGAGGCCGGCGCCTATTGGGACGAGGTGATCGCCAAGCGCCGCGTGCGCATCGCCAAGCGCCGCAACGGCGAGCCGATCGCGCTCGAAGACTACGTGCTGACCCAGCCGCCGCTCTACATCCGTCCGCTGCCGCCGCGTCCGCCGCACGAGCGCGCGATCCCGCGCATTCCGGTGCTCGCCGACTTTCTCAGGGCCGCGGCCGACGCAGCACGGCTTCGTGCCGGAGCGGCCGGACAGCGAACTGGCGTTCAAGCAGGCCTACGCCAAGGCCGCGCTCGCCGTAGGTCTGACGTCGGACCAAGCAGTACGCATCTACGCCTTCGAGACCGGCGGCAACGGCACCTACGACGTGCAGGCCGGGCCTCACGCACAAGACCAAGCGGGCGCGGGCGATCTCGCCGGCCATCGGCTACAACCAGCTTCTGTCCACCAACAGCGTGAGCCTGCTGGCCGAGCACGGCGACCGCGTGGTCGAAGTGCTGCAACAGAAGGTCGAGACGCTGTCCGACGATGCGAAGCCCGCGATGACGCGCAAGATCGCGGCGCTCAAGCGCATGATCGCGTTCAGCCGCACCGTTCCGAACCACTGGCGCGACCACGACAAGCTCGCCAAGACCACCTTCGGCGGGGTCGGCCTGCACGCCGCGCTGATCGACCGCGACATCGGCCCGCTGCTGCAGACACAGAAGCTGCTGGATTCGGTTGCGTTCGCGCGCAGCAAGGGCCACACGGCAACGCTGACGGCGGCAGAGCTCGAACTGATGAACCTCACCGGCGACGGCAACGGCATCGATCTCGTGACCATGCCAGCGGAGATGCGTCCGCTGGTGCCGACCTCGAATTTCTTCCAGGAGGGCGGCTACCATCGCAACCCGATCGCGCGCCGCACCGCCGTGGTGTCGGCACTTTACGAAGCGATCGACCGGCGGATGGACCGCGCCGCGCAGCAGCCGGGCGCGCAGGAGATGGCCGCGGCGTTCGCCGAAGCCGCCGTGTCCTCCTCGACGCAGGAAGCCTCCGCTCACAGCCAGTAGCCGGCGCGTTACGATCGGAGATCGCAACGCTCGGGCACGGCCACGCGCGCGTTTATCCCTCCCCCTTGTGGGGAGGGTGGCCGAGCGGAGGCGATAGCCGAGCGAGGACGGGTGGGGCAAATCTCGCGCAGCCCACCCCACCCGGTTCGCGCTCGGATTCCTCCGCGCGAACCACCCTCCCCACAAGGGGGAGGGATAGCGTGCTCGCGGCACGACTGTGTCTTGCCGACGCGCATCCCAACGGAGTCACATCACTCCTTCTTAAGCGGCGGGCCGAGAAACTCCACGCCCCATTTCGCGCCGAACGCATTCAGCGCGGCGGGGTCGGGCGCGCCGTTTTTCATCGTCGCGCCGAGCTGCGTGAAGAACGCGACTGCGTCGAGCGCCGGCACGATCATGACGAGCTGCCGCGCCGGCTGATCGGTAATGTTGACGAAGGCGTGAGCGGCGCCGCCCGGCGCGGTGACCACATCGCCGGTTTCCGCAATGAAGCGCTTGTCATCGACCTCGAACAGATAGCGGCCCGACAACACGCGAAACACCTCGGTCTCGTGATGGCGGTGCTTGGGCGGGCCGAAACCCGGCCGGTTCACCGTCTCGATCAACGTCAGCGTGCCTGCGGTCGCCGACATCGGCAGCGTGACACGCAGTTCAAGGCCGATCGCCGGCACTTCGATCGCCGGCTCGTCATGATGGGAATGCCAGAAGCTGAACGTCATCTGATGTCCTTCGGAACGCGAACCGGCGCGGCACGATAGCCCGCCCTGTGACCGCACCGCAAAATTGTCTAGGCTGATGGCAACGAGCCCGCGCACCCGAATGCGCGGACCATGACAAGGGAGAAATGCCATGACGTTTGCGCGCGTCCTCGCGCCGCTTATGTGCGCGCTCGCCCTGATCACGGGCGAGGTCTTTGCCCAAGGCTATCCTTCGCGGCCCATCACGCTTATCATCGCGTTTCCACCGGGCGGCGCGACCGACGCGGTGGCGCGGCCGGTGACCGACGCGATGTCGCAGACGCTCGGCCAGCAGATCGTCATCGAGTATGTCGGCGGCGCCGGCGGAACGCTCGGCGCCGCGCGCGTGGCGCGCGCCGCGGCCGACGGCTACACCATCCTGATCCACCAGCCGGGCCTGCCGATCGGCGCGGCGATGTACCCGAAGCTCTCCTTCGACGTGGAGAAGGACTTCACCGGTATCGGCGCGGTCGCCAACATGGCGACGGTCATGGTCGGGCGCAGCACGCTGCCGGCCGATACGCTGCCCGATCTGGTGCGCTGGATGAAGGAGCCCGGACAGCGCGCCAAGATGGCGCACGCCGGCGTGGGCTCGTTCGGGCACGTCTGTGGCGTGATGTTCGCGCAGGAGGTCGGCGCGCAGGCCGACCAGATTCCGTATCGCGGCGGCGGACCGGCGCTGAACGACGTCGTTGCCGGCCACGCCGATCTGAGCTGCCTGTCGGCGGCGGTCGCGGTCGAGCTGGTGAAGGCCGGCAAGCTCAAGGGCTATGGCATTTTCCGCGACAAGCGCTTCGCGGGGCTGCCCGAGGTGCCGAACTTCGTCGAGGCCGGCTACAGGACGCTCGACCTGCCGTTCTGGCAGGTGCTGTTCGCGCCTGCCGGCACGCCGCGCCCGGCGATCGAACGGCTGAACATTGCGCTGCGCGAGGCGATCGCCAATCCCAAGGTGCGCGACGTGTTCGAGAAGAACGCCATGGACCCCTACCCCGAAGCCCAGCAGTCGCCGGAAGCGGCGACGACCATGCTGCATGACGAGGTCAAGCGCTGGGGCGCGGTCGTGCGCGCCAACAACATCACCGTGCAGTAGCGGATGTTGCGGCCGCTATTGCGGCACGGTCATCAGTTCGAGCAGGTGACCGTCGGGGCTCTTGAAGTAGAAGCCGCGGCCGCCGCCCCAGTCGTTGAGCTGCCCATCGTCGGGCGTCCCGGGTCCGCTGCCATAGGCGAGGCCTGCCTTCTTGACGCGGCGGAAGATCGCATCGAACTCACGGTCGCTGACGTGGAAGGCGTAGTGGTGGCTCGCAAACCGCGCGTCGTCGTCGAACAGCAGCGTGAGCCCCTTGTTGATCTTGACCGGCGCGAAGTAGTCGGTACGTCCGGGCTTGAGCCCGAAGATGCGGGCGAAGAACTTCGCCTCAACCACCTTGTCGCGCGCCGGCACGATGGTGTGGTTCAGCGTGATCGTCATCGTCGCCTCCTACGACGGCGCATCATACGACGTCGCGCTACTCCGCGGCCTTGAGCAGCGGCGGCTTGCCGGAGCGGAACTGCTCCATGAGCGCGGCCTCGTCGGCCTTGGCGGCGGCGAGGTGGCGCGCCTTGACGTGGCCGAAGCCGCGGATCTTTTCCGGGATCGCCGCAAGCCCGACCGCAACCGCGTGGTTGTCGGGAGTGAGCTTTGGTAGCACCTCATCGAGCATCGCCTCGTAGTCGGCGACAAGCTTGCGTTCGGTCTTGCGCTCCTGCGAATAGCCGAACGGATCGAACGGCGTGCCGCGCAGGAACTTCAGCTTCGCGAGCCAGCCGAACACCGTCATCATCCACGGACCGAAGCTCATCTTGCGCGGCACGCCGGTGGTCGGGTCGATCCGCGCGAGCAGCGGCGGCGCGAGATGGAACTCGAGTCGCAAGTTGTCGCCACCGAGTTCGTTCGCGACCTGTTTCAGAAACGCGCCGTCGGTGTAGAGGCGCGCCACCTCGTATTCGTCCTTGTAGGCCATCAGCTTGAAGAGATAGCGCGCCACCGCCTCGGCGAGGCCGCACTGGCCTGGCGCGCGCGTTGCCTCGGCGGCCTTCGCCTTCTCGACCAGCGCGCGATAGCGCTCGGCGTACGCGGCATTCTGGTAGGCGGTGAGAAACGCGACGCGTCGCTCCACGACCTCGTCGAACGACTGCGACAGGCGGCGGTTCTCGTCGCGCACTTCGGTCTTCGGCGCGGCGGCCTCCTGCACGGCGGCAAGATCGAGTGCGGCCCGCCGCCCCCAATGGAACGCTGCAGTATTGGTCGCCACCGCTTCGCCGTTCAATTCGATCGCCTGCTCGATCGCGCTCCCCGAAAGCGGAAGCGCGCCGAGCTGATAGGCGTAGCCGACCAGGAAGACGTTGGCTGCCAGCGAGGAGCCGAACAGCGCGTTGGCGAGCCGGGTGGCGTCGACAAAATGGCACTGCTCGGTGCTGGCCGCGGTCGCGATCGCGCGTTTGAGCCGTTCGGTCGGCAGCGAGAAATCGGCGTTGCGGGTGAAGTCGCCGGGCAGGAACTCGGCGGTGTTGATGACCATCGCGGTGTGGCCGGGCCTGACCGCCCCCAGCACCTTCTTGTTGCCGGCCACCACGATGTCGCCGCCGAGCACGAGGTCGGCGCCGCCGGCCGCGACCCGGATGGCGTGGATGTCCTCCGGGCGTTCCGCGATGCGCATGTGGCTGTAGACCGCGCCGCCCTTCTGGGCGAGGCCGGCCATGTCGATCACGCCCACGGCCTTGCCTTCGAGGTGTGCGGCCATGCCGAGGATACCGCCGATCGTGACGACGCCGGTGCCGCCGACGCCGGTCACGATGATGTTGTAGGTCTGCCCGATGCGCGGCAGCTTCGGTTCGGGCAACGCGGGGAGTTCATGATCCTGCGCCGCACCCACACCTTTCTTCAGCTTGCCGCCGTGCACGGTGACGAACGACGGGCAGAAGCCCTTCAGGCAGGAGAAGTCCTTGTTGCAGGACGACTGATCAATCGTGCGCTTCCTGCCGAACTCGGTCTCGAGCGGCTGCACCGAAACGCAGTTCGACTGCACGCCGCAGTCGCCGCAGCCCTCGCACACGAGTTCGTTGATGACGACGCGCTTGTCCGGGTCCGGGAACGTGCCGCGCTTTCTGCGCCGACGTTTCTCCGCGGCGCAGGTCTGGTCGTAGATCAGCACGGTGCAGCCGGGAATTTCCGACAGCTCCTTCTGCACGGCCTGCAGTTCGTCGCGGTGATGGAAGGTGACGCCGGGCGGCCACTTGGTGCCCGGCGGATATTTCTTCGGCTCGTCGCTGACGATGACGACGCGTTTTGCGCCTTCGGCCGCCACCTGTGCCGCGATTTGCGGCACGGTCAACCCGCCGTCGTGCATCTGGCCGCCGGTCATGGCGACGGCGTCGTTGTAGAGAATCTTGTAGGTGATGTTGACGCCCGAGGCGATCGCGGCGCGGATCGCCATGTAGCCCGAATGATTGTAAGTGCCGTCGCCGATGTTCTGAAACACGTGCGGACGCTTGGAGAACGGCGCCTCGCCGATCCAGTTCGCGCCCTCGCCGCCCATCTGGGTGAAGCCCAGCGTCGAGCGGTCCATCCACTGCACCATGTAATGGCAGCCGATCCCGGCGTAGGCGCGCGAGCCCTCTGGCACCACCGTCGACGAATTGTGCGGACAGCCCGAGCAGAAGTACGGAATGCGCACCGCGACGTCTTGCGTCTCGGCCAGGACGCGCTGCGCCTCCTTCAAGCGCGCCACGCGGTCGGCGAGATTCTGGTCGGTAACGTACTTCAGCAGGCGATCGCCGATGCAGATCGCGACCTCGTTCGGATCGAGCGCGCCTTTCACCGGGAACAGCCAGCGGCCCTGCTCGTCCTTCTTGCCGATGCAGACCGGCTGGTTCGCGGTGCCGTAAAGCTCCTCGCGCACCTGCACCTCGATCAGCGAGCGCTTCTCCTCGACCACTATGATGAGATCGAGGCCCGCCGCGAAGTCCTTCAGGTCCTGCCGGCTGATCGGCCATGGGCAGGCGATCTTGTGGATGCGGAGCCCGAGATCGTTGCAGCGCACTTCGTCGATGCCGAGTTCGTCGAGCGCCTGACGGACATCGAGATAGCTCTTGCCGGTGGTGATGACGCCGATTTTCGGGTTGCGTCCGCCCGAGGTGATGACCTTGTTGAGCTTGTTGACGCGCACGAACGCGAGCATCGCATCGCGCTTGTGATCATGCAGCCGCGCCTCCATGCCGAGCACAGTATCCTGCAGGCGGATATTGAGCCCGCCGACCGGCATGGTGAACTCGTCGGGATCGGGCAGCAGGATGTTGAGCCGTTCGAGGCTGCCGTCGACCACCGCGGTCGACTCGACGGTCTCGTGCATGCACTTGAGCCCCACCCAGGTGCCGGTGAATCGCGACATCGCCCAGCCGTAGAGCCCGTAGTCGATGATCTCCTGGATGCCCGCCGGATTGAGGATCGGGATCATTACGTCAACGAAATTGAACTCGGACTGGTGCGCGGTGGTGGACGATTTCGGCAGTGTGGTCGTCGCCCATCAGCGCGAGCACGCCGCCATGCTTGGAGGTGCCGGCGAAATTGGCGTGGCGGAAGGCGTCGCCGGAGCGGTCGACGCCCGGGCCCTTGCCGTACCACATGGCGAACACGCCATCGTACTTGCCCTCGCCGCGCAGCTCAGCCTGCTGCGAGCCCCAGATCGCGGTCGCTGCCAGGTCCTCGTTGATCGCCGGCTGGAACAGCACGTTGCGCGGCGCGAGCACCTTCGCGGCGCGCTGAAACTGGTAGTCCAGCCCGCCGAGTGGCGAGCCGCGATAGCCGGTCACGTAGCCCGCGGTGTTGAGGCCGGCGCGCCGGTCGCGCTCGTGCTGCATCAGCGTGGCCCGCACCAGCGCCTGGTAGCCGGTGACGAACACGCGGCTTTTGGTCAGGTCGTACTTGTCGTCGAGGGTAACGTGATTGAGGGACATTCGCTCGCGGCTCCCCGCACAGTTTGCCTTGGCGGGACCGGCCCCGCCAGGGCTGTGCGACCGCAGAGGAGATATGTCCGCCGGGCGCCGGCGGCAACGCTAGCACCTTGATCGGGCAACCCGTTTCGCCGTTCGCCCGGCCCCCGCAAGGAAATAACCGAGCGATTCGTCCACGCGCATTTTGGCGCAATGCAGCAATCATGGCGCGTGAGGTTCCACAGACCTATGATGCCAAGATTAGGCACAAAAGTGAGGTCTCACCGAGCAACTGATCACAGCCGCGCCTGGCGGCATCAAGCTGGGAGGCACTTCATGAAAAGCGCGACCATCGCCTCATTGCGTTTCTCGATTGCGACCATGGCGGTCGTGGCCTTCTCACCGAGCGTCCGGGCGCAGTTGCCCGCTGCGGCCCCCGGCTCGCCGGGCGCCACCACCACGATCGACGGGAAACAACTGCCGCCGCCCGATCCGAAATTCGGCGGGGTGATTAGGGAGAAGGCTTCCGAGTCCACCCCTTGGTGGGCGCCGCGGGTGGTGCCGCCTAAGGGAGCGCCCAACGTGTTGCTCATCATGACGGACGATGCCGGCTTCGGCGCACCGGGAACGTTCGGCGGCGTCGTCCCGACCCCGGCTCTGGATCGCATCGCGAACGCGGGACTGCGATACACGAATTTCCACTCTACGTCGCTCTGCTCACCGACGCGCGCGGCGATTATCACGGGACGCAATCATCACTCGGTGGGCTACGGCGTGGTCGGCGAAATTGCGACGGGGTTCCCGGGTTACGACTCGATCATCCCGATTGAGAAAGGCACCGTCGGCACAATTCTGAAGGAGAACGGGTACGCCACGTCGTGGTTCGGCAAGGACCACAACACGCCCTCTTATCAGTCGAGCCAAGCCGGGCCGTTCAATCAATGGCCGAACGGAATGGGTTTCGATTTTTTTTACGGTTTCGTTGGCGGCGATGCCAGCCAGTGGCAGCCGAACCTGTTCCGCAATACGACGGCCATCTATCCCTTCCAGGGCAATCCCGGCTGGAACCTGACCACGGCGATGGCCGACGAGGCCATCCAGCACATGAAGCAGCTCAAGGAAATCGCGCCCGACAAACCGTTCTTTGTCTATTACGTGCCGGGCGGCACGCACGCGCCGCATCATCCGACGGCGAAGTGGATCAAAAAGATCGGCGACATGCGTCTCTTCGACGACGGCTGGAATAAATTGCGCGAGACCATCTTCGCCAACCAGAAGCGGCTCGGCATCATGCCCGCGAATGCCCAGCTCACGCCGTGGCCGAAGGATTTGCCGGAATGGGATTCGCTCTCTTGGGACGAGAAAAAGCTCTTCATCAAGCAGATGGACGTCTATGGGGCGTACCTCGCATACACCGACAACGAGATCGGCCGGGTCATCCAGGCCGTCGAAGACCTCGGCGAGCTCAACAACACCTTGATCATCTACATCAGCGGTGACAACGGCGCGAGCGCCGAAGGGATGCTCAACGGCACGCCGAACGAGTTCACGACCTTCAATGGGGTTGCCGTGCCGGTCAAGGACCAGTTTCTCTGGTACCCGTTCTGGGGGTCGGAACGGACCTTCCCGCACTTTTCAGCCGGCTGGGCGTGGGCGATGAGCACCCCGTTTAAGTGGATGAAACAGGTAGCGTCGCACTTTGGCGGTACCGCCCAGGGTGTGGCCATGTCCTGGCCCGGCCATATCAACGACGTGGGCGGCATCCGCCGCCAGTTCCACCATGTCATCGACATCGTGCCGACCATCCTCGAAGCGACCGGCATTCCGGCGCCCGACACGATCAACGGCATCAAGCAACTCCCCATCGAAGGCGTTAGCATGATGTACACGTGGGACAAGGCGAACGCCGACGCCGCGACCCGGCACACCACGCAATACTTCGAGATGCTCGGCAATCGCGCCATCTATCACGACGGTTGGGTGGCATGCACGACCCCTGCGACTCTCCCGTGGGAGTTGAGCACCGCCACACCTCCGGACGTGATCACCGGATACAAATGGGAGCTCTACAACGTCACGGAGGACCCCACCCAATCCAACGACCTCGCCGCCAGGATGCCGGAGAAACTCAAGCAGATGCAGGCCATCTTCTATCTGGAGGCGAAGAAGTACAACGTGCTGCCGCTCGACAACTCGACGCTCGCGCGCTGGAACACGCCGCGCCCGAGCCTCACGGCGGGACGAACGGTCTTCACGTATTCGGGCGAACTGACCGGCGTGCCGGCCAGCGCCGCACCCAGCATCCTGAACAAGTCGTACACGATCACCGCGGAGGTCGAGATCCCGTCGGACGGTGCGGAAGGCATGATCGTCACCGAGGGCGGGCGCTTCGGCGGCTATGGCCTGTTCCTGAGCAAGGGCGAATTCGGGTTCGGCCGCGGCAAGGTTGTGTTCCTCTATAACCTGCTCGATCTCAAGCGCACGACGTGGGAGGGGCACGAACTGGAAGCCGGCAAGCACACCATCGTCTTCGACTTCAAGTCCGCCGAGCCGGGCCTGGGCAAGGGCGGCACCGGCGTGCTGTCCGTGGACGGCAAGGAAGTGGCACGTAATTCGATGGAGAACAGCACCCCGATCACGTTCCCAGAAGATGAAACCTTCGACATCGGCCAGGACACCCGCACCGGCGTCGCCCTGCTGGAGTATCGCTATGACGTCCCGTTCAAATTCACCGGCAAGATCAACAAGCTGACGTTCAAACTGGAGCCGGAGCAGCAGGCGAATCGCTAATGACTTTGTCGGCGCAATGAAAAAGGTCCTGATATTCGCCGTCGTCGCCGAAGTCGTCACCGGATTGGCGTTGCTGATTGTTCCTTCGCTAGTCAGCCGGTTGTTGTTGGGCGAGGACTTGAGCGGCGGTGCGATTCCAGTCGCTCGCATTGCTGGAATCGCGCTGATCGCCTTGGGGCTGGCTTGCTGGCCAGGTCCACCGCTCGCCGGCATGGCGACCTACAACGCGGCGGTCACGCTGTACCTTGCGTACCTCGGTTTCGCAGGTGACATGACCGGCATCTTTCTGTGGCCGGCGGTAGCGCTTCACTTGGTTCTGTCAATTCTTCTTGGTCGCGCTTTGATTGCTGCTGAGGCGCGATAAGTGGGTTCGGGCGGGCGGGCATTTCCGCTTTCGCATGCGGCGCACTTTGGCGCCACGCGCAATGACGCTGTTGATTGTCCCAACGATGCCGGCGGACAATTGGTTGCCCTGCAGTTCCGCGGCAAATCAGAAGTTGATATCGTCGTACGTGCCTGCCCGGCCGGACGAAGGATGACGCGATGCACTTGCGGGCCATTGCCGCCACATTGATCCTGGGAGGTGCTTGCTGGCTGCCCAGCGCTGCATCGGCGCGGGACCTGCAATTCGCGCAGTCTTTGCGAGAAACGTCCGGCCCCCAGCCTCCGAAGGTCGAGCCGCTACGCGCGCAGACGCCTCCGCCAGGCGGAGCGGCGGCGGCTCCAGGAAGCGCTGCGGGTTCGCCGGAAAAGCCCGCGCGCGAGCACCCAAGCGCCGTTCGCACGAGATACAGCGAAATTCTCAAAGGCAGAGATTTCAAAAACGAAATCTCGATCTTGACGGCCGCCATCCAGGCGAAGCCCGACCAGCCGTTGCTCTACCTCAGCAGAGGCAACGCGCATCGCTTGATCGGAAACTACGCGAACGCGATGTCAGACTTCCAGAAGGCGATCTCGCTCAATCCGAACTTGTCCGGTGCCTATAACGGCCGCGGCCTAGCCTTCCTCTGGCAGAACCAGTTCGACCGGGCGATCGCGGACTTCAACAAGGCTCTTGCGATCGATCCGAACAATTCAGCGGTCCAGCGCAACCGAAGCGATGCAACCGCCGCCAAACTTGCGCCTGCCAGCGACGAACAGGCGATCAGTCCCACATTCCACCAGTTGGTCGCTCTGGTCAGGCAAGGCAACGAGCTTACCACCAGCCGGGATTGGACGAGCGCGATCGACCGATACAGCCGCGCGCTCGCGCTTGATCGCAGCAATCAGTCGGTTCTGTACTTGCGGGCGCGCGCCTATCAGGCGAACCGACAATTCGAAGAGTCCATCGCTGACTACGATCGACTCCTGGTTTCGCGGCCGAACAGTGCGGACCTCCTGAACACACGGGGGGCCGCATACAAGGCCTGGGGACAAAGCGACAAGGCCTTGGCAGACTACAATCGCGCCCTGGCTTTCGATCCGAACTATCTGCCGGCGATCAACAATCGCGGGGTTATTTTCAAGGAGCGTGGCGAATACGATCGCGCCCTTGCCGAATTCAATCGCGTCCTAGCCGCCAAGCCGACTGACGTGCTGGCGCTGACGAACCGTGCGACCGTGTACGACCTCAAGGGAGAGCACAGTCGCGCGATCGAGGACTTCGACCATGCCATCGCACTGGAACCACACAATCCACATCCCGCGAGGCTAAAGCAGGCCGCGATCCTGGCACGGTCCGGGGAGGCTGCGCCCGCGGCGCGCGCCCCAGATAGTCCGCCCAGTGGCGCCGTCGTTTCGCACCAGGGCGGATCGATGGCCATCCCCGCCACGGCCCCGCCGGCTACCAGTGAAACGCTGGTGCGGACGGTGGTGGCCATGCTCCAAAGCGGCGAATACGACAAGGCAGCGGGAGAGATAGAGCGCGCGCTGGCGACCAACCGCGATGACGCAAAGGCACTCATGCTTCGCGGCATGCTGTTTCAGCGCCGGCGCGAGTTCGACAACGCGATCAAGGACTATGATCGGGCTGTGGAGTTGCGTCCGCAGGATGCCTTGGCGTGGTTCAACCGCGCGGTCGGCAAGACGGCTGCGGGCAACGTCGATGGCGCATTCGCCGACTTTGAGCAGGCCATCAAGCTCGATCCGAGGTACGCCGCCGCCTATTCGGCGCGCGGCCATCTGCACGCAAGTCGCGACAACCTCGACGCCGCCTTGGCCGACTTCGACCGCGCCATCGATATCAATTCCAGGCTCGCCGACGCTTACAGCGGCCGCGGACTGGCACTCGCCCGCAAGGGTCGCCTCGATCCCGCTTTGGCAGACATCGAGCGAGCCATCGCGATCAATCCGCGGCACCCTACGGCGTTCATCCACCGGGGCTTCGTATCTAGTGCTCGCCGCGAATACGACCGTGCGATTGCGGCCTTCGACCGCGCCATCGAAATCGCGCCGCAGAACGCCGAAGCCTACCGGCTGCGCGGCGGCGCGTATGCAGCCAAGAAGGATTTTGCACGCGCTCTGTCCGATCTCGATCGCGCCATCGCGATCGACGCCACGCTCGCAAGCGCTTATGACGCCCGCGCCTCAGCACTGATGGAGACGTCCGAATATTCGCGCGCCTTGTCCGATCTCGACCGAGCGATCGAGCTCAAACCGCAGGTCCTTACGGCCTACCTTCGCCGCGACAAAGCCTATGAGGCGGTCGGTGACAAACAGCGCGCCATCGCCGACTACAAGAAGGCTCTGGAACTGAAGCCGGTCTCACTGATCGACGTGGTCTCCCAGGCGGAAGCGAAAAAGCGTGTCGAAACGCTGGGCGAAGACCGGAGCGGCTGCCGACGAGACCGCAACTCGTCCTGCCTGTAGCCACGCGACCTCACCGAAGCATCACCGGACCGGCGCAGCCGATTGTTCGTTCGCTCGTCGACCTGCACGCCGCGCCGCTCCCGTCGTCACCCCTTCTGGATCTGGATCTTCTTCTCGGCCTTCGCCGCTTCGGGGCGCTTGGGCGCGACGATGCGTAGCACGCCCTTCTCGAAGTTGGCCTTGATCTGGCCCTCGTCGATGCTATCCGGAAGCTGGAACATCCGCTCGAACGTGCCGTAGCTGCGTTCGGTCAAATGATAGGTGTCCTTCTTTTCGTCGCGCTCGAATTTCTTCTCGCCTTTCAGCGACAGCACGCCGTCGCGCACTGCGACGGTCACATCCTTCTCGTCGAGGCCCGGAAGTTCGGCCTCAAGCACGACCTCCTTGTCATTCTCGCGAATGTCGACATCGGGCGCGGTGAACTCGGACGCGGTAACCCGCGGCAGGCCCGACCTCTCAAGGAAGCCGTGGCCGAGAAAGCTGTCGAAGATGCGATCCATCTCGGCCCGCATCTCGGCGAACGGATTCCGGAAACGTGGCAGGGGCACTCCGCCCGTCGCCGACTTCTTGATGTCCTGCGCCATGATGGCCTCCGGTTCGAATTTGTTGCGAATGAGGGACGCTCCCGTTTCACGCGGGGCCCGTAGTTTCAAGATTGGCCTGATGGGTTCGGATACGCATTGATCGAAATCAAACCTCCGGCACCCGAACGAACGAGAAGCGATATCTTGCTCGCACGGACCAACCGGCATCCCGTCGTGCCCGCCAGCCGGGTCCGCCCGGCCGGCCCGAGCGGCAGCCGACCGCTCGCGCAGCCCTCCAATCGGCACGACGTCCATGCTACATTGCCGGCCTTCACCCGGGAGCCCGTCATGAACCAGCACGCCAAGATCGAGACCACCCCGCCGACTAACATTGCGCCTGAAGAGTGGCAGGCCCGCGTCGATCTCGCCGCCGTTTATCGGCTGTGCGCGCACTACGGTTGGGATGACGTGATCTACAATCACTGCTCGATGCGCGTGCCAGGCGAGCCCTCGAAGTTCCTGATGAAGCAGCACGAGCTCTTGTGGACCGAGGTCACCGCCTCCAACCTCCGCAAGGTCGACATGAACGACGACCTCGACGAGAAGGCGGGCGTCAACCGGCCGGGCTTTACGCTGCACGGCGGCGTGCTCAAGGGGCGGCCGGACGTCAACTGCGCGGTCCACATCCACACCGAGACCGGCATGGCGATCGCAGGCCTCAAGCACGGCCTGCGGATGGTGTCGCAGCAGGCGATCCGGTTCTACCAGCGCATCGGCTATCACGCCTATGAGGGCATCACCGAGGACTTCGAGGAGCGCGCGCGCATCAATCGCGATCTCGGTCAGAACCGCGCCATGATCATGCACAACCACGGCCTGCTGACCGTCGGCAAAACGGCCCGCGAGGCCTTTGTGCTGATGAAGACCCTGATCGAGGCGGCCAACATCCAGCTGCAGATGGAGGCGACCGGCGGCGAGTTGATCGACATCCCGTCGCAGATCTGCGAGAGCACGGCAGCGCAGTACCAGTCGCACGACGCCGGCCGGGGCTCGGCTGATTGGCCAGCATACCTGCGGATGATGGACCAGCTCGACCGGGGCTACCGCAACTGACCGGCCGGTTCCGATGCCTGTTTTGGATGCGCGGGCGGCGACGGCTGGAACATTCCGGTGGACGCCGAGTTTGCCCAGTGAGCACGATCACGTCAGGTTTGCGGCGCTGCATCCGCCCCACAAGATTCGAGACCGCGGTTGGGCGGTTATGCGGGTTCGGTGACGTTGGGAGCGTACGCTGCAGGGTCAGATCAAGGGCTGGAGTATCCGACATCGGCTGATGCTGGTGGCGCTCGCGGTAGCGCTGCCATTCCTGCTGCTTTCGGCCGGCATCGTCTGGCAGATGATCGCCAGCGAGCGCGACAACCGGCGCGAGGCGATCCTGTTCTCGGCGCGCGCTCTGATGAGCGCGGTCGACGCCATGCTGAGCAAGCAGATCGCGGTGGCGGAGACCCTTGCGACCTCCCCGGCCTTGCAGGCCGACGACCTCGTGGCTTTTCGCCAGGAGGCGGAGCGGGCCGCGTCCGGCATGTCCGGCGCCTGGATCGTGCTAAGCGACGAGAACGGCCAGCAACTCCTCAACCTGCTGCAGCCGGCCGGTGCGTCGCTGCCGCGCCGGACCGCCGGCGGCCTCGAATTCCAGCGCCGCGCTCTTGAGAGCGGCCAGTACCAGGTGTCCGACGTATACACGGGCGCGCTGCTTGCCACGCCAGTGGTGTCGGTCGAGGTGCCAGTCAAGCGCGCGGGCAAGCCGCCGCTTGCGCTCACCGTCGTGATGGACCCGCAGATCTTCGTGTCGCTGTTCGAGGAGCGGAACCTGCCGGAGGGCTGGCTCGCAGGCTTGATCGACCGCAACGGCCACTTCATCGCGCGCTCGCGCGATCACGCCGGTACCGTCGGCAAGCCGGCTTCGGGCGGCTTCCGCGCCGCCGCGCGCCGCTCCCGCGAGGGGTGGAACGAAATGATGTCGCTCGAAGGCGGCACACTCGCCAACGGTCACGTCACCTCGCAGCTGAGCGGCTGGGTCATAGGGCTGGCCGCGGACAAGGCCCTGTTCGACGCGCCAATCCGCAGGATCGTCCTGTTCGCCGGTCTCGCCGGCTGGGTGGCGACGCTGCTTTCCTGCCTGCTGGCGATCTGGGCGGCGCGTCAGATCGCGGGCCCGATCGAGCAAATCGAACAGGGCTTGCGCGCGCTCGAACAACGCAAGCCGATCGCGATCCCGCCGACCGGCGTGCCGGAAGTCGATCGTGCGCTCGAGGCGTTCGCCTCCACCGCCGAGACGCTCGAACGCAACGAGCGCGAGCGCGACGAGCGCGAGGCGCACGTGCGCCTGATCATGCGCGAGCTGTCGCATCGCTCCAAGAACCTGCTCGCCATCGTGCTGGCGATCTCGCGCCAGACCGCCCGTCACACCACGACCTTCCGCGACTTCGAGTCGCGCTTCAACTCGCGCATCCAGGCGCTTGCGGACGCACACGACCTCCTGGTCGAGCAGCAGTGGGGCGGCGCGCTCCTGGAAAATCTGGTCAGCGCGCAGCTCTCTGCCTTCGGCATGGACAAGGTGAACTGCCGCGGCGACCGGGTAATGCTGCGCGCGGAGGCGGTTCAGAACGTCGCACTTGCGCTGCACGAGCTTGCGACCAACGCGTCGAAATACGGCGCGCTGTCGGTGCCCGACGGCCGCGTCAGCATCGAGTGGGCGTTCGAGGAAGGCGCGCCCGGCGCACGCACACTGCGTCTCACTTGGCGCGAGACCGGCGGGCCGCCGGTCTCGCCTCCGACGCAGAAGGGGTTTGGCTGCTTCGTGCTCGAACGCGTCACGATCAATGCGCTCGGCGAAGGCCAGCTCGAATTCAACGGCACCGGGCTCGTCTGGACCTGCATCGTGCGGCCCGAGCACCTGGTCGACGAGGCCTCCAGCGCCCCGAAGGGTGAGGTGCGAATGCTCCGCACGCGCCGACGAGGCCGGTAAGCGCCGCGCCTCTTGAGCGCGGGCCGGGTCACGATCAGGCCAGCGGCAAGCGTGACCCGGAAGCAGACCGGAGCGTCTGGCCGCTGGCGCGATCGCTGCATCGCCGCCATGCAGGCGCGCGATCTGCCGGACCAGCGCAAGCCCGAGGCCCGCGCCCTTGGCGTCGGCGCCGAGCCGGTGGAACGGCGCGAACACCCGCTCGCGCTCGGCCTCCGGGATGCCTTCGCCCGCGTCCATGACATCGAGAACCGCCACGCTCGCCGATCGTGCCGAAGCTCGACGCGGACCGGCGGCTTGCCGTGTCGTCTGGCGTTCTCCAGCAGGTTGCGCACAAGCCTGCGCAGCAGCCGCGGATCGCCGCGGATCGTCAGCCGGCTCGCCCTGCGGCGCAATCGTCATAGCCGCGCGCATTCCTCCGCAACCAGCGCCAGCAGATCGACGTCCTCGCGCGTCTGCAGGGTGCGGATCGCATCGAGCCGGCTCGCCAGCAGGATTTCGTCGATCAGCTCGTCGAGCTCGGCGATGTTGCGCTCGAGCTCGGCCTTGTATTTCGGCATCGCCGGTCTCCTGGAACAGCTCGATGCCGAGCCGGATGCGCGACAGCGGCGTGCGCAGCTCGTGCGAGGCGTTGGCGAGCAGCAGGCGGTGCGCGTTGACCAGGTCCTCGATGCGGGCGGCCGCGCGGTTGAAGCTCTCGGCGAGACGCGCGACCTCGTCGCGGCCCTTGACCGCGACCCGCGCCGAGAGGTCGCCGGCGCCGACGGTCTCGACCCCGGCCTGCAGGCGCTCCAGCCGCCGCGTCAGCCCACGCACCACCGGATAGGCGCAAGCCGCCACCACCAGCGCGATGGTGCCGAGCAGCAGCACGAAGCCGATCGCCGGATGGCGATGCCGCGATCGACGCGGCGCGCGACGATCGCGCGGCCGTCGGGCAGGCGGATGCTCCAGACCGGCGCCGCCCTGGCCGTAGATCCAGCCGCTGCCGCTCGCGCAGCGGCGGCGGCAACGGCGCCGCCGACGTGCGCGATCAGCGCGCCGTCGGCGGCGTAGAGCGCGATGCTCGATGTCGAGCCGCTGGGTGAGCCGCTCGACCGCCTGCTGCTGCGCGGCCGCCGGCGCGGTCGGCCGGCGGCAGCGCGGCGGCGGCGAATCTCGCCGCCAGCTCGAACGCCTGGTCGGCCGGCGACGACGTCGAAGCCGAGCCGCCAGAAGGCGCCGGCGATCAGCACCACCAGCACGCAGGCTGACGATGATCGTCAGATAGATTTTCTGGTAGAGCCGTCGCATCGGGTCAGCCCTGCTCGTCAGCTCTGATTCTTGGCGAACACGTAGCCGGCGCCGCGCACCGTGATGACGCGCCGCGGCTTCTTCGGCATCGTCCTCGATCGCGGCGCGGATGCGCGAGATGTGCACGTCGATCGAGCGGTCGAACGCTTCGAGCGGCTCGTTCTTGCACCAGCTCCATCAGCGCATCGCGCGACATGACGCGGCCGGGATGCCGCGCCAGCGCCAGCAGCAGCGCGAACTGGTGGCTGGTGAGCGGCGCGTCGCTGGCCGTCGAGCCGGGCCTGGCGCGCGCCGACGTCGATCTCGAGCCGGCCGAAGCGCAGCACGTCCGCCGCCGGTCCGCCCTTGCTGCGGCGCAGGATCGCCTTGCAGCCGCGCCAGCAGCTCGCGCGGCTCGAACGGCTTGGCGAGATAGTCGTCGGCGCCCATTTCGAGCCCGACGACGCGGTCCATCGGCTCGCCGCGCGCGGTCAGCATCAGGATCGGGGTCGCGACGCGCGCGCGGATGCGCCGGCAGATTTCGAGGCCGTCCATGTCGGGCAGCATCAGGTCGAGCACCACGGCGTCGAACGCCTCGCGCGCCTTCGAGCGCGATGCCGGTCGCGCCCTTCGGCGCGACCGTGACGTGGAAGCCCGCCCCGCCGAGATAGTTCTTCACCATCTCGGCGAGGCGCGCGTCGTCTTCGATCAGCAGGATGCGGTCGGGCATCGCGGTATTCTAGCGCCTTGCATGCACATGATCTTGGCCGACGCCTGAAGAGAAAATGGGGGTGAGGAAACAGACTACGGGGGATCACCTGTCCCTCACCCCCGGCCCTGTCTCCAACCATTGGGGACAGGAAACCGCGCCGGGTTCGCGGCACGGATCTCGGTCAGCTCACATCAACCGCGATGCCAGGCGCGCCAGCGCTCGCGCCGCCAGCGGATGTGTTCATCGATCTTGCGGCGCTGCTCGGGCGTGAGCACCTCGGCCGCGTCGGCAAGCGCCTGGGCGATGCGCCGGCTGGCCTCGTCGGCAAGCGCCATCTGCTCGCCGCGGAACGCCTCGATTGCCGCCCGGTTCGACGGTGGGCTCGGTCAGCAGGCCGCGGGCGCGCTCACGCGCCGTCTGCGCCCGCTCACGCAGCGGAAAGAGGTCTTTGACGGCGCCATTGGCGATGGCGCGCAGCTTGTCCTGCTGCTCGGGCGTGGCGTCGATCTCGATCGCAAGATGCCGGATCATGCGGTCGGCGCGATCCTCGGCGGCGCCGGGGCTGAGCGGCGCACCCATGAACGCACCCCGCTGCCAGGGCGGACCGTGGTCGAGCGCCTGGCTCGCAACCGCGCCGGTCAGTGCGGCGGCAAGCGCAACGCCGGTGATAACGAGCCAACGGCGGCGCTTGGGTGCGGGCGGCGGCGCGCCGGCGGGCGGCACGGCCGGAAGAGAATTCTGTTCGGACATGGGGGCCTCCTTGGGTTGCGATCGATCCGGGGGAGGATCGTGATGACCGCAACGTGAGACCCCGCCGTTTCGTGCGCTTGTCCGGCGCGTAAAGTTTTGTAAAGCCGCGGCGGTTCGTCATTCCGGGGACGCGAAACGCGGACAACAATTTCCCGTCTTCGTCATGCCCGGCCTTGTGCCGGGCATCCACGTCTTGGCCACAAAGAAAGACGTGGATGGCCGGGACAAAGCCCGGCCATGACGAGCACTGGTCGGGAAGAGCACAAACAGCCTACACCCGGTTGCCGGCGCTCCAGCTCCAGAAATCGCGGCCTTCCTCGCGCATGAACTTGCGCCAGCACCATCTTGTGCACCTCGTCGGCGCCGTCGACCAGCCGCGCGGCGCGGGCGGCGCGGTAGATCCATTCCGCCACCGTGTCCTTGGAATAGCCGCGCGCGCCGTTGAGCTGGATCGCCACGTCGGCGGCCTGGTGCAGCGTGTTGGCGACATGCACCTTGGCCATCGACACCTCCTTGCGGGCGCGATCGCCCTGGTCGAGCTTCCAGGCCGCGTGCATGGTGAGCAGCCGCCCGATCTGGATGTTGTGCGCGACCTCGCCGAGCTTGATCTGCACGCTCTCGCGGTCGGCGAGCTTGATGCCGAAGCCCTCGCGCCGGTTGACGTATTCCTGCGCGATCTCCATGCAGCGCTTCGACCAGCCGAGCCAGCGCATGCAGTGCGTGAGCCGCGCCGGCCCGAGCCGCACCTGCACCACCTTCAGCCCGTTGCCGACGCCGCCGAGCACGTCGTCGTCGTGCACTTCGAGCCCGTCGAATTCCAGCTCGCAATGGCCGCCGTGCTCCTCCGGGCCCATGATCTCGATGCGCCGCACGATCCGCCAGCCGGGCTGATCCTTGTGGAAGAGAAACGTGGTGATGCCCTTGCGCTTGTCGTCGGAGGTGCGCGCCGCGAGGATGAAGTGCGAGGCCGCCGTCGGCGCCGGTGATGAACCACTTGCGGCCGCGGATCACCCACTTGTCGCCCTTCTTCTCGGCGTAGGTCTTGATCATGCCGGGTCGGAGCCGCCGCCGGGCGCGGGCTCGGTCATGGCAAACGACGAGCGCACCTTGCCTTCGACGATGGGCTTGCAGCCATTTTTCCTTCTGCGCCGGCGTGCCGAGCGATTTTGAGCACGTTCATGTTGCCGTCGTCCGGCGCCATGCAGTTGAACGCGAGCGGGCCGAACAGCGAGCGCGCCGCCTCCTCGTACATCACCGCCCAGGCGACGATCGGCAGCTCCATGCCGCCGTATTCCTTGGGCGATTGCGGCGCCCACAGGCCTGCCGCCTTGGCCTTCTCGCGCACCGGCGCGAGCCGCGCGTCGGGGATGTTCTCGTGCTCGGAGAAGTTCGCCGGGTCCGCTTCGAGCGGCAGCACATGCTCCTCGACGAAGGCGCGCATGCGCACGCGCAGATTCTCGATCTCGGGCGAAAGCGTGAAGTCCATGACCGGTGTTCCTGATGACGGAGGCCAACTCTACCCAATCAGCCGCCGAATGATTAGTGTCCACGCCGGGTCAATCAGCAATCAACGAGGAGGACCGATGGCGGCGTTCGATCCCCTCTCGGCTCTGCTCGGCGGCGCGCTGATCGGCGCTTGCTGCGGTGCTGCTGATGCTCCTGACCGGCCGCATCGCCGGCATCAGCGGCATCCTGGGCGGCATTGCCTGCACGCTTGGCGCCGGCCGACAGGCTCTGGCGGCTCGCCTTCATCGCCGGCCTGATCGCCGCGCCGCTTGCGTGCGGAATGCTCGGCCATCCGCTGCCGATGCCGCAGATTCCGGCAAGCTGGCTCGCTGATCGTCGTGGCTGGCCTGCTGGTCGGCTTCGGCACGCGGCTCGGCGGCGGCTGCACCTCCGGCCACGGCGTGTGCGGCGATCGCGCGGCTGTCGCCGCGCTCGATCGTCGCGACCGCGATCTTCATGGCGACCGCGATAGTCGTGGTCGCGGTCATGCGGCACGGCCTCGGGAGGCTGACGATGATGCGCTTGCAAGCTTCGGCTGCGGATTGATCTTCGGTGTGGGCCTGCTCGTCTCCGGCATGACGCAGCCCGCCAAGGTGCTTGGGCTTCCTCGATATTTTCGGCCGCTGGGACCCGACACTCGCCTTCGTCATGGCCGGCGCGCTCGCGGTCATCGGCCGCCGGATACGCGCTGGCGCGGCGGCAGATGCGGCCGATGCTCGCGACTGCGCATCTGTGGCCGACCGGACGCGACATTGACCGGCCGCTGGTCGTGGGCTCGGTGCTGTTCGGGATCGGCTGGGGCCTGGTCGGACTGTGCCCGGGGCCCGCGCTGGAAAATCTCGCAAGCCTGTCGCCGCAGGTCATCGTGTTCGTCGTCGCGATGATCGCCGGAATGGCCACCAAGGACTTTTGGGAGCGCCACGCGCCATCACTGTCGGGCGCGCGCAACGCAGCGCTCACAAGTGCCGATGGCTAGCAGTGACGCCTTGACGCGCGTTACACCAGCACGTCGATTGGAACCCCGAGCACGCGTGCGATCTTTCCCAGCGCGGCGGTTGTGCCCTTGCGCCGGCCGGTTTCCAGATCGGAAATATACCCCTGGCCGATATTGGTCTTGTGCGACAGGTATAGTTGCGTCATGTCGCGCCACTCGCGAATCGCCCGAATGGGATTTTCGCCATCGGCGATCCGATCCGCGACTGCCATGGGAATGAGGCTCGCACCAGCTGCAATCTCCTTGCGGCCGCGCGCAATCAGGCGCGCCGTGCCCAGGCCCTCGTCAGCCTCCCTGGCCTTGGCGGCCAGCGCCTCGTACTCTTTTCGAGGGAGGATGGCGACCTCGCCTTTCTCGGTCTTCTTAAAGCGCACGGTCATGGCGCATCCTCCTCAGTCATAGATTTCACGGCGATGACCGACCGCCACCACGGTGACGGTCGCACCATCGATGAAGATCACCCGCCAATCGCCAACCCGCAGCCTGCACCCGTCCTGGCCCCTGAGCCTCTTGATGTCGCCCACGCCGGACAATGCCAAGGCTTCCAGCTTGGCTCTGATGCGCTTGCGAATGTCCGGCGCAAGCTTGACCCATTGGCGCAAGGCGGTCGGCGTAAAAACGATCTCTTTCACGCCGCAATATCGCATATAGCGATATTGCGGTCAAATCGCATATCGCGTATCGCGATTAGCCCCGCAGCGCCACCACCTGGCCCCCGTCAACCACGATGGTGGTGCCGGCCATGTAGGCGCCGGCGTCGGAGGCGAGCAGCAGCAGCGCGCCGTCGAGATCGCCGTCCTGCCCGAACCGGCCGACCGGAATGTCGCGGGTGAGCGCGCGGCCCTGCTCGCTCGACAGATACTCGCGGTTTATGTCGGTGACGAACCAGCCCGGCGCGATCGCGTTGACGCGCACGCCGCGGAACGCGAGCTCGAGCCCGAGCGCCTTCGTCATCTGCACAACGCCGGCCTTGGCGGTGGCGTAGGCGATGGTGCCCTTCGACACGCCGAAACCCAGCACCGAGGCAATGTTGACGATCGAGCCCTTCGCCTTGGCGGCGAGCATGCGGCGCGCGGCCTCCTGCGCCCAGAAGAACACCGCGTCAAGGTTGGTGCCGACGACGCGCCGCCATTCCTCTTCGGTCAGCTCGACGGCGCGGGTGGAATGGGCAACGCCGGCGTTGTTGACGAGGATTGTGACGGTGCCGAACGCCGCTTCGGCGCGATCGAAGGCGCGCACCATCTGGGCGCGGTCGAGCACGTCGGCCTCGATCGCAATCGCCTTGCCGCCAGCCTGCTCGATCTTTGCGACCGCGTCCTTGAGCTTGTCGGCGCGGCGCGCCACCAGCGCCACCGATGCGCCGTTCGCCGCCAGCACCTCGGCGAAGCGCAGACCCAGGCCTCCGGAGGCGCCGGTGACCAGCGCCGTGCGGCCCTTCAGATCGAACAATTCGGCTGCTTTCATCCCTCACCCGCAAAACGGCGAACAACCAGTCTAACGTCCGCCATAAAGCGCATGCGGCAGCGCGGTGGCAAGACCTGGGACAAACCACAGCACGACGAGCGCGATCAGCTGTATCAGCACGAACGGGATGATCCCGATGTAGATGTGCCGGGTGGTGACCTCCGGCGGCGCCACCCCACGCAGGAAGAACAGCGTCGGGCCGAGCGGCGGGTGCATGTAGGACGTCTGCAGGTTGACCGCCATCATGATGCCGAGCCAGACCGGATCGACGCCGTGCATCTTGAGCAATGCGGGCGCCACGATCGGCACCACCACGAAGATGATCTCGAACGCATCCATCACGAAGCCGAGCAGGAACATCGCGAGCATCACGACCAGGATGGCGCCAGCCGCACCGCCCGGCAGATCGGCCAGTGCGTGGTGAACCATGTCGTCGCCGCCGAGCCCCCGAAATACCAGGCTGAACAGTGTTGCTCCGATCAGGATGACGAAGATCATGCAGGTGATCTGCGCAGTCTTGCGCACCGTCGGCCCGAGCGCCTCGGAGAGGCGCGCACGCCGCGCCGTGAGCAGGATCGCGCCGACGGCGCCGACCGACGCCGCCTCGGTCGGGGTCGCGATGCCACCGAGGATCGAGCCCAGCACCGCGAGGATGAGGGCGAGCGGGGCAATCAGAACCTCGAGCAATCGGCGCACCATCGCAAGGCCGCGCGGCACATCGGGGTCGGGTGGAAGTGCCGGCGAGGTGTGCGGAAAGAACACCGCCATGAAGACGAGGTAGAGCATGTACAGCGCGACCAGCGAAAAGCCCGGAACGATCGCGCCGGCGAACAGGTCGCTGACCGTGACCGCGGTCGGCGCGAAATTGCCCTGTGCGAGCTGCGCCGTCTGATACGCTGTCGCAAGCTGATCGCCGAGCAACACCAGCACGGTCGCCGGCGGAAAAATCTGCGCGAGCGTCGCGGTCGCCGCCACGGTGCCGGCGGCAAGCGACGGCGAATAGCCGTAGCGCAGCATGGCCGGCAGCGTGATCAACCCCATGGTTACGGTGGTGGCGCCGACCACGCCTTTGGCCGCGGCAAGGAGCGTGCCAACGATGACCACCGAAATGCCGAGCCCGCCGCGCAGCGAGCCGAACAGCCGGCCCATGGTCTCGAGCAGCTCCTCGGCGATGCGAGAGCGTTCGAGCATCACGCCCATGAACACGAACAGCGGGATCGCGAGCAACACGTCGTTGGTGATGACGCCGAACACGCGCTGCGGCAGCGCCGCGAGCAGCCCAAAATTCATCGCGCCGACGAGGTGGCCCAATGTCGCGAAGGCGAGCGAAACGCCGCCCAACGTCAGCGCCACCGGATAGCCTGCGAACAGCAGCGCACAGACCGCAACCACCATCAGAATGGCGAGGAGTTCAGCGAGCGGCATCGCCCGCTCGCCGGCGAAGCACGTCGGCCGCCCGGATCGCCTGCGACACGCCCTGCAGCGCCATCATTACGGCGAACAGCGGGATCAGCGTCTTCAGCAGGAACACCGCCGGGATGCCGCTGGTCTCGCGCGAGCGCTCGAGAATGACCCACGAGCGCGCGACGTAGGGCAGCGCGAAATACGCGAGCACCAGCATGAACGGCAGCAGCAGCAGAAGCGCGCCGAGCAGATCGACCCAGGCCTTGGTGCGCGGGCCGGCGTCGACGTAGAACACGTCGACGCGGACATGCCCACCCTCGCGCAGCGTCCACGCTGCCGCGAGCGTGATCAGCGCAGCCTGACCGTAGGTGATCGACTCGGTGAGCCAGAGCGAGCCCACGCCGAGCAGATAGCGCATCACCACCACTGTAAATTGCACCAGCACGACGAACAGGCACGCCCACGACGCCGCGCGCCCGATCGCGGCGTTGACGCGATCGATGCGACCGGCGACGGCCATGGTCCGGCTCATCGGTGCCATGATTCCCCGGTGCGGCTCCCGCCGGGCGCTGCATGCGCATGACGGAACACATAGCCGCAAGTCTCTGGCTGCAAGTCTATCGTATTCCGTCGGCGGTGCGTTGCCGATATGATGGCGCTCACGGATTCCAGCGCTCGGCACCGCTCGGAGGCTCAGGCGCTCGATCGAAAATGACGGAGGTTTTTCATGGCCGGACACGATCACGACCACGATCATGACCACGGCTCGGAATTGTCCGAGACGCAGTTGCGGGTTCGCGCACTCGAAACGGTGCTGACCGAGAAGGGTTACATCGATCCAGCCGCGCTTGACGCTATCGTCGAGGCGTACGAGACGAGGATCGGGCCGCGCAACGGCGCGGTCGTCATCGCCAAGGCGTGGACCGATCCGGCCTTCAAGAAGGCGCTTCTGGAAGACGCCACCAAGGCGGTCGCATCGATGGGCCACATGAGCCGGGTCGGCGACCACTTGGTCGCGGTCGAGAACACGCCGCAGCGCCACAACATGATCGTGTGCACGCTGTGCTCCTGTTATCCGTGGGAAGTGCTCGGCCTGCCGCCGGTCTGGTACAAGTCGGCGCCGTACCGCTCGCGCGCCGTGAAGGATCCTCGCGGCGTGCTTGCCGACTTCGGCATCACGCTGCCGAAAGACACCGAAGTCCGGGTCTGGGATTCCACCGCCGAGACCCGCTTTATCGTCGTGCCGATGCGGCCCGAGGGCACCCAGGGCTGGAGTGCGGAGCGGCTTGCCGACCTCGTCACGCGCGAACTCGATGATTGGCACCGCCCTCGCCCTGCGGCCGAACGAGGTCAAGGCATGAACGGCCTTGGCTCCGCCGCCGCGTGCCTGTTCGGCGGACGAACGTGCACCAGCGCTAACAGCGACGCAGCGCGCCGAACCGACGAGGTGGTCTGATGGACGGCATTCACGACATGGGCGGCATGGACGGCTTCGGCAAGGTCGAAGTCGAGAAGGACGAGCCGGTGTTCCACGCGCCGTGGGAAGGTCGCGTCCTCGCAATGCAGCGCGCCATGGGTTTTGCCGGCGCCTGGCACATCGACCATTCGCGCTTCGCGCAGGAGCAGCTTCCGCCGCAGACCTATCTCGGCGTGTCCTACTATCATCGCTGGGCGCTGGCGATGGAGAAGAACGTCACCGAACGCGGCTATGCCGCGCCCGAGGAATTGAAGGCCGGACACGCGCTCACGGCCGGCAAGAACCTGCCGCGCAAGATGACGATGGACTCGTTCAAAGCCGGCCTCTGCCGCAGCACGTTCTACCGCCCGCCGCAGGGCCCCGCACTTTTCAAGCCGGGCGACCGGGTGCGCACGAAGAACATCCATCCGCGCACCCACACGCGGCTGCCACGCTACGCACGCGGCAAGCTTGGCGTGATCGAGCGCTGCCACGGCTGCCACATGTACCCGGACTCGGTCGCGGTCGACCGCGGCGACGATCCGCAGTGGCTCTACACCGTGGTGTTCACGAGCCAGGAAATCTGGGGCCCCGACGGCGATCCGACGCTGACGATCTCCATCGACGCGTTCGAGCCGTACCTGGAGCGGGTGTGATTCCGTCCGCGTATCGGCGCGCTTGTCCCGGGCGCAGCGCGGCACGAAGTGCTGCGCTGCAGACCCGGGACCGTCGCGAACGCCGAGTCTGGAACGGTCCCGGATCAGCGGTGCAGCATTGCATGCTGCACCGCGTCCGGGACACGACGGCGGTGCCATGACCATCGATCCCGCGGCGGCACGCAAAGCCACCGAGGCCGTGCCGGGCATCCCGTGCGACGCGGAAGGCCCGGTGTTCCGCGAGCCGTGGGAGGCTCAAGCCTTCGCCATGGCGCTGCATCTCTACGATCGTGGGCTGTTCGCCTGGCCGGAATGGGCCGCGATCCTTGGCGATGAGATCAAGAAGGCGCAGGCTGCGGGCGACCCAGACACCGGCGAGACTTATTACCGGCACTGGCTCGCCGCGCTCGAGCGCATCGTCGCGGAGAAGGGCGTCACCAACCCGGAGACGCTCCAGCGTTACTACCTGGCGTGGGATCATGCCGCCGACCGCACGCCCCACGGCACCCCGATCGAGCTGAAGCCCGAGGATTTCGCGTAGGCTTACTCGCTCGGAGTTATTCCGGACGCCGCGAAGCGGCGATCCGGAATCCAGAGCGACATGGCAAGTTTTCCCAGTGGCTCTGGATTCCGGGTTCGCGCCTTCGGCGCGCCCCGGAATGACCGGAGGCCTACGCCGTGCGCTCGGGCGTGCGGATGTGCTCGGGGCGAACGCCAAGCCCCAGGAGCCGCGCCGGCAGCCGGCGCAGCATCGGAAAGTGCCGCAGCAGCTTCAGAAACAGCGGCGGCTCTAGATCGCTCTGCCCGGCCAGCACCTTGCTGATCACGCGATCCTGCATGAAGACCTGGATGCGCTGCGTCACGCGGGTCGGGAACTCGCGGCGCGCCTGCACGCTGGCGAGCACGTCGTCGCTCGACCGCCCCGCCCGCGCGCAGCGGCTCGGCCAGGATGTTGGCGGCCGCGACCGCGTCCTGCACCGCAAGATTGATGCCGACGCCGCCGATCGGCGACATCGCATGCGCGGCATCGCCGATGCACAACAAGCCCGCTGCGATACCAGCGCGGCAGCGATCGACCGCGACGGTCAGGAGCTTGACCTGATCCCAGCTCGCGATTTCGTCGACGCGGTCGGCGAACGGCGGCACGGCGCTGCACGACATCGGCGCGGAACGCCGGCAGGCCCTTGCGGTGCACGCTCCTCGATCGATCCCTTCGGGATGACGTAGGCGCACTGCCAATAGTCGCCGCGGTTGAGCAT
The DNA here is from genome assembly GCA_963821555.1 of uncultured Alphaproteobacteria bacterium. GTDB lineage: Bacteria > Pseudomonadota > Alphaproteobacteria > Rhizobiales > Xanthobacteraceae > Z2-YC6860. The sequence continues at coordinate 303,628 of CAWGEM010000009.1, read as the reverse complement.
CACGAAGATGCGGCCGGGCAGGAACGCGCCGCCGGTCTCGACCGGATCGCTCGGAACGCCGGCTCAGGCGGAACCACAGCACGTCCATCGGCGCGCCGAGCTCCTCGACCGCAAGCCCGGCCTTCTCGCGCACGGTCGAATGGCGGCCGTCGGCGCCGACCACGAGCATCGGCGCGGATCGTCGAGCGTCGCCATCCGGCGTCGTCGCGCGACGCCTGCGACGCGGCCCTGTCTGCTTCGATCAGGTCGGTCGACCTCGGCCTGCATCAGCAGGCGGAAGCTCGGGTAGCGGCGCGCCGTGCTCGGCGAGGAAGTTGAGAAAATCCCACTGCGGCATCAGCGCGATGAACTTGCAGCGCGTCGGCAGGTGACGGAAATCGGCGATGGTGAGATCGGCGGATCGCCGAATTTGCCCGCAAGCGTGCGCGCCTCCTGGTGCGGCAGCTTCAGGAACTCGTCCAGCAGCCCGAGTTCGTGCATGAGCTTCAGCGTCGAGGGATGGATCGTGTCGCCGCGGAAATCGCGCAGGAAATCGGCGTGCTTCTCGAGCACGATGACATCGACGCCGGCGCGCGCCAGCAGAAAGCCGAGCATCATGCCGGCCGGGCCGCCGCCGGCGATGCAGCAGGTCGTGTCGATCGTCGCAGCCATGGCGCCCCTCCCCCATGCGCTTGCGGCACACGCGCTGCGCCGCACGTGGACCGAAAGCCTCAGAGGCAGGCGCCGCGTTCCGCCACCATGTAGCCGATGAGCAGCAGGGTCCCGAACGCCAGCACCAGGAACGCCGCCCCGACCTCGATGCCGCGCAACGCCAGCATGCCATAGCCGGAGCGCGTCCCGGCGAAGCTCCGGGCCAGCGACTTGGCCCCGACAGCCAGCGTCGCGATCGCCGCGACCGTGATCGCGGTGCCGAGCCCCATCACGAACGTCGCAGCGACCCCGGCCCAGAACAGGCCCTGCGCCAGCGCGAACACCAGCACCAGGATCGCGCCCGAGCACGGCCGCAGCCCGACCGCGACGATCGCCGACAGCCCGCGCCGCCAGCCGCCCGGACCGGCAAGCTCCTCGGGCTCCGGTCCATGGGCATGGCCCCAGGCCGAGGCATGCTCGTCGCCGTGATCGTGGTGATGATGATGGCCGTGGTGGTCATGATCGTGCGATGGTCGTGCCCCGCATGATCGTGGTGGTCATGGGCATGCCCATGATCGTGCGCGTGCTGGTGGCCGTGATCGGTCTGACCATGATGGTCATGGCCGTGCTGATGGTCGTGATCGTGATGCTTGTGATCATGCGGCGGCGTCACCGCCGCGCCGACGGCGTGCAGCGGCCGGCTCATGTTGCGCGCGGCGCTCAGGAAACCCCTGCCCTTGACCCAGACCAGGCGCGCGCCGAGCAGCGCGATCAGTGCATAGCTGACGATCTCGATGACGCGCTCGGCGCTGCACATCTGGCCGGCGGTCGCGTTGCAGCAGCACGGCGGCGATGCCGACGATCGCCACCGCGACGATCGCCTGCAGCATCGCCGAGGCGAACGACAGCACGATGCCGCGCCGCCAGGTTTCCTCGTTGGCGACGAGATAGGACGAGATCACCGCCTTGCCGTGGCCGGGGCCGGCGGCATGGAAAATGCCGTAGGCGAACGAAATGGCGAGCAGCGTCCAGACGGCGCTGCCATCGGATTTGGCGGCGCGGATGGTGCGCGACATCTCGCGGTAGAACTCGGCCTGCTTGGCGAAAATCCAGCCGATCACGCCGTCCGCCGGCGGCGGCGCGGGCGATCCCGTCCGCGGCAGGCCGAACGGCCCGGTGGCTGCGCCAGCGCGGCATCGAATAAGCCCGCTCGCAAGCAGCATAGAGCCGACCGCCGCAGCGATCGTCAGAATGATGACAGCGCGCCCCCCGGCATCGCGTGTTATGGACATTTCACCGATATCTTGTTGGCGAACTGCGCACCGTAGCTGTCCTGCGGAATCTGTTCACCCGGCGGAATCTGCGACAGCCGCAGTGCCAGTTCCTTGTTCATTTCCTGCGGCTTGCCGGTCACCAGCCGGCAGCTGCCCGGGGCGCCGACCAGTCGCGCGAAATCCTTCTCCGCGAAGCGAAAAGTCGACGAAATAGCTTGGGTCGAAGACTTCGAGATCAAGGCCTTTGACCTTCAGCGGCGTCTTGAACGGCAACAGGAAGTGCAGCGTCAGCACCGAATCCTTGAACTCGAGATAGTACTCGACCGGATCGGTGAACGTCGTCTTCTTGCCGTTCGGCCTTGGCGTAGGTGAAGTAGTCGTATTCCTTCAGCGACTCGACGTTGACCTTGGCGAGCGGCTGCAACTCCTCGCGGGTGAACACGCCCTTCTGCTTGCTCTCCAGCCCCTGGGTCGCGAACGTCGAGAACATATCGTCGAACGTCCAGGCCTGGCGCACGCCGACGATCGTGCCGTCAGGTGCGTAGACCACCTCGCTCGTCATCACCACCCAGACATGGGGGTGGGCGAGGGCTGAGCCTCGCGAACAGAAGGCCGAGCAGCGTTGCGAGGATGACTCGAAGGAAGCGGGGCGTCATGATCTCGCACACCATATCACGGACTGCGGCGGAATGGAGGCCCCATGGATCGGCCCAACATGTTCGGATGATGACGGCGAGCGTCCCCAATTCCTTCGGTACGGCGCCGCCACGCCACAAGGTGCCGGCCCAGGCGTGCGACTGCCACATGCATATCTACGACGGCGTCCGCTTTCCGCCGGCACGGCCGGACGCCCGGATGCAGCCCGATGCCACGGTCGCCGACTACCAACGATGGCAGCAGCGGATCGGCACCAGCCGGACCGTGGTCGTGACGCCTGCGGCCTACGCCACCGACAACGCGGTCACGCTCGACGCGATCGCGGCGCTCGGCCCGCAGGCGTGCGGCGTTGCGGTCGTCGTGCCGACGGTCACGGACATGATCCTGCGCGAACTCGCGAACGGCGGCGTGTGCGGCATCCGCTTCACCCAGTTCGACCCGAAAACCGCCACCACTACGCTCGACATGATCGAGCCGCTTGCCAACCGAGTGCAGGCGCTCGGGTGGCACGTGCAACTCCACCTGCGTGCCGACCAGATCGTCGCCGCTCGCGATCTCCTGCAGCGGTTGCCGGGCACGATCGTGTTCGATCACCTCGGCCGGCTGTCTGCGAAAGGTCTCGGCGATCCGGCGTTCGACATCATCCGCCGGATGCTCGACAACGGCCGCACCTGGGTGAAGCTTTCGGGCGCCTACATGTTCGGCGGTCCGCCGGACTATGCGGAGGCCGGCCGCATCGCGCGCGCCTACATCGATGCGGCGCTGGAACGGATGGTGTGGGGCAGCGACTGGCCGCATCCGACCGAACGCGACAAGCCCGACGACGCGCTCCTGTTCGATCTGCTCGCCGACTGGGCGCCCGACGACGGGACGCGCCATCGCATCCTGGTCGAGAACCCCGCCGTGCTCTACGGTTTCCCCGACTGAGTTTCCAAGGAGGACCACGCAATGGACATCAAGCCGAACGGCTCCGCCCCCTCGCGCCGGACGCCGGCGGATTATTTCACCGGCACGGTCTGGCAGGACCCGATCATCGAGGCGCCGACGCCGGCGCGCATCCGCGCCGCCTGGGTGCGCTTTGAACCTGGCGCACGCACCGCCTGGCACGTCCATCCGCTTGGCCAGACCATCCACATCACCGCCGGCATCGGCCGGGTTCAGGCCTGGGGCGGACCGATCCGCGAGGTGCGCGCCGGCGACACCGTCTGGTTCGCGCCCAACGAGAAACACTGGCACGGCGCCGCCCCCGACATGGCAATGACGCATCTCGCGATGCAGGAGGCGCTCGACGGCACCCACGTGACCTGGATGGAGAAGGTCGCGGACGAGCAGTACGGCGGCAAGGTGGAGGGCTGATCGCGCAACACCGCGCCCAGGACGAACCGTCAAACGCCGGCTGCACCGCCGTCGGCGCGCGGATCGTGAGCACCTTCGAGCGTGCCGTTCGGATGCAGCACGACGGCGCCGGCATGGCCCATGTGGTCGGAATAGCCGTCTGGCAGCACTTCGACGTCGTGGCCGGCGGAGAGCAGCCGGTCGATGAGGTTGCCGTCGAAGCGCGCCTCCATGCGCAGGTTGGTCATGGTCGTGGAGCCCCATGTGCGCCCGAGCAGCCAGCGCGGCGCATCGATTGCCTGATCGAGCGGCCGCCGGTACAGCACGTGGCGCGCAAACAGCGCCCCTTGAGTCTGCGGCTGCCCTTCGCCGCCCATTGCGCCATAGGCCATGACCCGACCATCCTTCAGCACGGCCAGCGCCGGATTGAGCGTGTGGATCGGCAGCCGGCCCGGTGACAGCGGATTGAGCGCCTTCGGATCGAGCGAGAAGCTCGCGCCGCGGTTCTGCATCACGACGCCGGTGGCCGGCAGCACGCAGCCCGAGCCGAACTCCCAATAGAGCGATTGGATGTAGGAGACGACGAGCCCGCCGGCGTCGGCTGCGCCCATCCAGATCGTGTCGCCTTCGCCGTAGGGCACAGGCCAGCGCGCGGCCTTGCGGCGGTCGATTGTTCGCGGCCTCGGCGTCAAGAAACTGCCGATCAAGGAAGCGCTCCGGCGGCTGCGGCAGGAACTTCGGATCGGTGACGGCACGGTCGCGCACTCGGAAGGCGCGCTTGGTCGCCTCGACCAGGCCGTGGACGAACTCGAAGCTCTCGGCCTCGGCGACCGGCAGCCGCTGGTAGAGCGCAAGGATCATCAGCGACGCGAGCCCCTGCGTCGGTGGCGGCGTGTTGTAGAATCCTGCCTACATCGAGCGCGACGCCAAGCGGCTCAGCCAGCACGGCCCGGTAACGCGCGAGATCGTCGCGCGTTACCGGGCTGCCGATCCGCTCCAGATCGGCGGCGATCTCGCGCCCAACGTCGCCGCGGTAGAAGTCGTCGAGGCCGGCGTGGGCGAGATGGTCGAGCGTGACGGCAAACGCCGGCTGCGTCAATTTTGTCCCCACCTCCGGCGGCTTGCCGTCAGGCAGAAACGTCGCGGCAAAGCCCGGAACGGCCTGCAGTTCGGCAAGCTTTTCCGCGCTGAGCCGCGCCTGGCTCCGGGTCACTGAATAGCCGTCGCGCGCCTGCCGGATCGCAGCGGCGAGCAGTACGTCGAGCGGCATCCGGCCGCCCAGCGCTCTCGCGGCCTCCAGCGCCAGCATCCAGCCGCCGATTGCACCCGGCACGGTGAGCGCCGCCAGCGGCCCGCGCGCCGGGATCGTCTCGTGATCGCGGTAAAGCTCGCGCCGCGCCAGCGATCCAGCGGGACCCGCGCCCATGAAGGCGCGCAGCCGGCCTTTCGGCTCGTGCACGAGCCAGAAGCCGTCGCCGCCGATGTGATTCATATGCGGATAGACCGCGGCGATCGACGCCGCCATCGCCACCATCGCTTCGAGGGCGTTGCCGCCGTCGGCCAGCACAACGCGGCCGGTTTCGGCCGCGGCGGCATGCGGGGCCGCCGCCACCCCGCGGCGATGGCCTGCGGTGTGCAGCTCGGTCATGCCGCCGCTTCGGTGAAGCCGCGCTTCTTCAGGAGCGCGTCGGCGCTCGGCATCCGGCCCCTGAACGCGAGGTAGAGCTCGGCCGGATCGCGCGAGCCGCCGGCCGACAGCACGTGCTGATAGAGCCTTCGCGCCACGTCTGAGTTGAAGATGTCGCCGGTCTCCTCGAACGCCTCGAAGGCGTCGGCGTCCAGCACCTCCGACCACATGTAGCTGTAGTACGCCGAGGCGTAGTAGCCGCCCGAGAACACGTGCGCAAAGTGCGGCGGCCGGTGGCGCATGACGATCTCCTCCGGCATGCCCATCCGCTTAAGCGTCTCGCGCTCGAACGCGTTGATGTCGAGGCCGTCGGCCGACGGCAGCAGGTGCAGGTCGAGGTCGACCATCGCAGAGGCGATGTATTCCAGCGTCGAACAACCCTTGTCGAAGGTGCGCGCGGCGATGAGCTTCTGCAGCAGGTCCTCCGGGATCGGCTCGTTGGTGCGGACATGGCGGGCGAACTCGCGCAGGATCTCCGGCCGCTCGAACCAGTGCTCGTAAAGCTGCGACGGCAGCTCAACCCAATCGGTCAGCACGCTGGTGCAGGACACCGTCGGATAGGTCACGTTCGACAAGAGCCCGTGCAGCGCATGGCCGAACTCATGGAACAGCGTTCGGGCGTCGTCGAACGACAGCAGCGTCGGATCGCCCTTGTTGAAATTCATCACATTCAGGACCAGCGGGCGGACCTCGCCGTGCAGCCGCTCCTGGTCGCGCAGCGTCCCCATCCAGCCGCCGCTGCGCTTGCTCGGGCGCGCGTAGTAGTCGCCGAAGAATAGCCCGATATGACTGCCGTCGGCAGCCCGCACCTCCCAGGCCCGCACGTCGGGATGCCAGACCGGCACATCGGCGGGATGAAAGGTCAGGCCGAACAGGCAACTCGCGGTGTGGAACGCCGCTTCGACGATTCGGTCGAGCTGCATATACGGCTTGATAGCAGCCTCCTCGATGTCGCAGCGGATCTTGCGCAGTTTCTCGGCGTAGTGGCGCCAGTCCCACGGCGCGAGCCGGAAATTGCCGCCCTCCTGCGCGATCAGCTCCTGCATCGCGTCGCGATCGGCGAGCGCGCGCACGCGCGCCGGCGCAAACACCTTGTCGAGCAGCGCCCGCACCGCCTCAGGGGTCTTTGCCATGGCGTCGTCGAGCCGGTAGTGCGCGAACGTCGGATAGCCCATGAGCCTGGCGCGCTCGGCGCGCAGCCGCACGGTTTCGGCGATGATCGCCTTGTTGTCGGTCTTGTCGTTCTTGTCGCCGCGCGCCTGCCAGGCGCGAAACACCTTCTCGCGCAGGTCACGACGCGCCGAGAACTGCAGAAACGGCTCGACGCTCGAACGCTGCAAGGTGATGACGTGCTTGCCGGCACGGCCGCGCTCGTCGGCCGCGGCGCGCGCGGCCGCACGCACGAAGTCGGGAAGCCCGGCAAGATCGCCCTCGCCGTCGAGTTCGAGCATGTAGGATTGCTCGTCGGCCAGCACATTCTGGCTGAAGGCCGTGCCGAGGGCTGCGAGCCGCTCGACGATCTCGGCGAGCCTTCGCTTCTTGTTGGGGTCGAGCGCCGCCCCCTGACGCCGGAACATGGTGTGATGCCGCTCCAGGACGCGCGCCTGCTCGCGGTCAAGCCCTAGCGTCTCGCGCGCCCGGAACAGCGCGTCGACGCGCTTAAACAGCGCCTCGTTCATGCGAACCTTGCTCCAATGCGCCGCGCTGCGCGGTGACAGCTCGCGTTCCAGCGCCAGCAGCGCCTCGTTGCTGTTGGAGCCGACGAGCTGGTGGAACACGTCCTCCACCCGCTGCAGCGCCCGGCCGGCGTCTTCCAGCGCGACGATGGTGTTGTCGAAGGTCGGCGCCTGCGGGTTGCCGGCGATGGCGGCGATTTCAGCCTCGTGCTCGGCAAAGGCGCGATCGAACGCCGGACGGAAGTGCTCGGGCTTGATCCGGTCGAACGGCGGCACGCCAAACGGGGTGTTCCATGTCTCGGAGAACGGGTTGCCGGCGGACGCGGGGACGGTGTCGTTCATGCTGGGTTCTGCTCTCTTGGGGCTGGAACGGCGGCGAGGCCTCAAAGATGGTCTCGTTCGCCGCAATCGACAAGCCGGGGTCAATCGCGACCGCGCGCTCGACCTCTGCCGCAGTGCAGCGCCTAATTTTCGGGGTCCGGCGCGGGTTCGGTGATTTAATGCGCCCCCGTCCCGCGGGCCTCGTCGGCCCAGCCTTCCCTCCGATGAACATCCTCGCACCGTTTCGCATCCGCAGCTACCGCTTCCAGTGGCCGGCCGATCTCCTGACGTCGTGGGCGTTCGAGATGGAGACGCTGGTGCTCGGCTGGTACGTGCTGGTCGAAACCGGCTCGGTCGTCATGCTGACGGTGTTCGGCGCGCTGCTCTATGGCGGCACGCTGATCGCACCGATTCTCGGCGTGGTGAGCGACCGTATCGGCCATCGCCTGCTGCTGTCGGGCATGCGCGCGAGCTATGCCGCGATTGCAGCCATGCTGATGGTGCTCGCGTTCGCCGACATGCTGAGCCCGCTGGTGATCTGCATCCTCGCCGCGTTCAGCGGCATTGTGCGACCGTCCGACATGGGGTTGCGCGGCGCGCTGATCGCCGAGACCATGCCGGCGCCGCTGCTCACGGCCGCGCTCGGCGTCGGGCGCACCACGTCGGACTCCGCACGCATCGCCGGCGCGCTCGCGGGCGCGGGCCTGTTCGCGGCGTTCGGCATCGGGCCGACCTATGTCGCGATCACGACGTTTTATCTGCTGGGCTCGGTCCTGACCTTATGCACGGCGCCCCTTCGCCCGGAAGCGGTCGCTGCCGCTGCGATCGGACCCGACATCGTGGCAAGTCCCTCGCCCTGGCGCGACCTGCGCGAGGGCATCGTGCACATCTGGAACACGCCGAGCGTGCTGGCGCTGGTGTGGTACGCGTTTCTGTTCAACCTCACCGCCTTCCCGATCACCAACGGGCTCCTGCCCTACGTCGCCAAGGACATCTACCTTATCGACCAGACCGGCCTCGGCTACCTGGTTGCGAGTCTTTCGTTCGGGGCGCTGATCGGCGCCATCGTAGTAAGCTGGTCGGTTGTGCGCCTTGACCTGTCCCGGCTGATGATCGTCTCCGCGCTCGTCTGGCACACGCTGCTGCTCGTCTTCGCGCAGATGCAGACCACGCGCGGCGGCATCATCGTCCTGCTGCTCGCCGGCATCACGCAAAGCCTGACTATGGTCTGCCACACGGTCATCCTGCTGCGGGTCTCGGGCCAGCGCTTCCGCGGCCGCATCATGGGAGTGCGGATGCTCGCGATCTACAGCCTGCCGCTGGGCCTGCTCGCGGCCGGCCCCCTGATCGACGCGTTCGGCTTCCACGTCACGGGATCGCTTTACGCCGTGACCGGCCTGGTCTTCACCGTGCTGATCGCGCTGCACTGGCGCGCACAACTCTGGACACCGAAGGCGACGCTCGTCAGTTGATCGAGAGGCCGAGCGCCTGGACCATCCTGCCCCAGTGATCGACCTCGCTGTTGAAGAACCGCGCGGTCTCCGCGATCGTGCCTTGCCGGGGCTCGAGGCCGAACCGCTTCAGGCGGTCCTGCACGGCGGCGTCGTTCAGCGCCTCGTTGATCGCGGCATTGAGCCGCCCGACCAGCGCGCCGTCGGTCTTCGACGGCACGAAGAAGCCCACCCATGACGCCGCGGTGAAATCGGCAAAGCCGCTCTCGGCGTAGGTCGGCACGTTCGGCACCACGGGATCGCGCTTGGCGCTGGCGATGCCGAGACCACGCAGGCTGCCCGCGTTGATATGCACGATCAGCGGCGAGACCGTGGCCGCCAGCGCACCGACATGATTGCCGAGCACCGCCGTGATCGCAGGCGCGCCGCCGGGAAACGGCACGTGCACGGTCTGTGCTTTGGCGATAACCTTGAACAGGTATTCGGCTGCGATGTGCGAGCCGCTGCCGACACCGGCGGTGGCGTACTCGATGGTCTTGCCCTTGGCCGCGTCGACGAACTCCCGCAGGTCCTTCGCCGGATTGCTCGGATGCACGACGAACGCCTCGGGCGCCGAGCCGACAATCGCGACTGCGGTGATGTCGGAGGTGGCGTAGCCCATGTTCTTGTAGAGCGTGCCGTTGATCGCCATCGAGGTGGTGGACACGAGGATCGTGTTGCCGTCCGGCGCGGCGGTCGCGACCGTGCGCGCGCCGAGATTGCCGCCGGCACCGCCCTTGTTCTCGACCACGACCTTCTGGCCGAGCCGCTCGCTGATCTTGTCGCCGATGGTGCGCGCGACCCCGTCGGCAAAGCCGCCGGCCGCGGCCGCGACAACGATGGTGATCGGCTGCGCCGAAGATTGCGCCCGGACCGCGGCGGGCTCAAACAGCAGCGCGGCGAGCAAGAGCGGCAGCGTTGCGCCGTACGAAAACGCGTGGCGATGGGACAGCGGCATTGGATTTCCTCCCCGCGTTCGACGTATTCCTGCCAGCGTCGATTTCGCGATCGTCATTGTTGCGCCGGCGCCGGGCTTTGCAAGCCGTGCTGCGCCGTGTCGCGCGGTCTATTCCATCCCACTGGACTGGGGGTCTCGGCTGAGCCGCAAAATGGAACGCCCGCCTCGCAGCGGGCGTCTGCCCCCGGCCGTTTCCGGCTCAGGGGCATCCGGATCGCAGCGTCTACCTCCCAGTACATCCGTGGTAAGGCGTCACTTGCGACCCGGTTCCGCAGCGCGATGCGCCGCGTGAACTGTTGAGGGTTAGATAGTCTCCTTCTTCCCCAGTTCAAGGCCCAATGCGCCAAGTGTCGCGCTGGTTCCAGGATCATTCGGGCTCGATCCCCGCCTCTTTGATATAGGCGGTCCATTTCACGAGCTCGCTCTTGAGGAAGGCGTCGAACTCCTGCGACCCGCTCCAGTAGATGTCGGTCGCGGTGGCCGCGAGGCGCTGGCGCACATCCGGGCGCTGCAGCGCCTTGTCGAGGGCGTCGGCCAGCACCTTCACCACCTCGGGCGGCAAGCCAGCCGGCCCGAACATGCCGGCCCAGGCGAGGATGTCGTAGCCCGGCATCACGGTCTCATTCAGCGTCGGTACATCGGGCAGCGCCGGATTGCGGTCGCGGGTGAGGACCGCGAGCGGCCTGATCTTTTCGGCCCGCACCTGCGGCAGTCCGGTGTTGAAGTCGGCGACCATGATCTGGATCTGGCCGCCGAGCAGGTCGGTCATCACCATCGGGTTGCTGCGATAGGTGACGCGCACGATGTCGACATTGGTGCGCTTCTTCAGCGTTTCACCGACGATGTGCGAGGTTGAGTTGCCGACGCCGTAGGCGAGCTTGCCGGGATTGGCCCTGGCGTAGTCCACCATCTCCCGCATCGTCTGGTACGGCTTATCCGGCGTTACTGCAAAGAACGACGGGAAGCTGCCGATGCGCGCGACCGGCGTGAAATCATTGACCGGATCGTAAGGCACGTTCTTGAACAGGCCGCGCACGGCCGAGTGCGTCGAGTTGGTGGTGACGAGCAGCGTGTAACCGTCGGGCTTGGCGCGGGCGACCGCGGTCGCCGCGAGCAGCCCGCCGGCGCCGGCGCGGTTCTCGACCACGAACGGCTGGCCAAGCTGTTCCTGCAGGGCGAGCGCAACGATGCGCGCGACCGCGTCGGTCACGCTGCCGGCCGCAAACGGCGACAGCACGCTAACCGAGCGGGACGGATAGGATTGCGCACCGGCCGCGGCCGGGATCAGCGCCGAAACCAGCAGCGCGAGCGCCGCGGCCAAATGTCGTGCTTGCATCGTCACCCTCGTCTATTCCACGTGGAATGCCGCTGCTATGAGAACGACGGCCGGACCCGCCGTCAAGAAATGCCGGGAGATCAGATATGCGAATCGCCGCAACGATGGCCGCCGCAGCGCTGGGCGCACTTGGTCCCGCGGCCGCCGTCGCGCAAGACTGGCCGACGCGGCCGGTGACCATGATCGCGCCGTTTGCCGCTGGCGGACCGCTCAATTCGCTGGCCCGCATCCTTCAGGCTGCGCTCGGCGAAGCGCTTGGCCAGCCGATCATCATCGAGAACGTTCCGGGTGGCGGCGGCACCACCGGCTCGCTGCGCGTCGCGCAGGCCGCCGTCGACAGCCACCTGTTCGTGCTCGGCTCGATCGGCACGCATGCCATCAGCTATTCGATGCACAAGAAGCCGCCGTACCACCCGGCGCACGACTTCCAGCCGGTAGCATTTGTCGCCGACGCCCCGCTGCTGCTGATGACCAGGAAGGAGCTGCCGCCGAACTCGCTCGGCGAATTCATCGCCTATGCCAAGGCAAACCACACCGCGATGACGTTCGCCTCGGGCGGCACCGGAACGTCCTCGCACGTGTCCTGCGTGATGCTGAACCAGATCATCGGCGTCGACATCACCCATGTGCCCTATCGAGGCGGCGGGCCCGCGTTCCAGGACCTGATCGCGGGCCGCATCGACTACATCTGCAACTACGTGTCGATCGGCGCCTCCGCCGCCAAGCAAGGGCTGGTCAAGGCACTGGCGATGCTGGCGCGCGAGCGGACGCCGCTGTTGCCCGACCTTCGCACCGCCGACGAGCAAGGACTGAAGGACTTCGACGTGTCGGCGTGGAACGCGATCCTGCTGCCGAAGAGCGCGACGCCGGCGATGGTCGCAAAGTTCAACGCAGCGATCGGCAAGACGCTCGACAATCCCACCGTGCGCACGCGGCTTGACGGCATCGGCCTGATCCCGGCCGCACCCGAGCGGCGGAGCCCGGAGTATCTTCGCAAGTTTCTCGAGGCCGAGACCACCAAGTGGGCCGCGCCGGTGAAGGCGGCCGGGCTCGCGAACGATTGACCCGCAGAGCAAGGCGGCGAGTCTGACTGTCGCTGCCCCGCAGAAAGCCGAGGCTGCACGAGCATCGGCGGGCCGTGCGCAGTCGTCACAAATTCGATTGTCAAACAGCCGTGCGTGATCGGCCGCGGTCTTGGGGCGCCGCGGAGCCCTCCTCCCAGTCCCGTCCCTCGCCGCAGCGAGGGGGCGGAGCGCCGAAAGGCGCTACCTTCTCAGTCGACGCCTTGCGGCGTCGCGTCCCGTGCGGGGGACGCTCGCCTTCCGGCGCTCCACCGCGGCGATTTTTCACCTCGGGACCGTAGCTTCCGGGGCCGGACGGGGGGCCTTTGCCCGCCCTGATCCGGGAGGCTTTCGCCTCCCTTCGTCCGGCCCGCGTCCAGCCCACCGAAGGGCGGCTCCCCGTAGTAGGAGCGGACGGCGACCCGAGGCCTCCCGGGATTGCGCTTGCGAGACGCAACCGCGGGCGCCGCACCCTGCTCCGCCAACCAGACGCCTCCGGAAGGCGCCCTCGATTGAGCAAGGCGCAGCAATAGGAATATATTCTAGGACTAAAGTCAAGAGGCTTGCATCAACAAGGCCGGCCCGCATAACCGACAGAAGCAAGCCTTACGCTGGCGTCGACTCCGAGACACCATTGCGGACAGGTGAACGTGCGGTGCGCGCCGCGCCTGACGGAAGTTGGCAAGCGTCTCACGGACCGGCAACCTCGTGAAGCCGGATTTCAAGCATCAGGTGGCCGGGTTTCTCAGATGGCGAAAGAAGAACCGGAAGCCGCAGCCACAAGCGGCAAAACCGAGACTCGCAGGACGCTACGATTGATTTTGGCTGTTGTGATTATCCTGGTCGCGATGGCCATCGTCGGAAACTTTGCTTTTGCGATCCTGCTGCTTTTTTGGCTTGGCCGAATTTTTGGCCACTGAGCGGTGCTCGCCAAGCACGAGCGCCATGATGCGCAAGTTCTGCGACGGTCCGGCCCGCTTGGTCGCTGCCGTGTTGGAACCGCAAGGCCGGCGGCTATAGAGTCCCGGACCGGTCGGTCGAGGACACGAGTTCGATCCAGACAAGCACATGAAATCCGCCCCAACACTGATCTCGCTCGTTGCCGGCGCCATCGCGCTCAGCGCGTCCGCCGCGGCGCAGAGCTGGCCGCCGTCGCAGGCGGTGCGCGTCATGGTGCCGTTCGCCGCCGGCGGGCCGGTCGACGTGCCGGCCCGGCTCGTCAACGAGCGGCTCACGGCGCAGACCAAGGGCGTGTTCATCCTGGAGAACCGCGGCGGCGCCGGCGGCACCATCGGCGCGCAGGCGGTGGCGCAGGCGGCGCCCGACGGTGCGAGCCTCCTGTTCACCACCTCCTCGATCGCGATCGCGCCCGCGCTCTACCCGAACCTGCCATTCGATCCGCTGGAGCTTGCGTCCGTCAGCCTGATCGCGGAGGTGCCGATCGTGCTTGCCGTGCGCGGCGACAGCCCGATCAAGACCTTCGCGGAGTACGTCGCGCGCGCCAAGGCCGAGCCCGGCAAGATCACCTTCGGCACCGGCGGGGTCGGCACCGGCAATCACCTGGCCGGCGAGCTGCTCAAGATGCTCGCGAGCGTCAACCTGCTGCACGTGCCCTACCGCGGCATGGCGCCGGGCATGGCTGCGCTCTATGCCGGCGACATCGACTCGGTGTTCTCGAGCACGATCGAGGCGCTGGCGCCGGCGCGCGACGGGCGCATCCGCGTGCTCGCGGTCTGCTCCCCGGAGCGGCTGCCGGACCTGCCCGACGCGCCGTCGATCGCCGAACAGGTGCCGGGCTACGCGATGGCCAACTGGTACGGCCTGTTCGGCCCGCGCGGACTGCCGCCCGCGATCGTCGCGCGGCTGGAGGCGGAGCTCGCCGCGATGCGCGGCAACGAGCTGATCGTGCAGCGCACGGCGGCCGCCGGCATCGCGCTGAAGCTCACCGGCGCGGCAGTGCTGCGCGAGCGCATGGCCTCCGAAGTGCCGCGCTGGAAACGGATCGCGGCCGACCTCAAGCTGAAGGCGGACTAAGGCACCTCGAACCCGGCCTTCTGCCAAGTGGCGCGGGTGTCCGGCGCGATCAGCGCCGCGATGAAGTCCTTGGCCGCGCCTTCTGCCTCGCTGTCCGCCGTTGCCGCCGCGGCGTAGACCGTGTCCTGGCCGAGCGGCGACGGCAGCGGACCCGCGATCGCAGCGCCCTCGACCGAGGCGACCTCGCCGGACAGGGTTAATCCGAACTCGGCCTTGCCCTCGACCACGCGGCGGGCGACCTCAACGCCGTTCTTTTCCAGCAGGCTCTTCGGCTTCATGACCGCGCTAACGCCGAGCCGCTCGAACACCACCGGAAGGTAGACGGCGGCTGAGCCGCCGACCGCCGGATCGCTCATGGCGACGGCGCGGGCGTCCTCCAGCAGGCGCTTGAAGGCGTCGGGTGTGCTGAAGTCAGGGACCGGCGCGCCGTCGCGGATGCAGACCGCAATGTAGGTCCTGGCCACGTTGCGCACCGAACCGGGGACAAGCGCGCCGGCCTTGTCGAGCTTGTCGATCATCGCTGCCGACAGGATCACGACATCGGCGCGCGCGCCGGCATCAAGCTTCTCCTGCAGCGCGCCGACCGTGCCAAAGTCATAGGCGACCTCGTGGCCGCGTTCCGCTGCAAACGCGCGCCCCAGCGCGCCCACCGCACCATGCATCGAGCGCGCACACATCACCGTGAGCTTGGCCAAACCATCCTCCGTGTCTCATATTCGCGCCCTGCGTTGACCGCACGACGGCTTCACCCTCCCCTGGAGGGGGAGGGTCGGCGAGCGCAGCGAGCCGGGGTGGGGTGACGCCTTTTGCACAGTTCACCCCACCCCGACTGCCTTCGCTACGCTTCGGCAGTCGACCCTCCCCCTCCAGGGGAGGGTGAAGAGCGTATGCCGCCAATGCTGGAATTGGAAACGACGGGAGCCTCGCGTGGAAAAGCTCAAGGAACTGATCAAGGGCTCCGACCTCGTGGTCGCACCGGTCGCGCTCAACCCGATCATGGCGCGGATGGCGGCCGAGGCGGGCTTCAAGGCGGTCTACCTCTCCGGCGGCTCGCTCGGCTGGTACAAGGGCGTCACCGAGGCCGGCCTGTCGCTGACCGAGATGGTGCAGACCGCGCTCGACATGCGCACGGTCTGCCCGCTTCCGGTCGTGCTCGACGCCGGCGGCGGCTTCGGCGACCCGGTGCACGTCCACCGCACGGTCGCGATGTCGGAGGCCGCCGGCATCCAGGCGATCGAGATCGAAGACCAGCTGCTGCCGCGGCGGGTCGAGCACCACATCGGCATCGACAACCTGGTGCCGATCGAACTCGCGATCGACCGCATCCGCGAGGCGGTAGCCGCCCGCACCAGCCCGGACACCGTCATCATCGGCCGTACCAATGCGATCCGGGTCGGCGGCATGGACGACGCGCTACGCCGCGCCGAGGGCATGAAGAAGGCCGGTGCCGACATGCTGTTCATCTGGGGGCGCAAGCCCGAGGAAATCCGGTTCATCGCCGAGCGGCTGCCGGCGCCGCTCATGACGTTTGCGCCGCCCGACGGCTTTGCGACCTTCCCGCTGTCGCGGGCCGAGATGGCGGCGATGGGCTATCGGCTCGCGGCCTCGTCCGGAACCGCGTTCGCCGCCATGGTGAAGGCGGTGCGGCAGTCCTACGAATGCCTCGCGCAGGACCGGCTCGACCCGTTCCTGGGCGAAGGCGGCGCCGAGCGCGAGATGAAGGCAGCGCACCGCACCACTGGCCTCGACCGCATGCTCGCGATCGAGCGCCGGACCATGAAAGGGGCCTGAAGGCCGAAACGGCGCGGACTGGGGCGACATTGCGCGCCCTTGATCCTTGCGCCGGTTTCGACCACATTGCGCCCGCCAACTGGGACCCGCCATGGACGCCACCGTTCAGAAGCCCGCCGGCCGCCGGATCAACTGGCTCAACGTGCTGACCGTGGTCAGCGCGGCGATCCTGATCGGCGCCGAGGTGTTCGGCGGCGCGTTCGCCGCCGGCTGGGCGTTCGCCAACCTGTTCCACCTCGGCGAATACGGCGTCTACATTCTGCAGATCGCATTCCTCATCTGCGGCTTCGCGGTGATGGCGCGCTTCGTGCGCAACGCGAGCCGCGTCGAGCCGTTCATCGAACGCTGAGCGCCGCCGCGGCACGGCTTGTGCGCGCGAGCTTGTGCGCTTTTTTCTTTCCAACGCGCAAAACTATTGACTCTCGGTACAGATCGATTATTTGCACGTCGCCCAATTTCGCACGTGCCTGTGGCCGTGTGTCGGTCGGTGGGCATCCGGACAAGAGGCCGGACAGCCGCCTGAGGGAAGGGACCGAGCTTTCCTCACACCATGCGACCGGCAGCCGGAGGCGAAACCGGCTTAACCCCGCGCTCAACGGGGGACGCGGCTTAAAGCAACGACGGAGCGGGCCTTCTTGGTCTCTGCCGGCCTTCCATCAGCCGGCGCCGTGACCGAAGAGGCTTGTTCATCATTGCCGGCCGTGCGGAACGGGACCTCCCCGATCCAATCCAAGGCAGCACAGCGGGTAACGAGCCCGGCCGGGCGAGCGCGCATCCACAGCGTGCCAAAGGCCGCCTCGCGATCCGCATCACCGGGCGGTTTGCCGCCCCTGAAGCTGTTGAGGGGAGAGCGCCATGACCGCGCGCATCCGCGAATTCCTGCGCCAGCGCAACGACGACGGGCCGTGCCTCGTCGTCGACCTCGACGTCGTGCGCGACAACTACCAGACCTTCGCCAAGGCCCTGCCGGACACGCGCGTGTTCTACGCCGTGAAGGCCAACCCGGCGCCCGAGGTGCTGTCGCTGCTGGCCTCGCTCGGCTCCTGCTTCGACACCGCCTCGGTCGCCGAGATCGAGATGGTGCTCGCGGCCGGCTGCCCGGCCGACCGCATCAGCTTCGGCAACACCATCAAGAAGGAGCGCGACATCGCGCGCGCCTATGCGCTCGGCGTGCGGCTCTACGCCGTCGACTGCAAGGCCGAGGTCGAGAAGATCGCCCGCGCAGCCCCCGGCAGCCGCGTGTTCTGCCGCATCCTGTCCGACTGCGTCGGCGCCGAATGGCCGCTGTCGCGCAAGTTCGGCTGCGAGCCCGCCATGGCCGCGGACGTGCTGGAGCACGCCCACCGGCTCGGCCTCGAGGCCCACGGCGTGTCGTTCCATGTCGGCTCGCAGCAGCGCAACCCGCACGCCTGGGACCGTGCGCTCGCCTCGGCGGCCGCCGTGTTCCGCGAGTGCGGCGAGCGCGGCATCAACCTCGCCATGGTCAACCTCGGCGGCGGCTTCCCGACCAAGTACCTGAAGAACGTGCCGACGGTGAAGTCCTACGGCGCGGCGATCTTCCGCGCGCTGCGCCGGCACTTCGGCAACCGCATCCCGGAGACCATCATCGAGCCGGGCCGCGGCATGGTCGGCAACGCCGGCGTGATCGAGGCCGAGGTCGTGCTCGTCTCCAAGAAGAGCGAGAGCGACGACGTGCGCTGGGTCTACCTCGACATCGGCAAGTTCGGCGGTCTCGCCGAGACGATGGACGAGTCGATCCGCTACCCGATCCGCACCCCGCGCGACGGCGACGAGCTTGCGCCCTGCGTGCTCGCCGGGCCGACCTGCGACTCGGCCGACGTGCTGTACGAGAAGCAGCCGTACGCGCTGCCGGTCAGCCTGGAGATCGGCGACAAGGTGCTGATCGAGGGCACCGGCGCCTACACGGCGACCTACTCGTCGGTCGCCTTCAACGGCTTCCCGCCGCTGAAGACCTACCACATCTGACATCGCCCCAACTGGGCACGGATGTTCCCGATCCCTCCCCCGGCCTCGCCGGGGGAGGAAGTCGGAGCGCGAGGGCACGACCATGATCACGATCCGGCAAGAACGAAGATCCGACGCCGCCGCGCGCGAGACACTGCTCGACGCTCGCCTACGGTCCGGTGCGCTTCGCGCAAGCCGTCGCGAACGGCTGCGCGAAGGCCGCCTGCCCGCCGACGGCCTGTCGCTCGTCGCGGTCGAGGACGGCCGCATCGTCGGCACCGTCCGGCTGTGGCCGGTCGCGGCCGGGCCCGGACCGCGCCGGCGCTGCTGCTCGGCCCGCTCGCGGTCGATCCGGACTGCCGCAGCCGCGGCATCGGCGCGGCGCTGATGCGGCGCGCGCTGCGCGCCGCAGGCCGGCGCGGCCATCGCGCCGTGCTGCTGGTCGGCGACGCAGCCTACTACGGCCGCTTCGGCTTCTCGGCCGAGCGGACCGGTGCGCTGTGGCT
Source organism: uncultured Alphaproteobacteria bacterium (assembly GCA_963821555.1). Lineage (GTDB taxonomy): Bacteria > Pseudomonadota > Alphaproteobacteria > Rhizobiales > Xanthobacteraceae > Z2-YC6860. Next base: position 284,907 of record CAWGEM010000009.1, on the reverse strand, counting down.
GCCCGGCCGCTACGACCAGCACCGGCTGCTCGGCTGCGAGCTTGCGCGCGGCGCGCTCGATGGCGCGCGCGGGCTTGTTGCGGCGCGCCGGCCGCACCGAGGCGAAGCCGAATCTGGCCGCCTTGGTCGCCGGGCTACGGCGTCGCGCTCGACAAGCCGTGCCGCACGCGGCATAGCCTCGACACGACGACTGACCCGGGGACGCCGTGCGCGGTTTGCGCGGCGTCCCCTTCCGTTCCGCCGGACTGGCGGATATCACGACCTCACTGTCTTCTCGTTTTTGCTGGGAGCGAAGCACCATGGCGGACTGGCCCGTTCACGCCCGCATCGACGGCCCCATCGTGATGATCGGCTTCGGCTCGATCGGCAAAGGCACGCTGCCGCTGATCGAGCGGCATTTCGAGTACGACAAGTCCCGCTTCGTGGTCATCGACCCCGAGGACAAGGACCGCAGGCTGCTCGACGAGCGCGGCATCCGCTTCGTCCACAAGGCGGTGACGAGGGACAACTACCGCAAGCTGCTGACGCCGCTGCTCACCGCGGGCGGCGGCCAGGGTTTCTGCGTCAACCTGTCGGTCGACACCTCCTCGCTCGACATCATGGAGCTGTGCAACGAGCTCGGCGCGCTCTACATCGACACCGTCAACGAGCCCTGGGCCGGCTTCTACTTCGACACCAAGCTCGGGCCGGAGGCGCGCTCCAACTACGCGCTGCGCGAGGCCACGCTGGCGGCCAAGCGCGCCCGCAAGCCCGGCAGCAACACCGCGGTGTCGTGCTGCGGCGCCAATCCCGGCATGGTCTCGTGGTTCGTCAAGCAGGCGCTGCTCAACATCGCCAGCGACACCAAGCTCAAGGTCGCGGAGCCCGCAGACCCGCGAGGATTGGGCGCGGCTTGCCAAGCGGCTCGGCGTCAAGGGCATCCACATCGCCGAGCGCGACACCCAGCGCGCCCGCCAGCCCAAGCCGCATGGACGTGTTCGTCAACACCTGGTCGGTGGAGGGCTTCGTCTCCGAGGGCATGCAGCCGGCCGAGCTCGGCTGGGGCACCCACGAGAAGTGGATGCCGGCCAACGGCCACAAGCACAAGACCGGCTGCCAGGCGGCGATCTATCTCACCCAGCCGGGCGCCGACACCCGCGTGCGCTCGTGGACGCCGACGGCCAAGGGCCAATACGGCTTCCTGGTCACCCACAACGAATTCGATCTCGATCGCCGACTACTTCACGCTGCGCGAACGGCCGCAAGGTCGACGTACCGGCCGACCTGCCACTACGCCTACCATCCCTGCAACGACGCGGTGCTGTCGCTGCACGAGATGTTCGGCCGGGCCGGCGAGAGGCAGGAGGAGATCCACATCCTGGACGAGCACGAGATCGTCGACGGCATCGACGAGCTCGGCGTGCTGCTCTACGGCCACAAGAAGAACGCCTACTGGTACGGCTCGCAGCTCTCGATCGAAGAGACCCGCGACATCGCGCCGTACCAGAACGCGACCGGTCTGCAGGTGACCTCCGCCGTGCTCGCCGGCATGGTGTGGGCGCTGGAGAACCCGAAGGCCGGCATCGTCGAGGCCGACGAGATGGACTTCCGCCGCTGCCTCGAGGTGCAGATGCCCTATCTCGGCCCGGTGATCGGCACCTACACCGACTGGACGCCGCTCGCCGGGCGCCCGGGCTGTTCCCGGAGGACATCGACAAGCGCGATCCCTGGCAGTTCAAGAACGTGCTGGTGCGCTGACGACGGCGGCCGCATTCCGGCGCGCGGCGCGCGGAGGTCGCCGCGGCCCGCCGCTCGCTCGCGATGCCAGCGCGCGTCGTGTGGCAATGCTCAACGATCCGTTAACGCGCGACGCGCTCGCGCGCGCGGTTGAAGACAAGCGCGTCAAGCACCAAAAGTATTGACTCTCGATCGGATTCGATTCATTCGTTGAATGCCCAATTTCGCACGTGCCTGTGGCCGTGTGTCGATCGGTGGGCATCCGGACAAGAGGCCGGACAGCCGCCTAAGAAAGTGAGCTCACTTTCTTGCTCATGCGATCGGCAGCCGGAGGCGAAACCGGCGCACCCCGCGCTCAACGGGGGACGCGGCTTAAAGCAACGACGGAAGGGCTTTTTTGGTACGGCCCGGCGCGAATGCCGGTTCACCGAAGAGGCTTGTCCTTCTTTGCCAGCAGTGCGGAACGGGGCTTCCCCTCATCCGGACCAAGGCAGCAATCGATGTGATGTCGCGCGTACCGCTTCGCGCGGTTCGACATCACAGATGGTTCACCTTGGAGCGGCGTGTGCCGCCCACCGGATAGGGGAGCACAGGTCGAGATGACCGCACGCATTCGCGAATTCCTCAAGCACCGCAAAGTCGAAGGTCCCTGTCTCGTGGTCGACCTCGATGTCGTCCGCGACAACTACGTGGCCTTCTCCAAGGCGTTGCCGGACACCAAGGTGTTCTACGCGGTGAAGGCCAACCCGGCGCCGGAAATCCTCAAGATGCTGGTGGCGCTGGGCTCAAGCTTCGACGTCGCCTCGGTCGGCGAGACCGAGCTTGTGCTCGCCGCCGGCGCCACGCCGGACCGCATCTCCTACGGCAACACGATCAAGAAGGAGAGCGAGATCGCCGCGGCCTTCCGGCTCGGCATCACCATGTTCGCCGTCGACTGCGAGGCCGAGGTCGAGAAGGTGGCGCGCGCCGCTCCCGGCAGCCGCGTGATCTGCCGCATCCACTGCGACGGCACCGGCGCCGAGTGGCCGCTGTCGCGCAAGTTCGGCTGCGAGCCGGACCTACGCCGCCGACATCCTGGAGCCCGCCCACCGGCTGGGCCTGTGGCCCACGGCATCTCCTTCCACGTCGGCTCGCAGCAGCACAACGTCGAAGCCTGGGACCGGGCGCTGGCCTCGGCCGCGGCGTGTTCAAGACCTGCGCCGAGCGCGGCATCAACCTCGCCATGGTCAACCTCGGCGGCGGCTTCCCGGCCAAGTACATCCGCAAGACGCCGAAGCTCGAGTCCTACGGCAAGGCGATCTTCCGGGCGCTGCGCAAGCACTTCGGCAACGCCATCCCCGAGACCATCGTCGAGCCCGGCCGCGGCCTTGTCGGCAACGCCGGCCTGATCGAGGCCGAGGTGGTGCTGATCGCCAAGCGCAATCCCGAGGACGACGTGCGCTGGGTCTATCTCGACATCGGCAAGTTCCACGGCCTCGCCGAGACCATCGACGAGTCGATCCGCTATCCGATCCGCACCGCCAAGGACCGCGACGAGATGGCGCCCTGCATCGTCGCCGGCCCGACCTGCGACTCGGTCGACGTGCTCTACCAGAAGAACCCCTACCCGCTGCCGGTATCGCTCGCGATCGGCGACAAGGTGCTGATCGAGGCCGCCGGCGCCTACACCACGACCTATTCGTCGGTCGGCTTCAACGGCTTTCCGCCGCTGCGGCAATACGTGATCTGACCGCGCAGCCGGTTCCGCCAATGGAAAATCCCCGGGCACGTTCCCGGGGATTTTTCGTCACTGGCGCTGGTTGCGCGGCTGCGGCGGCAGTGCACCGAGTCACCGGCACCGCCACGGACGAGCGCCCGGTGTGTGCGGCCGCAATCCTTCGCACGCGGTCGTCGAGCGCATCCATCTCGCTGAACAGCGGCTGGAGCTTCAGCGCCAGGTCGGACAGTTGCACCGGACTTGTCCGCAGAAAGAGCGGTGCGCCGATCTCGCGTTCGAGCCGCTTGATGGCCGCCGTCAGCGACGGCTGTTGCACCTTGCACTTGTGCGCTGCGCGGGTGAAATGCCGTTCCTCGCACACCGCCAGAAAATATCGCACCTGCCGCAAATTCATGATGAGCCCCGGGCCGCCGCCCACACTCAACCGACGGCTTGTTGTTAGCACCCGCAAAAGGGCTCCGGTATGACGTAGATCACACTGCCGTTCGGAGTTCCCGCTTGTTCGGAATTACTCTGAATCCGGAAAGCCGTCGGCGATTCTGTTGCAATTGGGACCGGATCCAGCATGCAGAAAGTCTTGCCGGCGTGCGAAAGCAGGCCGCGGTCCTCCCATTTCTGCAGTTGCCGGCTCGACGGTCTCGCGCGACACGCCGATCAGCGATGGCGATCAGGGTCTGCGAGAATTCGCACTGGAAGGTCGCGCCCTTCTCCAGCGCCACGCCCTGGTCCTGCGCCGCCCCCACGCAGCCACCTCGCCAGGCGGCTGCTGAAGCTCAGCATCACCAGGTCTTCGACCTGCTGGGTCCGCCGCTGCAGCCGCCTGATGAAATAGCGCACGAGTTTGAGCGCGAACTCCGGGTTGTCCGCCACCGCCTTCTCCAGGTTCGCGGGATCAAGCGCGGCGAGCCGGCAGGCGGTGAGCGAGGTGGCGTCTACCCGTTCGGCCGCCGCGCCGACGACGGCTGCAAATCCGAACAGCTGATCGGGCCTGATGACGTCGATGACGAACTGTCGGCCCTGCACCGATGAGGTCTGGAGCAGCACATAGCCTGAAACGACCATGTAAATGTCGGAGGAACGATCGTTTCTTGAAACGATCAGTTGGTCGGCTTCGATTTCGACGACCCGCCCCAGGCCAAGGAAAGCCTGAGGCATCTCGAACAGCATGTGGCCCCCGGAGTTCCGCCCACTCCCGAAGCCAAGTTCGCAAACGCGAAGCAAATTGGCTGTGACTTAGATCACTCGATCGTTGTCCGCCCCCAGAATTGGGCGCGCGACGCTAATTTTTTCTTTACCAAACCGCTAAGATTTCACGCGACTTCGCCGAAAAATACAGCGGGTTTCTGGCGCAACCACTTGGGCTCGACTTCACCTGAGATCGATGACGCCGGCCGAGCCGTCTTCGGTGCCGAAGCCAAGCAGTGTGCCGGCCGCGTCCCAGGCGAGCGCGGTGACGGCGCGCCCGCGGGCTTGCGCGCCAGCACCTCGGCGCCGTCCGTCGACCCGCACCAGCAGCACGGTGCCGTCGGCGTAGCCGACCGCCACCACCTCCTGCTTCGGATGGCAGGCGACCACGGTCGCGCGCACCGCGAAGGCCGCGAACATGCTGCGGCGTCTTGCCCATCGGTCCTTCCTTGCCCTGGAACGGCCACAGCACCAGCTGCTCGGAGCCGCCGGTGGCGAGCCACTTGCCGCCGGCGGTCCAGCCGAACGAGCGCACGCGCGCCGAATAGCCGGACATCCGCATGTGCTTGGCGTCGACCACGCGCCAGCCATGCAGCGCCGGCTCCTGCATGGCGGTGACCAGGAATCGTGCCGTCCGGGCTGAACGCGACGTGGTGGTGCGAGCCCTTCCACTCCAGCATCTCGGGCGCGGCCTGCGCGTTCGGAAACCACAGCGTGACGCCGTTGTAGTGGGCGATCGCGAGTCGCACGCCCTTGGGCGCGAAGGCGAGCCCGCCGACGGTCGACGGCACCTCGAGCGTGCGCGGCTCGCCCTTGCCGGGCATGCACATAGGCCGACTTGCCGGCGGACCAGGCGACCGCGCCGTCCGGCCCGGCCGCGACCTGATCGATCCAGCGATGCTTGGCGTCGGTCGCGACGAGCCGGCTTTCGCCGCTCGCGCCGGTCACGAACACCTTGCCGTCGTCGCCGCCGGTGATGACCCAGCGCGCCGTCGCTCGCGGCCGACGAGGATGCCGCCGTCGTGCACCGCGACGCGCCGCTCGTCGCCCTTGTCGGCGACGAGCAGCACCGCCTCCTCGCCCAGCACGAACGCCGCGGTGCGGTCGAGGAAATGCGCCGCCACCACCGGCGCGCCGGCCGCGACCGGACGCGTGCGTTCGACGACGGAGGGAGTGTTGGCGGAGCGTCAGTCATGAGTTTTGGCCGTGACGCTTGCGCGCTTCACCCTCCCCTGGAGGGGGAGGGTCGCGAGCGAAGCGAGCGGGGTGGGGTGAATGTTTTGCCGCGCGATCACCCCACCCCGACCGCCTCCGCTTCGCTGCGGCGGTCGACCCTCCCCCTCCAGGGGAGGGTGAAGCGAGCCCGCGGCATCGCAGCATCACGCCACGCAGCTCTCGAAGCCCTGGCGGATTTTCTCCTCCGGCAGGTTGCGGCCGATGAACACGATCCGGCTGTCGCGCTTCTCGCCGTCCTTCCAGGGCCGCTGGTGATCGCCGTCGAGGATCATGTGCACGCCCTGGAACACGAAGCGCTCCGGATCGTCCTTGAAATTGAGGATGCCCTTGCAGCGCAGGATGCTCGGGCCGTCCTTGGCGACCAGGTCCTGCACCCACGGGAAGAACTTGTCCGGATTGAGCGGCTTGTCGGTCGTGCAGCGAAATCGATTGCATGTCCTCGTCGTGGTAGTGCTTGAGCCCGCCGCCGTGATGATGGTGATCATGCCCGTCGCCGTGATCGTGGCCATGGTCGTGATCGTGATCGTGGTCGTCGGCGTGCAGGAACTCCGGCTCGATGTCGAGGATGCGGTCGAGGTCGAAGGCGTTGCGGCCGAGCACCTCGTCGAGCGGGATTTGCGCGCGCTCGGTGCGGTGCAGCTTGGCGTAGGGGTTGATGCCGCGGATGCGGGCCTCGACCTCGCGCAGCTCGGCGTCGGCGTCACGAGATCGGTCTTGTTGATCAGGATCACGTCGGCAAACGCGATCTGGTTCTTGGCCTCGGGCGCGTCCTTGAGGCGGTCCTTCAGCCACTTGGCGTCGGCGACGGTGACCACCGCGTCGAGCCTGGTCCTGCGCCCGACGTTCTCGTCGACGAAGAAGGTCTGCGCCACCGGCGCGGGATCGGCGAGCCCGGTGGTCTCGACGATGATGGCGTCGAACTTGCCCTTCCGCCGCATCAGGCCTTCGATGATGCGGATCAGGTCGCCGCGCACGGTGCAGCAGATGCAGCCGTTGTTCATCTCGAACACTTCCTCGTCGGCGCCGACCACCAGTTCGTTGTCGATGCCGATCTCGCCGAACTCGTTGACGATCACGGCGTACTTCTTGCCGTGCGGCTCGGACAGGATGCGGTTGAGCAGCGTGGTCTTGCCGGCGCCGAGATAGCCGGTCAGCACGGTGACGGGGAGCTTTTCGGACGAAACCTGTTCGGACATTCGGGAACCCTCCACTGGCCCGCTATATAGGCGATCCTGTGCCGCAAAAACACCTCTTGCGGGGGCCACAGAGACCTCGGCGCCGCGCATCACAGTGCGCGGACGACCTCGCCTGCGGTCGGCGACATGGACCTGCGACGGCGTGTCCGAGCCCGGAGGCTATCAAGCCTTGCACCGTGGTGGGCAGTCGCTATCGTGCCGAAAACCAATATCCGCACCGGGAGGACACCATGAGGCGATTGGGCAGCACGTTCGCCATCGCGATCGTGGCCGCGATCGGGATTGCCGGCAGCGCCGCCGCTCAGAGCTACCCGGACCGCATCGTCGAGCTGATCGTGCCGGCCACGCCGGGGTCATCGGCCGACATCCTCGGCCGGGTCCTCGCTGACAGCATGGGAACGACACTCGGCCAGCGCATCGTCGTGCTGAACAAGGTTGGCGCCGCCGGCATTCTCGGGACCGCAGAGGCTGCCCGCGCCAAGCCCGACGGATACACGCTCGTCCACACCGCGGTGTACGCGCTGACGGTGCAGCCGATCACCGAGCGGCAGCAGGTGAACTACTCGCACAAATCGTTCGACCCGATTTGTCAGACCTTCAAGAACGACCAGGCGATCGTGGCGCGCCCGAACACCTATGCCAACGTTGCCGATCTTCTCGCCGCGAGCAAAGCCAAGCCCGGCGGGCTCAACTTCGGCACGCCCGGTGTCGGTACCGTCCCCTATCTCGCGATGGCCGAGGTCTCGCAGATGACCAAGGTCGAGTTCAACCACGTCCCGTTCCGCGGCCCGCCCGAGACGATCCAGATGACCGCGGCCGGGCAGATCGATTTCGCGGTCGCGCCGCTCACCGCCGCGGCCAGCAGCAATCTCGCCATGCCCGGCCTGTTCGCGGTTCGGCGAAATCCTTATCTCCCCGACGTGCCGACCGTGATCGAGCAGGGCTTCGACGTGGCGCCGCTCAGCATCGGCGGGCTATTCGGCCCAGCGGGCCTGCCCGCCGAGGTCAAGCGCAAGCTCGACGACGCCTGCAAGGCCGCAGTCCAGACCGAGGCGTTCCAGCGGATTGCCAAGAACACGTTCCAGCCGAGCGACTATCTCGCCGACAGCGCCGGCTTCGCCGCCAACATCGAGAAGGACGTGGTCGACAAGCGTCGCCTGCTCGCCGCACTCGGACTGGCGAAGAACTGACAATTGCAAAACGGATCAGTTCGCCAGAGCCTTGCGGAGCTCGCCAATGTTGTGGCGCATCATGTCGAGGTAGGTGGCGGCGGGGCCGCTTGGTTCCGACAGCGCGTCGGAGTAGAGCGTGCCGCCGATCTTCGCGCCGGTCTCGCGGGCGATCTGCTGCATCAGGCGCGAGTCGGTGATGTTCTCCATGAACACCGCCGGAATGCTCTGCTTGCGCACCTGCACGATGATCTTCGCCACGTCCCTGGCGGACGCTTCGGTGTCGGTCGCAATCCCCTCCGGCGCGATGAATTGGATGCCGTAGGCGTCGCCGAAATATCCAAAGGCATCATGGGTGGTGATGATGCGGCGCCGCTCGGCCGGAATCGCCGCGATCGCAGCCTTCACCTCCGCCTCGAGCGCGTCGAGGCTCGCGAGATAGCGCACGGCGTTGGCCTCGTAGACGGCACGGCCGGCGGGATCGGCCGCACTCAGGCCGTCGCGGATATTGGCAACGTAGGTCTTCGCATTGGCAACCGACTGCCAGCCGTGCGGATCGGCGACGGTTTGGCCGTGTCGGTGCTCATCCGCCATCTTGCGGGTCGCAATCCCGTTGCTGGCGGTAATTGTGGGCGCCTTGCTGCCGGAAGCGCGGATGAGCCGCGTCATCCAGCCTTCGAAGCCGAGCCCGTTGACGACGATCACCTTGGCCTGGGCGAGTTTGCGGACGTCGGCCGGCGTCGGCGAGTAGACGTGCGCGTCGCCGTCCGGACCGACCAGCGTCGCAACCTCGACACGGTCGCCGCCGACGTTACGAACGAGATCGCCGAGGATCGAGAACGTGGCGACCACCTTGATCCGCTCCTGCGCCACGGCCGGGGCGGCAGCGAGCATGGCGGCGAGGATCGCAAGAAAAATTCGGCGAAGACTCGTCATCGTACACTTCTCAGCGCGGAGGAGCATCGCCGCGGTCACGCCTCAAGGTGCCGCTGTGGCAGCAGGAACCGCAGCAGACCGCCAACCGGCCCGACCAGGACAGAGACGGCGTAGAGCCCGCCTGCCACGAGGATGATGGCCGGGCCCGACGGCAGGTTGGCGTGGTAGGAGAGCAGCAGCCCGGCATAGCCCGACAGCACGGCGCTGCCGATCGCGACCGCGATCATGCCGGTGATGTCCCTCGCCCAGAACCGCGACGTCACCGCCGGCAGCATCATGATGCCGACCGCAAGCAGCGTGCCGAGCGCCTGGAAGCCACCGACGAGGTTCATCACGACCAGCGCCATGAAGGCAAGGTGCGCCACGCCGCCGGCGCGGCTGACCGAGCGCAGGAACCCGGGGTCGACGCATTCCAGCACCAGCGGCCGCCAGATCAGCGCCAGCACGACGAGCGAGACGCTGGTGATGGCCACGATCAGCATGAGCGTTGCGTCGTCGATTGCGAGCACCGAGCCGAACAGGAAGTGCAGCAGGTCGACGTTGCTGCCCTTGACCGAGACAATGGTAACGCCGAGCGCAAGCGAAATGAGGAAGAAGGCGGCGAGCGAGGCGTCCTCCTTCAATTCGGTCGTGCGCGCGATCAGGCCTGCGCCCACTGCAATCAGAAAGCCCGCGATCAGGCCGCCGCCGGCCATCGCGAACAGGCTCAGGCCCGCGAACAGAAAGCCGATCGCAGCACCCGGCAGGATCGCATGCGCCATGGCGTCGCCGATCAGGCTCATGTGGCGCAGCATCAGGAACACGCCGATCGGCGGCGCACCGAACGCCAGCGCCAACGTGCCGACCAGCGCGCGGCGCATGAATTCGAACTCGACGAACGGTGCGATCAGCGCGTCGTAGATCATCGCAACCGCCCCACGCCGGCGGCGGTGCCCACCCCCACGTTGCGAGCCACACGCTCGGCCACCCTCCCCTGGAGGGGGAGGGTCGCGACTCCGGCCGAGCAAAGCGAGAGCCGGAGGCGCGGGGTGGGGTGATGATCTTTCGGTTCGTGATGGTCACCCCACCCCGCCTGCCTCGCTGCGCTCGGCCGGCGACCCTCCCCCTCCAGGGGAGGGTGAAGCCGCAGTCGCCGCACGGGTCGGGCCAATCCGATCGCGGTCACGTCACGCCGCCTCGACCGCGCAGGCTTCGGCATGCTCGTCGAACGCCTCGCACATGCGACGCGCCTTGGCGAGATTCTCCGGCGTCAGCACGTCGCGCGTTGCGCCCCACGCCACCGGTTCGCGCGCGAGCAGCAGCGCCTCGGGAAAGTTGGCCTTGACCAGCTCAAGATCGTGCAGCGCCGCAAGCACGGTGCGCTGCTCTTCGTGCCAGCGCCGCACCAGGGCGAGCAGATCGGCCGAGGTCTTGGCGTCGATCGCGTTGAACGGCTCGTCGAGCACGATCACGCGGGCATCCTGCAGCAGCAGCCTTGCGAACAACATGCGCTGCATCTGGCCGCCCGACAGCGTGCCGATCGGCCGCGGCTCGAAGCCGGTCATCCCGACCGCCTCGATCGCGGCCTCGACGGTGTCGCGGTCGCTGCGTCCGATGCCGCCGAACAGCCCCTTCGCTCGCCACAGGCCCATCGCCACCATGTCGTAGACGCTGATCGGAAAGCTGCGGTCGATCTCGGCGACCTGCGGCAGATAGGCGATATCCTGCGGCCGGACGCCATGCCGCTCGATCCGGCCGGCGAGCGGCTTGATCGTTCCCACCACGCCCTTGAACAGTGTCGACTTGCCGGCGCCGTTTGGGCCGACCACCGCGGTCAGCGAGCCGTGCGCGACCGCGCCATCGAGATGGTGCACCGCCGGGTGGCGGTCGTAGCCGAGCGTGAGGTTGCGGAACTGCAGTTGCGCCGTCATTGCCTCACCGGATCGCCCAGAACGCCGCAGTCCACAGCACCGCGATGACGATTGCCGCGGCAACGAGCCGCTCCGCCACCGACAGCCGCAGGATCGAGGGCCGCGCCAGCGCCGCCGGATGCACGTGGCCGGCGTGGTGATGGCGATGGTGGTCGTGATGGTGGTGGTCGTGGTCGTGTGGTTCGGCCATGGCTATGTTATAATATAACACAGTGGCCAGCGCCAGTTCGCAGGCTAAGCCATTCAGAACGCGCAAATAATTCCGTCCACAGCGCGATGTCACGCGATTGCCAAGCGGCGGCCGGCCGGCCATGCTGCGATCGGGGCTGGGGTGCTGAGGGAATGGGCCGGGCGACGAGAATGAGCGATCAGAAATCCCGCGTGGTGGCGGTGGGCGAGGTCATGGTCGAGATGGCCCGCGGCGGCGACGGCCGCTTCGGCCAAAGCTGCGGCGGCGATACCTTTAACACTGCGGTCTATCTCGCGCGCGCCGGCATCGACGTGGCCTATGCCACCGCGCTCGGCGACGATCGCTATTCGGACAGCATTGTCGCGCTGGCCAGCGCCGAGGGGGTCAAGACCGACCTGATGCTGCGCGTGCCCGGCCGGCAGCCCGGGCTCTACCTGATCGAGACCGACGCCAAGGGCGAGCGGCGCTTCTACTACTGGCGCGACAGCGCGCCGGCGCGCGAACTGTTCGAGCTTCGCCGACTGGTCGCGCATCGCCGAGAGCTTGCTGACGGCACGGCTGATCTATTTTTCCGGCATCACGCTGTCGCTCTACAACAACGCCGGCCTCGGCCGCTTCCTCGCCATCCTGGAGGTTGCCCGCAAGCAGGGCGCGCGCGTCGCCTTCGACGGCAATTTCCGGCCGCGCGGCTGGAAAGGCGACCTGCCGCGCACCCGCACCGTATTCATCGAGGCGCTCAAGCGCGTCGACGTGGCACTGCCGACCTTCGACGACGAAGCGGTGCTGTGGGGCGACCCGAGCCCGGAGGCCACGGTCGAGCGGCTGAAGGCCTTCGGCATCGACGAGATCGTGGTGAAGAACGGCCCCAACAGCGCGCTCGTGGTGTCGGGCGCGCAGCAAGATTTCATGCCGGTGCCGGAGGTGATCGAGCCAGTCGACACCACGGCCGCCGGCGACACCTTCAATGCCGGCTACATGGCGGCCCGCCTCGCCGGTGAAAATCCGCTCGCCGCCGCCGCAGCCGGCCACCGGCTTGCTGCGCAAAAGGTCCGCCATCGCGGCGCGATCATGCCGCGCACCGCAGCGATGATGCACTGAAGCTGTCGTATCCTGAGACGTCATTCCGGGGCGCGAGCGGAGCTCGCGAACCCGGAATCCAGACCCCACGAAAGTGCGCCATCTTACTCTGGATTCCGGGTTCGCATGCTGCGCATGCGCCCCGGAATGACACTGCGGCTACGGCATCAGCCGCTTCACCGTCACCGTGTCGCCGATCTCGAACGACATCAGGTCCTCGCCGACCTCGAGCGGGCCGTCGTAGGTCCGACGGGTCTCGGCCACGAGCTCCTGCAGCGTCGGCGGCGGGATCGTGGGGCTCGCAAGCAGCACGATGTGGGTGAAGGCGGCGAGCTTGGGCTTGGTCTGCGCGAACACCCTTCCGCAGTCGTAAGGCACCGTGTGGTGCCCGACAATGCGCTGGATGTAGGCCTCCTTCATCAACTCGGGCCGCGCCATCGCCACCTCGTGCACCAGCAGGTCGGCGCCGGCGCCATACTTGATGACGTTCTCGTTGTAGCGGGTGTCGGACGAGAACACCGCGACCCGGCCGCCGTATTCGACGCGATAGCCGTAGCACGGCTTGATGACGTCGCCGTGGTCCACCTCGAACGCGATCACGCGGACGCCATCCTGCTCGTAGACCGTGCCGTCGCGGTCGAACTCGCTGACCTCGGTGGCAATGCCGGACAGCGGCAGCTTCTCGTCGGCGACTCTGATCTTGATGTCGTCGGCGTAGGCGCGTTCGAGATTTTCCATCAGCCTTCGCGCCCCGGTCGGCCCGATCACGCAGTAGGGCGTCTTGCGGGTGCCGAAGTGCGACTCAAGCCAGCCGGTGAGCCAGACGTCGGCCAGGCAGGAGACGTGATCGGAGTGGTAGTGCGTGAGCAACTGAACGTCGATCCGCCCGATCGGGATCTTGAGCTGATAGAGCCGGATCGTCGCGCCGCGGCCGGCGTCGATCATGAATTTCTTGTTCCCGGCCTCCACCAGCGTGCTGGGGCCAAACCGATCCGGGCTCGGAATCGGCACGCCGGTCCCGAGCAATGTCACCCTGAAGTCTGCTGTCATTGATGCATCTTGATGCCGGAATCCCTGACGACCTTGCCCCAATGGGCAAGCTGGGACCCGAGGAAGGTGCCGAACTCAGCCGGTGTGCCGCCGGCCGGCTCCGCCGCCATCTTGTCGATCGCCTCGCGGACGCGCGGTCTCGCGAGCGCATTGTTCATGGCCTCGTTCAAGCGGTCGATGACGGGCTGCGGCGTTCCGGTCTTCACCAGAATGCCGAACCAGTCCTGGATGATCAGGTCCGGATAGCCCGCCTCGCCGACTGTCGGCACGTCCGGCAGGGCCGGCAACCGCGCCGGACCGGTCACGGCCAGCGCTCGCAGTTTGCCGGTCGCGATCAACTGCATGACCGGCAGCGGCGTGATGAACTGGAACTGGTTGGTGCCGTTCATCAGGTCGGCGATGGCCTGCGTCAGGCCCTGATAGGGAACATGGGTCGTCTTGACGCCGGTCTGCAGCTTGAACATCTCGCCCGAGAGATGCGCGGGCGTTCCAAAGCCGCCCGAGGAAAATGTCGTCTTGTCCGGGTTGCTCTTGAGCCAGGCGACAAACTCCGGCAGCGACTTGGCGGGGACCGACGGCGTCACCACCAGGATGTGATAGGCCGACGCAAGCTTGATCACCGGGGCGAAGTCGGTGTCGAGCTTGAAGCTCACGGTGGGGATGAGCGCGGGAGCGGCCGACGCCGGCAACGCAATCGAGGCCAGCGTGTAGCCGTCGGCGGGTTGCTTGAGCGCTTCCGCCAGTCCGAGGGTCTGGATCGCGCCGACCTTGTTTTCGACGATGACCCGCCAGCCCTCGGATTCGTTCAACTCGTTCGCCATCAGGCGGCCCATGATGTCCGGCGGCGTACCGGCGGGGCTAGGCACGATCATGCGAATGTTGTTTGCGGGATAGGACTGCGCGATCGCCGACGATGCCAACGCGGCCATCGCGAGCGCGACCAGTGGCAGCAAATTCCGCAACGAGCGAGAATACATCGTGCCTCCCGACAGGAACTGCGGCCCCCCGGCGAATACTATACCTTTCAAAGGCGCGCGTTAGGCCCCGCGCACGCGATCAATGACGGCGAGCACGTTCGTCGGCGGCCGGTCCCCGCGCCAGGCGACATGACCGTCGGGGCGAACCAGGACGAGACTGCGCTGGTAGATTTCGGCCGCCTCCGGCTCCTCGATCGTAACGGTGCGTAGCGGCACGCCGCGGGCGCCTGCGGCGTCTTCGATCGCAGCGCCGTCCGGCGCATCGCGGCCGAACCGCGCCAGCACGAAGCCGCGGCCGTAGAGGTCGAGCGTCGAGCGCCCGTCGGCAAGCGTCACGTGCGGCGCGCGCGAGCCCGGCCGCGCGGAGGCTATGAAATTCTCCGGATCGTCGGGCACCGGCGGCGTGCCGTCCGGCACCACGATCGGCGAGTCCTCGTAGCGATAGCCGAGCTGCAGGCCGATGGTGCGGAACATGCGGCCGACCTCGCGCACAAGCTGCGGGCCGAGCTCCGCCCGCAGCGCTCGGCCCTCGTCGGTGTCGTCCTCGATCGCGGCAAAGCCGTCATGGAACTTGCTGTGCGACAGGTGGAAGCCGGAGGTGTTGTTGATGGCGCGCAGCCCGACCGGCTGACGCTCGCTGTCGTAGCTCGCAAGCAGATTGGGACCGCCCCAGCCCTGCGCTACCGCCGCAAGCTTCCAGCCGAGATCGACCACGTCGCCGATGCCGGTGTTCATGCCCATCGCGCCGGTCGGCGAGAGCTGATGCACGGCATCGCCGGCGAGAAACACCCGGCCCTTGAAGTATTTCTCCGCAACCAGGCTGCGCCTCGTCCAGATGCTGCACCCGACCCACTCGACATCGAACGGCCTGCCGACCGCGCGGCGGATCAGCGCCTCGCGGTCGATGCTCTCCGGCGTCTGCTGGCCGTCGCTGTCGATCATCATCAGCCGCCACATGGCGTTGGCCGGATCGACCACGCGGATGTTGGCCCACAAGCCGCCGCGGTCGATGGCGAGGAAGAACGTGCCCTCGGCCTTGCCGACGCGCTTGAGGAAGTCGGGCGCGCGAAAGAACAGGTGCAGCGGGATAGCCGAGCACGCCCTGGCCGGTGAGGCCGATACCGAGCTGCGCCGCGGATCGCGCTGGTTGCGCCGTCGCAGCCGACGAGATAGTCGGCTGCGATCGCTCGCGCTTGCCGGTTTCGAGATCGACGATCTCGGCGGTGACGCCGTCGCCGGTGTCCTCGAAGCTTTCGAGCCTCGTGCGATAGCGCAGCCGCACGCCGGGATGGGACTCGCGCGAACGCGCGCAGGATCGGATCGAACCACATCTGCGAGCAGGTCTGCAGCCGCATCGGGCTCCAGGGCTCGGGCTTTGCGCCCGCCACCGCCGGCCGCGGGATGCGGCCAAGCTCGTAGCCGGTGAAGCTCGTCACGAATACCGCGTCGCGGGCGTGGTCGTGCGGGAACGGACAGTTGTGCACCTTGTCGGCGATGCCCCAGCGCCGGCAGAACTCCATGGTGCGGACGTTCACCTCGTTCATCTTCGGCGTGACGATCGTGCCGTCGCCCTGCTCGACCAGCATGCAGCCAACGCCGCGCCAGCCGAGTTCGCCCGCAAGCGCCAAGCCGACCGGTCCGCCGCCGACGATGAGCACAGGGATCCGTTGCATTTCCTGACTCTAATTCACGGTGGCGCCGATCGCCTTGGCCGCGGCGCTCCATTGCTCGCGCTTGGCCGCGATGAAAGCGCCGAACTCCTGCAGGCGAGACCGGCCTGCGACACGACGCCGATGCCGCTGGATCAGCGCCTGCGCCTCGGCGGATCTTGAGGCCGTCGTTGAGCGTCGTGTTGAGCATGCGCACGATCGTCTCGGGCGTGCCGGCCGGCGCGACGATGCCGAAGAACGTGGTCACGTCGTAATCGGGCACGCCCACCTCCATCATGGTCGGGATCTCCGGCGCGAGCGGCGTGCGCGCCGCGCTCGTCACCGCCAGCGCCCGCAGCCGGCCTTCGCGCACCAGCGGCATCATCGCGGCGAAGTCGCCGATCGAGGTGTCCACCGCCTGCGTCAGCACCGCGGTCGCAAGCTCGCCGCCGCTGCGGTACGGCACCGGCACGAGCTTGATGCCGGTGCGCGCCTGGAACAGTTCGCTCGACAGGTTCGGCATGCCGCCCGGCCCGGTGTGCGCGTAGGTGAGCTTGCCGGGATTGGCCTTGCGCGGCGTCGATCAACGTCCTTCGCCGTCGTCCAGGGCGACGACGCCGTGCACCACCAGGAGCTGATAGCTCTCCCAGAACAGCGCGACCGGCGCGAAGTCCTTCAGCGAATCGTAGCCGGGGCTTGGCCGACATCGCCGGGATTACCGCCATCGTGCTGGTGTTGCCGACCATCAGCGTGTGGCCGTCGGGCTTGGCGGCCGCGACCTCGCGCGCGGCGAGCGCGCCGCCCGCGCCGGCGCGGTTCTCCACGACCGCCGGCTGGCCGAGCTTGACGAGCATCTGCGAGGCGAGCCGCGCCACCGTGTCGGCCGGCCCGCCCGGCGACGCCGACACGACGATCCGGATCGGCTGGCTCGGGATAGCTCTGCGCCTGCGCCGTCGCGGCCCGCCAGGCGAGCAGGAACGCAGCGCGATCAGATCAATGTCGGCAGCACGGATCACTATCGCGCGTCCGCTCAGATCGTGAAGAAATCGAAATAGCCGTCGATCACGTATTCGAGCAGCAGGATCTTCTTCTGCGCGATGCGCAAGCCGCCGTCCTGCCTTGCGCAGCACATATTCATAGGAGCCGGTGAGGATCTGCTGGCCGCGCGCCTCGCAGAACGCCACCGACCTGCGTGTTGGCGAACGCCGCGCACCTCGTCCGGCCTCGTCCCGGTCGATCATCACGTTGGTGACCAGATGCCGCGTGCGCGGCAGCGGATTGGACGCGAGCGAGCCGCCGCTCTCGACCCGGAACACGCGCGCCTCAAGACCGGCGCGGCCGACGATATAGATGAAGTTCAGGCTGAGTTCTCGGGATCGGTGGTGTGCGCGCCGTCCATGGTCGACGGCCGGCACCCAGAACACCGCGTCCGTCGCAATAGAGATCGAGCCACTCGCCCAATTCTGCGCGTATCGAGCAGGCGGGCTTCGCGGTAGAGGAACTCCTGCACCGCCGCCAACGAACCGGCTTCAGCCACGGCGCCGCTCCTCGCCGCGCTCCATCATCTCGCAGCCAGCGCCGGTACACGCCCTGCATCGCGATCTCGTGGTCCCAGCTGTTGCTGCGAGCCGCTGCGGCGTCATGCCGAGCTCGCGCGCGGCGGCGTCCGGGCCATCGATCCTGAAATCGATGCCGCGGCCCATGTTGGTCCACTTGCTGTTGAACGCGAAGCTCGCCTTGTGCGCGGATTCCGCGACCGCGACGTCGTCGGGCGTCGCCATGCCGCTCGGCAGGAAGAAGTCCTCGAACTTGCGCAGCCGCGCCGCCCGCATCTCGGCCGGCTCGCCGGCCGGCGCGATGCACCAGATCATCGTCTCCATGCGATCGACCGCCAGCGGCCGGTAGGTCCGCAGATGCGTGCTGGCGAGATCGTTGAGCAGCAGATTGGGGAAGATCGTCATGTGGCGGCCGCGGCCGAGAATCCATTCGAGCTGGCCGGGCGTGAACCGCTTCGCCAGCGCCTCCTTCTGCGCGTAGATCGGGAACGCCTCCGGGTCGCGGCGCTTGTGCCAGAACGCGGTGTGGCCGTTGCCGAGATCGTAGCTTGCCGAACTCGATACGGCCGGTGAGCCGGCCGGTGTCGGTCCTGGCGACGCCGGTGCGGACTCTCGCGCTTCTCGCGGTAGTTGACGGCCTGGGCGAAATTGTTGTGCACCACCGGCGCGTGATAGGCGTCCGGTCCGTTCTCGTGCATGATCTTCCAGTTGCACGCGGTCTGGTAGACGCTGAAGCCCGCGACGATCTCCAGTTCCTGCGGCGCTGGCGCCACGAAAATGTCGATCAGCGCCGTGGCCGCCGCCGAGATGCTCGCGCAGGTCGGGCACGTCGGCCGCGAGGCTGCCGAACACGAAGCCGCGATAGCTGTCGAGCCGCGCGATCGGCGTGAGATCGAACTCGGCGATGTCGAGGTGCGCCTCGGTCCAGCCGGTCCTGGGCGCCGTGCACCGCCGTGCATTTGCCCGCCGTGTCGAAGCAGAAGCCGTGATACGGGCAGGTGAAGCTCGTGCGTGTTGCCGATGCGCGCGGTGACCAGCGTCGCGCCGCGGTGGCCGCAGGCGTTGAGATAGCAGCCGAGCGTGCCGTCCGGCTTGCGCACCACGAACACCGGCTGCCGGCCGATGTGGGTGGCGAAGAAGTCGCCCGGCTTGCGGCACATGGCCGTCGTGGCAGAGGAAGACCCAGCCGCCCTCGAAGATGTTGCGGTACTCGGCCTCGAGGATCGCCGGATCGTTGTAGATCGCGCGGTCGACCCGGAACACGCGCGTCCTGCGGCCGATCGTCGATATAGGCGGCAATAGCGCCGCCGGTTCGGAATCGCCGCCGTTCAGTCGATGCGATCGCATTGCTCAGTTGCACCTTGACGTCGGCGGCCTTGCCGACCTCGACCCACTTCTTGTGCTGGGCGGCGATGTAGGCGGCGAACTCCGCCGGCGAATTCGGCTTGGCCTCGCTGCCGAGGCCGGTGATGGTCTTCTGCATCTCCGGCGTCGCCAGGCCCTCGTTCATGGCGTCGCTGAGCTTCTTGATGATGCTCGCGGCGGGTGCCCGCGGGCGCCGCGAGCCCGAAGAAGGTGTTGGCCTCGCAGTCCGGCACGCCGGCCTCCGCCATGGTCGGCAGGTCGGGCAGCAGCGGCGTGCGGGTCTTGTTCTGCGCGGCGAGCGCGCGCAGCTTGCCCTCGCCGATCAGCGTGCGCAGGATCGCGATGTTCTCGAGCGTCGCATGCACCGCCTGGCTCAGCACCGCGGTGTTGGATTCGCCGCCGCTGCGGTAGGACACGCCGGTCATCTTGGCGCCGCTGCGCAGCATGAACAGCTCGCCGGCGAGATGCGGCAAGCCGCCCGGCGCCGGTGTGGGCGTAGTTGATCTTGCCCGGATTGGCCTTGGTGTAGTCGACGAACTCCTTGACCGTCTTCCAGGGCGAGTACGGATGCACCACCAGGATCTGGAAGCCCTCGGTGATCCGGATGATCGGCACGAAATCCTTGACCGGATCGTAGCCGGCGCTGGCGGACACCGCCGGGATGACCGCGAGCGTGCTGGTGTTGCCCATCGAACAGCGTGTAGCCGTCGGGCGGGGCGGTCGCGACCGCGCGCGCGCCGATCGCGCCGCCGGCGCCGGCGCGGTTCTCGACCACGAACGGCTGGCCGAGCTTCGCATGACAGGATCTGCGAGGCAATGCGCGCCGGCACGTCGGTCGGGCCGCCGGGCGCTGCCGCCACGATCAGCTTGATCGGTCTTGTTCGGATAATCGTCGCTGGCCCAGGCACTGCGCGCGGGCACCAGTGCCGCCGCTGCCGTGAGCGCGAGAACCTGCCTGCGGGATCGCAGCCATGACGTTTCCTCTCCGATGATCTGTATTTGAAGCATCCTAGCATCGGCGCGAACCGCACGACCACAACATCGGCGCGCATCGTTGTCGCGCCGCTCAAGGCCTGCCCAGCAGCATGGCGCCGGCCGCCGCCAGGAACGGCAGCGGCAGCGAGGCCGCGATGCGCAGCAGCACCAGCCGTCGCGGCATCACCGGATATTCCCACATGAACATCCGCTGCACCGCAAACAGCGCCCAGGCGATCGTGTAGGCGATCACCTGTGGCGTGCCGGCGCCGCCCTTGAGCGCGGCGGCGCCGATCGAGAAGCCGACCACCGGCCCGCCCGGCGTGAAGCGCGCCGGCGATCACCGCGATGCACAGCCCGGCGAGCCGGAATCCTGCGCCGAACCAGCGGCCGACCACCTCCTGCGGCAGCAGCGCCGCGACATAGCCCGCGCCGACCACGCCGAGCAGGATGCGCGGCAACGAGCTTGAAGAAATCGATCACGCCCTCGCGCAGCGCTGTCGCGCAGCAGCTGCCGGCTGCGCATGGCCGCGACCAGCCCAAGCACGAGTGCGATCGATCCACAGCAGCCCGTCGACGAGATAGATCACGCGCCGCCTCCAGTGCGCGTTCTGCCTCACCGCGACGATCATGCGCGCCAGCAGTCCCGCGACCAGCGGGAGCGGGGCTGCGGCGACGATGCGCCACAACACGAAGTCGGCGCCGAGCAACGGCAGTTCCCAGACCAGCGCGCGGGCATAGCCGAGCAGCGTCCAGCTCGTGATGAAGGCCACGGTTGCGCCGACGTCGGCGCCGATGGCGATGAACGCCGCCGCGATCGGAAAGATCGTGATCGGCCCGCCGGGACAGACCGTGCCGGCCAGCGTCGCGACAACGAGGCCGAGCAGCCCGAACTCCGCGCCAACCCAGCGCACGCACCGCCTCGCGCGGCATCAGCACCGCGACGAAGGCCGCGATCAGACAGGCCGCCAGCACCTTCGGCAGGATGTCGACGAACAGGCTTACATCGCTGACCAGAATTTCGATGAAGCGTGCCTGCCCGTCGCGCCAGTACACGACAACGGCGGACACCGCGACCACGACCGCGATGAAGGCCGTCGACCAGTCGAAAGGCTTGCGCGGGCGGCGCTGAAGGGGGGCTTCGGCTGACAAGATGCGCGGCGGTTCCTGTGAGGACGGCGCATCCTGCGCACCGGCAGAGTCGCGTGGCAAGCCCGTCAGCCGCGGAGTGCCGCGGCGGCGCGCGCAAGCGCTTCAATCTGGGCGAAATCTGCGGCCGCGACCGCCTGTGGTGGTGCGACCCACGAACCGCCGACCGCCACGACGTTGCGCAGCGCCAGATAGGACTGGGCGTTGGTCGCATCGATGCCGCCGGTCGGACAGAACCGCACCTCGGGCAGCGGCGCGCTGATAGCGCGGAGCCAGCGCAACCCGCCCGACGCCTCGGCCGGGAAGAACTTCAGCACCGGAAACCCCAACGCCGCCAGCACCAGCGCCTCGGATACGGTGGCGCATCCCGGCAAGGCCGGGACCGGCGCGTCCGCGAGCGCCTGTGCAAGGTCGGCGGGCGTGCCGGGGCTCACCAGGAACTCGGCGCCCGCATCGACCGCGCGTCCGACCTCGATCGGCCGCGTCACGGTGCCGACGCCGACAATCGCGTCGGGCACTTCCGCCACGATCGCACGCACCGCCTCGATCGCAGCCGGCGTGCGCAGCGTCACCTCGATCGCCGACAGACCGCCGGCGACCAAGGCTTTGGCAAGCGGCACCGCGTCGGCAGCGCGCTCGATGGTCAGCACCGGAACGACCGGCGCTGCCAGCAGCGGCGTGGGATCGGCCAAGCGCATCGAGCGTCATGTGAGACCCAATCGGCCGTCGCCGCAAGGGCGAAAAGCCCACCAAGGCCGCGAACGAACGACGGGGCCACGGTGCGCGGCGGCCCCGCCGGAACGCTGCAACGCCGACTATTCGGCGGGTGCCGCCGCCGGAACGTCGCGGACCGGCGTCGGGGTGAGGGCCGGCTGACGGCTGAGCCCGAAGAGCAGCGCCGCCACCATCACGTAGGCGAGCGCGACCGTCGGACTCACCGCAATGCCGACCGACTCGCCGTGCATAAACCCGAAGAAGGTCAGGACCGCGCCGGCGGCGGCGAAGTACGACGCCTCGGCGAACCTCTTGTCGATAATGAAAGCGCCGACGGCGCCGAGGATCATGCCGCTGAGGATCGCGCCGCCTGCCAGCACCTCGAGCCCGTGATAGAGCACGCCGACCTGGCCGAGCTTGTCGAAGCCCACCGCCGCGGCGGTGGTGCCGGCCGCCCCGAGCGAACCGTCGACCAGAAGCTTGCCCCACGCCGCAATGTTCGGGATCAGCGCCAGCACGATCGCCGGCGCGTGATGCTTCGGCGTCTCCTGGAACGCCTGCGCGCCGATCAGCATGCCGATGTAGAGCAGGATCGGCGAGATCGCGACCAGCGGAACGAGCGACGAGATCACCGCAATGACGCCGAACCACGACAGCACGATCACCATCAGGCCGGTGGCGGCAGAGTAGCCGATGCGGCCGCCCATCGCCTTCCAGCCCGGATGCCCGATGTAGACCGCGTTGATGAACGGATTGCCCATCAGGCAGCCGATCAGGCTCACGACCCCGTCGGCGGTGAGCACCTGCGTGGTCGGATAGACATCGCCTGCCGCCTCCGCGCTCTCGACGTTGTCCATCGCCTCGACCAGGTCGTAGATGCCGAACGGGATCGCGGTGACCAGAATGACGCCGAGGAACTCGAAGCCGGAGAACACCATGCCGAATGCCGGCAGCGGCACCGAGAAGCCGAAATTGGCGAATGCGCCGACGAGCTTCTGCAGGCTCATGCCGCCGTAGTCGAAACCGAACAGCGCCGATCCCCACGCGATCAGCATGCCGGCCGCGATCGCGACCAGGCCCGCGGGGACGCCCTTGGGATAGGTGAAGCTGCCGAACCAGCTCACCAGGATGATCGCAAAGCAGAACAGGCCGATCACCGGCGTCATGAACATCTCGAGCGCGGGCCGCATCGAGATGAAGGTGATCGAGATGCCGGCGAGCGCGCCGAGCAGGGCTGCGCGCGGCGTGATCCGTCGGATGTAGGGCGCGATGAAACCGCCGATCATCAGGATGAAGCTCTGAAAGAACACCCAGACGAGACCGGCCTGCCAGCCCTTGATCGGGTCGCCGGTCTTGAGCGCGATCGGCAGCATGATCACGAAGGTGACCACGAACATATGCGGCACGCTCACGCCCGACGGCAGCGCGCAGACGTCGTCGCGGCCGGTCTTGAGCGCAAGGCGATAGGCGAGCCAGGCGTAATAGAAGGTCGACAGGCACATCATCAGGCCGAGCGCCGGCAGGATGCGGCCGAACACGAGCGAGTCCGGCATCTTGAGCACAAAGCGCAGGAGGCCGGTCAGCACCAGCATGTTGACCAGGATGTTGGTGCCGAATCCGAAGAACGCGTTCCAATCGCTGGTGGTCCACAGCACCGGCTTGCGCGCGACGGCTGTCATCTCACGATTCCTTCCGCACCGTTTGCATCATTGGAGAGCCCGATGCGGAGGCGGAACGTCCGTGGCACGATCCTGGAGGACACAATCGCGACCATGGGGCTCCGCCTCCGCGGCGGGGAGTTCGTCAGAAGGTGAAGCCGATGGCGCTGGTCCACACGAAGGTATCGCGCTGGGCGTCGTCGTAGGTGGTCGGCTGCCCCGAGGATGACCTGCGACGCGAGCAGGGCGTCGTTGAACAGGTGGTAGTACTGGACGCCGCCCTTCACGTACCAATTGCCGAGCCGCTTCGGCACCTGCGTCAGCGCGTACTTGAGCTGCAGGCCGGTCGAGACCATGCCGAGCGTTGGACAACGAGCACGGCGCTGTGCCGGTCGTGCCACACAGATTGGTCGTATAGTCATTCCTGTTGTAGTAGGACTTCGGTGCAACGGTGACCCAGGTCGGGAACGAGACCGACAGCGGGATGTCCCAGCCCTTCTGCAGGCTGAAGCCCGGTTTAACGCCGATTTCGACGCGGTAGGTGTTGCTGCCGGTCGGGATGTTGGTGAATCCCGCGGCGTTGTAGAAGACGTTGACGAACGGATTGAACGTCAGCCAATAGCCGAGATAGCTGTCGTCGTAGGCGAGGCTGAAGGCGTAGTTATAGGCCGAAGGTCCGCTGGGCAGCTTGAACTGCACGTGCGAGAAGCTGAAGCTCCAGTGCTGGGCGAAGCCGACCGTGAAGCCCACCCACCAGTCGCGCTCCTGCCACTCCTGGCCCCCGACCGGCGGCTCCGTCCAGTACTCGTTCCAGATGCCGCCAAAGACCTGGAAGCTGTTGATGAAGCCGGTCGGGTTTTTGTAGATGTCGACCGACAGCCCGATGTCCGTGTGATACAGAAACCCGCGGTTCGGATAGATGAGCAAACCGCCGGGTGTGACGCGGTTGTTGGCAAACTGAAATTCTAGATAGCCGTGCACGTCGAGCGGAACGGATGCTCCGACCGTCGGCGTGGCGGCCGCCTTGACCGGCATGTCCGCGGCAGACGCAGCGGACGCCCAGGCCGCCGCCCCCAACGACAATGCTGCGCCGGCGACAAACGCGGTCGCAGACTTGATGATCGACATTTCCACTAGCTCCCCTAGCCCCTTTGACACCGCCGCAGTCGGCCTTGCGTTTGAGCAGCGAACCACCTGCTCCGGCGGCGTGTTTCAGCCGCGGAGTGATGGTCGACACTCAACACCGATTGAGCGGCGGTGGACGGACGCGATTGCCCCGACGCCTCGTTGGCATCGCAAGCCGTGTGCCAAGTGTGACAAATGCGTGTCGACTGTGGATGGCTGCGATCGGTGCAGCGACTTGCAAACAAATCCAATGGTTTGCAAATCGAATCGGCGCTGAAATGTGCAGCGCGATGATTTCGCGAGCGGCGATCCGTCTGCTCAAATCTTGGTGATCGAACGAACAGCGCTGCTTAATGCGAATCCATTGCGCTGCAGCAAATCCTGCGACGCCGACACCCAGCCGAAGATGCCGCCTTGTGCCTTGATCATCGCCAGTCCCGCCGCATGGAATTCCGGAAAGTAGGACGCGCAGCAGTCGGACAGCACGACGCAGCGAAAGCCGCGGTCGTTGGCCTCGCGCACCGTGGTGTTGACGCAGACCTCGGTGGTGACGCCGCACACGAACAGCGTCTCGATGCTGCGGTTCTTCAGCATCAGTTCGAGGTCGGTCTGGTAGAAGGCGCCCTTGCCGGGCTTGTCGATCACCGGCTCGCCCGGTCGACGGATAGAGCTCCGGGATGATGTCGTGGCCCGGCTCGCCGCGGACCAGGATGCGGCCCATCGGGCCGCTGGCGCCGATGCGCATGTCGGGATGGCCGCGATCGACCTTGAGCGGCGGGGCGTCCGACAGATCGTGCCGGTGGCCCTCGCGAGTATGGATCACCAACATGCCGGACGACGCGCGCGGCGTCGAGCACCGAGCGGATCGGCCCGACCGCGGCCTTGAGCCGCGACACGTCGTTGCCCAGCGCTGCGCCGAAGCCGCCGGGCTCCAGAAAGTCGCGCTGCATGTCGATGATGACGAGAGCGGCGCGCGAAAGATCGATGGTGAGCGCATGTGGCTCGGCCGCTATCGAGACGCCCGGCATAGCTGCCTCCCGGATCGTGATCCGACGTGTGGCGATGCTGCGAAATCGTGCAAATTCGGGGCCATGCTCCCGAACTCGCAGGCTCGCTTGCGACTTCGGGTTCGAGGGGCACTGGCGGTTGACCGTATTGGGACGGCTCGTTAGCGTGTCAGGCGATGGGGATGGGGTTCCCCCGATAACCGCCCGACCGCGATCGCGTCAGGGCTGATGACTCCTACCGCGAAGACCGGCGGTAGGACCTTGTCCGCAGCCGCCGCAGGGCGGCTCTTCGTTGCCCTGACCACCGCAGAAAGGGCAAGCGGCACATGCATCTGCTTTCGGGTTTTCTCATCGTCTTTATCGGCGGCGGCCTTGGCGCCGCTGCGCGGCACGGCGTCAACCTTGCAAGCGCGCGCCTGCTCGGGACCAACTTCCCCTACGCCACCATGATCGAGAACGTGACAGGCTCTGCTGCTCATGGGCCTGCTCGCGGCGTACTTCGCCTTCTTGGGCGAAGCCTCGCAGCATTGGCGGCTGTTCCTGACCACGGGCGTGCTTGGCGGCTACACCACGTTCTCGGCCTTCTCGCTCGACGCCGTGCTGCTCTACGAGCGCGGCGCGTTCGGGCTCGCCCTGCTTTACGTCCTAGGGTCCGTGCTAATGTCGATTTGCGGCCTTTTCGCCGGACTGGCCCTGATGCGGCACCTGACGTGACCGCAGCCACTCCCGTGCGCGCCGCGGGGGCGATCCGATGACCGAAATTCAAATTCTGGTGTGGTCGGCGATCCTCACCCTGCTGATGCTCGTGGTCGCGAGCCTGTTGCGCACGGAGAGCTGGACGCCAGCCGGCGTGATGCTCTCGTTCGGCAATCGCGAGGACCTCGGACCTGCAACGCCGATCGCCGGCCGCGCCCATCGCGCCTCGCTGAACATGATAGAGGCGATGGTGCTGTTCACCGCGATCTTTGCCGCCGTCCATTTTACCGGAAAGTCGGGCACGCAGACCCATCTCGGTGCGATGCTGTTCTTCTGGGCGCGTGTCGCCTACTGGCCGTGCTACCTCGCCGGGATCGTCGTGTTGCGCACGGTGATCTGGCTCGTCAGCGTCTTTGGACTGCTGATCATGGCGGCGGCGGTCTGGTAAGCGCTCAGCGCTCCATCGGCCGCAATCCCAGCCGGTCCATCAGCGCCCGGTCGCGATCCTGGCCGGGATTCGGCGTGGTGAGGAGCTTCGGCCCGTAGAAGATCGAGTTGGCACCGGCGAGGAAGCAGAGCGCCTGCGTCTCCTCGCTCATGTCCTCGCGACCGGCGGAGAGCCGCACCACCGACTTCGGCATGCAGATGCGCGCCACCGCAATCGTGCGCACGAACTGAAGCGGATCGAGCTTGCCGCCGCCCGCGAGCGGCGTGCCCTCGACCTGGACCAGCATGTTGATCGGCACCGATTCCGGATGCGCCGGAAGACTTGCGAGTGCTGCGATGAGGCCGGCGCGATCATCCGCGCCCTCCCCCATGCCAACGATGCCGCCGCAGCAGACGTGGATGCCGGCGGCCCGGACGTGGTCGAGCGTGTCGAGGCGGTCCTGGTAGGTGCGCGTGGTGATGATCGCGCCGTAATGCTCGGGCGAGGTATCGAGGTTGTGGTTGTAATAGTCGAGGCCGCTGGCCCTGAGCCGCCGCGCCTGCTCGGCCGTCAGCATGCCGAGCGTGGCGCAGGTCTCAAGCCCCAGCGCCCTGACGCCCTCGACCATGGCGCAAACCTGCTCGACCTCGCGATCCTTGGGCGAGCGCCAGGCCGCTCCCATGCAAAAGCGACTCGCGCCGGACGCCTTGGCGGCGCGCGCCTCGGCCAGCACCGCGTCGAGCGCCATCAGCTTTTCGGCCTTGACGCCGGTATCGTAGCGGGCGCTCTGCGGACAATAGGCGCAGTCCTCGGGACAGCCGCCGGTCTTGATCGACAGCAGCGTGGAGATCTGCACCTCGGCCGGGTCGAAGTGCATCCGGTGCACGCGGGCGGCTTCGAACATCAGCTCGGGAAACGGCAGCGCAAACAGCGCGCGCACCTCGTCCCGCGTCCAGTCATGGCGGACAATGCCGGGCGCCGCGAGCGGCTCAATCGGTAAGGCGAGCGACATGGTGTCACCATAGACGCGTGGACGGCGGGGACAAGCCCGAATGGCGGGCGGGCGGCCGCCGCTGTCCTGGGCTATAGTCGGCATGCTGTCCGAGACGCTCTCCGCAGACCTGCCCGCCGCCGTATGACCTCCATTCTGTTTTCCCAGTCGCGCAAGAACGTGGTCGCCGGCACGATCGGCAACGCGCTCGAATGGTACGACTTCGCGCTTTACGGCTATTTCGCCGTTCCGATCGGCCGCCATTTTTTTCCGCAGAGCGACCCGATCGCGCAGCTGCTCGCCGCCTTCGGCGTTTTCGCGCTGGGCTACCTGATGCGGCCGGTCGGCGGCATCATCCTCGGCCACATCGGCGACAGACTCGGCCGGCGTGCCGCACTGATGTTCTCGGTCGCGGCAATGGCGATCCCGACCTTCCTGATCGGCATTCTGCCCGGCTACGCCACGCTCGGCGTACTGGCGCCAGTCCTGCTGACGATACTGCGCATCGTGCAGGGCATCTCGGTCGGCGGCGAGTACCCCTGCTCGATGGTGTTCCTGGTCGAACGCGCGCCCGAGGGCCGGCGCGGCGTCATGGGCGCGATCGCCGGCATGGGCGCGGTCTTCGGCATCCTCTGCGGCTCGGCGGCCGGCGCATTTTGCGCCGCCCTGATGACGCCCGAGGCGCTGAGCGAATGGGGCTGGCGCATCCCGTTCCTGTTCGGCCTGGTGGCCGGCGTCGTCGGATTGCTGCTGCGCAGGCACGCGCTCGAGAGCGAGCCGGTCGCCCACGCCGGGCGTCCCCCGATCGTGGAGACCGTGCGCCACCACGGCCCGCTGGTGCTGCGGCTGACCGGGATCACCGTGTTCACCGCGGTGCCGTTCCAGATCATGTTCATTTACATCGTGAGCTGGCTGCAGCTCGCCGACGGCATCGCGCCCGCGCAGGCGCTGGAATTCAACACCGTCAGCATGCTGCTGCTGCTGCCGATCATGCTCGCGGCGGGCTGGGCCTCCGACCACTACGGCCGCACCCCGCTGATGCTGGCCTCGACCGCCGTCAGCTTTGTCGCAGCGCTGCCGCTGTTCTGGCTCATGCACCATCCCATGTTGGCGCTGTTCGGACAGATCGGCCTCGTTCTCGTCATCGGCCCGTACATCGGCGTGTGCCCGTCGCTGCTGGTCGAATCGGCGCCGACGCGCGTGCGCTGCACCGCGGTCGCGCTCGGCTACAACCTCTGCCTCGCGATCGTCGGAGGAGTGACCCCGGTGGTCGCGACCTGGCTGATCGAACGCACCGGCAACGATCTGAGCCCCGCCTATCTGATCATGGCGGCGGCGGTGGTGACCTTTGTCGCGCTGCTGCGGACCGAGGAGACCTTTCGCAGGCCGATGCAGCTCGCGCCGGTTCAGGGCGGCTAGCTCCTGGAGGCAGGCCGTTGGCGCGCCCGTAGCATTCGTAGAATCGCGCCCAGGCGTGGCCTGTTTCTTGCTGCGAGGCGACGGCCGCCGCTCAACTTGACCAACGTCATGGAATCTTCGGCGGAGAGGCGATAGGCTATCGTGTTCTCCGATTCAGCGTCGGCGCCCAGGGCCCGCGCTGGGCGAACCAAGTCGACCGATGCGTCGGTAACGGGCTGCCGATACGGGACCATGTCCCGGTTGCGAGCAGGGCCTGGTCGCAACGTTGAAAGAGGGTCAGAGCATGTCCATGGGGATTGAGCAGTTCCGTTCCGTCGCGACGAAGGATCATCTCGAGAACCGCCGCATCACCATCGAGGGACAAGGACAGAACAAGGAGATCCGCGCACCGAACAACCTGTGGGGCCGCTTCGTCGACTGGGTCAAGGGCTCAAACCAGACCGAGCAGACCCAGAACAAGACGGCACGCCGTACATTCTTTGATGCCCTGGAGAAGGCCTATGGCAGACCGATCGCCGATCGGGCGCTGGAGAACACGGTCGGCCTCGACGGTCAGGGGTTCAAGTTTGAGGGCACGAAGCTGACGGCCAAAACCGTCAAGCAAGTGCTGGACTCCGCCCACAAGGAATACCTGCAGTGTCTCGGCCAAAACAACAAGAACGCGTATGCCTACGTGGACAACAAGAGGCTGGTGACAACGGCCTTTAACCAGCGCGGCGAGCACGGCCACCGCGGCCTGCCGACCAATGACCAGGACCCTCGTCAGAATGTTTTTCCAGCTGATCGGAGCGCACCCCGATTACGGCAAGCGCGTATTCCGTGACGAAGAGCTCGACGTGTTCGCCTGGAAAGCGGTGGGAGTCTGCTGCGATATCAAGAAGGCGCGTTTCGACGAGCAGCATCCGCATCTTGCAAGAGTCGAGAACGACCACTTCCACGACTCCCAGACCTATTTCGACGACTTCAAGCACTCCCTGGACGCGCCGCCGCTCAATCCGCTGAATCTGGGCGGAACCGGGATGGGAGGATCGCAGGGAAAGCAATGGTTCGAAAAGTCCCTGGATGGCATTCAGGAATCGACCCAGCTGCTGGGCACCATGGAATTCGATGTGAACGAGGCGAAAGCCCTGCGGGAAGACGTCAAGAGTCAGATCACCGAGCTTCGGTCGAGGCTGATAGAGCAGCAGCATGGGAGCGTGGTCGAGAAGGGCTTCCAGGGGCTGTGCGGCCAATTTGCCGGCAACGCCATGCAAACCGCTCTGAAAGAGGCGTTGCGCGGATGCACGCAGGACCTGACGCCGAACGAGGACGACCTGATCGATCATCCACTGGTCGACGATGGCGTGCCACTCGACAACGTGGAGGACCCCAATCTTCGTCTTAACTTCGATCTCATCGACGAGCCGCTGGTCGAGCGGGTCGAGAAGGAGAAGCCGAAGAAGGGCGTGAAGTGGAAGGACGAGGTCACGGACGAACCCCTGACCAAGACGGACTATTTCGACGGCCCCGACGACGACAAGGTCAAGAAACATTCGCAGACAACAAAGAGTCAGGTCAGGAAACTCGAGGATTCCCTCGAGGACCTTTTCGTCAACAAATTTTTGCAGAGTTCGCTGTCCGACCTTGTTCGTGCGAAGCCGCCCCGATTCCTCACCAATCCAGAAGAGCGGCAGGAACTGACGCTGAAGATGGCCGGCAAGTTTGACGACTATCTCATGAGGCACGGCGTTTCCGAGAACGAACGGAAAGAGCGGGTCAATACGTTCATCCAGGTGTTCGGTGACACCATCAATCGGGAGGGCAGCGATGAGATTCCAGGCATGGGCAAGATCAGCCAATGCGTGGAGAGTGCGCGGCCATTGCAGGAATCGATCGTCGATGAGCTGGGCAACCAGATCGGCAAGCTCATGTCGAAACTGCAGTACCTCGATGACTACATCAAAGGCGACCCGCTGTCGGAGAAGGCGATTGCCCACGACCGGCTGGTCTGGGCGCAGACGACCGTGACCGCGCTCGACGACCTGATCGCGAACCTGACGAGGCAATTGCCCGAGAACACGCCGCGCGAAAACCTGCCGCGCGAGCAGCGGCGTATCTTCGACGCCAGGGAAGCTGCCATCGCTCGGCGCGACCAGGCGATCGGCCGGGTCGAGCAGGCGCAAACAGAGTTCGACGGCGCGTCGTTCGAACGCCCGCCGGGCATCGACAGCGATTCCGCAAGACGGATCGCGTACGCCAACCGTCGGCGCGAATTCGTGCAAATGAAGCTTTTTCTCGACCAGATCGGCATGCGTTTGGGACGAGGCGTCGACGGCAATCGCGAAACCACCGGCGCCTTCCTCGACCGGATGCGGGTCAAGACGCTCGAAACCATGGAGCAGTGGCAGCCGATCGTCCGCGACATGAACGTGAGCCGCGACGGCGTGGACCGCCTCTATCGCAGCGAGATCGTCCCGGGCAGCCGCATCGGCGGCGCCGTCGGCCGCTCTTACCAGGAGCACGGCGTCAAGGGTCTCGTTCCCGGCGACCGGGTCAACATGCAGCACGCGCCCAACCTGCAGGTGAGCTATCTGTCCCGGGTCGAGAAGAGCGAGAACGGCGACGAGGTGAAAACCGGATTGCTCAAGACCATCCGCCACGGCGTACTCGATGTCTTCGGCATTCCAAACGAGCAGACCCGCAAGGAGGCGTCGAAGGCTGGCGCCAAAGAGGTGCTCACCACGTCGGTCGAGATCAACGACGACTTCAAGCAGCGAGCTCTGGAAAAGCACGATCAGGGCAACCAGCCATCAAGCAAGATCGTGCACATCAACATCGGTCTCCTGCCCGGCGAACTCTCAAGCAAGCAGCGCGATCGGCGCGACGGCGAGTTCATCCAGCACCAGTTCGATGCCTTCAACGAACTTCCCGATGAGAACGGCAAGGTGATGCTGCCCGTGGTCAATGAACAAAACATCGAGCGGAATGTCGAATTCGAGGTGGACACCATCAGTTTCGCTTTCGGCACCCCCAAGGACAAGGATGAGGCCAAGCGCTTTGAGGAGCACGACCGTCAGAGCATGATCAAGCTGTTCGGCGACGCGATGCCAGGCACCACTATGGGCGGCTACATGGGCGGTCTGGTGGATCGGCTTACAAGATTGTCCAGGCAGGAAGACACTTCCCCGGAGCAAAAGCAGGCGATCACCAAGCTGCTCGCCACGATCCGCGGCGAGGTCGACACTGTGCGCAGTGAGTTTACCAGTGGCCGCTACAAAACCAGCGACGAGGACCGCCACCGCATGGCCCGCCACGTCATGCGGGTGGTCGATCTCGGCGCGGAGGCGCTTCGCCTGCTCGGCGACAACGACACGCTGATGTCGCTCTCCGAAGGCTGCCGCGACAACCTCGACAGCGGCTCCATGGTCGATGTCGAGCATAAGACGCAGGCGATCATCGAGGACTTCGGCGGGCTGGTGATCCCCGGTACTCTCTCGGAGCAGGACCGGACGATCTACAACACTGTGCTCACGTCCTCCGGCCAGGTCGAGATGCAGACGATGACGACCGGACTCGGCGGGACCGGCAGCGTGGACGAGGTGTCCGACCGCAGCAGCGATCCCAAGGCGCTGGAATACGCCCGCGGCTTCGGGTCTGAGAACCGACTCTAGCGGCCTGCTGGACTAATCCCGCAGGCGCACCGCCGCGGTGGCAAAGCCTGCCGCGTCCCGGCCCGCGATCCGACCGAACACGAAGGCGCGCAGCACCGACACCGCGTTCGGCGCGGTGCCGTAGAAGTGGCCGGTAATCTCGCCCGCGGCATAGAGACCCGGGATCGGCGCGCCTGCGCGCAGCACGCGGGCGCGGGTGTCGGTCGCAAGCCCGCCGAACGTGTAGGCGATCGCACCCATGAGCGGCCAGGCGAGGAACGGCGGCTCGCTGACGGCGCGCGCCCAGTTCGATTTCGGTGGATCGAGCGTCGGCGCGGCAGCAAGGCCGTCGCATTGCGTGGCGTCGAATTTTTGCGGATCGCCAGTGCAGGCAGCGTTGTAGGCGGCGACCGTCGCAGCAAGACCAGCGGCGTCGACGCCGATCCGGCGGCCAAGCTCGGCCAGCGTATCGCTCTCGAACGGCGGCACCTCCGAGCGGGTGGCGCGCTGCCAGTCGGCAATGTCGCGCACGCGGCGGTCGAGGATCGCGAACGCCCGCCGTCCCGCGACAGCAAAGTGCAGCGCGCGCGAGAACCGCTCCCAGGTCTCGTGCACGAGGCCCGCCCCCTCGTCGAAGAAGCGCCGGCCGCTTGCATCCACCACGATGCCATACGGATAGAGCAGCACGACCGGCGCCTGATTGCGGCTGCGTGGATCGACCGGTTCGATGTGCATGCCGTCCCACTCGCCCGCGCGGTCGGCGCCGAGCGCGAGCGCCATGCGGATGCCGTCGCCTGAATTAAAGTGCGCGCGCGGCGCAAGCAGCGGCACCGCGTCGCCGCCATCGCCGAAATGCTCGCACATCATCGCCGCATCGGCCTGAAATCCGCCGCAGGCGAGGATCACGGCCCGCGCTTGCAGCATTTCGCCGGACGAAAGCCGCACGCCTCCCACCGCGCCGTCGCGAGCGATGAGCGCATCGGCTGCGCTGCCATAGCGGCAGGTGACGCCGGCCGCGACCGCGGCGGACAAAAGCTCGCGATGAATGGTCTCGCCGCCGCCGACCGGCTGGATGCGCGGCGGACCCTTGGCAAGATAGTAGGTCGGTTGATGGAACGGCACGCCGTGGCGCGCGATCCACTGCACGGTCGCCGGCGCATTCGCGGCGAGCGTCGCAAAATAGTCCTCATCGCCGCGGAACTGCGTCGCCTCCAGCATGTCGTGCACGAAGCTCGGCTCGACCCGGTCGACCGACATCATTCGCATGTAGGACGGCGTGAACCGCG
Source organism: uncultured Alphaproteobacteria bacterium (assembly GCA_963821555.1). Taxonomy (GTDB): domain Bacteria; phylum Pseudomonadota; class Alphaproteobacteria; order Rhizobiales; family Xanthobacteraceae; genus Z2-YC6860. The sequence goes on along the minus strand of CAWGEM010000009.1, from coordinate 250,902 downwards.
TATTGCCGCCGGCCTCCGCGGCCGGCGCCTTGTCGATCAGCGTGACCACCAGCGGAAGCGCGCGCTCGCGCGCCGCTTCCGCAGCAGCGAGCGCAGCCGAGAGGCCGGCCGCGCCCTGGCCGATGACGATGATTTGGGATGTGTCCGCGTTCACGGTGGCTGTCCTATCGCGCGGCGACCATAACAGGCGGCTGGGACTGGCCGCGCGCATTTCGCCGCGCGATCAGCGCCGGACCGCTGCCACATAGGCTCTCGACGAATGCAGCGCGCTTTACCCTCCCCCTTGTGGGGAGGGTCGCCGCCGAAGGCGGCGGGGTGGGGTCTTTATCGGTCCGCAGGCGAGAGCAACCCACCCGGCCTCGCTTGGCTATCGCCTCCGCTCGGCCACCCTCCCCACAAGGGGGAGGGACAAGCGTGCACGGGGGCACGCTTCGTCACCCTGCAAGCCAGCGTTCGAGCAACCCGCCGTCACCGCGGCGGGCACGGCCCGCGGTATGGCGCGACCGGCGCGCCGGCGCGGCAGATCGTGATGCGTTCCGTCTTCTCGATCGGATCGAGCGAATAGGAGCGGAGGCTGTAGTTGCCGGCCGCGTTGAAGTAATTGCAGAGCGGCAGGAGCGTCGTCGTGCGCTCCACGATCCAGTCGCCGCCCGTTTCCAACGGCGCGCTGTCCTTGACGGACGTGGCCTCCTGCGTTGCCAAGACCCGCCAGCCCTCATCGCCGATCGCATCGCAGGTATGCAGCGGCTGCGCTGCAGCGCCAGCGATTTCTATCAGCATCAGCACGCCGACCATCCCGCTCGTCGCCGCGCAGAGTTCCCCGCTGTTCTGCAGCATGTCAGTCCCTTGAAAATCAGCAGCCGTCCGAGTCAAGATCGTCACAAATATAACAATCCGCATTCAGGGAGGTTCAAGTGAGCAATCACGATGCCGACCGCCATGCGCCGGTCGACACCGGCCGACGCTCGTTTCTGACCACGGGTGCGGTGGGTTTGGGCGCAGCCGCGCTCGCCGGCGCGACCGCGACGGCGGCAGGCGCGCAGGCGCAAGGCGCGATCCGCTGGGACCTTGCTGCCGACGTGGTGGTGATCGGCGCCGGCGTCGCCGGCCTGCCGGCCGCGATCGCCGCGCGCGACCTCGGCGCCTCCGTCATCGTAGTCGACGAGAACTTCGACATCGGCGGCCGTGGCATGCTCTCGGGCGGCCGCGTCTCGCTCGGTGGCGGGCATGCGCTGCAGAAGAAGTCCAACATCAAGGACTCGGCGGACCAGGTGTTCGCCGACTGGGTGCGCCACGACCACGGCGAGAGCCGCTACAGCGACCGCGACCTCGTTCGCGTGTTTGCCGACCAGAACGTCGAAGCCTTCGATTTCCTGATTGAGAACGGCGTCGAGTTCATCGAGAAGCCGATCATGCCGCCCGACGCCTCGACCGTGGAGCGCATCTTCGTCACCAAGGAGTGGCACATCCCGAGCGAGGTGATCGCGCCGCGTCGCGACCGCAACGGCTCGGGCCTGGTGCGCAGGCTCGCCGAAAGCGCACGCAAGAAGGGCGCGCAGATCCTGCTCAAGCACAAGATGACCTCGATCGTGCGCGAGCGGCCGAACAGCGGCAAGGTGCTGGGCATCGTGGTGCGCGCCGGCAGCAACGCGCTCAACATCCGCGCCGACAAGGGCGTCATCATCGCGACCGGCGGCCATACCGGCAACGTCAACTTCCGCCGCATGTTCGATCCGCGGCTGACCGAGGAGTACCAGCAGGCCTGCGAGCCCTACGTGCACCAGGGCGCCGACGGTGAGCTTGCCGCGATGGACATCGGCGCCTCGCTGTGGTCGACCGGGAACCAGACCAACGAGACCGGCGCTTCGATCACCAAGACCCGCCACATCGGCTGCCGCTGGGGCTATTCCTCGCTGGTCTACGAGACCGACAGCGTCATGTTCCCGCACGCGCGCGCAACCGGCCTCACCGTGAAGGATTGGCAGAACCTGATCATGGTCAACCCGTTCGGCCGGCGCTTCTGGAACGAGAACGACGGCTCGTACAAGTTCTTCAACGCCGCCATGGGCTGGCACGGCGACAAGGGCAAGCTGAACGGCGGCGGCCCGATCTGGGCGATCTTCGACGCCGACGGCGCGGCGCGCGAGAAATGGAAGACCGCGCCGCCGCACGTCGATCCCGATGGCTTCTTCTTTGCCGCCGACACCATCGTCGAGCTTGCCGGGCGGATCAAGAACACCTACCAGCGCCAGTCGATGTCCGGTGCTGTGCTTGCCGAAACGGTCGCGCGCTACAACGCGTTCGTGGCCGAAGGCGCGGACAAGGATTTCAAGCGCCCGACGCCGATGCACAAGATCGAGAAGCCGCCGTTCTATGCGGCGTGGTCGACGCCGATCCTGCACGACACGCTCACCGGCTTGCGCACCGGCGTCAACTCGGAGGTGATCGACATTCGCGGCGGGGTCATCCCGCATCTTTATTGCGCGGGCGAGTCGCAGGGCGGCTTCGCCCAGCACGGGCTCGCGCGCTGCATCGTGTTCGGCCGCATCGCGGGCCGGCACGCGGCCAAGAACGGCGTGTGAGGCTTCGATGAACGGCGGGCCGCAACACGAGCCCATGCCACACGCGGCCTCGCTCGCGGCGTGGGACATTCCAGCGGCGGTGGTGGCGGGCGAGCACTTCGCCGTCAAGGTCGGCGCGAAGTCGCAGATCGGTTGCGGACTCGGCGGCTGCGCGATCGAGGTGGTCGACGAGGCGGGCGTGGTGCTGGCGCGGGGCCTCCTTGGCGCTGCGACCTGGCCCGGCACCGACGCGCTGTTCTGGAGCGAGGTCGAGCTTTGCGCTCCGTCCGCGCCGGGCGTCGCACGGTTGGCCTTGCGCTTCGAGCCGGCCGCCCTCGAAGCGCCGCATGGCAGCGCTGCGTCCTCGTTCAGCATCGCGGTGGTCGCGGCGCCGGAGCACGTCCTGACTGTCACCGTCACCGACGCCGGCCGTCCGCTCCCCGAGGCGACTGTGCGCGCCGGCGCGGTCCGCGTCGCGACCGACGCCGCCGGCCGAGCCCGGCTGCACCTCGCGAAAGGACGCTACGATCTCGTGGTGTGGAAGATGGGCCACGAGATGCCGGTGACGCCGATCGAGGTTGTGGCCGACATGGCCGTAATCGTCGATGCTCCCGCGCAGCCCGCGGACGACCCGGATGCGGTCTGGACCGCGTAAGGCCGGGTGCCATCGCCGCAGTTTGCGTGTAGAACGTCGACGCCATGGCCGAGACCAAGCCCGACCAACCGCCCGATCGGCTATCGACCGATCCGCGCAGTCCGCACTACGACGAGGACGTGCTTGCGCGCGACGTGCGCATCGTTTTCAACGGTGCCGAGAAAACCAACGTCGAGGAGTATTGCGTCAGCGAAGGCTGGATCCGTGTCGCCGCCGGCAAGTCCAAGGACCGCTTCGGCAACCCGATGACCATCAAGCTCAAGGGCACGGTCGAGCCCTATTTCTTGGGCAGCGACTAGCAATCCGTCCAAGCTCCGGTCATTCGGGCGCGGGTCGCACCCGGGGCGCTCATTGATGCGCCCTCTCCCCATAGCCCGTCGAAGACGGGCGTGAACACCCTTTTGCCGGGAGAGGGCCAGTCAACAGTTCAACAAACAGAAGCTGGGTGATGGGTACTCACTTATCGAGAGTCCGTGACCTCTCACCCGACTGATCGCGTGTCGAATTCACGCTGGCCCTCTCCCGCAAGGGGAGAGGGCACAAATGTGCGCGCCGAATGCTGCGACGCTTGCGGCGGAGGCCGCCTACCCGCAGGCGAGCGCGTAGATGTGCTGCACACCCTCCGGCAGCGGCATGTCGCGCCAGTTAGCGCCGCCGTCCGTTGTGCCAAACACCTCGCCGTAGCGCGCCGCGATGTAGACCTGGCTGGCGTCGCCCTGGTGCAGGCAGACCGACATCAGCGTGCCGTGCGGCTGCACCTTGTCGAAGCGCTGCCAAGTCTTGCCGATGTCCCGGCTGCGGTAGAGCGCGCCGTCCTTCGACGAGGCGGCGACGCTGAGGCAGGCGTAGAGCGTGTTCGGGTCCTGCGGCGACACCTTGATGTCACGCCCGTAGGTGAACGGCGAGAAGCGGTCGACCCGCAGGTCCTCCCAGGTGCCGCCGTGGTCGCGGCTGCGGAACAGGCCCATGCGCACGGCAATGATCACGCCGTCGGGGTCGGCCGCGCTGGTGCAGACGGCGTGGCCGTCGAGCATGCCTTCGGCCTCGGTGTCGCTGACGAGCTTGGAGCGCAATCGCGGCTCCTGCTCCGACAGGCGGACGAGGTGCGCGCTGCAATCGCTCCAGCTCTCGCCGCCGTCGGTCGAGCGCATCACGCCGGAAACTTCGAGCACGGCGTAGATTTCCTGCGGCCGCCGCGGATGACGGGCGAAGCGCATCACGCGGCAGTCGAACGGGCACTTGGCGTAGGTCGGCAGCGCCGGATTCGGCATGCGCTTCCAGCTCTCGCCGCCGTCCTCGCTGCGATAGACCGAGACCGGCGAGCCGCCGGCCAGCAGGCGCTTCGGATCGGACGGGTCCGGCAGGAACGACCAGATCTGCACCTTGCTGTCGGGGAAGTTCGTGCGCTTGAAGGTCCGGCCGCGGTCGGTGCTGCGATAGACGCCGTCGGCGGTGCCGGCGAGCACGAGGTTCGGGTCGCTCGGGTGCACGAACACGGTGTAGGCCTCGGGCTCGGTCAAGGCGTGCTCCCAGGCCTCGCCCTCGGCATCGCGGCGGAACACGCCGGCCTTGCCCTCGCTGCCTCCGTAGTAACCGCCGACGCCGGCGAACACATAGGATTGGCTCATGGTGTCCTCCTCCCAAGGCTGTTCTGGGTTTTGGCCATGATACGTCGCGACGGCATGGCGAGGAAAGCTCAGTGCAGCGTTTTGCCGCCGCTGACGATCCGAAGCTCGATCATGCCGATCAGCTCGGCGCGCCGCGCCTGGGCCGCCGACAATTGCGCGGCCGCCTCGCGCGCGGTGCTGCGGTTCGAGCCCGCCACCACGATCCCGCCCAGCACGGCCACGATCGCGCCGGCCATCGCAAGGCCGTCAAACCGGATCGCGCCGAGGATCAGCGCGAGCAGCAGCACGCCGCCGAGCCCCACCGCGATCCGCGCAGCAAGCGAAAACTTGCGGCAGCCGTCCAGCTTGTGCTCAAGCGCCTCGATGTGCTGCTCGAGGCGCTCAATCGCGGCACGCGGGTCGGCCGGTTCGGTTTCAACTTCGTACATCACGGGCGCATCCATATCACGCGGCGGCGTCGCGCGCTCGCGTCGCAAGACCCAGGGCGCACCCGCGAGCGGGCCCCGCATTGACTGAGATTCCCAGCCACCGATAATCCTGCGAGCGTCACCGCCGCAAGGACGAGCAGCAGCCGTGGGTCCCGTCATCGACCAGCACCGTGCGTTCGCCAGGCAATGCTTCGATCGGGGAAATCTCGCCGCGGCGGAGGCTGTTTGCGGCTTCATCCTCGAGGCGGCGCCGGCCGACAGCGAGACGCTTCAACTGCTGGGAACGATCGCAGCGAGAATCGGCATGCGGGAACACGCCGCCCAGCATTTTTCCGCTTCGCTCGCCGCCGATCCGGACAATCGCGCCGCCCACGAGGGCTTAAGCGCCCTGAAGGCTGCTCCGTTCCTGCCGCCGCCGCAGTCCAAAGGACCGCGATACCTCATCATCAAGAGCTGGGGGTGCGGCTTCTGGGCGGACGTCTCGCATGTCCTCGGCGCGCTGCTCCTCGCCGAGGTGACCAATCGCACTCCCCTGGTGCAATGGGGCACCAACAGCCTGTTCGGCGATGGCACCGCCGGCAACGCGTTTCTCAACTACTTCGAGCCGGTATCGAACGCGACGCTCAACGACGTGATGCAATTGCAGGACGCCGCCTATTTCCCGCTGAAATGGAACCGGCAGAACCTGATGGAGGAGAACGTCAACAAGTGGCGCGGCCGCTATTCGCGCGCGGTGGCTCTGCATTTCCTGGCCCGGCCGGAGCCCGTTGCGGTGTCCGACTTCTATATCGGCGCGGCCGACGTGGCGCCGTGGCTCCCTGCCGGCCATCCCATGCACGGCAGGCCGCTGATCGAGCTTCACCGCTACCTCGTCGAGAAGTACCTGCGCCCGCTGCCGTGGATTGTTGCCAGCTGCGAGGCGTTCCAGCGCGAGCATCTCGGCGACGGCCGCTTTGCCGCGATCCACATCCGCGGCTCCGACAAGGCGGTCGAGGACCCCGATCTCGAAAGAAAGAACCTGTCAAATCTGACGGCGCTGCAAGCTGTCGACCCCTCCTGGAAGATATTCGTGCTGACCGACGACGAGAACTGGCTGCAGCGGGCTCGCGATCTCTACGGCGACAGGGTCGTCACAACCGACAGCCGGCGCACCTCGGGCAAGACCGGCCTTCACAACCTCGGCATGCACAATCGCGTGCGGCTCGGCCTTGACGTGATGACGGACAGCTACATCGCACGGCGCGCGGACCGGTTCATCGGCAACGGCGCCTCCAACGTCGCCGCCTGCATCGCCCTGCTGAAGAACTGGGACGACGGCGACTGCATCCTCGATGCGCCGTCGCAGCTGATGTCGCGCAATATTTTCATTCATCTCGTGCGCTGAATATGCGCGCAACGAGCCGCGACGAACCGCGCTACTCCGCCGCCACCCGTGTCATCGTATCGACCGCTTCCACTTTCGCGGCGCAGAACTTGAACTCGGGAATCTTGCCGAACGGGTCGAGCTTCGGATTGGTGAGCAGGTTCGCCGCCGCCTCGTGATAGGCGAACGGGATGAACACGACGCCGTCCGGCACGGCGTCGTCCTGCCGCGCCGCAAGCTCGACCGTGCCGCGCCGCGTCGTCACCCGCACCATGTCGCCCGGCTCGATGCCGAGCTTCTGGATGGTGCCGCGCGAGAGCTGCGCGATGGCGGACGGCTCGATCGCGTCGAGCACCATGGCGCGCCGCGTCATCGAACCGGTGTGCCAGTGCTCGAGCTGGCGGCCGGTCGAAAGGATGAACGGATATTCCGCGTCCGGCACCTCGTCCGGCGGCTGGATCTTGGTCGCGACGAGTTTTGCGAACCCGCCGGGGCGCGGGAAGCCCTTGTCGAACACCACGTCCCGGCCGGGCTGATCCGGCGCGTCGGACGGATAGGTCACCGCGTCCTCGCGCATCACGCGGTCCCACGAAATGTTGTCGAGCGCCGGCATCATCGAAGCCATCTCGGTGTAGACCTCGCTGACGTGCTGATAGTTCCAGGGCAGCCCCATGCGCTTGCCGATCTCCTGGATAATCCAGAGATCGTGGCGGGTGTCGCCGGGCAGCGGCAGCGCCTGGCGGCCCATCTGCACCTGGCGGTTGGTGTTGGTGACGGTGCCGTCCTTCTCCGGCCAGCCGGAGGCCGGCAGGATCACGTCGGCATAGACCGCGGTCTCGGTAAGGAACAGGTCCTGCACCACGAGATGTTCGAGGTGCGCCAGCGCCTCGCGGGCGTGATTGAGATCCGGATCGGACATCGCCGGATTCTCGCCCTCGATGTACATGCCCTTGATTTCGTCGACGTGGATCGCATCCATGATCTCGACCACGGTCTTGCCGCGCTTGGGATCGAGCTTCATGCCCCAGGCCTTCTCGTACTGGCCGCGGATCTCCGGGTTTTCGACCGACTTGTAGTCCGGAAAGAACATCGGGATCAGGCCGGCGTCGGAGGCGCCCTGCACGTTGTTCTGGCCGCGCAGCGGATGCAGCCCCGTGCCGGGCCGTCCGATCTGGCCGGTGATCAGCGACAGCGCAATCAGACAGCGGGCGTTGTCGGTGCCGTGGGTGTGCTGCGAAACGCCCATACCCCAGAAGATGATGGCGCGCTCGGCGCGGGCATAAGCGCGCGCCACCTCGCGCAGCGTCTCGGCGTCGATGCCGCAGATCGGCGCCATCTCCTCGGGCGTGAAGTCCTTGATGTTCTGCTTCCAGGCCTCGTAGCCTTCGACGTAGGTCTGGATGTACTGCTGGTCGATCAGGTTCTCGGTGACGATGACGTTCAACATCGCGTTGAGCATCGCCACGTCGGTGCCGTTCTTGAACTGCATCATGCGCCAGGCGTGGCGTTTCATTGCCGTGCCGCGCGGGTCCATGATGACGAGCTTAGCGCCGCGCTTGGCGGCCTGCTTGAAGAAGGTCGCGGCGACCGGATGATTGTCGGTCGGGTTGGCGCCGATCACGATGATGAGGTCGGAGTTCTTCACCTCGTTGAACGTCGCAGTGACCGCGGCGGAGCCGACGCCTTCGAGCAAAGCCGCGACCGAAGACGCGTGGCAGAGCCGCGTACAGTGGTCGACGTTGTTGGTGCCAAAGCCGGTGCGCACCAGCTTCTGGAACAGATAGGCCTCTTCGTTCGACCCTTTCGCCGAGCCGAAGCCGGCGAGCGCCTGCGGTCCGTCGCGATCGCGGATTTTGCTCAGGCCGTCGGCGGCGCGGTCGAGCGCCTCCTCCCAGGTCGCCTCGCGGAAGTGCGTCAACGGGTTCGACGGGTCGATGGTCTCGTGCGGCACCTTCGGCACGCCGTCCTTGCGAATGAGCGGCTTCATCAGGCGCTGATTGTTGTGCACATAGTCGAAGCCGAACCGACCCTTCACGCACAGCCGGTTCTGGTTCGCGGGCCCGTCCCGGCCGGCGACGGCGACGATCCTGTCGTCCTTGATCTCGTAGGTGAGCTGGCAGCCGACGCCGCAGTAAGGGCAGACGCTGTCCACCGTGCGGTCGGGCTTGCCCTTGTAGACGTTGTTGTCGTCGACCATCGTCGCCGGCATCAGCGCGCCGGTCGGGCAGGCCTGCACGCATTCGCCGCAGGCGACGCAGGTCGAGCCGCCCATCGGATCGTCAAAGTCGAATACAATCTTCTCGAGATGGCCGCGGCCCGCCATGCCGATGACGTCGTTGACCTGCACCTCGCGGCAGGCGCGGACGCAGAGATTGCATTGGATGCAGGCGTCGAGGTTCACCGCCATTGCGACGTGGCTGCGGTCGGGCGGCGGCACGGCTTCCTGCTCGCGCCTGGGGAAGCGGCCGGCTTTGACGTTCTGGCGCTTGACGATCTGCCAGAGCTCGGAATCCGGATCGTGCGCGACTTCGATGGCAGGCTGGTCGGTGAGCAAGAGCTCGGCCACCATCTTGCGCGCGGTCTTGGCGCGGTCGGTCTGGGTCTTGACCTTCATGCCGGGCAACGGCGTGCGGATGCAGCTTGCCGCCAGCACGCGCTCACCTTCGATCTCGACCATGCAGACGCGGCAGTTGCCGTCCGGCCGATAGCCGGGCTGCGGCGAGTAGCAAAGATGCGGCAGCTTGATGTCGAGCCGGCGCGCCGCGCGGAAGATCGTCTCGTCCGGGCGGATGTCGATCTCGCGGTCGTCGATGAGGAACGTGTTGGGTTTTTTCTCTGCGTCGCTCATGGAACACGTCCGTCGCCGCTTGTCGCAGCGGGCTCCCCTCCCCCTTGTGGGGAGGGGTTGGGGGTGGGGTCTTTGGATATTGCCTCTTGTGCCGCCGTCATGATGGCCTCTCCAACGCTGCGCGGCGATTTCAGAACGTCGTTGTTCCAGAAGCGCAGCACGCGATAGCCCTGCGACTGAAGCCACGCGGTCCGCTGCGCATCATAGGCCGCTCGAACCTCGATGTGCTGCGAACCGTCCAACTCGACGACCAGCTTGCCCGCATACCAGGCGAAATCAGCAATGTAGATTCCGATCGGCGCCTGTCTGCGGAAGTGAATCCCGAGTGGCTTGAGCGACCGAAGCAGATACCAGAGCTTGCGTTCGGCGTCGGTGGAACTGCCGCGCAACGCCCGAGCCTGCTTCCGCGTTCGCGTTGCAATGGCACTGTGCGGCATCACCGGTGCACTCGCTTGCAGCTACCCCACCCCGGCTCGCTTCGCTCGCCACCCCTCCCCACGAGGGGGAGGGGCAGGCCGAGTACGTCGCGCTCCATGATGGAAATAACGATCGCTGCAAAGAGGTGCCGCGTGCCGCAGCAAGCTCCCCTCCCCCTTGTGGGGAGGGGTCCGGGGTGGGGTACTTTTCTCCGCATCGCTTGCATCATCACCAACGCCCCAGCGGCTTTTCGAGTTCGTCGGGGAAATACTTCAGCACGCACAAGAGCGGATTGGGCGCGGCCTGGCCGAGCCCGCAAATCGAGGCGTCGCGCATCAGGTCGGCAAGCTCGGTCAGCAAAGCGGCATCCCACGGCCCCTGCTCCATCAGCTTCACCGCCTTTTCGGTGCCGACGCGGCACGGCGTGCACTGGCCGCAGCTTTCGTCCTCGAAGAACTTCAGGAGGTTGAGCGCCACCGCCTTCATGTCGTCGCGCTCGGACAGGATCACCACCGCGTGCGAGCCGACGAAGCAGCCGTATTTTTCGAGCGTGCCGAAATCGAGCGGCAAGTCGGCCAGCGACGCCGGCAGAATGCCGCCGGATGCGCCGCCCGGCAGATAGCCCTTGAACACCTCGCCGTCGGCCATGCCTCCGCAATATTCGTCGATCAGTTCGCGCGCAGTGACGCCCGCCGGCGCCACCACCACGCCGGGCTTCTTCACCCGGCCGGAGACCGAGAAGCTGCGAAAGCCCTTGCGCTCGCGGCGGCCCTGGGCGGTGACCCACTCCGGGCCCTTCTCGACGATGTCGCGGATCCAGTAGAGCGTCTCGACATTCTGCTCGAGCGTCGGCCGCCCGAACAGCCCAACCTGTGCAACGTACGGCGGCCGGTGGCGCGGCAGGCCGCGCTTGCCCTCGATCGATTCGATCATCGCCGACTCTTCGCCGCAGATGTAGGCGCCGGCGCCGCGTCGGAGATAAAGCCTGGTGTGCTTGGCGAGGCCCGCGTTCTCGACCTTGGCGAGTTCCTCGGCGAGCATCATGCGCAATTCCGGATACTCGTCGCGGATATAGATGTAGGTCTCGACCGCCTCGACCACGAAGGCCGCGATCAGCATGCCCTCGATGAAGCGGTGCGGGTCCTTCTCCAGGTAGTAGCGGTCCTTGAAGGTGCCGGGCTCGCCCTCGTCGGCGTTGACCGCCATCATGCGCGGGCCCTTTTCGGCGCGCACGAAGGTCCACTTGCGGCCGGTCGGGAAGCCCGCGCCGCCGAGACCGCGGAGGCCCGCGTCGCTGACGATCTTGATCAGCTCATCGCGCGTGCGCTTGCCGCTCAAGAGCTCGCCCAGCACGCGATAGCCGCCTTGCGCCAGCGCATGCTCGAAGTCGGCGTGGTCGTGCCAGGCGTGCGCGTGGGGGGGTACGGTCGCCAACTTCGACACGCCGTCGACATCGGCGCCGAACACCTGCACGTGGCCCATGGCACAGACCGGAGCACGATCGCACGCGCCCATGCACGGCGCGCGAACAACCCGAACATCCGCGCCCAGTGCCTTCGGCAGTTCCGAGAACAGGCGCTCGGCGCCGGCCATCGCACAGGACAGCGAGTTGCACACGCGAACGGTGACGGGCGGCGGCGGGTCCTCGCCCTCCTTCACCACATCGAAATGGGAGTAGAACGTCGCGACTTCGTAGACTTCGGTCTGCGACAGGCGCATCTCGGCTGCCAGCGCAGCAAGATGTGCGCTCGAAATGTGTCCGTAGGCGTCCTGAATAAGATGCAGGTTCTCGATCAGGAGGTCGCGCCGGCGCGAGCGATCGCCGAGCAGCGCGCACACCTCTTCGAGCGCGGTCGGGTCGACCTGACGGCCCTTCGGGGTGCGGCGGGGCTTACGGCCACGGCGTTCGGCCGCAGGCGCCGCTGCGGACCGTGGCGAACTCTGAATGTTCATCGATGTCTCCAAGTCCACAATTGAACCGATCCAAACGGACAGACAATCCCGCAGGCCCGATCACTTGATAGAAAATATCTATTGATATAGCAGCGATTACCCTGGAAAACTTGTGCAAACGCCCGTTTCGTCCTACATAAGGCTTTGACGCAACAAGGCTTTCCGAATGATCGACAAGCTGGATTTCATCCTGGCGCTGGCCCGCGAGAGGCACTTCGGCCGGGCCGCCGAGGCCTGCGGCGTGACGCAGCCGACGTTGTCGGCGGGCGTCAAGCAGCTCGAGGAGCAGATGGGCGTGCTGCTGGTGAACCGCGCCTCGCGCTTCCAGGGCTTTACGCCGGAGGGCGAGCGCGTGCTCGACTGGGCGCGCCGCATCGTCGGCGACAGCCGCGCCATGCGGGAGGAAATCAACTCGCTGCGGCACGGATTGTCGGGGCAGTTGCGGATCGCAGCGATTCCGACCGCGCTCGCGATGGTGGCAGCGCTGACCACGCCGTACCGCGAACGTCACCCCAATGTGCGCTTCACCATCTACTCGCGCACCTCGATCGAGATCCTCGACCTGCTCGACAACATCGAGATCGACGCCGGCATCACCTATCTCGGCAATGAGCCGCTCGGCCGCGTCACCGCGCTGCCGCTCTACCATGAACGCTACCGGCTGCTGACCTCCGCCGATGCGCCGCTCGGCAACCGCGACACGGTGACCTGGGCCGAAGTCGCACAGGTGCCGCTCTGCCTGCTCACGCCCGACATGCAGAACCGCCGCATCATCGATCGCCTGCTGCGGAGCGCGGGCGGCGAGTCGCGACCGACGCTGGAATCGGATTCGATGATCCTCCTGTTCTCACACGTGCGCACCGGCCGCTGGGCGAGCGTGATGCCGGCCAAGCTCGCCGAGACGCTGGGCCTGACCGATACCATTCGTGCGATCCCGATCACCGAACCCGAGGCGACGCAGACCATCGGCCTCGTGGTGCCGACGCGCGCGCCGATGACGCCGGTCACCGCGGCCCTTGTCGATGAGGCAAAGCGGGTCGCGCCCATGATGGATCAGGCATAACGCGGACGACGCCGCTGTTCCAAAGGCTGCGCGCTCGTTATATTCGTGAATATACAATGCGGACGGCAGGCGATGGTCAGACGGGACGAGATCAGGATGGGCGAGGTCGCGATCGAGCCTCCCCCTGCAACCGACGCCGGTCTCGTGTTCATCGGATGCATCCACACGCCCTGGACCGACCGGCTGACCTGCCCGCGCCAGGGACGCGCCGATGGCCCGACCTGCCGGATCGAAGTGTTCGCGCCGTGGCGGGCTGCGCTCGATGGCATCGAGCAATACGAGAGGCTCGAGGTGCTGTACTGGCTGCACCTGTCGCGCCGCGACCTCGTGCTCCAGAGCCCCGGGAACAATGGCAGCGCGCGCGGCACGTTCAGCCTGCGCTCGCCGGTGCGCCCCAATCCGATCGGCACCAGCATCGTCCATCTCGTGAAAGCGGAAGCCGACGGTCTCCTGGTGCGCGGCCTCGACTGCCTCGACGGCACGCCGCTGATCGATCTCAAGCCCGAACGCACGCTGTTCAAGCCGATTGCACCGCGCCAGCCCGGTGACGATCAAGTCGGGGACTGACTGGCCCCTTGATCGTCGGGCACTCGTTTGGCAATTTTTTTGTCGACGCGGAACGCCGGTACGACATGCCGCATATTAACGCCGGTACGACTGCCGCATACTTGAACATCGCCAGTCATGGAATGCGACGTTGCTCACGATCGACAAGCTCGAATACCTGATCGCGTTGGCGCAGGAGAAGCATTTCGGGCGGGCAGCGGAAGCCTGTTCGGTCTCGCAACCCTCGTTGTCGCTCGGCCTCAAGCAGCTTGAGGAAGCGCTGGGCGTCATGCTGGTGCAGCGCGGGTCGCGCTTCATCAGGCTGACGCCCGAGGGCGAGCGCACGCTGAAATGGGCACGCCGCATCGTCGGCGACGCACGCGCCATGCGGCAGGATGTCAAGGACCTCGAGCAGGGCTTGACCGGTCGGCTGCGGATTGCCGTGATCCCGGCCGCGCTGCCGATGGCCCCCGCCGTCACGCGCCCGTTCTACTTGCAGCATCCGGACGTCCAATTCACGGTTCTGTCGCGGCCCGCGGCCGAAATTATCCCGCTGCTCGAAAACTTCGAGATCGACGCGGCCATCACCTATATCGACAACGATGGCGAGGTGCTTTCCAAGGTGACTGCGATTCCGCTCTATCGCGAGAAATACCAGTTGCTGGTGACAAAGGATTTGCCGCTTGCCGAGCGTCGGCAGGTGAACTGGGAGGAGATCGCAGACCTGCCGCTTTGCCTGCTCACCCCCGATACCCAGAACCGCCGGATGATCGAGGCGCTATTGCGCGGTTTCGGCGTCAACCCGCGCATCACCCTGGAATCCAACTCGATGACCGTTCTGCTCGCGCACGTGCAGACCGGAGAATGGGCCAGCGTGGTGCCCGCCACGTTCGCGGCGTCGAGCCGCCTGACCAACTGGTTCAGCGCCATCCCGATCTGCGAGCCCGACGTCGTCCATACCATCGGGCTCGTCATGCCACTGCGCGATCCGACGACGCCGCTGGCGGCGGCCCTCGCCGCGCAGGCCCGCCGCACCGCCGCTGAATTGTCAGAGAGCGCCATCGCATAGGCCAAGGCTATGCGGATGGACAGGTTGGGTGGATCGGAGCGCGCCGCGACGTTCGGCATCACCGCCATTGCTCTCGCGATCAAAATCTGGATCGCTTTGACGAACGCGACTAGAATTTTCTGACGCGAACAAAAGGGAATCGCACCGCTCCACGGATCGCGGACGGCGCGCTTCATTTCCAAGACTTGGACCGACATGGCGCATCGATTGACCTACGGTACGGTGCGTGAAACGCAGCGGCGCGTCATCCACGTGCTGCGCATCCAGGGCGCGACGTTGGAGCCGATGGTCGTCCACGACCTCGCCGAGCGCATGCGCGAGAGGCTCGCGAGCCGCGGCGAGGTAACTGCCGACGTCGTGGTGATACAGGGCGACACCAAGGAGACGCTGGCGCTGTTCGGCGAGCCCTACCCGGTTTCTCGCGTGCGCGCCGCTTTGTTCAATGCGGCGGTGCGCTTTGCGCCGTTCGACCTCGACTGACCGCCGCCTTGTTGTCGCCGCTGGCTTGTCCCACACTCCGGCCCTAATCGCACGGACCGACAAGTCATGTACATCGCCGACAGCAAGCGCCTGACCCATGAGGGCGCCAGGAAGATGATGGCGACCGCCATCGAGCAGGCCCGCCAGGCCGAGATCGCGATCTCCTGCTGCATCGTCGACGCCGGCGGCCACGTCATCGTGCTGGAGCGCATGGACGGCGGACGGTTTCACACCCTGCATTCGTGCACCACCAAGGCGGTGTGCGCGGCCTCGAACCGGCGCGCCGACCTCGGCCAAGGGCGCCGTCGGCCAGGAGCTCGACGTGACGCATGCGCTCGGCCTTGCGCTCGCCGCCGGTCCCGAGCGCTGGACCGCGATGGAGGGCGGCGTGCCGGTGCTGGTCGACGGCGAATGCATCGGCGGCATCGGCGTCAGCGGCGGCGACTGGCAGACCGACCTGCGCATCGCGCAGGCCGCGGTCGAGTCGATCGGCGCGAGCTGGAAATGACAGTTCGAGCGAGCCGCTGCGCGTCGCCTGCATCGGCATGGGCTGGTGGTCGGACGTGCTGGCCGACGCCATCAAGCGCTCGGGCAAGCTCGAGATCGTCGCCTGCTATCACGCGTTCGGAGGACAAGCGGTACGGCGTTCGCCAAGAAATACGGCTGCCGCCCGGCGGCGAGCTACGAGGAGATGCTCGCCGACCGCGAGATCGAGGCGATCGTCAACACCACGCCGAACGACGTGCATCTGCCGACCACGCGGCGCCGCGGCCGAAGCCGGCAAGCACGTGTTCCTCGACAAGCCGATCGCCAACAGTGTCTCCGATGGCCGCGCCATCACCGAATGCTGCCGCAGCGCCGGCGTGGTGCTGGCGCTCGGCTATCAGCGCCGGCGCGAGAGCCATTTCCGCTGGATCAAGCAGCAGATCGACGCCGGCGCTGTTCGGCAGGCTGGTCAATGCCGAGGCCAACATCAGCCGCGACCGGCTCGGCAAGATCGATCTCGGCTCCTGGCGCTATCAGGCCGCCGGCATGCCGGGCGGCGTCATGCTGCAGATCGGCATCCACTACACCGACGTGCTGACCTACCTGATGGGTCCGGTCAAGGCGGTGCGCGGCCAGTTCGCGCAGCTCGTGCTGCCGGGCGACAATCCCGACGTCGCGAGCCTGATCCTCGAGCACGAGAGCGGCGCGCTCTCGACGCTCAACGCCAGCTATGCGTCGGCGTCCGAATATTACCTGATGAACATCTACGGCAAGGAAGCCACCGCCTACTACGACCTGCACAACGGCCTGCGCCTGCTCAAGCGCGGCGAGGACAAGCCGACGGCGGTGCCAGCGCACAAGAACGACACGCTTCGTCGAGGAGCTGGAGGAATTCGCCGCCGCCGTTCGCGGCAACGGCAAGCCCGAGGTGGGCGGCGATTACGCCACACCGGTCGCTCGCCGTGGTGCGCGCCGGCATCCGTGTCGGCGCGCGAAGGACGCCGGGTCGAGGTCGCGGAGATGCTGGAGAACGACTGAGCGGGGAGGATAGCCATGACATCGAGGAGCCAATGAAAGTTGCCGGCGATCGTGTGCCATCGGCGCGATCGCCTTGTGGCGCGCGCGGCGACGCTCGCTGCACGCGCAGAACTATCCGAACCGATCGATCACCGTGGTGGTGCCGTTCCCGGCCGGCGGTCCGAGTGACGTGGTGGCGCGCATCGTGACCGAGCACATGGCGCAGGACGCTCGGGCCAGACGCATGGTGATCGAGAACGTCGGCGGCGCCGGCGGCACCATCGGCAGCGGCCGGGTCGCGGCGGCCGCGCCGGACGGCTACACGCTGCTCGCGGGCAGCATGGGATCGCATGTGGCGGCGCCCGGTGCTGACGCCCAACATCAAGTATGACTCGGCGCGCGATTTCGTGCCGATCGGCCCGACCGCGCACTCGCCCGCGGTGATCGTCGCGCGGAAGGATTTTCCGGCCAAGGATCTGCGCGAGTTCGTTGCCTACCTCAAGCAGAACGCCGCCGCACGTGAAGCAGGCCCACGGCGGTATCGGCGCGTCGTCGCACATGGCCTGTCTGCTGTTCACCTCCGAGATCGGAGTCAAGCCGACGCTCGTCGCCTACCGCGGCACCGGGCCGGCGATGAACGACCTGATCGGCGGTCATGTCGATTTCTTCTGCGAGCAATCGGTCAGCGTCTCGAAGCAGGTCACCGGCGGCGCCATCAAGGCCTACGGCATCTCCGCCGCCGAGCGGCTCGCCGCGCTGCCCGACGTGCCGACCGCCAAGGAGGCCGGCATCAACTACCAGATGAGCATCTGGGCCGGCATCTTCGCGCCGGCAGGCACGCCGCCGGCCGTCGGTGGCGAAGCTCGCCGATGCGCTCGACAAGGCGCTCGACGACGGCAGCGTGCGCCAGCGCATCAACAATCTCGGTGGCTCGATGCCCGCCAAGGCCGAGCGCAGCCCGGCGGCGTTCGACGCGCTACGTCAAGGCCGAGATCGCGCGCTGGGCGCCGATCCTGAAGGCTGCGGCGCAGCCCGCGCCGTAAGTAGCCGCACGGCGATGCCGGCATTCGAACGGCGAGACGCCGTCGGCAGCGGCGGCGTGATTTCCGGACGCTGCGCCGACAGCTGTGCGGATCACGCCACCTTTTCCGTCAGGTGGCGGAACATCGCGTTCAGCGCCTCCTGGTCCATCTCGGTCTTGAACTTGTGCCGGTCCTTGAGCGTCACGGCCTTCTGCGCCGCCGGCCGCGCGTTGATCTCGTCGACCAGCCGCTTG
Organism: uncultured Alphaproteobacteria bacterium; assembly: GCA_963821555.1. Taxonomy (GTDB): domain Bacteria; phylum Pseudomonadota; class Alphaproteobacteria; order Rhizobiales; family Xanthobacteraceae; genus Z2-YC6860. The sequence continues at coordinate 233,112 of CAWGEM010000009.1, read as the reverse complement.
AGGTTCTTGAACTTGTCCCAGGCGCCCTCGCCCAGCACGTTCGGCATCAGCCGCGCCCAGCCCCAGACGTTCATGTCGACGATGGTGTAGGTGTCGCCCAGCATGTACTTCTGCTTGGCGAGGCGCGCATCGAGGATGCCGAAATGGCGCTGCGCCTCGAAGACGTAGCGGTTGATCGCGTAGGGCAGCTTCTCCGGCGCGTAATTGCGGAAATGCACCGACTGGCCGGAGTAGGGGCCGACGCCGGACGACACGAAGAACATCCAGGACAGCAGCTCGCCGCGCGCCTTGTCGGTCTTCGCCGGCAGGAACTTGCCGGTCTTCTCGGCGAGATAGAGCAGGATCGCGCTCGAGTCGAACACGACGGCGTCGCCATCGACGATCGCCGGCACCTTGGCGTTCGGATTGATCGCGAGATATTCCGGCTTGTGCTGATCGCCCTTGCGGGTGTCGACCGGGATCGCCTCGTACGGCATCCCGGTCTCTTCGAGAAACAGCGCGACCTTGGTCGGGTTCGGCGCGCCGCTGTAATAGAACTTCAGCATGAGTTTGCATCCTTGCTGTTGATGGAACTCAGATGGTTGACTGAGCAGTGCCGCCAGCTGGTCCCCTCGAAGCAGGAGCCGCGCCGATCGTCAGGTCACCCGAACGAGTTGATCGCCATCGGGTCATCCCGACTCGCGGCTCGAGACGCGCCCTGCGGGAGATCGAGATGCGCAGACCACGTCAGAACAACCCGACGATGCGGCCGTCCGGGCCGATGTCGATCGAGTCGGCGGCCGGCACGCGCGGCAGGCCGGGCATGGTCATGATCTCGCCGCAGATCGCCACCACGAACTCGGCGCCGGCCGAGAGCCGCACCTCGCGCACGTTGATGGTGTGGTCGGTCGGCGCGCCCTTGAGGTCGGCGTTGGTCGAGAAGCTGTACTGCGTCTTGGCGATGCAGACCGGCGCCTTGCCGTAGCCCATCTGCTCGAACGACGCGAGCTGGTCGCGCACCGCCTTGTCGGCGGTCGACGTCCTTGGCGCGGTAGATTTCCTTGGCGATGGTCCGGATCTTCTCGAACAGCGGCATGTCGTCGGGATAGAGCAGCTTGAGCTTGGCCTTGCCGCGCTCGATCATCTTGACCACCGCGCGCGCGACGTCGGCCGCGCCCTCGCCGCCCATCGCCCAATGGTCGGCCATCAGCGCCTCGACGCCGAGCGCCTTGCACTTGCTCCTTGACCAGCGCGATCTCGGCGTCGGTGTCGGCGGAGAAGCGGTTGATCGAGACCACCGGCACGATGCCGAACTTCTGCATGTTCTCGACGTGGCGCTGCAGGTTCGCCATGCCGGCCTCCAGCGCCTTGAGGTCCTCCTTCTTGAGGTCGTCCTTCTTGACGCCGCCGTGCATCTTGAGCGCGCGGATGGTCGCGACGATCACCGCGCAGTCGGGCTGCAAGCCCGGTCTTGCGGCACTTGATGTCGAGGAACTTCTCGCCGCCGAGGTCGGCGCCGAAGCCGGCTTCCGTCACCACGTAGTCGGCGAGCTTGAGCGCCGTGGTGGTGGCGAGCACCGAGTTGCAGCCGTGCGCGATGTTGGCGAACGGGCCGCCGTGGATGAAGGCCGGCGTGCCCTCCAGCGTCTGCACCAGGTTGGGCGACAGCGCTTCCTTGAGCAGCACCGTCATCGCGCCGTGCGCCTTGACGTCGCGGGCGCGCACCGGCTTGCGGTCGCGGGTGTAGGCCGACGATGATGTTGCCGAGCCGCTCCTTGAGGTCGTCGAGGTCCTTGGCGAGGCAGAAGATCGCCATCACCTCGGAGGCCACCGTGATGTCGAAGCCGGCCTCGCGCGGGAAGCCGTTGGCGACGCCGCCGAGCGAGCAGACGATCTCGCGCAGCGCGCGGTCGTTCATGTCCATGCACGCGCCGCCAGGCGACGCGGCGGCTGTCGATGCCGAGCGCGTTGCCCCAGTAGATGTGGTTGTCGATCAGCGCCGAGAGCAGGTTGTGCGCCGACGTGATGGCGTGGAAGTCGCCGGTGAAGTGCAGGTTGATGTCCTCCATCGGCACGACCTGGGCGTAGCCGCCGCCGGCGGCGCCGCCCTTCATGCCGAAGCGACGGCCCGAGCGACGGCTCGCGCAGGCACAGCATCGCCTTCTTGCCGATGTGGTTGAGCGCGTCGGTGAGGCCGACCGTGGTGGTGGTCTTGCCCTCGCCGGCCGGCGTCGGCGTGATCGCGGTGACCAGGATCAGCTTGCCGTTCGGCTTGTCCTTGCAGCGACTTGATGTAGTCCATCGACACCTTGGCCTTGTAGTGGCCGTAGGGCTCGAGGTTCTCCGGCGCGATGCCGAGCTTCTCGCGCGCGATGTCCATGATCGGCCGCTTCTTGGCGGCCTGGGCGATTTCGATGTCGGATTTCGGCTTCTGGTGCTGCGAGGCGGGCATGGGGGTGGTTCCAATAGGGTGAGGATTATGAGTTTGCATTCCGGGGCGCGCCGAAGACGCGAACCCGGACGACGCGAAGTGTCGGCGATCCAGGCGACAGCGCGCGCGGCGCTCGTTGATGCGCCGTCGCCACTTGCGAGCGGGCATGAAGGCATTCCGCGAGCTATCGGTGAGGGGTAAGCCCTCGGCGACCCCACCCCTCTCCCCGAACTGGGGAGAGGCCGCGCAGCCCTCTCGCAGGGGAGATGGCGCGGCAATACGCGCCGAGTCGCGAGAAGTCACGTCAGCCGCGTCCCGGTGGCGAGGTTGGCGGACTTGAGCCACTCGCCGGCCTCGACCTTCTTGCCGTCGGCGGGCTGCACGCGCGTGACCTTGAAGCGGCCGTCGGCGCAGACCACGGTGAAGCCGTCGGCGTCGACCGCGACGATCTCGCCCATCTTGCCGGCGATGCCCTTGGGGTCCTTCGCCGGCATCGGCTTGGCGTCGAAAATCTGCAGCGCCTTGCCGTCGAGCGTTCGACCAGGCGCCGGGCGCGGGATTGCAGCCGCGGATCAGCCGGTCGATCTGCTCCCACGGCCGGCCCCAGTCGATGTGGGCGTTGTCGGGGCCGCAGCGGCCCTCGTAGGTGGCCTTGCTCTCGTCCTGCTTGATGCGCGGCGCCTTGCCGGCCTTCACCAGATCGACCGCCTCCAGCATGGCCTCGACGCCCATCGGGAACAGCCGGTCGAAATAGACCGTGCCGAGCGTGTCGGTGGGTCCGATCGGCGTCTTCTTCTGGAGCAGCACGTCGCCGGTATCGAGCCCGTTGTCCGGCCAGAAGATCGACAGGCCGGTTTCCGTCTCGCCCTTGATGATCGGCCAGTTGATCGCGGACGGCCCGCGATAGGCCGGCAGCAGCGAGGGGTGATACTGGATCGAGCCGTGGGTCGGGATGTTGAGGAACTCCTCCGGCACGAACAGCGTGACGAACGCCATCACCTGGAGGTCGGGCTTGAGCGCCTTGAACTCCTCCCACACCTCGGGCTTGCGGTAGGACGCCGGCTGATACACCGGCAGCTTGGCCGCGAGCGCCGCCTCCTTCAGCGGGTCGGCGCGCGCGCCTTCCTTCTCAGGCGCGACATAGACGGCGACCACGTTCTCGCCGCGCTTGATCAGCGCCTCCAGCACGGCCTTGCCGAAGGCCTGCTGGCCGTGGACCACGATACGCATTGGTACGATCCCTTCCCAAACTCATCCGTGTCCCGGGCGCAGCGCAGCACGCAGTGATGCGCTGCAGACCCGGGACCTTATCAAGTTCCGAGCTGAAACGGTCCCGGATCAGCGATGCACGCACCACGTGCCGCATCGCGTCCGGGACACAGCTCATCACTACGCCGCTTCCGCCTTGGCCGGCTTCTCCGGCGGCGTGATCGCGCCGGAGCCCTTGATCTCCGCAAGCTCCTTCGTCGAATAGCCGAGCACCTTGGTCAGAATCTCCTCGGTGTGCTCGCCGAGCAGCGGCGAGCGCTTCACCTCGGTGATCGAGTCCGACATCTTCACCGGATTGCCGACGGTCAGATACTTGCCGCGGGTCGGGTGATCGACCTCGACCACCGTGCCGGTGTCGCGCAGCGACTGCTCCTCGGCGATCTCCTTCATCGACAGGATCGGCCCGACCGGGATGTCGATCTCGTTGCAGATTCCCATGACCTCGAACTTGGTCTTGGTCATGGTCCATTGCTCGATGGTGTCGAAGATCTGCCTTGAGCCGCGGCAGCCGCGCCGGCGGCGTGGCGTAGTCCGGGTCGGTCTTCCACTCCGGCTTGCCGATCAGGTCGCAGATCTCACCCCACACCGGCGCCTGCGTGATGAAATAGATGTAGGCGTCGGGATCGCTCTCCCAGCCCTTGCACTTGAGAATCCAGCCGGGCTGGCCGCCGCCGGAATCGTTGCCGGCGCGCGGCACCGCCTTGCCGAACGGCGATGCCCTCGCCGTACTGGCTGTATTCGGTGAGCGGGCCATGCGCCAGCCGCTGCTGGTCGCGCAGCTTGACGCGCGCGAGATTGAGACACGCCGTCCTGCATGGCGCACAGCACCTTCTGGCCGCGGCCGGTGCGCATGCGCTGGTAGAGCGCGCTGACGATGCCGAAGGCGAGATGCAGACCGGTGCCGCTGTCGCCGATCTGCGCGCCGGTGACGAGCGGCGGGCCCTCGCGGAAGCCGGTGGTCGAGGCCGCGCCGCCGGCGCATTGCGCGACGTTCTCGTAGACCTTGCAGTCCTCGTAGGGGCCGGGGCCGAAGCCCTTCACCGAGGCCACGATCATGCGCGGGTTGGTCTTGTGGATGTACTCCCAGGTGAGCCCCATGCGGTCGAGCGCGCCGGGCGCGAAATTCTCCACCAGCACGTCGCAGTGCTTGATCAGCCGCTCGAGGATGTCCTTGCCCTTGGGGTGCTTGGAGTCGATCGTGATCGAACGCTTGTTGCCGTTGAGCATCGTGAAATAGAGGCTGTCCGCGCCCTTCACGTCGCGCAACTGCCCGCGCGTGATGTCGCCGACGCCGGGCCGCTCGACCTTGATGCAGTCGGCGCCCATGTAGGCCAGAAGCTGGGTGCACGTCGGGCCCGACTGCACGTGGGTGAAGTCGAGGATTTTCACGCCGTCGAGCGCCTTGCCGGCCTGCCCGTACGGCTTGCTGGAAGGCTTCGGAAGGCCGCTCTCTGACGTTGCCCTTTTGGCGCCGGCTTGCGGGGTGCGGCGGCGCGCGCGGCGCGGCGCCCGGCCGACTCAGCGCGACGCTCGGCTGCCTCCAGGCTGCGCTCCTTCGCCAGCGCCTTCTTCGGCGCCCGCGTCCTGTTTGCCGCGGGTTTTGCGCCAGTTGCGCGGGTGGCGGCGCGGCTCGTAGCACGCCGGGCAGCCGCTGCCTTTCGCTTGATCCTGACGACGGCTCTCTTGCCTCGCTTCGATGCCATGGTTCTTCCTCTCGTCTTAATCCTTCGGTGTCAGTTCGTAGAATGGACAAAGGCCCTGGAGACCCCGCGCCCACCCATGCAATTGCTGTCTAAACGGTTGATACGCGGCTTTGTTTGGTGGTCTCGGCGCCTCGCGCCATAGCCCACCCTACGGCTGCCATTTTCGTCTCCTCGATCTCAGTCTCGTGTCCCGGGCGCAGCGCAGCGCGAAGCGGTGCGCTGCAGAACCGGGACCGTTACAAGCTCCGAATGTGGAACGGTCCCGGGTCTGCGGTGCATCACTGCGTGCTGCACCGCGCCCGGGACACGATGTCTCCTATTTCTTCTTGCTCAGCGCGCTTTGCGGGTTGAGGTTGCCGATGCGGCCGCTTTCGCTGCCGGCCGCCGGATCGATCACGGCATTGATCAGCGTCGGTTTGCCTGCGTCCATCGCCTCGTTCACGGCGCGCTTGAGCTCATCCGGCGTCGTCGCATTCACGCCTCTGCCGCCGAACGCCTCCATCATCTTGTCGTAGCGCGATCCCCTGACGAACACCGTGGTCGCAGGGTCTGGGCTTGCGGCATTGACATCGGTGCCGCGGTAGATGCCGTCGTTGTTGAAGATAACAACGCAAACCGGCAGCTTGTAGCGGCAGATGGTCTCGACCTCCATGCCGGAGAAGCCGAAGGCGCTGTCGCCTTCCACCGCCAGCACCGGCTTGCCGGTCTCGACCGCGGCCGCAATCGCATAGCCCATGCCGATGCCCATCACGCCCCAGGTACCGACATCGAGGCGCTTGCGCGGCTGATAGACGTCGATGATGCCGCGCGCGAGATCGAGCGTGTTGGCGCCTTCGTTTACGAGAATGGCGTCCGGCCGCTCCTTGACGATGATGCGCAGCACGCCGAGCGCGCCGTGATAGTCCATCGGCGAATTGTTGTTCATCAGCCGCGGCGCCATCTTGGCGACGTTCTCGTCACGTTTGGACGTGACCGTCTTGACCCAGTCGGCCGGCGGAGCGGGCCAACTCCCACCCATCGCATTGAGCAGCGCGGTGACGCACGAGCCGATGTCGCCGACCACCGGCGCCACGATCTCGATGTTCGAGTCCATTTCCTTGGGCTCGATGTCGATCTGGATGAACTTCTTCGGCTCGGTGCCCCAGGTCTTGCCCTTGCCGTGCGAGAGGAGCCAGTTCAGCCGCGCACCGATCAGCAGCACCACATCCGACTGCGCCAGCACAGTCGAGCGCGCCGCGCCTGCGCATTGCGGATGCGTGTCGGGGAGCAGGCCCTTGCCCATGCTCATCGGCAGGAACGGCACGCCGCTCTTCTCGACAAGCGCGCGGATGGCATCGTCTGCCTGCGCGTAGGCTGCGCCCTTGCCGAGGATGATCAGCGGGCGCTTGGCGCTTTTCAGCACATCGAGCGCGCGCTTCACCGCATCGGGCGCCGGGATCTGGGCTGGCGCCGGGTCGATCACCTTCACCAGCGACTTTCTGCCGGCCTCCGCATCCATCACCTGACCGAACAGCTTGGCCGGCAGGTCAAGATAGACGCCGCCCGGGCGGCCCGACACGGCCGCGCGGATCGCGCGCGCGAGGCCGATGCCGATGTCCTGCGCATGCAGGACGCGGTACGCCGCTTTGCACAAAGGCTTGGCGATGGCCAGCTGATCCATCTCCTCGTAGTCGCCCTGCTGCAGGTCGACGATCTCGCGTTCGGATGAACCCGAGATCAGGATCATCGGGAAGCAGTTGGTGGTGGCGTGGGCGAGTGCGGTCAGGCCATTGAGGAAGCCCGGCGCCGACACCGTGAGGCAAATGCCGGGCTTCTTGGTGAGAAAGCCCGCGATCGAGGCTGCATAGCCGGCGTTCTGCTCGTGGCGAAACGACAGCACACGGATGCCAGAGGCCTGCGCCATACGGCCAAAGTCGGTGACTGGAATGCCCGGCACGCCATAGATCGTGTTGAGGCCGTTGAGCTTCAGCGCATCGATGATGAGGTGAAAGCCGTCCGTCAGTTCGCGCTCCGCCTCCGGTGCGGCCTTTTCCTTGACTGCTGCTTCGGCCATTGGCGCTCTCCTCGTCCTTGCTTATCCGTTGGATGCGCGTGTGACGGCGTGCATCGGCGTGATTTCGACCTTGAACCCGACGCCAGCCCTGACGACGGGGTCAGCATCGGCGTGGCGTCGTGCTTCCGCCTCATCGGCGGCCGCCATGACGCCCATTCCGAACGGGCCGCTCGGATCCATCACCGGACCGAACAGCAGCACGGTGCCGTCATTCAAGAGACTCATCCAATACGCCGCATGCTCGCCCATCAGCGCCTTCTCCGCGTCGTTCATGTCGAATGCGAAGGTCGGCCGCGGAGCGTTGAGTTTGCAGAAGTAATGCGGCATGGACGGTCCCGATTATGCCTAGTCCAGATAATCGGCGTGCTGGCGCACGTGTTCGGCGAGGCCGAGCGCGTGCGTGCGAACGAGATCCTCGGCGCGGCGGGTGTCGCGCGCTTCGAGCGCCTCGATGATGCTGATATGGTCGCGGATCGATTTTTCGGCGCGGTCCTTCTCGCCAATGGTCTTCCTCCGGATCATCCGCATGTGGGTGAACAGGTTCTCGGCCAGCGCGATCAGCACGCTGTTGCCGCTCATGCGGATGATAGTCTGGTGGAACTCGATGTTGGCCTCGGAGTACTCATCGAGATGGGCGCGCACCGCGCCGTCCTCGAAGGTTGCAAACATCCGCCGCAGCGAGGCGATCTCCTCGTCGCTCGACCGCTCGGTGATCAGGCGCGCCGCCATGCTTTCGAGCGCAGCCCAGGCGGTGATCATCTCGATCACCTCGGTCTTGGTCTTGCGCACGACATAGACGCCGCGGCGCGGCACCGAGCGCACGAAACCCTCGCGCTCGAGCTGCGCCATCGCTTCGCGCACCGGCGTGCGGCTGATGCCGAAGTCCAGCGCGAGCTGGCGCTCGTCGAGCCGGATATCGGAGCGGCTGCGATAGATGTCCATCGACACGATGACATTCTTCAAGGCGGCGTAGGCCTTGTTCTTGAAGCTGAACGAGGTGTCGATCGGCTCGATCGCGAGCCTTGGCGTGATCTCCGGGACGGGATCGCGCAGCCGGGCGGTTGCGGTACGCGCTGAACGGTCGCTGCTCATGGCTGGAATACAATATTCCAGCGCTGAAGACAGATCAACGGCGCGGTCGCGGCCATCGTTACCGTCGCCGCCTCAGTGCGCCACGCGCACGGTCCGCAGCCGCGACCAGCCGGACTGGACGATCGGCCAGAACAGCGCGATGAGCCCGAGCGCCATGATGCTGCCGACCAGGCTGTTAGACCAGAAAATGCCGAGACTGCCCTGCGAGGCCAGCAGCGACTGGCGGAAGTTCTCCTCGGCCTTGTCGCCCAGAACGATCGCAAGCACCAGGGGAGCGAGCGGATAGTCAGCCTTCTTTAGGACATAGCCCACGACGCCGAACACCAGCATCAACACCACGTCGAACGTCGAGTTGTGCACGGTGTAGGCGCCGATCGCGCAAACCACGAGGATCACCGGCGCGATGATACTGAACGGAATGCGCAGGATCGCGGCAAACAGTGGCACGCAGGTGAGCACGACCATGAGCCCGACGAGGTTGCCGAGATACATGCTGGCGATCAGGCCCCATACGAACTCCTTCTGCTCGACGAACAACAACGGACCGGGCTGGAGGCCCCAGATCAGCAGGCCGCCGAGGAGAACGGCAGCGGTCGGCGAACCCGGCACGCCGAGCGAGAGCATCGGGAGCAGCGCCGCGGTGCCGGCTGCATGTGCCGCGGTCTCCGGCGCGACCACACCCTCGATCTCGCCCTTGCCGAAGTTGTGCCCCCTCTTCGACACACGCTTGGCGATGCCGTAGCTCATGAACGAGGCTGGCGTGGCGCCCGCGGGCGATATGCCCATCCAGCACCCGATGATGCAGGAGCGCAGCGACGTCATCCAGTAGCGCGGCAGTTCGGCCCAGGTCTGCAACACCACCTTCGGATTGATGCCGGCCTTGCCGCCCTTGAAGCTCAAGCCCTCCTCGATCGAGAGCAGGATTTCCCCGATTCCGAACAGGCCGATCACCGCGATCAGGAAGTCGAAGCCGGTCAAAAGCGTCTCCGAACCGAAGGTCAGCCGGAGCTGTCCGGTGACCTGATCGAGACCGACCGCGGCGAGCGCAAAGCCGATGAACATCGCCGCGATCGTTTTGAACGGCGGCTCCTTGCTCATTCCGACAAAGCTGCAGAACGCCAGGAAATAGACCGAGAACTGTTCGGCTGGCCCGAACTTCAGCGCAAACGCCGCAACCAGCGGCGCGACCAGCGTAATCATGATGACGGCGAACAGGGCGCCGACGAACGACGATGTGAATGCCGCGGTCAGCGCCTCGCCGGCCTGCCCCTTCTGCGCCATCGGATGGCCATCGAAGGTGGTGGCGACCGACCACGGCTCGCCCGGTATGTTGAACAGCACCGACGTAATGGCGCCACCGAACAGCGCGCCCCAGTAGATGCAGGACAGCATGATAATCGCCGAGGTCGGCGACATCGAGAACGTCAGCGGCAGCAGGATCGCGACGCCATTGGCGCCGCCAAGACCCGGCAAGACGCCGATCAGCACGCCCAGCACGATGCCGAGCACCATCACGCCAATGTTGAAGGGCTGCAGCGCAACCGCAAAGCCGTGAAAGAGATTGGTGAGTTCTTCCATTCCCTAGAACCCCAGCCAGGCTTCAATTGGCCCTTTCGGCAGAGGCACCAGAAACCAGCGTTCGAACACGAGAAATGTCGCAAGCGGAACGCCTAGCGCCACCGCAGCGATCAGCGGCCAGCCGTAGTTTCCGAGCCGGCGCATGAAATAGGCGATCAGCAGCACCGAGGCGACGTAGATACCGCTCCACGGCACAATCGCGACATAGATCGCAGTCGGCACCACGATCGACAGCACCTGACCAAGCTGGCCCCAGTCGGCAAAGCGGTCAGCCGCCGGCAGGGCGCGCGCGTGCATAAAGTTGACCGCGCTCGCAACCAGGATCGTCAGTCCGACGTAAAACGGAAAGAAGCCCGCCTTCGGCCCTTCATCGCCCCAACCAATTCCGGCTTGGATACTGCCCGCGATCACGACCAGCGCGAACACGGCGATGACGATCGCGACGCCGGTCTCGACACCACGTTGTGAAGGCCCGGAGCGGGCGAGGCGGTGCACATCTTCACTCATCGAACCTGCTCCGGAAATCGTGGGGCTCAGGGTGGCGGCTGCGTACCGCCGGCCCTGTTGTTGGGCGGCGACGTTACTTGGTCAGCCAGCCGGCCGCCTTCATTAGGTCTTCGTGACGCTTCTCTTCGGTTACGACCCATTTGGTGTAGTCGGCCCCGGTCATGAACGTCTGATTGAAGGCACCGTCAGCCATCAGCTTCTTCCACTCGTCGGTCTCGCGCACCTTCTTGAAAAGGTCGACGTAGTACTGAACTTGGTCCTTGGTGGCGTCCGGCGTCATGAAGATGCCGCGCAGCATCAGGTACTCGATGTCCAACCCTTGCGACTTGCAGGTCGGAATGCTGTTCCAAGACAGATCGCCGGCGATCTTCTCGTCATAATTGAGCTTTTGGCTGTCGAACACGCACAGTGGCTTGAGCTTGCCGGCTCGCCAATGGGCGATCGCCTCGTTGGGGTTGTTCACCGTCGAGTCGACGTGATTGCCGACGAGCTGCACGGCCACCGCGCCACCGCCGCGCTGCGGGATGTAGATGAACTTGGCGCCGGTCGCCTTCTGGATCGCCTCGGTGATGATCTGGTCTTCCTGCTTGGAGCCCGTGCCGCCCATCTTGAACGCACCGTTCGCGGCCTTGGCGGCCTCGACGAAGCCTTTCGCCGAGTTGAACGACTTCTCGGCATTCACCCACAGCACGAACTCGTCGAGCGCCAGCATCGCGACCGGGGTCAGATCCTTCCAGTTGAACGGGATGCCGGTCGCCATCGGCGTCGTGAACAGGTTGGACAACGTGATGACGATCTTGTGCGGGTTGCCCTTGGAGTTCTTGACGTCCAGGAAGCCTTCGCCGCCGGCGCCACCCGCCTTGTTGATGACGACCATCGGCTGCTTCATCAGATTGTGCTTGGTGACGATGCCCTGGATGGTCCGCGCCATGATGTCGGCGCCGCCGCCGGGGCCGGCCGGAATGATGAATTCCACCGGACGCGAAGGCTCCCAAGCCGCGTAGGCATGCGTCAGGTGGGCAGCGCACAGCGCCAAGCCGAGCGCGCCGGCTTTCAGGATCGTGTTCATCGACGTTTCCTCTAGTCCTCATGCCGGCCCGCGGCCGGTCATTGTTGTCGTTACGCTGAACCCAACCCCGGACCAGCGTCGCAAAGTCCACCGCGCCGTGCGCGTCCTCCAGCGCAAGCAACGCGATAGCATCTTGGTAGACCACAGCTCGCCGATAGTGGCAGCCGAAACTCGACGTAATAGCGGTGAGCTATTGTCGCACCTGTAGCGTTGCTGACCAGAACAAGCTTTGGCCACGCGAAATTTCGAGGGCGTCCCAATAGCGGCCAGCGGTGGGCAAAGACAGTTGGTCGAAAGTTTATACAATCATTGGTTGAGTTCGTCGATACCTTTCCAGGCCTTGGCGAGTGAGGGTCGCCCACCGACGCCTTTAGAAATATCCCCTTGCCCCGACTATCGGATTGGAGGCTTTCACGGTGAGGCGATGCCGACCTCTTCCGCCAGGCGCAGCCCTGCCAGAACGCGGCGGCATGCTATCCTGCCCGTGCGTCCCACAAAGCCTGCCGGGAGCGATGCGGATGAGACGACGAGAGGTCCTCGCTGCAATCGGCGGCGCGATTGCGACTCTCCCTCGGTCCGCTCATGCGCAGCGCAACAAGCTTTGGCGCATCGGCACGCTGGAGACCGTCCCCGAAGCAATGAACAAGGCTAATTTTGGCGCCTTCCGACGCGGCCTCGATGAACTGGGGTACGTTGAGGGGCGGACCCATACGATCGAATACCGCTCGGCTGAGGGCAAGCCCGAGCTGTTCCCCGAACTCGCCACCGAACTGGTGCGCCAACGCGTCGACCTGATCGTTACCCGGGGGACGCCGGCGGCCCGCGCCGCCAAACAGGCGACGACCACCATTCCGATCGTGATGGCGGCCATCGGCGAACCGCTCGGTGCCGGGGTGGTCGCAAGCCTCGCGCACCCGGGCGGGAACGTCACAGGCTTCAGCGCCTTTGTCACGGAATTGGCAGGCAAGCGCGTCGAGCTTGCCAAAGAGCTGATGCCGCGCGCGGCGCGGATCGGATTCCTCGGCAACATGAGCAATCCGGTGATCCCGCCGCAGTGGGAGATCACCCAGGCTTCGGCGCGCCTGTTCGGTCTCGACGCCGTTCTGCTGGATGTCAGGGGGATTGAAGCCATACCGGCCGCCGTTGACGCGGCGGCGCAGCAGAAGGTTGACCTCCTGCTGGTGGCGATCGATGCCGTGACGCAGGGTAGTCGGCAGTCGATCGTCGAGCAGGCGGCGCGCACGAGAATTCCAGCGATCTACGCCTCGCGGGAATTCATCGATGTCGGCGGTCTGCTGACATATAGCGTCAGCTACCCCGACCTGTATTACCGGGCCGCCCGGCTGGTGGATAAGATTTTCAAGGGCGCGCGCGCCGGCGAGCTTCCAGTCGAGCAGCCAACCAAGCTCGAACTGATCGTCAACCAGAAGACCGCGAAGGCGATCGGGCTGACGATCCCGGAATCGCTTCTGTCGCGCGCCGACGAGGTGATCGAATGATGAGGCGGCGCGATTTCATCGCGGCACTTGGCGGAGCGGCGGCTGTGTGGCCGCTCGCGGCACGCGCGCAGCAGCCGGCGATGCCGGTGGTCGGATTCCTCAACGCCGCGTCGTTTGATGGATACGCAAACCAGGCTGTTGCGTTCCGTCAAGGTCTCAACGATGCCGGATTTGTCACGGGTCAGAATGTGGCGATCGAGTACCGCTGGGCGGACGGTCAATACGATCGCCTTCCCGCGCTGGCGTCCGAATTGGCCGGCCGTCAGGTGGCGGTGCTGTTCGCAGGCGGCGGACAGGTCTCCGTGCGCGCCGCTAGGGCAGCAACGGCGACAATTCCCGTCGTCTTCACATCCGGCGCCGATCCGGTCGGAGCCGGTCTGGTTGCCAGCCTGAGCCGGCCCGAGGGCAACATGACCGGCGTGAGCTTTTTCGGCCGCGCCTTGGGACCGAAGCGGCTGGAGTTGATCCGCGAGCTCCTGCCCAAGGCAACGAAGATTGCCGTGCTTGATAACCCCCAGAATACAATCAGCCCCGACGAGTTGGCAGACTTGCAAGCGGCTGCGGCGGCGTTTGGACAGCACCTGCGTGTTCTGCCGGCCGTCACCATTGGCGATATCGATCATGCCTTTGTGCAACTTGCCCAACAGCAGCCGGACGCGCTCCTGGTCGCCGGTGATCCGTTCTTTACCAGCCAACGCGAGCTGATTGTGACGCTGGCTGCGCGCCACGGCATTCCAGCGATCTATCAGACTGATGAATTCGCGAAATCCGGCGGACTGATCACCTACGGCGCCAGCCCGATTGCCGCCTATCGCCAGGCCGGAGTCTACACGGGACGAATCTTGAAAGGCGCCGCGCCGGCCGACTTGCCGGTCCTATTGCCGACCAAGTACGAGCTGGTGATCAATCTCAAGACCGCCAAGGCGCTCGGGCTGAAAGTGCCAGAGTCATTCGTGCTCTATCGTGTCGACGAGGTGATCGAGTGACGCGACGCGAGTTCATCACGCTTCTTGGTGGCGCTGCGGTAACGTGGCCGCTCGCCGCGCGCGCGCAGCAGCCAGGGATGCCGGCGATCGGCTTTCTGCATGGAGAATCGGCCAGCAGGTTTACGACGCAACTTGCCGGATTCCATATGGGCCTCAAGGACGGTGGCTTTGTGGAAGGCAAAAACCTGACCATCGAATATCGCTGGGCCGAGAGCAATGCCGAGCGGCTACCGGCGATGACGGCCGATCTGGTGCGCCGTGGAGTGGCTGCGATCGTTGCAGTGTCTGGCGCCCAACACGCAGCCAAGAGCGCGACCAGGACGATACCGATCGTGTTTGCGACCGGCGGCGATCCGGTCAGGCTGGGCTTGGTCGCGAGCCTCGCTCGCCCGGGCGGCAACATCACGGGAGTGAGCTTCTTCAACGCCGACCTGACGGCAAAGGTGATGGGCCTGCTGCATCAGGTCGCACCCAAAGCACGCACCGTTGCCTTGCTGTTCAATCCGACCGTTCCAGATTCGGCGCGCCAACCGGCTGACGCGCATGAGGCAGCCCGCGATCTCGGTCTCGAACTCTTGGTGCTAAACGCCAGCACCGACGCAGAGATTGAGATGGCCTTCGCGACGCTCGCGCAAGGCCGAGCTGACGCGCTCATCATCGGTGGTGACCCATTCTTTGCCAGCAGGCTCGATCAACTGGCGGCACTAACGCAACGTCATCGCCTTCCTGCGACCTATGTCCGGCGTGAGTTTACCGATGTCGGCGGCCTGATGAGCTATGGTACGAGCGGCGCCGACGCTCATCGCCAGATCGGTGTCTACGTCACCCGTATCCTCAAGGGAGAGAAGCCCGCCGACCTCCCGGTGGTGCAGCCAACAAAGTTTGAGTTCGTAATCAACCTCAAAACCGCAAAGTCCCTCGGACTGACAATCGGTCGGGACATGATGCTGGTCGCCGATGAGGTGATCGAATGAAGCCGCGAAACCGCCCCGCCCGAGGCATTGCGGACGATCCGCGGGCTGCCATCGGCCCAGCGTTTGTGGATTGCGGCGAGTGCGCCGAATCGCGTTTTCCGTCACAATCGAGTACCATCAAAAAGTCGAGCCGCCATGACGCGGTTGCCGGACCAACGAGGCCACCCGCGACGTGTCGGACGGGCAGCCTGAGGCCCGCGCAGGCCGCCTGGGCGCTCTGTCTTGCAGTCCCAGCGTCGCCATGCCGTGCACCGACCAGGTGATTGAATGACGACAAGCGAGATCACCGGCCCAATCCCGGCCAAGCGACCTGGCGTCGCAGGGCGGACCTGGGCCGGCGCCAGCGCGCATCTCGGCAGTCGGCTATTCCGCAAATATGTCGCGCTGTTCGTCGCCGTCGTCTGCGTCGCGCTCCTGACCAACGGACTGTTCGAAATCTGGTTCTCCTTCCAGGAGAACAAGCAGGCGCTGACCCGCGTGCAGCGCGAGCAGGCCGAGGCGGCGGCAGCCAAAATCGGCCAGTTCATCAAGGACATTGAGGGCCAGATCGGCTGGACCACGCAATTGCCGTGGACCGCCAGCGCACTCGAGCAGCGCCGCTTCGACGCACTGCGCCTGTTGCGCCAGGTGCCGGCCATCACCGAGCTCGCGCAGCTCGATTCAACCGGCAAGGAGCAGTTGCGGGTATCGCGGCTTGCGATGGACGCAGTCGGCGTCGGCACCGACTTCTCCAAGGATCCCAAGTTCACCGAGGCCGTCGCAAAGAAAATCTACTACGGGCCGGTCTACTTCCGCCGCGAGTCCGAGCCCTACATGACGCTCGCCATGGCCGGCGCACGACGCGACGCCGGCGTCAGCGTTGCCGAGGTGAACCTGAAGTTCATTTGGGACGTGGTCTCGCAGATCAAGGTCGGCAAGAAGGGCCAGGCCTTCGTGGTCGACGGCCAGGGGCGGCTGATCGCGCACCCCGACATCAGCCTCGTCTTGCGCAACACCGACATGTCGCGCCTCGACTACGTGAAGGCTGCGCGGGACGGCACGATAAGCCCGGCGGCTCAGGAAGGCGTCGAGATTGTGAAAGACGTGCAGGGCCGCGAGGTGCTGACCGCGCACGCCCCGATCCAGCCGCTGCGCTGGCAGATGTTCGTCGAGCTGCCGATCGACGAGGCCTATGCGCCGCTCTACGAATCGATCAAACGCTCGGCCTGGCTGCTGCTCGGCGGTCTGACGCTTGCGTGTCTCGCCGGCCTGTTCCTCGCGCGCAAGATGATCGTGCCGATCCAGCGGCTGCGCGAAGGCGCGGCACAAATCGGCGCCGGCAACCTGGAGCAGCGCATTTCGGTGAAGACCGGCGACGAGCTTGAGTTGCTCGCCGACCAGTTCAACGACATGGCCGGCCGGCTGGAGGAGAGCTACGCCGACCTCGAAAAAAAGGTCGATCAGCGTACGCACGAGCTGACCGACTCGCTCGCGCAGCAGACGGCGACCTCGCAGGTGCTCCAGGTCATCAGCCGGTCACCGGGCGATCTCGGCCCGGTGTTCGAGACGATGCTGGAGAACGCGACGCGCATCTGCGAAGCCTCATTCGGCTCCATGGTGCTGCGCGACGGCAACGAATTCCGGCGCGTCGCCCTCCACAACGCGCCGCAGGCATTTGTCGATTTCAACACGAGGGAGCCAACGATCACGCCTGGCCACGCGCCAGGCATCACCCGACTCGCCAAAGAAAAGCAGGTGATTCACCTTGCCGATGCGACGGCGGAGATGCCGGGCGATCCGCTGGTCGAATACGCGGGCGCCCGGACTTTGCTGGTTGTGCCGATGCTCAAGGAGATCGAGCTGATCGGCGCCATCGGCATTTACCGCCAGGAGGTCCGGCCGTTCACCGACAAACAGATCGAGCTCGTGACGAACTTCGCCAATCAGGCGGTGATCGCGATCGAAAACGTCCGCCTGCTCAACGAATTGCGCGCGCGCACCGACGATCTGGCGCGTTCGGTCGGCGAGCTGCAAGCGCTGGGCGAGGTCTCGCAGGCGGTGAACTCCACGCTCGACCTCGAAACCGTGCTGACCACGATCGTCGGCCGCGCCGTGCAACTCTCGCGCACCGACGCCGGCGCGATCTACGTGTTCGACGAGGAACGCCAGCAGTTCCGGCTGCGGGCGACCTACGGCATGAGCGAGGCCATGATCGTGGCGCTGACCGACCGCCGCATTGGAACGGGCGATTCCAACATTGGGCCGGCAGTGAAGGAGCGCGCCCCGATCCAGGTTCCCGACCTGCGGGAAGAGCCGCCCTCGCCGATAAACGACATTATTCTGCAGGAAGGCTATCGCGCGATCCTGATCATTCCGCTGCTACGCCCCGATCACGTCGTCGGTGCGCTGGTGGTCCGGCGCAAGGAGCCTGGCGAATTCCCGAAGTCGGCCATCGACGTGCTGCAGACCTTCGCCGACCAGTCGGTGGTGGCGATCCAGAACGCGCGCCTGTTCAGTGAGATCGAAGAAAAGGGCAAGCAGCTTGCGGTCGCAAGCCAGCACAAATCGCAGTTCCTCGCCAACATGAGCCACGAGCTGCGCACCCCGCTCAACGCCATCCTCGGCTACACCGAGTTGATCATGGACGACGTCTACGGCGAGACGCCGGTAAAGATGCGCGGCGTGCTGCAACGCGTCGAAAGCAACGGCCGCCACCTGCTCGGCCTGATCAACGACGTGCTGGATCTGTCCAAGATCGAGGCCGGCCAGCTTTCACTCTCGCTCACCGACTATTCGATGAAGGACGTCGTGCTCGCGGTGTTCAGCACGGTCGAGTCGCTCGCCACCGAGAAGAAGATCGCGCTGAAGGTGGACGTGTCGCCCAACCTGCCGTCGGGCCGCGGCGACGAACGCCGCCTGACCCAGGTGCTGCTCAATCTGGTCGGCAACGCCATCAAGTTCACCGACGTTGGCGAGGTCACGATCAAGAGCTCGTCGACCAACGGCTCGTTCAACGTCTCGGTGCGCGACACCGGACCGGGCATTTCCAAGGCCGACCAGGCCAAGCTGTTCGAGGAATTTCAACAGGCCGACAATTCGATCACCCGCAAGAAGGGCGGCACAGGCCTCGGTCTTGCGATCTCCAAGCGGATCATCGAGCTGCACGGCGGACGAATCTGGCTCGAGTCTACCGTCGGAGAAGGCTCGACGTTTACGTTCACACTGCCCGTCATGGTCGAACAGCAGGTCAAGCCGTCATGAGCAAGCGCATTCTTGTGGTCGAGGACCAGGAGGACAACCGCCAAATCCTGCGCGACCTGTTTGCCCGCACCGACTACGAAATCGTCGAGGCGGAGAACGGGGTCGAGGCGCTCGCGGCGGTGGCCCGCCAACGCCCGGACCTGATTCTGATGGATATCCAACTGCCCATTCTTGACGGCTACGAGACCACGCGACGCCTCAAGGCCGATCCGAACATGCGCTCGATCCCGATTATCGCGGTCACGTCGTACGCGCTCAGCGGCGACGAGGCCAAGGGCCGCGAAGCCGGCTGCGACGGCTACGTCAGCAAACCCTACAGCCCGCGCCAACTCCTGGCCAAGGTGCGGGAGTTCCTGCCGCCATAACACGCTCGCGCGTGTGCAACCGAAACGAACCTGCCCGGCCCGCCGGCCGCGGCAGAAGGAGGAGTTATCATCGATGGACAGCCGCTACGCCCGCTATCAGCACGTGCTTCTCGACCGGCCGCACCCGCGCGTGCTGCGGATCACGCTCAACAAGCCGGAGCGGCTTAACGCCGTCGATCAGCCGACGCACGCCGAGCTTGCCGACATCTGGCGGGACATCGACGCCGATCCGGAAACCTCCGCGGTGCTCGTGACCGGGGCAGGCCGCGCGTTTTCGGCCGGCGGCGACCTCGGCATGGCGCACGATCTCGCGGTCGACTTCGAGAAGCGTTGTCGCGGCTGGAAGGAGGCACGCGACCTCGTCTACAACATGGTCAATTGCAGCAAGCCGATCGTTAGCGCCATCCGCGGACCCGCGGTCGGCGCGGGACTTTCCGTGGCGCTGCTTGCCGACATCTCGATCGCCGCCAAGACCGCGAGGCTGATCGACGGCCACACCAAGCTTGGGGTCGCCGCCGGCGACCACGCGGCGATCATCTGGCCGCTGCTCTGCGGCATGGCAAAGGCCAAATACTATTTGCTGCTGTGCGACACGCTGTCGGGCGAGGAAGCCGAGCGCATCGGTCTCGTGTCGATGGCGGTTGACGATGGCGATCTCGACGTCACCGCACTGAAGATCGCGACCCGGCTGGCCGAAGGCGCGCCGGCGGCGATCCGGTGGACTAAATATGCGTTGAACAACTGGCTGCGCAGCGCAGGTCCTACGTTCGATGCTTCGCTCGCGTTGGAATTCCTGGCATTCACGGGTCCGGACGTGAAGGAGGGCATCGCCGCGATCCGGGAAAAGCGCGCGCCTGCCTTTTCAGCCAACTCGCCGCTTTGACGAAGCGCACCGGCCCCGGCTGCATCATGCCGTTCGCCGCCACGCGTCGAACCGCTCCTCCAGGTGGCCGAATAGCTGCGACAGCGGCATGCCGGCGCAGGTGAACATTAGCAGGCAGACAAACATGTCGCCCATTTGGAAGGTCTGGCCGGCGAGCAGCATGCGCTGACCGATGCCGGTCACGCCCGCGATGCTGGGATTTCAGATTGATCTTGCTCAACGCAAGCGGCGGCGCAGCTTGCCCGGCACCGGCATAGCTGACGCTCGAAATCGACAGCTTCGATGGACTTGCCCAACTTCGCTAGATGTGAGCTTTCATTAGGTTGTCCACCCGGTCCTGGCCGAGGAAGCTGGAGTTGCGAGGCTTCAGTGATTCTCGGGAGGATCGGATGAGACTGCACAAGAATGCCCGGCTCACGCCGCGTGGTCGAGAGTGGATTGTGCGGCAGATTGAGAGCGGGCAGACGCCGGAGGCCGTCAGCAAAGCCGTAGGCGTCTGCCCGCGAACCGTTCGGAAGTGGGTTGATCGATATCGCCGCGAAGGATTGTCAGGATTGCAGGATCGCTCCTCCCGGCCGCATCGGCTCCGGCAGCCGACGGCCCAGGCCGTGATCGAGGAGATCGAGCGGCTGCGCCGCCAGCGCTGGACTGGCAAGCAGATCGCCGCCGAGAGCGGTGTCTCGCCCGCTACCGTCAGCCGTGTTTTGCGCCGGCTCGGCTTGAACAAGCTGAATGCCTTGGAGCCGACCGAACCGATCCGGCGCTATGAGCGCGAGAACCCAGGCGAACTCATCCATATCGATATCAAGAAGCTCGGCAGGATCGGCTCTGTAGGGCATCGCATCACCGGACGGCAACCTGGTGTGGTCAACCGTCACCACGGCATCGGTTGGGAGTTCGTCCATGTTTGCATCGACGATGCCTCACGCGTCGCCTTCGTGCAGGTCATGGCCAACCAGCGCAAAGAAAGCGCTGTCGCCTTCCTGGAGGCTGCCGTCGCCTACTACGCCAAGCTTGGCCTCCGCATCGAGCGCGTGATGACGGACAACGGCTCGTGCTACCGGTCAAAGACTTTCCGAGCAGCCTGCAAACAGCTCGGCCTGCGCCAAATCTTCACCAAGCCCTACACCCCGAGGACTAACGGAAAGGCCGAGCGCTTCATTCAAACAGCACTACGGGAGTGGGCCTACGCTCGCGCCTACCACAACTCGGATCAGCGATCGGCTGAGCTGCTCCATTGGCTCCATCGCTACAACTGGCATCGGCCACATGGTAGCTTGAAAGCCAACACACCCATCAGTCGCCTCGGTCTATCCGAGGACAACCTGTTGAGGCTCCACAGCTAGACCTCCCCTCCGGAGCCGCCGTACCTCACCCTGGAGGATGCATAGGCCACCCGACCGCGCCAGGCCGTTCAGTGCCAAAGCCCGTTCGGCTCCGACAGCAGCGCCATCGATCGTCCGAAATCCAACGCGCGCGCGGCGGCCGAAAAGTCGCCGACCGGGATGGCGAGCACGCAGTGCCGGGAGATGGCGCGGTATTTTTGCTCGATATCGCTCCAGTCCAGCGGACGCTCCGGGTCGCCGTGGGCATGAATGATGCCGCGTTCCCATGCCTTGCCGGCGACGTAGACGGCAACTCCGCCCGGCCAGGAGCGCGGATACATTTCGCCGAAGGACTTCGAGTCCTTGACCTCGACCGCATCCATCAGGCGACAGACATTGTGGTCGCCGGTGCGGAGCCGCCGCCGATCGATATCGAACAGGTCGTCCGGGTAGAGCGCGGCAATGGCGAGCTGATAACGCACGCCGCGCAACTCGAGCTTGGTCTTCGGCCGGCCCGACCGATCGATCATTGCCCGATACTGCGGCGGGACCAACACGCAGACACGCTCGATTGCTTCCAGGTCGATGCAGTGTTCGTTGCGCAGCGCGAGGAAGGCCTCGATCGCCGCAAGGCTTTGACGACCGGCGCAGTACGGCTTGAGCGAGGTTCGGCCGATCGCCGGTTGCGCGCGGGCGGAGAGATGGTTCCGCAGCCGCTCCTGCGAGAAGGCCTGCGCCATCCGCTCCAGGATGCGATGATCGCCGTGCAGACCGGCCTCTGCGCCGGCCGCCGCGGTAAGCCCATTCTGCATCGCACATCCGAGCGTGATCCAGCGCGAGGTCGGGTCCTGAGCGACACGACCGCTGAGGCCGGTCGTCATGGTGGCGGCGACCGCCATTGCGCCCGCCAGCCGCTCCTCGGGCAACCGCATCAGTTTGCCAGCGACCGCAGCCGACGTCATCGCCGCCGCGAGATAAGTCGGCCAGGTGTCGCCGTAGACAACCTCGGCGCCGTTGGCGGCAGCACCGAGTGCAGTCATGACCTCGTAGCCCGCCACCACTGCCTCCGCGACAGCCCCGGCGTCGAGCTTGGTCAGCGCGGTCATGCCGAGCGCGGCCGCGTAGACCACCGACCCGGGTGTCGTGCATGAGGCGAGATGAATGTCGTCGCACTCGGTCAGGCGGCACGACAAGCTCAGGATCGCAGCAGCGCAAGCCGGTCCGCTCAAGCCAAGCGGTCGGTTGGTTGCGGACGCCATGCGCAGGAAAGGCGCGCGGCTTGCGATCCCCTCCGCGGTCTGCGCGCCGGCAAACATCGCACCGAATGCGTCGAGCGCATGCAGGCGCACCTTTTCGATAACCTCCGGCGGCAGCGCATCGGCGCGAACCCGCGCTGCCACCGCGGCCAATTCGTCGACCATGGTGGTCTCAGAGCTCACGCGCGCGTCGTCCGCTGGCGTCGGATTGCTTCCGTCGCCGCGCGATCGAGCGCAAGCCGCAATCCGTTACCGCCGGGCGATGAAATCACGACGCCGTAGTCGTCAAGCGCCGCCGCCATCGAAACGAGCCCGTCGCAGACGTCACGGAAGACCAACTCAGGATCGCGCTCCAGCGGATCGCCCCAGCCGCCGCCGCCGGCCGACTGGATCAGCGCCCGCGATTGCGCCGGCACCGGCACCCAGTTGGCGTTGATATCCTTCCATTCGTTGGCGCCGGCGATCTGAATCTGGCGCCCACCGCCGTGACCGGCCTTGCCGCCCCACAGGCCCCACGGCGGGAACCGATAGCGGCCGGTCACCGGCAAATTCCAGCGGCCTTCCACGAGATTGCGGACTCGCACGTCGAGACCAAGCCCGCCGCGAAATTTACCGGCGCCGGCGGAGTCCTGACGCAGGCCGCGCTTCTCGACCACGATCGGGAAGCGCTGCTCGAGCGCCTCGATCGGTGAGTTGCGGACGTCGCCCTGGCATACGGTCACCGACGCCGACGGGCCATCCTGGTCCGGCCTGCCGCCCCAGCCGCCGCCTTCGATGCTCTGCACCACGAAGCGCTTGCCGGTTCCCGGAGCGTGACCGAAGAACGTAATGTTGTCGCCCATCGCGCCCTTGTGTGCGGCCGGGATGCGATGCGGATGCGCCGGCGCGAGCGCGGCCAGCACCGCGTCGACCACGGTCGGCAGCGCTACGCTCCATTCCGCCATCGGCGCCGGAAACTTCGCCATCATGAAGTTGCCTTCCGGGATGACGACCTTCAGCGCCTTGAACGAGCCCTCGTTGACCGGATCGAGCGGACAGGTCAGCGCCTTGTAGGCGATGTAGGGCGCGGCCAGCGTCCGCGCATTGATCGCGCTGTTGCGCTGACCGGAGCATTCGGAAAAGTCCATCGTCATGTCGCTGCCGCTGATCGCGACGCGGACCTTGATCCTGATCGGACCGTCCACATTCGAGGCGGTGTCTTCGAAGAAGCATTCGTGCTCGTAGATGCCGTCCTTGAATTCCAGTACGGCCTGGCGGCAGCGCGCCTCGGTCTCCTGGAAAATCTGCTGCGCGGCGGCTACGAGCACGTCTTCGCCATACTTGCGGTAAAGCTCGTCAAGCCGGCGAATGCCGAGCTGGCAGGAGGCGATCTGGGCCTGCAGGTCGCCCATCGACGAATCCGGAAAACGGATGTTGTCGGCGATCATCGCGAGCAGGCTCTTGTTGGGAACGCCTGCCTCGTAGATCTTGAGCTGGTTGAGCTGCAGTCCCTCGAGCCACGGATCGGTCGCCGCCACACCAGCGCCAAAGCCCGTGCTGTAGCCGCCGACGTCGATCCAATGCGCGCGGATGACGGTGAAAGCGCGGAGCTTGCCCTCGAAGAAGAACGGCATGTAGACGCAAATGTTGTTCAGGTGCTGGCCGCAGACCGCCTGGTGATTGGTGATGATCACGTCGTCGGGCTTGAACTCGCCGATCCGCTTCATGCCGTCCCGGATGACGACGCCGAGGTCCGAGACGAAATGCGACACGCCGCCCGCATTCTGCGAGATCAGATTGCCTTCGGTGTCGACGGTCGCGCAGCAATAGTCGCCGACCTCGTAGATCATCATGTTGTACGAGGTGCGATGCAGCACATGAGACATTTCGTTGGTGACGGCCGGCAATGCGCTCCGCAAAACCTCGACCGTGATGGGATCGATCGCCACGTCAGCCTGCTCCGATGTCGATGATGATCTCGCCGGTCGGCGCGAGCGTCGCGCGATCGCCGTCGAGCAGCAGCACGGTGCTGGCGTCCTCCTCGATGATCGCAGGCCCGTTCACGACCTCACCCACCGCGAGCGACGCGCGAGCCACGATCGTGCAGCGGACCGGCCGCTTGGCGTCGGTCAGGATCACGTCCCGTGTGACGGTTGTTGCGGCCGAGCTGTTGAGATCGGCCCGCACCGGCAGCTTTGGGCGCAAGCCATGGGCGCTCACGCGCACGTTGACGATCTCGACCTGGCCGTGGCCGCCGATCTGGCCGTACTGGCGGGCGTGCACCTTCTCGAACTTGGCGCGAATGGCGGCCCGGTCCGCCCGCTCAAGCTCATCGGCTGTGACCGGCACATTCAGGTAGTACTCCTGCCCCACGAACCGCATGTCGAGGGAGCGGCGCATGTCGCGCCGATTCGGCGGGACGGTTTCTCGCTCCAGGAGCCGATCGCCTTCGCGTTCGAACTCGCCGCAGATGGCGCGAACCTTCGAGAAATCGGCGTCCTGTAGAGGCGTGTGGTGGGTGCGCACATAATCGTGGCGCACGTCTGTCATCAGCATGCCGGTCGCCGAGCAATGCGCCGGCAGCACCGGCACGATCACCTTCGGGATCGACAGTTCGCGCGCGATCAGCGGCGCATGCAGGCCGCCATTGCCGCCGGACGCCACGAGCACGAAATCGCGCGGATCGTGACCGCGCTCGATCGAGACGCCGCGCACCGCGAGCGTCATATGCGCAACCGCGATCCGCACGATGCCGACCGCGATCTCCTCGGCACCGAGGCCAAGCCGATCGGCGAGCTTGTTTTTGATCGCGCGCTGTGCCGCTGCGGTATCGAGCGGCATCTCGCCGCCGAGGAAGTTCTTGGCGTTGATCCGTCCGAGCACGAGGTTGGCGTCGGTGACCGTCGGCTCCTCGCCGCCGGTGCCGTAGCAGACCGGGCCGGGACTCGCGCCGGCGCTGCGCGGCCCGACCTTAAGCGCGCCGACCGAATCGATCCAGCCGATGCTGCCGCCGCCCGCACCGACTTCGACGATATCGACCACCGGCAGCATCACCGGATAGCCGGAGGCATAGCCATTGACATGATAGCCCTCGGCAATCGAGGGCTCACCATCGCGGATCAGGCTTGCCTTGGCGGTGGTGCCGCCCATGTCGAACGCAATCACCTGCGGGTGCCCGAGCCGGCGGCCGATCTCGGCCGACGCCATGATGCCGCCGACCGGGCCGGACTCCATCAGCGCCACCGGTACCTGTGTCGCCGAATCGATCGACGTGACACCACCGTTCGACTGCATGACGAGCAGCGTGCCACCGAAGGCCTTGGCCTTGAAGTCGCTCTGCAGCTTGCCGAGATAGCGGCTGACCTTGGGACCGATGTAGCTGTTGACGACCGTCGTCGACGTCCGCTCGTACTCGCGATACTGGCGCAGGATTTCGTGCGACAGCGAAACGTAGGTGGACGGAAACGCCTCGCGCAGCGCCTTGCCGATCATCTGTTCGTGCGCCGGGTTCGCGTAGGAATGCAGCAGGCAGACCGCGACCGCCTCAACCTCGAGCGCCGCGACGCGTTCGCACAGCGCTGCGATCTCGGTCCGCGTCAGTGGCACGATCGCCTCGCCGCTGGCCGAAAGCCGCTCTTCGACCTCGACGATCATCCGCCGCGGCACCAGCGGCGTCGGCCGCTGAAAGAACACGTTGTAGGCCTCCGGCCGGTTGCCGCGGCCGATCAGGTATGCATCGCGGGCGCCCGCGGTAGTGACCAGCGCGGTCTTCGCTCCGGTCTTCTCGATCAGCGTGTTGATCGCAACGGTCGCACCATGGATGAAGGTCTCGCAGCGATCGAGCGCGATGCCGCCCTTTTCCAGGCAGCGCGCGATGCCGACAGTAAGGTCGTCCGGCGTTGTCGAGCTCTTGGCATGGCGCAACATGCCAGTCGCGTCGTCGTAGGCGACGAGGTCGGTGAAGGTCCCGCCAATATCGAGCGCGACATGCAAGGTCATGCGTTCGACCTCGCTCCCATCATCGCCCGACCGGGCGGAACGAGCGGCGCGCTCGCCTGCGATACGACCACCGGGCGGCCGAAGAACGCGACCCCGCCGTTCCGCCGTAATGCGACGTGCGCCGCAACAATGTCGCCGTCGAGCAGGTTAGGATCGCCGTCGATCGGCAGCGGCGGCTCGCTGCGATCGAGGCCTAGGCCATGCACCCAGATCGCGGTGCCTTCGCTTGCGGGCGCAGTACAGGCGATCGCGCCGGGCCGCAGCGTGCGGCTGCCGAGTTCGTCGAAGGCCGCGAGCGCAAGCTGGTGCATCTCAACATCCGCGGAACGCGGTGCATTGAGGAACACCGACTGCGACAGCTCCACCCAATAGCCGTGGTATTGCAGGGCAACGTAGAGACCGACCGAGCCGGTCGCCGGCAACGCGCGCTCGCCCGCCGGCCGAAACGGAAAATGACCGCGCGGCCAGGCGCCATTTCCGGCTGACGCGACGTGAAGCAGCACGTCGACGTCCTGCGCGCCGACTTTGCGCGCGAGATAGTCCGCGCGCGCCGCAAGCTGCGCTTCGGACATACCCGGCGTAAGCCTAGATGCCAGCTCGGCCATCACGCTTTCGCCCTTGGCGGCCGCGAGCCGCAGCAACACGCGTTCGGCTGTGCTTTTGTCGCGCCGCAGATGCGCGAATATCGCGTCGGCCGGCAACAACTCGCCGTCGGCAAACAAGTCCGCGACGCCCTGCCGCAAGGCTGCCGGCGCAAACGTGCCGCCCGCAAATCCGACTTTGACGCCGGCGCGTTTCAAGCCCCGCTCGGCGGCGATGTCAGCAAGCTTGTCGGCGAGGCTGCCGGAGAGAAAATCGACCGAATGCGGCGTAACCCAGACGTATTTCGAGATGTAGGTGAGATCGCGGCTCGTCACCTTGAAGATCGCGTCGAGGTGCTCGGGCGTCACCAAGACAAGGCCGGGCATGCGGGCATCAAACGACTGAAAATTGGTCAGATACGCCACGTCGCCGCCGCGCGCCATGTCGCTGTAAACGATCAGCGCATCGAGCCCGCGCGAGGCCATCATGGCGCGAACGCGCTGCAGGCGGTTCGCCACTTCGGACTCCGGCAGCAGCGCCTTGTCCCAAAGGGTCAGGCCATGCCGGAGGATCGGGGTGCGGACGAGGCTCATCGTATCGCTGTTCCCTGCGCTCCCTTAAGTGCGCTCGTAGATGCCGGATTGCAGGCGGCTCAGGCGCTCGGCCCCATTCTCGGTCACAATCACCATCTGCCCGAGCGCTACATAGCCGAGATCGGGGAAGTACTGGTTGGGATGAACGATCATCGCCATGCCGGGCTCGGCGATTTGCTTGTTCTGACGCGACAGATCGACCCGGCCGACGCCGAAGCCGTGACCGCGCGCCCGCATGTACGGCGGCTTGCAATAATCACCGTAGCCGTAGCGTGCGATCACCTCGTCCTGCGCGACGACCACTTCGCCGAGCGGCGTGCCGGGCTTCACCCGCGCAATCCCGGCCTGCAGAGCCTCTTCGAGGATGCGATGCTTGTCGCGGACGTTGTCGCTGGCAGCCCCCATGCTGATGGTCCGGCAAAGCTGGGCAGAGTGGTTGCGGCTCAAGCGCGCCGGCGTGATCTCGAAGATCAGCAAATCGCCCAGCTCCACCGCCTTGTCGGTCGGAATGCCGATCGCGCGGTTGTGCTTGCCCGACGACAGCAGCCCGAAGTTATCGACCGCTCCTGCGTCGCGCATGGCAAATTCGATTTCGGCGGCAAGCTCATACTCGCGCATGCCCTCGATCAGCACGTCGAAGCCGTGCTGGAACCCCACGTCGGCAAGCTCCGCAGCCTGTCGGATCAGCGCAATCTCGACCGGGGTCTTGCGGCGCGCAGCCCGATCGAGCACCGCGTGGCCGCCGTCCACCTCCCGGCCTGCCACAGCAAGCACTTCGTCGGCGAAGGTGCCATCGGCCCATTCCAAACCCGCGATGCTGCTGCGGGTCTGATGCAACAGTCGGCCGGCAAGCTGCGCGAGGTTGCCGCCATGGCGTACGTCCTTGATCGGTGAGACTTCGGCCGCGCGCACGAGGTCCCATTCCTCGCTGACATAGAGGATCGGATCGCGGTCGCGCGCGATCACCACCATCGCGCCGTCGCCGATCAGGTCATAGTTGGAGGCGTAGTGGACGTTGAATGGACGCAGCGGCGACGAATAGACGATCAGCAGATCGAGGTCGCTCTCCGCCATGCTTTCCCTGATCTTGGCATGGCGCAGCGCAATCTCCTGCGCGTCGACGGTGGCGGAGCCTGCTGACGCCGCCGCAGAACCGGGCTCGCCGCTCACTGCTTGATTACCTCTTCGACGACTGAGTCGTCGTACATCTTGCCCAACATCGCCGGCACCTCCGTGCGCGTGCGTTCGCTCGAACTGTACTTCAACGCCTGCAGCATGGCTTCGTTCGCGACCGAGGGTGGATCGGCCCAGTATTTCTTATAGAAGTTAGAAGTCCCAGACCTGATCGGCGACCTCCAGGTCAGCCATCTTATCCTGGTCCTCGATCGCCTTGATGAACTCCACGTCGAGTCCGTTTTTCACGAACCAGCCTTCCGACCTGGCGAGCGTGAACTGCGCGTCGTTGGTGCCGGGCGCGATCACGGTAAGCTTGACCGGTGTCAGGTTGCTCTGCGCAGCCGCCGCCACGGTCAACAACAGAGTTCCGCCCGTGCCCAGCGCGGCGATTCGACAACGCTCTACCTCGATGAGCATGCCGGATCCTCCCTGATCCGTGACGAGGTTTATTGCCCTATCGGGTCTTGGTGTTGCGTCGCGTTGGGCGACGAGATGTTGGTCGCACGCGGCAACCGTCGCACGGCGGCGGAGGGTAGGACGAAGTCCTTGCGGCGAAAAACGATTTCTCTTTATGCCAGCCATGAGTTTGGTTAAATGATTGACCGGCGGCATACCAAGCAACATTGCCGGCAGTCGACGCCCATGAAACCGACGCCTCGCCAACTGGAAGCGTTCATCGCGGCGACCTCGCTCGGCGGCTTCACCCGCGCGGCCGAGAAGATGAATATCACCCAATCCGCGGTCAGCGTCCTGATCCGGCAGCTCGAGGACGGCCTCAACGTGCGCCTGTTCGAGCGCAACAGCCGCATGTTCCGCTTAACGCCGGCTGGTCGCGAAATGCTTCCGACAGCCGAGCGCATCTTGAGTCAGCTCAACATTCTGGAATCGAGCTCGCTCGGTGCGCGCGACAAGGGACGCGACCGCGTCACCTTCGCGATCAGCGCCGGGCTTGCGCCCGGATTGCTACCGCTCGTGCTCGACGCCCTGCGGGTTCGCCATCCCAAGCTCGCGGTGGTTATCCAGGACGTTGAGCCCCAGCAGCTCATTCCCAAGGTGCTGAACGAGGAGGTCGATGTGAGCATCGGCCATATTTCGTACCTTGGTCCGGAACTCGACGTTCAGATTCTCGCGCGCGGCCAGATGTCGGCGGTGTATCGCACCGACTATTTGCCGCGACGTCGCTCCTCGATCACCTGGGCGCAGGTGCTCAAACACAAGATCATCACGATGCCGAAGGGCACCTCGCTCCGCATGCTGCTCGACGAGACGCTCGCCGTGCACAAGCTGCGGATCACCGCTGAATACGAGCCGTCGCTGTTTGCGACTGCGGTCTCGCTCGCGGCGCAAGGCCTCGGCATCGCCGTCGTGCCGTCCTATTTCGTCGTCCGCTACCAATACCCGACGCTGCGTTCGATCCCGATCGTCGAGCCGACCATCCCGCGCGAACTGATGGCGATCACCAAGAGCGGGCGGCAGGCCTCGCCGGCGCTCGGCCAGCTCCTGAACAGCGCGAGCGAGGCGCTGGCCGCCCGGATCCCGTCCTAAGTTCCCCAACCTCCTAGGCTGCCAGCCGCGCCGGCGGAATGGCCGCCCGCGGCAGGCACATGCATCGGCCATTGATCGCGGGCGGCGAGCCAATAAAGTGCCCGCCGTGGGCCGCGCCGCCGCGGCCGGCGGCGATCGCGAGACCGGGGTGCGCCATGGCACGAAGTATCTGGAAAGTCCTGCGGCTCATCGCCGGCGTGTCCAGCGTCATGCTGACGCCGATGGCGGCTCCTGCTCAGGACTATCCGAGCAGGACGATCCGCGTGGTGGTGCCGTTTGCCGCCGCTGGCGTGACCGACATTGTCGCGCGCGTGGTGTTCGACAGCGTGTCGCGCGCGGTCGGGCACGTCATCGTCATCGACAACAAGCCCGGCGCCGGCGGCACGATCGCGGTCGAGCAGGTGGTGAACGCGCAACCGGACGGCCACACGCTGGTCATGGCCGATCCTTCGGGCTCGCTGCCGGCCAATGTGACACTCTATCCAAACCTGAAATACCATCCCATCCGTAATCTCGCGCCGATCGCCATTTTCGGCACAACCGGTGCGGTTCTGCTGACGAACAACGAACTGCCGGTGACGACCGCTCCCGAGCTGGTGGCGCTTGGGAAAAGCAAGCCCGGCGAACTCACCTTCGCCTCGACCGGCGTCGGCACGCCCGGCCATCTCAACGGCGAGCTGTTCAGCGGGCTCGCCGGAATAAAGACTGTGCACGTCCCCTATCGCGTGGTGGGCCAGGCGGTGACCGACTTCGTCGCCGGCCGCATCGCATTCTGGATCGCGCCGATCCCGACCATGCTGCAGAACGTGCGCCAGGGCCAGCTCCGGCCGCTCGCGGTCGCGGGCGAGCAGCGCTCCAGCGACCTCCCCGGCATCCCGACCGTCAAGGAAACCGGCATCGGCGATTTCGATGCCTCGACCACCTACGCGGTGTTCGGGCCTGCGGGAACGCCCAACAATGCCATCGAGCGGATGCACGCCGAGATCAAGCGAGCACTCGACGACGAGACGGTGCAACAGAAGCTGCGCGCGGCCGGCGTCGTGCCGGGCGTGGGGACGCCGACCGAGATCACGGCGATGCTGGAACACCGGATTCCGCAATGGGCCGACGTGATCCAGAGCGCCGGCATCAAGGTCAACTAAGACCGTCATCGCGTGACAGCAGGGAGCAAGTAACCGCCCGTGGCCTACGTCATCGCCATCGATATCGGCGGCACCTTCACCGATCTCGTCGCCTGCGATATCGAAACCGGCGCCGTCGCATATACCAAGAGTCCCACGACCTACGGTCGGCTCGGCGACGCAATCTTCGACTGTATCCGCAAGGCTGCACTTGACGCTCGCGAGGCGAGCTTCATCAAGCACGGCACCACGCTCGTCATCAACGCGCTATTGCAGCGCTCGGGCGCCAAAACCGCGTTGCTGACGACTAAAGGCTTTCGCGACCTGCTCGAGATCGGCCGCGGCAACCGCACGCAGCCGTTCAACTTGCGCTTCCACCGTGAGCCGCCATTGGTGCCGCGCGAGCTGCGCTTCGAAGTGACCGAGCGGATCGACGGCGCGGGACGCGTGTATACGCCGATTGCACTCGGCGAACTCGTCGCACTCGCCGAAGCACTGCGATCGCAACAGGTCGCTGCGCTGGCAATCAGCTTCGTCAATTCGTATCTCACGCCGGACCACGAGCAGGCCGCAGCCGACAACCTTCGCCGCCTGCTGCCGGGAGTATTCGTCACCACCGGCACTGAGCTCACGCGCGAGTGGTACGAGTTCGAGCGCACTGCAACGGCCGCGGCCAACGCCTACGTCGGCCCGCAGGTCAGCCAGTACATCGCGGAATTCGACCGGGGCCTGCGCAGCGGCGGCTTCCGGGGCTCGCTGCTGTTGATGGGGTCGCACGGCGGGGTCATTTCCGCCGATCGCGGTTGCCGCGAACCGATCACACTCGTCGAGTCGGGACCGGTCGGCGGCTGCATCGGCGCAGCAAGCTACGGCCAGAATCTCGGCGTCGACAACCTCGTCGCCTTCGACATGGGCGGCACCACCTCGAAGTGCGCCATGATCGAGCGCGGCCGCTATGCTGTGGAATCGATCTATCACATCGGCGGTCCCGATGCGGGCTTTCCGATCCGCGGCAACGTCATCGATATCCTCGAGGTTGGCGTCGGCGGCGGCTCGATCGCCTGGCTCGATGAGCAGCGGCGCCTCAACGTCGGACCGCGCAGCGCGGGCTCGATGCCGGGGCCGGCCTGCTACGATCGCGGCGGCAGCGAGCCAACCGTGACCGATGCGAATCTTCTGCTCGGGCGCCTCGATCCCGACAACTTCCTCGGCGGCGAGATGCGGCTTGCAGGCGAGCGCGGGCGCGAAGCGCTCGCGCGGCGGATCGCCGGCCCGCTCGGCTATGGCGGCGGCGACGCGGTGACACAAGCTGCCAAGGGCGTGCTGACGATCGCGAACCTTACGATGGCGTCGATCATCAAGAAGGTCTCGATCGCCCGCGGCTACGATCCGCGCGATTTCGCGCTGTTCTGCTATGGCGGCGGCGGGCCGCTGCACGCCATCGAGCTTGCGCACGCGCTGAAGATCCCGCGCGTGATCGTGCCGCCGGAGCCTGGCAACTTCTCCGCGCTCGGCATGCTGCTCGCCGATCCACGGCTCGACACTGCACAGACCGTCGTGCTGCGGCTCAACCCTGAGAATCTCGACAAGGTATCGGCGATCTATCAGGAACTGGAGACGCAGGGCCGGACCGCGCTGCGCCGTGAGTTCGGCGAGGGCACCATCACAATCGAACGCGAAGCCGAGATGCGATACAAGGGCCAGCACCATTCGATCAAGATCAAGCTCTCCGACGGCGACGACGCCGCGTCGCTGCGCGCACGGTTCGACCAGGAGTATCTGCGGCGCTACGGTCACGCCAATGCCGCCGCAGAGGCAGAGATCGTTGTGCTGCACTCGCTTGCGACTCTGCATATGAGCCGGCCGGACCTGGCGCGGCTCATGCGGCCGAAGGCCGGCCGCGCGCGGTCGGAACCGGCAGTCCGGCCGATCTTTTTTCTGGAGGAGGATCGCTTCCTGCCGACGCGGGTCTATGATCGCTACGCGCTCGGCGCAGGCTTCCGGGAGACCGGGCCGGCGCTCATCGTCGAGTACGGGTCGAGCACGTTGGTCGGCCCGCGCGACACGTTCAGCGTCGGCAAGCTCGGGGAGATCGACATTGCCTGCCACCATTGACGCGGTCCGTCCGCCGGCTTCTCCGAGCGCGGTCGAGGCGATCGACCCGGTCACCGTTGAGGTTATCCGGCGGCGCCTGGTCGCGATCGCTGACGAGGTCGACGTCAACATCACGCGCACGGCGTTCAGCCCCTATATCTACGAGTACAAGGACTACGCGGTCGGGCTTGTCGATGCGCGCGGCGATCTCATCTGCCAGTGCACCGCCGGCATGCCGGTGTTCGTCGCCGACGTGATGCGCGCTGCGGTCCAGGACGGCCTGCAGATTTACGGCCCGGACCGGCTGCACGACGGCGACATCGTCGTCACCAACTACGCCGGCACCATCGGCCAGCACCTCAACAACGTCACGATGTACACGCCGATCCGCGTATTAGGCGAGTTGATCGGATTCATGGTCGTGGTGATGCACTGGATCGACGTCGGCGGCCGCGACGTGGGATCACTGTCGAAGTTCGCCACCGACATCTTTCAGGAGGGCATCCAGTTTCGCACCGTGAAGCTCCGCTCGCGCGGCGAGCCGGTACTCGAAATGGTGCGGATGATCGAGCACAACACCCGCTTCCCGATCGAGATGATGGGCGATATCAACTCACAGATCGGCGGCTGTGTGATGGGCCGTGACAGAGTGGCCGACCTTGTTGAACGCTATGGCGTGGAGACCTTCCGGCGGGCGCTCACAATCATCTGGGATCAGTCGGAGGCGGAGGCGCGCGCCGCAATCCGCGCCATCCGCGACGGCACCTACACCGCCGAGGCGACGCTCGATGACGATGGGCTAAATCCGGGCTCCCTGCCCTGCAAGGTTACGGTGGTCGTCGCCGGCGACGAGATGACCATCGACCTTTCGGCGCTGCCGGCCGAGGTCAACGCGCCGATGAACTCGGGCCGCAGCGGCGGCGGCTCGACCGTCGCGCGGCTGGCGTTCCGCTATCTGCTTCTGCCGGAGGGCGATGCCAACGAAGGCACGTTCCGTCCGCTCAAGCTGATTCTGCCCGAGGGCACCATCGTCAGCGCGCGACCGACCGCGCCGATGGGCGCCTACAATTCGGCGTTGCCGATGCTGATCGACCTCGTGATCCGAGCGCTCGGCCCGGCGATGCCTGACCGGGTCGCAGCGGCGCACTACGGCACTTTTGCGACACTGGCCTATGCCGGTCGCCAGCCCGACGGCGGCGCCTTCTGGCAGTGCCATGACATCGGCTTCGGCGGCTGGGGCGCGCTCTGCGATATGGACGGGCCCGGCCCGTTCCGCACCATGTGTCATGGCGACACGCGCCTCATTCCGATCGAACTGCACGAAGTCGAGCTATCCGTTCATGATCGAGAGCTTCAGCCTGCGCACCGACTCGGGCGGACCTGGGCAGTTCCGCGGCGGGCTCGGCCTGGAGCGCCGCTATCTGATACTGGCGTCGTGCCGGATTTCGACGCGGTTCGAGCGCACGCATTTGCCCGGCCTGGGGATTGAACGGCGGCGGCGACGGCCAGCCTGGCCATGTGCTGATCGAACGTGCCGACGGCTCGACGCCAGGTCGCGCTCAAGGAAGTCGTGATGCTCAAGGCCGGCGACCGTGTGCGCATCCACACCGGCGGTGGCGGCGGCTATGGCGATCCGCAACAGCGCGACCGCGATCGCGTTCGCACCGACGTCAGGCGCGGCTACGTCTCGCCGGAAGCCGCCCGCGACATCTATGGCTTAAGCGATCCGGCACTTCACCCTAGTGCCCCGCTTCCGAAGTTCGTGATACATCGCAGCACTCTCTGACACGAACTTCGGAAGCAAAGGGGCACTAGCAAGTCTATGAATCTAGTGCCGCTTTCGATTTGAAGTTCCTGAGTGTGATTGCGGCAAGTGGTGCAGGAACTTCAAATCGGCAGCACTAGGCAGACTGACCTGGAGGAAACGACAATGCCGAAACTTCGACACATCGCGATTGCCGCCGAAGATCCATTCGCAACGGCGGAGTTCTACAAGCAGGCCTTCGATTTCACCGAGGTCGGCCGGATCGAGCCTGCGGGCGAAGGCAAGTCCTACGGCGTGTTTCTGAGTGACGGCACGCTCAACATGGCGGTGCTGCACTTCGGCTGGGACCAGGGACTGGGCCTCGACTTCCGCGGCATCCACCATTTCGGCGTGCTGGTCAACGACGTGGACGGAACCGCCGACAAGCTTGAGAAGCTCGGCGCCAAGTGCTTCGCACGGCGCCCGGAGGGTCACAAAGGGTTTTACGAGACCAAGTTCCACGGTCCCGACAAGGTGACGTTCGACATCACCGACCATCCGTGGCGAGGCAGCGCGCCGCTGAAAGAGTAGGCGACGCAGTCCGCGGCAGCGTAGCGTCAACCAATCCGCTACTCGACCTTGACGCCGGCCTTCTCGACCACCCGGCGCCATTTCGCGATGTCGTCCTTGATGAACTGGGCAAATTGCTCGGGCGTGTCGCCGACCGGCGTGCCGCCCGTGGCCTTGAGCTTCTCGGCGACGTCAGGCAGCCTGATCGCGCGCTGCACCGACGCCGAAATCTTTGCGACGATCGCGGGCGGCGTCTTCGCCGGCGCGAGCAGCCCGGCCCATGACGTGGCGTCGTAGCCCGGCAAGGTCTCCGCGACCGTCGGTACGCCGGGCGCTAGCGGGATCGGGCTGCAGCCCGGTGACGCCGAGCGCACGCAGCGAACCCTGCTTCACGTACGGCCAGGAGCTTGCCAGATTGTCGAACATGACCTTGACGTGGCCGGCAATGAGATCGGCCACCGCCGGCGCGCTGCCCTTGTAGGGCACGTGCACCATCTGGACATCCGCCATCTGCTTGAACAGTTCGCCCGACAGGTGAATGCTGCTGCCGGCACCGGAACTGGCAAAGCTGTAGTCGTTCGGATGCGCCTTCAGCAGCGCGATGAACTCGGCGACGTTGTTGGCCGGCACCGACGGATGCACCACCAGGATGTTCGGAGTCACGAAGAAATTCGACACCGCCACGAAATCCCGCAGCGTGTCGAACGGCAGGTTCGACTTGACCGCAGGGAACACGGAATTGACAGAGCCCGTTCCCATCAGCAGCGTGTAGCCATCCGGCTTAGACTTGGCCACATACTCCGCAGCAATCGAACCGGTTGCGCCCGGCTTGTTCTCGATGACGACGGTCGCGCCCCATTCCTCGGCAATCTTCTGCCCGACGATGCGGGCCGCGACGTCGGTCGCGCCGCCGGCGGAAAACGGCACCACGATGCGGATCGGCTGGCTCGGATAGGCATCCTGCGCGGCGACGACCGAGGCAAGACCGAGTAGCGACAGCAAGCCACCGATGGCGGCGGCCGCGAACCCGATTGCCCGCATGCGAAGCTCCCGATCACCCCGGCAATGTGGCCGGGAAGGCAAAAGTGTGCGCAGGCGCGTCCGCGTTGTCCAGACGCCGCGGCGCGGACGCAGGCGCCTGCGACAACACAGCCCCGCAGCGGCGCGTTTCGCCTTGACTTCGCGTTCCGGCTCGACACCGATATCGCGCCACCCTCAACCGGAGCCTCCTCGCCATGCGTCACATCGATGCCTTCTGCCACTTCTTCCCGCCGGCGCTGTTCCGCCTGATGTCGGAGACGGCCGGCGGCACGACCGACGTCGGCAAACGCATGCAGGGGGTGCGCACGATCTACGATCTCGATGCGCGCTTTCGGATGATGGACGCGTTCGATGACTACACACAGATCATCTCGCTCGGCCTGCCGCCGCTCGAGGGCATGGTCGGACCTGACCGGACGCCGGAGTTCGCACGCGTCGCCAACGATGGGCTTGCGGAACTCGTCGCCAAGCACCCGGACCGGTTCGCGGGCTATGTCGGGGCGCTGCCGATGAACGCGCCGGACGCCGCGGTCAAGGAGGCCGAGCGCATCCTGATCCACGGCAACGCCAACGGCCTGCAACTGCATACCAACGTGAACGGCGCCTGCCTCGACGAGCCGCGCTTCCTGCCGATCTTCGAGGTGGCGGCCAAATCGGGCAAACCGATCCTGCTGCACCCGGCGCGCAAGCCCGACGTACCCGACTTCCCGGCCGAGGAGCGCTCCCGCTACGAAATCTGGACGATCTTTGGCTGGCCCTATGAGACGAGCGCCACCATGGCCCGGCTGATCTTCTCCGGCGTCATGACGCGTCTTCCGAACCTAAGAATTCTTACGCACCACCTTGGCGCAATGATCCCGTTCTTCGATGCTCGCATGGACACCGGCTGGGCGACGCTCGGCAGCCGCACCTCCGGGGAAGACTACAGCCAGGTGCTGCCGAGCCTCGGCAAGCCGCTGCTCGACTGCTTCAAGGATTTCTACGGCGACACCGCGCTCTGCGGCGGCCGCGCCGGCACGGTCTGCGGCCTGGAGTTTTTCGGCGTCGACCATGTGCTGTTCGCCTCCGACGCGCCATTCGGCCCGGAGGGTGGCGCGGGCTACATCCGATCCACCATGGCCGTCATCGCCTCGCTCGACATTTCAGACGCCGACAAGGAGAAAATCTGCTTTCGCAACGCACTGTCGTTCTTCGCGCTTTGAACGATCAGAGCGCGCAGGAGCCCAGATCGGAGGCGCATATCGGCGAGAGCATCGATGATATCATCGCTGAGTGGTCCCTCCATTCGTGCCCGGCTCGATGCCGTCGCGACCGCGGCAGTCTGATAGGCGACGGCGTCAATCCGAGCTTTTCACCACATCCATGAGCCTGATGCCCAGGTCGCGTGCCACCTCGAGCGCAATGCCCGCAAGTCTTTGACGTGTTCGGGTTCGCCTTGCGTTCCTCTGGAACACGGACCGAAAAACAAAAACGCCGCCAAGTCTTTGACTTGACGGCGTTAATTTGGTTGCGGGGATAGGATTTGAACCTATGACCTTCAGGTTATGAGCCTGACGAGCTACCGGGCTGCTCCACCCCGCGAAAATTCCGTTGCATCCCCCTTCAGGGCGCTGCGCGGCTTATGTAACAACCGCGAACGTGATTGAAAAGAGCGCAGACA
The DNA here is from genome assembly GCA_963821555.1 of uncultured Alphaproteobacteria bacterium. Lineage (GTDB taxonomy): Bacteria > Pseudomonadota > Alphaproteobacteria > Rhizobiales > Xanthobacteraceae > Z2-YC6860. The sequence goes on along the minus strand of CAWGEM010000009.1, from coordinate 194,799 downwards.
GCGCCTTTTCGCTAACCTGTCACAGAAGATTGCAATTAGAGCCCTTGCATGAGCGATAGACCGGCCCTTCGACCGCAGGAAGCCGTCGGCGATGCACTGCGCGGCATTGCCCGGGAAATTCTTGCGAACGCCCGGGCCGCGGTCGAGGACCGGGAACGCATCGAAGCCATCGCGGTCCATGATTTCCGGGCCGCGATGAAGCAATGGCGTGCCTTCCTGCGGCTGGTCGAGCCGTTCTTGGACGAGGACGACCGTCGCTGGCGAACCGAGGCCGGCGAACTGGCGCGTGGGCTTGCCGGCGCCCGGGACGGGCAGGCGGCGCTCGATGCAACCGACGACCTCGAAAAGAACACGGCCTCACACCGGCTGTCGTCGGGCACCTGGGAAACGATCCGCAGCCGGCTTGAGGCCTTGCGGTCGTCGGCCGAGACCGCGAGCCTGAATTCGGCGATGCGCGCCCGCATCGGCGCGGCCCTCGACCGCGCCGACGCCCGGGTCGAGCAATGGCCGCTCGACTCGCTCGCCTTCAAGGACGTGGCCCGCAGCCTGGGTGACGGCTACCGGCGGGCGCGGCGGCTGATCCCGGACGACTGGCGGGCTGCCAGCGCCGAGGAGGTGCACGAACTGCGCAAGCGCGTGGTGGCCCACCGCTACCAGATGGAGATCGTCGCGCCGCTGTGGCCGCGGCTCGGGCGCACCTGGGTGCGCGAGGCGCAGAAGCTTCGCACCCGGCTCGGCCGCCACCAGGATCTGGCGGTGCTTGCGCGCCTCGGCGAGCCGCACCAGCCGCTGGCCCGCTGGCGAAGCCGCCTGCAATCGGCGATCGCCCAGCGCCAGGCGCAGCAGGTGGCGGCCGCCGGGCGGATCGCGGCGCGGCTGTTCGCCGAGCAGCCGAAGGCGTTCCGCAAGCGGCTCGAAGCGATGTGGACCGGCTCCGGCGATCGCCGCTGAGCTCAACCGCTCCGTCTCGACCACGCTGCGAGCTCGTCGCGGAGCCGCGCCGTGACGCTCGCCCAGTCGCCGATGGCTGGCTGCCGAAACAACCGCATCGTCGGGTACCAGGGGCTGTCGTCGCGTGCGAGCAGCCAGCGCCAGTCGGGCTGGAACGGCACCATCAGCCACGTCGGCCGCCCGAGCGCTCCGGCCACATGCGCAACCGACGTATCCACGCAGATAACGAGATCGCAGAGCGTAAGCACCGCCGCGGTCTCGGCAAAGTCAGTGAGATCGTCACCAACATGTGCAATGCGCGGATCGGCTGCGAGCGCAGCAGCGTCCGTTGCCCGCACGTCTCGCTGCACGCTGACGAACCGGACGCCGGGCACCGCCAGAAGGGGCGCAAGGTCGGTCAGCGTCATCGACCGCCGGCGATCATTGGGATGGCTCGGACGGCCGGACCACGCGATCGCGACGCGCGAGGGGCCGAGCGCATCCAGGCGTGGCCGCCACCGCGCAACGCGGTCTTCGGAGAGCCGAAGGTAGGAACTCGGATGCGGGAATGGTCGCGACCTCGGTCCGGCACGCGAGCGGCAGGCTTCCGAGCGGACATTGCAGATCGAACGGCGGCAGCGCTTCGCCACGCGCAACCACCGCAGCAACGTCGTCCAGGCTTGCCAGCAATGCCGCAAGTTCGGGCGGCAATTCGATCACCACCTTTGCCCCGCCAGCTGCCAGCACGGGCGCGTAGCGCGCGAACTGGACAGAGTCGCCCAGGCCCTGCTCCGCGTGCAGCAGAATGGTCCGCCCGGCGAGCGGAAATTCGCCGAGCCAGAGCGGCTTGGAGAAGCTCCTCCGCGCTCCCATCCCAGTACGCTTCCAGCGCCATTCGTATTCCGCAAAGCCACGCCGCCAATCGCCGAGCGTGAGCAGCGACATCGCAATGCTGAAATGCGAATTGGCATGTTCGGGGTCGAGCGCAAGCGCCCGCGCGAAGCTCTCCAGCGCCTCGCGGTGGCGGTTGAGTGCGGCGAGCGCGAGTCCCCGGTTGTGCCAGCTGCTGACCATTCGCGGCATCGCCGTCAGCGCCCGGTCATACGCCGCAATTGCCTCGGCCTCGCGTCCCAGCGTGCGCAGCGTGTTGCCGCGGTTGTAGAGCGCCTGCGGATGGCCGGGCGCGAGCGCAAGGGCTGCGTCGTAGTCGATCAGTGCCCGCTGGCAATCGTCCATTTCGGCATGCGCATTGCCGCGGTTGACGTAGGCCTGGACGTGCCGCGGCTGTCGCGCGATCACCGCGTCAAAACAGGCAATTGCTTCCGCCGACCGTTTCAGATCGAGCAGAATCCCGCCGCGGTTGTTGAGGGCGTCGAGATGGCCCGGCGCCAACGCAAGCGCCTTGTCGAGACTGGCGAGCGCTTCGTTGGTGCGCTTGAGCGTATGCAGCACGAGTCCGAGGTTCGACAGTGCGTCCGCGGAATGTGGATCGACCTTGAGCGCAGCAGTGACAAGTCGGTACGCCTCTCCAGCCTTGCCTCGCTGGTATTGCAGCATGCCGAGCAGATGCAGCGCATCGAAATGATCGCGCTGCGCCTTGAGAACGCGGTTGTAAAGTCGTTCGGCCTCTTCAAGGCGTCCCTGCCGATGGAGGTTCAGCGCCTCGCCGAGAAGCTGCTGAGCGTTGAGCGGACCCGGGGCGAACTTCGCCATCGCCTACAGCCGGTTCCGGCGCGCGATCTGCCGCGTCACGTCGGCCGGCGTGTCGGCGTCCGATTGCGCCTTGAGCGCGAGCGCCGCACGCGCCGCCGGCCGCTCAAGGCAGCGCAACAGCCAACTCTTCAGATGGGGCGCCGCGTCGAGGTTCATGTCGACAGCGCGGCTGATGACGGCGGCGACGTTGAGATCGGCCACCGTGAAGTCCGCGCCGAGCAGATAGGGCTCGCGCGACACGGCACCGTCGAGCACCTTGAACGGCGCCTCCAGAACCCGCAGCGCCTCAGCACGCTTGGCCGCATCCTGTTCCGCGGGCGGCAGGCGGACGGCGTGCAGCGACCAGATGTTGACCCCGCGGTCGACCTCGGTCACCGCCCACAGCGCCCATTGCCAGCACCTGGCTTCACCTTCGAGCGAGGCCGGGTAGAGCTTCCCCAACCCATGCTTCTTGGCGAGATACATGGTGATGGCGAGCGACTCGAACAGGACAAAGCCGCCATCGTCGATCGCCGGCAGCCGGCCGTTCGGATTGATGGCAAGATACTCGGGCTGGCGCGCACCGGCCGAGCCAATCTCGACCGGGATGTGCTCATAGTCGAGGCCAAGCTCCTTCGCGATCCACAGCACGCGGAAAGCGCGGGTGCGGGCCATGCCGTAGATGCGAAGGCGCGACATGCTCTGTGTCCTCGGGCGCGCGAGCATACTCGACAAGGGCCACGACGGGCCAATAGGCTCCGGCGATCCAGGCAACAGGCAATCGGGGGCAGAGCCATGGCAACGCGAGGCCGCGTCGTGCTGTTGACCGGGGCGGGCGGCGGCATCGGGCGGGTGATGACGCAGGCACTGCTGGAGGCAGGTCATTGCGTCGCGGCGGTGGACCGCGACATCGAGACGCTGGAGCGGCTCAGAGAACTGCCAGGTGCAGCCGGCGCGGGCGGCAGACGCCTGCTGCCGATCCTGGCCCATCTCGACGCGCCCGGCGGCTGCGTTGCGGCGGTGGTGACCGCGCGCCAGCGCTTCGGCACCATCGAGGCGGTGATCAACAACGCCGGCGTCGGCATGAGTGCGATCAGGCCGGATGCGGAAGCGCGACATCCGGGCATTGAGGAACTGACGCCGGAGATATTCGACCGCTTCTTTGCCATTTTCGTACGCGCGCCTGCCATGCTGGTCCGCGCCGCGCTACCCTTGATGCGCGAGGGCGGCTTCGGCCGCGTCGTCAACAACACCACGAGCTACCTCACCATGCTGCGCGTGTTGCCCTATGGCGCCGCCAAGGCGGCCCTGGAATCCATGTCGGCGGTCTGGGCGAAGGAAATGGAGGGCGGCCCGATCACCGTCAACGTGCTGGTGCCGGGCGGGCCGACCGACACGCCGCTCATCTCCGACGCGTCGGGCTGGGATCGCAGCAAGATGCTGCGGCCGGAGATCATGGGACCGCCGATCCGTTGGCTAATGTCCGACGAGTCGGGCTCGTTCAACGGCCAGCGTATCACCGCGGCGCGCTGGGACGACAAGCTGCCGCCGGCCGAGGCCGCCGGGCGCGCGAGCCGCGCGATCGGCTGGCCGGAACTCGCCTCCGACGCCGTGTGGCTCACGAGATAGGGCGGTCTCAGTGGACGCGTCAGGCTACTGCGCCTCGATCTTTGCGGCCTTGATCAGCGCACCGCGCGTCTCCGAATCGCGCCCGATCATCTCGGCGAGTTCCGCCGGCGAGACCGGCGTGACCACGAGACCCAGCGCCGCGAGCTTTTCCTTCACCGGCGGATCGTTGAGGATCTTGCTAACGGTCTCGTTCAAGCGTGCAATCAGCGGCGCCGGCGTACCGGCCGGGGCAAACACGCCGAGCCAGGACGACATTTCGAAACCTGGCACCGCCTCGCCGATGGTCGGCACCTCGGGCATGGCGGCATAGCGGTTCTTCTCGACCAGCGCGACGATCCTGATCTTGCCGGTGGCAAGCTGCGGCACCGCCGAGGACAGCGATAGGAATGCCATCGGGATGTGCCCGCCGAGAAGATCGTTGGCCGCAGGCCCGCCGCCGCGATAGGGCACGTGGACGATCTCGATCCCGGATTTGAGCGCCAGCAGTTCGCCGGAGAGATGGTGCGGCGAGGCCGCGCCCGGCGTGCCGTATTTGAGCTTGCCGGGATTGGCCTTCGCATAGGCGATCAACTCCGGCATCGTTTTCACCGGGACGTCGGCATGCACTGCCAGGCAGATGATGTTGAAGCCAGCGACCGTGATCGGGGCGAAATCCTTGACCGGATCGAACCCCATGTTCTTGTAGAGATGCACGTTCGAGGTCATCAGCGCGTCGGTGCCGATCATCAGCGTGTAGCCGTCCGGCGCCGCGCGGGCGGCGACCGCCGCGCCGAGATTGCTGCCGGCGCCGGGCCGGTTGTCGATCACGACCGACTGGCCCCAGGTCGCCTGCAGCCGCTCGCCCAGCGTGCGCGCCAGCAGATCGCTTGACGCGCCGGGCGCCTGCGGCACGAGCAGCGTGACTTGTCGGTTCGGGTAGTCCTGCGCCAGAACCGGCTGCCACGCGCCGAGCACGACGACTGCGAGCAGACCGCGCATCAAACTGCTGAGACCGATCATCAGAAGCCCCCGTTCGCGATGGCGGAGACACTATCGGACAATCCGGCCGTGAAAAACAGGCGCTGCGGCCGGCCGCCGCAACCGCACGCGCCCGCGGGATGGCGCAGCGTCGCGGTCGCCTTTGTGGCCGCGCTGGTGCTGCTGGTCGGCGTCCATTGGGTGGAGCAACTCTTCACCTCGGGCAAGAAGCACCGAGACGACCCGCGGTAACGCTTCCCCACGATTGTGGCGCGGAGATGTGGCTGCTACCTCCGAAACAGGCGACAATGTCGCAAGCCAGGGGGCAGAGGAGGACATCATGTCGGATATATCCCGCCGCGACGCGATCGGATCGGCGGCCGTCGTCGCAGCCGCAGCAACAGCCTCGGAGGCCTTCGGCCAGAGCCAGCAACCGCCTTTCGGGCCGGCGCCCGCTCCGCTCGCCGGCGCCGAGCTGCCGTCGTTCAAGTATGCGCTCGGCGCAGTGCCGGCGAAGAACTGGGACGGCGGCTGGGCGAAGCAAGCCACGGTTGCCGAATTCCCGGTCTCGCAGCGACTCGCCGGCGTCCTGATGCAGCTTGCTCCCGGCGGGTTGCGAGAACTGCACTGGCACGCCAACGCCGCCGAATGGGCCTACGTACTGAGTGGATTCGGCCGCGTCACCACCATCGATCCGGATGGCCACACCGAGGTGGCAGACTTCGGGCCGGGCGATGTCTGGTACTTCCCGCGCGGACACGGCCATTCGATTCAAGGCATCGGGCCAGGTGACTTCCTGTTCCTACTGGTGTTCGACAACGGCTACTTCTCAGAGTTCGGCACCTTCAGCATCACCGACTGGCTCGGCCATACGCCGCCGGACGTCCTCGCCCGGAACTTTGGCGTCCCGGCAGCGACGTTCGCTAACTTCCCGAAGAGCGAGGTTTACATCGCCAAGGGTCCAGTGCCGCCTCCGCTTCCGCGCGAGCCCGCCCCCGGCTCGCTGAACGAAGGCGCCCTCACCCATCGCTACCGCCTTCTCGCGCAGCGCCCGCGCACGTTTCCGGGCGGGACGATGCGGATCGTCTCCGAGCGCGAGTTTCCGATCTCCACCACGATGACCGGCGCCTTGCTGCAAATCCGGCCGGGCGGCCTGCGCGAACTGCATTGGCACCCCAACGCGGACGAGTGGCAGTACTACATTGCGGGCCGCGGTCGCATGACGGTGTTCGGGTCGAACGGCCGCGCCCGCACCGAGGAGTTCAGCCCAGGCGACGTCGGCTACGCGCCGCAGGGCTACGGGCATTACATCGAGAACCTCGGCACGGACGATCTCGAAGTGCTGCTTGTGCTGAGCAACGGCATCTACCAATCGATCTCGATCACTGCCTGGATGGCCGGCACTCCGCCGCTGCTTCTGGCGACCAATTTCGGCATCCCCGAAAGCACCTTCGCGCGCTTCCCAAAGGGCGAGGCGACGATGCCGGAAGAAAAAACCTGACGGCCGGGCCAGCCCGCGCCAAAGCGATGGCTTGGTTACGCGAGCGATGCGGCGACCGCTTTGCCGCACGCCACCGTGTCGGCAGTGCCGCCGAGGTCGCGGGTGCGCAGCTTCGGCTCGGCGAGCACGCGTTCGATCGCGGAAACGATTGCCTTGGCAGCATCTGGCTCGCCGAGATGCTCCAGCATCATCGCCCCCGACCAGATCTGGCCGATCGGATTGGCGATGCCCTGGCCCGCAATGTCCGGCGCCGAGCCGTGCACGGGCTCGAACACCGACGGGAATTTGCGTTCGGGGTTGATGTTGCCCGACGGCGCAATCCCGATCGTGCCGGTGCAGGCGGGGCCCAGATCGGAGAGAATATCGCCGAACAGGTTCGACGCGACCACGACGTTGAAGCGGTCGGGCTTGAGCACGAACAGCGCCGAGAGAATATCGATGTGGTACTTGTCCCACCTGATGTCGGGATAGCTTTTCGCCATCGCCTCGACACGCTCGTCCCAGTACGGCATGGTGATGGCAATGCCATTCGACTTGGTGGCGGAGGTCAGATGCTTCTTTGGTGTCTTGCGAGCCAGTTCGAACGCGAATTTCAGCACGCGGTCCACGCCGATGCGCGAGAACACCGTCTCTTGAACCACGACCTCGCGCTCGGTGCCAGGAAACATGCGGCCGCCGATCGCCGAGTACTCGCCCTCGGTGTTCTCCCGCACCACCCAGAAGTCGATGTCGCCGGGCTTGCGCCCGGCAAGCGGTGACGGCACGCCCGGCATCAGCCGCACCGGCCGCAGGTTGACGTACTGGTCGAACTCGCGCCGGAACAGGATCAGCGAGCCCCACAGCGAGATGTGATCGGGCACCGTGGCGGGCCAGCCGACCGCGCCAAAAAAGATCGCGTCGTGCTGCCCGATCCGCTCCTTCCAGTCCTCCGGCATCATCCGCTGGTGCTTCTCGTGGTAGTCGCACGAAGCGAAATCGAAATGATCCTGGCGCAGCTCGAAGCCATATTTTTTCGCGGCCGCCTCCAGCACCCGCATGCCCTCGGGCACGACCTCCTTGCCGATGCCGTCGCCCGGGATCACGGCGATGCGGTAGACGCGATTGGTGGGCATGGTTTTCTCGCAAACGAAGGGGAGCGGACGTTAGCGCGATTGGGCCCGTAGCGGAATGGTCGAACTGCGACCCCCATCGCCGCACATGAACGTCGATCTGTTCGTCCGGGCCGCGGGCCTGCGTGCAATGGGAACGCTGTGCTTCGACGGTCGGATCGATCGGGAGACGTTCGCCGCGTTCCTGTGCCGGCTCGACGACGAAAAGCTGCTGACGGAAACGGACGATGTCCTCTGGGACGCCTCGATGAGGATCATCGGCGCGCTTGGCATGGCCGAACTGACACCGCGAGTGCGGGCGGCCTTCGCCGACGAACGCATCCCCTCCTACACCAGCGGTGAGGAGGGTTTCGACCGCATGCTCCGCGAGGCTTGGCGCGGCCGGACGACCGCGAACGCCTCGCCAAGGAGGAGATGGGCACGATCGACGACGTGCTGGCCGAGCTCGGATCTTCCCGTCTGGAACGGCTCCGCTGCCGAGCTATACGAGTTGCTCGAAGAAGCAGTGCAGGAGCGGGCGGCCGGAGCCTTGGCGCTGTACCCTATACACAATCCGTACCGCGGCGTCGGCCGCAACGATCCCTGCCCGTGCGGCAGCGGCAAGAAATTCAAGAAGTGCTGCCTGCCGCGATCGTGGAAGTAAGGCCGCGGGAAGGCGGTGCCACGCGCACCGCGTCAGCGACGCTAGGCCTTCTGCAGCATGCGGGCGGCGCTCGCGTCGGGCCGGTGCACGGGCTCGCAGGTATCCGGTAGCTCGGCGCCGAACGCTCCAGCAAGACCGATCCGGCCGGTAGGCGTCAAGCCAAGCGCGCGGCTATCGCGCTCGCGCCGTAACCAGCCGCGATCGAGGCAGCAGCGACAGATTTCGGCGCCGACGTGACCGGCGATGTGATAGCGCCGCTCGCTCCAGTCGAGACAGGGCCGGCAAAAGATGCGCCGGCTGCCTGGCCTGAGCCTGAGGTCGGCGCCGAACTGCGTGAGCACGCGCACGCCGCGCTCGGTCAGTTCGCCGCCGTCGTCGGACAGGATCACGTGCCCGCCGGCGATCAGCCCATCGGCGATTGCCACCCCGACCCTGCCGGCGAGATGGTCGTAGCAGGTGCGGGCAAAACGCAGCGCTTCGTCCTGCGGCGAACGCGGCCAGTGCCGCGGCGGCGTTTCGAGCGCAGCGACGAGCTTGATGCTTTCGAGCATGCCGGCGACGAGCGGCGAGGCGATACGGTAATAGCTGAAGCGGCGCCTGCGAGTGACGGTGAGAAGCCGCGCGTCGACAAGCTTCGAAAGGTGGCCGCTCGCGGTCGAACGCGAGATACGCGCGAGATAGGCGAGCTCGGTCGCGGTCCGCGCCTCGCCGCCCATCAGCGCCGCAAGCATGGTCGCGCGCGCCGTGTCGCCGACGAGCGCTGCGACCTCGACCAGGTTTGCGGCTGCGACCATGCGGGATTTTAGCGTCGCCGCACCGGTGCGGACAAGCACGGACGGTTCGGCCGGTGCCGAACCGTTTGAGCACGACGGGCGCGCCGGCTGCGTCTATCTCGACTGCAGACAACGCGGAGGCCGCCATGAAGCGAACGCCGATCCGGGTCGAACCGATTTCGACCTACCTCGAAAACTATCGCAAGCGATCGAGCCGAAGCGGTCCGATCCATCCGGTCGTGATCGCCGGAGATTTCGTCCATGTTTCGGGCCTGCCGCCGTTCGATCCGGAGACCGGGGAGATCAGGCGCGTGCCGCTCGCGCGGCAAGCCGAACTCGTACTGCAGCAGTTGAAGCATTGCCTGGAAGCTGCGGGCTCGTCGCTCGAACGCGTGGTCAAATGCAATGTATACTGCACGCCGGGCGAGACGCACTTCGCCGCCTTTAACGAGGTTTATGACCGCTACTTTCCGGTCGACGCGCCGGCACGGATATTTCTGCACGTGCCGTCGTGGCCCGGCCCGTTCGATGTCGAGATCGACTGCGTCGCGGTGCTGTGAGGCCG
>CAWGEM010000009.1:0-180000 GCA_963821555.1 uncultured Alphaproteobacteria bacterium | reverse complement strand
ATCCGAAATCGCACGCACGCCGGGCTGTGCACCCGGCATCGCATGGTCTCGGAATTCCGTTATCGAAGGTGGGTTTCCCCATTCGGAAATCCACGGATCAAAGCTTCTTCGCAGCTCCCCGTGGCTTATCGCAGCGTAGCACGTCCTTCATAGCCTCTCAGCGCCAAGGCATCCACCGAATGCCCTTAAGGCACTTGATCGCTCTCATCATCAATGCCCACTCACCTCGGCGGTGAATGCGTTCCGGACTTCGAGGCTTGCGCCGCGAAGTCGTCGCGCTTGGACACTGACAGAAAGACCAGCTTGCTTCGAGATCGAACCGAGAGGCGTGCGGTCAAGCGCGCCCTGGTGTCGGTCGCTCGCGGCTCATCACCACGCGCGACGATCGGATCGATCTCCTCTTCACGATGTCAGACAACATGCCTTCGCGCGATCATGCGATCGCGCAAAGGACAAATTCAAATGCATGGACGAGACAGATCGGGAGCGCCGCGGCGCGACCGCGGCTCCACCAAGATTGGTGGAGCCAGACGGAATCGAACCGACGACCTCCTGCTTGCAAAGCAGGCGCTCTCCCAACTGAGCTATGGCCCCGCGAGAGTATCCGCCATCCGTCGATGCTCCGGACGTACCGACAGCCTTGGTTCGCCGTTCAGGGCCTGACCAAGCTGAAGCTGCCGAGCAGCGAAGGCTGGTGGGCCTGGGAAGATTTGAACTTCCGACCTCACGCTTATCAAGCGCGCGCTCTAACCAGCTGAGCTACAAGCCCGACCAGATCTTTAGAAACTTCGGTAATCGTAAGCTCACGGACCGGCACGTCTTGGTCAGCGCGCAATACTCGATTACGCGACGCAAGGCGGCTCGGGCTCGTCCATGAAGAAAGAGAAATGAAGACGGCGGTGTCCTGCCGATGGACCTGACCGATCCTGAAACCGGCCGGCCCTGATGTTTCCAAGAGATCCGATAGAGACGCGTGAGGCGCTCTGAAGGATCATCCTTAGAAAGGAGGTGATCCAGCCGCAGGTTCCCCTACGGCTACCTTGTTACGACTTCACCCCAGTCGCTGAGCCTACCGTGGCCGGCTGCCCCCTTGCGGTTGGCGCACCGTCTTAAGGTAGACCCAACTCCCATGGTGTGACGGGCGGTGTGTACAAGGCCCGGGAACGTATTCACCGCAGCGTGCTGATCTGCGATTACTAGCGATTCCAACTTCATGTGCTCGAGTTGCAGAGCACAATCCGAACTGAGACGGCTTTTTGAGATTTGCGCAGGATTGCTCCATTGCATCCCATTGTCACCGCCATTGTAGCACGTGTGTAGCCCAACCTGTAAGGGCCATGAGGACTTGACGTCATCCCCACCTTCCTCGCGGCTTATCACCGGCAGTCCCCTTAGAGTGCCCAACTGAATGATGGCAACTAAGGGCGAGGGTTGCGCTCGTTGCGGGACTTAACCCAACATCTCACGACACGAGCTGACGACAGCCATGCAGCACCTGTCTCCGGTCCAGCCGAACTGAAGGGCTCCATCTCTGGTGCCCGCGACCGGGATGTCAAAGGTTGGTAAGGTTCTTCGCGTTGCTTCGAATTGAACCACATGCTCCACCGCTTGTGCGGGCCCCCGTCAATTCCTTTGAGTTTTAATCTTGCGACCGTACTCCCCAGGCGGGATGCTTAATGCGTTAGCTGCGCCACTGACAGGCAAGCCTGCCAACGGCTAGCATCCATCGTTTACGGCGTGGACTACCAGGGTATCTAATCCTGTTTGCTCCCCACGCTTTCGCACCTCAGCGTCAGTACCGGGCCAGTGAGCCGCCTTCGCCACTGGTGTTCTTGCGAATATCTACGAATTTCACCTCTACACTCGCAGTTCCACTCACCTCTCCCGGACTCAAGCCTTTCAGTATCAGAGGCAGTTCTGGAGTTGAGCTCCAGGATTTCACCCCTGACTTAAAAAGCCGCCTACGTGCGCTTTACGCCCAGTGATTCCGAGCAACGCTAGCCCCCTTCGTATTACCGCGGCTGCTGGCACGAAGTTAGCCGGGGCTTCTTCTGCGGGTACCGTCATTATCTTCCCCGCCGAAAGGACTTTACAACCCTAGGGCCTTCATCATCCACGCGGCATGGCTGGATCAGGCTTGCGCCCATTGTCCAATATTCCCCACTGCTGCCTCCCGTAGGAGTCTGGGCCGTGTCTCAGTCCCAGTGAGGCTGATCATCCTCTCAGACCAGCTACTGATCGTCGCCTTGGTGAGCCGTTACCTCACCAACTAGCTAATCAGACGCGGGCCGATCCTTCAGCGATAAATCTTTCTCCTTACGGACGTATCCGGTATTAGCCCAAGTTTCCCTGGGTTGTTCCGAACTGAAGGGTACGTTCCCACGTGTTACTCTCCCGTCTGCCGCTCCCCTTGCGGGGCGCTCGACTTGCATGTGTTAGGCCTGCCGCCAGCGTTCGCTCTGAGCCAGGATCAAACTCTCAAGTTGGATGAGAACTTTTTCCCGGCTGATCACAACGTTTGACGAGGTCCCACCCTTGATCGTGCGCGCAGGCACCAACGCGATTGCTCGCGTTTGCGCCCCGCCAACACGACAAGTGTGTTGACCTAAAACGTTGACCGCCGAAGTCTCTTCCTGGCCGCACCATGTGGTCGAAGACAAGTCTTCCCGACCAAGGAAGCGGCCCGCAAGGACTCCGCCGTCCACGTTTCTCTTTCTTCCGATTCACCTGTCAAACAGCCCGGAAACCTGGCGGTTTCCCGCCCTCTGATGTATCAGAGGGCCGACGAAGCTTAGAGCCCCGACCTAAATCGGTGGCCTGTTCCCCGCCATTCGTGAGGAGCTTCGAAGGCGCGCCATCGCGCCGTCAGCGGACGGCGCGCCGTATGGCCGCTTTATATGGCGGCCCGCCTATCTTTGTCAACCACCATTGTAGAGAGTTTCCGACGCAGGGGCATGGCCCGCGAACCCAGACGCCGCGCGAGATTTCGCGCCGGTTTGGTTGTGCACCGACGCCCCGTTGCGCCGCACTTGAGCCATAATCCTGCGTCGTTCTTTCACCCGGGAAGCCTGAGGGGAGCCGTCAAGTCTCGCAAACACGTCTGAGCCTAAGTCCCGGTTCCGTTATTGACGCAGGGACCGGCCTCACGGCATCGTGTTCCATCCGGGACGGACAGGTCTCGGCAGTCTGCGATCGCTTGACGCGCCACCTCGAGTGCAGGGGGACGACGATTGGACCACGGCAGGCTGCGCGGGCCGCACCGATCGAGATTGGACGCCGAGACGATCGATCTCGGTAACGAGCCGCCGCTTTCGGTCGACGGCGGCAACGCCGGCATGATTGACCGGCGCCGCGTCTCCGCGCAGTGGTTCTCCGGCACGATCCTCACCGGTGTCTGCGGCGCGGCTCTCATGGGCGGCGCCGTTTTCGCGTCGCTCGATGGCGAGACCAATTTCGCGACCGTACCGGAGCGTGTGGAAAGCGCGCTCCGCGGAGCGATCGGCACGCTCGGCGACAAGCTTGCCAGCACTCGCAAGAGCGACCGGTTACCGCCCGCAGGCGAGACCAATGCCGCACGCCAAGTGATCCGAGTCTCGGCCATGGTACGCGTCGGCGATCGCGAGGTGGTGCGCGTGCGCCCCCACGTGCGCGTATCAGCGAACCTCGCGCTCGGCATCTCCGAATTCACCGCCAGCATTCCGCCGTTCAACGCGCAGAAGCTCCTGGCCGCCGCCGGCGCTGACGGCATCGCCGCCGACGATCAACCGGGCGCCGATCCCGACGCCGAAGTCTCGTTCGTCACGCGCGACCTTGCAGGCCTGCTGCCGCGTGCGAAGTTCAGCGCCATTCTGGCAATCGACGATGTGCTCGCGCGGGTGCGCGACACTGCAAACTGGTCCGGCACCGCGCAGCCGCGCTACCAGCTCGCAAGCATGCAGCCGACCGCCAAGCTCGCGTACGCCGCCGAAGGCGAACCCGATCCCTACGCCGGCTTCGAGACGCGCATCGTACCCGAAAACATCACCATGCTCGCCAAGACCGCGCACCAGGTCACCGGCGGCAACGCTTGGAGCGAGCGTGCGGTGACGGTCCGCAAAGGCGAAGGCATTACCGCGATCCTGAAGGAGATCGGCGCGACACCCGAGGAGATCAAGGCGATCGTATCGGCACTCGGCGCACGCGGCCGCGATGGCGGTCTCAAGGAGAACCAGAAGCTGCGCATCATGGTCGCTGCTTCCGGCATGCGCATGCAGCCGATCCGCGTCATCGTGACCGGCGACAGCGCCATCGAGGCGGTCGTGGCGCTGTCCGACATGGGACGCTACGTCGCGGTGGACGTTGCCAGCATGAACACCGAGGTCGCCGAAAGTGGCGACGACGACGAGGACGACGGCAAGGGCGTTCGGCTCTATCAGAGCATCTACGAAACCGCGCTGCGCCAACAAATTCCGCGCCCGGTCATCGAAAGCCTGATCCGGATCTACTCCTACGACGTCGACTACCAGCACAAGGTCCAGCCGGGCGACTCGTTTGACGTGCTCTATGCCGGCGAAGATGACAACAGCGGCCCCGACGCCAAGAGCGACGTGATGTTTGCCGCGCTCACGATCGGCGGCGAGACCAAGAAGTTCTACCGCTTCCAGACCCCCGACGACGGCGGCGTCGACTACTACGATGAGACCGGCAAGAGCGCAAAGAAGTTCCTGATCCGCAAGCCGGTGCCGGTCGGCATCATGCGGTCGGGCTTCGGCTCCCGTAACCATCCGCTGCTCGGCTACACCAAAATGCACACCGGCGTGGACTGGGCCGCTCCCCTCGGCACCCCGATCTACGCATCCGGCAACGGTGTGGTCGAGAAGGTCGGCTGGGAATCCGGTTACGGCAAATACGTCCGCATTCGCCACGCCAACGGTTACGAAACCGCCTACGGTCACATGACCGCCTTCGCGCGCTCGACCCAGGCCGGCACCCGCGTCCGGCAGGGCCAGGTGATCGGCTACGTCGGCTCGACCGGCCTCTCGACCGGCCCGCATGTGCACTACGAAATCCTGGTGAACGGCCGGTTCGTCGATCCGCTGCGGCTCAAGCTGCCGCGCGGGCGCGTGCTCGACGGACCTGTGCTCGAAGGCTTCGATCGCGAGCGCGATCGGCTCGACGGCATGCTGGCGCGCAGCGGCGCGCGCGTCGCCTCGCAGGCCGGCTCGCCCACCGCGCCCGCGACGCCAGCAACCCGCTGATCGTACCTATTTGGCGATGATCGCGTTGCGCAGCGCGAGCGGCGCAGCAATCCGGTGCAGTTGCTCGATGCCGTCGTGCATCTCATCAGGCCGACCAGCCTGCCCGCCGACGCCGATCACGCGGATCGTCCCGTAGTCCAGCAGCCGGCCGAGGATCGACTGGTCGACATCGACGGAGGCGACCTTGTCCATGTTCATTTCCTCGGTGCGGCGATAGATCAGCCCGCGCTTGTAGATGATGCGCCGGTCGGTGACCGCGATCTCGGTGATCCAGCACACGAACCAGGCCCGCATGCAGAGCACGACAAACAGTCCACCGAACAGGATCGCGGTCGCCGCGATCAGGCGGTGGTGCTGCGGCCAGTAGCGGTACTCCAGCCCGACCAGCACGAGGCCGCACACCAGGGCCAAGATCGCGGAGCCGTAGCTGATCCAGTGCAGCCGGCCGGTCGCGATGATGCGCTCGCCCGGCTGAAGAACGGATTGGACGTAGCTCATGAACGGCCTCGGCGCGCGACGAATCGCGCGCCAAGTCCAGCGGTGTTGGATGACCTCCGCGAGATTCGCCGGGGCCGCACGGTTACGCCGCCGCCGCGACCTCGCCGTTGAAAGTGATGCCCTGGCGGTTCGCCGAGAGCACGACCTTCTCCCCGTCCTTGATTTTGCCGGACAGGATCATCTCGGCGAGCGGGTCCTGCACTGACTTCTGGATCACGCGCTTGAGCGGGCGCGCGCCGTAGGCCGGCTCGTAGCCTTTTTCGGCGAGCCATTCGCGGGCCTTGGCCTCCAGCACCAGCGTGATCTTGCGCTCTTCAAGGAGCTTCGAGAGCCGCTGGAGCTGGATGTCGACGATGCGGCCCATGTGCTCACGACGGAGCCGGTGGAACAGGATGATCTCGTCCACGCGGTTGAGGAACTCCGGCCGGAAGCGCGCACGCACCTCCGCCATCACCTGATCGCGCACGGCGTCGGTATCCTGCCCGTCAGGCTGCGCCACCAGATATTCGGCGCCGAGATTGGACGTCATCACGATCAGCGTGTTGCGAAAATCAACCGTGCGGCCCTGGCCGTCGGTCAGCCGACCGTCGTCCAGCACTTGCAACAGCACGTTGAACACGTCGGGATGCGCCTTTTCGATCTCGTCGAACAGCACGACCTGATAGGGCCGCCGCCGCACCGCCTCGGTGAGCGCGCCGCCCTCGTCGTAGCCGACGTAGCCGGGAGGCGCCCCGATCAGGCGGGCGACCGAGTGTTTCTCCATGTACTCGGACATGTCGATGCGGATCAGCGCCTGCTCGTCGTCGAACATGAACGCTGCCAACGCCTTGGTCAGCTCGGTCTTGCCGACGCCGGTGGGACCTAAGAACATGAACGAGCCGATCGGCCGGTTCGGGTCCTGCAGGCCGGCGCGGGCGCGCCGCACTGCGGTCGAAACCGCCTTGACTGCCTCGGCCTGGCCGACAACGCGCTCGGTGAGCTTCAGCTCCATCTTGAGCAGCTTGTCGCGCTCGCCCTCCAGCATGCGGTCGACGGGGATGCCGGTCCAGCGCGACACCACCTGCGCGATGTGATTGGCGGTGACCGCCTCTTCCACGACGACGCCACTGCCGCGCGACTTCTCCTCGACCTCCTTGAGCTTCTTCTCAAGCTCGGGGATGCGGCCGTAGGCGAGTTCGCCCGCCTTGTGGAATTCGCCGCGGCGTTGCGCGTTGGCGAGTTCGTTGCGGGCCTGCTCCAACTCGGCCTTGAGCTTCTGCGCCTCGGCGAGCTTGTCGCGCTCGGCCTTCCATTTCGCCGTCAGCGCATCGGCCTTCTCCTGCAGCCCGGCAAGCTCTTTCTCCAGGCGCTTGAGGCGATCCTTGGAGGCGGCATCGGTCTCCTTCTTGAGCGCCTCCTGCTCGATCTTGAGCCGCACGATTTCGCGGTCGAGGTTATCGAGCTCCTCGGGCTTGGAATCGATCTGCATCTTCAGGCGCGCGGCGGCCTCGTCGACGAGGTCGATCGCCTTGTCCGGCAGGAAGCGGTCGGAGATGTAGCGGTGCGACAGCATCGCGGCCGCCACCAGCGCCGAATCGGTGATCCGGACGCCATGGTGCAGCTCGTACTTCTCCTTCAGGCCGCGCAGGATCGAGACGGTGTCCTCGACGCTCGGCTCGCTGACGAACACGGGCTGAAAGCGCCGGGCAAGCGCCGCATCCTTCTCGACGTGCTTTCGATACTCGTCGAGCGTGGTGGCACCGATACAGTGCAGCTCGCCGCGGGCGAGCGCGGGCTTGAGCAGGTTGGAGGCGTCCATCGCTCCTTCCGCCTTGCCGGCGCCGACCAGGGTGTGCATCTCGTCGATGAACAGGATCAGCTGGCCCTCGGCTGCGACCACCTCCTGAAGCACCGCCTTGAGCCGCTCCTCGAACTCGCCGCGATATTTCGCGCCGGCGATCAGCGCGCCCATGTCGAGCGCGAGCAGCTTCTTGTCCTCGAGGCTCTCCGGCACGTCGCCGTTGATGATGCGAAGCGCTAGCCCCTCGACGATCGCGGTCTTGCCGACGCCCGGTTCGCCGATCAGCACCGGATTGTTCTTGGTGCGGCGCGACAAGACCTGGATGGTGCGGCGGATTTCCTCGTCGCGGCCGATCACCGGATCGAGCTTGCCGTTGCGCGCTTGTTCGGTGAGGTCGCGGGCGTACTTCTTCAGCGCATCATAGGCGTTCTCGGCCGATTGCCGAGTCGGCGGTACGACCTTTGCGCAGGGCCTCGATCGCGGCATTGAGGTTCTGCGGCGTGACGCCCGCGCGCGCCAAAAGCTTGCCAGCGTCGCTGTCCTTGTCGAGCGCAATGGCGAGCAGCAACCGCTCGACGGTGACGTAGCTGTCGCCCGCCTTCTCGGCGATCTTCTCGGCGTTGTCGAACAGCCGCGCGGTCGCGGGCGCAAGATAGACTTGCCCTGCCCCGCCGCCCGACACCTTGGGAATCTTGTTGAGCGCGTCCTCAACGCTGATCAGCACCTGGCGCGAATTGCCGCCCGCACGGTCGATCAGGCCGGCGGCAAGTCCCTCCGGATCGTCGAGCAGGACTTTGAGGACGTGTTCGGGTGTAAACTGCTGGTGCCCCTCGCGCAGAGCCAGGGACTGGGCGGATTGGATGAATCCGCGGGCGCGGTCGGTGTACTTCTCGATGTTCATTCAGTCGCTCCCTCGGGCCCGGAATGTGGCGCCCGGAAACGGACCTCTCCTGAGCGTCCGTCGCCGGGGATATAAGGACAAGGATATGGCCTCGGAAGGGGGATTTCCTTGATTTTGCTCAGGGCTAGAGGCGGATCGGAGGCGGCGGTGGTCTCCTGCCGGTCGGCCAGACCATGACCGCGACCGACGCCAAAATCGCGGCCATCCACCGGTATCCGGTGAAGGGCTTGTCGCCGGAATGGCTCGATTCCGCGGAGCTTGCGGTCGGCAAGACCGTCGCCTGCGACCGGCTCTACGCCGTCGAAAACGGGCCGTCCGGGTTCGACCCGGCGAGCCCGGCGTATCTGCCGAAGCAGCGCTTTCTCATGCTGATGCGGAACGCGCGGCTGGCGGAACTTCGGACGCACTTCGATGAGGCCGGCCATACGCTCACCATCCGCTATGAAAACCGCGAGGCCGCCAGTGGCGACCTCCGCACGCCCGAGGGTCGGCGGGCTATCGAGCGGTTCATGGCCGAGTTTGCCGGGCCGGACTTGCGCGGGCCACCGAAGGTGTTGCATGCCCCGGACCACAGCTTTTCGGATGTGGCACGGAAGGTCATTTCCATTATCAACCTTGCGTCGGTGGCCGAGATCGAGAACGCCGCCGGCGCGGCCGTCCACCCGCTGCGGTTCCGCGGCAACCTGCACCTCACGGGCTGGCCGGCCTGGCACGAGTTCAACCTGCTCGGCCGCGAGCTTGCGGTTGGGCGGTCGGCCCGGCTTAAGGTGGTCAAGCGGATCGTGCGCTGCGCCGCGACCGAGGTCGATCCCGATACCGGCATCCGCGACTTGCCGATCCCACGGCTGTTGATGAAGACGTTCGGCCACGCCGATTGCGGCGTCTATGCCGAGGTCATCGTGCCCGGAACCATCACCTCGGGCGAGGGCGTGTCGGTCGTGGCATAGGCGCCAGCCGCGGGTGCCCGGACCGAGCGGGCAACGCTCAATCGACGCTTGCAAGCGGGCGCGCGACCGCTTCAAGCGGCTTGCGTTCGGCGGCAACGCCAAAACGCGCGGCGATCAGTCCCGCCGCGACCATCAGCGCGGCGCCGAGCAGATAGCCGGCAAACACACTCGTGCGCGAACCGGTGTCGATCAGCGCCCCGAACAGCCAGGGACCGGCGATCCCGCCGATCCCGGTGCCGATCGCGTAGAAGATGGCGATCGCGAGCGCCCGGATTTCCAGAGGAAAGGTCTCGCTGACCGTCAGGTAGGCCGAACTCGCGGCAGTCGAGGCAAAGAAGAAGATCACCGACCAGGCCAGCGTCTGTTGGGCCGCACTCAGCACGCCCTGTTCGAACAGGTATCCGCACATGGCGAGCAGTACGCCGGACACAAAGTACGTGAACGCAATCATCGGGCGCCGGCCGATCACGTCGAACAGCCGGCCGAGGAGCAGCGGCCCAAGGAAATTGCCGGCCGCAAACGGCAACAGGTACCAGCCGACGTGCGCGGCGGAGATCCCGTAGAAGTCGGTCAGAATCAGTGCGTAGGTGAAGAAGATCGCGTTGTAGAAGAACGCCTGCGATGCCATCAGCGCGAGCCCGACCAGCGTGCGCCGGCGGTGCCGGTGAACGAGCGTGTGCAGAACCTCGGCGAGCGGCGTGTGGGTGCGGGCGCGCAACCGCACGCGCGGCAATCCTGACGGCTCCGCCAGGACGTGCTTGGCTGCGAAACCGCGCTCGATGTCCGCGACCACCTGCTCCGCCTCCAGCGCCCGACCGTGGGTGACGAGCCAGCGCGGGCTTTCCGGCAGCCACAGCCGCATGAAGAAGATCACCACGGCGAGCAGCGCACCGATCAGGAAGGCGAGCCGCCAGCCGTATTCCGGGTTCATGACGGCCGGATCGAGCAGCACGATCGCACCGGCCGCGCCCAGCGCCGCACCGAGCCAGAAGCTGCCGTTGATGACGAGGTCGGTCCAGCCGCGTACGCGAGCCGGCACCAATTCCTGAATGGTCGAGTTGATGGCGGCGTACTCGCCGCCGATGCCGGCGCCGGTCAAAAAGCGGAACAGTGCGAAACTCGCCAGATTCCAGGAGAAGGCGGTCGCCGCCGTTGCGCACAGGTAGACCGCAAGCGTGATGAAGAAGAGCTTCTTGCGACCGAGCCGGTCGGTGAGCCAGCCAAAGAACAGCGCGCCCATCACCGCACCCGCGAGATAAGCGCTTGCGGCAACACCGACGTCGGCGTTGGAGAACCGCAGCACTGGGCTCTCCTTGAGCGCACCCGCGACCGCGCCGGCGAGCGTCACTTCGAGGCCATCGAGAATCCAGGTAATGCCAAGCGCCGCCACGACCAGCGTGTGGAAGCGGCTCCACGGCAGGCGGTCGAGCCGCGCCGGAATGTCGGTATCGACGATGTGCGGCGATGAATGCCGGCCTTGGCCGACCGTTGGTCGGGCATCCATGATGCGCACCTCGGAGCGCCTTCGGAAGCAGGCACACGTGGCGACAGGTCAAACGCCTGACCGGTCCCGACCGTTCCGGCCTGCGAGGTCGCAGCACGGTCCTGCGACTACGGCTAGCGCCCGCGGTTCAGCAGAAAGACCGCTTGCTCGCCGAACAGATTCCAGAACCACCACGGGGCGTGAAAGCGCAGCGGCGTACCCCAGGCGTTGAGCGCGATCGCCTTTTCCATGTGGGCGCCTGCGACCTGACACAGATCGCGGAAGTCCTTGATGGTGCAGAAGTGGATGTTAGGCGAGTCGTACCAGGCATACGGCAGGTTATCGGTCTGCGGCATGTGTCCGCCGAAGCCGAGTTGCAGGCGGATTTTCCAGTGTCCGAAATTGGGGAACGACACCACCGCGCGCCGGCCGATCCGCAGCATGTGCTCCAGCACAAAGCGCGGACGCCGCGTCGCCTGCAGCGTCTGCGACAGGATCACGTAGTCGAAGGCGTCATCCGGATAGTCGGCAAGGTCGGTGTCGGCATCGCCTTGGATCACCGCCAGGCCCTTGGCCACGCATTCGTTGACGCCCTCGCGCGACAGTTCGATGCCGCGGCCGTCGGCGGCCCGAGACTCGCTCAAGAGCCGCAGCAGTTCGCCGTCGCCGCAGCCGACGTCGAGCACGCGGGCGCCGCGCTCGACCATCTCAGCCACCATGATGAGGTCGACGCGCGCGCCCCCGGGACCGCGCGCCGCCTCGGCCATGGTGAGGTCACGCTTGAGCCGGGAGAGCATCATGTCGGTGGCGCGAGGCCGCGCGCCTTTGCCGCCCCCTCGAGGAAGCCGCGCACGATCGCAAACAGCTCGGGCTCCTCGAGCAGGAAGGCGTCGTGGCCCTTGTCGGTCACGATCTCGGCGAACGAGACCCGGGCGCCGGCAGCGTTGAGCGCATGAACGATGGCGCGCGATTCGGAGGTCGGAAATAGCCAGTCGGAGGTGAACGACACGACACAGAAACGCGTCGGAGTGCCTTGGAATGCGTTGGCGACCACGCCGTTGTGGTCGGCGGCGAGATCGAAGTAGTCCATGGCGCGCGTCAAATAGAGGTACGAGTTCGCGTCGAAGCGCTCCACGAACGAAATGCCCTGGTGGCGGAGATAGGATTCGACCTCGAAGTCGGCGTCGAACGAGAAGGTCGGATTTTCGCGATCCTGGAACTTGCGGCCGAACTTGCGATGCAACGCCGCGTCCGACAGGTAGGTGATGTGCGCTCCCATGCGCGCGACCGCGAGCCCACGTCGCGGGTTGGTCTTCTCCATCAGGTAGCGGCCGCCGCGCCACTCCGGATCGGCCATCACGGCCTGGCGTCCGACCTCGTGGAAGGCGATGTTCTGCGCCGAATGCCGCGTCGCGCATGCGATCGGCAGCGCCGCGAACACACGGGTCGGAAAGCTCGCCGCCCATTGCAGCACCTGCATGCCGCCCATCGAGCCGCCCGCCACCGCAAACAGCGAGTCGATGCCGAGCATGTCGAGCAGCATGGCCTGCGCGCGTACCATGTCGCGAATAGTGATCACGGGAAAATCCAGCCCCCACGGCTTGCCGGTCGCGGGGTTGATGGAGGCCGGCCCGGTGGTGCCCATGCAGGCCGCCATGACGTTCGGGCAGATTATGTAAAAGCGCTCGGTGTCGATCGGCTTGCCGGGACCGACCATGGTTTCCCACCAGCCGGGCTTACCGGTCACCGGGTGCCTGCTTGCAACATGCTGGTCGCCGGTGAGGGCGTGACAGATCAGCACCGCGTTGGAACGCTGCGCATTAAGCGAGCCATAGGTTTTGTAGGCGATCTGGAACGGCGCAAGCTCGACTCCGGCGTCGAGCTTGAGCGGCCGGTCCATGCCGAAGCGGGCCACAAGCGAGTCACGCGGATCGTCCGCCGCCGACGAGCGGACGCCGATTTCAGGGGCGATGCTGAGTTCGACCATCTCTTTCCCGACAGGCCGAAAAACGCGAAGTTGAAGCGCTCAGGTAGGGAGCGAGGGGCTCCCATGTCAATGTTTTCTTTGCTTTAAACGCCTTGCCCACCTATCAATGACCGCCATGGTAAAGCCGCCCAAGAGCCGCGCGCCCGCGCTGACCGACCTGCGCGAAGAGATCGACCGCATCGACGAAGCCATGCATGGCCTCTTGATGCAGCGCGGCGAAATCATCGACCGGTTGATTGCGGCCAAGCATACGCAAGAGACCGGTTCGGCGTTTCGCCCGGCGCGCGAGGCCGAGATGATGCGCCGGCTCGTGCAGCGCCATCATGGCATCCTGCCGCTCGACACCGCCGAGAGCATCTGGCGCGTTATCATCGCGACCTTCACCCACGCGCAGGCGCCGTTCTCGATCCACGCCGACCTGTCGGCCGGCGATGCGCCGATGCGCGACAGCGCACGCTTCAATTTCGGCTTTACCGTACCCTTCGTGCCGCACATGGGCGCGGCCAGCGTCGTCGTGGCGGTCTCGGAATCCAAGGGCGACCTCGGCCTCGTACCGGCGTTCGCGACCGTTGGAGCGGGCGCATGGTGGAGCGCGCTCGAGTTCGCGAGCGCCCCGAAAATCATCGCCCGCTTGCCGTTCATCGACCGGCTGGACCATCCGGCGCCGCTCAACGTGTTCGTGGTTTCGCGCGCCGCCGCCGAGGCCATGGCGACCGAGATCGAATGCTGGAGCGTTCGGGTCGCCGGCTGGAGCGCGAAGACGGCGCGCGCCGTCGCCGACCTGGCGGAGGTGGTTGCCGTGCCCGATCGGGCGTTCGACGGCGCAGCGCTGCTGGTCTCGGTGCCGGCCGGCAACAAGCTCCCCGCCGTCACCGCAGCCCTCATCAAGGCCGGCGCCTCGGTGCGCTCCACGGCCCTCGTCGGCAGCCACGCAACCCGCTATACGGTGCCGGCCGGAAACGGGCCCTAGGCACCTCTCGGTGTCTTTGGCTATGCCCTCGAACCCTCCCGCCATGGCGCGAGACCAACCAGGGCTCCAGTATTGCGGAGGATGACAGGTTCTAAGGATTGGAAATGACCGCCTCCCGTCCCCAACCGCGCCCTGGCGTGCTCGACATCGAGGCCTATGTGCCCGGCAAGAGCAGCGCACCGGGCGTCGCCAAGGTGTTCAAGCTGTCCTCGAACGAGACGCCGCTCGGCCCGAGTCCGAAGGCGATCTCGGCGTACAATGAGGTCGGCCGGCATCTCGAAGACTATCCGGACGGGTCGGCCTCAGAGCTGCGCGAGGCGATCGGCCGGGCGTTCGGACTGGACCCCAGCCGGATCGTTTGCGGCGCTGGGTCCGACGACTTGCTCAACCTCCTGGCGCGCGCCTATCTCGCCGACGGCGACGAGGCGATCCACACCACCCACGGCTTCCTGGTCTATCCGATCGCCACGCTCGGCACCGGCGCCAAGCCCGTGGTCGCGCCCGAGACCGCCCACACCGCCGACGTCGATGCGATCCTTGCGCGGGTGACGCCGAAGACAAAGATGGTCTTCCTCGCCAACCCCAACAACCCGACCGGCACCTACGTTCGATTCGACGAGGTCAAGCGCCTGCACAAGGGACTGTCGCCGCATGTGCTGCTCGTGATCGACGCGGCCTATGCCGAGTATGTGCGTCGCAACGACTACGAGGCCGGCATCGAGCTCGTGGCGACCAGCGAAAACGTGGTCATGACCCGCACCTTCTCCAAGATTCACGGGCTCGCGGCGTTGCGGCTCGGCTGGATATACGGACCGGCGCACGTAGTCGACGCCGTCAACCGCATCCGCGGCCCGTTCAACGTCAACGCCGCGGCGATCCGCGCCGGTATCGCGGCGATCGAGGACGTCGCGCACCAGGAGCGCTCGCGCGAGCACAACACGCGCTGGCTTGCCTGGCTGACCGAGGAGATCGGCAAGCTCGGGCTCGCCGTCACGCCGAGCGTGGCGAATTTCGTCCTGATCCACTTTCCCGAACAGAACGGCCGCACCGCCAAGGAGGCCGACGCGTTTCTCACCCGGCGCGGTCTCATCCTGCGCCAGGTCGGCGCCTATAAGCTGCCGAATGCGCTGCGCATGTCGGTCGGCAGCGAAGAGGCCAATCGGCTCGTGGTGCAGGCGCTGGCCGAATTCCTGGGGCAGGCGAAGTGAACGGGTCGCGCCTGCCAAGCCGCTCTACAACCGTCTCGCGCTGATCGGTTTCGGCCTGATCGGCGGCTCGATCGCGCGCGCGGCGCGCGCGCAGAATGTGGTGCGCTCGATCGTCGCCACCGCCCGCTCGGCCGCCACGCGCCGGCGCGTTGCCGAACTCGGCGTGGCCGACCAGGTGGTCGAGAGCAACGCCGCCGCGGTCGAAGGCGCCGACCTCGTCATTGTCTGCATTCCGGTCGGTGCCTGCGGCGCGGTCGCGAAGGAAATCGGCCCGCATCTGATGGCCGGCGCGACCGTGTCCGACGTCGGCTCGGTCAAGGGCGCCGTGATCCGCGACATGGCCCCTCACCTACCCGCCAGCGTGCACTTCATTCCGGCGCACCCGGTCGCCGGCACCGAAAATTCCGGTCCGGATGCCGGCTTCGCCGAGCTGTTCGTCAACCGCTGGTGCATTCTGACCCCGCCGCCGAAGACCGATGCCGGCCGCGGTCGAACGGCTGGCCGCGTTCTGGCGGATACTCGGCGCCAACGTCGAAAGCATGCCTGCCGACCACCACGACCTGGTGCTCGGCATCACCAGCCACCTGCCGCATCTGATCGCCTACACCATCGTCGGCACCGCCGACGAACTTGTCCGAAGTGACGCGCTCGGAGGTGCTGAAGTTCTCCGCCGGCGGCTTCCGCGACTTCACGCGCATCGCAGCCTCCGACCCGACCATGTGGCGCGACGTGTTCCTCGCCAACAAGGATGCGGTGCTCGAAATGCTCGGCCGCTTCAACGAGGACCTGTCGGCGCTGACGCGTGCCATGCGCAGCGGCGATGGCCAGGTGCTGTTCGATCACTTCACCCGCACGCGCGCGATTCGCCGCGGCATTGTCGAGATCGGCCAGGATTCGCCGGCACCGGATTTCGGGCGCGCGCATCCAGGGCTGCCGGCCGAGCCGCTGCCGCGGCCATACGCGGCCGACAACGATCATCAGACGCGATTCAGAACAACGGCGCGGTCTGGCCGAGCAGCACCGGGCCGAGCGAAACCGCGCCATCGTTGAAGCGCAGCGGCAGCGCCACCGCGCGCTGACCTTCCAGCTCGGTTGGCTGGCCCATGATGTTGATGCCGGCGACGATCGCGGGGCCGGCGTTCTGCCGCGCCACGTTGCCGAGGCCCGGGATGATGCGATCGAGCGCGCCGAATGCATTGTTGAGCTGCGGTCGGCGCGGCTTGCGGCGTCAGCATTTTGTCGAGCCCGAGCGACGGCATCACCTTGTCGAGGTTGGCGACCACCAGCCGGAGTTGACCGTCGAGCCGCCCGGACCGGGACAGCCCGAGCACGCCCTTCGCCGTCGCGATCGTATCGCCCTGCCGCACCCGCGCCGCGGTGACCTCGATCCGCCCGCCGGCCGCCTGCAATTCGCGAAAGCGTTCCGGCCAGGGCTTGGGCGCGAAATTCTTCAGGCCGCGCAGCACCGTTGTGACCTCGGCGTCGAGCGGTTTGACAGTCGCCGGGTGCAAGCTCGGCGCTGCAGCGTCGAAACGAGCTTGATCGTGACCTCGATCACCGGATTGCTGGTCAGCCGAGCCGGACGACCATGCGGCCCGACGACTTCGACTTTGTCGGCCTTGAACAGTTGCTCGTGCCGCCGCCGCCATCGACGCTGCGATCGACCGTCGATCTCGTCGATCGTTACGTCGACGCGCTCGGGCGCAGTCGGCAGGCCGTGCAATTCGGTCGCGCGCTGCGCCAGCGCGCGGTCATGACGCCGAGCCGTCCCGGCTCGCTGATCGTCAGCGGCCCGTCGACCTGTCTCGTGAGCTGCGTCGGCTGCCAAACCTGCGCCAGGAACCGGATTGCGCTGGTCTCACCGCGAGCGGCGGCTGGTTCGATTTCAGAGTCGGCGCTTGGCGCCATCGCACCGCACCTCGATGCGGAACGGATAGCCGCTGACGCTCTCGCTCGCGCAAGCAAAGTGGCGTCCCGCCTTGCGCCTCACGCGCCTTCCAGTCGGCGACGGTCTTGGCCGTTACCCCCGCCGCGAAGTACCAGAACCCGCTCCACAGCATGGCGAACAGCGACCAGCGCGGCAACCGCGTTGCCGGCCAGCGCCGCCGACGCGACGGAAATCGGTGTCGTGCATGGGCAAATGTAGAGCGTTCGAATGCGGCGTTTCAAAGGATGGCAGTGTTCCCGGCGATTGGGCCCTTTGTCCAGACGGTTGCGGCGCACGCGCGGGCTTGATAGGCGAGCCGTTCGCACTCTGCGAATCCGCCACTCCATGGATCCCTGCCTTCGACCATGCCAATGACGATCTCTGGGTGTTCGGCTATGGCTCGCTGATCTGGCGGCCGGGGTTCGAATACCTCGAACGCGTTCCGGCGCGGGTGATCGGACTGCACCGCTCGCTTTGCATCTATTCGTTCGTGCATCGCGGCACGCCGGAGCGGCCCGGGCCTGGTGCTCGGCCTCGACATCGGCGGCGCCTGCCGCGGCATCGCCTATCGCGTGGCGGCCCGCCACCGGCCGGACACGCTCGGCTTATCTGCGCGCGCGCGAACAGGCGACCGCGGTCTATCGCGAAACCGTGCGGGTGGTCTGGCTGGCCGGCAAGCCGGAACGACGCGTCGACGCGGTGTGCTACGTGGTCGATCGCGGCCACGAGCAATACGCCGGCCGGCTCTCGCTCGACCAGCAGCTTCATCTGGTCCGGCAGGGCCATGGCCGGTCCGGCAACAACCGCGACTACGTGATCGAGACGGTGGGCGCGCTCGAGGCGCTCGGCATCCGCGACCGCGAACTCCACCTGCTCGCCGAGCGGCTGAAGGGTCACGAGACCCAGCGGCGCTGCCGCCGGCCTGAGCGCGGCGGAGTCCGATCAGGCGCCCGGCGCCGGTCTGCCGACTGCGGCGGACACCCCAAGACTTTGCAACTCGCGCTCTGCCTTCGGCCACCAGCCGCGCGGTGGCGGCTCTCGATCGCTGCTCTGCAGGCGGTCGAAGAACGCCTGCTTGTCCAGACCCGGCGCAATCGGATCGAGCACCTCGACGACGATCGTGCCTGGCAACCGGCGAAAGGCTCGACGGCTCCAGAACAGGCCGGAGTTGAGCGCGATCGGCACGCAGGGCACGCCGAGCTCGGCGTAGAGATGCGCGACGCCGAACTTGTAGCGCGGCTCGGCACCCGGCGCGCGCCGCGTACCCTCCGGAAAGATGACGAGTTGGCGGCCGTTGCCGACCTCGACCTTGGCGCGCGCCGACCATGTCGGTCAGCGCCTGCGCGCCGGCGCCGCGATCGACCGGAACCATGCCGCCCTTCCACATGCACCAGCCGAAGATCGGGATCCACATCAGTTCGCGCTTGACGATGAAGGTCGGATCGTCGAACAGCCGCAGCAGCGCAAAGGTCTCCCAGGTCGACTGGTGCTTGGCGGCGACGATCAGCGAGCCCTTCGGCAGCTTCTCAAGCCCGCGGAACTCGACGCCGGTGCCGCAGACGACGCGCAACAGCCAGACGCTGATGCGGCCCCAAAGCTTCGCCATGCCGATGACCGCGCGGCGCGGCAGCAGCAAGCGTCGACGAACGCTGCGACCAGCAGCACGACGAGGTTCAGGTAGAACAGCAGATTGAACAGGATGGATCGGACGATGATCACGTGACAGCCGCCGCGAGTGGTGGCAATCGCATGCCGGTTCAGGCCACGGCGAATTCGAGCCGGATGCGGACCATCGCGACGATATACTTCAGGTACTCGGAAAACAGGAGCTTCGCGGTCGGCGGATTCGACCACCAGGCTTCGACATGCAGCCGCTCCGACACCACCGCAAACGGCACCAACGTCACGCCCGGAAGCTGGTGTGACAGTTCGGCCATCGCGCGCGGCATGTGGAAGTTCGAGGTCACCACGATCAGCGACTTGAAGCCGCGCTCGCTCCAGCCAGCGCCGGGTCTCGACCGCATTGCCGATGGTGTTGATCGCGCTGCGATCGAGATCGACGCAGCAGGCGAACCACTTCTCGTACTCCGGCATCAGGCGGGCGATTTCGTCGCGCCCGCGTGGTCCGGTTGACCCCGGAGATCAGCACGCGCTGGCCGTAGCCGGCGGCGAGGAGTTCGAGCGCGTCATTGATCCGGAAGGCTGCGCCGGTCAGCACCACGATCCCATCGGCCCGGTGTGCCGGCCTCTGCTCGGCAGACGGCAACCTTCCACGAACCACAGGAAGCCCACCCCGACCAGGAGCGCCCCGAGCGCGGCGCAGACGAACGCGCGGCGCAGCCCGCGGTGGCGCGGCGAGGTTGTCGGCCGCACCCCGGCGCTCTGGTTGGCAGGTCCTAGACCAGCGCTCGGCATCGATCCCGATCTCCCCGAGCGATCATACCGCAAGATTCACCCGTCGCGCCTCAGCAAACCTCACTCGACGGACTGCAGGGTGGTATTGACGGTATGCCGCGAGGTCAGCGCCGTGACCGCTGCGATCAGCGCGATCTGCGCCACGATCGCGGCGTAGCCGTCGATCCCCATGGTAAACGCCCCGAACAGGCCCGCGACCTGATCGCCGCCTGCCGTGCCGCGGCTGACGCGGGCCAAGAAGCCGCCAAGCCCGAACGTCAGGATCGCGGCCCCGCCGCCGAGCAGACCGCCTTCCAGCCCGAGCACCAGGAAATGGCGCTGGAACTGGCTTGCGATAAAGCCGTCCTTGGCACCGACGAAATGCAGCACCTCGACGATCGGACGGTTGGTAGCCATGGCGCCGCGCGTCGCAAACGCCACCGACAGCACGGTAGCCGCCAGCATCAGCAGCAGAATGCCGACGCCGGCCACAACCGCAGTCTGCGACATGGTGCGCATGCGATCGATCCATGCGCGATGGTCGTCGAGGCTGGCGCCAGGCAGCCGGCTGACAAGTTCGAGTCCGCAGACGCCCGAGATCGGCGGTGGAACCGAGCGCGGTCCGCACCACGATCATGCGCGGCACCGGCAACTCGTCGAGCGAAAGCCCGGTCCCGAGCCACGGCTCGATCAGGCGCGCGAACTCGTCCTTGCTGTAGGGCCGCACCTCGCCGATCCCGGGAAACGCCCGCGCGATCTCGACCGCGCGAGCGACATCCGCCTCCAAATCACGCCCCTGCGTCGGACGTACCTGGATCGTGATTTCACGCGCCACGTCCGACTGCCACTCGCCCGCGGCCGAGCGCACCAGCATGACCGCGCCGGTGGTGAGCGAAGCGAGGAACGTCATGATCGCGACCACAGCCACCAGAGCACGGCCGGCGATCGACGTTTTCGGCACGATTGGCGTCTCGCCGCGCGGCAGCAGGCCCGCCATCCGTGTCGCCACGATCTCTTTGGTTATGCGCAGTTCGCTCATGGGCACCTCAATCGTAGACGTGCAGCCGACCCTCGTGCAGCACGAGGCGGCGGGCGTCGAATTGATCCATCAAGCCCAGATCGTGGGTCGCGATGACGACCGTGGTGCCGGATTTGTTCAGCTCGATGAACAGCCGCAAGCAGCCGCTGCGCGAGATTGGGATCGACGTTGCCGGTCGGCTCGTCGGCGAGCAGCAACTGCGGCCTGGCAATCACGGCGCGCGCGATCGCCGCGCGTTGCTTCTCGCCGCCCGAAAGCACCGGCGGCAGCGCGCCCATGCGCTCGCCGAGTCCGACCCAGTGCAACAGCTCCACCACCTCGTTACGGTAGCTCGTCTCCTGCTTGCCCATCACGCGGAACGGCAGCGCCACGTTCTCGTAGGTGGTCATGTGATCGAGCAGGCGGAAGTCCTGGAACACGATGCCGATCCGCTGCCGCATCGTGGCGAGCGCGTCCTGGTCGAGCGTTGCGGTGTCGCTGTTGAACAGCGTGATCAGGCCACGCGTCGGCCGCAGCGACAGGAACAGGAGTCGCAGCAGCGAGGTCTTGCCGGCACCCGAGGGCCCGGTCAGGAACTGAAACGTGTGCGGCTGGATATGGAAGCTGAGGTCGCGCAGAACCTCGGGGCCGAGCCCATACCGCAGACCGACGTTCTCGAACCGGACCAAGCCTTGCTCCCGTGCGGCCCAAGCCGCCCGCGATTCGCCCGGCGGCAGGATAGCGGAGACGGCCGCCGACACCTTAACGATGCCTTAACCGGACACCACCCAAGACAATGAACAGGCAGCGTCTGCATTGTCATGGTTTCCGATTCATTAACGGACGGCTGCCAGGATCACGATCGGAGCCCGGCCTACCGCTCGTCACCATGCTGATCGCCTGTCCCAACTGCGACACGTCCTATCAGGTCAGGGCCGCCTCGATTGGAGCCGGCGGACGACCGGTGCGCTGCCAGCGCTGCCAGCGCCTGTGGCTCGTAACGCTGCCTGACTGGCAGGCGCCGCTGACGGAAGAACCGCCCGAGGCCTGCCACGACGCCGGTGCCGACGCAGCCGTCAACGATCTGGCGGGCGCGGCGTTCCTAGCGAAACTGGCCCGGGACGTGGCGGCAGAGGAGCAGCCGGCCCTGGACGAAACCGCGGCTTGGCCGGCCGCCGAGCCTTCGGCCGTGTCGGCGCCCCCGCTCGCCGAGCCTTCGCCTCCCACCATGCCGCAGGGGCCGCCAGCACCGCTGTTGTCCGACATCCGAATACCGATGATCGTGGATGCAACGCAGTTTCCGGCAATGGCGACAGGCCACAGACCGCCGCCCGCCGAAGCCCCTCCGATCACGTCCCATTATGTCGACGCCCAGGCTCGCCACCGCGCACCGGCCTGCCAGCAACCGCGCCGAGAGCCTTCAGGCGTGCCGCTGCCGCTTCTCATCTTCGTGATGTTCGCAGCAGGCGCAGCGCTAATCGGCTGGCGCAAGCCGATCGCGCGGCAGGTGCCGCAGCTCGCGTCGCTCTACGAGGCGATCGGCCTGCCGGTCAATTTGCGTGGCCTAGTGTTCGAAGGCGTGAAGGTTCCAGGCGGCACCCATGACGGCGTACCGGTGCTGACGGTCGAAGGCACGATCGCGGGCATCACGAGCGCCCCCGTCGAGGTGCCGCGGCTGCGCTTTGCCATGCGCAACGAGGCCGGCGCCGAGATCTACAGCTGGACTGCAATGCTGCGTGAGACTGTGCTCGCGCCCCACGCACGCTTGCCGTTCCAGAGCCGCCTGGCCGCACCACCGTCCGACATTCGCGACGTTGAGGTGCGCTTCCTCGACCGCCGCGACGCCGCGACGGATGCGCGTTGAGGCGGCGATACGGCGTCAGGGCTCCGCAAGAAACCAATCCGAAGGCGCGGCGCAGTGACGTCGCCGCTTAAAAGTCCTTCAGCAGACGCTCGATGTATTCCAGCTCGAGCTGCGGGCGGAAGGTCTCGCCGAAGCGGCGGCGCAGCTCCTCGAGGATGCGGCGCGCCCGCTGCACGTCGATTTCGCCCGGCACCTTGACGGTGGTGTCGTCGCCATAGTCGCGGCCGCGCAGCGGCCGGCCGAGCGGATCGGTCTCCTGGTTGGCGCGCGCCTGACCGGTGCGGCCAGGTTGGCCTGGACCCGGCCCATTGCCCATCTGCTGCTGCATCGACTGCGCCATGCCTTGCGCGCCCTTGCGCATCGCCTCGAGCGCGCGGCCCTGGGCGTCGACCGCATCGTCGGCGTTGCCGTCGCCGAGCGAGCCCTGGGCGTCGCCCATGGCGTCGCCGGCGCGGCCGAGCTGATCCATCTCGCCGCCCTGGCCGGGCTGCTGCTGGCCGGGCTGCGGGAAGCCGCGCTTGCGCAACTCCTCAAGGAGCTTGTTGAGCTGCTCGCGCAGCGCCTGCTGATCCTGCCGCAGTTCGCCGAACGCATTGGGGTCGCCCTGCTGCCCCTGCTGGCGCTGCTGCTGCTGGCCGCGCTGGCGCCGCTGGTCCTGGCCCTGCCGGAAGGTCCGGTCGCGCAGCTGCTGCTGGCGGCGGATCATGTCGCCGAGCTCGTCGAGCGCCGACTGCATGTCGTCGCCGTCGTCGCCCATGTCGCCGCCCGGCCGCGCCATCTGCAGGTTCTCCAGCATCTGCTGGAGCTGGTCGAGCAACTGTCGTGCGGCGTCCTTGGCGCCTGACCGCGCCAGCCGCTCCATTCGATCGAGCATACTGCGCAGGTCCTGCGAGCGCAGGTTGCGCATCGAGTTCGGATCGAGCGGCCGCGCCATCTGAGGGTTCTTGCGCATCTCCTCGGCGAGTGCCTGCAGGAACTTGTCGAGCGCCGCGCGCAGCTGGTCCATCAGGCGCTTGATCTCTTCCTCGCTCGCCCCGCGTTCAAGCGCCTCGCGCAGCGCATCCTGCGCCGCCCGCAGCGCCTTCTCGGCCTCCGAGACGTTGCCATCCTCGATCGTCACCGCCATCGACCACAGCCGCGCCACCACATCGCGCAACCCGTCGTCGGTGCTGGCGTTGCGTGAGCTGCCAGAAGATCGAGCGCAGCCCGAGATAGATGCTGGTCTCCGGCGTGAACCGCTCCGGCGCCATCGACAGCGCGTCGACGGCGGTCAGCACGTTGTCCTTGGCGCCAGCATCGAGCGCGAGATTGCGGCGCTGCTCGATCAGGGCGCGCGCCAGCGGCTTGGAGAACGGCCGCTCCGGCAGCCGCATGTCGTGCGGCGACGAGCGGCCTTCGTTGTTGGCCTCGTCGCGGGCGACGAGCGTCATCACCACGTCGACACCGGCCCAGGGATGCTCGGTGAGATCCTTGGTGGTCTGGCCGGTGCCGCTCCGGGTGCGCGCCTGCGGCAGCACGAGCGGGAAGTCGGGCGCGCCGTAGAGCGGCCGCGGCGGCTTGTCGTCGGCCTTGCCCTGCGACTTGCGCTCGAAGGTCGCCTGGGCATCGACCACGCCGTAGTCGTCCTCGACCTTGTAGGCGAGCAGGAGCGAGCCGCGAAGCTGGCCCTCCGGCTCCTTGGCGAGCGCGATGGTCGGTACGCGGTCCGGAATCGCGCTGAACCGCCAGGTCAGGTCGTCACCGAGGCCTTGCACGGTGGCGCTGCCGGCCGCGTTGATGGTGAAGCGGTGTTCCTGCGTGCCGGCAGGCGCCTGCGGGCGAGCGTCTCCGGGGACCGCCGCAATCCCGCCCGCGGTCGCGATGTCGAGTTCCGACGTGCCGGTCGAGCGGATGATCAGGGTGGAGCCTGCCGGCACGGACACGGCGGCATTCGACCGCGCCTGCGCAGCCTCGCCGGGCCGCAACGCCCGGCAGGATCAGCGGCGGACGACCGGTGTAGGTCGGCGGCGCCACCCAGGCATCGATGCGGAAATTCGACGGCGTCACCACGCCTTGCCAGTCGAACGCCGCGGCAATCCGCCGATAGCGCTCCGAGCCGGCCGCGAAGAATGTCGCCGCCACCAGCATCAACACGAGGGCGCGCAGCGCAAACGGATCGTGCGCCGACAGCCGCGGCACCGGCACGCCGGCCTTGAGGCTCCGGGCGGCGGCAAGCGCGCGCTCGACATGGGCGCGCCACAGCGCGACCGCGAACGGATCGTTCGCCTCCGGCGCCATCCGGTCGGCAACCGCGGTCGCCGGCCGATGCGGCAAGTGGCTCGCGCGATCCAGCCGGCGCAGTCCCTCGATCGCGGTCGGCACCCGAACGCGGAACAGCGGCACGGCGGCCGCGACCGCCAGCGCAACGAAGGCGAGCAGGCCGATGGCGCGGCCGAGCGGCGGCAGCCACAGCCACAGCCCGAGCCAGGACAGCGCGAGGAAGATGCCAGCCGCGGTCGCGATCGAGGCCAGCGCCGGCCACAGCCGCTCCCAGAAGATCGACCAGCGGGCACGGCCAAGCGCGCGCGCCAGCACCGACCGGCCCGGCATTGCGGGACGGGGGCTTTCGGATCGGTCAGGGGTGGTAGCGGTCAACGCTGCTCCGGGGTCGAGAATCTCAAGGTCAATACTCTAACACGCGAATCTAGCACGTGCCTGCGCTCGCGGCATCCCAAGCAAAACGCAGGCCAGCGTCACAGCCAGGGCGGGAGGCGATCGAGACCGATCAATTGGTCGACTTCAAGGCGCGGCCGGACCAGCGCCCATTCATGACCCCGGACAAGCACTTCCGGCACCAGCGCGCGGGTGTTGTAGGTGCCGGCCTGGACCGCGCCATAGGCGCCCGCCGACATCACCGCCATGCAGGTCGCCGGGCCGAGGCTCCGGCAGTTCGCGGTCGAGCGCCAGAAAATCGCCCGATTCGCAGACCGGGCCGACCACGTCGGCCATGACACGGCGAGCCCCGGCCGCGGGTTCCAACACAGAACGGATGTCGTGGTGAGCATCGTAAAGCGTCGGCCGGATCAGATCGTTCATCGCTGCATCCACGATCACGAAGGTCTTCGCCTCGCCGCGCTTGAGGTAAAGCACGCGCGTCACCAGCACCCCAGCGTTACCGACGATCAGCCGGCCCGGCTCGAAGATCAGCCGGCAGCCGAGCCCGCGAGTCGCGCGCTTGACCACGTCTGCATAGGCCTGCGGATTGGGCGGCGGGTCGTTGTCTTCGCGATAGGGAATGCCGAGCCCACCGCCGAGATCGACGTGCGAGATCGTGTGGCCGTCGGCCCGCAGCTCGCGAACGAAATCCGACAACAGCGCGAACGCGTCGTCGAACGGCGCGAGTTCGGTAATCTGGCTGCCGATGTGCATGTCGACACCGTTGACGTGCAGCCCCGGCAGTTTCGCGGCATGAGAATAAACCTCGCGCGCGCGGCTGATCGGGATGCCGAACTTGTTTTCGGCGCGGCCGGTCGCGATCTTGACATGGGTGCGGGCGTCGACGTCGGGATTGACCCGCACCGAAACTCGGGCGGTGCGGCCCTTCGACGTCGCGATCGCCGATAGCAGCTCGAGTTCGGGCTCAGACTCGACGTTGACGCAGAAGATGTCGGTCTCGACCGCCAGCGCAAGCTCGCCCGCTGTCTTGCCGATGCCGGAGAACATGATCCGCTGGGCGGGAACGCCAGCGGCCAGCGCGCGCTTGAGCTCACCCCCAGAAACCACGTCGGCGCCGGCCCCGAGCCGGGCGAGCGTCGCGATCACCGCCTGGTTGGAGTTGGCCTTGACCGCGTAGCAGACGAGCGACGGAACATCCGCAAAGGCCTCGGCGAACACACGGTAGTGGCGCGTCAGCGTGGCGCTCGAATAGCAGTAGAACGGCGTCCCGACCGTTTCGGCGAGACCTGCAAGATCGACCGCTTCGGCGTGCAGCACGCCGTTGCGATAGGCGAAATGGTGCATTGGGCGCTCAGTTGAGGAGCCAATCCATCGGAAGGCGCCGGCTCCGGCCCACGGGCGCGATCGGCCGGCCCTCGTCGTCGTACTCCTGCGGCGCAGGCGGCGCCGGATTATTCGTAACCGGCGTCATTCCCGGCGCCGACGGCACCGACCACCCGCCGGGGGGCGGGTCGAGTGGACCCTTGCGCCCGCAGCCCGCAAGCAGCAGCGCCACGGCAAGCGCGCCGACGCCGATGACAGCAAGACGGGGACCGACAGGTCGGGGCACGGAAGGCTCCAGATTCAAGGGCAGCATAACACGACCAAGCTTCGCGCTGCCCCGAAATCCCACAGGGCGCAGAAATTATCGCCATATCGTGGCATCCGGAAGGTTAAATCCAAGGAACGCTGGAGTGTGGCCGGCGGGCCACGGCTGCAGCGGGTTGGCCGGTCAGTCCCTGTCCGGTCAGGCGCGCTCCTGGTCCAGGCGCTTCAACCAACGCTTGGCCTGGGCACGCACGTTCTTCGGCGCGGTCCCGCCGTAGCTCGTGCGGCTTGCGACCGAGCGCTCGACCGACAGCACGTCGAACACCGCCTTGGTGACGCGCGGCTCGATCGCCTGCATGTCGGCAAGTGGCAGCCTATGCAGCGGCAGGCCCGCGTCCGCCGCCCGGGCGACGATACGGCCGGTCACGTGGTGGGCCTCCCGGAACGGCATCTTGAGCATGCGCACCAGCCAGTCGGCGAGGTCGGTCGCGGTGGCATAGCCTTCGCCGGCCGCCGCCGTCATGCGGACTGCATCCGGTTCCATATCGCGCACCATGCCGGTCATGGCATCGAGCGACAGCGCGAGCGTATTGAGCGCGTCGATCGTGCCCTCCTTGTCCTCCTGCATATCCTTTTGATAGGCGAGCGGCAGTCCCTTCATCACCACCAGCATGGCGTTGAGCGCACCGATGATGCGCCCGCTCTTGGCGCGCACCAGTTCGGCGGCGTCGGGATTGCGCTTTTGCGGCATGATCGAGGAGCCGGTGGTGAACTTGTCCGACAGGCGGATCAATCCGGTGAGCGGCGAGGTCCAGATCATGATCTCCTCGGCAAACCGCGACAGGTGCACCGAGGTGATCGCAGCGGCCGACAGCGTCTCCATCACGAAGTCACGGTCGGAGACCGCGTCGAGCGAATTGCTCATCGGCCGGTCGAATTCGAGGGCCTTCGACGTCATCTCGCGGTCGATCGGGAACGAGGTGCCGGCAAGTGCTGCGGCCCCGAGCGGCGAATCGTTCAGGCGCGTCTGCGCGTCGGCGAAGCGGCCACGGTCGCGCGCCGCCATCTCGACATAGGCGAGCAAATGATGGCCGAAGGTCACCGGCTGCGCGCTCTGCAGATGGGTGAAGCCCGGCATCACGGTTGCAGCGTGCGTCGAGTGCCTTCTCGACGAGCGCCCGCTGGTAATCGCCGAGCAGCGCCGAGATGTCGTCGATGCGGTCGCGCACCCACAGCCGGAAATCGGTCGCGACCTGGTCGTTGCGCGAGCGCGCGGTGTGCAGCCGGCCAGCCGCGGGGCCGATCAACTCGGCCAAGCGGCTCTCGACATTCATATGGATATCCTCAAGCGCGCGCCGGAACTCGAAGCGGCCGGTGCCGATCTCTGACAGGATCGTGTTTAGACCGTGAACGATCTTGTGGGCATCGTCCGCCGCGATGATGCCCTGCTTTGCCAGCATTTCGGCGTGGGCCTTGCTCGCTGCAATGTCCTGACGGTAGAGGTGCCAGTCGAAGTCGATCGAGGCGTTGATCTTCTCCATGATGGCATCAGGGCCTGCGGCAAAGCGGCCGCCCCACATCGCGTTGCTCGCGGTGCTGTCGCCGCCGGGCTTCTTGCCGGGCTTGGTGTTGCGGGCTTTGCTGGCCACCGGGATTCACCGCTCATGACAGGTCAACGGGACGCCGCGCCAAGCATTGCCAAGAAACGGCTTGCCGTCATCGTGCTGGGCGGCGTTGCTGGCGTGGCGATCGGACTGGCGGGGGTATACGGGATCGGCCGCCTCGCAGGCAATGCGGCCGTGGCGCCGGCCTGCAAGCCGGCGGTGGCGACCGCCGCTCGCATCGCACCACTGGCGCATGGCGAGGTCGCCGCGGTCGCCGCCTCCAAGACGCCGAAATTGCTGCCGGTGCTGGCGTTCCAGGACCGCGACGGCAACGCCCGCACGCTTGCCGACTGGCGCGGCCGCACCGTGCTCTTAAACCTGTGGGCGACCTGGTGCGTGCCATGCCGCAAGGAAATGCCGGCGCTTGAGGCGCTGCAGGCCAAGCTCGGCGGACCGGCCTTCGAGGTGGTCGCCATCAACATTGACACCCGCGATCCGCAGAAGCCGAAGGCCTGGCTCCGCGAGGTTGGTATCGACCGCCTGGGCTATTACGCCGACAACACCGCCAAGGTGTTCCAGGACCTGAAAGAGATCGGCAAGGCCTTCGGCATGCCGACCACGTTGATCGTCGACCCGGCCGGCTGCGAGATCGCAAGCCTCGCCGGTCCCGCCGAATGGGCGAGCGACGACGCGATCCGGCTGATCCAGGCCGCGATCAAGGGATAAGGGATAAGGCCGCAGCGTAAGCCGTCGCGCTCGGGCCGATCGCTCCGTTCGCACCCCAACGCACACGCTTCCGTGATCGACGCAAGGAGCCTGTTGACACCCGGCGCTCATGTCCCTAAAACTTAACCATATGGTTAACTATCGAACCCAACACCTCGACCGCACGTTCGCCGCGCTTGCCGATCCGACACGGCGCGCGCTGATCGACCGGCTGAACGAAAGCGACGGTCTTTCGATCAGCGAACTGGCGCGGCCGTTTACGGTTTCATTGCCGGCGATCATGAAGCACCTCGATGTGCTGGGTGACGCCGGCCTGATCGAGCGCAGCAAGTCTGGGCGCACCGTGACCTGCAAGCTCACGCCCGTCGCAATGGAATCGGCAATGGAGTGGCTGAGCCGCTACGAACGCTTCTGGTCGGAGCGGCTGAACCAGCTCGGCGCCTTTCTTGAGGAGGATGAAGCATGTCCACCATCACCACAGCCACCAAGCCCAGCCTCACCCTCAAGCGCCGCTACAACGCGCCGCCGGCCAAGGTCTACGCGGCCTGGGCCGACCCGGAAAAGCTGAGACGCTGGATGGGCCCGCGGGACGTCGAGCCGTTGCTCGTCGAGGCCGACGTTCGCGTCGGCGGGCGCTACCGCTTCGTGATGAAATCGCTCGACGGCGAGGAGCACGATGTGAGCGGCGTCTATCGCGAGGTCGTTCCCGGCGAAAAGCTTGTCTTCACCTGGGCCTGGAAGTCGACGCCAGAGCGGCAGTCGCTCGTGACGATCCTCATCAAGCCGGACGGCGACGGCGCGCTGCTAACCCTGATCCACGAGCAGTTCTTCGACGAGGCCGCCCGCGACCGTCATCAGCACGGCTGGACCGGTGCGCTCGAAAAGCTCGCGGCCTATCTCGCATGAACCGCTTCGTTTGTCAGACAGGAGTCCGTCATGCCCGAACCCGCCAAAGGCGTCCACGGCAGTTTCTACTGGAACGAACTGCTGACGCGCGATGTCGAGCGCGCCAAGAAGTTTTATAGCGAGACCATCGGCTGGACGTTCGAGCCGATGCCGATGGAGGGCGGCGCGACCTACTGGGTTGCGCAGATCGACGGCAAGCCCGCGGGCGGTTTGTTCCCGACCGACCGTCCGGAATTCGCGCAGGTTCCGGAAGCCTGGATGTCGTATCTCGCGGTCGACGATGTCGATGCGCGCGTGAAGAAAGCCATTGCCGCTGGCGCCGCGTTGATGCGCCCGATCTTCGTCGTGCCCAAGGTCGGCCGGATCGCGATCCTCACCGAGCCGGGCGGCGCCGGCATCGGCTGGATCACACCGTCAACCTGATCCCGCCAGAGGAGTTGCAAATGCGACCGCACAGAATCGTCTCGCAGGACGAATGGCTCGCCGCACGCAAGGCGCATCTCGAGAACGAAAAGCGATTCACTCGCGCGCGGGACGATTTCGAGTCGGCAGCGCCGCGAATTGCCATGGGTCAAGGTCGACAAGCGCTACGTGTTCGAAGGTCCGGACGGCGAGGAAGCGCTGTCTGACCTGTTCGGAGGCCGCAGCCAGCTCATCGTCTATCACTTTATGCTCGGCCCGAAGTGGGTAGAAGGTTGCCCCTCCTGCTCCTACGTCGCCGACCATTTCGACGGAATGCTCCCGCATCTCGCACGCCGCGACGTGACGTTGGCTGCGGTGTCGCGCGCGCCTTACTCCGAGATCGCAGCGTTCCAGCGACGGATGGGCTGGCGTTTCAAGTGGATGTCGTCGTTCGGCAGTGAGTTCAACGGTGACTTCCACGTCTCGTTCACGCCGGACGAGCTAGCGAGCAACCGTGCTTACTACAACTACGCGTCCGGCCGCTTTCCAAAAGAAGAGGCACCCGGCGCGAGCGTGTTCTACAAGGACGCCACAAACTCCGTCTTTCACACCTACTCCGCCTACGCGCGCGGGCTCGACATCCTGGTCGGCACCTACAATTTTCTCGACCTCGTACCGAAGGGGCGCGACGAGGACGAGCTTTCGTTCAGCATGTCGTGGGTCCGCCACCACGACCGCTACGAGAACAACGACGACAACAAAGCAACAAGCATCTTCAGCGGGACTACGCCCTCGTGCTGCGGATGAACCGTGCCGCCGGGATCATCATTTCCAACCGTAGGAGTTGATCATGATGAAGCTCTATGGCTTTCCGCCCTCGCCCAACACCTGGAAGGTGCGCGCGGTGGCCGCGCATCTGCGCATTCCGCTCGAGCTTGAGTTCGTCGATCTCGCCAAGGGCGGCTCGCACACGCCCGCGTATCTCGCGCTCAATCCGACCGGCCGTACGCCGACGCTGGTCGACGGCGACCTCAAGCTCTGGGAATCGGCCGCGATCATGCAGCATCTCGCGAGCCAATCCGCCAATTCGCTCTGGCCGGACGACGCGCGCACCCGCTCAGACATCATGCGCTGGCAGAGCTGGCAGCTTGCGCACTGGAGCAAGGAAGGCTGCGAGCCGCTCCTGTTCCAGCGGCTGGTCAAGCACATCCTCAATCTCGGCCCGCCCGACCAGGCGGCGGTCGAGAAAGGCATCGGCTGCTTCCACAAGGAAGCAGCCGTGCTTGACGCCCATCTCGGCAAGCAGCCTTATCTCGTCGGCAAAGATGTGACGCTCGCCGACTTCTCGGTTGCGGCACCGCTGTTCTACAGCGAGCAAGCCGACCTGCCGGTCGCGCCCTACAAGCGCGTGCAGGAGTGGTTCGGACGGGTCTCTACCTTACCGGCTTGGCGCGAGACGGCGCCACAGCAGCCGGCTGCCGCCGCCTGATCGTTCGATTGCGGGACATAAGGGCGGCCATCGCCGCCCTTCCGCCGGATACACGCTACGCACACCGGATTACTTCCGGCGGTCCACCGGCTCCTTCAGCCGCAGCTTGTTGATATGGCCGTCGACGCGGGAGCCGTCGACGCGTTCGCCGTGGAAGTAGCGCTTCGACCAGCCCTGCTTGCGGGCCTCGGGATCGCCGGAATAGAGCCGCGCGTTGAAGTGAAACCGGTCGATCCGGAAGGCGTCGGCCTGGGCCTTGAGTTCCTTGTCGTCGGCGAGGTTGCGGATCTCCGGCTGGCACGGCACGAGCGCGGCGGTCTGCACCGGAAAGATAGAGCAGAACGGCTCGTCCTCGTCGAACACGACGCGGCCCGGCCGCGTGATCTGCCAGTTCATGGTGAACGGGTACGGCAGCCATGAGGTCTCGATGATACCGGTCAGGGCGTAGGCGTTGTCCTTCGGCGAATTGGCCGGACCGGTCGCGACCAGATCCCACCCCGGGTCGGTCTGGAAGATGTAGTGCACGAACATGGTCGCGATGCCGTAGGCGAAGGTCGAGCGGCAGAAGGTTTCGACCAGCCGCCCGGTCGGCATCGGCTTCAGCGCCCGTACTTTCGAAATCGCCAATGCCGGGATTACCGTTCCATTCGATCTCGACCGGCACCGGACAGAGCAGATGCCAGCCGTAGGCATTGGCGATCGCAAGCGGGAGGCAGCGGTAGGGATGGCGGTTGGGCTGCTCGTCCATCCATTTGCGCTCGGGGCTGGCCGCCACGATCTTCGGCGTAAAATCGTCGAGCGCGTAGCAGGTGAGCTTGGGCGGCGCGGGCGGTTGCTGACCGGGTTGGTCGGGCGACGAGGACACGGTGCTCACTAGCGCGTCGGCACCGGTTTCTCGCCACGATAATCGTAGAAGCCGCGCTGGGTCTTGCGGCCGAGCCAGCCGGCCTCGACGTACTTCACCAGCAGCGGACACGGCCGGTACTTGGAATCGGCCAGCCCTTCGTGCAGCACCTGCATCACCGACAGGCACGTGTCGAGCCCGATGAAATCGGCAAGTTCCAGCGGCCCCATCGGATGGTGCGCGCCGAGCCGCATCGCAGTGTCGATCGCCTGCACGTTGCCGACGCCCTCATAGAGCGTGTAGATCGCCTCGTTGATCATCGGCAGCAGGATGCGGTTGACGATGAAGGCCGGGAAGTCCTCGGCCACCGCGATGGTCTTGCCGAGCTTGGTCGACAAACGCTTTGGACATTTCGAAGGTAGCGTCGGCGGTGGCAATGCCGCGAATGAGCTCGACCAGCTCCATCAGCGGCACCGGATTCATGAAGTGGATGCCGATGAACTTGTCCGGCCGGTCGGTCGCGGCGGCAAGCCGCGTGATCGAGATCGACGAGGTGTTGGTCGCCACGATCGCGTCGGGCTTGAGCACCGGGCAGAGCTCGGCGAAGATCTTGCGCTTGACGTCTTCCTTTTCGGTTGCGGCCTCGATGACGAGATCGCAGTCGGCAAGCCCATCGTTGCTCTCGCGCAGTCGAGATCCGCTTCAGCGCGGCGTCCTTTTCGTCCTCGGTGATGCGCTTGCGGGCCACCTGGCGCGCCATGTTGCCGTTGATGGTGGCGAGCGCCTCCTTGAGGCGGGTCGACGCAATGTCATTGAGCACGACAGGAATGCCGGCAAGCGCGCAGACATGGGCGATGCCGTTGCCCATCTGCCCCGCGCCGATAATGCCGACCGTGCGAATGCTCTGCGCCATGGTGTCCCAATTGCCTCAGGATAGCTGATTTTCAGCGCTTGATCTTGGCCAATTCGGCTTCGAGTTCCGGCAGCGCCTGTAGAGGTCGGCGACCAACCCGTAGTCGGCGACCTGGAAGATCGGCGCCTCCTCGTCCTTGTTGATCGCGACGATGACCTTGGAATCCTTCATGCCGGCGAGATGCTGGATCGCGCCCGAAATGCCGACGGCGACGTAAAGCTCGGGCGCCACGACCTTGCCGGTCTGGCCGACCTGCCAGTCGTTCGGTGCGTAGCCGGCATCGACCGCAGCGCGCGAGGCGCCGACCGCGGCGCCGAGCTTGTCGGCGACCGGCTCGATGTACTTCGCGAAGTTGTCGCGGCTCTGCATGGCGCGGCCGCCGGAGATGATGATCTTCGCCGAGGTCAGCTCCGGACGGTCGCTCTTCGACAGCTCCTCGCCGACGAAGCTCGACACGCCGGGATCGGCCGCGGCCGTCGCGCCCTCGATCGGCGCCTGCGAGCCGCCCTCGCCGGTCGCCGGGAACGCCGCGGTACGGATGGTCAGCACCTTCTTTGCGTCCTTCGACTTCACCGTCTGGATCGCGTTGCCGGCGTAGACCGGCCGTTCGAACGTGTCGGGGCCGAGCACCTTGCTCACGTCGGAAACCTGCATCACGTCGAGCAGCGCCGCGACCCGCGGCATGACGTTCTTGCCGTTGGTGGTGGCGGGCGCAACGATCGCGTCGTAGGGGCCGGCCAGCGACACGATCAGTGCCGCAAGCGGCTCGGCGAGCGCGTGCTCGTAGGCCGGTGCGTCCGCGACGCAGCACCTTGGTCACGCCGTCGAGCTTGGCGCCGCATCGGCGACGGGCTTGCAGCCCAGGCCCGCGACCAGCACGTGGACATCGCCGCCAATCGCCTTGGCCGCGGTCAGCGCCTTGTTGGTGGAGTCCTTGCAGCGTCTTGTTGTCGTGCTCGGCGACGAGAAGCGTGGTCATCCCAGAGCACTCCCGCGTCTTTGAGCT
This sequence comes from uncultured Alphaproteobacteria bacterium, assembly GCA_963821555.1. Lineage (GTDB taxonomy): Bacteria > Pseudomonadota > Alphaproteobacteria > Rhizobiales > Xanthobacteraceae > Z2-YC6860. The sequence continues at coordinate 145,654 of CAWGEM010000009.1, read as the reverse complement.
TGCCGACCAGTTCCGCGGGTGTTCGACCTTGACGCCGGACTTGCGGCGCGGGCGGCTCGACGGTCTTGACCACTTCGAGCCGCGGTTTGGCGTCGACCCCGAAGGCGTCGGGCGTCTTCTCGTCGATTGGCTTCTTCTTCGCCTTCATGATGTTCGGCAGGCTGGCGTAGCGCGGCTCGTTCAGGCGCAGGTCCGTGGTGACGATCGCCGGGCCTTTCAACTTCACGGTCTGCAAGCCGCCGTCGACCTCGCGCGTGACCGTACAGCTGTCGCCGTCGACCACGAGCTTGGAGGCAAACGTGCCCTGCGGCCAGCCGGTCAGCGCCGCCAGCATTTGGCCGGTCGGCGTTGCAGTCGTCGTCAATCGCCTGCTTGCCCATGATGACGAGGCCGGGCTTCTCGGCGTCGACCACGCCCTTGAGGATCTTCGCCACCGCCAGCGGCTCGACCGGGCCGTCGGTCTTCACCAGGATGCCGCGGTCGGCGCCCATGGCGAGCGCGGTGCGGATGGTCTCGGCGGCCTGCTGCGGGCCGATCGAGACCGCGATGACCTCGGTGGCCTTGCCTGCTTCCTTGAGGCGCAAGGCCTCCTCGACCGCGATCTCATCGAAGGGGTTCATCGACATCTTGACGTTGGCCAGTTCGACGCCCGAGCCATCCGCCTTGACGCGAATTTTGATGTCCTTGTCGACCACCCGCTTGACGGGCACCAGAATTTTCATGGTCTTGTTCAGCTCCCCGGACCCCAGGCCGGTTCATGGTGCGGCGCACCCTAATAGCCGTCCCCCACCGGGTCAACGCTGCTGAACCCCCGGTTCGGGCTGGGTTACGGCGTTCTCGACCGCGGCGCATTGCGCGAGATCGACCCGCTGCAACAGGAATACGCGGTCGTCGCCGCCGAGCCGGACCTCGATCTGTTTCTCGCGGTCGGCTCGCCTCACCATGGTCAGCCGGTCATCGAGATAGACCGTGAGCGTGTCGCGGTCCTTGCCCACATCGAACAGGAGGAAGCCACCTTCCTCGGCGCTGAGCGACTCGAACACCTCGGGCTCGGCCAGCATGATGCAGGCGGCACCCGCATCCTTGCGCAGCGCCGGCACCATTCGCTTGCCGCCGGTGTCGCGATGGCACGTTCGTCCCAGGAGCAGCCGCCCTGCGCGAACAGCGCCTCGCGGTCGCCGCGCCGGGTGACCGAAATTCCGATGGTGCGGCCGGTCGCAGGCCCAGCCTCGGCCTTGATCCAGAACACCATCGAGACGGTTGCCTGTTTGGGATGCGCCTTCAGATGGGCGGCATCGTAGTCGCGTTTGAAGCACGCGGCCTTGCCGCCGGGCGCGATGACATCGTCAAGCGGATGGGCAGCGCGGGCGGGCGGAGCGGCAAGCGCCACGCCGCAAAGCGCAGCGGCGATCAGCGTTCCGCTTCGCGCGATCAACGGTTCTGCCCCGGCGCCCACAGCACGTCGCGATCACCCTTGTCGTTGGCGTAGCGGCCGGCGACAAACAGATAGTCGGACAGCCGGTTGACGTACTTCAGCGATGCATCGGTGACGGTCTCGCCCGGCTGATCGCGCAGCTCGACCATGATCCGCTCGGCCCGCCGGCAGACCGTGCGCGCGAGATGCAGATAGGCCGCGGCAGCGCTGCCGCCCGGCAGGATGAAGGATCGCAACGGACGGAGCTCCGCGTTGATCCTGTCGATCTCGCCCTCGATCCATGAGACCTGCGCATCGGTGACCGTGAGCCGCGCGCCGCCCGGCCCCTTCTCCGACAGGCAGAGATCGGCCTCGACGTCGAACAGGTCGTTCTGAATCCGCGCCAGCGCTGGATCGAGCATAGGGTCGGAAGCGGTGTGCAGCCGCACCAGGCCGATTGCCGCATTGACCTCGTCGAGCGTGCCGTAGGCCGCAACGCGCAGGTCGTATTTCTTGCGCCGATCGCCCGAGCCGAGCGAGGTCGTGCCGTCGTCGCCGGTGCGCGTGTAGATGCGGTTCAAGACCACCATGTCGTCCTCGCGGGGCGGCCGTGGCCGCTTTCGAATCTCGGGGTTCAGTCTATTCTAGCTGTTCAAGGCCATTTGAGGAGAACGCCGTGCGCCTTTTGCTTGTTGCCACACTCACTGCGGTCTTTGCCCTGCCCATCTGCGCCCCGCCCGTATTGGCCAGCCAAGCATCCTCGCTGCGGTCCATCGAAATCACCGACGTCTCGGCCGCCCGGAAAAAGCCAAAGAAGCAGGCCCGCAAAGAGCAGTACATGCGCGCGGTGCCGGCGAAATAGCCGGTCCGGCCAGTCCTAGCGCTGCATGACCCAGATCGTCGCCATGATGACGATGATGGCAACGAACTGCAGCAGCACGCGCAGCCGCATCAACTTCTGCGAAGTGTTGGGCGAGCCGCCGCGCATCATGTTGACGAGCCCGAGCAACAGCACGATCGCGACGGCGCCGATCGCAACCGGAACCAGGTAGTGCGACATGAAATTGGCCATTGCGAACCTCTCGCGCGTTCCGCCGCTCGCGCCCATCCTCAAGCGATCCGCCGGGTGCGACAATCGCCGCAACCGAGCGGCGCACCGCGTTATATAGGATGCCGGCGGCAACAACAGCAGATCGACCAAAGCGGATCGGCCAATGAGCAGACGCATCCTGGTGCTGGGCGCCGCCGGACGGCTTGGCCATGTGGCGGCGTCGACGTTCCGCGACGCCGGCTGGAATGTGAAAGGGCTGGTGCGGCCGGGCCGCGCCCGCGCCGTGCCGCACCGGGTCGAACCGGTCGAGGCCGTGACCCGCGACCATGCGATGGAAGCGGCGCGCGGCTGCGACGTGGTGCTCAACGCCTTCAACCCCACGATCACCGAATGGCAGAAGAACGCGCTCGCGCTCGCCTATGGGGCGATCGCGGCAGCGGAGGGCAGCGGTGCGACACTCCTATTTCCCGGCAGCGTCTTGAACTTCGGCCGCACCATGCCGCCGGTGCTCGACGAGACGACGCCGATGCGGCCGAACACGCGCAAGGGCGCGATGCGCGTCGAGATCGAGCAGCGCATCCGCGAGGCCTGCGATCGCGGCATGCGCGCGGTGATCCTGCGCGCCGGCGATTTCTTCGGTGCCGGCCGCGGTTCCTGGATGGACCTCGTGATCATGAAGGAGATCGCGCGCAGCCGCCTCACCTATCCGGGGCCGTTTGACGTGGTGCACGCATGGGCCTACCTGCCCGACTTCGCCGCGACCTTGCTGCAGCTCGCGGCGCGGCGCGATACGTTCGCGCCGTTCGAGGTCTTCGGATTTCCCGGGCATGCCCTGACCGGCGCGCAATTGATCGCCGCGATCGAAGAGGTCACGCGCGCCACCTTCAACGTGCGCCAGATGAGTTGGTGGATGCTGAAGACCTTCGGACAGATGCTCGCGCTCGGCCGCGAGCTTTCGGAGCTGGAATATCTCTGGCGCGTGCCGCACCGCATTTCGGGCGACAAGCTTGCGGCTGCCCTCGGCCAAATCCCGCACACGGCGCTCACGCCGGCGCTGGCCGCGACATTTCGCGAACTGGGCTATCGGCCGAGTTGATCCTCAGCCCAGAAGATGCCTGGCGATCTCGTCCACCGGCATCTTGACGTAGTCCTTCTCGACCTCCGCCCGTAGCACCTTGGTCACGTGCGGCGACAACGCGCGCCGCAGGACCCCGAGCGCGCGCGGCGGCGCCACGAGGACAAGCGCCTTGACCTCGCCGCCGACCACGGCCTTGTCGAGACGGGCCGCGAGTGTAGCGAGGAAACGCTCCTCCTCCTGCTCGTGCAAGTCGGTCTGCTCGACCGCGCTGCGGCCGCTGCCGACCGAGCTGAACGAACGGCCGGGCTTGTCGCTCCCTAGCTCATGGGTCGCCGGCGCGTCGTGTTTGTAGACTTCCTTGGTGCGCAGGTCGGGAAACTTGCGGTCGCCGACGTTCTCCAGCACCAGCGCCCGCGCGCCGTCGCACACCACCACCCATTCGCCCCGGTCGATCTTGAGCTGATCCATAACAACACCTCCGAAAATAACAGACTATCACCGGAAGGTCGGCGCGCCTTGACCGGGATCAAACGCTAGTGTCCCGAACCCGAAGTTCGCACGATTGTGCAGCAGCCTCTTTTGCGAACTTCGGGTTCGAGGGACACTAGAAAACTTAAAGTGTGCGCCAGCGTCGCTTTGATTCGGAAGTTCGCTTCCGAGCAAGCTGAAAATTCAGGCGAACTTCCGAATCGCGACACTGGTAAAGGCGATTCAGTTGCTGCCGTCGAGCAGGCGGCGCGCAATCACCTGGGCCTGGATTTCGGCGGCGCCCTCGAAGATCGACAGGATGCGCGCGTCGCACAGGATGCGCGAGACCGGGAACTCCATCGCAAAGCCGTTGCCGCCGTGGATCTGCACGGCGTTGTCGGCGGCGGCCCAGGCGACGCGCGCTGCGAGCAGCTTCGCCATGCCGGCCTCGAGGTCGCAGCGCCGCCCGGAGTCCTTCTGGCGCGCCGCGTAATAGGTGAGTTGCCGCGCAATCATGATCTCGGTCGCCATCGCCACAATCTTGTCCGCGACGCGCGGGAAGCCGACGATCGCCTCGCCGAACTGCACCCGGTTCTGTGCGTAGCTGAGCGCCTGCTCCATTGCGGCTTGCGCGACGCCGATGGCGCGCGCCGCGGTCTGGATGCGCGCCGACTCGAACGTCGCCATGAGTTGCTTGAAGCCCTGGCCCTCGACCCCGCCCAGCAGGTTCTCGGCCTTGACCTCGAAGCCGTCGAACGCGATCTCGTATTCCTTCATGCCGCGATAGCCGAGCACTTCGATCTCGGTCCCGCTCATGCCCTTCGCCGGGAACGGGTCCGCGTCGCTGCCGCGCGGCTTTTCGGCAAGCAGCATGGAAAGGCCGCGATAGCCCTTCTCCTGCGGGTTGGTCCGCACCAGCAACGTCATCAGGTCGGCGCGCACCGGGTGCGTAATCCAGGTCTTGTTGCCGTAGACCTTGTAAACGTCGCCCTCGCGCACCGCGCGCGTTTTGAGCGAGGCGAGATCGGAGCCGGTGTTCGGCTCGGTGAACACCGCCGTCGGCAGCACCGCGCCGGAGGCGAGCTTCGGCAGCCATTTGTTCTTCTGCTCCTCTGTACCGCCGCCGAGGATCAGCTCGGCCGCGATCTCCGAGCGCGTGCCGAGCGAGCCCACGCCGATATAGCCGCGCGACAGCTCCTCCGAGACCACGCACATCGACTCCTTGCCGAGGCCTAAGCCGCCGAACTCCTCCGGAATAGTGAGTCCGAATACGCCGAGTTCGGACATCTGCGCGATCACCTCGAGCGGAATGTAGCTGTTGGTGCGGTGCCAGCCCTGCGCGTAGTCCATCACCTCGCTGTCGGCGAACTTGCGCATCTCATCGCGGATCGCCTCGAACGTGTCTTCGAGACCGCAGGCGCCGATGGTGGCTCCGTGATCCGCCGTCATCAGCTCGATCAGGCGGGCGCGGTGCTGCGCCGTGTTACCCGATGCGATCAGCTCCTCGACCGAAGGCAACAGCCGCGCCGCGACCGCCGCAGCATTGAGCCCGAGATCGGCCGGCCGCACGATCTCGCCCTGGCTGATCGGGATGCCGCCAAAAATCTGCGCGAGATATTCGCCGAGCCCAATGCGGACCAGGAGCTCTTCGGTCTCGCCCAGGCCGCCGATAGTATGCATGCGCTCGGCGTAGGCCCCGAGCTGACGCACGGCCTCGACGTAGGTCGCGAGCCAGGCCAGCCCGTGGGTCGCGCGTTGCTCACGGTCGAACAACCGGCCGGCCGGCTTGCCCTCCAGCGTGACGCGTTCGCGCACCCGGGAGGCGGCGTCCGACAACAGAGCCTCGGCGGCGTGCGTTGCCGATTGCGCGAGGTCCACCAGTTCGTGGCGGTCGGAAATGGAGTGGGCGGCTTGCGGCATCGTCAGTCTCCGAGCGGCGAAGACAGTTCGGTTGCTGCTAATGTGCAGCGCACAAATGGCCTCCGCAATTACGAATGCTGCCGCCAAAGTGGGCAGATCGCCGATATTTTCAACAGAACGACCGGGGACGCCGAAATTCGACCACGCGCCGGTGCAGGTGCCGCCGGGCATAGGCTATTTGGCCTCGACCGAGAACATCCCGATCGCCACCACGTGGCAGTCCTGATCGCGCATCGCGCAATCGGCAAGCGCTGCGGCGGTGACGTCGCGCTCGTTGCGCGCGGACAGTGCCACCCCCGGCTGGCCGCGAGCCCCGACCGCAACAGCCTTCCAACCGCCGAAGCTGTCCGACAGCCGGCGCGCGACATCGGCACGCGCCTCTTCCGCGATAGCCGGATCGGCTGCCGCATTGAAGAAGCCGACCGGCTTCATGGTGGTCGGGATCGGCACGACGAATACGTTGTCGACCGCCACGATCGCGCACGGAATGCCGGCGTTCATGCCGCAATATTCGAGCGCGCGACGGGCCGCCTCCAACTGATTGGCCTGATTGACGTAGAAGCCAATGTGACCGCTGGGCGCCAGCGCAAGCGCCTTCGGCGTCGGGCCGGACACGTAACGTTGCGTGATCGCGTTGCGGGCGTTCGGCAACGCGAGCGGAAGGTCAGTCAGCACGAACGGCCGCTCGATCGCAGGATCGCTTATGAGCCATGGCTCGGGTGGCAGCGGCGGGTGGCCGCGCGGCGAGACCACAAAGTCGCCGACCGCAAACAGCTCACAGCGGAACGGTGGCCCAGGAATGGCGTCGGTCGCCCGCTGGCATGAGGCGAGCGCACCCTCGCGCGCGGTTTCGTCATCCGGCTGACCGGTCAGAAACCCGATCTGGCGCGGGCTCACCGCGAGCGCCTTGTAGCCGGGCGCGGTCACATAATTATTGCGGATCACAATGCGTGCGCGGTCCGAGATCGCCGGCACACGCTCGGCGATCAACCGCTCCGGCTGCCGCGGCGGCGGCGCAGGCAGCGCCGAAGGCGGCGCGGCAGGAGCCGATGCGGCCGACGGCGCCGGGGCGGCCGGTGCCGCGGGCGCCGACGGCGCGGCGGGCGTGGAAGCCTGAGGCGGCGCGGACGCCGGCGGCTGCGACGCAGGTGGTGGCGCCGTCGCAATCACGGTCGGCTTGTCTACCGGCGGCGCCGCGAGATAGAGCGCGGCGGCGAGCGCGGCTGCTGCCGCGCCGCCGAGCGCAGCAAGAAGCGGCCATCGAGACCTCGCCAGCCGTCCGGCGGCCGGCGGCGGCGCAACGGCTTCGCCGTGCATGGCAACCGTGAAGGCGTGCACCGGGCTCGGGATGTTCTTGACCTGCTGCTCGCCGATGTCGGCGAACCGAACCGACAGCTTGTTCGCCACCTGCTCGAACACGTTGCGCGACACGCAGATCCCGCCCACCGGGGCGATGCCCTCAAGCCGGGCCGCGATGTTGACACCGTCCCCCAGAAGATCGCCGTCACGCTCCACCACGTCGCCTATGGTGATGCCGATGCGGAAGTTCATCTGCCGGCTCGGCGGATAGGCGCGATTGCGCGTGCGCAGGCTCTCCTGGATGTCGATCGCGCAGCGCACCGCTTCGACCGCACTTGAGAATTCCGCAAGCACAGCGTCGCCCGCCGTGCTGAAGATGCGGCCGGACGACTTGGCGATGAAATCGTCGACGACGGCACGATAGGCCGCAAGCCGCCGTAGCGTTTCCTCTTCGTCTTCCGCGACCAGCCGGCTGTAGCCTGCGATGTCGGCCGCCATGATGGCTGCGATCTTGCGCTTCATGTCGCAATTCCGCGGACGATCGGTCGAACCCCGCGTGAGCATGCCCAGCGGGGCGGGCATTTGCAATTGTTCATACGGTGCAGGCAACGCTCCGCAAGGCCCATCCCTAGGGGGGCGACGCATTGACCCTTGCCAAGGCGCGCATTATCCGCGATTTGAGGCACCCTGGTTTCCGCGCGGGGCAAGCGGTGCGCACCATTCGCTACTGCTATCGCGTCGCCATGGACGCGTTCTATCGCTTCAATGCGAACGACGGCTGGGCGACTGCAAGCCACATCGCCCTGTCGGCGCTGATGTCGCTGTTCCCGTTCCTGATCGTGGTGACTTCGCTTGCGGCCTTCTTCGGCACCAAGGAACTCGCCGACGAGGTGGCGCAGATCCTGCTCGAAGCCTGGCCGGCGCAGGTCGCGACCCCGATCGCCAAGGAAATCCATCACGTCCTCACCACCACGCGCGGCGACGTGCTCACCATTGGCGTCGCGCTGGCGATCTACTTCGCTTCCAGTGGAATCGAGAGCGTGCGCATCGGGCTGAACCGCGCCTACGGCCTGACCGAGCAGCGGCGCTGGTGGCTGCTGCGGCTGGAATCGATCGCCTATGTGGTGGTCGCCGCCATCGCGCTGCTGGTGCTGGCCTTCATGGTGGTACTCGCGCCGCTGATCTTTGCGACCGCCGTCCACCACCTGCCCTGGCTCGCGCCACTTGTGCCGTTGCTCAATTTCCTGCGCATCGCGGTCGCCGCCATCGTGCTGATCGTTGCGCTCCTGATCGCGCACAAATGGCTGCCGACGGGCCGCCGCCGGCTGGTCGAGATCGCGCCCGGCATCGCTGCGACACTGGTGCTATGGCTCGTCGCCGGCGAGATGTTCGGCAGCTACCTTGCCGACTTCGCCTACACCTATGTGACCTACTATGCGGGGCTTGCGTCGGCGATGATCGCGCTGGTGTTCCTCTACCTCACCGCCTCGATCTTCATCTACGGCGGCGAACTGAACACCGCGATCACGCAGGCCCGCGAGGGCGTGGAGGAAGACTAGGCGGGCTTCGGCCGCAGCGCACGCCGAGCACAACGAACGCGCCTCTGACCACCTTGGTCCCCTTCCGGACGTCGCGGCAATCGCGATAGGATCATGGCACTGCCCGCATCCGCATGCCGACGTCCGCGTTCGCGACACCTGCGACCACATTGGGGGCACGCATGAGACTTTCCCGCAGACGACTCCTGCACTGGACGGCGGGCATGGCCGCGCTTGCAGCACTGCCGCGGGCTGCCTCGGCGCAGGCCTATCCGACGCGCATCGTGCGCCTGTTCGTCCAGGTGTCCGCCGGCAGCTCGCCGGACATCATCGCGCGCGTGATCGGACAATGGCTGTCGGAGCGCATGGGCCAGCAGTTCGTGGTCGACAACCGCGCGGGCGCGAGCGGCAACATCGCCACCGAAGCGGCCATCCGCTCGCCTGCCGACGGCTATACGCTGCTGTTTGCCATGTCGGCGAACGCGATCAACGCCTCGCTCTACGACAATCTGCGCTTCAGCTTCATGCGCGACACCGCGCCGGTCGGGAGCATCGCGCGGATCCCCCTGGTGATGGAGGTGCATCCGTCCGTGCCGGCGAAGACGGTTCCCGAGTTCATCGCCTATGCCAAGGCCAACCCGGGCAAGATCAACATGGCGTCGAGCGGCACTGCCACGCCGCTGCATGTCGCCGGCGAGCTGTTCAAGATGATGGCCGGCGTCGACCTCGTGCACGTCGCCTACCGCGGCGAGCCGGTGGCGCGACCCGATCTGCTCGACGGACGGGTGCAGACCATGTTCGGCGTGCTGCCGTCTTCGCTGCCCTATATCAAGTCTGGCCAGATGCGCGCGCTCGCGGTGACGACCACGAAGCGTCTCGACGTGCTGCCGGACGTTCCGGCCATGGATGAGTTCCTGCCGGGCTACGAGGCGAGTGGCTGGTACGGCATCGTCGCGCCCAAGGACACGCCGACCGAGATCGTGGAAAGGCTCAACAAGGAGATCAACGCCGGCATCGTCGACCCCAAGACGCGGGAGCGCCTTGCCGAGCTAGGATGCATGATGTTCGGCGGCTCGCCCGCGGATTTCGGAAAATTCATCGCCGGCGAGACCGACAAGTGGGGCAAGGTCGTCCGCGCCGCCGGGATCAAGGCGGAGTGAGCTGCCAGGAACACGCCGCTGTCATTCCGGGGCATGCGCGCCAGGGCGTGAACCCGGCATCCAGGACTTCTTGCTCTGCGCATGCTGCTCTGGATTCCGGGTTCGCGAGCTTTGCTCGCGCCCCGGAATGACAGCCAGTGCTCTGCAAGTCGCCCGAGCCTCAATACCTCGCGTTGCCCGGCGTGCGCGGGAACGGGATCGCGTCGCGCACATTGGCAAGGCCGGTGACATAGGCGAGCGTGCGCTCAAAGCCCAAGCCAAAGCCCGCGTGCGGCACGGTGCCGTAGCGGCGGAGATCGCGGTACCAGCCGTAGTGCTCCTTGTCGATGCCGCGCTCGGCCATGCGCGCGTCGAGCACGGCAAGCCGCTCCTCGCGCTGGCTGCCGCCGATGATCTCGCCGATGCCGGGGGCGAGCACGTCCATCGCCGCGACGGTTCGGCCGTCGTCGTTGACGCGCATGTAGAACGCCTTGATGTCCTTCGGATAGTTCATGACGATCACGGGCTTTTTGGCGTGCTTCTCGGTGAGATAGCGCTCGTGCTCGGACTGCAGGTCGATGCCCCACTTCACCGGGAACTCGAACTTCTCCTTCGCGCGCTCCAGGATGCTGATCGCTTCGCTGTAATCCATCCGCACGAACTCGGAGCCGACGATCCCTGAAAGCTTCGCGACCAGCCCCTTCTCGACCCGCTCGTCAAAGAAGGCGAGGTCCTCCTGCCGCTCCTTCAGCAGCGTCTCGAAGGTGAACTTCAAGAGCCGCTCGGCGAGCGTCGCGTTGTCGGAGAGGTCGGCAAACGCGATCTCCGGCTCGATCATCCAGAATTCGGCGAGGTGGCGGCTGGTGTTAGAGTTCTCCGCGCGGAACGTCGGCCCGAACGTGTAGACCTTGGTCAGCGCGAGACAGTAGGCCTCGACATTGAGCTGGCCCGACACCGTGAGAAATGCCTCGCGGGCGAAAAAGTCCTTGGCGAAATCGACCCTGCCCTCCGGCGTGCGCGGCAGGTTCGCAAGATCGAGCGTCGAGACGCGGAACAGCGCGCCCGCGCCCTCCGCGTCGGAGGACGTGATGATCGGCGTGTTGACCCAGAAGAACCCGTTGTCGTCGAAGAACCGATGGATCGCCTTGGCGAGCGTATGGCGCACGCGAGTCGCAGCCCCAATGACATTGGTGCGCGGCCGCAGGTGCGCCACGTCGCGCAGGAACTCCATGGTGTGCGGCTTGGGCTGAATCGGATAGGTGTCCGGGTCGTCGACCCAGCCGACCACCTTGATCGCGGTCGCCTGCATCTCGAACGGCTGGCCCTTGGCCGGCGACGGTACGATCGTGCCGGTCGCCTCCACCGCGCAGCCAGTCGTGATCTTCAACACCTCGTCGGTGTAGTTCGGCAGCGTGTTCGGCGCGACCACCTGCACCGGATGAAACGACGAGCCGTCGGAGACGTGGACGAACGAAATGCCGGCTTTCGAGTCGCGCCGCGTGCGCACCCAGCCTTCGACGGTGACAGGCGCATCCTTCGGCGCCTGACCGCCGAGGATCGCGCGCACGCTGAACACGCTGTTGTTCATCGTTTAAGAGTGGCTCAGGCCGAGCGGCCTTGTCCAGCCATTGGGCTGCGGCGTTTATAACTTGCACCGCAGCAAGAATTGTCATGGCCGAGCTTGTCCCGGCCATCCACGTTTTGCTTACTTCAAGCGAAGGAAGACGTGGATGCCCGGCACACGGCCGGGCATGACGGAGTGCGAATTGGCTCGTACAAACTGAAAAGGCCGCGAGCCGCTATTCCGCCGCGACCGCTACGTCGGCGATGAACTGCGACAGCCATTTCTTCCGGCGCTTCACGTTCACCCGGTAGAGCGCTTCGAAGTCAGCTTCCGGGAACGAGTGCGTCGACGGCCGCCTCATCAGCGTGTCGGCCCAGGCTTTCAGCCGCGGGAATTTCTCGATGACGCCGATCGGCTTGATGCGATCGAGGAAGAAATAGCGCTGCAGGAACGGCGCGTAGGCGGCGTCGACCAGCGAATATTGCGGGCCGTTGAACAACGGCCCGGCGCCTTGCTTTTCGAGGGCGCGCTCGAGCCGCTCGAACGCGATCGGAATCTTGTCGTAGCACTTCTTGGCAGCCGCCTCGTCGTCGGCATAGGCGACGCCGGTGACGTGCTCGGCGAAGGTCGGCACGTAGTCGGTCCACGCGCGGTTGATCGCGCGCTGCACCGGATCCTCGGGATGCAGCCGCGGCTCGATCGTTTCGTCGAGGTATTCGTTGATCGCGCTCGATTCGAACAGCGACACCGTGTCGTCGACACGCAGCACCGGCACCTTCTTGTGCGGCGAGATGGCGAGGAACCAGTCGGGACGGTTGTCCGGCTCGATGTGACGGAACTCAAAGGGAGTGTTCTTTTCGCGCAGCGCGATCGCGGACCGCTGCACCCAGGGGCAGGTCTTGAAACTCACCAGAAGATATTTCGCCATGATGTCCTCGCAGGCCTCATTTCCTTGCGTAACAGGTCGCCGGGATTGAACTCCCTCGGCCGGCCGAACACAAGCGGGCAGGCCAACGGCCGACCGGTGCGCTTGACCGGCAACGCCCTGCCCCAGCACAGTATCCCCGGCTGGATTTACGGGTGGATGGGGGCTCCCGATGCATCGATGCGTTCCGCTGATCGCTGTTGGCTTGGCCGGGCTTGGGGCGCCCGCGCTGGCGCTCGACAAGAAGCTCGATCCCGACCCGACGTTTCTCGCACAGGCGCGGACCGCGGCGACCGCCAAGGTCGAGGCGCACTACGACCTTGTCAGCGACAAGGTGCCGTTCTGGGCGCGCTTCATCGTGTGCACCGGACAGCTGATTGCGGCGCGCGACGAGGGACGCGCGCTTCCCATCCCGCGTGACCAGCTCGATCCGCTGATTGCGGATTATCGCCGCCGCGCGATCGAGGTTCAGGCCTACCGGCAGAAGGCCGACGCCAAGGCGCCGGCGCTCGATGTCGACGCCGAGATCGCCAAGGTGCGATCGGACGCGATGAGCTTCCTGCCCGCCGACACCACACGGCTCGGCGTCGAGCGCATGAAGGTGCTGCACGGCGAACGGCTCGCGTTCTGCCAGCTCACGCGCGACTGGTACGAGGTGCAGAACGGCCTGCGTGCGCCCACGCCCACAGCCGAGCAGCAGAGGATCGCCAAGATCAACGAAGAGGCGATGCGCCAGACCGCCGCGAACGCACCGAAGCCGCCGGCGGCACCGGCGCCGATGCCGCCGGCGATCAAACCGTCGGTCGTGCAGCCGGTCGCGCGCGCCGCGGCGCCGCCTGCGGCACCTGCCGTTCCCGCCGCAAAGGTCATCGTGCCGCCGGCGGGCTCGCCCGTTGGCGGCGAGGACGCGCGCGACGCCCGGGTCGGCGCCGACATCGACCACGCCGAGGCGCGCGCCGACTTCGCCGGCCGTGCGCTCTGGTCGGCGCTCGCCGAATGCGTCGTGCGGATGGAACTGATCCAGACCCGCACCGGAAACTCGACGCGACCGCAGGCGGAGAGCTATGCCGGCCGTGCCGCATACGTCCTCTGGGGCAATCGCGGCGATGTCGGAGGCAACAATCTGCTTGCGATGGCGGGGCCGGTGAACCAGGAGCGCGCGCGGCTCGCCGCACGCGTGGCCGCGAGCTGGGACGAGCATCGCCAGCGCACCGGGCAGTTGCCCGATGGCCGCTGGGGGCAGGTGTGCTGGGGGCTCGACAAATACGCGCTTGCCTATGCCGATCGCATTCTGCAGGCCAAGCGCGCCCAGGCGCAGCGCGAGCACGCCGAAGCGATGAAGAAGGTCCAGCAGCAGCAGGCCACTTCTTCAAGCGGCGGCAGCAGCGGCGGCTATATGAGCAGCTACAGCGGCAGTTCGGGCTCCAGCGCCGAGGCCGACCGCTCCCGTATGGAGCACCAGCGGGTGATGGAGCAATACAAGCGCGAGAACGCCCAGATCAAACGGGACATCCAGGCCATCGACCGGAAATACCGCTGAACGCGGCCTGCACCGCCTTGCGGCTGCGGCCGAGGGCAAGCCGCGCGGGACCGCGGTGGAGCGCCGAGCGGGCGCTACTTCCCCGCCTCGATCACGTCATCGAGCGTCTTCAGCCCCGGTCGCGGTGCGTTGACCAGCACCGCCATGTTGCCGGGCTTGTGCTCGTTCTTCCACATCATCTGGTGGGCGTGCGGGATGCCGGTCCAGGGCAGCACCTCGCTCATGCAGGGATAGATGCGGCGGTCGAGCACGAACTGGTTCGCGGCCGAGGCCTGCTTGAGATGCGCGAAGTGCGAGCCCTGGATGCGCTTCTGCCGCATCCAGACGTAGCGCGCGTCGAAGGTGATGTTGAAGCCCGAGGTGCCGGCGCAGAACACCACCATGCCACCGCGCTTGACCACGAGGCACGACACCGGGAACGTCGACTCGCCGGGATGCTCGAACACGATGTCGACGTCGCGCTTGCCGGTGATGTCCCAGATCGCCTTGCCGAAGCGGCGCGCCTCCTTGACCCAGTCGTTGTATTCGGCGCTGCCGACCTTGGGCATCTGGCCCCAGCAGTTGAAATCCTTGCGGTTGATCACGCCGTAGGCGCCGAGTTCCATGACGTAGTCGCGCTTGGAGGGATCGGAAATCACGCCGATCGCCTTGGCGCCGGAGGCGGCCGCAAGCTGCACGCCGAACACGCCGAGCCCGCCCGAGCCGCCCCACACCAGCACGTAGTCGCCGGGCTTGAGCGTGTGCGGTGGATGGCCGAACAGCATGCGGTAGGCGGTGGCGAGCGTGAGCGTATAGCAGGCCGCCTCCTCCCACGGCAGATGCGGGGGCTTGGGCATGAGCTGGCGCGACTGCACCCGGCAGAACTGCGCGAACGAGCCGTCCGGCGTCTCAAAGCCCCAGATGCGCTGCGACGGCGACAACAGCGGATCGCCGCCGTTGCAGTCCTCGTCGTCGCCATCGTCCTGATTGCAGTGGACGATGACCTCGTCGCCGACCTTCCAGCGCCGGACCTTGGCGCCGATCGCCCACACCACGCCCGCGGCATCGGAGCCGGCGATGTGGTACGGATTCTTGTGCACGTCGAGCGGCGAGATCGGCGTGCCGAGGCCGGCCCAGACGCCGTTGTAGTTGACGCCGCCGGCCATCACGTAGACCAGCACCTCGTCCTCGCCGATCGGCCAGGTCGGTACCACTTCAAGCTGCATCGAGGTCAGCGGCGGGCCGTGGCGCTCCTTGCGGATCGCCCAGGCGTGCATCTTTTCAGGCACGTGGCCGAGCGGCGGGATTTCCCCGATCTCGTACAGCGCCTTCACCGGCGAGGTGGGCTTCGACGGCTTGAGCTGTGTGACGGTTGCCATGGCGGCTCTCCCCGATCCCGCCTCCGAAAGTTTCACAAAGTCTGCGCCAGCCTTTGTTGCATGGCAATAGGATTTATGACGCATCTGCGAAAAAGGGCCTGACCGCACTGATTTTCTGCGGTATTGTGATGTTTGCGTTGCAAAAAACCCGGCCCCGCTCAGGCGCCGGTCCGGGTTCGGGCGAACCACCATGCGCGACAAGCCTTGGATTTTCCGCACCTACGCCGGCCACTCCACCGCCCGCGATTCGAACGCGCTCTATCGGGGCAATCTCGCCAAGGGCCAGACCGGTCTGTCGGTCGCCTTCGATCTGCCGACCCAGACCGGCTACGACTTCGACCACGTGCTGGCGCGCGGCGAGGTCGGCAAGGTCGGCGTGCCGATCGGCCATCTCGGCGACATGCGCGCGCTGTTCGAACAGATTCCGCTCGCCAAGATGAACACCTCGATGACCATCAACGCCACCGCGGCGTGGCTGATGGCGCTCTACATCGCAGTCGCCGACGAGCAGGGCGCGCCGCGCGAGGCGCTGCAAGGCACGATCCAGAACGACATCATCAAGGAATATCTGTCGCGCGGCACCTACATGTTCCCGCCGGCTCCATCGATGCGGCTGATCAAGGACATCGCGATCTTCACAACGAGCGAATTGCCGAAGTGGAATCCGATGAACATCTGCTCGTATCACCTGCAAGAAGCTGGCGCGACGCCGGTGCAGGAACTGGCCTACGCGCTCGCCACCGCGGTTGCCGTGCTCGATACCGTGAAAAAATCCGGAGAGGTGAGCCAGGAGAAATTCGGCGAGGTGGTCGGCCGCATCTCGTTCTTCGTCAACGCCGGCATGCGGTTCGTCACCGAAATCTGCAAGATGCGCGCCTTCGTCGATCTGTGGGACGAGATCACGCGCGAACGGTATGGCATCACCGACCCGAAGCAGCGGCTGTTCCGGTACGGCGTGCAAGTCAACTCGCTGGGCCTGACCGAGCCGCAGCCGGAGAACAACGTCGCGCGCATCCTGATCGAAATGCTGGCGGTTACGCTGTCGAAGAAGGCCCGCGCTCGCGCCGTGCAGTTGCCGACGTGGAATGAGGCGCTCGGGCTGCCACGGCCGTGGGACCAGCAGTGGTCGCTGCGGATGCAGCAGATTCTGGCCTATGAGACGGATTTGCTCGAATACGGCGACCTGTTCGACGGTTCCAAGGTCATGAACGACAAGGTGGAGGAGCTCAAGGCCGAGGCCAAGGAAGAGCTGAAACGCATTGAAGAGATGGGCGGCGCCATCGCCGCGGTCGAGACTGGCTACATGAAGCAGCGCCTCGTTGCCTCCGCCAGCGCGCGATTCGAGGCCATCGAGCGCGCCGAGCAGATCGTCGTTGGCGTCAACAAATACCTGGAGACCGAGCCGTCCCCGCTCACCGGCGGCATCGATGCCATCATGACGGTCTCGGAAGAGGCCGAGACCGACCAGATCGAGCGTTTGAATGCGTGGCGAGCGCAGCGCAACGCGCCGGCGGTCGCCGCCGCGCTCGCCGAGTTGAGGCGCGCCGCTGCGGGCCACGGCAATATCATGCCGGCGTCGATCACCTGCGCCAAAGCCGGCGTCACCACCGGCGAATGGGGCTGGACATTGCGGGAGGCGCTCGGCGAGTACCGCGCACCCACCGGAGTCGGCAAGGCCATGCGCAACGACGTGGAAGGCCTCGACGACATCCGTGGCGAGGTCGACCGCGTGTCGCGGAAGCTCGGACGACGCCTCACCTTCCTGGTCGGCAAGCCCGGCCTCGACGGCCACTCCAACGGGGCCGAGCAGATCGCGGTGCGGGCACGTGACGCCGGCATGCAGGTCGTCTACGAGGGCATCCGGCTCACCCCCGAAGAAATCGTCGCGGCGGCGCTGGAGCAGAAGGCGCACGTCATCGGCCTGTCGATCCTTTCCGGCAGCCATTTGCCGCTGGTGAAGGACGTGGTGACCCGGCTGCGCGAGGCGACCAACGTCGATATCCCGGTGGTGGTCGGCGGCATCATTCCGCCGGAGGACGCCCAGGTGCTCGAACAGGCCGGCGTCGCCGCGGTCTATACGCCGAAGGATTTCGAGCTCAACCGGATCATGACCGACATTGTGCGGATCGTTGAGGGCCGGACGGAAAGCGCCTAAAATTGTTAAATGCGAGTGATCCCACGCCCCTGAAATGGATCGCTACGCCGCCGGGCGGACGACTTCGATACGGATTGCAAGGCCGGCACGCGTGGCCAAGTTTATCAGTGCGTCAAGGCTGAACTTGTTGATACGCCCACGCAGGAGATCATTCATTCGCGGCTGCGTCAGGGCAAGCCGTTTGGCGGCGGCAGCCTGCGTAACATTCCACTCAGTGACCGCTTCACGCACCGCAATCATCATCTCTGCGCGAGCCTTCATATTCGCCGCCGCGGCGGGAGATGGCTCGATGGCATCCCAGACACTGGCGTAGCGACGCTTCTTCATTGCGGGCCCCCAAGCTTCAATTGTCGAAGTCGCGACCGAGCGAGTGCGATGTCGCGCGCCGACGTGCGCTGCGCTTTCTTTTGAAATGCATGCAGCACGTAGATCGCGTCCAAAAGGCTCGCGATATAGATGACACGGTAGGCACCCGTGGCAATCCTCACGCGAATCTCCCTTACACCGGCACCGATCGTCCCCATTGGTTTCCAGCTGTCGGGCTCGAAGGCTCGCTGCACTCGATCCAGTTGGAACCCGGCTTCGCGGCGCGCCGATTGGGGAAAGTCGCGTATTCGGTCAAGCGAATCGCCAAAGAAAGACGACGGGCTTCATACAAACCCGTTTATATCAATTTCAATATAATAATCAATGAAATCGCGCGCGCGAACAGGCCGGCGTCGCCGCGGTCTATACGCCGAAGGATTTCGAGCTCAACCGGATCATGACGGACATTGTGCGGATCGTTGAAAACCACTCGGAAGGCGGCTGACAGGCTTTCGGCCGAAGGCTACGCTTTCACAAGCGGCGCAGGCTGGGCATTGGCGCGCACGCCGCGGCGGCGGGGAGACACCCATGACGATCGAATCAATCCTTATCATTCTGTTCATCGGCGCGGTTGCCGGCTGGCTCGCGGGCCTGTTGGTGCAGGGTACGGGCTTCGGGCTGATCGGCGACATCATCATCGGCATCATCGGCGCCTTCATCGCCGGCTGGCTGTTGCCGCGCGTCGGCCTCCATATCGGCGGCGGCGTCGTCGCCTCGATCATCAACGCCACGATCGGCGCAGTGATCCTGCTGCTCATCATCAGGCTCATTCGCCGGATGTGACGCGGGCTGCGGCACGCAGCGCTTCGTCGAGTTCGGCCGGTAACGCCGGCTTGCGCAGATAGGCGTTCATGCCGGCCGCCTTGGCGGCGGCGGCTGTCTGCTCGCCGCCCGACACCCCAATGATCGGGATGCGGCCGGCCGCTCCGGGCAGGGCGCGGATGCGCCGCGTCGTCTCGATGCCGTCGATGCCCGGCAGCGCCACGTCCATCAGCACGACGTCGTAGCCGCCGCGGCCGAGCGCCTCGATGGCCGCTTCACCGCTGCCGACAAACGCAACGCCGTCGCCGAGTTCGGTGAGCGCAGCCTTCAGCACGATCCGGCCATAGGGATTGTCCTCGACACACAGCACGCGCAGCGGTGGGCGGCTGCCGGCCGCCGCTGCGCTCGCTCCGGCGACGGCTGCGCCGACCGGCGCGGCCAGGACCCGCAGGCGGAAGCGGCTGCCCTGCCCGCGCCGGCTCGTCACCGTGAGCGAGCCGCCCATCGCCTCCGCGATGCGCCGGACGAACACGAGGCCCAGGCCCGCCCCGCCATAACGGCGCGCCACCTCGGCATTCGCCTGTGCGAACGGGCGGAACAGCCTCTTGAGGTCGGCGGCGGTGATGCCCATGCCGCTGTCGGTCACGACGAAATCGATCCGGATGCGACCGCCGCGCGCGCGCGCGACGGCAACGTCGAAGGCGATCGTGCCGCGCTCGGTGAACTTCACCGCGTTGTCGATCAGATTTTCGAGCGCGCTGCGCAGCCGTACCTCGTCGCCGAGCGCGCGCTCGGGCAGGTCGGGCGCGATCGCGATCCGGGTTTCGAGCCCCTTGGCGGCAGCGCGCGCGCCGAGCGAGGCGGCGACGGACTTGGCAAGCTGCCGCAGCGAGAACGCCTCCGACCGCAGGACGAGGCCCGCCGTTTCTGCCCGCGCTGCGTCGACCACGAACGTGGTCAGGCGCGCGAGATGCTCGGAGGCATCCTTGATCGCTGCGGCCCACTGTTGTTCGCGGTCGGGCAGATCGGCGGTGACGAGCAGGTCGGCCAGCGCCAGAATTCCGGTGAGCGGCGTGCGAATGTCGTGGGCAAGCCCGGCGAGCGCAAATTCGGTCGCGTGCGGCGTCCGCGCGGACGGTCGCTTGCGCCGGCGCGCCTTGCGCGCCGCGGGCACGGCCTTGCGCCTGCGTGTCGGCATCAGGGCTCCCGTCTCGGCCATCGGTCTCTGCCGATCGTCCTCGCGAAAGCGCGGGAACGAACGGGAAGGGTCCATCTCCACAAAGGGTACATACTCTAAAGCCCAACCATCCGCCGGATGTCGGCGGGCGTCGCGCCCTGTCCCCGCAGTTCGCGCAGCGCGGTCGCCTGCGTCGATTTCGAGAGCTTGCGGCCTTCGGCATCCAGGATCAGCCGGTGATGGCAATACGTTGGCGCCGGCAGATCGAGCAACGCCTGCAGCACGCGATGCACGCTCGTCGCCCAGAACAGATCCTGGCCGCGCACCACGTGCGTCACGCCCTGCAGCGCATCGTCCAGCACGACCGAGACATGATAGCTCGTCGGCGTCTCCTTGCGGCCGAGAATGACGTCGCCCCAGGCCGCCGGATCGGCCGCGACCGAGCCGTGCTCGCCGGCGGGGCCGCGCCCGGTCTCCGACCATACGAGCGCGCCAACCCATTCCATCGCCCGGTCCATGTCGAGACGGATGGCATAGGGGCCGCCGCGGGCGATGCGGGCGGCACGCTCGTGCTCGGGCATCTGGCGCGCCGTTCCCGGATAGAGCGGCGCGCCGTCCGGATCGCGCGGCCAGCGCGCAAACGACTCGCGGTCGGCGACGAGATGGGCGATCTCGGCGCGGCTCTCGAAGCTCGCGAAGGTCATGCGCATCGTTTCGAGCCGAGCGAGCGCCGCACGGTAGTCGTCGAGATGCTCGGACTGCCGCCGCACCGGCCGTTCCCAGGCGATGCCGAGCCAGGCGAGATCGTCGAGGATCGCAGCCTCGAACTCGGGGCGGCAGCGCGCTTTGTCGATATCCTCGATGCGCAGCAGGAGGCGACCGCCCGCGGCGCGCGCCATGTCGAAGTTGAGCAGCGCCGAATAGGCATGACCGAGATGCAGGCGACCGTTCGGGCTCGGCGCAAAGCGGAAAACGGGTGGCGTGGTCATCGGTCCGGTTACGACAGTGTTGCGCGATCGCTCCGCGAAATGAGACAACAGCACAAATCAACCGTTCCCCCCAACGATTCAGTCAATGTCGCTTCTCCACAATGCCGACGACCTCAAGGCCGGCATGGATGCGCTGCTGGCGCAGGACCCGCGACTTGCTCCCCTCTTCGAAAAGACCGGGATGCCGGGGCTGCGCCGGCGCGAGGGCGGCTACGCCGGGCTGTGCGCGATCGTGTGCGGGCAGCAGCTTTCGACCGCCAGTGCGGCCGCAATCCGCGACCGGCTGTTTGCGGCCTTCGATCCGTTTCATCACGACACGGTGCGGCTTGCGCGCACCGCGAAGCTGCAGCGGCTCGGCCTATCCATGCCCAAGATCAAGTCGATCAAAGCAATCGGCAAGGCCATCGCCTCGGGCGCGATCGACCTCGACGCGGTCGCGCGGATGGAGGCCGACGAGGCGCACGCGGCGCTCACGGCCCTGCACGGCATCGGGCCGTGGACCGCCGACATCTATCTGCTGTTCTGCCTCGGCAACGCCGACGCCTGGCCGGCCGGCGACCTCGCCTTGCAGGAGGCTGCGCGAATCGCCTTCGGCCTGCGACGGCGGCCCGACAGCAAGGCGATGGTGAAGCTCGCCGAACCGTGGCGGCCGTGGCGCGGGGTGGCCGCACATCTGTTGTGGGCCTACTATCACGTCGTCAAGCGGCGCGAGGGCGCGCCCGTGCCGGCCGGCTCCGGCCGCAATAAGATCAGCACGAAATCTCGCAAGAGGAATGGAGGCCGCAATGGCCGGTGAGCTCGATGGCCCGCGGCTTGAGCCGCGCAGCGGACCGGCGCGCCGGCTGGTGGTGTTCCTGCATGGCTACGGCGCCGACGGCAACGACCTGATCGACCTCGGCCGCGCCTGGCAGCCGCTCTTGCCGGACGCGGCGTTCGTCTCGCCGCACGCGCCCGAGCCGTGCGGGCAGGCGCCGGTCGGCCGGCAATGGTTCGACCTGACGTTCCGCAACCCGAACGAACGCTGGGTCGGCGCCAACAAGGCCGCCCCCGTGCTCGAACGATTCCTCGACGCAGAACTGATCCGCCGCAAGCTGCCGCCGTCGGCGCTTGCGCTCGTTGGCTTCAGCCAGGGCACCATGATGGCGCTGCACGTGGGGCTCCGCCGTGCAGTCGCCCCAGCCGCGATCGTCGGCTATTCCGGCATCCTCGTGATCCCGGACGGCGTCTCGCCTCAGGCGGTCGCGCCCGAGATCAAGTCGCGACCGCCGGTGCTGCTGGTGCATGGCGACCAGGACGACCTGATCCCGCCGGGGGCGCTGTTGCAGAGCGCGCAGGGGCTGGGCGTGCTCGGCGTGCCGGTCGAATGGCACCTGTCGCACGGCCTCGGCCACGGCATCGACCAGGAGGGGCTGCGCCACGGTGGAAGCTTTCTCGCCCGCCGATTCGGCGCAGGCGGCACGTCCGCCCGATAGTCGCCGGCGCCGGAATGGCCCACAGTCAAGTCTTTCCGCCTGCTTCACAATCCCGTCACGCTCGCCTATAGACTATGGCCTGCCGCCGCTGCGCGCGCGGCCGCGCGCTTTCAGGCTGACCGGTTTCAGCCGCCCGGAGAGCGCGACGCGGAAGTGGTGAGAGCGCGTTCGGGACCGGGTCCCGCTTGCGGAACGCGCTCCGGGGTTGCGGAGGACCCGCGATTGACTGCGCACGTGACGCCCGGCGGCTTTCCAGCCTTGGTACTCAACGCTGACTTCCGCCCGCTCAGCTACTATCCGCTTTCGCTGTGGTCCTGGCAGGACGCGATCAAGGCGGTGTTCCTGGAGCGCGTGAACATCGTCGAAGAGTACGACAAGGCGGTGCATAGCCCGTCGATCGAGATCAAGCTGCCGAGTGTGGTGTCGCTCAAGACCTTCGTGCGGCCCTCGACGCACCCGGCGTTCACGCGCTTCAACGTGTTCCTGCGCGACCGCTTCTCATGCCAGTACTGCGGCTCGCGCGACGACCTCACCTTCGATCACCTCGTGCCGCGCTCGCGCGGCGGCCACACCACCTGGATCAACGTGGTCGCGGCCTGCTCGGCCTGCAACCTGCGCAAGGGCAGCAAGACGCCGTCCGAAGCCGGCATGTGGCCGTCGCAAATGCCGATGCAGCCGAGCGTGCAGCACCTGCATCGCAACGGCCGGCTGTTCCCGCCGAACTATCTGCACCAAAGCTGGCTCGACTATCTGTACTGGGACACCGAGCTCGATCCCTGACGGCTCGCATCCAGCGTCGCAGGCCTGCGGAGCGCGCCCCACAGCGCGGCGGCTGCGAGCGCAAGCGAGATCAGCACGTTGTAACCCGCAAGCGACAGGCCAAGGAAGCGCCACGCCGCCTCGTCGCAGCGCACGACGCGCGTGTTCTGCATCTGCTGCAGGAGCCCGCCGCTCTTGCTGAAGTCCGCGCCGGCGCCGGAGCAATCCTGCGGGCCGGGCCACCAGTGCCACTCGATGCCGGAGTGATAGACGCCGAGACCCGCGTTCCAGAGCATGGCGGCGGCGATCGCAAACAGCGCGAGCATCAAGACCTTGCGTGAGGCGCCGACCGACAGTCCGAGCAGGATCATGGCGGCAAGCGGAATCGCAACGTAATAGGCGAAGCGCTGCTCGAGGCAGAGCGGACACGGCGAGAGGCCTACGCCGTACTGGAAAATCCAGGCGCCGATCAGCGTGGCCGAGCCCACGACCGCGATCGCCATGGCGGCTCCCGCCATGGGCTGCTCGCGGGCAAGAGTGACGTACTGGCCGAGCATCGCTCTTTGGTCCGTTGTCCGGGCCTTCGCATAGCGCCGCGCGGCGCGGGTGTCGACCCACAACGGCGTGAGCGAAAGGCCCCAGCGCGAGCGCACGGACGTTGACCGCCCCCCTTCCCTCGCTATGATCCCGGCCCATGCCCCTGTGGCGGAATTGGTAGACGCGCCAGACTCAAAATCTGGTGGTGGCAACACCGTGCTGGTTCGATCCCGGCCAGGGGCACCAATCCGCAGGCGCGGCTGCCCGCCGGAGCCTCTTTTGCTTCAGCCGAACATCGTCATAGCCGGCTTGTGCCCGGCTGTGTGGCGATCCGCCGCGCCCGAACCAGCTTAAGGCTCAACGTCACTCTTGCGATCGGTTCAGGCCCTTAAGCTCGCCGATCACGTTGCCCATGTTTTGGAACGTGTTCGGCAAAACCATGTTCGTTACCGTTTCTTTGGTCTTTGCAGTGAGACCGACGTCCGGATCGAAGCGCGCGATAAAATCGTCCACCACGGACTGCACCATCTCGTCGACCTCCGGGATACGACCCTTCACCTGACCAACGGTCACGCGCTCCACGCCGGTGTACTTGCGTTCTACGAATCCGAGCGTCTCCTGAACGTGTACTCGGATCTGTTCGGTCAGTTTGGTGTCAAATTTGTTCATCATCTCCAATTCCGCCTCGTCGGAAAGCGGGCCTTCCTCGAACTCCTCGCCGCCGCGAAGTTTCTCATAGTGTTCGTGCACGCGCGCTTTCATCTGCTCGACGCCCGAACGTGCGAACGTGTCCGACAGCGCCCGGATGGTATTCAGATTGTGTTCCGATTTCCGTGAGGCGATCGTCTGGTCTTTCATTTCCCGGGGCGTATCGTCCAGCTTCCAATACTTGGTCTTGCCCGTGTGTGTGGAGTAGCCGATTTTCCATTGGGTTACCGGCGTCTTGTCTTGCTCCTTTTCCTTGACGAACTTCTCGTCCTTGTGGTCGAGGACACGATTGAGATTGCCGAATGCTCTGCTCTCGGTGATGGACATGGTCGCCCTCGCTAGATGCGGATGGTTGCTTCGCCCGCCAGTGCCTGCGTTTGTTCACGGGATTGCCGCGATTGCTCCAATTGCGCCTCGGCCTGCAGCAGATCGCGGGCGGCCCTGCCCTTCCTCGCCAGCGCTGCCAGCTCCTGCTCGAACCGCTCGGCATCGAGGCCCGCGAGCGGCAGGCTCGCCATGCAGTAATACTTGCCCGCGTCTTCGCTCGCCGCGACGGTCATGCCGCCGTTGAGCGCGGTGGCAAAGCTCAGCTTCAGCAGCTTGGCTGCGATCTCGCCTTGGCGCTCGGGAGCGATGTCCCCGATCTCCGCCATCAGTGCTATCCGCTGTGAATCGTTGTCGGGCCGCACCACGATCGGAAAGTCGTCGAGTTCGAACACGGCGCCGCTCGGGTCGATCTCGATGTCCTGGATGCCGATCCTGCTGCCGTAGTCCTTCAACAGCTCTTCGTAGGTCATGATGTATCCCCGTTGATCGAGACGGCGATGTCGCCGGAGCTTGTGCGGGGGCGTGCCGCGCGCGAGCGCGGACTTGCGCGGCGTGGCCGGTGGCCGCTGCCGCTGCACGAATTGAAGTCCGCCGCCTTCGAGGATGCGCCGAGCGCGTCACAGACGCCTCCGTGCCAGCCCATCGTGTGGCGATACTAGTGGACCGACTTTAACGCTTGGTTCCCGCGTTTGACAGCGGCGAGGACGCGGTTTGGGTCTGCGGTCCAAATGAAGGGTTTGGGGTCGGAGTTGGTCTCGTCGAGGAAGCGGTTGATGGCGGTCTGCAAGTCGGCGAGCGATCGGAACACGCCTCGCTTGAGGCGTCGGCGGGTGAGTTTGGCGAAGAAGCTCTCCACTGCGTTGAGCCAAGACGCCGAGGTCGGCGTGAAGTGGAAGGTCCAGCGGGGATGACGCGCCAGCCAGCGTTGAACCTTGGGATGTTTGTGGGTTGCGTAGTTGTCGACGATGGCATGGATCGCCTTTCGTGCCGGAACCTGGGCTTCGATGGTGTTGAGGAAGCGGATGAACTCCTGGTGCCGATGGCGCTGCATGTTGCGGCCGATGACAGTGCCGTCGAGCACATTGAGGGCGGCGAACAAGGTGGTGGTGCCGTGGCGCTTGTAATCATGGGTCATCGTGCCGGAACGGCCCGGCTTCATCGGCAGACCCGGCTGGGTGCGGTCGAGCGCCTGGATTTGGCTCTTTTCGTCGACCGAGAGCACAACGGCATGGTCCGGAGGATCGACATAGAGACCGACGATATCCTTGAGCTTCTCGGCAAACGCAGGGTCGTTCGACAGTTTGAACGTCCGGATGCGATGCGGTGCCAGTTGATAGGCCTCAAGGATGCGCTGCACCGACCGCAGGCTGATTCCTGCCGCCTTGGCCAGCATCCGGCCGGTCCAGTGTGTTGCCTCGCACGGCGGCGGTGCGAGCGCCAGATCGACCACCCGCTGCACGGTCGCAGCGGGCAGCGGCGGCTTGCCAGGCTTGCGCGTCTTGTCGCGCGTCAGCCCTGCCACGCCCTCCGCCATGAAGCGCGCCTGCCAGCGCCACACCACCGGCTTCGATTTGCCAGAGCGCCGCATGATCTCCGCGGTGCCGCAGTCATCCGCCGTGGCGAGAATGATGTTGGCGCGCCAAACATGCTTCTGCGGTGCATTGCCGTCCGCGACGATCGCCTCAAGCTGACGACGATCCGCGGCCGTGACCTTGACGACAATTCCTGCTCTCATGCCGAGAGCTTGAACTGCTTCGGCCGATTTGGGAATCGACCGAATGAATCACACCACTAGGGCACCGGCGCGGCGCCTCAATGCGGCATCGTTGCAGCCCTGCTATCGGCAAAACGCCGTGCCGCGCCCTTGCCGCGGGCTGTGACCTGCGTCACGGCTTGTGTGGATTGTCCAGGACGCCGCGATTGCAGCCGAGCGGGCCAAGCGTCCTGGACGAACCAGGCGGGGGATCTTCTCCGCGGCGCGGCTTGTCGCGCCCTCTCCCCTTGCGGGAGAGGGCCAACGTGCATCGGTCACACGATCAAGCTCGGTGAGGGGTCAGGCGTCACAGAGTCCGCCACCCCTCACCCAGGTCGTGCCTTGGCGTCAGCCTGAGTGGCCCTCTCCCGCAAGGGGAGAGCGCGCAACAACAAGCGCTGCGCTCACAAATACCGACCGCGGCAGCAGCGAGCTACCTAATGCACCGGCGCGCGCACGCCGGCGCGCGTAAGCCGCGGCAGCAGCTCGTCGCGCAGATACGGCAGCTCGTCGAGGTAGTTGATCAGCGAGAACGCGATGCCGCGCACGCCCGAACGGCTCAAGGTCGCGAACTCCTCGGCGACGTGGTCGGGCGTGCCGACGAACGGATAGCCGCCAATCGCCCGGGAGGCGAAGTACTCGCGCTTCTTCCGGAATTCCTCGGCGCCCACCTTCTCCGGGGTGATGTCCTTGACCGCGAGCATGCCGTCGATCGCGCCCCAGTCGGCCTGCTCGATGATGGCGTAGCGATAGTAGTCCTCGGCCTCCTTCTGGGTCGGGCGGCAGACCACCTGGCCGATGGTGTAGACCTCGATCTCGCGGCCGAACTTCGCCGCCTCCGCTTTGACGCCGTCGACCAATTGGGTCATCGCATCTACCGAGGTGCGCGAGTCGGAGGTCGCGGTGAAGAACGCATCGCAGTTGCGCAGCGCAAACGACCGGCCGGCCGGCGTCGAGCCTGCGTTCATGATCAGCGGCCGGGTGCCGCCGTAAGGCTTCGGCTTGGCGCGGACCTTCTTCAGCTTGATGTAGCGGCCGTCGAAGTCGAAATCGTCCTCGGGGCCCCAAGCCTGCTTGACCGACTCGATCCAATCGCTGGCGTATTCGTAGCGCTCGTCGTGCTCGCGCTGCTGAACGCCGAACATCTCGAACTCGCCCTCGTTCCAGCCGGCGACGATGTTGAGGCCGAAGCGGCCCTGGCCTACGTGGTCGGCGGTGACGAACTGCTTGGCGGCGATGATCGGATGGAACAGCGGCGCATGCACAGTGCCGAACACGGTGATGCGCTCGGTCGCGGCCAGAAGCCCGGTCGCCCAGGTCAGCGTCTCCAGCGTCTCGCCATGCAGATCGGTCTCGCCGCCGTAGCCCTTCCAGCGCCCGATCGGCAGCAGGAAATCGAAGCCGGCCTCGTCCGCCATGCGTCCGAGCGCAAGACAGTCCGGCCAGCTCGCCGACCAGCGCTCCGGCACCCGGGTCGCCGCGCGGCCGGATGAGCAATTGGCTCCGAACACGCCGAGCTTGAGCGCGTTCGAGTTGTACATCGCCAAGCGTTCGCGCTGCGTCGCGACAGGAGCCAGCACGGGTCTCTCCCTCGTTCAACCGATCGTGGCCGTGTTATAGCACCGAACCGGGCGCCGCGGAGGCTTGCAAAATTTGCAGCTCAGCGCGGCAATTCGTTGCGGCGGCCGAAGGCTGCTTCCATCTCGCGCCGGACGCGCACCGCGGTATCGTTCGGATCGAACGCCACGTCCGACCACTTCAGCCGTTCGCCCGCCTTTACGTCGCGTGTGAGCCTGACGTTCTGCGCAAGCCCGAGCGGGAAGTGCCCCTCATCGAGCGAGCGCTCGGCCGGCGTCTGGCGGCCCCAGACGCAGAAGCCGCCCTCACCGTCCAGCACCTCGCCAGCTTTCAAATCGCGCTTGGCGGTCGCGACCACGTCGGAGCGGAAGTCCTTCGGCGCGCCGGTCGGCTCGTTGCGCAACGCCACGCTTGCGACCGACACGCCAAGCTCGAGCCCGATCATGTGGATCGGCCGGTAGAGCGCGGCGTAGCGCCCGCTCGTGTCCGGCAGCATGGCGTATTCCGCAAAGCAGCGCCGCGCGTATTCGGTCTCGCCCTCGATCACGACGTAAGTGCCGAGCGCGAGGTGATGCGGCACGTCGCGGCCGTCGCGGTAGACCGAGGACGTGACCTCGGTGACGCCCTCCTTCTCGAGCGTGCCGCCGGCGCTTCTCGGCTTGCAGACCTCGGCGAGTTCGAACCGCGTCGCGGGCGGAAAGCCCAGCCCCTCGCTCTGCGGCGCAAGCCCGGTGGCATTGCACACCGCGGTCATCTCGATGCCGGACTTGGTGCCGTCGACGAACGAGTTGAACATCTTCGGATTGATCGAGGCGCGGTCGGCGATGTTCAGGTACTTGTCGAGGATATCCCAGACGTTGTCGGGATTGGACTGGTGATAGTGCGGCTCGTAGCGCGTGCCCTTGCCGGCGGCGACGACCTTGAAGCCGCAGGCGCGCGCCCAGTCGACGTGCTCGCAGATGAGCGCCGGCTGGTCGCCCCAGGCGAGGCTGTAGACCACGCCGGCACCTTTCGCCTTGCGCGCGAGCAACGGACCGGCGAGCGCATCGGCCTCGACGTTGACCATGACGACATGCTTGCCGTGCTCGATGGCTTTCAGCGCGTGGACGATGCCGGCCTCGGGGATGCCCGTCGCCTCAACGATCACATCGATGTCGGGACACGCGATCAGCGCCTCGGCGTCGGGCGTGACGCAGGTGGTGCGATGTTTCAACGCGTCGTCGAGCGAGGCCGCGGCGTATTGCTCGGGAGGCCAGCCGGCGGCCGCGAGCTGGCTCTTTGCGCGCGCGACGTTGAGGTCGGCGACGCCCACGACGTGCAGGCCGCGTGTCAGCCGCGCCTGCGAAAGAAACATGGTGCCGAACTTGCCCGCCCCGATCAGCCCGACGGTGACGGGCTTACCGGCGGAGTGCCGTTCGAGCAGCAGGGTGTGGAGGTTCATTGCTGCATCATACTTGATGCCTACCGACCGAACAAAGTTGCCTCTGCGCCCGCTGGCTAGTGACAGGCATCGGAGGGATTCGGGCTCTAGTGTTTGGGAACGATTTCGTCCAGGAAATCCATGACTACCCGCACCCGTGACGTGCGCGCCAAATCCCGATGTACGACCAGCCAGAGCTTGGTCGAGACCACCCGCTCGGGCGACAGCAACCGAACCAGGTCTGCCTCCCGATCGGCTGCGACACACGGCAGGATCGCTACTCCCAGCCCTGCCTTGCATGCCGCCCACTGTATGAGCCGCGAGTTGGCGGTCAGGACGACGCGGGCGCCGCGCGCATGCTTCGCAAACCACGGACCGCCGCCGAGATTCGCATGCTCGGCGTCCCACGTGATGATGGCGGCATTCGACAGATCGTCCGCGCCCTGCTGCAGGTTGTGCGATTGCGCATAGCTGCGCGCAGCATACAGACCCAGCTTCCACCACCCGACATGGCAGACCAGAAATTCGCCTTTTCGCGGAGCTACCGTGCGCAACCCGATGTCAGCTTCGCGCCGGGCCAGGTTGGCAATTTCGAAGCGGGCCACAATTTCGAGCGAAATTCCCGGATATCGTGCGCTGAATGCGGCGAGCTTTGGCGCGACGACAATTGCTGCAATGTCGTCGCCTGTGGTCACGCGTACATTGCCGCTCAGGTGCCGGTCGCGTCCCAACACCTCCCGCTCGACCGAAAAAATCGCCCGCTCGATTTCCTCGGCTTTCAGCCGAATTGCATCGCCGCTTTCGGTCAAGGCGTAGCCACTGCGCTTGCGATCGAAGAGACGCGCACCGAGTCTGCGTTCCAGGGCCGCGATACGTCGGCTGACCGTTGCCAGGCTGACCTGCAGCGACAGTGCGGCACCGGTGAGACTGCCGGTACGCGCAACCGCGAGAAAATGCTTGAGGTCGTCCCATTCCATGATGAGCTTTCATAAACGAAAGCACGTGTTGCAATCTTTGCTATAGGGCGAGCAATTTGCAACGCTTATGGTGCGCACATCGACAACCGTTAGGATTCTGCGGGGCCATCCATGACAAGGGTGCTCTTATTCGCCGCACTTGCCGTCATGATCCTCGGTTTTTCCAATGGCACAGTCGCACAGTCGTACCCGGTGCGTCCGATCACCATCGTGGTGCCCTTCCCGGCCGGCGGCCCAACTGACGCGCTCACCCGCCTCATGGCCGAGGAGATGTCGACAAGGCTCGGTCGGCCCGTTCTGATCGAGAACGTGACTGGTGCAGGCGGGACCATCGGGACCAACCGCGTGGTGCGGGCTTCACCGGATGGTTACGCACTCATCATGGGCAATCTCAGCACGCAAGTTATCAACGGCGTGGTTTATCATCTCACTTATCACTTGCTGAACGACTTCGAGCCGATCGCGCTCGTCGCCAGCAATCCGCAATTGATCGTTGGACGGCGGACCATGTCGCCCAGCAACCTCATCGAGTTGATCGCTTGGCTGAAGGCCAATGGCGAGAAGGCGACACAGGGCACCGCGGGCGTCGGAAGCCCGGCACATATTGGCGGCGTGTTCTTTCAGGCGGCGACCGGCACACGCTTCCAGTTCATCCCCTATCGCGGCGCCGCGCCAATCATGCAAGACCTGATCGCGGGGCAGATCGACCTGACCTTCGCCCAGACCGCAAATGCGTTGCCTCAAGTGCGTGACGGCAAGATCAAGGTTTATGCGGTAACGGCGCCGAAGCGCCTTTCTCACGCCTCCGATATTCCGACAGCCGAGGAAGCCGGACTACCCGGCTTTAGCGTTTCGATCTGGCACGGCCTTTGGGCTCCGAAAGGAACGCCAGCCGATGTGATTGCAAAAATCAACGCAGCCGTGGTCAACGCCCTCGCGGACCCCAAGACGATGGACCGGCTATCGTCGCTCGGCATCGAGGTTCCATCCCGCGAGCACCAAACGCCCGAGGGGTTGCTCGCCTACCACCAGGCCGAGATCGCGAAGTGGCAGCCAATCATCAAGGCGGCTCACCTCAAGCCCGAGTGAAGTGATGAGCGGTTGAAGCGTTGCATTGACGATATTCGCATTGCCGGTCCCACATCATTGCATCGGACTAGCGGTATCCCTGGAGCATCACTGCGGCGGCAACACCAGCGAATAGCGCTCGTCGGCGGCGAGCACCCTCGCCTGCGGCACGCCAAGCTCCTTGCGCACGATGTTGGTGCCGAGCACGAGCGACACGCACTTGTAGAACGCGTGGCGGCGGCTCATGCCTTCGCGCCCCATGCCGCAGTCGGTCGAGATCATCAGCCGCTCGGCCGGGATGTGCTTCAGCGCCCGCCGGATCTGGTCGGCAACCTGATCCGGCGTCTCGACCTGCAGCGTGTGGTGGTCGATGACGCCGATCGAAATCTTGCCTTGCTTGATGACCTGCCCGATCGCTTCGAGATCGGCGCCGCCCGAACTTGACGATTCGAAGGTGATGACGTCGGCGTCGAGCTGCGTGAAGGCTTCGAGCGCGTTCTTGTAGCTCTGCACCTGCGCGAACATGCGCTGCTGGGACGGATTGCCCCAGCACGAGTGCGCCCACACCTCGGTCTTGGCGCGCAGGCCCTTCACGGTGCGGTTGAACACCTCGATCAGCAGCTTGGCGTTGATCACGCTGTCGGCGATGCCGCGCGCCAGAATGAGATGAAGCTGCGGCTCCTCGATCTGGATCGCCGGACAGCCGGCGTCGGCGAGCTCGTGGTACTCCTGGTTCAGCGCTTCCGCGATCGCGAGCATCCGGTCCGGCACGCTGTTGTAATAGCGGTCCTGCACCGAGAAGCAGATGATCTCGGCCGACGCGCCGCCGAACTTGACCGGCCTTTCGGTGAAGCGCTGCGCAGCCTTCCACATCGCGGCGTATTGCAGGTTGCCGCGGCCGATCGCCCCGGTCACCACCGGCATGACGCGCGATTCCAGATAGTCGTGCAGGATGTGGCCGCGCGGAAATCCCACGCCGCCGCGGCCGGCTGGCGTCGGCCGCGGATCGCCGTGATCGAAGCCGCTCATGTGGTTGATCGGATAGCCGGCCCAGCTCTGGCCGCCGACGTCGTCGTCGAACCGGCAGTCGCCGTCGCTGACGATATCGAGCCCGGCCAGCTCCTGGTCGCGCAGATAGCAGGTCAGCGCATCTTCGTATTGCTCGCGGAACCTCCGGCTGACCATCGCCTCCAGGAAATGGCGGGTGCCGAGGTTCTCGGTGTACCAGCTCGGCCGCGGCAGCGAGCCGGTGATGGTGGTCGGCAGGATGATGTCCTTGCTCGCCCGATACATGAGCGCCCTCCCCGATGTTCGTTGGTTGCCGCAAAGGATAAGCGAGCCCGCGGGCCGCGCCTATAGTTCAGGGCCGATGGGCCGCGTCGCCCACTTTGTCGCGTGGGCGGCGTCACGCTTGTCGCCCGCCCGCACGTGCCTCTATCCTGCGGACAATACGAAAGTCCGGCATGACCGACGTTCCCGCAAACTCCGCAGACCGGCTGCTCGACACAGCGCCGCGCGCACGCGAATCCCGCCTGCGAGCGGTCGCGCGCACGGCGCTGCCATTTCTGGTGGTAGCTCTGATGTGGGAGGTCACCGCGCAGATCGGCATATTCCCGCCCAAGCTTTTCCCCTCGATCGAGACCATCACTGAGACGTTCTGGCGGCTCACCGTGTCCGGCATCCTGCCGCACCACGCATTCGACACTGTGCTGCGGCTGCTCGCGGGCTTTGCATTGGCCGCGGTGGTTGGCACAGCGATCGGCATCCTGATGGGACGGTCGCGCTTTGCCGAGGAAACCTGCCTGCCGGTGGTCAGCGTTCTCGCGCCGATCCCGGGCATCGCCTGGGCGCCGCTGTTCCTGCTCTGGTTCGGGCTCGGCAGCCGCCCGGCCATGCTGCTCGTCGCCTTCGTCTCGGCGTTTCCGATCATCTTCAACACCTGGACCGGGGTGAAGGCGGTGAAGGAAATCTGGGTGCGCTCGGCGCAATCGATGGGCGCGGACAACCGCCGCCTGTTCCTCAAGGTGATCCTGCCGGGCTCGTTACCGTACATCCTCACCGGCCTGCGGCTTGGCCTCGCACAGGCCTGGCGCACGCTCGTCGGCGTCGAGATGCTGGCCGCGGTGCCTTGGGGGCTCGGCTGGATGATCTTCGGCGCCCGCGAGTTCCTCAACACCGACGTGATGCTGGCGGGCGTGGTGGTGATCGGCGCGCTCGGGCTTGCGCTTGAAAAGCTCGTGTTCCAGCGGATCGAACGCTACACCGTGATGCGCTGGGGGATGATGACGTGACCGCGATCGCGACCCACGACCCGGCGCCGAACGCCGCCGCCCCAACGAGCGGGCGCCTGCGCTCGGCGGTGCGCGCCACGATCTCGCTTGCGGCGTTCGCGCTGATCTACGAGCTCGTCGCCCGGAGCGGCATGTTTCCGCCGGTGCTGATGCCGACGCTCGGCAAGATCGGCGGCACACTGATGGCCGGGCTCCTGGACGGCGCGATCCTCGCGCACGCCGCGAGCACCATGTATCGGGTGCTGGTCGGGATGGCGCTCGCGGTCGCCGTCGCGGTGCCGCTCGGCATCCTGATGGGGCGCTACAAGCCGGTCGAGCATTTCGTGCTGCCGCTTGCGAGCGCGCTGATGCCGATCCCCTCGCTCGCCTGGGTGCCGATATTCATCCTCTGGTTCGGGCTCGGCAACACGGTCGCGATCCTGATCGTATTCTATGCCTCGCTGTTTCCGATGCTGCTGAACGTCTGGTCGGGCGTGCGAGCGGTCAATCCGCTGTGGCTGCGCGCGGCCGGCGCCATGGGCGCGGACGAGAAGGCGCTGTTCTGGAAGGTGATCGTGCCGGGCGCCTCGCCGTTCATCATCACCGGCGCGCGGCAGGCGTTCCTGCGCGCCTGGATCGCGGTGATCGGCGCGGAGTTCCTGGCGGCGTCCGACTGGGGGCTCGGCTGGGTCATCTTCGATGCCAAGGAGTTCCTCAACGCCGACGTGATGATGGCGTCGCTCATCGTGATCGGCGCCATCGGCTTTGCCTGCGAGCGGCTGGTGTTCGGCACGCTGGAAAAGGCCACGGTGCAGCGCTGGGGCATGGTGCGGACAGTCAAGGGCTAGGATCCGGCAAAGCTCGCCGATGAGTGCATCGATCACCAGCGGACCGGTCCTGCTCGGCGTCGACGCGCGCGGGGTTGCGACCGTCGCGCTCAACCGGCCCGAGGTCAACAACGCCTACGACGGCGAGCTGATCCAGGCGCTGCTCGCCGCGATCGACGCGCTCGAACGCGCGAGCGGGCTCCGCGCCGTGATCGTCAAGGGCAACGGCCGGCACTTCCAGGCCGGCGCCGATCTGAAGTGGATCGACGCGGTGCGCGGCGCGTCGCCGAGGAGAACGTCCGCGTCTCGCGCGCCACCGCCGAGTCGGTGCAGCGGCTCAACGCGGCGCCCGTGCCGACGGTCGCGCTGGTGCAGGGCGGCTGCTTCGGCGGCGGCACCGGTGTCGTCGCCGCCTGCGACGTGGTGATCGCGGCCGACAACGCGATGTTCTCGATCGCCGAGGTGCGCTGGGGACTGACCGCCGCGATCATCATCCCGCAGCTCAACGACGCCATCTCGGTGCGCCAGATGCGCCGCTACGCGCTGACCGGCGAGCGCTTCGGCGCCGAGGAGGCGCGCCGCATCGGGCTCGTGCACGAGGTCGTGCCGCTCGCCGAACTGGAGGCGCGCCGGCGCAGCGCATCGTCGACCAGCTTCTGGAGAACGGCCCGCAGGCGATCGCCGAGACCAAGGCGCTCGTGCTTCAGTCAGCGCTGGAGCCGCCTCGATGCGGCAGCCTTCGCGCGGCTGATCGAGAGCCATGCCACCAGAAGCGCCGCTCGGCCGAAGCCGTCGAAGGCCTCGCCTCGTTCGCCGAGAAGCGCGCGGCGCGCTGGGACCGCGGCTCGTAGCGCGAACAATGCGGTCGTTATTGCGCATTGCGGCGCTTGTAATGCGCCCTCTCCCCTGGCGGGAGAGGGCCACGCAGTCGGTGGCCAGAGCAAGAATGGGGTGAGCGGTTGTGATTCTCGACAGGCCGTGACCCCTCACCCAACTGATCGAGTTCAGAATTCACGTTGGCCCTCTCCCGGCGAAAGGGCGTTCACGCCCGTCTTCGACGGGCTATGGGGAGAGGGCACATTCATGGGCGCTGCGATCTGACGTTGCGGCGCGTGTCGTTGCAGCGCTCGTTACAGCGCCTTCTCGCCTTGCCGATCGCTGCCTCGTAGTGCCTTGCGGCACCGGAGTTGGAAGGCGTCGCGCTGGAAGAAATAGTGACACGCCGGTTGCAATCGGCGTCGAGGCCGTCAGACTGGAGCGCACCGCTAAGCCGTTTTGGGGGCTGATATGGAAATACCCAAAGAGTTGCTTTGGGCGGTCGCCATAGCCCTGAGCATCGTGCTAGTTGCCGCAATTCAAGCCCCCTACCAGCAAGCGCGACAAGTCCAGACGCATCAGACGCCCCGCGATGGCATGGACCGCGAGCAAGCTGGCGATCACCAAGCGCCCAACTTGGAACAGCGCACCAGCACGCCACAGCACGAGCAAGGCGGCAGCCACACGGCCGAGTTGACGATCCTCGGAGTTAGGCCGGGCGAATGGCTCTTGGGCATCGTTACGTTCCTGTTGTGGTACGCCATCAACAAGCTCGTGCGCGAGGTCCGCAAAGCGAGCAAGACCCAATCCGCCGTTGCTGAGAACACGCTCCGGACCATGCAGGACACCGCGTGTCGACAATTGCGGGCTTACGTGAACGTCGACGGCGTGATCCGGGTCAACGACC
The DNA here is from genome assembly GCA_963821555.1 of uncultured Alphaproteobacteria bacterium. Taxonomy (GTDB): domain Bacteria; phylum Pseudomonadota; class Alphaproteobacteria; order Rhizobiales; family Xanthobacteraceae; genus Z2-YC6860. The sequence goes on along the minus strand of CAWGEM010000009.1, from coordinate 109,492 downwards.
CCGGTGAAGTGGAAGGGAGAGGTTTCGCGGTCCAGGTCGAGGTCAAGAACAGCGGTCAGACGCCAGCCTACGATCTGTTCCAGTGGGCAAAAATCGACATGCGAGAGTTCCCACTCGCGGATCGACTGCCAATTCACTGCGTCGACGGCGGCACCAGAGCAATCCTGGCTGCTGGGGCCAAGACTGTGGCGTTCCCCGCATACAGACACGATCTCAGCCAACACGAAGTCGATGCGATCTTGGACAATCAAGCAGCCGTCTACGTCTACGGCGAGGTCGAGTATTGCGACATATTTGGGGTGCGTCGCCTGACCCAGTTCAGATTCCGCTGCCACGGGCAGGGATACGCAACGGGTGTCTTTAGGGCAGACGCTGAAGGCAACGAAGCTACCTGAGTGGAACTCCTAGAGCATGATTGCTCAGATCCAGACGGCGGCGTGGTGGCCGCGCACTCAATTCGATCCTGGCTGCGCGGGTAACGGGTGCCGCAGGTGTCTGCTGGCATGGGAGCGTTTGAGCAGAAGCGGTCGGCAGTTGGAATAATAGGCCTCATCCAGCAGAAGATGCTTTTCTTCGGCGATGAAAGGATAGTCATACACGGTCGGCCGATCTTCGCGCTTCTGCATGATGAGGCTCGCCAGTGTGCCAAGATCGATGCCGAACTTCTTCAGGCAGCCTCGCGTATCCTCGGTATGCATCAGCCCAAAGGCGTGTCCCAGTTCATGCGACCAGGCATGGAGGCCACGCACCTTTGGCAAGTCGGACGGCGTCCGCTTGAACATGTCATAGGCCGGCCGCCAAAATGGAGCGGCGATGGCCGCCACATTGGCCCCGCCCACGCCGGCCCCGAGCTGGAGGCCCCCGAAGACGAAGACAATCACATTGTCCCTGTACTCGTAGTCCTCTCTGTATTCGTTCGCGGCCAGTCGTTGCGCCCGTTTGAACATGGTGCTGCCGTCCAAGTCCTTGAGTTCTTCGACGGTCTCATCGATGGCAACGACGCTGACCAGCGGGCTTTTAAGCTCGAACGTAGCGCCCAACTCCTGAAAATAGTGGCGCTGAATAACCCCCATGATAGCCGCCAGCGCCTTGTCCGCATCGGGCAACGCCTGCTGGCCCTTTGGAATCACGTAGACGACCTGCAACTGCTGGCGGCCCTCGGTGCAGCTCGCGATCGCACGCTGCGCATCGCCCTGGTTTTTGAGTTCCTTTTCGAAGCATTCGATGGTGGGGCCGACGAGGTTTGTATCGCCGCATAGTTTGCGGACGGTGTCGGGTTGCCATCTTTTGTCGCCGCGCCGATTCCAGGCAACTTTACCCTGCACGGCATCGACGCATTTTTGCTCTGTTGTGAGCGGAACCGTGACAGCGGCGGTCGCGCTTACGATCGGGTACAAGGGCTGGAATGGCGTCGTCCCTTGCGAAAGGAGAATCTGCCGCCGGTTCAAGTCGATCTGCAAACGCATCTTGCGGCCGTCGTCGGACAGAAAAACCGACGACGGATCACGTTTCTCCTCGACCCAGACGAATTGCTGTCCGTCTTTGCCTTCTTCGAACCATTGCCTCGGACTGCCTGTGCGGAATCGTCCGCTCGCATAAAGGACCGTCTTGACGTTAAGGGCGCTGACAGCCGCTTCGGGGTTCTGTGCCGGCGATTGACCCGGTCGCGGTGCCGCCGGATTGACCTCACGCGCGGCGGCCGGCGGTGACGTCACGTTGCCGCCGGCTTCGGCAGAAGCGCCCGCTCCCACTCCGGATCTTTGGGATTGAGATCGGGAAAGTTGAGATTTCGAGTTCTGGCCCTTGGCCGTGTTCAAGACCCGGCCAAGCGAGTTGGTGATGTAGGCGTTCGCGGCCCTGGCGTTGGTTTGCCGGAACTTGTCGTGGGCGCGGTCGCTGATCTCGAACATCGTCTTGACGCGGGATAGCTTCAGGCCGGTGCCTTTGTTCAGGAAGGTGTTCAGGTCCTCGCCGGTGTTCTTCTCGATCACGCTCTTGGCAAAATCTACGTTGGTCGACTTGACCAGCGCGTTGTAGAACGCGAGCCGCGTCCGGTTGTTCGCCTCGATCTTCTCCTGGTTGACACCGCCGTGACCGATGCCCTTGAACCAATCGACAACGCGTCCCCAGCGGCTCTGTGGCGCGCGCAGGGTTTCCATGCCCTCCGGCCCGTCGAGCCGGATCCGGCGATTGGCGAGCTGGGTGTTTTCCGTCAAGGTGCGGAATTGCTCGATGCCCATGGTCATGATTGTCGCTCCCGTCCAGCACGGCGCTCGCGCGCTCGTCGTCACAACCAATTTACACGATTTTCAGGATACCCGGCAGCCGGATTTTCCGTGCCTGCCATGCACGAACCGCGCCGTCCACATCGTGTGCGGACGTAGTGCCTCAAGTGTAGGCACCGCGCTGTCGCCGCGCGCTGCTTGTCACAGGGCGCTGCTTGTTGCGCCCTCTCCCCATAGCCCGTCGAAGACGGGCGTGAACGCCCTTTCGCTCGGAGAGGGCCAACGTGCGTCCGACACACGATCAGTTGGGTGAGGGGTCGGACGTCCCAGAGAGTCGGTTCAACCGGGATGATGCCAACCCCTCACCCAGCTTATACCTTGGCGTCGGCCTGCGTTGCCCTCTCCCGCAAGGGGCTTTGCACAAGAAGCCTTCCCCACCCCGTCTCGCATCCGCTCGCGGATGCTCGCCGACCCTCCCCACAAGGGGGAGGGTTGCTGTGGCTCCCCCTTTGCCACAAGCAACGACTGCGTTCTGCGGATCGTCGCATCCGCGCACTCGGTAACCCTCCCCCTTGTGGGGAGGGTCGACGCCGAGCGAAGCGAGGCGGCGGGGTGGGGTTCTTGTGCAAGGCCCCCGCAAGGAGAGGGCGCAGCAACAAGGGCCCACACAGTGCTCACGAATTTTTAAGCGGCGGCCCGCCGCGCGGCCTCACCACAACTGACGCGACGCAAGCCGCGCGCCTTCGGCGAGCGCGGCAAGCTTCATCCAGACGATCTTGGTGTCGACCTGGACGCGGCCGGCGAAGGTGCCGAAGCCGCAATCGACGCCGGCGATGACGTTGTCGCGGCCGACCACCTGCGCGTATTGCACGATGCGGTCGGCCACCAGCTCCGGATGCTCGACGAAATTCGAAGTCGAATCGATCACGCCGGGAATGACGATCTTGTCCGCGGGCAGCTTCACGTCGCGCCAGACCTTCCACTCGTGGCCGTGCCGCGGGTTGGCGCCGGGGAACGACACCGCCTGCGGGCGGCCCTGCAGCAGGAGATCGGCGATGTCGCGCAGCGGCACGTCGTTGTGATGCGGGCCGAGCGTCGAGCCCCAGCATACGTGCATGCGCATCCGGTCGGGCGGCAGGTCGCGCACCGAGTGATTGAGCGCCTCGACGTTGCGCGCGACGATTTTGCGGTAGTCCGCGATGTCGAGGTCCGGATACAGCGCGCGCGACATCGCGAGATCGGGGCAATCGAGCTGCAGCACGAAGCCGGCCGCGACGATCGCGCGGTATTCGCGCGCCATGACGTCTGCGAGCGCGTCGAGATAGTCCTCGTCGCTCTTGTAGTGGTGGTTCTTGAGGTAGCGCGCGATCTGGCCGGGCGACGGCGAGGTCATGAAATATTCGGCGGCGCCGGCGCCCGCGAGCGCGGCCTTCGAGCGCGCGATGTCGGCCTCGGCTGCCGGCCAATCCTTCCAGTCGACCGGCCCCGAGCAGGCCGGCCGATGCTGGAACGGCGAGGCAAACTGGCTGAGCAGCGCGGCAAGCTCCGGAAACTCCGGCTCGCCGGTGCCGAGCGGCGGCGTCGAACGGCCCTCGAAGCCGGTGAGGCGGTCGAGCACATGCACGGTGTAGTCGGTGCGGCCCTGCTCGCCGTCGTTGATCACGTCGAGGCCGACGGCAAGCTGCCGCTCGACCACGTCGGCGACGGCGGCGGCGACGGCGGCGTCAAGCGCCGCGGGGTCGCTGTGGCCGTCGCGCTCCGCAAGCAGCCGTTCGACGACGCGCGCAGGCCGCGGCAGGCTGCCGGTGTGGGTGGTGAGTATTCGTTCGGTGCTGGTACGCATTGAACAGGCTTATTCCGGCGATGTTCGACAATGAGTGTCTGGTGTTCGGCGATATCCGGCGAGAGTTCGCGGCCGAGCATCGCCTAATCGACGACCACGCCGGTCTTGCGGATGACCTCGCCCCAGCGCACGCTCTCCTCCTTGATGAAGGCTGCGGTCTGCGCGGGCGACCCACCCACCGGCTCGACGCTGATCGCGCGGAATTTGCCCTGGATTTCGGGCATGGCGAGCACCTCGTTGGTGGCCTTGGCGATGTCGGCCTGCAGGGCGGCGGACATTTTTGGCGGCCCGACCATCGCAAACCAGCCTGTGGAGACGAGTGCAGGCATCCCGGCTTCCGCCGTGGTCGGCACGTCCGGCATGTTGGGGTTTCGGTTTTTATCGTGCACGGCCAGGATCTTGACCTTGCCCTCGCGCCACAGCGCGAGCGACGCCGAGACGTTGCCGAAGAACAGGTCGACGTGGCCGCCGAGCATGTCCTGCAGCACCAGCGTTTCGCCGCGGTAGGGCACGTGCACCATCTGCGTGCCGGTCAGCGTCATGAACAGGTTGGCGGTGAGATGCGGGGTTGCGCCGTTGCCCTGGCTGCCGAATATCACCTTGCCCGGGTTGCTCCGCACGTACTCGACAAGCTCGGCCAGCGAATTGACCGGAAGATCCTTACGCACGATGGTGACGTTCGGCACCTGGCCCACCACCGTGATCGGGACGAACTCCTCGGGCTTGTAGGTCAGCCGCTTGTAGAGCGTCTGGTTGATCGCGAGCGGCCCCGGCGGCGCGATGAACAGGGTGTGGCCGTCGGGTGGCGCCTGATAGGCGAGATCGGCCCCGATGTTGCCGCCGGCGCCGGTCTTGTTCTCGATCACGATCGGCTGGCCCCAGGTGACCTGCAGCTTGTCGGCGATGATGCGCGCCAGAATGTCGTTGATCCCGCCCGCGGGGAACGGGATCAGGAACTTGATCGGCTTGCTCGGGAATGCTCCGCCCTGAGCTTTAGCGAGTTCGGGCAGGGCAACGAGCGCAACCAGCGCTGCGGCTGCGATGCGAAGCATGGCATGCATGGGATGTCTTTCGCCTGCGATCTCGAAATTTGGGCTAAGGCCGCGAATGTTCAGGCCACCGGTTCGCCTTCGAACTTGAAGCCGATGGTCTGCAGGCCTTCCAGCGCCTTCTTGCCGTATTCGGTCTCGATCTCCTTGGCGAGGCTCGGTGCGTAGGAGATCGGATCGACCTGCTCGGCGGTCTCCGGCACGATCATCACGAGCAGCCGGCCAAGCTCGTTCGAAATATTGAAGAACTTGCGGTTCTCGCCGCGCGGGATCGACACCATGTCGAGCGGCTCGAGCACGAGCTTGTTCTCGCCGTCCTCGCCCCAGGAAATCTCGAACCGGCCGGACAGGCAGAAGAAGTTCTCGACCGTGTTGAGATGCCGGTGCAGGCCGGGCCCGTTGCCGGGCTCGCATTCCGCGATGCTGACGATCAGGCCGCGCGGTCCCTTCACCGGCGCGCCCGCGCTGCGGCCCTGGTAGTCGGCCGGCGCCATCACCGGATAGACGCGCCGTGCGGTCACCTTTTCGACCGCGCCGGGCGGGATATTGTGCGCCTCGAAGTTCTGCCGCTGATAGGTCTGCAGCTTGTTGAAACGGGCGACGCGCTGTTCCATCTGCTCGGGGGTGAGAGTGGGCGTTGTCATCGGCATCCTCCCTTTCGCGATCGGTTTCGCGATCGGGCCCAAGCCTGCCAGATTTGGCGACGCGTTCCCAGCGGGGATGAACGCGAACTCCGGTCGCCCAGCCGGGCGGACATGGCCGGCACGCGCCGATGCCCTCTCGCCGGCCCGGTTCCTCAACCGTTCAATTCTATGGCACAGATAATGGCGGTGCTCTCGAATAGCATATCCACGCCGTCGGCGGGCAACGGCCGCATGGCCAGGCTTGCCGCAACGGAGCTTCTGCGATGACATCGCCACGGCCCATTCCGATCTTCGATGGGCACAATGACGTGCTGCTGCGGCTGTTCACGCGCGGCGGCACGGACGCGACGCGCGCCTTCCTCGAAGGCGAGACCAAAGGGCAACTCGACCTGCCGATGGCCCGGCAAGGCGGCTTCGCCGGCGGGCTGTTCGCGATCTTCGTGCCTTCGCCAAACCGCGCTGGGCGCGGCACAAGCAACGCACTCGCGCTCGACACCGCCGTGGGCGCGCCGCTGCCGCCGCCGCTCGAACTCGCGGAGGCGCAGGCGGTCGTCGCGAGCATGGCGTCGATCCTGATCCGCATCGAACGCGAGGCGGGCGGCCAGGTCCGCATCTGCCGTACCGTCGACGAAATCCGGCGGTGCATCAAAGCCGGCGTGCTGGCGGCGGTTCTGCATATCGAAGGCGCGGAGGCGATCGATCCGAAGCTCGAAGCGCTTGACGTGCTGCATGCCGCGGGCCTGCGCTCGCTCGGTCCGGTATGGAGCCGGCCGAACGCGTTCGGGCACGGCGTGCCGTTCCGCTGCCCGTCGTCGCCGGACACGGGCCCGGGCCTGACCGACCTTGGCAAGGAGCTGATCCGCGCCTGCAACCGGCTGAAGATCCTGATCGACCTGTCGCACATCAACGAACGCGGCTTCTGGGACATGGCCGAGCTGAGCGACGCGCCGCTCGTTGCGACGCACTCCAACGCCCACGCCTTGAGCCCGCACTCGCGCAATCTCACCGACAAGCAGCTGGCGGCGATCCGCGAGACCGGCGGCATGGTCGGGGTCAATTTCGCGGTGAGCTTCCTGCGCGCCGACGGCCGGCACGATCGCGACACGCCGATCGCGCTGGTGGTCGATCATGTCGAGCACCTCATCAAGCACGTCGGCGAAGACGGCGTCGGCTTCGGCTCCGATTTTGACGGCGGCGATGGTCCCGAACGAGCTTCGCAACGCGGCGGGCCTGCCCGTGCTGGTCGATGCGCTGCGCGGTCGCGGATACGGCAAACGGCTGATCGAGAAGCTTTGCTACCGGAACTGGCTGCGCGTGTTGGAGCGGACCTGGGCGTAGCAGGCAAGTTCAGGTCGGGTCGCGCAGCCATTTTTGCCGCTCGTCCCGCGGACGCTGGCGTAACGCTACCGCCTCATTGCGGCTTGATGCCGGCGCTCTCGACCACCTTGGTCACGCGCTCGATCTCGCGTGCAATCGTGCCGGCAGAACGCATCCGGCCCTTCGCCCGCCGGCTCCATGCCGAGCGCTGCGAACTGCGGCACCACGTCCGGCTCCTTCACGACCGCGATCGCCTCCGCCGCGATCTTCTGCACGACCGCCGGCGGCGTGCCGGAGCGAGCGTAGACGCCGATCAGCGTGATCAGGTCGAAGCCCGGAATGACCTCGGCCAGCGACGGCACGTCGGGCGCGAGCGGCGAGCGCTGCGCGCCGTTGGTCGCGAGCAGCTTGACCCGGTTGGTTTCGACCGCGCCCTTGAGCGACGGATAGGCCGAGAACAGCGCCTGGACGTGGCCGCCGAGCAGCGCCGGCACCGACTGGCCCGTGCCCCGGTAGGGAACGTGGGTCATCTGCAGGTGCAGCGCCGACTTCATCGCCTCCATGGTCAGATGATGCGTGCTGCCGACGCCGGACGAGCCGTAGTTGATCTGGCCGGGCCGCGCCTTCACGTAGTCGATGAACTCCTGCAGCGTCGAAACCGGCACGTCGGCATGCACGGCGAGGAAAATCGGCGCGCGAGCGAGCAGCGCGACCGGCACGAAATCCTTTTTCGGATTGTAGGCGAGCTGGGTGAGGAACAGCGGATTGACCGACAGCATCGCGCTGTCCGTCACCATCAGCGTGTAGCCGTCGGCCGGCGCGGCCGTGATCGCGGCCGCCGCGACGCTGCCATTGCCGCCGGCGCGGTTCTCCACCACGACCGACTGGCCGATGCGATCCTGCAGCCGCCGGCCGACGAAGCGCGCGACCGTGTCCGGCACGCCGCCCGGCGCGTACGGCACGACGATCCGGATGCGCCTGGCTCGGATACGGCGCCTGGGCGTGCGCCGGCCACGAGCGCGAACGCAGCAAGCGCGATCAGCGTGCCGCGGCCGCGCAACGCCCGCTGCGTGCCGGGACTTGTCGCGGCACGATCATTGAATCGTCATCGGCAGGCTCTGCAGCCGCAGCTCGCCGACCGCACCGCCATAGACCGGCGTGAAGTCCGGATCGAGCAGCTGCGCCTTGGGGAAGCGCGCCAGCAGGCGGCGGATCGCGATCGTGATCGTGGTGCGGCCGAGGATGTTGCCGATGCAGTGATGCGGGCCGGCGCCGAACGACGAGAATGCGCTTGGGCTTGCGGTGGATGTCGAAGCGCAGCGGATCGGGGAACACGTCCGGATCGTAGTTCGGCGCCAGCGGCGACGGCCGCACCACCATGCCCTTGAGGATGCGCGTGCCGCCCACCTCGGTGTCGCGGGTCGCGATGCGCGGGAAGGTGAAATAGCCGTTGCTGCCGAGCCGCAGGCATTCCTCGATCGCCTCGGGAATGAGCGACGGGTCGCGCGATCAGCTCGCCGGCGCTGGTCGTCGTGCGTGTAGAGCAGGTAGAGCGCGCCGCCGGCGGCGCGGCTGGTGGCCGACAGCGAGGCGCCGCAGATCCCGAAAATCTGGTCGAACAGCTCGCGGTCGGTGAGCTTGTCGCCGGCGTCGCGCGCGTTGACGAGATCGCTGATGAAGTCCGGGCGCGGCGTGACGCGGCGCTCGTCGATGATGACCCTGATCTCCTCCATGGCGCGGTCGAAGGCGCGCCGCAGCTCCGGCGCCCAGGTCTCGCCCGGCTTGACGTAGGTCGTGCCCGGAATGCAGGTCGTGGAACGCGGTGAAGATCGCCTTGCGCCGCGCGTCCATGTTCGACCATGGCGTCGAGCAGCGCGTCGACGACGAGATGCGCGCCGTAATCCTGCATGCCGTCGAAGCGGGGCCGTTGGCCTCGATGCGGTCGAGCATGCCGTCGACGATCTCGGTGATGCTCGTCTTCGAGCTGCGTCGATCCGCCGCGACGAGAACGCCGGCATCAGCAGCCGGCGGACGCGGGCGTGCTGCTCGCCGTCCATCTGGGTGACGAACTGCGCGTCCATGATCTTGTTGAACTGCTCCCAGCCGGGGCCGCGCGGCATCTCGGAGGCGAAGCGTCTCGGTGTCGGAGAACACCCGGTGCACGTCGGCGTAGCGGCCGACGACGACCTGCGGCGGGCCCTTGCCGAGCACATAGAACGGCGGCCGCCGCGCCCATTCCGCCACGTGGCGGTGGGCGTGCGCCTTGAAATCGGCGCTGCCGAGGTCGATGTCGACGACCTTGTCTCCGGTCGAGTTCCGCCAACGCCACTGACATCGCGCGAACGGCCTACAGGAACCGCGTCGGCCACATGATGGTGCGCCACATGTGCGCGGACGGGCTGTTGTCCCAGCCGAGCCCCTCCTTCGGCTGCCTGAAGTTGCGGCCGATGATGTCCTCGAACTGATCGAGGTTGACCTTGGCGTTGGGGTCGAAGGCGTAGATGTCGTTCACGCAAATCAGCCGCGCCGTCATGTAGTGCTTGTGATTGCGGGCGCGCTTGTACTCCTCGACGATGTAGGGCTCGGGCTTATAGTCGTCGCCGAAATACTTCACGGTACATGTCGGGATAGCCGTAGCCGACCGACTCGTCGGGGAAGAAGCGCAGCGCCTGGTGCATGCGGATGGCGTCGCTCACCTCCTCGTCGACGTAGGGCTCGATCATCTGCGCGCCCCAGTAGCCGTGGTCGCAGCGGATGAAGCTCACCACCGCGATGTCGTGCAGAAGGCACGCCAGCACGACCTTCTCGCTGTGGCCGTTCTTGAGCGCCAGCGCCCCGCTCTGCAGCAGATGGTTGGTCGAGGCGAAGCGGTTGCTGAAATAGTCGAGCAGCGTCGGCTTCTCCGGCATCGGCGGCAGCCGCGGGTCGGGGCCCATGTTGAAGTACTTGCCGGGGTGCTTGGCCTGCAGCGCTGCGCCGCCTTCCATCTCGACCTGGCCGTCGGTGAGATGGCTGAACACCGACTTGGTGACGATGCGGTCGAGCTCGTGCATCATGTGCTCCTCGATCGCGTCGGCGCGCTCGGACAGCGTCATCTCGCTGGTGATCTTGCTCGCTGCGGCTTGCGGTCCCATGGGATGCCATCCTTGTTTCGACGTTCGGGCCCATCGCCGGTTTGTGCGCGAATCGTACACCGAAATTCGCCCCTGCGACACCCTGGGCGGCTCGGTTTCGTGGTGAAAAAGGGGCATAGTAGCCCCAACAAAAAAGCCCGAGGGAGCGGAATGCCCCACATCGAAATCCGCGACGTCTCGCTGGTCTACGACACGCCCGGCCGGCCGCGTGACCGGCGTCCAGAGCGCAAGCTTCAACATCGAGGAATCCGAATTCCTCTGCATCGTCGGCCCGTCCGGCTGCGGCAAATCGACGCTGCTCAACATCATCGCCGGCTTCATCCAGCCCACCGGCGGCGAGATCCGCATCGCCGGCAAGGCCGTGACCGGCCACGGCATGGACCGCGGCGTGGTGTTCCAGGACTTCGCGCAGTTGTTCCCCTGGCGCACCGCGTTGGGCAACGTCGCCTTCGGCCTCGAGATGAAGGGCATGGGCAAGGCAAGAGCGCGAGCGGATCGCGCGCCGAGCAGCTCCAGCTCGTCAAGCTCGAGAAGTTCGTGAACTCCTATCCGCATCACATGTCGGGCGGAATGCAGCAGCGGGTCGCCATCGCGCGCGCGCTCGCCTACAATCCGGCGGTGCTGCTGATGGACGAGCCGTTCGCAGCGCTCGATGCGCTGACGCGCGACGACATGCAGCGGCTGCTCGCGGACGTGTGGCGGGAAACCCGCAAGACGGTGATCTACGTGACGCACAACGTCGCCGAGGCGGTGTACCTCGCGGACCGCGTGGTGGTGATGACGCCGCATCCCGGCACCGTGAAGGTCGAGGTGCCGATCACGCTCGCAGCGGCCGCGCGATCCGCTGAGCGTCGAGTTTCTCGACTATCAGAAGCGGCTGCTGCGCCAGCTCGGCCAGCAACCCGAGAAGGACGCATGACCCTCACCCCGATCTGGACTGCGGCTTTGACTGCGCTGACGCTCGTCGCCTTCCCCGCCGCAGCCCAGGATGCCTATCCGTCGCGGCCGATCCGGCTCGTGGTCGGTTTCGGCGCCGGCGGCCCGACCGACATCCCGGCGCGCTTCGTCGCCGACAAGCTCGGCACACTGCTCGGCCAGCGCATCGTCGTGGAAAATAAGACCGGCGCGGCCGGCATGCTGGCCACCCGCGACGTGCTGGCGTTGCCGGCGGACGGCTACAACCTTCTGCTCTGCACGCACTTCGAGTTGATCAACACGGCGCTGTACAAGAACCCTGGCTTCAAGCTCACGGAGCTCGCGCCAATCTCGCTGATCGCGAAGTACTACTATGGCATCGCGCTCACCAACGCTGTTCCGGCGGAGACGTTCGAGCAGTTCCTGCAATATGCCAAGGCACGGCCAGGCGAGGTGAGCTACGCGACGCTGGGTGCCGGCTCGGCGCAGGAGATTCTCGCCCGCCAATTGGAGAAGCTCTCCGCCATCTCGATGAACCGCGTGCCATTCCGCACCGGCTCGCAGGTCATGCCCGACCTGATCGCAGGCCGAGTGCACATGTACGTGTCGCCTACGCTTGCGGTCGCGCCGCAATACTTCGGCAGGGAGCTCAAGATTCTCGCGGTCACAAGTCCGGCGCGGATCAAGGGGCTGCCCGACGTTCCGACCATCAGGGAGAAGGGCATCGACTGGGTTCGCTACGGCTGGCTCGGGATCTGCGCCCGCTCAGGCACGCCGCAGCCGATCGTCGATATGCTGAACCGCCACATCGTCTCGATCGTGGCGACACCGGAATACCGCGACTTGATCGAGAAGGGCGGCTCGATCCCGGAATCGTCGAGCGGCCCGGCCCTGGGACAAGTCATCACGCAGACGGTGGACGAGGTCGAGTCTACAATCCGCGAATTCGGGATGCAGCAGGAATAGAAAAGATCCACGGAGGAGAGCAGCCATGAATTCAACGTTCCTCAGCCGTCGCCAGGTCCTCGCCGGTACCGGCGCAACCGTGCTGGTGCTCGGCCTTGGAGGCGGTGCGGCCGCGCAGGGCGTGACCATCCGCCAGGGTTACCAGACCAACATGTGGGGCATGCCGACCTATTACCTGCTCAATTCTGGCGTGCTTGAGAAGCGCGGGCTTAAGTTCGAGGGGTTCCCGGTGCCATCCGGCAATCTCACCATGCAGCAGATGGTGGCAAAGCAGGTCGATCTCGGCACCTATGCCGGGCAATCGTTCATCATCGGCCACGACAAGGGCGGGCTCATCGGCCTCGTCGTGGTCGAGCACGTCGGTCGCACGGCGCGCGTGATGTCGCGCAAGGACCTCGGCATCACCAAGATGGAAGACCTCAAGGGCAAGAAGATCGCCAACCAGACCGGCTCCTCGCTCGGCAACATCTTCATGGACCAGCTCGCGCCCAAGTATGGGCTGACGAAGGGCTCGTTCCAGGAGGTCCGCATGAACGTCAACGACATGATCGCTGCCATGGCCGGCAAGACCGTGGACGCCATGGTCAACACCGAGCCCTACAACACGATCGCCGAGGCGGAGGGCGTCGCGACCACGATCATGGACTATTCCAGCGTCGACTCGATGCCGGTGTTCATGGCGGCAACGCCGGAGTTCGTCGACAAGAACCCCGCCGCCATCGTCGCCTACCTGCAGGCCTGGCGCGAGGTCGCCGCCGACTTCAAGAACAACCCCGGCAAGGTGTCCGACGTGATCTACAGCTTCTTCACCTCCAAAGGCTACAGCATGTCGAAGGACGTGTTCGCCAAGGCGCTCGGCACGATCGACGTGAACCCCGGCTGGCCCGACGGCCTCGAGCCCTACATGCAGAAGGAGGCCGAGGTGCTGCTGCGCGAGAAGAAGATCGGCGCCATCCCCGACTGGAAGAAGGCGTTGCGGCCGGATTTCTGGGCCAAGGCCGGCGCCTAGTTTTGCGTCATTGACGCAAGCGAGCCGGCGCCCGCAGAGACGGCGCGCCGGCTTCGCGTTTTTGGGCCTCCCCCCACCCGTCGAAACGCGCTAAACGTCCTGCCTCGCGGTTGTTGGTCCGCCTGCAGGGAGACTGTCGTTATGAAGCGCGCAAAGAAGAAGGTTGCTGCCAAGAAGCCGGCCAGGGCGAAACCGGCGAAGGCCAAGTCCAAGTCTGCGAAAACTACGGCCGCCAAGCCCAAGGCCGCGAAGTCCGCCCCGAGAAAGCCCGCCGCCAACAGCAACGCGCCGCGCAGCAGCAATGGCGTTGTGACCTGGAACTTCAAGCTGCTCTCCCACCATATGCTCGATGGCTTCGGCGGCATGGGCGAAGGCATGTCGATCCAGATGGCGCCGGACGGCCGCCGCATCCTGTGGCTCGCGCACGAGAGCGCGCCGAAGAACTTCACCGCCGTCGACGTCTCCGATCCGCGCAAGCCGAAGGTGGTGTGCCAGACCGACCTGCCGCAGAGCCACATGCGCTCCAACTCGCTCGAGACCTGCCGGCGACCTGATGGCGGTCGCCTATCAGACTCAGAAGAAGGGCCAGCAGCCGGCCGGCTTCGAGCTGTTCGACATTTCCAAGCCCGAAAACCCGAAATCGATCGCGTTCTACGACTGCTCGGGCCCGCATTCACGCGGCGTGCACCAGCTCTGGTTCTGCGACGGCGAATACGTCCACACCGCGTCCGGCGCGCCGGACTTCGTGCCGACGCATCCGCAGGACGACCAGTTCTACCGCTGCTTCGACGTGCGCAACCCGACGAAGCCGGTCGAGCTCGGGCGCTGGCACATGCCGGGCACCAAGCAGGGCGACAACGTGCCGCCGCCGCCGCGCCATCCGCTCGACAAGGGCTATCGCGCACACAACTGCAACGTCTATCCGCAGCGCCCGGACCGCTGCTACCTCGCCTATATCGACGGCGGCATGTTCATCCTCGACATCGCCGACAAGGCCAACCCGAAGCGCGTTTCGCAGTGGACCAACTCGCCGCCCTATACCGGCTTCATGCACACGGTGGTGCCGCTGTTTGACCGCGGGCTGATGCTGGTCACCGACGAGTCGACCGAGAACAACGCCAAGGACTGGCCGAAGCTCGTCTGGGTGCTGGACGCGCGCGAGGAGACGAACCTCGTCCCGATTTCGACCTGCCCGCTGCCAGACCACAAGGCCTACGCCGCGCGCGGCCGGTTCGGCGCCCACAACATCCACGAGAACGTGCCGGTGCCGACCTGCTGGCAGTCGGACCAGATCGTGCTCGGCACCTTCTTCAACGGCGGCCTTCGCGCCTACGACATCTCCAACCCGTACCAGCCCGAGCAGGTTGGCGTGTTCGTGCCGCCGGCGCCTCCCGGCGCACCGACCGGCACGATCCAGCTCAACGACGTGTTCGTCGACGAGCGCCAGATCGTCTACACTGTCGACCGCCACATCGGCGGCCTCTACTGCCTGGAGATGGATTTCTAGACCGTAAACTCCTGACACGCCTCTTGCCCCGTCCACCCTCCCCTGGAGGGGGAGGGTCGGCGAGCGAAGCGAGCCGGGGTGGGGTGATCGTGCCAGCGTCCGCGAAATCGATGCTGAAGTTCCGGCGCACTACCGCACGCCGGCTGCGCGCGAGCCAGACCGACGCGGAGGCGAAACTCTGGCGGGAGCTCCGCAAGCTTGAAACAAGGGGCACGCATTTCCGACGCCAGGCGCCGATCGGACCCTATGTCGCCGACTTCGCATGCCTCACTTCGCGACTCGTGGTCGAGCTTGACGGATCGCAACATGGCTACGAAGCAAAAAGAGCAGCCGATGACGAACGAACGCGATGGCTTCAGTCGGAGGGCTATCGCGTGCTGCGATTTTGGAACAACGACGTTGCCAAAAATCGCGTCGGCGTTCTGGAGACGATCTACGCCGCGCTTTATGGATCGCGAGATACAGATGCGGCTCCGCTGAAGCATTCGCGCCGTCGGAGAGTTCACCCCACCCCGGCGCGCTCCGCGCGCCGACCCTCCCCTTCCAGGGGAGGGTGACGGAGTCCGCGGCACGCGATGGGCGATACGACGACCATTCTCGATCTGTTTCCCTCCGCGTCCGCCGGAAAGTTCGGCCGGCGGCAGAAGCGGGTGCGCGGATCGCGGCTGCCGGTCACGATCGTCTCGGGCTTTCTCGGCGCGGGCAAGACCACGCTGGTGCGCCGCTTCCTCGAAACGCCCGAAGGCCGCGGCACGGCGCTCGTGGTCAACGAGTTCGGCTCGGTCGGCATCGACGACGCGCTCTTGCGCGCGAGCGCCGACGAGGTGACGCTGCTCGGCAACGGCTGCCTGTGCTGCAACACCCGCTCCGACCTGCAGATCGCGCTGCGCAAGCTTGTCGCCGACCGCGATCGCGGCAAGATTCCGCATTTCGGGCGGGTGCTGATCGAGACCAGCGGGCTCGCCGACCTGAGCCCGATCCTGCAGACGTTCTCCACCGACCGCGCGCTCGGCTCGGAGTTCGCGATCGAGGTCGTGCTGACCCTGGTCGATGCGGTCAACGGCGCGCGCAATCTCGACAAGGCGCCCGAGGCGCGCAAGCAGGCGATCCTCGCCGACCGGTTGGTGATCTCCAAGATCGACCTTGCCGACAAGCGCACCAAGGACCGGCTCGCAGCCAAGCTGAAGAAGCTCAACCCGCGCGCCGGCATCGACATGGCGATCGACGGCGACATCGAACCCAGGCACCTGATCGAGTCCGGCCAGGACGCCACCGCACCGCGCCGCGCGGGCTTTGTCGCCGAGGCGAGCCACTCGGACGGCATCGCAAGCTTCGTCCTGCGCGAGACCAAGCCACTCGACTGGCCGGTGTTTCAGCGCGCGATCGAGACACTGATCGCGCTGCGCGGCCCGGACCTGCTGCGCATCAAGGGGCTGCTCAACCTTTCGGGCAGCAAGGGGCCGGTGGTGTTCCAGGCGGTACAGCACCTGATCCATCCGCCGGTGGAACTCGCCGGCTGGCCCGACGCCGACCATGCGAGCCGCGTGGTGTTCATCACCCGCGGTATCGGCGAGCAGCAGGTGAGCGACCTGTTCGCCGCCTGCCGGGCGCTGGGTTATTCCCCAGACTGACCGCCGCCCAAGACAAATATTTGTCAACGGAACCGGATTCCACGGCCCGGTGCGTTGGAATAATGTGCGAAATTGGACAGCTGCCCTGAGAGGTCGCCCGCTATGGCCAAAATCACGCTCAACGTGAATGGCAAGCCGCACAGCATCGATGCCGATCCCGACATGCCGCTGCTGTACGCACTGCGCAACGACATCGGCCTGAACAACCCGCACTTCGGGTGCGGCGTCGCACAATGCGGCGCCTGCACCGTGCACCTCGACGGCGCGCCGATCCGCTCATGCGTTACGCCCGTCTCCTCGGTCGGCGACGGCAAGGTCGTCACCATGGCCGGGCTCGGCACGCCGGAGAAGCCGCATCCGCTGCAGACCGCCTACATCCAGGAACAGGTCACGCAATGCGGCTACTGCGCTAGCGGCTGGGTCATGACCGCTGCCGCTTTGCTCGCAAGCAAGAAGAACCCGAGCGATGCCGACATCAAGTCGGCGCTCGAAGGCCTGAAGTGCCGCTGCGGGACCCACATGGGCATCATGCGTGCGGTCAAACGCGCCGCCGCGATGATGGGCTGAGGGAGGCCGCCATGACCCATCATCGACACTCGTCATTCCGGGGCGTGCGCGCAGCGCACGAACCCGGAATCCAGCAACAGGCTCCGAATACGCATCTGGATTCCGGGTCCCGCGCTTCGCGCGATCCCGGAATGACGGCGGAGTTCTCCCGCCGCGCGATGCTGAAGGCCGGCGGCGCCCTGGTCGTGTCGGTCGGCATGCCGCTCGGGCTCGACGCAGTCACCGGAATCAGGGCAGCACTTGCACAAGGCGCAAGGCCGCCGCTCACGCCGGATCAACTGTCGTCCTTCATCGCGATCAACGCCGACGGCACGGTGTCCGCGTTCTTCGGCAAGACCGACATGGCGCAGGGCCTGTTCACCGCGATCGGCCAGATGGTCGCCGATGAGCTCGACGTGCCATACAAGGCCGTCACCGTGATCATGGGCAGCACCGCGACGAGCGTGAACCAGGGCGGCTCGTCGGGCTCGACCGGCATCCAGTACGGCGGCAAGCAGATGCGCGCGGCCGCAGCCGAAGCGCGGCGCGTCCTGCTCGACATGGCGTCGGAGAAGCTCGGCATTCCGGCCGAGGAGCTCGCCGTCACCGATGGCGTGGTCCACGTAAAGAGCGATCCGGCGAAGAAGGCAACCTATGCCGAGCTGATCGGCGGACGCTATTTCAATGTGCCGCTCGACTGGAACAAGCAGATCGGCAATTCGCTCTACGCGCCCGGCAAGGCGCAGCCGAGGAAGCACACCGAGTACAAGCTCGTCGGCAAACCGATCCCGCGCGACGACATCGCGCCGGTGGTGTTCGGCACACTGGACTACGTTACCGACGTCAAGGTGCCGGGCATGGTGCACGGCCGCATGATCCGTCCGCCTGTCGCGGGCGCGACGCCGCAGGCAATCGACGAAAGCTCGATCAAGGACATCGCGGGCGCGCGGGTCGTGCACCAGAACGGCTTCCTCGGCGTCGTCGCCGACAAGGAATGGGACGCGATCAGGGCGGCGCAGACGCTCAAGATCACATGGTCGAAGGAGGCGCCGCCGTTCCCGGACCAGGCCGCGCTCTACGACCACATCCGCCGGACGCCGCCGCGCCACAAGAAGATCGAGAAAGAGAACGGCAACGTCGACGAGGCGTTCCGCGCGGCTGCGCGCCTGGTCGAGGCGGAATACGAATGGCCGTTCCAGTCGCACGCCTGCATGGGGCCGGGCTGCGGCGTGGTCGACGCGCAAGCCGACAAGGTCACGGTCTGGACCGGCTCGCCCAAGTCGCACTACTGCCGCGACGGTGTTGCCAATATCCTCGGTGTGCCGGTCGCGAAGGTCGAAGGCATCTCCATGCAGGCCGCGGGCGCCTACGGCCGCAACGACGCAGGCGATGCCTGCATGGACGCCGCCATCCTGTCGAAGGCGGTCGGCAAGCCGGTGCGCGTGCAGTACATGCGCGACGAAGGCACCGGCTGGGACCCGAAGGGGCCGGCCTCGATCCACCGCGCCCGCGCCGCGATCGACGGCTCCGGCAACGTTACCGCCTACGAGTTTTACTCCAAGGGCTTCTCGCGCTGGGACATGCAGACCAACGAGAGCCGGCCGGAGCGCACGCTCGCCGGCCACCTGCTCGGCGTGCCGCTTAAATCGGACGACATGCTCGGCGTGCCGGCGGAGTCCTACGAATACGCCAACAAGCGCACGCTGTGGGAGACGATCCCGCCGCTGCTCGACCGTGCCTCGCCGCTGCGCACCTCACACCTGCGCGATCCGGCGGGGCCACAGTTGCATTTCGCAAGCAAGTCGTTCGTCGACGAGATGGCGCACGTGGTCGGCGCCGACCCGGTGCAGTTCCGCCTAAAATATCTCGGCAACGCTCGCCACAAGGCGGTTATTAAGGCGGCCGCCGAAAGGTCGGGCTGGATCGCGCGGACTTCGCCGCGCAAGGGCCAGACCGGCGACGCCGTCTCCGGCCGCGGCATTGCCTATTCGCCGCGCAACGGCACCATCGTCGCGATCGTGGCCGAGGTCGAGGTCGACCGGCGTTCGGGGAAAATCTGGGCACGCAAGTTCACCGTCGCGCACGACTGCGGCCAGATCATCAACCCGATGGGCCTCGAGCACTGCATCGAGGGCAATGTCATCCAGGGCATCAGCCGCACGCTCTGGGAGGAGACGCGCTTCGACCGCAACAACGTGACCAGCGTCGATTGGCTGACCTACCCGATCCTCGACATCACCGAGGCGCCGGAGACGATCGACATCGTGTTGCTCAATCGGCCCGAGGCGCCGCCGACCGGCGCCGGCGAGCCATCGATTCGACCGGTGGCCGCCGCGATCGCCAACGCTGTATTCGACGCCACCGGCGTTCGCATCCGCCGCGTGCCGTTCTCGCCGGACCGCGTAAAGCACGCGTTGTCGTAGCGCCGACATCGCAGCACAATCGGCGCAAGCATTTGCACCCTCTCCCCTTGCGGGAGAGGGTCGCTTAGTCAGGTCACAAAGCACGAAGTCGGGTGAGGGGTTTTGGGACGCGTTGCAAGTGCACCCCTCACCCAACTGATCGAGTCTCGGATTCACGTTGGCCCTCTCCCGCAAGGGTAGAGGGCACAACAACTCCCGCAGAAGAGGGCGCATTAACAACCGCTGCGAAGGTCGCGCTCAGGAGGCGCGCCTGAGCCCGACAGCGTCGCGGATCACGTCGGCGATCGCTGCCTCGTTGCCCGGCGCCATGATGTGGGCGCCAGCAACGCCGGGGATGGCAGAAAGCTCGTGCAAGAGCTCCAGGCAAATCTTGCGGCCTTCGGCCGCCGGATCGCTCGCCGCCTCGAGCCGCGCAACGGTCGCGTCGGGGATGATGGTGCCGAACAGCTTCTCCCGCATCCAGCGCGCCGATTTCGCCGACCGCAGCGGCGATATTCCGATCAGGAACGGCAATCCGACGCCGTGCTCGGCGAGCCGCGCCATGTAGCGGCGCACCACGCCCACGTCCATGCAGAACTGGGTCTGCACGAACTGGCTGCCGGCCGCGATCTTGTCCAGCAGGCTCTTCGGGATCCAGCCAGCCGGGGGATCGATCGGCACGTCGGCCGCGCCCATGAAGAAACGCGCCTTGCCGCCGACCTTTCGGCCGGACGGCAGCTCGCCCGCGTCGCGGATTGCGACCGCCGCCTTGGTCAGCGCCACCGTGTCGTAGTCGAACACCGGCTTGGCGTCGGGCTGGTCGCCGGCCTTCGGATCGTCGCCCTTGAGCAGCAGCAGGTTCTCGATGCCGAGCGCCGCGGCGGCAAGCAGATCGCTCTGCAGCGCTATCCGGTTGCGGTCGCGACAGGTGAACTGCAGGATCGGCTCGATGCCGTTCTGCAAAAGGATCGCCGCCGCCGTTACCGCCCCGAGGTGGGCGCGGGCGCCGGCGCCGTCGGTGACGTTGACCGCATCGGCCAGGCCCCGCAGCGGAATGGCCTTGGCAAGAAGGTCGGCCGAGTCGCAGGACGCCGGCGGCGCGATTTCGGCCGTGATGACGAACGAGCCGGCAAGGAGCTTGTCTTGGAGTGCTGGCATAGTTTCCTTGTTCTCTAAATCTTGCCCCGATTCAAGCGTGGGCTGCTCGAAGCACTGCCCACTTGGCGCGCCGAACTCCCGCCCATAGGATCGCGGCATGATCGTCCGTTCCCTCGATGAAGCGCTCGCCCCGATCGCCGACGGCTGCCTGCTTGCGATCCCGCGCGAAAGCTCCGGCGTCGCGATGGCGGCGACGCGGGCGCTGATCCGCCGCAACGTCAGGCGGCTGCGTCTGGTGGCGCTGCCGACCACGAGCCTGCAGGCCGACCTCCTGATCGGCGCGGGCTGCGTCGCCGCGATCGAGACCTCGGCGGTGAGTCTCGGCGAGTTCGGGCTTGCGCCGCGGTTCACCGCCGCGATCCTGAAAGGCACGATCGCCATGAAGGACGCGACCTGTCCGGCGCTGCACGCGGCATTCCAGGCCTCTGAGAAGGGCGTGCCCTTCATGCCGCTGCGCGGTTTGATCGGCTCCGACGTGCTCGCGCACCGGCCGGACTGGAAGGTGGTGGACAACCCATTCGGCCAAGATTCCTCAGGCCAAGCCGACCCGATCGTGCTGTTGCCCGCGATCCGGCCCGAGGTCGCGCTGTTTCACGCGCCGATGGCGGATCGCGAAGGCAATGTCTGGATCGGACGCCAGCGCGAACTGGTCACCATGGCGCATGCCGCCGAGAAAACCGTCGTCACGGTCGAGCGGCTGCACGACGGCAACCTGCTGGCGGACCCGACGCTCGCCGCGGGCACCCTGCCCGGCTTTTATGTCGAGGCGGTCGCGGTCGCCGAGCGCGGCTGCTGGCCGCTGTCGCTGCCTGAGCACTACGCCTGGGACGGCGCGCATCTCGCGGAATACGCCAAGCTTGCGGCAACCGACGAGGGGTTTGCGGAATATCTCAAGCGGTACGTTTATGAACGGCAGGCAGCATAGCGAAATCCGACCAGCGCGAGCGGCAAACTCCGTCCACCCTCCCCTGGAGGGGGAGGGTGGACGCCGAGCGTCAGCGAGGCGGCGGGGTGGGGTGACACTTCACGAAGATGCACCCCACCCCGTCTCGCATCGCGCGTCGCGCGATGCTCGCCGACCCTCCCCCTCCAGGGGAGGGTGAAGCGTGGCTTCCGATCGCCAAGCCGATCTTGGGTTCCGCGACGAGGAGTTGCTCGCGTCCGTCGTGGCCGACCTGATCGGCGACGTCCGTCACGTCGCGGTCGGCAACGCCTCGCCGATCCCTGCGACCGCAGCGCTGCTGGCGCGCGCGCGCGGCAAGGAATGCGATTTGGGCCGGCCCTACGTGTCGCTACTCGGCAGCCAGAAGCACACGTTCTGGACCGACGGCGGCCGCGAGCTGTTCGACTGTGCCGGCCAGGGCCGCATCGACGTGTTCTTTCTCTCCGGCGGCGAGATCGACGGCGAAGGCAACATCAACCTCGTGAGCATCGGCGACCCCGACAGGCCCAAGGCGCGGTTTCCGGGGTCGTTCGGCTCGTCGTACCTCTACTTCGTGGTCCCCAAGGTGATTCTGTTTCGCACCGAACACTCGCGGCGAACGCTGGTGCCCAAGGTGAGTTACATCAGCGCGCCCGGCGGCAGCGCCGGCAACGTGCACCGCACCGGCGGGCCGGTCGCACTGATCACCAACCGCTGCCTGTTCGCCTTCGATCGCGATCGCAAGCGCTTCCGGCTCCAAAGCGTGCACCCGGGACACACGCTTGCCGAGGTGATGGACAACACCGGCTTCGAATTCGACCGGCCGTCCGAGGTGCCGGAAACGCCCGCGCCGTCGGCCGAGACGCTGCGGCTGATGCGGGAGGTCGTTGCGCCGGAACTTGCCGAGGTCTACCCGCAGTTCGCCGCCAAGGTGTTTGGCGTGCGATAGCCCTCCACGTCATTCCGGGGCGCTCGCGCAGCGAGCGAACCCGGAATCCAGAAACACGGTTCCGAGATTGCCTCTGGATTCCGGGTTCGCGCTATCGGCGCGCCCCGGAATGACCGCCGAGGGGTTTTCCGCGCTCGCTTCCCATGCTCTAGTCCCGCCCGACGAAACAACAAAACAAGCCATCCAAGGAAGCTACGTGAAGCAGGTCGAAGCAGCAGTGATCGGCACCGGCTGGTGCGGCGGCATCCGCGCGGAAACGCTGTCGCGCTCCGCGCTGGTCGACAAGCTGCACATCTGCGAGATCAGGCCCGAGCGGCTCGCCGAGGTGAAGGCGCTCACGCGCCCCGCAACCGCGACGCTCGACTACCAGGACATCGTCAGGAGCGACAACATCTCGGTGGTCTACATCTCGACCACCCCGGAATCGAACCACTATCCGATCGCGCGCGACTGCCTGCGCGCCGGCAAGAACGTGCTGCTGGAAAAGCCGATCGCGCTCGAACTGTGGGAGGCCGACGAGCTGATCGCCCTCGCCAAGCGCAACAATCTCAAATTCACCATCGGCTATTCGCAGCGCTTCAATCCCAAGATCGCCTTCGCCAAGAAAAAGATCGACGGCGGCACGCTCGGTAATGTCGTATCGGCGCTGGTGACGCGCAACATCACCCGCACGCTTGGGACCAAGATCGGAAAGCGCGTGCGGCTCTCGCCGGTGGTTATGGAATCCACCCACGACCTCGACTTCGTGTTCTGGCTGCTGGAACCCGCCAAGCCCGTGCGGGTCTATTCGCAAGGCGCTTACGGCTTCATGCAGCCGATCAACGGCAGCCACGACATCATGTTCACCACCGTGACCATGGACAACGGCGTGGTGGTGATGATCGCCGGCGGCTGGAACCTGCCGCCGAGCTTTCCGAACTACTGCTCGACCTGGATCGAGATCACCGGCACCGAAGGCGCACTGGTTCTCGACGACACCGCGCGCGACCATTGGCTGAACACAATGACGGGCGGCCAGCAGTTCCCGATGTCGACCATGCCGGGCGAACAGGTCGGCGACGTGTACGCCGGCGGGATGGGACCGGAGACGCTGCACTTTCTGGAGGCGTGCATCCGCAACACGCCGGTGATGGTCAGGCCGGAGAGTGCGCGCGCCGTGATGGAGGCCTATACCGCGGCGGACCTCTCCGCCGACCGCAACGAGCCGGTCGACCTGCCGCTGACCAACCAGACCATCGCTGCGGTCGCCGACTTCAAGGCGAAGTTTCGCACCGGCGACAACGTGGCAGCCAAAGCATGAAACGCGCATCCGCGAATTCGGCGCTAGCCTCTCGCGCCCTCTCCCATTGCGGGAGAGGGCATCGCAGGCGCGCCGGCAATCTCAATTGGGTGAGGGGTGACGGACTATCAAGAGTCCATGACCCCTCACCCATTCTTTGTGCGGACGCGCCGAGCAGCCCTCTCCCACAAGGGGAGAGGGCACAGCAACGGACGCCGCGATCACGGCAATGCCGCGTGCCCGAAAGACTCACAGCATGAGGACCGCAGCGAAGGGCATCGGACTTGCCATCATCGGCGGCGGCCGCGTCGGGCTGTTCCGCGGCGAGGTCGCAAACCGCCATCCGGCGGTGCAGTGGATCGGGCTTGCGGAGAAGAACCCGAACCGCGCCGGCGAAGTCGCGCCCAAGGTCGGCGCCGATTTCGTGACGCAGAGCCACGTCGAACTGCTCAAGCGCCCGGAGGTGACGGCCGCGATCATCGCGACCGACGAGCACCTGCATGTCGATCCGATCATGGCCGCGATCGATCGCGGCATCCCGCTCCTGATCGAGAAGCCGCTCGCGACCGACCTTGCGCAGTCGGCGAAGGTGCTGAAAGCGATCAAGGACGCCAAGATCGATGCCGTCGTGGGCTACACCCAGCGCTTCCGAAGGAAGTGGCTCGCCGGCAAGGAGAAGGTTCGGTCGAACGCGCTCGGCGATGTGACGCTCGTCACCTCGCGCGCGTTCATGAACCGTTTGGTCGCAATCGACAACTACAAGCGCACCGACGATCCGAAGACGATCTCGCCGATGGTGATCTCCGGCACGCACGCGCTCGACATGTGCATGTGGTACCTGGAGAAGAAGACGCCGGTCGAATGCTACGCCCGCTCGATCGACAAGGTGCTGGGCCCGCTCTATCAGGGCATCGACGCCACCGCCGGCATGATCATGATGGCGGACGGCTGCGTCTATCATCTCAACATTTCCTGGGCGCTGCCGGTGACCTGGCCCGGCGCGGTCTATTCGCTCGAGGTCGGCATCGTCGGCACCGACGGCGTGCTGACCATCGACGACACGCACCGCGACATGGTGCTGGCCGTGAGCAAGCCGCAGGGCGAAGGCTACGCGCCCGACCAGAGCCGGCTGGTCGACTTCCTCGGCAGCTATCCGCCGGGCGACATGGCGCTTGGCGAACTGCGCGGGCCGATGGCGGACGAGACCGTATCGTGGCTCAACCGCGTGGCGCTCGGGCTGCCGACGCCGGCGGCCACCGTCGAGGAGGCACACAACAACTTGATGCTCACCAAGGCGCTCGACCTGTCGGCCAAGCGCAAGCAGCCCGTCAAGCTGCCGCTTGACCCGGACGAGGAGAAGCGCGCGGCATAGGAGATGTTGACCTCAATCTAGAATAATTCCAATCTCATCGCCCAAATAAAAAGGGGTGCGGATGGTTGGCAACACCGAATCCCGCTGGGGCTGGCCGGCGAAGACGCTGCACTGGATCGCCGCCGCCGTGGTCCTGGTCCTGCTTGTCCACGGCTGGTGGATGACGCACATGACCCCGCGGCCAGAGCGGTTCGCTAATTACGGCTGGCATGCAGCGCTCGGCTACGACCTCCTTGCACTGCTGATATTGCGGCTGCTGTGGCGCTGGACCCATGCCGTCCCTGCGCTGCCCGCCGACCTGCAGCGCTGGGAGCGGATTGCGGCTCAGGCCGGACACGCCTTGCTCTATCTCCTGCTGTTCGGCGCCTCACTGACCGGCTGGGCGCTCGCCGGCACTTTCCGCACGCCGATGACCAAGGACCTGCTCGGCATCCCGCTGCCGCCGATCGTCACGGACCGGAGCCTTCACAACCTGTTCGAGGAATCCCACACGATCGCGTCCTACCTGCTGGCCGTCCTCGTGATGGTGCACATCGCCGGCGCGCTGCGCCACCACTTCGTCAAACGCAACGATGTGCTTCGGCGCATGTGGATCGAAGGCAAATCGAGCTGACCGCGATGATGACGAATCGAACCGCCAAGAAGACATTGTCGGACACGGCCGCCGTGCTGTTGCTGGGGCTGATCGGCCTTCCGACAAGCCTGGCCCAGCAGGCGCAGCAACCGGCTTACAAGCCGGAGCTGATCGAGTTCATGACGTTCACCCAGATCCGCCATGCCAAACTGTGGCTGGCCGGCAGCGCCGGCAATTGGGAGCTCGCCGATTTCGAGATCGACGAGTTGAAGGAGGGGCTGGAGAACGTGGCCCGGCACGTGCCGGACTACAAGGGCATGCCGGTCGGCAAGATGATCGAGGCGACCGCCATGGCGCCGATCGATGAGGTCGAACAGGCTATCAGGGCCAAGGATCGTATTAAGTTCACGGCCGCCTACGACAAGCTTACTGCCGCCTGCAACAACTGCCATCAGTCCGCAAACCGGCCTTTCATCGTCATCCAGCGTCCGACCGGCTCGGCATTCCCGAACCAATCCTTTGCGCCGCGGCGCAACTGAAGCGGACACCGTCCCGCGCCTCAAGCTCTTGCGTCTGGCCGTAGCGTCGCCACACTGCGAGGCGCCAGCCGGGAGCCAGACATGAAACGGATCGCCATACAGATCGCCTTCGGCCTCACCGCATTCGCCGTCGCGCCTGTGATGGCCCAGGACGACGTCGCCGCCTTCTACAAGGGCAAGACCGTGCGGCTCGTGGTCGGCATCGGGGTCGGCTCGGGCTATGACATCAACGCGCGCCTGCTCGCGCGGCATATGCCAAAGCACATCCCCGGCAATCCGACCGTCATCGTGCAGAACCAGCCCGGGGCAGGTTCGCTCACCATGACGAACCAGCTTTACGCTGCGGGGCCGTTCGACGGCACCGTGTTCGGCGCCTCGTTCAATGGCTTGCCGACCACGCCGCTGCTGCAGCCGACCGGCGCCCGCTTTGACGCGGTCAAGCTCAACTGGGTCGGCAGCACCAACCGCGAAACCCAGGCGATGTACGTCTGGCATACCGCCTCGCTGCAGACCCTGGACGATCTGAAGACCAAGGAATTCATCGTCGGTGCGCAAGCACCGGGCTCGACGCAATATGACTATCCGGTGTTGGCGCGCGAACTGTTCGGCTGGAAGACCAAGGTCATCACTGGCTATGAGGCGACGCCGAAAATCCATCTCGCCATGGAGCGCGGCGAGGTGCACGGCACCTGGGCCAACTGGTCGACGCTCAAGGCGATCGCGAGCCAATGGCTTGAGGAGAAGAAAGTCCGCATCCTCGCGCAATGGGCGTTGCGCAAGCATGCCGAAATGCCTGATGTGCCGATTATTCTCGATCTGGCCACGACCGACGCACAGAAGCAGGCGCTGCAGCTCGCGCTGGCGCGGCTCGAATTCGGCCGGCCGTTCTTCCTGCCGCCGAACGTGCCGGCCGAGCGCGTGGCCGCGATCCGGCGCGCCTTCGACGCCACCATGAAGGACCCGGAGTTCCTGGCGGAGGCCGAGAAGCTCAAGATCGAGGTCGATCCGCTTACCGGCGAGCAGGTCGCTGCCCTGATTGTGGACATCTACAAGACGCCGGCCGACACCGTGGCGCGCGTCCGCGAAGCCATGGCGCCGAAGTAACGGCCGGCCTCAGCGTTGGCAGCCTTGCCGTTGAACTTCGCGGGCAGACGCGCGTTAGGCCGGACGGGGGCGTCGACAAGCGGAGAACTCCCATGCCCGCGACTTCCAAGAAGCAGCAGATGGCGGCCGGCGCAGCGTTGTCGGCCAAACGCGGCGAGCGGTCGAAATCGAGCCTGCGCGGTGCCTCGAAGCAGATGGTCAAATCCATGAGCAAGGCCGAGCTCGAGCGGATGGCGAGCGTCAAGCGGAAGAGCCTGCCGACAAAGCGGTCGTAGCAGCTGGCTTTATTTCGCTTTCGCTCCCGCCAGGAGCTTCTGCACGAGCCCGCTTAAGATCGTCGCCTTATCGGCGTCGGACACCGACAGCGCCTTGACCTGCCGGGCGCATTCGAAGGTGCCCATGTCGTAGGGGTAGTCGCTGCCGAGCATGACGTGGTCGGCGCCGAACGCCGACACCAGAAACTCCAGCGCCGGCTTGCCGTGCAGGATGGTGTCGAAATAGAGCGTGCGGATCGTTTCGGCGGGCGGCTTCTTGAGATGGTTCTTCGGCTCCGGGCGCACATGCCAGCCGTGCTCCCAGCGGCCGGCCTGATACGGCGTGAACCCGCCACCATGCACCATGAAGAAGCGGATGTTCGGATAGCGCTCGATCACGCCGCCGAACACGAGGCAGGCCGCGGCGATCGTGGTGTCGAGCGGATTGCCGATCAGGTTGTTGAGATAGTAGCTCCGCAGCCGGTCGGCGCCGGCGACGTTGTTCGGGTGCACCATCATGAAGGCCGAGCGCTCGTTCGCCGCAGCCCAGAACGGCTCGAACGACGGATCGTCCAGGTTCTTGCCCATGATGTTGGAGGCGATCTGCGCGCCCTTGAGCTTGAGCTTGTCCATGGCGCGCACGAGCTCGTCGGCGGCCTTCTCGGGCGCCTGCATCGGCAGCGTCGCGATGCCGTGGAAGCTTTTCGGATAGTCGCGGACGTGCTTGGCGATCTGGTCGTTCTGGATGATCGAGGCCGCAGCGGTGAGGCCCTCGTCCTGGTTATAGAGGAAGGTCTGCGGCGTGTTCGACAGCACCTGCATGTCGACGTCGGAGGCCCTCATGTCCGCCAATCGCTGCTCGATGTCGAAGCCGCCGCGCGGGAGCGGCCGATACGGAACGCCGGCGACGGTCCATTCGAACACGTCCTTCTCGTACTCGACGAGCTTGGGCGCGACCTTCGGCGCCTCGCTTGCGAGCAGCCGCATCGTCTCCTCGGTGCAGATGTGGGCATGGGCGTCGATCGCAAGCGGATTGGCCATGTGCTTTCTCTCCCTGGAATGAATGCTCCCGCCGTCATTCCGGGGCGCTCGCGAAGCGAGCGAACCCGGAATCCAGTGCCGCGGATCCAGAGCCGGCCGCTCTGGATTCCGGGTTCGTGCGCTGCGCGCACGCCCCGGAATGACGACTGAGAGATATTGCTACAGCAGAAAACTGACGGCCCCCATGGCGCCCAATTCCTCGGCATCGAGGATGGCGCGACGCTCGGCGATCTTCAGCCCCGCGTCCGAGCGCTTAAGCTTGTAGCGGTAGCGGCCGATGAACTGGCGCGGCGCCTGTTCGTTGCGGCGATGGCGGAAGATCGCGAAGTTGGCCGCGACCAGAATGAGATCGCCTTCCGTCCCGGTGAGGCGAACGTTGGTGATCAGCCGGCGGGTGTGCGAGGGCGGGTATTCGGCGTGGCAGTTCGGGTCCTTGAGCCGGATGATGCGTTCCCGCAATCGCACGATGTCGTCGGCCACCGTGAACAGCATGAAGCGGTGGTCGCCGTCGGGCTTGTCGTTTGGCGGCACGTAGTACGAAGCATCGTCGGTGAGCAGGCCGAGCCAGTCGTCCAGCCGCCAGTTATCCAAGAGGTCGGCCTCGTGGTAGAGGAAATCCTCCACCTCAGCGCGCGTCACGGTGGCCGCAGGATCGAGCGGCTTGTTCATGCGCGATGCTCCATCAGCTCGCTCCACTTGCGCCAGAACACGCGCAGATGGCCTTCGTCGGTCGCAAGCTGCTCCTGGCTGTTGCCCATGCCGCGGGATAGATCGGTCCATGGCACCTCGCGCCACGCGGCATAGCCCTGCTGTGCGAGTTCCAGCGCCGCGACGTCGTCGGGGGTGGCGAAGCCGCCCGGGCCGTAGAACGTAAGGAAGGCGTGCAGGCGGCGGGCGCGCTGCGCCTCGGTCTCCTCGACGGGGCCGAGCGCCCAGGCCGTTACCTTCATCAGGTCGGGCGCGACCGGCGTGAAATGGCGGACCGTCACCGACGAGCCGTCGTTTATGACGAGATTGGGAAAGATGCAGAGGTTGCGGTTGGTATCGGCGACGCGCGCCGCCCGCGCCTCGCCAAGACGGGCGACCAACTCCTTGCGGATCGCGTCGATGTCGGCCTTGGCCTCCTCGCCGTAGACCGAAATCCAGCGCGCCACCGGCCGGCCACGGTAGTTCGGGTTGTCGGTGGTGAGGTGGCCGTTGCCGAGGTCCTTGCCGAACCCTTTCGTGGGCAGCATGTGGCCCTTGGCCGGCGTCACGTTGACGCCGGAGTTGCGCATGTAATTGAGCCAGGTCGAATGCGTGGTGACGAGGTGGTAGTCGTCGACGCTGTTTTCGACCAGGAGCTTCCAGTTCGCCTTGATGTCGTATTCCTGCGTGCCGGCGATGATCTCCATGCGGCCCGACGGCGACTGGTCGACCACGAGGTCGATGTAGTCCTTGGCGCCGGCGAGATAGGTGTGCAGGTCGACGGCATCGGGATCGAGGTTGGCGAAATAGAAATCCTTGTAGTGATCGAGGCGCGGCACCGGCACGAGGCCCTTGCCCTTCTTGTCGAAGCCCGGCGGATAGGCGTCGTCGCCCGGAATCGCCTTCATGGTGCCGTCGGTGTTGTAGGTCCAGCCGTGATAGATGCAGTAGAACTGCCGCGCGTTGCCCTCGCGCTCGCGGCAGACCAATGCGCCGCGGTGGCGGCAGACGTTGAACAGGGCGCGGACCTCGCCCTTCCGATCGCGGCAGAAGATCACCGGCCGGTTTGCGACCTGGCGGGTGCGGAAGTCGCCGGGATTCTTCAGCTCCGAGGCATGGCCGACGTAGACCCAGCACTTATCGAAGATCACGCGGTTCTCGTCGTCCAGGATGTTCGGCGACACGAACACCTTGCGGTTGACCGAGAACGTCAGGTTCTGCAGGTCCTCGACCACGAGACGGCCGTTGCCGTTGGAATGGCCGTTTCCGTTGCGAGGCTCGGGCATGTTCGGACTCCAGCGAAGGGCCGCGCGGCGGCGCCGGATTTCAGGCTTCTGTATATCTATCCGGCAGGACCGTCCACCGCCACCTGGTGTTGCAGCGCCACCTCACGCCCCTCGCGCGTCGATTGCAGGATCGCGAGCGCGACCTCGACGGTGGCTTTGCCCCAGCGGCCGTCGTGCAGCGGCGGCTCGCCCGTGCGGATCGCTGTGCGCATGTCGTCCAGCACCTCGCGCCGGCCCGGCATGCCCTCGCCTCGCGGAATTGGCAGTTCGCGGAGCCCGTCACGACCATAGACCGTGACGCCATCGGCCGACGCGCGCATGTCGCCGTCCGCGCAGCTTGCGATGGTGACGCCGAAATGCGGCTGATGCGGCGGAAGCACCCCGCCCACCGAGCCATAGGCGTAGCTCTCGGTGCGCTGCCGCGGCTCGTCCGCGACCCGCATCAACCCGCGCCGAGCGGCGCCGTGATCGATCGGTTTGGCGGCGCCCCGCTCGGAAATGCCAAAATGCCACTCGTCGGAATCGAAGTGGTCGTAGCCGCTGTAGACCAGCGATGCGGCAACGCCGCTTTCGAACTGCAGCAGCGCCGCGCAGCCGCCCTCGGTCGGACGCGCCGGATCGAGCGCGGTCGCCTGCGCGCGCACGCTGCGCACAAGCCCGCCCGCGAGCAGCCGCGCCGTGTCGATCTGGTGCGGCACCTGGTTGAACAAGATGCCGCCGCCGCGCGCGGTGTCGAGCTCCTCCGGCCGGCGCGGACGATAGAGAAAGTTCGTGTAGTTGAAGCTGTGGACCATCCCAAGCCGGCCGAGCTCGCCGCGCGCGATGACGCCGCGCATCAGCCGCACCGCGGGATCGAAGGCGTGGGTGTGGCCGACGACGAGGTGCACCTTGTGGCGCTCGACCGCGGCGATAATGGCGTCGCAGTCCGCGAGCGTCAGCGCCATCGGCTTTTCCAGGATAATGTGCTTGCCGTGCTCGGCGGCGACGATCGCGTGCGGTTTGTGAAACTGATGCGGGGTCGCGATATAGGCCACCTCGACCGCCGGATCGGCGCAGAGTTCTTGAATGTCGGCATGGGCGCGCGCGTTGTGGTCGCGGGCGAACGCATCGCGCGGCGCGGGATGCGGATCGGCCGCGGCCTTGAGCGCATAGCCGGAATGGGCCGCGGCGGCCTGCACCATCACTGCACCGGCCATGCCGAGGCCCACGATGCCGAGCCCGATGGGATCCGCGTCAGCCCTGGGTTCGGTCATTGCACGATGCCATCGCCGCCGGTATTTTTCGCCCGCCGAGCTTACCCGCCCTCATTGGAAAGCCCTAGCCGACATGGACAGCAAGACCGACAGCCACGCCGCGCCGACGATCCGCGTTGAGGACGACTACCTTTTGCGCGGGCACGGCCGCTACATGGCCGATGCGCCGCTGCCGGGCCAGACATACGCCTGCTTTACGCGTTCGCCGCACGCCTGCGCCGACATCAAATCGATCGATATTTCGGCGGCGCTGGCGGTGAAGGGCGTGGTCGCGGTCATCACCGCAGCCGACATCAGAGCGGAAAACGTCGGCAACCTGTCGCAGCATCCGCCGGTCGCGGGCCGCGGTGGCGCGAAGATGGTCCTACCGGTGCGACCGGCACTCGCCGGCGACCGCGTCCGCCACATCGGCGAGGCGGTGGCGATGGTGATCGGCGAAACCTACGCCGCGGCGCAGGACGGCGCCGAGGCGGTCGAGGTCGACTACGATTCGCAGCCGGCGGTGACCGACCTGCGGGCGGCGCTCGAGCCCGGTGCACCGCAGGTCTGGCCGCAGGCGCCCGGCAACCTCGCGGTTGACTGGACGGGGCTTGCGGCCAACCCCGACGAGATGGCGGCCAAGGTCGAAGCGGCGATGCAGTCGGCCGCGCACATTGCGAAGATTTCGCTCGTGCACCAGCGCATCAACGTCGCCTCGATGGAGCCGCGCGGCGGCACCGCAAGCTACGACGCAGCAAACGGCAGCTACCTGCTGCGGGTGTGCTCGCAGGGTGCGCGCGCCATGCGCGATGCCATGGCGAACGTGATGGGAGTTCCGCCGGCCAAGTTCCGCGTCACGACCGAGGAGGTCGGCGGCGCGTTCGGACTGAAGACCGGGCCATACCCAGAATACGTCGCCATGCTGGTCGGCGCCAAGAAGATCGGCCGGCCGGTGCACTGGATGTCGGGCCGCAACGAAGTCGTTTGCGAGCGACAACCACGCGCGCGACGCCTATTCCGACGTCGAGCTTGCGATCGACGACAAGGGCAAGTTCACGGCGCTGCGCATCCGGCATCTCGGCAGCATGGGCGCCTATATCGGCGCGGTCGGCATCAACGTGCAGACCGCCAACATGATGCGCTGCCTGCCCTGCATGTACGACATCAAGCTGATCGATGCGCAGTCCAAATGCGTGTTCACCAACACCACGCCGACCGCGCCCTATCGCGGCGCCGGCCGTCCGGAGGCGAGCTATTGCGTCGAGCGCGTGGTCGACGAGGCGGTGCGCGTCACCGGCATCGACCCGGTCAAGCTCCGCAAGCGGAACCTGATCCCGGCAAAGGCGATGCCCTACAAGACTGCGGTCGGCACAACCTACGACAGCGGCGACTTCGCGACCGTGTTCGAGAAGGGCCTCGCACTCGCCGACTACGACGGCTTCAAGGCGCGCAAGCGCGAAGCGAAGAAGAAAGGCCTGCTGCGCGGCATCGGCATCTGCGCCGTGCTGGAGCACTCCGGCGGCGCGCCGACCGAAGGCACGCAAGTGAAGTTTCCCGGCGGCGACCGGATGACCTTCGTCATGAACGTGCAGAATACCGGCCAGAGCCACGCCACGATCTTCCCGCGCCTGGTCGCCGAGCGGCTCGGCATCAAGGCCGAGCAGGTCGGACACAGCCACGGCGACTCGGCACACGAGATCGCGGGCTACGCCTCGGTCGGCTCACGCACGGCGATGACCGCGGGCCACGCGATGGTCAAGACGCTTGAAGCGCTGGTCGCCAAGGGTAAGAAGGTCGCGGCGGCGGTGCTGGAAGCCGGCGAAGGCGACATCGAATACGGCAACGGCGCGTTCAACGTGGTCGGCACCGACCGGCGCCTCACACTGTTCGATGCCGCGGCCCGCGCCAAGGAGATGAAGAGCAAGGGCGAGATCGAGGAGGACCTCGACACCAAGGTCGTCACCGACACGCCGCTGACCTTCCCCAACGGCTGCCATATCGCCGAGGTCGAGATCGACCCGCAGACCGGCCGCTCCGAGCTCGTGTCCTATTCGGCGCTCGACGACAGCGGCAACATCCTCGACCACACCATCGTTGCGGGCCAGGTGCATGGCTCGGTCGCGATGGGCGTCGGCCAGGCGATGATGGAGCAGACGGTGTATGACGACGGCGGCCAGTTGGTGAGCGCCTCGTTCATGGATTACGCCATGCCCCGCGCCCACGACTTCCCGATGTTCAAGGACGAGGTGCACATCGTGCCGGCCACCACCAATCCGCTCGGCGTCAAGGGCGCGGGCGAAGCCGGCACCACCGCCGCGATCGCCGCGGTCATGAACGCGTTTGCCGACGCCATTCCGGGCGCCGGCCACAAGATCCAGATGCCGGCGACGCCGGAGAAGGTGTGGAAGGCCTGCCGGGAGATGGCACTGGGCTGAGGCAGGCAATCAGGCCCGAACCTCTCCGTCGTCATTCCGGGGCGCGAGCGAAGCTCGCGAACCCGGAATCCAGACCCTTGCTCGAGTTTGCCTCTGGATTCCGGGTTCACGCGCTGACGCGCGTGCCACGGAATGACAGCCGTATGCTTGTTGTGTCCCGCCGAACCGATGCGCGCCGCGCGGTCAGAGCTGCTTCACCGGCGTGGGATCGAGGTTGAAGATCCGCGCCGCGTTGAGGCCAAGGATGTTGCGCTTGGCCTGCTCGGACAGGAACGGCAGGTCGGTGATTTCGCTCGGCAGGTCGAAGTCGAAGTGCGGCCAGTCCGATGCGAACAGGAGTTGGGTGTCCGCCTTGATCATGTCGAGCGTGCACTCCAGCGCCTTGAGGTTGGTCGATTCCATCGGCTGCGTCGTGTACCAGCAATGATCGCGCATGTACTCGGACGGCAGCCGCTTCAGTTGCGGCGCCTCCGACGGACGCATCAGGAACTGATCGTCGAGCCGCTGCATCACGAACGGCACCCAGGCAAGGCCGGACTCGATCCAGATCACCTTGAGCTTCGGAAAGCGCGCCGGGATGCCGTTCAGCACCCAGTTCGTGCAGTGCACGATGTTGGGCCAGGCAAAGCCCAGCGCGTGCATGCCGAGAAAGCGGTTGACGGTCTTGAGCGATGGATCGTCCCAGTGATAGCCGGCGTGGAAGGAGACCGGCATGTCCGGTCTCCTCGATCATGCGGTAGAGCCGCATGTACTTGTTGTGATGCACCGGCGAGTGCCGCGTCGAGGGAATGGCGTAGCCGATGATGCCCTTGTTGCCCGCAGTCTCCTTGACGATGCGCTCGCACTCCTCCGGGGTGTGGAACGGCAGCACGGCAAGGAACTTGATACGGCTGTCGGCGGACAGCAGTTTCTCCTGCATCCATTTGTTGTAGGCGCGCGACAGCCACATCTCCATCTCGGGCTGCGGATGCATGCCGAGGAACAGCATCGGAGTCGGGAACACCACCATGTTGTCGACGCCGAGCGAGTCCATGGCGCGGCGGGTGAGCGTCACGTCGCGATGCACGCTCGAGTCCTCGACCTTCTCGCGCAGGCCGTCCTGGTGCGGGATACGGCCGCCGACGCTCTGGTAGCGCAGCCCGAGATCGCCGTTGAGCCCGTAGGGCGGCGCGCCGATGCGGTCGCGGTGGAAGAAGATCGCCTGATCGCGGATCACCGGATCGTCGATGTATTGCACCACCTCGCTCCACGACACGGTCTCGACGTGGTGGGCGTCGACATCGACCACGAACCAGTCCTGCAGCTTGCGGCGGCGGGCGGCGATCTTGGCGTGCCGGAGAATTTCGCGGCTGTCGGTCGAGGTATCGATCACCTGGGCCGGCAGCATCTGCGGCACGCCGACGAGTGGCTGGTTCATGGCTTGCTCCTGGCAGGATGTTGTCCTGTGTGACGGCTTTCGTCCGGATCA
The DNA here is from genome assembly GCA_963821555.1 of uncultured Alphaproteobacteria bacterium. Lineage (GTDB taxonomy): Bacteria > Pseudomonadota > Alphaproteobacteria > Rhizobiales > Xanthobacteraceae > Z2-YC6860. The sequence continues at coordinate 74,004 of CAWGEM010000009.1, read as the reverse complement.
TTCTCGCCGGGCCTACGCCGGAACCACAGTCCCAGCTCCATCGGCCCAAGGCCTACGTCGCGCAGCATTTCGGAAACCGCCACCAGCATCTCGGTTGCGGTCAGTGTTTCGGGCCCCTCGCGCACGATCGCCGGCACGGGCCGGTCCTCAAGCTCGGATTTGGCGTAGTAGAGCCGCACCGCGGCGGTGATGAGCTGCGCCACCGCCTCATCGGAGACGCGCGCGGCCTCACCCTTCTCGACCAGTTCCTTGGCCGAGCGGTGAAGGTCGGCCGCGTAGCGGTCGATCCAGCCGTACTCGTCGTTGGCGCGAAGGTCGCTCGCGCGGCCGGCGGCTCCGTTGTCAGACGACGACATAGATATGGCCGTCCTTCTCTTCGAGCTTCACGCGCCGCAGCTTGATCTTGTCGTAGCCCTGATTGACGCCAGTCTTCAGATCGAACTCGTAGCCGTGCCACGAGCACACGATGTTGGTGACGTTCTCGTCGTAGTCCAACGCCCTCACCGTGCCGTCGCCGGCAATCGGCTCGATCACGCGCTTGTAGATGCGGCCCTGGCAGACCGGCCCCGAACGGTGCGGGCATTCGTTGTGCCAGGCGACAAGCTGGCCATCGACCCGGAACACGCCGACCTCGGTGCCGTCGCACGACATGACCCGGCGGTCGCCGTCCTTCAGTTCGTCCGAGCGGCACACCAGGTACGATTGGGGCATGTCATCACTCCGGCGGTCCGCCCGCGCACGAGGCCTCAGGCAGGCCCTGCCCGGACCATAGGCGAATCGAGGCACGGTTTCCAATTATTGGTCGAACTTGATGTTTGCGGCCTTCACGACGGCGGTCCATCGCTGGACCTCGGCCCGCATCTGCGCGGTGAGCTCCTCCGCGGTACCTCCAATCGGGGTTCCCGACAGAGTCTTGAGGCGGGCCTTGAAATCGTCCGACGCCCCGATCTCCCGGGACGCGGTTTCCAGCTTTTTGACGATCGCCGCGGGCGTGCCGGCCGGCGCCATCAGCGCAAGCCAGGCTCCAGCTTGGACCTCCGACACGCCGGCCTCTGCGAGCGTCGGAACGTCAGGAAGCTCGGGAACTCGGGCCGGCACCGTCACGGCCAGCGCACGAAGGTTACCGGCAGTGATCTGCGGGACCGAGGCCGGAGCCTCCACGAACGCGAACGCGGTCTGCCCGCTCAGCAGGCTGGTGATGGATTCGTTGCTGCTGCGGTAGGTGATGGCCATGGCTGGGGCGCCGGTCTTGATCTTGAAGTGCTCGATCGGAAGCGTGAACACCGGCGATGGCGTCGGATAATTGGCCTTGTCGGGATTGGCCTTGAGCCACACCACCAGCTCCGCGATGCTCTGGGCAGGGTGAGATTTGTTGACCACCACGAACATCGGGTAGTCGGCCATCATCGAGATCGGCACGAAGTCCTTGAAGATGTCGTACGGGATTTTTTCCCAAATGGCCGTGCCCACGGTCATCGCACCCGCTGCCGCGCCCAGCAGCGTGTAGCCGTCGGGCGGGGATTTCGCGACCGTGTCCGGCGCGAGCCGTCCGCTGCCGCCCGGCTTGTTCTCGACCAGGAAGGTGCCGCCGAGCCTTTCTTGCAGCTTCTGGGCGACGATGCGCGCCACCGTGTCGGTGCCGCCGCCCGCGCCAAACCCGATGACGATCCGAACCGTGCGCGTCGGATAGTCCTGCTGCGCCTGCGCCATGACCGGCCACGCCGCTGCGCCGCCCATCAAACCGATAAAAGTCCGTCGCTTCATGTCATTCCCCGTTCCACCGGCAAGCCAGAGTGGCCGATGAACGATCCCCAAATCAACCGGCGTGATGGCGCGGTGCGACTTGTCGAGGTCGACGCGGACCTCGCCGTTCTGGACCATCACACTTCCGGTGCGCGCGGTGGGAAACAGCGTCGCGCCACGTTCGGACGCGAGCGGACTGGCGCTACTCAGGCACAATACCGGCTTCCTTGGTCCAGCGGCTCCACTTGACCAGTTCGCCGCGGACGAACGCGCCGAGTTCCTCGGGCGTGCTGGTGAAGGCGTCGAAGCCGACCGCGCGCAGGCGCGCGTAGTTGACGGGGTCGGCGACGATCTCGCGCAGCTCCTTGTTCAGCCGCGTGACGATCGGCGTCGGCGTCCCGGCCGGCGCGAAGATCGCGTTCCAGGACGCCATGTCGAAATCCAGCCCGACCTCGCTCATGGAGGGCACGTCCGGCACCAACGCGCTGCGCGCCGCCGTCGCCACCACCAGCGCCCGCACGGCGCCGGATCGCACATGAGGGAGTCCGCTGGGAAAGTCCACGAACATCATTGAAATCTCGCCACGCACCAGGTCCTGGACCGCCTGTGGCGCGGACTTATACGGCACATGGTTCATCTGGATGCCGGCAAGGCGCGATACCATGGCGCTGCCGACAATGCCGGTGGCGTTGCTGGTCGCATAGTTCAGCTTGCCGGGGTTGGCCTTGGCGTAGGCGATGAAGCTCGCGAAATCGCTCGCGGGGACCGACTGGCTGATCACCATGATGAACGGCAGGTTGCCCATGCGCGTGATTGGCGCGAAGTCTTTCGCCGGATCGTAGGCGATCGATTTCAGCAAGAACGGCGCGGCGGACAGCGACGAATTCGTCGTCATGAAGATCGTGTAGCCGTCGGGAGCCGCACGCGCGACCGCCGTCGCCGCGAGCACGCCGTTGGCGCCGGGCTTGTTCTCGATGACCACCGGCTGCCCGAGCTGCGCCGACAGGCGCTCGCCTACGATCCGCGCGGTCACGTCGATGCCGCTTCCGACCGGGAACGGCAGCACCATGGTGACGGGACGGGTCGGATAATCCTGTGCGGCCGCATGGGCCGCCGCCAGTGCGGCAAGAATGATGGCAACCGACAACCGACGCATGATGCTCCCCCGGACCGCGATGCTGCCTAATCCGCCGCCGTTTTGTCGAGGTCGACCTTCACCTGGTCACCCTCCACGATCACCTTGTAGGTGCGCAGCGGCGTGAAGCACGGCGGCTGCACCGCCTCGCCGGTTTTGACGTTGAACGCGCCGAAGTGCAGCGTGCATTCGATCACGTCGTCTTCGAGAATGCCGTCGGCGAGGCTCGCCGCCCCGTGCGTGCATTCATTGTCGGTGGCGTAAAACTCGCCGCCGAGGTTGTAGACCGCGATGATGTTGTTGCCGACCTCGAAGCTCTTCACCGAGTTTTCGGGAATTTCGGAGGTCGGACAAAGCGCGACGACGGAATCGGCCATTCGTTGGAAGCTCCAATCGTGCCGCTTGCTCCGTCACCCTCCCCTGGAGGGGGAGGGTCGATCGCCTGAGCGCAGCGAGGGCGGTCGGGGTGGGATGAGATTCCGGCCGAGAGATGCCCGGAGAAGCGTCACCCCACCCCGCTCGCTGCGCTCGCGACCCTCCCCCTCCAGGGGAGGGTCAACGGAGTTTGCGGCTCGCCCGAATACGAACCTAAGACTGCGAGATGAACTTGGTGTTGAAGTAGGCGCCGAGACCCTCGATGCCGCCCTCGCTGCCGTGGCCCGATTCCTTCACACCGCCGAACGGCGTCTCCGGCGTCGAGATCGCGATCGAGTTCACGCCCACCATGCCGCTCTCGATGGCGTCGCCGATCGCGGCCGCAGTCGCGTTCGACGACGTGAAGGCATAAGCCGCAAGCCCGAACTCCAGCGAGTTCGCGCGCTGCACCACCTCGTCGAAGGTCTTGAACGTGACGATCGGCGCGAGCGGGCCGAAGGGCTCCTGCGTCATGATCTTGGAGTCGTCCGGCACATCGGTGATGACGGTCGGATCGAAGAAAAAGCCCTGGTTGCCGCGCCGGGTGCCGCCGGTCTGGATATTGCCGCCGCGGGCCTTGGCGTCGGCCACGAAGCTTTCCATCGCGTCGATGCGGCGAGCGTTCGCTAGCGGGCCCATGGTGATGCCCTTCTCGAGCCCGTCGCCGACCTTCACGCCCTTCGCATATTCGGTGAAGCGATTGAGGAACTTCTTGTAGACGTCCTCCTGCACATAGAACCGCGTCGGCGAGATGCAGACCTGGCCGGCGTTGCGATACTTGAACGCCGCGATCGTGTCGGCCGCCTTCTCCGGATCGGCGTCGGCGAACACCACCACCGGCGAATGCCCGCCGAGCTCCATGGTGGTGCGCTTCATACCCTTGGCGGCGAGTGCCGCGAGATGCTTGCCGACCGGGATCGAGCCGGTGAACGAAATCTTCTTCACTGCATCCTTGGCGAGCAGGTGCTCCGACACCTCGGCCGGCACGCCGAACACGAGGTTCAGCACGCCCGCGGGCAAGCCCGCGTCGGCGAAACACTTCACCATCTCGACGCAAGCGCCGGGCGTCTCCTCGGACGCCTTCAGGATCAGCGAGCAGCCGGCGGCAAGCGCACCGCCGATCTTGCGGGCGGGCGTGAGCACCGGGAAATTCCACGGTGTGAACGCCGCGACCACGCCGACCGGCTCCTGCACCACGAGTTGGCGGGTGCCCTTGGCCCGGCCCGGCACGATGCGGCCGTAGGAGCGCCGCCCCTCCTCCGCGTACCAGTCGATGATGTCGGCGGAGACGATGACCTCGCCGCGCGCCTCGGCGTAGACCTTGCCCTGCTCCTGCACCATGATTTTCGAGATCGCGTCATGGCGCTCGCGCATCAGGTCGGCGGCCTTGCGCAAAATCTTCGAGCGGTCGTAGGCCGAGGTGTTCTTCCAGACCGTGAAGCCCTTCTTGGCGGATTCCAGCGCCTCGTCGAGGTCGGACTTGCTGGCGTGCGGCAGGTGCGCGAGCGGCTTCTCGGTCGCGGGATTCAGGACGTCCTCGCCCTTGCCGCCGCTGCCGTTCTTGCGCCACGCGCCATCGATGTAGAGACCGAGCTCGCTGTACATGATCGACCCTCGTTGTCTGGGTGGTTCCTCGGGCCGACGATTTAGCACTTCCGGCGCTTGCCGGCCACCCGGGCGGGGTCACGAACCGGATTTCGCAGGCGCGCGGTCGATTCCATAAAGCAACGGCAGGCAGACCAGGGCAACCGCCGCGGACAGCATGAAGGCGACGTCGAAGCGGCCGGTGACTGCAACGAAGGCCGCAAACGCGGCGGGCGCGAGCATGTTGCTGGCGTAGACCATGATCACCGAGCCCGCCGCCGTTTCCGCCACGAGGCCGGGCGGCGAGCGGCGCGCCACCTCGGCGACCTGCACGCCATTCCAGCCGGATGCCGAGATGCCGCCGACCGCCGCCACCAGGAGCAGTGCCCAGACCGGCCAGTCCGGGCGGGCGAACGCGAACGCCATCGTCGACAGCGCGGACGCGACCGAGGCGAGCGCGAGCGTCACGGTGCTGGCCGCCACGCGATCCGCAATCCAGCCGACCAGGACGCGGCCCGCGGCGCTGGTCGCCTGCATGGTGGCGAACACCAAGCCCGCGACCGCGAGCGATTGGCCCAAAGCCACCACGAGGTAGGTCGCAGCGAACGTGACCCACACCGCTTGCGGCCATGCCAGCAGGCAGCCGACCCAGGACATGCGCCACAATCCCGGCGCACGCGACAGCGCGCGCAGCGGCACGACGATGTCGGTCCAGCGCAGGCTGACGAAGCGCTGCGCCAGAATCAGGTCGCGTGGCGAATCGATCAGCTTGCGCAGCGGCCAGGTTGCCGCGGTGACCGCAAGCAGGACCGTCGCTGCGATGACGAGTGTCGCACGCCAGCCGAACGCGTCCACTACCGGCGGGATCGCAAGCCCCACGATCACACCGCCGAGCGGCACGCCGGCCTGCTTGATCGAGAACACGAGGTTGCGCCACGCCACCGGCGTGAAGCGCTGCAGCACATCGCTGCCGGCCGGATTGGCGGCGCCATTGGAAAGCCCGATCGCGATGCTGGCGATCAGCGCGACCGCGAGCGACGGCACCGCAAACAGCAGCAGACTTATCCCGCCGATCAGAAGCGTCATCTGGAACGCCAGCACGCCGCCCAGACGGCGGATGATGCCGATCCCGGACGTCAGCACGAACATGGAGCCGATAACGCTCGCGGCCGACAGATAGCCGATCCAGCCTTCGTCCCAGCCGAACTCCGCCATGAACTTGGGCGAGATCACCGGCACGATGCGGGTGAGCGTCGACGACACGGTCTGCAACACGACGATGACCGCGATCGCGACGATCCAGGTCGGCACTACGCGGACCATCGGTGCTAGTGCCCCGCTTCCGAAGTTCGTGATACGTTGCAGCACCCTCTTACACGAACTTCGGAAGCAAAGGGGCACTAGCAGATCTATGAATCTAGTGCCGCTTTCGATTTGAAGTTCCTGAATGCGATTGCGGCAGGTGGTGCAGGAACTTCAAATCGGTGGCACTAGATGCGTCCGTTCAGAATCACGATCCCTTCACCGCGAGCGCAAGGTTGTCCGGGCCAGGCTTGAGGGCGCCCGCCTCGATGCGCTGAACGATTTCGGCGATGCGCGCGTTGGCCGGCGCGGCATAGCCGCGCTTTTCGCTCTCGGCAACGACCAAGCCGTTGATCAGGCCGACCTCGCTCCTGCGGCCTTTGAGCAGGTCTTGCAGCACGGTGTTGCGGCTACGCCCCGGGCCGACATGAGCCACGAGCGTGTCAAACAGCTTCTCGGCCGGTCGGTTGGAGCCGGCGAGGTCCGCAGCGGTGAGGCCGAAGATCGGCTCGACCGGATGGCCGAGGTCACGGCCGACACGCATCGCCTCTTCGCCGATCTCGACGATCAATTCGCGCATGCCGGAAAGCTTCAGCCCGTCGTCGAGCGTCATGCCGACCATGCCGAACGGACCGAGGCACATGGCGTTGACCACGAGCTTCGACCATTTGGCGGCGAGGATGTTGGCTTTTACGTCGACCTTGCCGACCGGCGCGAGCAGCGTCTGCATCTCGGCAAGCCGCGCCTCGATTCCACCGCCGAGCGTACCCAAGCCTACCCAAGTCCGCGCCGGCTCGGTGTTGCGCCGCACGAATCCAGGCGTGAACATTTCCGACGACAGCTCGACAACGCAGCCGAGCGTGCGCGGGGGCCCGACCACGTCCGCGATCACGTCGGCCACCATCCCGTTCTGCATGCCGATGAGCATGCCATCCGGAGCAAGGTACGGTTCGATCAACTCGCAGGCCCAGCGTGTGTCGTAAGCCTTCACCGCGAGCAGCACGACGTCGAATACCGCGGCGAAGGTGCAGACATCGCACAGGTGATACGCACACACCGGCACGTGCAGTTCTTGGTCGCGCATTGCGATCCGGATGCCGCCCGCGCGCATCGCCTCGACATGCGCGGGCCACTGGTCGATCGCGACCACGTCGCGGCCGGCTGCGATCAGATCGGCGGCGATGCAGCTTCCGTTCGCGCCGGTGCCAAGCACCGCGATTTTCTCGAGACATGTGTTCCTCCCGGAGCGGAGTGTACACCGCAAACGCAGCTTGCCCGTCACCTCGCCTGGAGGGCGAAAGCAAACGGCAACGCAACGCGCGTCGTCACGTGTTGAAGTAGGTCCCGCCGTTCACGTTGATGATCTGACCGGTGATGTAACGGCCGCCCGGCCCGAGCAGCAGCCGCGCGAGCGGTGCGAAATCCGTGGGCCAGCCGGCGCGACCAAGCAGCGGGTGATACACCGGATGCGGCGGAATCTCGTACGGCTTGTCCGGCCGCGCCAGCATCGCCGGCACCAGCGTGTTCACGGTGACCTTGTGCGGGGCAAGCTCCATGGCCAGCGCGCGCGAGAAGCCCGCGAGGCCCGCCTTGGCCGCGACCACATGCGCGCGGTCGGGCGCACCCATCGCACCGGTCAGCCCGCCGACGTTGATGATCGAGCCTGCCCCGCTGGCCTTGATCGGCTCGAGGCATGCCTTCACGCAGTGGAACGCACCATCGAGGGTCACGGCCATGATGCGGCGCCAGTCCTCGAATGTCATATGCTCGATGGCCTTCTCCTGGCGCAGGGCCGCGTTGTTGATGAGATAGTCAATGCGGCCGAACGTCTTGAGCGCGGCCTGCGCCATGGCATTCACCGCATCGGCGTCGACCACGTCAGCAACCGCGACCAGAGAGCGGCCGCCCGCAGTTTCGATCTCCTTGACCACCGCTTCGCCTTCGGCGCGGTTGCCGCGCACGTTGACCACCACCGCGCAGCCCGCCGACGCGAGCTCCAGCGCCATCACGCGGCCGATGCTGCGGCCCGCGCCGGTCACGATCGCGACGCGGCCCTGAAGTTCGTTGTCGCTCATTTCCTTGCTATCCCCTCGCTCGATGTGCAGGCCTCAGCCGCGCAACAGGGTCAGATCGACCGGCCCGTCGTAAAATGTCTCGATCGTCTTGAGCACCGCCTGCGTGCGCATCACGTCCCAGCCGCCGTGACGCGTGTTGAGCGTGAATTTCTCCTCGATGTCGCGGCGCGTCAGCGGCTCGTGCGCGCCGCCGCGCAGGTGCGGCTGACGCTCCTCGACCACGCGCCCGTCGCGCAGCGCGGCGCGGATATGGCCGGTGTAGTTGGCCGGATAGGGATTTCTCGGAGTCGATCCGTAGCGGACCTTGGCGGCGAGCGCGAGCACCGCCTCGTCCTTGACCGCTTCGTCGCTGAAGTCGCCCAAGCCGACATTGCCGCGCACCAGCCCGGCGGCGATGCAGTACGGGGTCGAGAACTTGCCGGCATAGCCGTTCTGCGGGCGCTGCTTGGCCGCGAGCGGCTCCCACAGCCGGTGCACCGTGCCTTCGGCGACCTCGCAGACGATCTCGCGCACCTCGTCGGCGCTGACGCCGTGCGAGCGTCAACCGGCGCGCGCAATCGATGTAGGGATGGGTCATGGTCCCGCACGGATAGGGCTTGAACGCCAGCGTCTCGGTCACCCAGCGCGTGCCGTATTCGCCGACCAGCGCGCCCCAGTCGCCGCTGGCGGTGTGCGCAAAGCCATGAAACAGGCCGTGCACGCCTTCGAACACCGTGCGCGGCCCGGAGAAGCCCGCGCGCGCCAGCATCACAGCGCGCAGGCCGGACTGCGCGGCCCAGCCGGCGTGCATGCGCTTGGTCCAGGTGCCCTCGGCGAGATATTCGATGATGCCCGAGGCCATGCTGCCGACCACGCCGAGCGCGTCCACGATCTGGCGGCGGTCGAGCTTCGAGCGCGGCGGCGACGCCGGCCGCGGCGCCGACCGCGCCGAACACCGCGGTCGGGTGGAAGCCGGCCTGGTGCACGAGCTTCGGCGTGACGAGGCTCAGCCGGCACAGCGTTTCCACGCCGATGGCGATGCCCGCCAGCGCTGCCCGGCCGTCCGCCGGTAACGCTCGCAGGCGGCCAGCACCGCCGGCACCACCACCGCGCCCGGCATGCACCGGGCCGCCCTCGAAGGTGTCGTCGAAATCCTCGCCGTGCGCCGCCGTGCCGTTGACGAACGCCGCACCGGCCGCGCTCAGCGTGCGCGAGTGGCCGATGGCGGTGCAGGGCCCGTCCTCATCCCAGCCGTCCAGTGCGGCCTTGACGTAGTCCTGGTTGCGGGCGGTCAGGCAAAGCCCGACCACGTCGATCAGCAATTCCTGGCAGCGCGTGCGCACCGCCGGCGGCAGCTTGCCGGGGTCGAACGTGGCAATCCGGCCGGCCAGATGTTCGGCGACGGACACTTCGGGCAGTCGTGCGGCCATGGCCATGCCTATCTCTACCACGGCGCGCCGCGGTGTCGCGTTACCGATGGCAAATACCGGCATCGCTTTCTTCGAGACGGTGGATAATGGCGACAACGGCCAGGCCAACGCGGCGTCAGTTGTCCCGCAGCCGGACGCTTCCGCCACCGCCGCCGAGCCGCAGGCGGTTTGCGAGCGCCACAATTGCCGAACGTCACCACCAGCATGATGATACCGAGCACCGAGATCGCTGCCAGGTCGCCGCTCTCGTTGAGGTCGAAGATCAGCACCGAAATCACCTTGGTTTCGGAGGTGAACAGCATGATGGCGGCCGACAATTCGCGGATGGTGCCGACGAACACGAAGCACCAGGTCGCGATCACCGAGGTGCGCAGCAGCGGCGCGGTAATCTGGCGCAGCGCCTTCAGCCGGGTGGCGCCGAGAATGCGGCTGGCGTCCTCCAGTTCCGGGTGGATCGCCCGGAACGCCGACTGCATCTGCTGGTAGGCCGCAGGAAGGCTCAGCGTCAGGAAAGCCAGCAGCAAAATCCAAAGTGTGCCGTAGAGCACGAACGGCGGGCGCGTGTAGCTCAGAAACAGGCCGACGCCGAGCACGATGCCGGGGATCGCGACCGGCGCGGTGGCGAGAAAGCCGAGCGCGCGATGGCCGGTTACCGCTTCGCGCGTGGTCAGGTAGGCGATCACCAGTGCCAGGATGGTGCCGAGCGTCGCGGTGACGATGCCGAGCACGAAGGTGTTGTAGAGCGCGAGCTTGGTCGCGGACAGTTCGAAGAACACGAACTCGATGTTGTGCAGGTAAAATTGTCGAACCAGATCACCTGCGAGGCGACCTTCGAAAAGGCCGCATTGAACAGCGCGCCGTAGGGCAGGAACACCGGGTTGAGCAGCACGAGCAGACAGAACGCCAGCGCCACCCCCTTCAGCCAGCCCAAGCCGGATGATGCGCGGGTCGCTGTTCTTGCCGCCGATCACCGAATAGGAGCGCCGGCCGAGGATCATGTGCTCGCCGCGCAACAGGATCACCGTCAGCACAAGCAGCGGCAGCGAGGCCGCGGCGGCGAGCTCCGGCTTGGGCGGATACTGGAACAGGCTCCAGATCTTGGTGGTCATGGTGTGGAAGCCCGCCGGCAGCGCAAGGATCGCCGGCGAGCCGAACAGCGTCATGGCCTGCAGGAAGGCGACCAGCGCGCCCGCCAGCACCGCCGGCAGCGCCAGCGGAATGGTGACGCGGCGCGCGGTATCCCAGGTCCGACCGCCGAGGATCGCGGAGGCGTCCTCGAGGTCGCCCGGCATGCGGTCGAGCGCGTTGGCGACCAGCACGAACACGTAGGGAAACGTGTAGCAGGCGATCACGAACGTGAGCCCGGCGAACGAATAGATGTTGAACAGGTGCTCGTCCTGCGGGCGCTCCGGTAACGACGCGGTAGAGCTTGTTGAGCAGGCCGGAATTGGGCGCCGCCAGCAGCTCCCAGGCGATGGCGCCGAGAAACGGCGGCGTCACGAACGACGCCGTCACCATGAGCCGGACGGTGCGACGGAGCGGCATGTCGGTGCGCGCCACCAGCCAGCCCATCGGCGCGGCCACCACGCAGCAGATCAGGCTCGTCGAGCGTCGCGAGCGTAAAGGTCGTGACCAGCGGCTCGAACAGCGTCGGATCGTGGATCAGCGTCGCGAAATTCTGCCAGCGTCAGCCCGCCGTCCTTGTCGGTGAAGCCGTAATAGACCAGCCACGACATCGGCAGCACGATCAGCACGCACAGCACGGCCGCAAAGCCGTAGAGCACGAGCTTCGTGCTGTCGAAGCCGTGCGTGAGGCGCGGGACGCTGTCGGAGATGGCGATGGTCATGACGCTGCGAGCCTCTCCGCCATCACCGAGCGGGATCGCCGGACCATAGGCGGCGATCGGCTTTTCGTTCGGACGCGCCGTGCGGCCGCCGTGTTGTCCTAAACGGCGACAGATCCGCACTCTCATCACACCTTGAAGATCTGCGCGTAGCGCCGCTTGATCTCCTCGGCGTCCTTTTCGACCCCGGCCGGGTCTTCCTTCATCAGCTTGATGTCGGAGAGCTTCCGGACACCCGGGCTTTTCCACGGTCTGCTGGTGGGGCGAATACTGGCGCGCCCAATCGACCAGGATCTGCTGCGCCTCGCGCCCGTGCATCCAGTTCTGGAACAGGCGCGCGGCATTCGGATTGGGCGCGCGCCTTGAACACGACGCTCGGGCTCGGTGGCGAGCGGCGTGCCCTCGGCCGGATAGATGACGTCGATCGGCTGGCCGGCCTCCTTGCCGCGGATGACGAGATAGCCGGCGCCGTCGACCATGATCGCGCGCTCGCCGAGCGCGATCTTCTTCGGCGTGTCGGTCGCCGACTGGACCTGCAGCACGCGCTGCTTGGCGAGCTTCTCCAGATACTCCCAGCCGAGATCGCGCGCGATCTGGAAGGTCGCATTCATGATCGTGCCGCTGTAGGCCGGGTGCGCCTTGACCATCTTGCCCGCCCATTTCGGATCGAGCAGGTCGGCGAAGCTTTTCGGCGCGTCCTCGGGCTTCACCAGGTTGGTATTGTAGCCGAACGGCGAGACCAGAACGCGGGTCACGATCTCGTGCAGGCCGTCCGGATCGTAGAAGCTCTTGTCGTAATGCTGCGCGACCTCCTCCGGCAGATACTGGGCGAGCCAGCCATTGCGCTTCCAGACGATGCAATGCGCCTGGTCGGCGGTGTTGGCCACGTCGACGCGGAGAGATGTTGCTCTGATATTCCTGGGCGATGCGGGTGAACACGCGCTCGGCGCCGGAGCGCTCCACGCGCACCGCGACGCCGGGGAACTTCGCCTCGAAGGTCCGCCCCAAGCGCTCGGCGAACGCAAGATCCATGGCGGTGTAGAACGAGCACCGGCCTTCCTTCTTCGCCGCCTCGATCAGCGCCGGCGTGATGGCCTCGGCCGGCGGCGGTGCGGCACGCACCGGCTCGGCGAACACGGCGCCGGCGATCGAGCGCGGTCGAACCCTTGAGGATATCGCGTCGGGAAAGCCTGCTGCGCATGGGGAAGCCCTCACACCTTGAACAGCTTGCTGTAGCGCGCCTTGATCTCGGCGCCCTGCTGCTCGACGCCGGCGGCGTCCTCCTTCATGGTCTTGATGTCCTTGAACGGCTTGCGGCCGGCGCTTCTCCTTGACCTGCGGATGCACCGAGCGCTGGCCGCCGACGTCGGATGATGAGCTGCTGGCATTCCGGCGGAGAAGCAGAAGTTCTGGAACAGCCGCGCCGCGTTCGGGTTCGGCGCGTTCTTGAACAGGCCGTTCGGGCCGATCACCAGCGGCGTGCCTTCGGTGGCATAGACCGGCTCGACCGGCCGGCCGGACTCCTTGAGCTGGAAGACATTGTATTCGTTGCCGTCGGCCATGATCGCGCGCTCGCCGAGCGCGAGCTTCTTCGGCGGGTCGGACGCCGACTGCACCTGCATGACGTTCTGCTGGGCGAGCTTCTCGAGGTAGTCCCAGCCGAGATCGCGGGCGATCTGGAAGGTCGCGGTCATGATCGTGCCGCTGTAGCCGGGATGCGCCTTGACCATCTTGCCCTTCCATTTCGGATCGAGCAGGTCGGCGAAGCTCTTCGGCGCGTCGTCCGGCTTTCACCAGTTGGTGTTGTAGGCGATGATGCTAGAGCCCGATGCGGAAGCTCGCGAACAGGCCGTCGGCGTCCGGTGCTCGGCCGGATAGTACTTCGCCACATCCTCCGGCACGTAGGGCGCAAGCAGGCCGTCGCGCTTCCAGACGATGAAATGCGCGGCGTCGGACGAGTTGACCACGTCGACCGCGTAGATGCGGCTCGCATACTCCTGGCCGATGCGCTGGAACACGCGTTCGGCGCCGGTGCGCTCGACCCGCACCGCGACGCCGGGATATTTCGCCTCGAACGCCTTGGCGATCTTCTCGGCAAGCGGCAGGTCGACCGAGGTGTAGTAGACGACCTTGCCTTCCTTCTTCGCGGCCTCGATCAGCGCCGGCGTGACCGCGGTCGCCGGCGGCGCCGCCGCCTGCACGCGCGTCGCCGCAAGGCCGAGCGCCAGCGTCCCCGAAGCCTTGAGTACGTCGCGACGCGAGAACTGTCCTCGGGCATGGCCGACCTCACACCTTGAAGATCTTGGTGTAGCGCGCCTTGATCTCTGTGCTCTCGCTTTTCGACCGCCGCCGCGTCGTCCTTCATGAGCTTGATCTCGCTCATCGGCTTGCGGCCGGCCTTGTCCTTGACCAGCGCATGCGCCGAACGCAGCCCGCCGAACTCGACGTTGAACTGCTGGCATTCGGCCGACAGCATGAAGTTCTGCAGCAGGCGCGCGGCGTTCGGATTCGGCGCCGATCTTCATGATGCCGTTCGGGCCGACGATCAGCGGCGTGCCTTCCTTCGGATAGATCGCATCGACCGGCTGGCCGCGCTCCTTCAGCTGGAAGATGCCGTACTCGATGCCGTCGGCCATGATCGCGCGCTCGCCGAGCGCAAGCTTCTTCGGCGGATCGGACGCCGACTGCACCTGCAGGACCTTCTGCTGGGCGAGCTTCTCGAAATACTCCCAGCCGACGTCGCGCGCCATCTGGTAGGTCGCGGTCAGGATCGTGCCGCTGTAGCCCGGATGCGCCTTGACGATCTTGCCGACTCCATTTCGGATCGAGGAGATCGGCGAAGCTCTTCGGCGCGTCTTCGGCCTTCACCAGGTTGGTGTTGTAGCCCATGCAGCAGAGATACACGCGGTAGCTCGCGAACAGCCCGTCGGGGTCCTTGTGCTCGGCCGGATAGTGCTTGGCCACGTCCTCCGGCACGTAAGGCGCGAGCAGGCCATCGCGCTTCCAGACCACGAAATGCGCGGCATCCGACGACTGGACCACGTCGCAGGCGAAGATGCGGCTCGACTGCTCCTGGGCGATGCGGGTGAACACGCGTTCGGCGCCGGTGCGCTCGACGCGCACGGCGATGCCGGGATATTTCGCCTCGAACGCCTTGGCGACCTTCTCGGCGAGCGGCAGATCGACCGAGGTGTAGTGGACGACCTTGCCCTCCTTGCTGGCGGCTGCGATCAGCTCCGGCGTCACCGCCTCGGCCGGCGGCGGCGCGGCGCGGATCGGTTCCGCAAACACTGTCGTCGCAGCGAGCGCGCTGCCGGCCTTGCAGCACGTCGACGCCTGGTGAAGTTCGTCTTCGTCATGGCTTGCTCCCGGTCCTACCGCCGTCCGGCTGGCGAGGTTGGCATTCGGTTGCGTCGGCGCCTGCGCGGCATTCAGCCGCTCAGCGCGCGGCAACGTTCGGCGGGCAGGTGGAGCCACACCGACGATCCGGGCGGCGACGTTCTCCCCGGCCGACGTGACCACCCGCAACTGCGTTCCATCCGCGACCTCAACCATATAGTCGCGGCTCGATCCGAGGAAGACTTGCCGCACCACCTTCGCGGCGACGACGTTGTCCTTGGTCTGCGGTTCCGTCGCCAAAAGCTCGATCTGGTGCTGGCGGATCGAAACCGCGGTCTCGGCGCCGGCTTCGAGCGGCTCGCCGGTGACGCGCAGCGGAACGCCCGCGATCGACACATGGTTGCCGTCGAGCGCCTTGCCCTTCACCACGTTGCTCATGCCGATGAAGCGGGCGACGAACTCCGAACGCGGCCGGTCGTAGATATCCTCGGGCGAGCCGGCCTGCTCGATCTTGCCGGCGTTCATCACCGCGATCACGTCGGCGGTGGTCATCGCCTCGGCCTGGTCGTGGGTGACGTAGACCGTGGTGTAGCGATACTCGTCGTGCAGGCGGCGCACCTCGAAGCGCATCTCCTCGCGCAGGTTGGCGTCGAGATTGGACAGCGGCTCGTCGAGCAGCAGCGTCTCGGGCTCCACGATCAGCGCGCGCGCGAGCGCGACGCGCTGCTGCTGGCCGCCCGAAAGCTCGCCCGGATAGCGGTCGGCGAGCGGCGCGAGCCGCGTGGTGGCGAGGATGGCGTCGAGCTTCTTCCTGATCGTATCGTTGTCGAGCTTGCGCAGCTTGAGCCCGTAGACGATGTTCTCGGCCACCGTCATGTGCGGCCACAGCGCGTAGCTCTGGAAGATCATCGACATGTTGCGCCGCTCCGGCGGCAGCGTGCGCTGCGGCGTCGACACCACGCGGTCGCCGACGCGGATTTCGCCCGCGGTCGGCTCGACGAAGCCCGCGATCAGGCGCAGCGTCGTGGTCTTGCCGCAGCCCGACGGGCCGAGCAGGCAGACGAGACTGCCGTGCTCGATCAGCATCGACACGTCGTCGACGACCGCGAGCGGGCCGTAGTGCTTCGTCAAGCCCGCGCAGTTCGACCGACGCCAGCTCGTAATCCCCCGACCAGACGCCAACCTGACAAGAACACCGCCGCCCGCCCGAGCCTTCCCTCGGACTTCAGCTTCCGGTGAACACCGGCTTGCGCTTCTCCATGAAGGCCTTGCGGCCTTCCTCGTAGTCGCGGCTCTTGAAGCAGGCATCGACCGCGGCCTGCGCCCGCTTCAGGTCGCGCTTGCTCTCGTCCTTCATCATCTCGCTGACCACCGCCTTGACCGCCTTGATCGTCAGCGGCGCGTTGCCGGCGATCGTCTCGGCGTAGTCCTTGACGTAGCTTTCCAGTTCTCCATCGGGCACGACCCGGTTCACCAGACCCATGGCGAGCGCCTCGGCTGCGGTGAATTGCCGCGCCGTGTAGAAGATCTCCATGGCGAACGACGGCCCGACCACGTCGACCAGCCGCTTGAGGCCCGGATAGGCGTAGCCGAGCCCGAGCTTGGCCGCCGGCACGGCGAACTTCGAGCCTTCGGTGCAGATGCGCAGGTCGCAGCAGGTGGCGAGCCCCATGCCGCCGCCGATGCAATAGCCGCGGATCATGGCGATGGTCGGCTTGGGGAACTCGTGGAACGCGGCGTAGCTCTTCTCGACCGACGGCGTTGTAGCGCGCGACCGCCTCCTCGTCGGAGCGCTCCTTCTCGAAGCGCGAGATGTCGGCGCCGGAGACGAAGGCCTTGCCGCCGGCGCCGGTCACCACCACGACGCAGATGTTGTTGTCGTTGCGGAAGTCGTCGAGCATCTGGCCTGCCGCCTCCCACATGTCGAGCGAGACGGCGTTGTGGCGTTCCGGATTGTTGAAGATCACGTAGCCGACGCGCCCTTCCTTGCGCGACAGCATCTTGTCGGTCTGGGGCGGCCAGTGTTGCAGCGTCAGTCATTTGCATCGTTCTCCTGATACGGCATCGCTCCGGGTCGCAGCGTGTCGCGAGCCTGAAATCGACCGCATCGGTTCTTGCATCCCACCTGCCGTTTCCCGGCGCGCTCCGGCAGCGCGCCGCGGAATGACCGGCGAGGCCGTTCGTCATATCGCATTGGCCTTGCGCAGCGCGGCGATCTCCTTGGCGCTGAAGCCGAATTCCTTGAGCACCTCGTCGGTGTGCTCGCCCGAGCTCCGGCGGCGGCGCCGCGATCCGGCTCCGGTGCGCGACAGCGCGACCGGCTGGCCGACCACGGTCAGCGTGCTGCTTGTCCTTCTTCTTCACGCTCTTGCGCGATGCCGAGATGCTTGACCTGCGGATCGGCGAACACCTGGTCGATCGAGTAGATCGGCCCGCACGGCACGCCGGCCTTGTTGAAGATCTCGATCCATTCGGCGCTGCTCTTGCTTCGCCGTATAGGTGTCGATCTCGGCGTTGAGCGCCTTGCGGTTCTGCGAGCGCGCCTTGGCGGTCTGGTAATCCGGCTTCTGCAGCATCGCCTCGGCGCCGAGCGCGCGGCAGAAGCGCTCCCAGATCGCGCCGCCGGTGGTGGCGATGTTGATGTGGCCGTCGGTGGTCTTGAACACGCCGGTCGGGATCGAGGTCGGATGATCGTTGCCGGCCTGCTTCGGCACCTCCTTGGCGATCAGCCAGCGCGCCGCCTGGAAGTCGAGCATGAAAATCTGCGCCTGCAGCAGCGAGGTCTCGACGTGCTGGCCCTTCTTCGGACTTCTCGCGCTCGAGCAGCGCGACCATGATGCCGAGCGCGCAGAACAGCCCCGCGGTCAGATCGGCGACCGGGATGCCGACGCGCACCGGCCCCTGTCCGGGCAGTCCGGTGATCGACATCAGCCCGCCCATGCCCTGCGCGATCTGGTCGAAGCCCGGCCGCGCTCGCGTAGGGCCCGGTCTGGCCGAAGCCGGAGATGCTGCCGTAGACGATGCGCGGGTTGACCTTGCGCGAGGTCCTTGTAGTCGATCTTCGAGCCGCTGCTTGACGTCGGGCCGGAAGTTCTCGACCACCACGTCGGCCTTCTTCGACCATGCTGCAGGAACGCGGCACGCCCCTCCTTCGACTTCAGGTTGAGCGTCATGCTGCGCTTGTTGCGGTGCAGATTCTGGAAGTCGAAGCCCTCGCGCGGACCGCCGGGAGCATCGCCGCCCGCCTCGTCCGGCGGCATCTCGATCTTGATGACGTTGGCGCCCCAATCGGCGAGCTGGCGCACGCAGGTCGGGCCGGAACGGACGCGGGTCAGGTCGAGCACGGTGAAGCGGTCAAGTGCTTTCGAGGCTTGAGGAAACGGCATGTGAGACAATTCAGCGCATGTTGGTGGAGCCGCCAGGACCATCCCCGATATCAAACGCCTTGTCCATGCCTTGGAACCTGTTGCCCGCCGGCGCAACGGTCACTTAGAGTCGCCGCCACAGGCAAGCAGCAGGAACGCAAGGCATGAAGAGGCTTCTGGCCGGGTTCGTTGCGACCGCCGCACTCGCGATGTCGCAGCCTGCGATGGCGGATGACTGGCCGTCGCGGCCGGTGCGGATGGTCAACACATTCGCCGCCGGCGGCACCGCCGATGTGCTCACCCGGCTCGTCGCCGAGCACCTGACTACCGTGTTCAAGCAGCAGTTCTTCGTCGAGACGCGCGCCGGCGCCGCCGGAACCATCGGGGTGAAGTCGGTCGCCGACTCGCCGCCCGACGGCTACAACTTCGCGCTCACCAACATCACCCACCTCGTGCTCGCGCCGATCAGCAATCCGAAGCTCGGCTACGATCCGCTGCGCGATCTCACCAACATCGGCTATGTCGCTGGCTCGCCGATCATGGTCTCGGTGAACGCCAAGAGCAGCATCACGACGCTGAAGGATTTCATCGAGCAGGGCCGGACCAGCCCGAAGGCGCTGACCTACTCATCGTCGGGTGTCGGCAGCTCCGGACAGCTCGTCGGCCGAGGCCTTCGCCAAGCAGGCCAACATCAAGATCGAGCACGTGCCCTACAAGGGCGCCTCGCAGGGCATCATCGATCTGGTCGGCGGCCACATCGCGTTCTCGGCGCAGACGGTGTCGTCGACTGCCTCGCAGGTGCGCGGCGGCGCGCTTGCCGCGATCGCGCACTCCGGCAAGGAGCGCTTCCCCGACTTCCCGGACGTGCCGACCTTCAAGGAGCTGGGCTACGACGTGGTTGCCACCACCTGGTTCAGCATCTCGGGGCCGGCCGGACTGCCCAAGGACATCGTCGAGAAGATGAACCGCGAGATCATCCAGGCGGTGTCGAAGCCCGAGGCGCAGGCGCGGCTGCGGCGCGACGGGCTCCTATCCGAGATGCTCTCGGTCGACGAGCTGCGGCAGCTGATCCTCGACGAGACCGCGCGCTGGCGGCCGATTCTCGACCAGCTCGGCCTGATCGGCAAACCAGGCCAGTAGGCGACGGAGGCTTCGGGAGACGAAATGCGGCGGTTTGGCATCGTGGCGTTGACGGCGCTCGTAGCCGCAGGGCTCGTCGCGCCATTGGCGCAGGCACAGGATTGGCCCAGCCGGCCGGTGCGCATCGTGTCGACCTTCGCAGCCGGCGGCACCGCCGACATCCTTGCGCGCGTGCTGGCCGAGCATCTCGGCACCGCGCTGAAGCAGCAGTTCTTCGTCGAGGTGCGCGCCGGTGCGAGCGGCACCATCGGCGTCAAGTCGGTGATCGACACGCAGCCCGACGGCTACAACTTCGTCATCACCACATCGACGCTTCTGACGTTGCTGCCGGTCACCAATCCGAAGCTCGGCTACGACCCGACCCGCGATCTCACCAACATTGCCTATATCGCCGGCACGCCGATCGTCCTCGTGGTCAACGGCAACAGCAGCGTCAAGACGCTCAAGCAGTTCGTCGAGCTCGGCAAGAGCAGCGCCACGCCGCTGACGTATTCCTCCTCCGGGCTCGGCAGCACCGGTCACCTCGCGGCCGAATATTTCGCGCAGCGCGCCGGCTTCAAAATCGATCACGTGCCCTACAAGGGCGCCTCGCAGGCTCTGACCGACCTGGTGGGCGGCCACATCGTGTTCGCCGCGCAGACCTCGGGCTCGACCGCGACCATGCTGCGCTCAGGCGCGCTGGTTGGCGTCGCCCACACCGCCAAGCAGCGCTTGAGCGATTTCCCGGACATCCCGACGTTCCGCGAGCAAGGCTACGACTTCGACAGCTACACTTGGTTCTCGCTGTCGGGACCGCCCGGCCTGCCTGCGGCCATCGCCGACCGGCTCAACGCCGAGGTCGGCCGCATCGTGACGATGCCCGAGGTTGCGCAGCGGCTGAACCGCGACGGCCTTATTCCGGAACCGATGAGCATGGCCAACTTCAAATCGTTCATCGACAGCGAGACCGCGCGCTGGACGCCGGTGCTGCATCAGGTCGGGCTGGTCGGCAAATGACAAAGACCCTGACAGACAGGGCGTGCAGGAGGAAATGACGCTTCGCCGGCCGCTTGGCCGAAACCAAAGAGGGACGACATGACATCGCACATCAGCAGACGCGGTTTTATCGGATCGGCGGCGGGCGCGGCAGCGCTGCCCGCGGCCGGGCTCAGGCCGGCCCACGCGGCCTTTCCCGAGCGCGGCATCCTGGTTCTGGTGCCCTATGCCGCCGGTGGCGGCAGCGACATTTCGGCAAGACTGCTGGCCCGCGACTTCGAGCCCACCGTCGGCAAGCCGGTGACGGTCGAGAACCGCGCCGGCGGCGGCGGCTGGATCGGCTGGGGCTCGCTCGCGGCTGCCAAGCCCGACGGCTACACCATCGGCTACATCAACGTGCCCAACATATTCGCCGGCTATCTCGACAAGCAGTCGGGCGGCTCGCGCAAGGAGAACCTGGAAAGCTTCACGCCGCTGACCAACCACGTCACCGACTACAACATGTGGTCCGTTAAGCCCGACAGCAAGTTCAAGACCGTGAAGGACGTGATCGAGGAGGCCAAGAAGCGACCCGGCACGGTGACGCTCAACGGCGGCGGTCACGGCACCGACGACCACGTCGCGGCGCTCGGCATCGGCGCCAGCAACGGCGTGACCTTCCAGATGGTGCACTTCCGCGGCACGCCGGAAGGCAAGACCCAGGTGCTGGGCGGCAACATCGAGGTCTACGCCTGCAACGTCAGCGAGGCCGCCGAGGACGTGAAATCCGGCGTGATCCGCGTGCTCGGCGTGATGTCGCCGACCCGCTCGAAGTTCATCCCCAACGCGCCGACGTTCCGCGAGCAGGGTTTCAACGAGGTATGGTCAACGTCGCGCGGCATCGCCGCGCCCGCCGGCCTGCCGAAGGACGTCGAGACCGCGCTGATCGCGGCGCTCGAGAAGACCATCGCCTCGCCGGAGCACAAGGCCAAGGCCGAGACGCTGTCGCTCGACCCCGACATCATCAAGGGCGACGCCTATCGTAATTTCCTGAAGGATCAGGAGCAGGCCACCAAGAAGCTGATGAACTGGTAGGCCGCACCGCGGCGTTCGCAGGGCTGCCCGCCGGAGCCGGCGGGCACCCCGCTATGGTACCCGTATGCGGTGCCGTTAGGTTGTACTTTGATTGATATTATCGTTTAAGTTGTATATAGTCCCCCATGCACCCCTAGCGTTGCCAGGAGGGCACAATGGCGGACCCTCAGTCTAACGCTGAGCCTCAGCCTAAACCTGAGCCTAAACCTGAGCCTGACCCTCAGCCTCACACCCACGAGCGCAAGCCGGGCGGCGTGGTCCCCGAGCCGATTCGAAACGGTTCGGACCGGGTGATGATGATCGGCGCCGGCTTCGGCGCGATCGTGCTAATCGGATTTTTCGTAATCGTCTATCTGGCCGCCAATAATGAAAGATTCATTTGCAACACCTTCCTGCCGCTAGCGGCGATCTTTGCATTTGGGGCAGCGCTATCGGGCGCGTTCATGGGTGGTAGCGCTGCTGCCCAAGGAAAGTTCGGGGGCGCCGGCGAAAGGTTTTCGTTCGCCTTCGGATTGGGCGGCGGAGCCGCGTTCTTTGTCATCACATTCCTCTTGTTCACCCACTTCCGGCCGTCCTGCCCCGAGAAGCAGGCCGAACTCAAGTTCCAAGACGTTCTGGGCATGATCACGTTTAGGCTAGAGGACGAGTTCTGGCGGAAAGAAAAGCCGGATTCGAACCTTTCGGGTTTTCGAATGCTTGCGGTGCGGGCCGAGGAGGAGCCGTTTTTTGGTTCTATTGATATCGTCAAAGACAACCGAGTGATTTGCTCCGTCGGCGTCCACATGGGCAAGGGGCATGAGCGCTTGAGTGACGCGAGGCGCCTTTACGCACTGGAAACGATCGAATTCCAAAAGTGGGTTGCGCTCAAGTTCAATGACGAATGGTGGGGTCGCTGGAACGCCAACGCCGGCAGCGTGAAGGCGATCAGTCCCGATTGCTTCAAGGTCGCGCAAAACAAAAAGCCGGTGCACGGCATGATCGCAATCGATCTGCGCCATGACACGTTTTACTATGCCTCGGCAAGTAACGTTCCGCCCGACACCGCCGGTGAAGAGGTCCCAACACCGAAGACCAAGGGCACGAACTATTTCGGCATCGCCTCGGCCTTTGCGGCTGGGCCGCCGGCGAACCTGTCGTTTCCGGAACTCAAGGCGTTACTGAATTCGAGTGGCGCGGACGTGCGGGTCGAGGCCCGGCGGTACCTAGGCGAGAACTTCGAGCGCTACAAGGACGACGCGCTGAGGGATTTGTTCGATCCATCATCGTCGTCGGACTACCTCATCGGGCTGCTGCACGGGCTGATTGCCGGCACCGACAAGGCCACGCAATACTCCAAACTTGCATTCGGCGAGCCCGATCGTGACCTCGGCAAGGAGGTCCCGTACATTCAGGATCGCTACGCCGATATCGTCAAGCTGACCGGTCACCCAGATGATGGCGTGCGCAAGCAAGCCCGCCGGCTGATCCAGCGCTTTCCGGTTTCGCACTTCGGACAATACTTCGCGGCGCTTGAGGCCCAGGCGCGCGCGAGCGGCTGCAAGAAAGTCAAAATAGACACCTCGCTCCAGGGGCAGCTCTACGCCTCGATCTTCTACAACTATAACCGGATCGCACAGTTTCTGTCGCATGCCTCGCTAAGCGACGAAGACATCAAGAAGATCGAGGAGACCTCGCGCATCGGCTTTGAGATGGCCGAGTGCCTGGACGACGATCTGCTTATCGACGTGCAATCGCTCAACTACGCGAAGTTCGTCACCTACGGCAATTTCAGCGCGACCAAGACACTGGCCAACGGCTACGCCAAGGAATTCGTCCGCAAAGCGGAGGGGACCGACTACTATTCGCCGTCGCACGTCGAGGTCGCCAAGCGCTTCATCGCGACGGCCGACAAGAAGTCAGCAGAGCCGCTCAGCACTTCACAAGTCGGAAGGTGAGCACGCGGCCCTTCTTCGCGGCGGCTTCGATCCGGTCGCCGGTCTCGCGGATGAGATTCGGGATATCGATCGCCGCCAGCGGATCGGTGCATTCGATCTCAAGCACGTCGCCCTTAGCCATACGCGACAGAAGCTTGCGGGCCTTGAGCGCCGGCAGTGGGCACTTCAGCCCACGCATGTTGACCTTCGATTCCGCCATCTGAACCGCCACCCGGCCCACCTTCTGCGCCACTGGACAGGCCTGTCATATCACGTCAACTTGCTCAGATGGTTGCAGATTCCGGGATTCAGCGAATCGCGCGGCTCACCCCGCTCGCCGATGTGCTGAACAGCTTTCAGATTTCGGTCGCGCCGGTCGCGCCGGTCGAACGTGCGCTCGGTGCCGCACTCGACAAGACGCTCGCCGCCGATGTCGCCATCGCCCGCGCGCTGCCTGCGCGCGCGCTTGCGCTGCGCGACGGCTTTGCGGTCCGCGCCGAACTCACCACCGACGCCAGCGCGTATGCGCCCGCGCCGCTGTCGCCGCCGCCGGTCCCGGTCGAACTCGGCGCAGCTCTGCCCGCGGACACCGATGCGGTGGCGCTGCTCGATAGCGTCACACCGGGCGGCGAGGCGAGCATGCCGGTCGCGCCCGGCGACGGCGTGCTGCCCGCCGGCGGCGATGCTGAACCCGGCGTGCTGCGGCTCGCAGGCGCACGGCTGCGCCGGATCGATGTTGCACTGATGCATACGCTCGGCATCGAGCGCGTGCTGATCCGCGAGCCGGGCGTGTGCGTCGTGCCGCTGCGGGCCGATCCGATCGTCCGTGCTGCCGCCAATCTTATGGCGAACGCGATCGACGCCGAGGGCGCGGTCGCGATCAGGCTCCCAATCCCCGGCCTCGATGCGTTCGAATCCGCGCTCGCGGACGAGACCGCCGACGCCGTGGTCGCCATCGGCGGCACCGGTAGCGGCCGCGACGACCGCAGCATCGCAACGCTGGCGCGGCTCGGCCGCGTCGAGTTTCACGGCATCGGCATTGCGCCGGGCGAGACCACCGCCGTGGGCTTCGTCGGCACCCGCCCGGTGCTGCTGCTGCCCGGCCGGCTCGATGCCGCGATCGCGGGCTGGCTCACGGTCGGGCGCCGCCTCTTGGCGCGGCTCTGCTTCCGCATGATCGAGGAGCAGCCGTTCCACGCCGAACTGTCGCGCAAGGTCGCCTCACCGCTCGGCCTCGCCGAGGTCGTGCCGGTGCGCCGCCGGTTCAGCCAGGTCGAACCGCTCGGCGGCGCCTATCTGCCGCCCCAGACGCTCGCGCGCGCCGACGGCTGGATCCTGGTTCCGGCCGACAGCGAGGGCTATCCCGCCGGGACCAGAGTTCCGGTAAGACCCTGGCCATGAGCGCCAAGCCCAGATCGTCGGAGCCGGAACTGCTCGCCGCCGTGCGGGCGGCCGCGCGCCAGGAGCAGTTCCTGGAGGTGCTGTCGGCCGAGCAGGCGCGCGAGCGCTTCGAGCGCCATGTCGACCGTTCGGCGCTGCCCGGCGAGCGCGTCGCGCTCGCCGCCGCACTCGGGCGCGTGCTCGCGAACGACGTGACTGCGCCGATCGACGTGCCGCCGTTCGACCGCGCCAACGTCGACGGCTTCGCCTTGCGCGCCGTCGACACCACGGGGGCGACCGACGCCGCACCCCGCACGCTGTCGCTCAACGCCGAGGTGATCGCCTGCGGTCATGCGCCTGCGCTCGAAGTGGCCACCAGCACCGCCACCACAATCGCCACCGGCGGCGTGGTGCCGCGCGGCGCCGACGCCGTGGTGATGATCGAGCATACCGAGCTGATCGAGTTCGGGGCCCGCGATTGAGCTCCGACGCACCGCCAGCCCCGGCCAGTTCATCTCCTATGCCGGCTCCGACATTGCGCGCGGCGAGACGCTGCTGCGCCGCGGCCAGCGCATCGGCTCGCGCGAGATCGGCATGCTGGCAGCGTGCGGGCTCGGCCACGTCGAGGTCGTGCGCCGGCCGAAGGTTGCGGTGCTCTCCACCGGCGATGAGCTGACCGCGGTCGGCGGCACGCTGCGGCCGGGCGCGGTCTACGATTCCAACGGCGCGATCATCGCGGCCGCGATCGCCGAAGCCGGCGGCGAACCGGTTTCGCTCGGCGCCTTTCCCGACGACGAGCGCGCGCTCGAACAGGCGGTGCGCCGCGCACTTGCGGACTGCGACATGGTCGTGCTGTCGGGCGGCACCTCGAAAGGCGCGGGCGACCTCTCGCATCGCATCGTGACGCGACTCGGCCCGCCCGGCGTGCTGGTGCATGGCGTGGCGCTGAAGCCCGGCAAGCCGCTCTGCCTCGCCGTTGCCGAGAGCAAGCCGATCGCGGTGCTGCCGGGCTTTCCGACCTCTGCGATCTTCACCTTCCATGCCTTCGTCGCGCCGCTGATCCGCGCCCGCGCCGGCCTGCCGCCCGAGGCCGCCGCCACGATCAAGGCGCGCGTGCCACTGCGCATTCCGTCGGAGATCGGCCGGAAGGAGTTCGTGCTGGTCTCGCTGATCGCAGGCGAGCACGGCGCCACAGCGTTCCCCTCGGCCAAGGGCTCGGGTGCGGTGACAAGTTTCTCGCAAGCCGACGGCTTCATCGAGATCGACGCGCTCGCCTCTGGTCTCGATGCCGATACGCCCGCACAGGTGACGCTGATCGGCGCCGCCGCACGCGCACCGGATGTCGTCATCATGGGCAGCCACGACGTGGCGCTCGACGTGGTGGTCGGCGCGTTGGCGGAGCGCGGCTTCAGCGCCCGCACCATCGCCGTCGGCAGCCAGGGCGGCGTCGCCGCGGCACGGCGCGGCGAATGCGATGTCGCGCCGGTGCACCTGATCGATCCGGCAACCGGCGCGTATAACAGGCATCTGCTGGCGTCGGGACTTTCGCTGATCAAAGGCTGGCAGCGCATGCAGGGCGTGCTGTTCCGCCCGGGCGACCGCAACTTCGAGGGCAAGTCCGCCGCCGAAGCGGTGAAGGCTGCGCTCGCCGATCCCTCCTCCATCATGGTCAACCGCAACGCCGGCGCCGGCACGCGCGTGCTGATCGATGCGCTGCTCGCGGGTGCGCGTCCGCCCGGCTACGCCAACCAGCCGCGCTCGCACAATGCAGTCGCAGCCGCGGTCGCGCAGGCGCGCGCCGACTGGGGCGTCGCGATCGAGCCGGTCGCGCGGCTCTACGGTCTCGGATTCCTGCCGCTCGTCCCCGAGGAATACGACTTCCTGCTGGTGGACACTCGGCGCGACCGGCCGGCGGTGCAGGCGTTTCTTGCAGCACTTGCCGATCCGGAAACGCGCGAGCGCATCCGGGCGTTGGGCATGCAGCCGGCCGATGGTTAGGATCGCCTTCGCACTGATCGTTCTCTTGGTCGTCACTCCCGCACACGCGCAGCTGCGCGGCCACGGCGGTCCGGTGCGCACGCTTGCGATTTCGGACGACGGTCAAACCGCCGTGTCCGGCAGCTTCGACACCTCCGCCATCGTGTGGTCGCTCGCTCGCAACGAAGCCGAGCGCGTGCTGCGGTTCCACGAGAGCGCGGTCAACGCGGTCACTGTCCTCCCCGACGGGCGCATCGCGACCGGCGGCGAGGACGGCCGCATCGCGATCTGGAACGCAGGTGCCGCGGAGCCGACCACGGTGTTCGAAGGCCACACCGCGCCGATCGTCGGAATCGGCGGTATCGCCCGACGGGGCGACATTGGCGTCGGCGGCCTGGGATCGCAGCGTGCGGCTGTGGCCGCTCGGAGGCGGCGCGCCGCGCGTGCTGGAAGGCCATCAGCAGAACGTCAATGGCGTTGCGTTTTCTCCCGATGGCCGCACGCTGGTCAGCGCGGGCTACGATCTCACGGTGCGCCTCTGGCCGATTGGCGGCGGCGAGCCTGTGGTCGTAACGCTGCCGACCCCGCTCAACGCGGTCGCGGTCGCGCGCGACGGCGAAATTCTGGCTGGCGGCGCCGATGGCCGGCTGTTCTTTCTGTCGCCCGCCGGCGAATTGCGCGGCGAGATCGCCGCCGCCGAGACGCCCATTATCGCGCTCGCCGTCTCCCGCGACGGCACGCTTGTCGCCGCCGCCGGCATTCGCGGCTCGGTCGCGATCATCGAGCGGGGTGAACGCAAGCTCGCACGCACGCTGGTCGGCCCCGGCCTGCCGGTCTGGGCTGCGACCTTTCTCCCCGACAATCGCACGCTCATGACCGGCGGCACCGATCGCATGGTGCGGCGCTGGGATGCCCGTACCGGCGAGCACCTGGGCCAGGTCGCGCTCGCCGCCACCGACGATCCGCTCGCCCGCTATGCGGGGAACCGCGGCGCCGAGGTGTTCCGCGCCTGCGTCGCATGCCACACGCTGTCGCCGGACGAAGGCAACCGCGCGGGCCCAACGCTTGCCGGCATCTTCGGCCGCCGCATCGCATCGCTGCCGGGTTACAACTTCTCGCCGGCGTTGAAAAAACTCGACATCGTGTGGACGCCTGAGACGGTCTCGAAGCTGTTCGAGATCGGCCCCATGGCCTATACGCCCGGCACCAAAATGCCGGAGCAGACCATCGGTTCGGCCGAAGATCGGGCGGCGCTGGTGCAGTTTCTGCAGCAGGCCACGACGCAGCGGTAGCGCTACGGCCGGATGCCCGCGGCAACCAGGAACTCGACCGGAATATCCAGCCCCCGCGAGGACCGGTACTCCTGCGCGGCCTCGGTGACGGCGGCGCGGATGTCGCTTTGGACCTCGTCGCTCTGTGCGCCGATCATTGTCGAGGCGCGCGCGAAGCTGCCCATCGCCATGTCCCAAAGCGCGTCCGCGTCAGCGACCGTGTGCTTGAAGGCAATGCTCTCGACCGTAACCGATTCGAACCCGGCCGAACGCAGAAACTCGGCGAGCCGCTCGCGATCCGAGAAGCGATCGACCGGCGGGCCCGGCGGCAGCGCACCATCGGCACTGAGCCCCTTGCTGCTGATGATCTCGTGGAAAATCCCGGTGATCCGGTTCTTGGCAAACGCGTCCCACCACGACAGCGCGACGATGCCGTAGGGCGTGAGCACGCGCGCCATTTCCGAAAGCGCCTTCTCCGGCTCGGCGAAATGACCGACGCCGAAGCCACAGGTGATCGCGTCGAACAGCCCGTCGGCGAACGGCAGCCGCTCGACGCTGCCTTCCCGGAAATCGACGTCGGGATACTGTTTACGGGCGAGCATAACCATCGCGGGCGCAAGATCGACGGCGGTCACGCGCGCACCGCGCGCGGCGGCCTTGGCGGCGAGCCGACCCGGTCCGCTCGCCACGTCGAGCAGCCGCGAGCCGGGACCGACGCGCGCGGCATCGAGCAGTGGCTCGATCGCGCGATCGGTCACCGCCGCAAATGCGCTGTTGTAGCTTTCGGCATTGCGGTCGTGGGCCGACCGCTCGAAATTGCGAAAGGCGTCGGCGTCGATCGACGTCTCGGTCATGCGCTGCGCCTCACGCGTCGCCGTTGCGCGCCTTCTCGTCGCGATCGCGCAGATAATCCTCGGTCGTGCGCACCGGCGGACGCGGCTTGCCGTAAGGATCGAAATCCTCCTCGGACATCACCGTGACACGACAATCCTCGCACATCTTGATGACATCGAGGCGGCGCGCCGAACCCTTGTACATCCAGTGCTTGCCCTCGAGCTTGGCCGCAACGCGCTCGATGGTGCTTCGGACGCCAAACGGCTTGCCGCAGCGAACACATGGGAACGGCTCCTCCTGCTTCAGCACCCGCGCCGAGGCGGTGGCAGCCCGGAAGTCGATCTGCGGCACCAGAGTAATGACTTTTTCGGGACAAGTCGCCTTGCACAGCCCGCACTGGACGCAGGCGTCCTCCGTGAAGCGCAGCATCGGCCGCTCGGTGTCGGCGGACAGGGCCCCGGTGGGACAAGCCGATACGCAGGACAGGCAGAGAGTGCAGCCCTCGACGTTGATCTCGACCGCGCCGAACGGCCCACCCTGGGGCAGCGCGATCACCTCGACCGGCTCGGGCGCGGCGCGGTGCAGTTCGCGCAGCGCGAGCCGCATCACGTCGCGCTTGCCGCCGACCGGGGCGAAGCCCGCCGGTCGCTGCGAGGGGTCAGCCGGCGGGATGACGCGCAACGCCGCGCCGAGCGCATCCGGATCGTCGGTTTCGATGGTGGCGACTCGACCGGGCCCGAAGCCAAGCCCGGCAAGGATCGCCTCCGACAGCGCAATCGTCTTTTGGAGCCCCGTTACGTCGTGGCGCGGCTTCGCCCGCAGCAGGAAGCGCAACGCACTCGCCCCATAGGCGAACGCCGCCGCCACGGTCTCCAACCCGACCTGCGTCACCTCGTCGACCGCAAGCGGCAGCACGTGCGCCGGCAGGCCGTCGCCATAGCGCGCAAGTGCGTCGATCAAATCGGCGCCATGCGCCCCGCCGTGCAGCAGCACGACCGGGCGCTCGCCGCCGGCTTCTCGGTAGACGGTGAGCAGCGTGCGGAGCTTGCGCATCAGCGCATCGGCCGGCGGCAATGCATAGGCCGCGGCTCCGGTCGGACAGACCGCTGCGCATTGGCCACAACCGGCGCAAATGTGCGGATCGATCGCGACATGATCGCCGGCCGGCGTGATCGCACCGGTCGGACACAGGTCGAGACAGCGGTGACAGCCGACGATGTGCGAGCGGGAATGCGCGCACAGATCTTCGGAAAAGGCGATATAGCGCGGCTTGTCGAAGGTGCCGGACAGGTCGCGTGCCTTCAGCACGGCGCGCAGCACGGCTGCGGGATCGCCGGGATCGGCGCGCAGATAGCCGTCGCGGAGGTCCGAGGCGGTAAACAGCGGCGCGCCGCCCGAGAGGTCGAGCACCACGTCGCAGCGCGACACGGCGCCATCGCGCGATGGACCGAAGGCGAGCGCGCCGCGCGACGACGGCGCAGGCACCGCATAGTCGTCGACCACGATCTCGAACGCACCGAGGTGGCCCTTGGCGGAGCGGATGGTGCCCTTCACCACCGGAAACTCGGTGACACGCGGCGGCGCAAGCCCGTCGGGCCGCGCGATCAGCACGGTGACATCGAGGTGGTCCTGCAGGAGCCGCGCCGCCTCGATCGCGCGCTCGTCGCGGCCGTAGACCAGCGTCACGCCCTCACTCGAAAGCCCGACGAAGGCAACATCAGGCATCGGCTCGGCCGCCGCCGCCAGCAGCGCCGCCATCTTGGGGCCGGCCTTGCCGGCATCGGCCGACCAGCCGGCGGTCTCGCGCAGGTTGGCGTAGGCGATGCGGCCGGCGGCGTCGCCCGCGAGTTCCGCAAACAGCGGCGCTTCCTGGATGCAGCCCACGGTGACCGGACCGGCTCCTGATGCGGCAGCGCGGAAGCGCTCGATTTCGGCCCGGCATAGCTGGTTCGCGGTCCTGACCTCGGCGCCGCGGCAGCCGCGCTGCAGCGCCGCGCCATCGAGCGGCATGGTGCCCTCGCAGGAACACACCAGAATGGTGCGCTGGTCCGCCATTCCCTCTCCGATTTGAAGGCGCCGGGCCTGATCAACTGGCCGCGGCGCTCTACAGGTTATAATTATGCCAGGGAAAAAGTGCCAATCGGACCCCAATGGCGCCGCAAACCCGCTCCAACCGGCCCGTCAACACGGCGCTCGACCTGCCGCCTGCCTATCGGTTGCTCACGCTCCGCGAGGTCGGCGACGCCTTCGCCCATGCGCGGGCGAACGCAGCTGAGTTCGGCGCCGGCACGCTCGTCTATGTCGGACGTTTCGACCTTGCCGAGTTCGCGGTCGTGCTCGAACCGGAGGAACCGCTGCGCACCGCGCGCCGCGCGTTCTATGCCGGCATGGCCGCAATCGCCGATGCGCTCGCAGCCCATGCGCCGCCGGAGAAAGCGATCGAGATCGAATGGCCGGGCGCGGTCCGTGTCGACGGCGGACTGGTCGGCGGCGGTCAGCTCGCCTGGTCCGACGGTCCGGAGGATACGCCGCCGGCATGGCTCTTGTTCGGCGGCATGATCCGCACCGTCTCGATGACCGAGGGCGAGCCGGGCCTCCACCCGCTGTCGGCGGCACTGGAGGACGAAGGCTTCGACGATCTCGGCGCGGCGCGGCTCGTGGAAAGCATCGCGCGCCACCTGATGGTGCACGTCGACGCCTGGCAGGAGTTCGGCTTTGCGGCAGTCGCCCAAAGCTATCTCGCGCGGCTTAAGCCGCATCCCGGCGTGCGGCGGGAGATTGCCGACAACGGCGACCTCCTGATCCGGCACATGGCCAGTGCGGACGCCGAGCGCCGGCCGCTGATCGCGACGCTCGCGAAGCCGAGTTGGCTCGACCCTGCGACCGGGGGACCGCGGTGAAACTCCTGCGCACCATCCAGCTCGATCCGTCGGACACCTTCGTGTTCGACAGCGCGTCTGTTCCCGGCGAGTGGGCGGTCACCGGCACCTTCGTGTTCGCCGACGGCGATCCGGACAAGCTCGAAGGCAAGGCGCGCGCAGCGTTCCGCGCCGGCTTCCTCGGTGTGGAGTTCGTTCGGCTGGTCGACGCTCGTTCAGGTGGTCGAGGCCCGCGACGAGGACCGCCGCGCCGCGATCGAAACGCTGGCGAAGCAGCTCGTCGCCCACTTTGGCGCACCCTCGATCAAGGAGGCGATCGCCGCCGCCGAGGAGGAATTCGCATTCGCGGCCTCGCTCTGCAACCATCCGCACGACACGCTGATCGCGATGCACCGCTCCCACGAGGATGGCGCCATTCGCGAGCGCTTCCGCACGCTGCGCCCGAAGGACGGGCCGAAACCGCTGCGCGCCTTCGCCTTCCTCGACGTCGAGGGCGAAGAAGAACCGGCCGAGCACGTCGACCTCGCGGCGCTGGCGCACAAGGGCAAGGCCGAGCCATGACGGTGTTATGGTGGCGCCCATGACCGCAAACAGGGACTTCTGGCTGTCCTGCGGCCACCATCTGCTCGACCGCGACGCGGGCGGCGGGCTGCTGCTGACGGACGAGTTCCTCAAGATCTATCTGGCGCGCCCCGAGCTTGCGCCGCCGCCGGACGCCTGCGCCGCCGAACGCGCCCTGCACGCCGCAATGCTCGCAGCGCCGCGCCGCCCGGTGCCGGCCTCGGAGATTGCCGCGATCGCGGACGCCGACGCGCGGGAGAACTGGCAGGTGATGCTCGGCTTCCGCGATCGGCTGGTCGCGCACCGCACCGTCGAGGCGGCCTACGTCGACCTGATGCGGCGGGGCACGCGCATCCCGCACCTGTTCGTCAACCAGCTCGTTCACGTCATCCTGCGCAATGCGCTCGACGGCTGCGACGACCCGTATGTGCTGCGCGCGGCCGAGCTGATGTTCCGGCCGCAGCGCATGACCGAGCACGAAGGCTCGCTGATCGCGGCCGACGAAGAGACCATCGCCGGCAAATCCGACGCGCCGGTCTCGCCGCTCGTGTCGATGCTCGGCATCCCGGCGCAGGCCGAGATCGACGTCATCAACGACGACAACGCCGAGCACTATTTCGAGCACAGCGACCGGTTTCATTCGGCGATCGATCTCACCGGCGGCCGGCGCGGCCTGCAAGCGCTGGCGCAGGCGATCGAGCGCTGGGTCGGCCATCTGCTCGCGATCGATATCCGGGTCGAACCGTTCACCGAGGTGCGCGACGCGAGCCTCGCCTGGTATGTCGGGCTCGATGCCGAGGGCACGCT
Source organism: uncultured Alphaproteobacteria bacterium (assembly GCA_963821555.1). Classification (GTDB taxonomy): domain Bacteria; phylum Pseudomonadota; class Alphaproteobacteria; order Rhizobiales; family Xanthobacteraceae; genus Z2-YC6860. Next base: position 40,983 of record CAWGEM010000009.1, on the reverse strand, counting down.
CATCGGCGATACGCTCTGGAACGGCGGCGAGCTTGACGAGGCGCAGCGCGGGCGGGTGGTCGGGCTGTTCCGGCTGACCTTCCTCGACCCGTCGGTGGCCCTCGACAGGGTCAGGGGCGAGCCGGTCTATCTGATCCTCGCCATGGGTGCCGACAAGGTGCTGCGCATGAAGCCGCAGAATCTCGTCACCGGCCTGCCGCTCAAGCATCTGGAGACGGTGTCGTGAGCACGCCGCTTGCAACCATCCCGGTCGGCGTCGTGGTCGAGCGCACGAAGGCCGCGAGCCGCTGGATCGACTATCTCTGGCGGCCGGTCGCCGTGCTTGCCGGCCAGCCGATCACGGCGCCCTGGACACGGCTCAGCGACGACGGCGAGCACACGACGTTCTATGCCGGCCCGACCGTGGTCGAACTCCATCGCACCGAGACCGCCAACTATCGCGACAACCTCGCCACCGGCACGCCCGCGCTGTGGGTCGTGCTGCGCGAAACCGGCAGCGAGCCGCCCTACGGCGTGTTCCTGGTCACCGCCGACCCGGCCGAGGGCGAGGCCATGACCGAGGCTGGCAACGATCTCGTCGAGTCGGTGCCAATGGTGGAATCGATCCGCGATCAGGTTGCGGCGTTCGTCGCCGAACACCACGTCGAGCAGACGTTCGTCAAGCGCAAGCGCGACCGGGCCAATCCGGACTCGCTCGGGCGACGGCCCCCGGCGCTGCCAAAGGACGAAGAATGACGGACCGGGAAAACTTCCTGGAGCGCTGGTCGCGCCGCAAGCACGAGGCCGCGGATGCCGCGGCCCGCGAACCGCCGACGCCTCCAACCGACGACCCGCCGTCGACGCAGACCGTTGCCCCAGCCGGCGGGCAAGGTGCTGCGCCCGCGCTCGACAAAGCGGCAACAGCTCCGCCGCCCGCACCAGCACCCGAGTTCGACCTGACCAAGCTGCCTTCGCTCGATTCGATCACGGCTGCGAGCGACGTCAGGGCGTTCCTCGCGCCGGGTGTTCCACAGCATCTCGCCCGTGCGGCGCTTCGCCGCGCTTGGGCTGCGGACCCCGCGATCCGGGATTTCGTCGGACTGCAGGAGAACGACTGGGACTTCACCAAGCCGGACTCGGTTCCGGGGTTCGGCGACCTTCCTCCGGGCTACGACGTGAAGAAGGTCGTCGCGCAGTTGTTCGGCGGCCAGGATGGGCCGAGCGAGACCGTGCCGCAAACCGCGCCACCTGCTCATTCAGAAAGCACAGCAAAATCACAGAACACGGCCGAAAAGACCGCTACGTCCGCACCACCAACCACCGCCGAGCAGCGCCTCGCCACGGCGTCCGGCCAGCCCGAAGAAGCAGCCCCGGCATCGGCCGACGGTACCATGGTGCGACGCAAAAATAATACTGCGTCGCAATATTGCGGCGCTGAGGAAGAGCCCAAGCAACCGAAGCCTGCCCGCAAGCACGGCGGTGCATTACCCGAATGTTGAATGCGCCACATAGCCTCAGGCTATTGACCCGCTCTTTGGTACGCCGCTAGTTTCACATTGAAATAATTGGAAAAGACCAAGGACGAGTCGAATGCGAGACGCGGGCCTCAATGAGGCCGTTCGTGCTGCTGGCGGGATCAGTGAACTGGCTCGCCAGATCGGCATTTCGCAACCCTCCGTATCGAACTGGGCCCGTGTTCCAGCCGAACGTGTGCTCATCGTAGAGGCAGTGACCGGGGTCGACCGCAAGCTCCTGCGCCCCGATCTCTATGAAGCTTCGGTGACAGCGTCCGACGAGGTCGCGGCAGCGCGAGCGCAGGAATATGCGCTGCTGGCCGCGATGCTGGTGCGCGCCCCGAATGCGTTGCTTCTCGAACGGCTTTCCCGCCTGCGCGGCGACGCGACCCCGATCGGCGTTGCCCATGTCGCGCTGGCGCAAGCGGCCAGTGAGGCGAGCGTCGAGCAGGTCGAGCGTGAGTTCTTCGACCTGTTCATCGGCCTCGGCCGCGGGGAGCTGCTCCCCTACGCCTCGTATTATCTCACCGGCTTCCTGCACGAGCGACCGCTTGCGCGGCTGCGCGCCGACCTCGCGCCGCTCGGCATCGAGCGCGTCGAAGGCAACGCCGAACCCGAGGACCACGCGGCGACGCTGTGCGAGATCATGGCCGGCCTGATCGGCGGCGGCCTGCCGGCGCCGTCCGGCACCGACCAGCAGATTTTCGAACGGCATCTGAAACCCTGGATCGGCCGCTTCTTCGCCGATCTGGAACGTGCCGAAGCGGCCAAGCTTTACCGACATGTCGGAGCGCTTGGCCGCGTGTTCGTGGACATCGAGACCGAGGCGTTTGCGCTGCCGTCGTAGCGGCGCGCAACCGCGAGGAACGTTTAAGGAGGACGCCATGACGGACAAGGACAACACGAAGGTCGGCCGCCGCGACTTCCTTCGCGCGCTCGGGGCCGGTGCCGGCGTGGCTGCAACCGCAGCAGCGCCGCTCGCCACCGAGGCTCGTGCCGACTCCGAAACCAACGATGAAAAACGCAAAGCCCGTTATCGGGAAACCGACGAAGTGAAGACGTTCTACCGCGTCAACCGGTACCCGAGCTGAGGAGGCGCCCGTGCTGATCAAGAGAACAGAGAATCAGGCGCGCCGCGGTACGCTCGCGGCTTCGTTGGCGAGCCAACCCCACCCCGGTGCACTGGACCGCCGCGCCTTTCTGCGCCGGTCCGGCCTCACCGCTGGCGGCCTTGCCGCGCTCGGCACGCTGCCGCTCGCGAGCGTGCGCAAGGCGGAGGCCGCAGGATCGATGGCGACCTCCGGCGCCACCATCCGCAAAAACATCTGCACGCATTGCTCGGTCGGCTGCACGGTGATCGCCGAAGTCGTCAACGGCGTGTGGGTCGGCCAGGAGCCGGGCTGGGATTCGCCGATCAACCGCGGCTCGCATTGCGCCAAGGGCGCCGCCACCCGCGAACTCGTGCACGGCGACCGCCGCCTGCGCTATCCGATCAAGCTCGTGAACGGCCAGTGGACCCGCATCTCCTGGGACCAGGCGATCAACGAGATCGGCGACAAGCTGATGGACATCCGCGGCAAGTCGGGCGCGGACTCGGTGTACTGGCTCGGCTCCGCGAAGTTCACCAACGAAGGCGCCTACCTCAATCGCAAGTTCGCGGCGTTCTGGGGCACCAACAACTCCGACCACCAGGCCCGCATCTGCCATTCAACGACCGTTGCCGGCGTAGCCAACACCTGGGGCTACGGCGCGATGACCAACAGCTACACCGACATCCGCAACTCCAAGACCATCGTCATCATGGGCGGCAATCCCGCCGAGGCGCACCCGGTGTCGTTGCAGCATGTCCTTGAAGGCAAGGAGATGCAGCGGGCGAACATGGTCGTCATCGATCCGCGCATGACCCGCACCGCGGCGCACGCCACGGAATATGTGCGCATCCGCTCAGGCACCGACATTCCGGTGATCTACGGGATGCTCTGGCACATCTTCAAGAACGGCTGGGAGGACAAGCAGTTCATCGAGCAGCGCGTGTACGGCATGGACGACATCCGCAAGGAGGTCGAGAAATACACGCCGGAAGAGGTCGAGCGCGTCGCCGGCGTGCCGGGCGCGCAGCTCGAGCGCGTCGCCAAGATGTTTGCGACCGAGAAGCCCGCGACCCTGATCTGGTGCATGGGCGCGACCCAGCACACGGTCGGCACCGCCAACGTGCGGGCGTTCTGCATCGCGCTGCTCGCGACCGGCAACGTCGGTGCCCCCGGCACCGGCGCCAACATCTTCCGCGGCCACACCAACGTGCAGGGCGCGACCGACCTTGGCCTCGATATCGTGACGCTGCCGCTCTACTACGGGCTGGTCGAGGGCGCGTGGCGGCACTGGGCCCGCGTCTGGGAAGTGCCGTACGACTGGTTCGTCGAGCGCTTCGACAAGACCATCGCCGCGGACGGCAAGGTCACCAACACGATGAACACGCCGGGCATCCCGTCGACCCGGTGGTTCGACGCCACGCTCTACGACAAGAAGGATGTGTCGCAGAAGGACACCATCAAGGCGATGTTCGTCATGGGCCACGGCGGCAACACCGTCACCCGCATGCCGCAGGCGCAGAAGGGCATCGAGGCGCTCGAACTTCTGGTCGTCGCCGATCCGCATCCAACGACCTGGGCGGCGCTGGCGCCCGAGCGCAAGAACAACACCTACCTGCTGCCGATCGCCACGAGCTATGAGACCTCGGGCTCGCGCACCGCATCCAACCGCGCGATCCAGTGGGGCGAGCAGATCGTCAAGCCGATCTTCGAGTCCAAGGACGACAACGAGGTGATGTACCTCCTCGCCAAGAAGCTCGGCTTTGCCGACCTGATGTTCAAGAACATCAAGGTCGAGAACAACGTTCCGGTGGCCGAGGACATCCTGCGCGAGATCAACCGGGGCGGCTGGTCGACCGGCTACTGCGGCCAATCGCCGGAGCGGTTGAAGTCGCACATGGCCAATCAAAAAGACTTCGACATGCTCACGCAGAAGGCCACGACCGGCCCGAACAACGGCGACTACTACGGCCTGCCCTGGCCGTGCTGGGGCACGCCGGAGTTCCGGCATCCGGGCACGCCGCTGCTCTACAACACCAACCTCTCGGTCAAGGAGGGCGGCGGCACGTTCCGCGCCCGGTTCGGCGTCGAGCGTGAAGAGACGCTGCCGGACGGCTCGAAGCGCAAGGTGAGCCTGCTCGGCAACGGCTACTACTCCAAGGATTCCGAGATCAAGGACGGTTATCCGGAGTTCACGCTGGGCGTGCTGAAGAAGCTCGGCTGGGACAAGGACCTCACCGAAGCCGAAATGGCAGTGATCAACCGGATCAACGCCGCCAATCCCGACGCGGTGTCGTGGGCGATCGACCTGTCCGGCGGCATCCAGCGCGTCGCGATCGAGCACGGCTGCGTCCCGTACGGCAACGGCAAGGCGCGCGCCAACGCGTTCGGTCTGCCGGACGCGATCCCGACGCACCGCGAGCCGATCTACACGCCGCGGCCCGAGCTTGTCGCAAAGTATCCGACGCTGCCCAACGCCAGGCAGTTCCGGATGCCCAACATCGGCTTCGACGTGCAGAAGGCCGCGGTCGACAAGGGCATTGCCAAGCAGTTCCCGCTGATCCTCACCTCCGGCCGGCTCGTGGAATACGAGGGCGGCGGCGAAGAGACGCGGTCCAACAAGTGGCTCGCCGAGCTGCAGCAGGACATGTTCATCGAGATCAACCCTGCCGACGCAGCCGAGCGCGGCATCAAGGACGGCGGCTGGGTCTGGGTCACTGGCGCCGAGCTGAACTCCAAGGCGCGCATGAAGGCGCTGGTAACGGAGCGGGTCGGCCGGGGCGTGACCTGGTGTCCGTTCCACTTCGCCGGCTGGTTCCAGGGCGTCGATCAGCGCGGCAACTACCCGAAGGGCACCGACCCGGTCGTGCTGGGGGAGAGCGTCAACGCGCTCACGACCTACGGCTTCGACCCGGTAACCGGCATGCAGGAACCGAAAGCGACGCTCTGTCAGGTCAGAGCGGCATAGTTATTTTTGACGCATTTTCTTCGGCGAACCGCTCCACACTTCGCCGGAAAATGCTCTGAGGAGCAACCGACCATGGCCCGTATGAAATTCCTCTGCGACGCCGATCGTTGCATCGAGTGCAACGCCTGCGTCACCGCCTGCAAGAACGAGCACGAGGTGCCGTGGGGCATCAACCGCCGCCGCGTCGTCACCATCAACGACGGCAAGCCGGGCGAGCGTTCGGTCTCGATGGCCTGCATGCACTGCACCGACGCGCCTTGCGCCGCAGTCTGCCCGGTGAACTGCTTCTACACCACCGCCGACGCCGTGGTGCTGCACTCCAAGGACCTGTGCATCGGCTGCGGCTACTGCTTCTACGCCTGCCCGTTCGGCGCCCCGCAGTATCCCAAGGTCGGCAACTTCGGCTCGCGCGGCAAGATGGACAAGTGCACGTTCTGCGCCGGCGGTCCGGAGGCGGACGGCTCGGTGGCCGAGTACGAGAAGTACGGCGCAAACCGGCTTGCCGAGGGCAAGCTGCCGCTGTGTGCCGAGATGTGCTCGACCAAGTCGCTGCTGGCCGGCGACGGCGAGATCATCGCGCAGATCTACAAGGAGCGCGTGGTCAAGCGCGGCTACGGCTCGGGCGCCTGGGGCTGGAAGACGGCCTACAAGGAAACCATCGCGTCGTGACGGACGGCATGCCGGGCGGCGCAGCGCCCGCGAGGGCGCCGTACCATCCCCAACAACAACCGGGGCACAAAAAAGGAGAGCGTGGCATGGCGAGATGGCTCGCACGGGCTCGGTTCATCGGAGGCGCATTGGCGTTTGCGCTCGTCCTCGCACTCGCGATGCCGGCCGGCGCCCAGCAGCGCAATCCCGACAACTCGGTCAACCCGACGGCAAGCGCGGTGAGCGAGGCTCAGCTCCTGCAGGAGCTCAACCGCATCTCCGGCCGCTGCACTCTGCCCGACCAGAAGGCCTGCACCATCGAGCAGCCGGCCGGCCGCGACTGGCGCCAGTTCCACCAGCGGACGCTGCCGATGATCGGCGCGATCGCGATTCTCGGCATGCTCGCGATCCTGGTGCTGTTCTATCTCTTCCGCGGCATGGTCAAGATCGAGAACGGTCGCTCCGGGCGCACCATTGTGCGCTTTAACGCGTTCGAGCGCTTCGTGCACTGGATGACCGCGACCTGCTTCATCGTGCTCGCGGTGTCGGGCCTCAACATCACTTTCGGCAAGCAGTTCCTGCTGCCGATGTTCGGCCCGGAGACCTTCACCACCTGGTCGCAATGGGCGAAGTACGCGCACAATTATCTCAGCTTCCCGTTCACCATCGGCGTGGTGCTGATCCTGCTGATGTGGATCGCCGGCAACCTCCCGAACCGCGCCGACGTCGAATGGGTCAAGCGCGGCGGCGGCATGGTCGGCAACGACCATCCGCCGGCCTACCGCTTCAACGCCGGCCAGAAAATGATCTACTGGATCGTCGTCATCGGCGGCGGCGCCGCGGCCGTCACCGGCTATGTGCTGATGTTCCCGTTCTACGCCACCGACATTGCCGGCATGCAGCTTGCCCAGGTCATCCACGGCACGGTCGGCGCGCTGTTCATCGCCGCAATGCTCGCCCATATCTACATCGGCACCATCGGCATGGAGGGCGCCTTCGAGGCCATGGGCACGGGCGAGGTCGACGTCAACTGGGCGAAACAGCACCACTCGCTGTGGCTCGAAGAGGAGCAGGCCCGCACCGGCCCCGCGCAATCGCAGGCCCAGCCGCACGCCACGCCCGCGGAGTAGCCGCGGCCGATCGATCGAACAACAGCGCCCGGCGGGTTCCCGCCGGGCGTTTTGCTTCTGCCCAATGCAGGCCCGCCGGGGGCTCTGCGCTCAAATCCGTCATCCTGAGGTGCGAGCCCGCAGGGCGAGCCTCGAAGGATCGACGGCCCGCGAAGCTGAGTCCACAAAAACTCTGGGCGACCGTTCATCCTTCGAGGCTTCCCCGGCTTCGCCGGGGTCGCACCTCAGGATGACGGGTCAAACTGCGCGCGTGCTGCTATATAGCGAGGCATGCGCATCATCGGCCTCGCCGGCTGGAGCGGCTCGGGCAAGACCACGCTGATCACCAAGGTGCTGCCGCGCCTGATCGAGCGCGGCTGCCGGGTGTCGACGCTGAAGCACGCCCACCACGGCTTCGACCTCGACCAGCCGGGCAAGGATTCGTTCATGCACCGCACCGCCGGCGCAACCGAGGTGGTGATCAGTTCGTCCCGGCGCTTTGCAATCCTGCACGAGCTGCGCGAGGAGCCCGAATGGGATCTGCCGGCGCTGCTCGAAAAGTTCGCGCCGGTCGATCTCGTGCTGGTCGAGGGCTTCAAGCGCGATCCGTTCCCAAAGCTTGAAATCCACCGCAAGGCCAACGACAAGCCGCTGCTGCATCCCGACGACCGGCACATCGTCGCGATCGCCTCCGATACGCCGCTGCCGCAGGCCAAGGTGCCGGTGATCGACCTCGACGACATCGAGCGGATCGTCGATCTCCTGCTTGCGCACGCCGCGCCCTTGCCGCGCACCGCGGCCGCGATGCGGAGCGCCTGATGGCGCAGCTCACCGACGACTGCTTCGCGTTTTCCGGGCCGCTTATGCCGATCGCGGACATGGAACGGCTGATCGTCGAGCGCGTGCAGCCGGTGACCGAGGTCGAGACGGTGGCCCTGAACGCGGCGCGCGGCCGGGTGCTCGCGCACGAGGTGGCCTCGCCGCTCGACCTGCCGCCGTTCGACAATTCGGCGGTCGACGGCTATGCGGTTCGTCACGGCGACCTCGACACGCAATCGGAAACCCAGCTCGGCGTCTCGGCACGGCTGACCGCCGGCAGCGCGGCCGCTCGGCCGCTCGGCGCGGGCGAAGCGGTGCGCATCTTCACCGGGGCGCCGATGCCGGAAGGTGCCGACACCGTGTTCATGCAGGAGGACGTGCGCCTCGACGGCAACTGCGTCGTGGTGCCGACCGGCCTCAAGCGCGGCGCCAACCGCCGATTGGCCGGCGAGGACGTGCGCAAGGGCGCAACCCTTTTGCCGGCCGGCCGCAGGCTTGCGACGCAGGACGTGGCGCTTGCCGCAGCGGCAGGCCTGACCGGCCTCGACGTGCGCCGCCGGGTGCGGGTTGCGCTGTTCTCGACCGGCGACGAGATCGTCGAGCCCGGCGCGGCGCGGCCCGCCGCCGCGCTCTACGACGCCAACCGTTACCTGCTCACCGGCATGCTCGACCGGCTGGGCGCGTCCGTGACCGACCTCGGCATCCTGAAAGACGATCCGGCCGCGCTCGCGCAGGCGATCGCGGCAGCCGCGCGCGGCCACGACCTGGTGCTGACCTCGGGCGGCGTCTCGACCGGCGAAGCCGACCACGTCCGCGACGCAGTCGAGACCATCGGGCGGCTGGTGTTCTGGCGCGTCGCGATCAAGCCCGGACGGCCGGTGGCGATGGGTGTGATCCCGGGCGCGGCGCCGGAGGCGAGCGCCGCCTTCATGGGGCTGCCAGGCAATCCGGTCGCGGCGTTCGTGACGTTCGTGCGCGTGGTGCGCCCGCTGCTGCTCCGGCTGGCTGGCGCGCAGCCCGAGGCGCTGACCGCGCTGCCGGTGCGCTTCGCCTTCGCCTACAAGAAAAAAAAGGGCCGGCGCGAGTACGTCCGGGTCGCGCTGCGCCGGGCAGCCGACGGCGCGATCGAAGCGGTGAAGCATCCCCAGGAGGGCGCCGGCGTCATCACGTCACTGACCGAGACGGACGGCCTGGCCGAGCTCGGCGAAGACGCAACCACGGTCGAGCCGGGCGCGACCGTGGGCTTTCTCTCTTACGCCACGCTGATGGGCTGAACCGCGGCCGTCAAATTCGGACGCCGGTCGGCGACGAGAACGCCTCAGAGACCGGCTCCTGATAGCGGTCGAGCACCATCGATGCGCCGATGGCGAGGACGACGATCGCCACGCAAGCAATCAGAAAAGCCTTCATGGGAATTCCTCCGGATCTCGTGATCCCAGTATATCAGAATCGAAACGACGGAGCGCGGCGACCTCGATCTATGCGTCGGGATACTGCGCTGCAATACGTTCGGCGGCGGCAATGTCCTGGGGCGTGTTGACGTTGAAAAACGGGTCGAACGGCTCGGTCGGCCAGTCGGCCAGTGCGACGCCGTGACGCGCCGTCCAAAGCTCGATCTTGCGCACGTCTTCCCTGGTCAGCGCACGGCGCAGGTCGGCCCGCAGCGCGACCGGCCACAGCCCGATCACTGGATGCCGCCAGTCGCCCGACCGCGCGCAGGCGAGCGGGGTGCCGGCAGCCGCCCGCGCCTCATGCAGCCGCGCGACGAGATCGCGCGGCAGGAACGGGCAGTCGCCCGGCACGCTGACCACGTGCTCGATATCGGGCGCATGCGCCGCCGCCCAGTCGAGGCCCGCGACGATCCCCGCCAGCGGCCCGGCAAAATCCGGCACGTCGTCGGCGATCACCGGCAAGCCGGTGTCGGCAAACCGCGCCGGATCGCCGTTGGCGTTGATGATGATACGCGCGCACTGCGGCGCGAGGCGCATAAGCACGCGCGCGAGAATGGTCTCGCCGCCGATCCTGGTGCGCGGCTTGTCGCCGCCGCCCATCCGGCGTGCCAGCCCGCCGGCGAGGACAAGGCCGAGCGTCGTCACAGGCCGTGCCGCGCACGCTCTTCACCCTCCCCTGGAGGGGGAGGGTCGGCGACCCCGGCCTTGAGCCGGGGGAGCCGGGGTGGGGTGACACTTCGATGAAAAGCTTCACCCCACCCCGACTGCCCTCGCTTCGCGACGGCAGTCGACCCTCCCCCTCCAGGGGAGGGTGAAGCGGAGTTTGCCGCACTTTCACGGCGCGACACGACCGCACTCAATCATCATGCACCGCGGCCTTGCGCCGGTGCTTGCTGCTCTCGTCCTCGACGAAGGCCAGGTCCTGGTCGAACACGATGCGCTGCTCGCCGGCGAGCGCGACGAAGCGCTTGCCGCGCGCGCGGCCGATCAATGTGAGGTTCGCCTTGCGCGCAAGCTCGACGCCCCAGGCCGTGAAGCCCGAGCGCGACACCAGGATTGGGATGCCCATGCGCACGGTCTTGATCACCATCTCGGAGGTGAGCCGGCCGGTGGTGTAGAAAATCTTGTCGTCGGGCCGCACGCGGTGGCGGAACATCCAGCCCGCGATCTTGTCGACGGCGTTGTGGCGGCCGACGTCCTCCATATAGACCAGCGGCTGGTCGCCGACCGCGAGCACGCAGCCGTGGATCGCGCCGGCCTCCAGATAAAGCGACGGCGTGGTGTTGATCTTGTGGGTCAGCGCGTAGAGCCACGAGGTTCGCAGCTCAGCGTCGGGCAGCGTCACCGTCTCCAGCGCCTCCATCAGATCGCCGAACACGGTGCCCTGCGCGCAGCCCGAGGTCTGCACCTTCTTCTTCAGCTTCTTCTCGTAATTGGTCTTGCGCTTGGTGCGCACCACCACGACCGCCAGGTCCTCGTCGTAGTCAACGGCGGTGATCGTGTCGTCGGGCAGCAGCATGTGCTGGTTGAGCAGATAGCCGATGGCGAGGTACTCGGGATAATCGCCGATCGTCATCGCGGTGACGATCTCCTGCGCATTGAGATAGATCGTGAGCGCGCGCTCGACCGTGACCGCGGTTTCGATCGCAGCACCGGTCTGGTCGACGCCGCGGACGCGCTCGGTCAGCCGCGGGTCGAGCGGGTCCGGCTTGACCAGATAGTCCTTCGGCTTGCGCATGCGCCCCCTATATAGCGCCGCCGCCGCGACGAACAAACATCCGGTTGTGCGAAGGACCGCTCCTGCACCGCAGGAACTTGACGCCAAGCTTGGCTATCGGCCTGTCGGCTGAACTAGTGGTAGCCCCCGAAACGGCGAAGCGGCTTCAGCGGGCCATACTGCTCTTCCGGCATGGTCGATGGCCTGAGATCGCATTCGAGCACGTTGCGCTCGAAGCTCTCTTGATCGCTCTTGATGCGGTACTTCCGATCAATGGCTTGAAACTCTTCCGGCATTTGCCGGACGACCTTGAAATAGCCAACCTTCGCTCCAATCGGCTTGTATTCTACCGCCTGCCCGACGGAAAACTTGTAAGTCATGTTGTTCGACCTCTTCTTGCTGGTCGGCCTTGTAGCACGTCCACCCGTCCCAACCGAACCATTAGTGCAGCGTGCCGTCTCTATAGGTTTCCATGCGGATCGCGATTGAGATGTGCTTTTGGGGAATCGAAAACTGAGCGGCCAGAGCGTCAATCATCGAGCTTGCCACCTCAAGGGAGGGCGCAAGTTCCTCTCCCCACGCCGTCTCGCTTTTCTTGAGATGGTTCTGCAGTCTGACACTCACCGTAAAGGCCCCATCCTCCTGACTGATCTTGGCGTACAGGCGGGTGAACGTGCCCACGCCTGGGGGCTGGTTTTGCTGGAACATGGGACCGCCTTTCGATGGTTCCTGTCTGTAGTACTCGATTGGCCGGGCGCTGGGCGATTTAATTCCCTCCCACTCGCTCCAAACGAGCCGAGTGCCAGCAGCGGTCGGGTCGCCGATCGCGGGCAGAGCGGACATGACCTGACCACCACGGAAGTCCGCTCCTGGAGCGAACCGGACATGGCGGGACGGCGGGAATGACGTGAATGACCCACAGCGACATCCCGTTCACGTCCTGACGGGCTATGATGGACGCTCAGTCAGACAGCAATGGTGAGAACCTCATGACGCAAGCTGGCCGCGACGGATCACATGATGGAGGAACTTACGGATCGGATGTCGCTGCCGAAGGATGGCAGCGTGGCGTCGCCGCGCGTTCCGATCTGCGGCCCATCACCGAACGAATGCTTGATCTCGCCGGCATTGGCTCGGGTCATCGCGTGCTGGATGTTGCGGCCGGAACCGGGGAGCAGACGCTCATGGCGGCGCGGCGCGTTGGCCCCAATGGCTTCGTGTTAGCCACGGACATCGCCGATCGCATGCTCGCCTATCTGGAAGAGGCCGCCCGCAGCGAAGGCCTCACGAACGTGCAGACGCGCCTCATCGATGCCCGCCAACTCGAATTGGAGCCGAAATCCTTCGATGCCGGCATTTGCCGGCTGGCGCTGATGCTCATCCCCGAGCGGGACAAGGCGCTGGCCGGAATACACCGCGCGTTGAAGCCCGGTACAAGATTTGCCGCCATCGTGCTCTCGACTGCAGAGAAGCTCCCTCACATCAGTAAGTCGTTGGCCATTGTTCGTCGTCACGCCGGATTGCCGCCGGCGCCTTTCGAAGACCCGGGAATGTTCGCGTTGGGCGATCCTGCCGCACTTCGAAGCACCTTCGAGCGAGCCGGCTTCCGGGAGGTGGCAATCGAAATCGTGCCGAGCGCCCAGCGGTTTCCGTCGCTCGCCGCAGCAATGGAGCAGCGACGGAATTCCCTTCCGGAGCTGCGCCCCTATCTTGATCAAATGAGCGACGCCAAACGTGAGGCGGTGTGGCAAGAGATCGAGACCGTCATGCGTCGATTTGAGCGAAGCGATGGAGTTATCGTCCCGGCCGAGCGTCTCGTCGCAGTGGGAACGACGTAGCAAGCGAGCTTGGCATCGCCAGAGCGCGTGCGGCAGTTAGGCAGCGACTGTCCGCTGCGCATCAGCTCTTGGAGCAAGACCGGACATGGGCATTGGTTCCGAAATAGTGTAGCATCCATGCGCTGGTAAGCGCCTTGCTTGCTTGAGAGCTGCCGCAAAAGCGGCGATTTACCGAAGTCGCCGCTTCTTAACAATCGGCAGCCTGGTGTCGTCGGTAGGCACAAAAGCCGATCTCAAAACCAGTCTCGGCACGGATTGCCGGTACTGCGATCGACCAAATCGAGTTCAGTATCAACTTCAGGACTGCCAAGACGCTCGGCTTGCCTTTCTGTCCGGGCTATTCGCCATTGCCGACGGGGTGATCGAGTGAGGCGGCGCAAGTTCATCAAGCTCATCGGCGGCGCAGCGGCGGCATGGCCGGTGGTGGCGAGGGCGCAACAGAGCGAGCGCGTACGCCGCATTGGTATGCTGACCAATCTCAGCGAAAATGATGCCGAGGGCCAAGCGCGCATCGCAGCGTTCCGGCAGGGGCTACAGCAATTGGGCTGGACCGACGGCCGCAACGTGCAGATCGACGTCCGGTGGACCGAGGCCGATGCCGAACGCACCCGCCGATACGCGGCCGAATTGGTCGCGCTTTCGCCAGACCTGATCCTGGCGGTGGGTGCGGCGACGGTGGCGTCGTTGCAACAGCTAACCCGCACCGTCCCCATCGTCTTCGTAGTGCTCCCTGATCCAGTCGGCGCTGGCATCGTCGAAAGTCTGTCGCATCCGGGTGGCAATGCGACGGGCTTTACCAACTACGAATATGGCATCGCAGCAAAATGGTTGGAGCTGCTCAAAGCAATAGCGCCGGACGCAAAGCGAGTGGGGGTGCTGCGGGACGCCGCTACAAGTTCCGGACCCGCTCAGTTTGCCGCAATGCAGTCTGTGGCGCCGTCGCTCGGCATAGAAGTAAGCCCAATCGGCGGGCGCGACGCCGTTGAGATTGAGCGTGGCATTACCTCATTCGCACGTGTCCCCAATGGCAGTCTGATCGTGACCGGCAGTGCGTTAGCGGCGGTGCATCATGCCTTGATCGTCAAGCTCGCGGCCCACCACAAGCTACCTGCGGTATATTTCCAACGCTTCTTCCTTGTGGCAGGCGGCTTGCTCTCCTATGGACCCAACTACGTCGATCAGCACCGGCTCGCCGCCGGTTATGCGGATCGCATCCTCAAGGGCGAGAAGCCGGCGGACCTCCCGGTTCAGACTCCGACCAAGTATGAGCTTGGTATCAACCTCAAGACTGCAAAAGCTCTCGGCCTCACCGTACCGCCGACGCTGATCGCGCGCGCCGACGAGGTGATCGAGTAGCTGGGCTCAAAGTGTCGCGATTGGCCCGTAGCGACCGTCCGCTGCACGTCAGCTCTTGGAGCAAGACCGGACATGCCGCGGCGAAGGACAGAAGCGATTGACGCGGTGCGGACAGTGGAAAGCGCTTTCAGCTTCACCGCAACAGCCGCTACGATTGCGTTGTCCTTGCTGGGGCGGGGGAATGAGGCGGCGGGAATTTTTTGGCGTTTTGGGCGGAGCGCTCACGACGTGGCCGCACACCGCGCGCGCGCAGCAGCCGGCGATGCCGATCGTCGGATACCTCAGCGGTCAAGCGCGGACCGCGGGTGGGGCAGCGCGCGATTTGACAGCGTTCCAGCAAGGCTTGCGCGAGGTCGGCTACGTCGACGGCCAGAATGTTGTCATCGAATACCGGTGGGCGGAGGGTCAATACGATCGGCTGCCGGCGCTGGCCGACGAGCTCATTGGGCGTCCGGTCGCCGTGATCGTCGCAGTCGGCACTGACTTCGCCACGCGCGCTGCCAAGGCCGCGACCACGACCATTCCGATTGTCTTCCATACTGCAGGCGACCCAGTCAAAAGCGGTCTCGTAACCAGCCTCAACCGACCGGGCGACAACCTCACCGGCGTGACCACGTTGAACGTAGAAGTAGGGCCGAAGCGGCTGGAGCTGATGCACGAATTGCTCCGCCCCGGGGCGACCACCATTGCCCTGCTCCTCAATCCCAACAATCCGAATTCCGAGTCTGTATTGAGTGAAGCGCAGGCGGCGGCTCGCATCCTCGGGGTGCAGATTCATGTCCTGCGCGCCACCACGGAACGCGACATCGAATTGGTGGTTGCCAATTGGGCGCAACTGCGAGCTGGTCCACTCGTAATCGGCAGCGATGGATACTTCAGCACCCGGGGCGAACAGATCGGCGCACTGGTACTCCGCCACGCGGTCCCCGCGATCTCCGGATGGCGGGCCTTCGTCGACGCCGGCGGCCTGATGAGCTACGGAAACGATAGTAATGATGCGAACCGTCTGGTCGGCGTGTACACCGGCCGGATTCTCAAGGGCGAGAAGCCCGCCGACCTGCCGGTGCAGCAATCCACGAAAGTCGAGCTGTTGCTCAATCTCAAGACCGCCAAGGCGCTCGGCATCACAGTCCCGCTCAAGCTGCTCGGCCGCGCCGACGAGGTGATCGAATAGCAGGCCGGCGATTTCCGGTTATGGCGAGTCACGCGGAGGAGTCTCACCTCCGCGTGCTCCTAAAACCGTGCTTGAACCTCTCGATTCACACGGCTTCCGATGTTCGGCTGCCGACATTGAAGAACCGCCAATAGGAGAAGAGCGTTGGATTGGCTCGGCGAACCCGGGCCAGCCATTGTCTTGCTCCCTTGGACCGTCCGCGCAGGCGCTTGAACTTCCGACGCGCCCAGCGGATCAGATAGGCGTCGATACGCAACAGCGCCGGTCGCAGTTGCGTTCGATAGAAGTGGCCGAAGTAATTGATCCAGCCCGTGATGTACGGATTGTACGTCGCAGCCAGATTTTCCAGGGACTTGTCGCTGTGACGGTGAAGAGTCCAGCGCCGGATCGTCCGGCTGATGGTCTTCAGCGCTTTCGAGCTAACCGCGGGCATGAAGCCGTGCGCCGTAGAGACCGCCTTGCCAGACGTGTTCTCCTTGCTCGGAAACGTGAACCCGAGGAAGTCGAACGATTGGTTTGGGAAGTCGCCGCGCCGGTTTGCATCCTTGCAGTAGACGATCTTCGTCTTCTCCGGATGCAGGACCAACTTGCAGGTCGTAAAGCGATCAGCAAGTACGCTTCCATAACGCCTGCGCCTCCTCGGCGCTCTTGCAGTGACAAATGACGTCGTCCGCGTACCGCTCGAACGGGATGCGAGGAAAGTTCCGCGTCATCCACATGTCGAACGCGTAGTGCAGGAACAGGTTCGCCAGCAGCGGGCTTATGACCCCGCCTTGCGGCGTTCCTGCCGTACGCGGCACGACGCTGCCGTCCTCCATCTGCACCGGCGCCTTCAGCCAGCGTTCGATGTAGAGCAGCACCCACGCGCAGTCCGTATGACGCCGGACCGCCTTGAGCAACAGCTCCCAATCGATGCTATCGAAGTAGCCCTTGACGTCGATGTCGAGCACCCAGTCGTAGCGCCAGCAGCGCTGACGAGCCGTGCGCACGGCTTCGATCGCCGATCTGCCGGGCCTGTAGCCATAGGAATCCATGTGGAACACCGGCTCCAGAATGGGCTCCAGATATCGACGGGCAACTTCCTGAGCGACGCGGTCAGCAACAGTTGGAATGCCCAACGGGCGCGTGCCACCATTCGCTTTCGGAATGTCGACCCGCCGCACCGGCGGAGGAAGGTAGCTCCCTGACGACAGCCGATTCCAGAGCTTGTAGAGGTTGTTCGATAAGATCAGCCTCGAAGTCCGCAATCGACTGTCCGTCTACTCCAGCCGCCCCTTGGTTTGCCTTCACCTTCTTGAAGGCCTCCCACACCTCTCGCTTCGGGATGTCGAACGGCTTTGCCTTGTCCACGGGCTCCTCCCGTTACCAGTTGGCCTGTGGCCTCGGCTGAACAACGCAGCCCCTTCGCTCCGGTCCCATTACAGGACCTTCGTCACTACTACGGGCTGCTCCGTCCCTGTGCTCCGCATCGGTACTCTGATCCTCGCGGTTTCAGCCGCTTGCGATCTCTCCCTTTCCATCGGGGCACAGGTTCTCACGTTCCGTATAAGAGCCTGATTGAACTTCGCGCCGCCTACATGCCGGATGCCGCTCGGGCAGTCTTCAGGACCGCCCCCCGAGCTGTTCCCGAAGGAAGTGCCAGCCTCCGGTTCTGACATCATCTAATCGCTTTCGACACTTCATCGACGGTTCGCTTTCGCTCGCCTCTTTCAATCTTGCCTGCCGAAATCTTGTTCCGGCGTTTCCGCAACGCTCACCACCATTGCTTTTGACAACGGCAGCTTGCAGTGGCTTGAGACCAGCACCTGACTGCCGACCTCGAAGGGCCCTCCTTCATCTCTCATACAGTTGCGCACCGCCGTTTGGACCGGCGATACTCGTGACACACGGCACTTTTCGACTGAGAGCGTAGCGCGGATTAGCGAAGCGTAATCCGCCAATCCGTAGCGACGCACGGACGACGGCGGCGCAATACGCTTTCGCTATTGCGCCCTACAAGCGAGCTGGTGATCTTGCTGACGGGTGGCACCAAGAAGCGCCAACAGCGCGACATCGATGATGCCCGGGCCTATTGGCAGGACTACAAAGACAGAAAGCGCGGACGGCGCTGAGTGGAGCAGAACAATGGCAAAGACGAAAAGCTTCAAGGACCTCGTGCAGGGCCAGGTCAGGACGGACAAGAAGTTCGCGGCGGCGCTGCTGCGCGAAGGTGTGGATGCGATGCTTTCCGGCGACGTCGAGACCGGCAAGACCATCCTGCGTGACACCATCAAGGCAACGGTTGGCTTCGAGAAGCTTGGCGAGGCCACCGACACCCCGCCGAAGAGCCTCATCCGCATGTTCGGCCCGCGCGGCAATCCGCAGGCCAAGAACCTGTTCGGTGTGATTGGCACCTTGCAGAAGCGCGCGGGCGTGCAGCTCCACGTGAGCGGATAGTCAGAACGTAGCCCGGGTGGAGCGCGAGCGAAATCCGGGGCCGGCCTGTCGGTTGGGAAGAGTCCCGCATTCCGCTTCGCTCCATGCGGGCTACGCTTGCTTCACGTGAGCGGTTAGTCAGCACGTAGGGCGCAATAGCGAGCGCAGCGAGCGTATTGCGCCGCTATCAAGTTGGCGGAATACACGTCGCTTCGCTCCGCTATTCCGCCCTACGGGCTACGGGCTACGGGCTGCATCCTAGAGGCGGCTTGACACTTACGGTAGCCAAGCGCACCTCTCGCTCAAGGTCCCTCATCGCATCTTTTTTTTGGGACGCGGGATTGGAGCCGCTTGCCGATGGCAAATCCCATCGAAGAAATCAGATTGCTGCATTCGGCGTTAGCAGCGGGGCGCCAAGACTACGATTTCTTGCCGCCGGCGTTGGCGTCACACGCAGAGCAATACGCGAATGAGCCACAGCGTCTTGCGAGGTACGCTAAACAGGTAATCAGCGCTCGTATCATGATTTTTTTGGTGTCAAGTCGGACGAGCACGCAATCCTTGCTACACAGCTACCTTCTCGGCGTTGAGGCCAAGAATCCGTTTTCATTGTTGCTCGCTGCGCGCTCCCAACTCGAACTGTTCTTCGTCGTCGCCGACACGGTGAACATAATTCGTGAAAACGCAGGCGAGCACTCAGAGCAGTTTGTGAGACGTGTCAGGACGGTGGACGAAGCTCTCATAAATGCAACGTTTGGGACACGAAGCTCTCTTGCTAAAGAAATGATGTCGAAAATTGGCGTAAGCCGCTTACGAGCGGCCACAACCGAAGACTATGGAGTACTAAAGTCGAAAAACATCCTCACGCACTTGGAAAGACTAAGCAAAGACAGTGCATATAAAAAATGCAAATCGGACTACGAACGGCTTTGCGAATACGTCCATCCAAACTATGGAATGAACATGCTGCATGTTGTTGCAAGCCCACATCCTAAGCTATTGCGCTTCTCTCTCAAATCGCAAGAACCATTCGTTCGCGCAGTGACCGCATCATCCGCCACCATGATTCACGCTGCGCGCGAGACGATCGCGGCAATGGACAAAGTTCATCCTCCGTTTGGAGAGGGAACATTATCTCCGTTGCCATAGCCACTCGTCGGGAATAGTGGTCAATCGAAGCAATCAACTGACCAAGGGACCAGCCTACCGCAGCGCGCTTTCGGCTAAGCGCCGCGCAAGTGCCAGAACTGAATCAGACCTATATTCGCCGGTGTCGCCGGTCGCACCGTGTCTGACCCTCACGTCCTGACTAAGGGGACCAAATCGCGAGATATCCTTCGGGTCGGCCAAAAGGTTGAAGCTGTAGTGACTGTCAGTTGGATTGAAAGTCACAGACACGCTAGCGTCTTCTCGCGTCACGGCGAAGTCGCTTTCAACCGGCTCTTTCATGGAGCCCTCTTTTGCAGCCAATCCAACCTCAGTAAGCGTAGCCCGCATGGAGCGAAGCGCAATGCGGGGTCTTTGCCGTGGGCTTGCCTCGGGTTTCGTTTCCCTTCCCTCCGGCCACGTCCGATCCCGGATTTTGCTGCGCTGCATCCGGGCTACAGCCCAGCTACAGGCCGGTATCGAAATCCTCACATAACGCCATGCCCGCGCTTGACGGTCTGGCGCATCATCGGCGCGATGACCTGATCGGAAATCTGGATGTTCCAGATTTCGCTTTCGCCCTGCGCGGTGAAGTCCTTGAACAGCTTCGGGATCACCGACACATCGCGAATCTCGTTGCCGCGCAGGCCGAAGCCGCGCGCGATGTTTTCGAACGCCGGCCGGCCGAACAAAGCCCACCGGTCGTCGACGCCGTCGGAGCGCAGCTTGTGAAACTCCGAGCCGTAGCCGCCGTCGTTCATCACGCACATCAGGATGCGATAGCCCTGGCGCTTGAGCGTCTCGAGCTCCTGGATATGGAACAGGAATCCGCCGTCGCCCTCGAACAGCACGATCTTGCCGTCGCGGCCCTGCCGGCGCGCCGCCGCAACGCCGAGCGCATAGCACAGGCCGTTGCCGACCGCGCCGAACTCGCGGATCGTGGTGTAGCGCTCCGCCGGCCGGCCGCGCATCTGGGTGTTGAAATAGGACTGATGGCCGCCGCCGATGACGATGTCCCAGTCCTTCGGGATGACCGTGTCGAGCGCCTCGATCACCTTGCGCGGATCGAGCACGCCGGGCGCGACGTCGAACTCCATCGAGTCCGCAGGCTCGGTCGCGATGCGATGCGCCAGCTCCTTGGTGCGGATCGCGGCCGCCGTCGGTTTGCCGGCGCCGAGCTTCTTGTCGAGGCCGGCCAGGATCGCCTCGATGCCGACGAGCGCATCCGATTTGACGTAGAGGTCGGCGGCCTTCATCCCATCGCGCAAGCCGCGCGGGGCATCGTCCAGCTGGATCTTGTAGGCCTGTGGCCAGAAGTGCCCGGCACCGGTGTAGTAGGACAGGCTGGTGCCGACCGCGAGCACGACGTCGGCGGTTTCGTACATCTCCCGGCCGAGCGACGAGAAGTAGCTGCCGGCGATGCCGAGTTGGAACGGATGATCGTGGAACAGGCCGCGCGCCGGCAGCGTGTTGGAGAGCAGCGCGCCGCAGCGATCGGCGAGCTTGACCAACGCCTCGCGCGCGCCGGACCACAGCACGCCGCGGCCGCCGAAGACGATCGGCCGCTTGGCCGCGGCGAGCTTCTCGACCGCCTCGGCCACGAGCGCGGGATCGGGGTGCATGCGCCCGACCTTGGGCTGGTACATCTCCGAGGTCTCGTAGGGCTGGTTGGACATGTGCTCGACCTTCTGCAGGTCGTAGGGAATGCCCAGCACCACCGGCTTCCGCTCGTCCTTGGCGACGTGGAAGGCCTCGCGCACGTAGTCCATCATGCGCGGCACGCTGTGCGCGGCGATGTAATGCGCCCCGGTCGCCGTCACCAGCGGCGCCTGGTCGATCGCCTGGTTGTAGTACTTGGCGTTGATCGGCGACTCGCCGGCGAACACCACCATCGGCAGGCGGGCGCGAACCGCGGCCGGCAGCGCCGTCATCAACTGGGTCACGCCGGGACCGCAGGTGACGGAGGCAACGGCGACCTTGTTGGTGGCGACGTTGTAGGCCGTCGCCGCCGCCACGGTGGCGTGCTCGTGCCTGACGTGGACGGTCTCTACGCCCGGCAGTTTGGCGAAGGCGGTGGACCAGTGCATGTTGCCGTCGCCCATCAGGACGAACTGCGTGTCGACGCCCTCCGCAAGGAACGCTTCTGCGAGGGCTTCGTAGAGTTTGGGCATGGGCGCGGTACCTTTGGGTGGAGGCCCGCCGATGGCACGAACGTTGCCGTTCCAATGGGTGGGCTTCGGCATGTCCCACTGGCAGCTATCAATGTGAGGCTACCTTAACCCTGTAACGCTGCGGAAGAGGTCACTCCAGCCCATATTCCGCGAAGCAGCGCCGCGACGACGCGCTGGTGAGGAAATCCAGAAACGCGCGCGCGGGCTCGACCGCGCCGCCCGGGACGATGGCCGCGCCGTAGCCGTTTACGAACTCGTATTCCTTCGGGAAGTTGCCGACCACCCGCAGGCCCTCGATCGGAAGGAACTCGCTCGTGAACGTGACGCCCAGCTCGGCGCGCAGGTCGCGGACAAGGAGGGCCACGTCGCGTCCGGTCTTGCCATAGCGGAGCTTGCCCTTCATCTCGTCGGCAATTCCCATGCGCTCCATCAGTCTGGCGAAGTAGATGCCGGACGAGCCGCCCTGGGCCGGATCGGTCTGCGCCACCGAGCGGGCGCTGATGAGCGCGTTCTTGAACGACTCGGGCGTCGCAATGTTGGGCAACAGAAAACCGTCGCGGATCGCAACGCCGCAGGCCGCCCGGCCGAGCGCGACCCGGCTGCCGGCGACGAAGCGGCCTTCGCTTTCCAGCGCTTCGAGCACGACGGTCGAGAGCGCGATGACATCGGCGCGCTCGCCGCCGACGAAGCGATCCTTCATCGCACCCACGGTGCTGAAATCGATGTCGAGCCGCTGGCCGCTCGCCGCTTCGAACTCCGGCGCCAGCACCGTCAGCGGGCCTTCGATCGCGCCCGCGCTCAGCACCCTGATGGTCTCGGCCATTGCGGTTCCTTTGCTTGCGTTTCAGCCTGGGAGAAAAGCGGTGGCGCGGGTGGCCGGGTCGGTCACGGTCTCGACCGGCGCATTGTACAGCGCTTCCAGTTGCCCGCGGTTGAGCACGGTGCCGACCGCGCCGTCGGCGATGCGCGCGCCCTCGCGCAGCAGGAAGGCGCGATCGGCGGCGCGCAGCGCGTGGTTCGGATCGTGCGTGGTGAACAGCACGCCATGGCCGGACTGCGCGAGCGCGCGGATTTCGCGCATCACCTTGCCCTGGTTGCCGAAGTCGAGGCTCGCGGTCGGCTCGTCCAGCACGATGAACTGCGGCTCCTGGGCGAGCGCGCGCGCGAGCAGCACGAGCTGCCGCTCGCCGCCTGAGATCATGGTGTAGGGGCGCTCGCGCAGGTGCGCGACGCCGAAGCGCTCGAGCGTGCGCTCGGCGATGACGCGGTCGGCGGCGGTCGGGCGGCTGAACAGGTTGCCGTGGGCGGTGCGGCCCATCAGCACCACGGTCTCGACGGTGAATGCGAAGGTCGCGGCGTGCGATTGCGGAACGTACGCGATTGTTCGCGCGCGAGCACGGCTTGAGTAGCTCGTAAGCGGCCTTGATCCGAGCCGAACGTCGCCGGCTCGCGGCGTGAGCAAGCCGAGCAACGTCTTCAGCAGCGTGGTCTTGCCGCCGCCGTTCGGCCCGAGCAGCGCGAGCACCTCGCCGGTATCGAGCGCCACGTCGAGATGGTTGCCGACGACACGGTCGCTGTAGCCGATGGTGAGGTCGCGGCCTTCCAGCGTCATGACCACGTCCTCGACACGCTCGCGAGCAGCCAGATGAAGAACGGAGTACCGACGAGCGCGGTCAGGATGCCGAGCGGGATTTCGATCGCGGCGGCGGTCCGCGCCAGCGTATCGATGAACAGCAGGAAGCCGGCGCCGAGCAGGGCCGCGGTCGGGATGAGCCGGGCGAAATCGGGCCCGACCAGCGTCCGAGCAATGTGAGGAACGACGAGGCCAACCCAGCCGATGATGCCGGCGGTGGCAACGCTCGCCGACGTCACAAGCGTCGCCGCGGCCACGATGGCGATGCGCAGCGGGCCGGTCGGCACGCCGAGCGCGCGGGCCTCCTCGTCGGAGAGCGACAGCACGTTGAGGCGCCAGCGCAACGCGAGAAGCACCGCCGTGCCGAGTGCAACAGGGCCGAACAGCGGGACGAGGTCGGAAACCCCGGTCGCGGCGAGGCTGCCGAGCAGCCAGAACGTCATGGCGGGAAGCTGATTGTAGGGATCGGCCAGATACTTCACGAGCCCGACGCCGGCGCCGAGCAGCGAGCCGATCACGACGCCGGTCAGCACCAGCACGAGCACCGGGTCGCGCGCCCGCACCGCCGAGCCGATCAAGTACACGGCCGCGACTGCAACGAGCCCGCCGAGGAAGGCCAAGGCTTGGATCGCGAACACCCCGAGCGAGAAGAAGATTCCCAGCACCGCACCCAGCGCCGCCCCCGACGAAGCGCCGAGAATATCAGGCGATACCAACGGGTTACGGAACAGCCCCTGGAACGCCGTGCCGGCCACCGCGAGCGCTGCGCCAACCAGCGCCGCCGCCAGCACGCGCGGCCCGCGCACCTGGAAGATCACGTTCTCGACCGCCGCTGGTACTGCGGGCGGGCCGCCGGAGAACTTCCCCACGATCGCGCTGAACAGATCGCCAAGCCCGATGGGATAGCGGCCGACGGTGAACGCCAGCAGCAGACCAGCGACGAGCACGCCGGATGCGATCAGCAGACCGGGAGCAGCGGAGGAGCGGATCATTCCGGGTCTTCTCAGCGTCGTCGCGGCCGGCTCGCGTGAATTCTGCGCCGGGCATTCGAGACGCCGCTAGACTACACAAAGACGCGGATGGCCGGGACCTGCGCAGCGGTGCGTCCATAAAGGCCGGCCGCCACGGGCGAGCGGCTAGCCCCTGCCCTCCAGCACCCGGTCGATCTGCGCGTCGCTTGCGGTCACGTGGTAGAAGCGCCGATAGAAATCGCGTGTGAGCGCGCGCAGGTCCTCGGAAAAGCGCTCCGGATAGAGAGAATCCGGCGAGCCACCAAAGCCCGATCAGCCGGTTGACCGAAGGCGGGAAATCGACCCAGCCGAACGGCAGTTTGGGCGACAGATGCACGCGCCCGGTTTGCACGGCTTTGACCGGAGCCCAAACCGGGTCGCTGCGCACGCTTGCAGCGAAGTCCTGATCGATGGTGACGATCACGTCCGGATTCCAGAGCAGCACCTGCTCGATGGAGACGATGGCGAGGCCGCCACGCCGCTCGCCCGCGACGTTGCGAGCGCCGAGATATTCGATGGTCTCGACGTTGATCGAGCCGCCGAGGCCGGTCTCAAGCCCGCGTGGGCCACGTGCGTAGTAGACGCGCGGCCGGCTCGCCTCCGGTATTCCCGAAATGCGCTGGCTGATGGTCGTCATGGTTTCGCTGGCATAGCGGGCGAGTTCCTCCGCCTCGGCCCGCCGGTGCGTCAGTTCGCCGAGCTTGCGATAGCTCTCCGGGATCGCATCGAAGCGCCCATCGAGCAGCGCATAGGGAATGCCGGTCTGCTCCTGCACGCGCGCGGCCAGCGAAACAAAGGTCGGATTGGTCGAGCCGGAATCCAAGATCAGGTCGGGTTTGAGCGAGAGTACCACTTCGAGATTGGCAGTGTTGCCGCGGCCGGTGATGCGCCCGACCTCCGGGCGCGTGCAAATCTCCGGCAGCATGTATTCGCACTCCTCTGGTCGGTTGGCGCGCGGCCACCCGAGCAGCAGGTCCGGAGCCAGCGTGTACAGCAGGATCGCGGCTGGCGGGCCGGCCGGGAACACGCGCGAGACCTTGTCGGGGATCGGAACCGCGCGTCCGCTCGCGTCGTTGACGGTTGCAGCCCGCAGGACCGCGGGCGCAGCCAGCGTTGCGGCCAGCCCCGTAAGAGCGGCGCGGCGATCGAGCAGCATCGACGCTGTTCTAGTCGATCCCGACCATCACGTCGCTAGCCTTGATGACGGCGTAGGCGGTCTGACCCTTGGCGAGCTTCAATTCGTCGACCGCCTGGTTGGTGATGGAAGCGGTTACGACTGTGCCGCCGACATCGATCCGGACATGGGCGGTGGTGGCACCCTTGGCGACCTCCACGACGGTCCCTTTGAGGCGATTGCGTGCACTGATCTTCATCACCAACTCCCGGACAGGTTAGCGGTCACTTCGAAATATATGGACATATATAACGCCAGCGTTCTTCGCGTCACAAGCGGTTTGTTCAGCGCCGACGCGCGCGGATCGACGTCTTTCGGGGCGGTTCAGATGACGATTTCCGCAGTTCGGTCTCCAAATCGCGCAACCGCGACTTGGCCGCGGCCGTGGCGGCGGCTTCGATCGCGCGATAGTCCTGCACAAGCTCGGTACCGAACTTGGTGAGAGCCGCGCCGCCGCCCTGCGAACCGCCCGGCCGAGCACTGACCACGGCCTGCCGGAAGCACTTGTTCATATCATCGATCAGGAGCCAGGCGCGGCGATAGGACATACCCAGCGTGCGCCCGGCCTGCGAGATCGAGCCGGTCTTGTCGACTGCCTCCAGCAGACGAATCTTGCCAGGCCCGATGGAGCGGTTCGCGCCGAAGTCCACCCGCAGGGTCAGTCTTGTGGCATCCATGAAGCATCGGCCCCAGGTCGTCCCCGGAACGATACATCGGGCGCTGCAATACCTGAAGCGGTCTCACCCCGCGGCCGGAGCAGCCGCGTCTCCCATCGCGACCAGAGCCGACAACAGGCACGTCA
Organism: uncultured Alphaproteobacteria bacterium; assembly: GCA_963821555.1. Taxonomy (GTDB): domain Bacteria; phylum Pseudomonadota; class Alphaproteobacteria; order Rhizobiales; family Xanthobacteraceae; genus Z2-YC6860. The sequence goes on along the minus strand of CAWGEM010000009.1, from coordinate 14,971 downwards.
GGCTCGATGTGCGAAGCGCAAGATAGGGCCTGCTCAGCTGCTGGCAGGCGCGTTTCACAGCAATCATCGCGCTGTGACTGACGCAGTCGACAGGAAAGAATGCGACATCCGCCCGCCCGACGAGCCCTGGCAACAGTCCGACAGCCTGCTCGATGCCGCCGTCGTGGTGAACGAACTCGGCGCCGGCCTGCTCGGCGAGGCCCTTCAATTGCGAAATCTGCCCGGCCCGCCCGCCCACGTAAAGGATCGTCATGCCCGCCAAGTTGATCTGGGCTGCGTCAAACTCCGATGTGATGCCCGCCATCTGACGCTCGACCAGATCAAGTTCGCGTTGCAACGCGTCCCGTTGCCGCTCGGCGTCGCGGCGCGCGTTGTCGACCTGTTCGAGGACCGCCAGCCGCTGTTCAAGCCGTTTCCGGTGGTTGTCCTCGCGCGCCAACCGCTTGTCCAATTCGGCGACCGTGGTCTGCAGCGCATGAACCTCGGTGTTGTTGCTACCCACCAACTGGCCCGCCTCGATCCGCACCGTCTCGGCGAGCAATTCCGTCAACTGCGCAATCTTGCTGTCGCGTTCGCTGAAGCCGTCGCGCAAGTGCTTCTGCTGCCGTTCGAGCTTCTCCTGAAGCGCCGCGACCTCCTGCTCAAGCTGTCGCATGCGCCTGAGGTCGGCACAATTCGTCGCCCCCATCAGATGCGACATCATGTGCACGTCGCCAAAGGCCTTCTGCACCAGCTTGTCGGACAATTCAGGATGCGTGAGCACCGCCCAGTACGCACCGGCGATGTCGCCTCCGGCGAATGCGCGCTCCCAGAGTGCGGCAACCGCCGCCTCGTCCCTGGCCTTCGCGGACTGGCTGAGGGCGAGTTGATGACGCCGGTCCAGCGTCTTCTGCAAAAGCTTGGCGCCGTCGAGTGGACGGCCGGCCAAGAGAACGCCAAGCATGTGCAACTCATGCTCGTCCGCCGTCTCCATGCCCCCGACCTTCAGCTTGACTAGCAATCGACGCAGTTCCGGGGCCGACAGGCAGGTGCCGATGATGGAACAATGCAGATTGCTGCTCAGCTCCCAGATGCGAATTCGCCGTTTGGGGGCATGCGGCCGAATGCCGGGCGCATTGATGGCCGGAAGTTCCGGAGGGTGCGCGGCAAGTCCCAACAGATCGACGATCGGCCGCGCCCGCCGTGCATCGAGCGGAACGTCGTAGAGGTTCGTACGCAAGTGAGTTGAAGGCTGCGCCATCGGCAATCGCTATATCTTAACGTATATAGCGAAATCTGTCACATCTCTAGCCGCTTGGAAAGGCCCTCGTGAGGGGCCGCGCTATTGCGGCAGATTGGGCGCCGTGAACCCGTGACCGGCGAGCAGGCGCTGGCCATCCGGCGAAAGCACGAAAATGGCGAAGCGATAGGCGGCCGGCGACGCATCCCGCATCACCGTAAGCCCATAGTCCGCACCGACCGCAAGCGCGTCTGGCAGCGCCACGATCTGCTGACGGGGATGTTCCGCCGCGGCCGCGCGTGCCGCCGTGCAATAGGCAAGAAAAATGTCGGCACGGCCTTCGGCGATGTGCCAACCGTAAGGGCTGCGGCCGGCCGGCGGCGCGGCACTCGCCGACCCGCCGGTGAGCTGCAGCGCCTTGCCCTCCAATTGCGCGCGGGCGCCCGATCTCACAGCATCCGCTTTGCGAAACACCTCGTAGGCATAGTCGCCGGACGGATCCGCCCGCGGCGTCGAGGTCCCGAGCTTGGTGCCAGGATCGAGCATCCGTTCGAGCAGCGTCGCAGGCTCGACCGCGAGCCCAGGTCGAATCAGCGCGCACAAGCGGTTGCGGGCGAACAACACCACCGGTCCGCTCCGTCCGGTCGCTGCCAGAGCCTGCGGGTGCTCCATGTTGGCGGAGGCAAACACCTCAGCCTTACCGCCGCCGGCGATTTCATCCTTGAGCAGACCGGACGGGCCGTACTTGGCCTGCACGGGAGCGCCGCCCGCGACCTCGAACGCCTTGCTTATGTCGGTCAACGCGGCGCGCAGGCTGCCGGCGGCGTGCAGCAGCACCGGATCGGTGGCCTGCGCATTGGCATCGGTCATCGTCATGGCGAGGGCCGCTGCGATAGCGAAAGCACGCGAGCGCATCATGCGCCCGGCGCGGTGGCGTTCGGAAAGAATAGCTGCTGATCGCTGATCTTGTAGTCGGCGATCGCTTTCTGGCCCTCGGGCGAGATCAGCCAGTCGATGAAGGCCTGGCCCAGTTCCTTCTTGACGTGTTTGTGCTTATCTGGATTCACCAGGATCACGCCGTACTGGTTGAACAGGCGATTGTCGCCTTCAACGACGATCGCGAGATCGCCCCGGTTCTTGAACGATATCCAGGTGCCCCGGTCGGCGAGCACATAGGCGTTGGAGGCCGACGCGGTGTTGAGCGCCGCGCCCATGCCCTGACCGATCTCCTTGTACCAGGGGCCCTTGTCCTGGGCGATGTCGACATCGGCGACCTTCCAGAGCGCGAGTTCGGCCGCGTGCGTGCCCGAGCGATCGCCCCGCGAGACGAACGGCGCACCCTTCGCCTTGATTGCTTTGAGCGCTGTGACAATGTCCTTGCCCTTGGCGCCGGCGGGATCGTCCTTCGGACCGATCAGCACGAAATCGTTGTACATCACGGGGAAGCGTTTGACCCCGAAGCCCTCGGTAATGAACTTTTCCTCCTGGGGCTTGGCGTGGACAAACACCACGTCGGCGTCGCCGCGCCGGCCGGTGTCGAGCGCCTGGCCGGTACCCTGCGCGACGACCTTCACTTCGATCCCGGTCTTGGCCTTGAACAGAGGCAAGATATGACCGAACAACCCCGAGTCCTGCGTCGAGGTCGTGGAGGCGACAACAATCGAATTATCTTGTGCCGCGGTGGCGGACACGCCTGCCAACATCGCGAAGGCCACAAGGGAGATCAGCGCGCGGCGGGAATGCATGGTTCGTCTCCTCGGGTTGTCGTCAGACCAGAAGCTCGCCGGCGATGAAGCGGTGGGCCTCCGGGGTGTTCGGGGCGGCGAAGAAGCTCGCAGCGGGACCCTTCTCCAACACGCGGCCGCGATGCAGCAGCACGATTTCGCCGCCAAGCCTGCGCGCCTGGCCGAGATCGTGGGTCGACAGCACGACCTTGATGCCGCGCGCAACCACGGTGCGCACGACATCCTCCACGGCCTTGGCTGCCGCCGGATCGAGGCTCGCGGTCGGCTCGTCGAGGAACAGCACCTCCGGATCGCGCGCCAGCGCCCGCGCCAGCGCCAACCGCTGCTGCTCGCCGCCGGACAACCGCCGCGCCGGCCGTTCGCCGAGCCCCGACAGGCCGACCAGCGTCAGCAGTTCGGCAATGCGGGCCGGCCACTCGGTCCGGGCGACGGCGCCGGTTGCGAGCGCGTAGGCGATGTTCGCCTCCGCGCTCCGGCGCAGCATGACCGGCCGCTGCAACATGATTGCGCGCCGCCGCGGCGGCACGTGGGTGCGGCCGCCCCAGGTGACACGCCCGGCGGTGGGCTCGATCAGGCCCATGGCGGTGCGCAGAAGGGTGGTCTTGCCCGAGCCGTTCGGGCCGATCAGAACGCTTGGCGCGCCGCTCGAAAACGTCAGCGAGAGGGCGTCGAGGATCGTCAGCGTGCGCACCTGGACACTGACATTGTCGAATACGATCGGCAGATCGGTATCGGGTGCCCGCATGGTCACGCCCCGGCGAACCGTTCCCCCGCCCGGCGAACTGCCCAGGCGAGCGCATTGATGATCACGACGATGGTGATCAGGACGATGCCGAGCCCGACGGCGAGCGGCAGGTCGCCCTTGGAGGTCTCGAGCGCAATCGCTGTTGTCATGGTGCGCGTGAAGCCTTCGATGTTGCCGCCGACGATGATGATGGCGCCGACTTCGGCCGCCGCGCGGCCGAATCCGGCAAGCAGCGTGGTCAGAAGGCTAAAGCGGGCATCCCAGATCAGCGTCGCGATACGGCGAACCGGACCGACGTTGAGGGCCGCAAGCTCGTCGCGGTATTCGACCCAGAGATCCTCGATGGTCTGACGGGCCAAAGCCGCAATGATCGGAGCAACCAGTATGGTCTGCGCGATCACCATGGCCTGCGGCGTAAACAGCAGGCCCCACGACCCGAGCGGCCCCGAGCGCGACAGCAGCAGGTAGACTGCAAGCCCGACCACTACTGGCGGCAACCCCATCAGCGCATTGAGGACCACGATGGTCGCGTCGCGGCCGGGGAAGCGCAGCAGCGCGACCATGGCCCCAACCGGCAGGCCGATCAGAGTCGCTGTCGCAACCGCCGCGAGACTGACAGCAAGCGACAACCAGACGATAGCCATCAGGGCCGGATCGGCACTGAGAACGAGTTGGAGCGCGGAGGCGTCGCCGGACATGTCGCCATAACTTGAGCCAACCTGCCAGAACTTGCATTCTGCTGTAGAAGCGTCAAATCTTGGAGCAAGTTCCTAATTTTGCAGATATCTGCATGAATGACTTTCTGACAACCGACGAGGCCGCCGCATATCTTCGGCTGTCCGAACGCAAGCTTTACGATCTCGTCGCCAACGGGACGGTGCCCTGCAGCAAGGTCACCGGCCGCTGGCTGTTCCCGAAGGCGGCGCTCGACCGCTGGGTGATGGGCGGCCTCATCGCCGCAGGGCCGCGGGCCGATCCGGCGCCCCCGATCGTGGGCGGCAGCCACGATCCGCTGCTGGAATGGGCGCTGCGTGACAGCGGCTCGGGGCTCGCGAGCCTGCCCGAGGGCAGCGAGTCCGGCTTGCGGCGGCTGGCGCGCGGCGAGGTGATCGCAGCCTCGATCCACTTGCACCGGATCGACGGCAACGACGACACGGCCAATGCCGAGGCCGTCGCCGGCGCCCCCGGCATGCATGACGCGGTCGTGCTGGCTTTTGCCCGCCGCGAACAGGGCCTGCTGGTGGCGCCTGGCAATCCCAAGGGGCTGACCGACATCCGCTCGGTGGCCGGTCGCGGAGCACGGGTTGCGCTGCGGCCGGCCGGCGCCGGCGCGCAGCTCCTGCTGGTGGCACTGCTCGCCCGCGCCGGATTCGACTTCAGCGCGCTCACGACGCTGAAGCCGCCCTGCCCGACCGGGCCGGACGTGGCGCAGGCGGTGCGCGCCGGGCGCGCCGACTGCGGGATTGCGACGCGTGCGGTCGCGCTCGCCGCCGGCCTCGATTTCGTGCCGCTGACCTGGGAGCACTTCGACCTGGTGGTCCGCCATCGCGACTACTTCACGCCCGGCCTGCAGGCGCTGTTCGGCTTCGTGCGCACGCCGGCCTTTGCCGAGCGGGCGGCCGAACTCGGGGGTTACGACGTGGCCGCAAGCGGCAGCGTCCGGCACCTCAACTGAAACCACCCTTCGGCCTTGAAAAAAGCCGCGGGCACCGTCATGAGTCCTCGGCAATGGAGAGGTGGCCGAGTGGCTGAAGGCGCTCGCTTGGAAAGCGTGTATACGGGAAACCGTATCGTGGGTTCGAATCCCACCCTCTCCGCCAGTCCTTGCGCCACCAACATTCTCCGCCCGGTCTTCAGCGCCCTCAAAACGCCAACAACGGGGGGCGCTCGCGCACAAACCTCCGCACTGCGGTGAGCCCGTGGGGCACCGAAATCCTCTCTCTCGGCGCGTGTCTCTCTAAACCTCCGCACTTCGCGTTTTTAGTGCGGTTCTCGTAAGCAACTGATTTTGAATCTCTTTTCGTGACACCGACCTCCGCACTTTGCAGAGATATTGCGGGGTAGCGGGATTAACCGGGAACGAACGCGTGCGTTGATTATGAAGCGGTTATTGAGTCTCTCGGTGCGGAGCTGTTTGTCCTCATTCGCAATCCCAAATTGGTTTGCGCTTTCGTTGCGTAGAGACGCACGTGACTGGCACGTGGAGGAGCACAGACTGGTGGTTTATTCGCTTCGTTTTCCCTGTGCCGGCACGTCCGGTTCTGCCCCAATAGCTAACGTTTCACGAAATTTAGCAATGTGCCAAGGAGAGACCGCCTCACGGCGGTCCCTCCGAAATTCAATCAGTATTTTGATCAAGCAACTCGCTTGAACGCCTCCTGCGCCACTTGATTGGCGCGATCGAATGCGCCGCGCGTTTCCGTCAAAGCAGCCATAAGTGCGGACCATGACTGGGTCCCCGCCTCGTTCAACTTCTGGAGTTTTTTCTCCGCCTCGGCGGCATCGGCGTTCATACGCTGTAAGGCGGCGTCGACGTCGCCCCGGCGCTCAGCAGCGAATTTTTTGGCATCGATGCCAAGCTGGTCAACTGCTTTGCGCCACGCTTTCAATTGGGCGTCGGCTTGAACCTTGAACGTCGCCTGCTGGTGTTCGATTTTTTTGGCGAAGCTCTCGACATATTTCTTGACCTCGGCTTCGAACGAGCGCCAGTCAGCCTCGAGTTGTGCCTTTGTCTGGATCCAAGCGGCCTCGTTAGCTTCTGACTGCTTCTTAATGGTGTCCCGGAAGTCATCGCGCTGCTTACGCAGGTCAGCCAGAACCTTGTTGGCCTTGTCGCGGGCATCCGATTGCACCTCTGCGAGCTTGCCTTCCAGCGACGTCACCGCGGCGTCCATTTCATCGAGCCGCTCCTTGGCCCAAATTGTAAAGAAATGGATATTGCTCTGTGTAGCCATTTGCTCATCTCCATAAACATGTGCCCATTATCAAATAACATGCGGCGCCAACTCCATTGTTTGATGTGGATCAACATCAACCTTAGTAGGGCGCTCAAAATTGCTTGAAGCCAGCGCAGCGTCGTCCGTAGAGAGAAAAGTGAGGATTAGGCAGGATTACGGTTCTCCATTGATGATGGAGCCCACGAAGGGAGAGCGTCTACGCCTTTGCCCTTCTGTTCTTATAGTGTCGTGACATTCGTCGGCTGAGCACAGCCGCCGAACAGTCTGTTAGTTGAAGTTGCCGAGTTTGACTTACCAGATTACGCTATTCAGGAGTCGAACTTGGCGATGCAGATTTCCGCGTGGCCTAACGGGCATCGCGTGCGGCGCTTTCTGCTCGGCTTTCAGTGCGGCCTGCTGGGCCGACGTGCGAGCCCTACTGAGCCGTTTGAGGGCCGACCCAGGTCCCAGGCGGCAAGGCCGGCAATTCGGCCGCCAATCCGTCGAGCATGCCCTGCACGAAGTCTGTCCGCCAGCGCGCCGGACTTTTTCTTCGGGCCAACGAGCCCATCGGCCAGCAGCAGAGTGAGACCATGCACGAGGGACCAGCACGCCAGAATCGCGCCAGCAATCTTCCGTTCGTTGCGTGGGGTTTGCGGGATGGCGCGCCCCAGACCTCCCGCGACGATCACGCCCGCGAGCAGAGCCTTGGTCTTCTCGGCTTCAGCCAATTCGATGGCGGGGCGGCTATCGATCCGGACCGCCCAGATAGCCTCCAAACATCAGGCTGTAGAGCGCCGGGTTTTCAACACCGTGATCAATGTAAGCGCGCAACATCGCGAACAACTGCTCGCGAGCATTGTCTAGGCCGGCGATTTCGCGCGCCATGCGTTTCGTCAGCGTCTCGAACCCCGCCGCCGAGACGGCCGCCAATAGCTCACGCTTGTCGGCAAAGTGCTTGTAAGGGGCGTTGTGACTAACGTCGGCGCGCCGGGCAAGTTCGCGTAGCGAGAACTCAAGGCTCTGGGTTTCACGCAGGATTTCCAGCGCGGCCTTGACGATCGCACGGCGCAGGTCGCCGTGGTGATAGGGACGCTCGTGGGATTGGGGCTTGGGCATCGCTCGAAACCGCTGATTCGTGACAATTAGCCGATGAAGTTGGCGATGTCAACATTTCGCATATCAGGCATTCGGCGATCGCCGGGCCGGCAATGTAGACATTGCCAACTTCTGCGGCTATGAAGTTGTCAACGTCAACATTTGAACCCTTTTCGTCGGAGCCCGAAACATGCGGTCCTGCATCCTTCTTCTCACGCTTCTGCTGGTGCTTGCCGGCTGCAAGCCAGAGGACATTCCGGTGGAAAGCCGGCTGGTCCGCACGCTCGTTGTCGATCCCAAACCCATCAGCGAAGACCGCCACGCGATCGGCGAGGTCAAGCCGCGATACGAGAGCGATCTGTCGTTCCGCGTCGCCGGCAAGGTGCTTGTCCCGGCTCGTGGATGTCGGAGCTTGGGTCAAGCAAGGCGACACGCTGGCGACGCTCGACACCCAGGACTATCAGAACCGCCTGCGCTCGGCGGAAGCGGACGTCAGCTCCGCCGAGGCCGCGCTCGTCAATGCGCAGGGAACGGAGGCGCGCCAAGCCAAGCTGTTGAAGGACGGCTGGACGCCAAAGGCGACCTACGACGGCGCGCTGCAAAACCTGCAGGCCGCCGAGGCACGGCTCAAGGCTGCCAAAGCCAATCTCGAACCTCACCCGTGACCAGCTCAATTACACCACGCTCAAGGCCGATTTCGACGGCGTGATTACCGCCGTCGGCGCGGAAGCAGGCCAGAACGTGAATGCTGGCCAAATGGTGGTGAAGCTGGCGCGACCGGACGACAAGGACGGCGTCTTCAACATCGCAGAGACGGCCTTAACCGAAATCGGCACGACGCAGATCGAGGTCCTGGTTTGGCCGTTGTCCAATCCGGAGCTAGCGGTAGAGGGCGTGGTGCGGGAGATCTCTCCGGTCGCCGATCCGGCGACGCGCACCTACACAGTGAAAGTCACGCTGAAGAACCCGCCGCCGCAACTTCGCTTCGGCATGAGTATTGGTGGCCGCTTGAAAGGCCAGGCCGCTCTCGCGGTCGCGCTGCCCCTCTCCGCTCTATTTGAAAAGAATGGTTCGCCGGCTGTCTGGGTGCTTGATCAGCAATCGAACAGTCTCGCCCTGAGGCCCATCACGGTCGCGCGCTATGAGGCAAATACCGTCGTCGTCGCCAGCGGCCTGGCCAAAGGGCGACATCGTCGTCACCGCGGGCGTGAATACCCTGACGGTCGGCCAGAAGGTCCGGCTTGCCGCAGCAACACTTGGCCGGGAGTAACAGTAAATGAAGACCTTCAACCTCTCCCGCTGGGCGCTGGAGCACAAGAGCTTCGTCGTCTATCTCATGCTGGTCGTCACACTCGCCGGCATTTTCGCATATCGCCAGCTCGGGCGTGACGAGGACCCGCCCTTCACCATCAAGACCATGGTGGTGAAGACGTTATGGCCCGGGGCCACCACCGTGGAGACGATGCGGCAAATTACCGACCGCATCGAGAAGAAGCTCGAAGAGCTGCCCAACCTCGACTACGTGAGGAGCTACACCAAGCCGGGCGAGTCCGTGGTGTTTGTCTATTTGAAGGACTCCACCCGTGCGTCGGACGTGCCCGATCTCTGGTATCAGGCGAGAAAGAAGGTCGGCGACATAAAGCACACCTTGCCACAGGGCGTGCAGGGTCCCTTCTTCAACGACGAGTTCGGCGATACTTATGCCCTGATCTTCGCGCTGACGTCGGACGGCTTCTCCCATCGCGAGCTGCGCGATTACGCCGAGCGCGTGCGAGCCGAGCTGCTCAGCGTTCCCGACGTTGCGAAGATCGATCTGCTCGGCACCCAGGACGAGAAAATCTATCTGGAGTTCTCGACCCAGCAGCTCGCCGCCATGGGGCTCGATGTCTCCGAGCTGATCCAGATTCTGCAAGCGCAAAACGCGATCCAGCCGAGCGGGGCGGTGGACTCGGATGCAGAGAAGATCGCAGTTCGCGTCTCGGGTCAGTTCACGTCGGAAGCAAGCCTGAATGCCGTCAATTTCCGTTTCAATGGCCGGTTCTTTCGGCTGAGCGACATCGCCAAAGTGCAACGAGGCTACGCGGACCCGCAGCAGCCAATATTCCGCTACAACGGCCGCGACGCGATTGGCCTCGCCGTCTCGATGCGCAAGAACGGCGACGTTCTCGCGTTCGGGGAGCATCTGAAAGAGCGCCTCGCCAGAGCGAAAGCCGATCTGCCGGCCGGCATTGAATCCCACCTGGTCGCTAATCAGCCAGCGGTGGTTGAAGAGGCCGTCGGCGAGTTCATCAAGACTTTGATCGAGGCCGTCGCGATCGTTTTGGCTGTGAGCTTCCTGTCGCTCGGGTGGCGCCCTGGGATCGTCGTCGCGATCGCGATTCCGCTGGTCCTCGCCATCACCTTTGTCGTCATGAAGCTTACCGGAGTGAGCCTGCAGCGGATCTCGCTCGGCGCACTTATCATCGGGCTCGGGCTCCTGGTCGACGACGCAATGATCGCGGTGGAGATGATGATCAAGAAGCTGGAAGAGGGCGCCGACAAGGTGACCGCCGCAACATTTGCCTATACCTCCACCGCCTTTCCGATGCTGACCGGCACGCTGGTCACCATCGCCGGCTTCGTGCCCGTGGGCTTCGCGGCGAGCAGCGCCGGCGAGTATGTGTTCACGCTATTCGCGGTCATCACCATCGCATTGATGGCCTCGTGGCTCGTCGCTGTGCTGTTCACGCCACTCACAGGCGTTTTCATCCTGCCCGACAAGATGAAAGGCCATGGCCATGAGCCGTCGCGCTTCGCCCGCGTCTTCCATCATGTGCTCGATCGCGTGCTGCATCTGAAGTATTGGGTGATCGGCGGCACTGTCGCGCTGTTCGTCGTCGCTCTCGCCGGCATGCAGTTCGTGCAGCAGCAGTTCTTCCCGAATTCCGACCGTCCCGAGCTGCTTGTCGACCTGACACTTCCGCAAGGCTCTTCCATCAATGCGACCCGCAAGGTGGTCGATGATCTCGAAAAAATTCTTAAGACCGACCCCGACATCGAGCACTGGTCGTTCTATGTCGGCAGCGGCGCCATCCGCTTCTACCTCCCGCTCGATCAGCAGCTTGCGAACGACTTCTTCGCCCAAGGCGTGATCGTCACGAAGGGATTCAAGGTTCGCCCGGCCGTGCAACAGCGCATCCTCGCCGCCTTGCGAGGGCCCGAATTCGATCAGGTGCAGCCTCGCGTCAGCTCCTTGGAACTCGGGCCGCCGGTCGGCTGGCCGCTCAAGTTCCGCATCAGCGGTCCCGACCCGATGAAGGTCCGCGAGATTGCGCAGAACTTCGCGTCGCTGCTCGGCAAGACTCCGCAGGCGCGCAACATCAACTTCGATTGGAACGAGCCGTCGAAGGTGGTCCGCGTCCAGGTGGATCAGGACCGGGCTCGGGCGCTGGGCATCAGTTCGCAGGCATTGAGCCAGACCATCAACGCGATCTTGTCCGGCACGACCGTGACCCAGCTACGCGACGACATCTATTTGATCGACATCGTCGCCCGCGCGATTCCGGACGAGCGCGCCAAGCTGGAAACCCTGCGCAGCCTGATGATCAATGTCGCGGGCGGGCGCTCGGTCCCGCTCGAACAGGTCGCGAAGCTCTCTTACGAGATCGAACCGCCGATGATCTGGCGGCGACATCGTATGCCAACGATCACGGTGCAGGCCGATACGGCGCCGGGCCTCGAGGCAGCGACGGTCGTCAAGGCGCTCTCCTCTGATCTGGCTGCGTTCAAGTCGAAGCTGCCGGCGGGTTATGACGTGGTTGCCGGCGGCACCGTCGAGGACAGCGCCAAGGCGGAGGCCAGCATTTTCGCTGTCTTCCCGCTCATGATCCTGATCATGATCACGATCCTCATGGTGCAGCTGCAGAGCTTTCAGCGGCTGTTCCTTGTGCTTGCCACCGCGCCGCTGGCTCTCATCGGCGTCGCCGCCGCGCTGCTTATCTCGCGCGCGCCGATGGGGTTCGTTGCGATCCTCGGCGTCGTCTCGCTGATCGGCATGGTGATCCGCAATTCGGTGATCCTGATCGACCAGATCGATACCGAAATCGCTGCGGGCCAGCATCCATGGAACGCAGTGATCGTGGCGACGGAGCATCGGCTGCGCCCGATCCTGCTGACCGCCGCCGCCGCGATCCTGGGCATGATCCCGATCGCGCCCACCGTGTTCTGGGGACCGATGGCCTATGCGGTGATGGGCGGGCTCGTGGTCGCGACCCTGCTGACCCTCGTCTTCCTGCCGGCGCTGTACGTTGCGTGGTTTCGGATCAAGCCAATTTCGGCACCGCCGACAGTTCCCGATGTGATCCCTGAGCTTACCCAAGCTGAAAGTGCAAGAGAGGTCGCCCCAGACGCGCTGCGGCCAGCCTAGTCACCGAGGAGAGAACTCGTCATGAAACAACTTCACCCCGCTGCAATCGCTGCCATGACCGCAAAGCGACCCCGCCTGCCGGCACGGCCCCCTTTCGAATGCATCGCCCTACTGCTGCAGGGCGGCGGCGCACTCGGCTCCTACCAGGCCGGCGTCTATGCCGCGCTGGCGGAGGCCGAACTGCAGCCGGATTGGGTCGCTGGCATCTCGATCGGCGCGATCAACGGCGCGCTGATCGCGGGCAATGCGCCCGAGCGGCGCGTCGAGCAGCTCCGAACATTCTGGGAGCAAATCACGGCCGCGGCGCACGGCTTCGACGCTTGGCTCGCGCCGTTCTCAGCAGGCAAGCGATGTCACGCGCGGCTGGATGAACCAGACGAGTGCTGCGATGGCGCTGGTTGGAGGCGCGCCTGGATTTTTCACCCCGCGTCTGATGGCGCCGTGGCTTCATTCCGGCCGACGGCGCCGGCGCCACCAGCTACTACGACACGGCGAAGCTGCGCTCGACGCTTGAGCGCCTTGTCGACTTCGACAGGATCAATTCGGGTTCGGTGCGCTTCACGGTCGGCGCTGTCAATGTGCGTTCCGGCAATCTGGTCTGCTTTGACACCCAGACGCATCGGATCGGCCCCGAGCACGTCATGGCGAGCGGTGCGCTGCCGCCCGGTTTTCCCGCCGTCGAGATCGAGGGCGAGCACTATTGGGATGGCGGTCTCGTCTCCAACACGCCGCTGGAATGGGTCGTCGAAAACGTGCCGCGGCAGGACACTCTGGCTTTCCAGGTCGATCTCTGGAGCGCACGCGGCGATTTCCCTCGCGATATGGCCGAAGTCGAGACACGGCGGAAGGAGATCATCTATTCGAGCCGAACGCGCGCCAGCACGAGCAGCTTCAAGCGCATGCAAAGAATGCGCCATGCGGCGGCCAAATTGAGCGCCGACATGCCCGAGCACGTGCGCAACAGCCCCGAGATGGAGGTGCTGCAGCCGATGATCGAGCACAAGGCCTACAACATCATCCAGCTCATCTACCGCGCGAAAACCTATGAGGGCCATTCGAAAGATTACGAGTTCTCGCGCCGGAGCATGGAGGAGCATTGGCGCGCCGGCTACCACGATGCCGTACGTACCTTGCGCCACCCCGAGGTGCTGAGGCGATCCAAGACGCCGGACGGCGTCTTCACCTTCGACCTGCACATCGACGGCCGCGAATAAACGGAGGACACCATGACCGAAGAAGAGATCCGCAAGCGCGCATTTGCGATGCCGCTTACGAGCCCGGCCTATCCGCCCGGACCCTACCGCTTCGTCGACCGCGAATACCTCATCATCACCTATCGAACCGATCCGGAGCGGCTGCGCGCGATCGTGCCCGAGCCACTGGCGCTCGACGCGCCGTTGGTGAAGTACGAGTTCATCCGCATGCCCGATTCCACCGGCTTCGGCGACTACACCGAGAGCGGCCAGGTGATCCCGGTGTCGCTCAACGGCCGGCGCGGGAGCTACACGCACTGCATGTTCCTCGACGACGAGTCGCGCGATCGCGGGCGGGCGCGAGCTCTGGGGCTTCCCCAAGAAGCTCGCGAGCCCGAGCCTCAAGATCGAGAAGGACACGCTGGTCGGCACGCTCGACTACGGCCCGGTGCGCGTGGCCACCGGCACGATGGGCTATAAGCACCGCACGCTGGACGCTTCGCAGATCAAGACCGCAATGGGCGCGCCGAATTTCCTGATCAAGGTCATTCCGCACGTCGATGGCACCGCGCGCATCTGCGAGCTCGTCGAATACCGGCTCGAGGACATCGAGGTACGCGGCGCCTGGGCGGGCCCTGGCTCGTTGCAGCTTAATCCGCACGCGCTGGCGCCTGTCGCCGAGCTGCCGGTGCTTGAGGTCGTCTCGGCCGTCCACTTCGTCGCCGATCTGACGCTCGGTCTCGGCAAGGTCGTGCACGACTACCTGGAGCCGGTTGCGACGCGCGCGACCGAAAGGAGGCTGGCATGCGTCTCCTAGGCAAAGTCGCGGTCGTCACCGGCGCCGCGAGCGGCATCGGCAAGGAAATCGCGCGCGCCTATCGGCGCGAAGGTGCCAAGGTCGTGATCGCCGATCTCAATCAGGCCGGTGCCGACGCGGCGGCCGCGGAGCTCGGCGGCAAGGATGCGATCGGCGTCGCGATGGACGTGACGAGCGAAGCAGAGGTCGAGGCCGGCATGGCCAAGGCGGTCTCGTTCTTCGGTCGTATCGACGTGCTCGTGAGCAATGCAGGCATCCAGATCGTGGCGCCGCTGGAAGAGTTCGATTTTGCGAAATGGAAGCTGATGCTCGCAATCCATCTCGACGGCGCGTTCCTCACCACGCGGGCGGCGCTGAAGCAAATGTACAAGCAGGCCACCGGCGGCAGCGTCATCTACATGGGCTCGGTGCACTCGAAGGAGGCCTCGCTGCTGAAGGCGCCCTACGTGACGGCCAAGCACGGACTCATCGGCCTCGCCAAGGTCGTTGCCAAAGAAGGCGCCAAGCACGGCGTGCGCGCCAACGTGATCTGTCCCGGCTTTGTGCGCACGCCGCTTGTCGACCAACAGATTCCCGAACAGGCCAAAGCACTCGGGCTCACTGAGCAGCAGGTGATCAAGAACATCATGCTGAAGGACACGGTCGATGGCGAGTTCACGACGCTCGAAGACGTCGCCGAAGCCGCGGTCTTCTTTGCCAGCTTCAACTCCAACGCGTTGACCGGCCAGTCCCTGATCGTGAGCCACGGCTGGTCGATGCAGTGAACAAACAGCCCATTAAAAGGCACCGCCCAGTCCGGGCGATGCTCATCGG
>CAWGEM010000008.1:0-475206 GCA_963821555.1 uncultured Alphaproteobacteria bacterium | reverse complement strand
CTTGCGGGAGAGGGCCAACGTGAATTCGAAACACGATCATTCGGGTGAGGGGTTGGGCTTATCGATAGGTCAAAAGCCCCTCACCCATTCTTCGTGTTGCAGCACCGCGCAGCCCTCTCCCGCAAGGAGCACAACAACAAGCACCACGGCCGATGCAATAGACGACCATGGGCCTAATAAATCTCCGGCTCGGCGGTCTTTGCGGTGCCCTGCAGGAAATCGAAGTCGCAGCCTTCGTCGGCCTGGCCGATGTGCTCAGAGAACATCGCGCCGTAGCCGCGGGCAAAGCGCGGCGGCGGCGGCGTCCAGGCGGCGCGGCGGCGGTTCAGCTCCTCTTCCCCGACCGCAAGATGGATCGAGCGCCGATCAACATCGACCTCGATCTCGTCGCCGGTCCTGACCAGCGCCAGCGGGCCGCCGACGAAGCTCTCCGGCGCCACATGCAGGATGCACGCGCCGTAGCTCGTGCCGCTCATGCGCGCATCCGAAATGCGCACCATGTCGCGCACGCCTGCGCGCACGAGCTTGCGCGGGATCGGCAGCATGCCCCACTCCGGCATGCCCGGCCCGCCCTTCGGCCCGCCGTTCTTGAGCACGAGGATGTGGTCGGGCGTGACATCGAGATCGTCGCGCTCGACCTCGCGCGCCATGTGGTTGTAGTCCTCGAACGCGATCACCTTGCCGCGATGTTTGAGGAAGCGGTGTTCGGCCGCGGCAGGCTTCATCACACAGCCGCGCGGCGCGAGGTTGCCCTTGAGAACCGCGGTTGCGCCCTCGGCATAGATCGGGTTGGCGAGCGAGTGGATCACGTCCGGAATGTGGATCTTCGCGTTCGCGATGTTCTCGCCGACGCTCTTGCCGGACACGGTGAGGCAGGAGAGGTCGAGCCTGTCCTTGAGGAACGCCATCAGCGCGCGCAAGCCACCGGCGTAGTAGAAGTCCTCCATCAGGTACTTGCCCGACGGCCGCACGTTCGCGAGCACCGGCACCTCGCGCGACAGCGTGTCGAAGCGCTCCATGTCGATCGGAATGCCGGCGCGGCGGGCCATGGCGACGACATGGATGATGGCGTTGGTCGAGCCGCCCATCGCCATGTGCACCTTGATGGCGTTGTCGAAGGCGGCCGGCGTCAGGATGCGGTCGGGCGTGACGTCGTCCCACACCATGTCGACGATCCGCCGCCCGGCGGCGGCGGCCATGCGCGGATGGCTTGAGTCGACCGCCGGGATCGACGACGCGCCGGGCAACGCAAGTCCCAGCGCCTCGGTGATGGCCATCATGGTCGCTGCCGTACCCATCACCATGCAGGTGCCGAACGAACGCGAGATGCCGCCTTCGATCTCATTCCAGTCTTCCTCGGTAATCCGGCCGGCGCGCTTTTCGTCCCAGTATTTCCAGGCGTCGGAACCAGAGCCGAGCGGCTCGCCGCGCCAGTTGCCGCGCAGCATCGGGCCGGCCGGCACGTAGATCGCGGGAATGCCCATGCTGATCGCGCCCATGATCAGGCCTGGGGTTGTCTTGTCGCAGCCGCCCATCAGCACCGCGCCGTCGATCGGGTGGCTGCGAAGCAGCTCCTCAGCCTCCATGGCGAGGAAATTGCGATAGAGCATGGTCGAGGGCTTCACAAACGGCTCGGCGAGCGACATCGCCGGCAATTCGATCGGGAATCCGCCTGCCTCCAGCACGCCGCGCTTCACGTCGCCCGCGCGCTCTCGAAGGTGGCCGTGGCAGGCGTTGATCTCGCTCCAGGTGTTGAGGATGCCGATCACGGGCTTGCCGCCGAAGTCGGCGCGGTCGTAACCCATCTGCTGCAATCGCGAACGGTGACCGAACGCGCGCAGGTCGGCAACGCCGAGCCAGCGGTGACTGCGGAGCTCTTCGGGGCGCTTGCGGGCGGTCATTGGGGCCTCGGCTCTTTGCGTTGACGCGGCGCAACTGTAATCGCCCGCACCGTCTCTGGGGAGGGCATACGCGAAGCGTACCGCGACGATTTGCAAGCGCCTTGACAGGCGGAAGCCTTCGGTCTTGGCTCGCTACCGGAAGAACCATAGCGATGAAACTTTCCCTTTCGGCACGGGTCGGCGAAAAATACTTCGCAAAGCGCGAGGCCGCGGTCTCGCTTGCGGAGCTTGCCGACATTGCGGCAGCGTCTGGCTATCACGCGCTCTGCATGCGCGCCTCCCAGCTCGGCATCCACACGCCGCGGGACGAGGTCGCGGCCAAGGCGCGCATGCTGCGCGAGCGGGGCTTGGCGGTGTCGATGGTGACCGGCGATTTCGCGATTCCCGAAAACACCGACGAAGGCCCGATGGCGCTGCGCAACATCGCGCCCTACCTCGATCTCGCCGAAGCGCTCGACTGCGACCTGCTGCGCGTGGCGCTCCGCAAGGAGGAGGACATCGCCTGGGCGCAGCGCGCGGCCGACACCGCGCGCGAGCGCGGCATAAGGCTCGCCCACCAGTGCCATAACCGCTCGCTGTTCGAGCGCATCGACGAGACGCTTGACGTGCTGCGCCGGATCGGGCGGGCGAACTTCGGCCTGACCTACGAGCCGGCCAACCTGGAATGCTGCGGCGAGCCCTACGGCGCCGATACGATCAGGCGGTTCGCGCCCCACATCGTCAACGTCTACCTGCAGAACCAGCGGCTCAACCCGGCCGGGCAGTCGGTCATGAAGACCTGGTGCCGCGGCGATGTGCCGTTCGACCAGATTCCGCTCTGGGACGGCAGCGGCATCGATTTCGCAGTCATCATGGCGGCGCTGTCGGAGATCGGCTACCGCGATTACGTCACCGTCCATCAGGCGGCGCTGACCACGCCCACCGAGGACGCCGACAGGAGCGCGCGCTACCTGCGTTCAGTCGGGCCGTTCGAGCCGGCGGGCCGGACGCTGGTATCGTAACGCGAAGAAGCAGCCAACAGGCGCCGCATCGGGAGGTCTCATGCCGATCAGATCGTTGTTCGCAGCGCTGCTTGCCGCCGCCGTCGTTTGCCAGGCGCCCGCGGCATCGGCGCAGGCCAAGTATCCCAACCGGCCGATCCGCCTGCTGATTCCGTTTGCCGCCGGCGGCGGCACCGACGTGGTGGCGCGCATCGTCGGCCAGCGGATGTCGGAGACGATCGGCCAGACGATCGTGGTGGAAGCAAAGCCCGGCGCCGGCGGCGCAATCGCGGTCAGCGAGCTGATGCGTTCGGAGCCCGACGGCTACACGCTGCTGCTTACCACAAGCTCGCATGCCACGCTG
Organism: uncultured Alphaproteobacteria bacterium; assembly: GCA_963821555.1. Taxonomy (GTDB): domain Bacteria; phylum Pseudomonadota; class Alphaproteobacteria; order Rhizobiales; family Xanthobacteraceae; genus Z2-YC6860. The sequence continues at coordinate 471,961 of CAWGEM010000008.1, read as the reverse complement.
CCCTTGCTGAGCAAGCTTGCGTGGCACCCGGCGAACGATTTCACCCCGATCGCATCGGTCTACTCCTATCCGTTCGTGCTGGTGACCAACACCGCGAACGCTTCGAACTTCAAGACGCTGCCCGAGTTCCTGGCCTATGTCCGCGCCAACCCCGGCAAGATCAACTGGGGCTCCTCGGGCACCGGCGGCCCGCAGCATCTGACCGGCGCGCAATTCATCAAGCTCGCCAAGGTCGACATGGTCCACGTGCCCTACCGCGGCAACGGGCCGATGATGCAGGCGCTGCTGACCAACGACGTGCAGGTCACGTTCGACACCCAGACGCTGGTGTTGCCGCAGATCGAGACCGGCAAGGTCATCCCGCTCGCGATCGCGAGCGCGAAGCGGTCGACGCAGTTGCCGGACACGCCGACCATTCGCGAGGGCGGGCTCGACGTAGCCATCCAGATCACGAACTTCGTGCTGGCGCCCAAGGGGCTGCCGGAACAGGTCCAGGCCACCCTCAACAAGGAGTTTGCCGCGGCACTCACCGATAAGGCCGTGCGCGAGCGCCTGATCGGATTCGGCCACACCGTCCCCGAGCCGTCCGAGAACACCCCGGCCGCGGTGCGCCAGCACATCGAGAGCTTTCACGCCACCTACGGCGCGCTCGTCACCGAGCTCGGCATCAAGACGGACTGATCGCGCGAGGCGCGGCCGATCCCAGGCAGCGCCGGCAGGCGTCTATTCCACGGACGCGCCGGAGAACTCGACCACCTTCCGCCACTTGTCGGTTTCCGACGCGATGATCTTGCCGAAATCGGCCGGCGTTCCGCCCATCGGGGCGCCGCCGAGGTCGGCAAAGCGCGCCTGCACCTTGGGATCGGCGAGCCCCTCGTTGATCGCCTTGTTGAGCACAGCGATCACATCCGCAGGCGTCTTCGCCGGCGCGCCCATGCCGAACCAGGCGCTCGCCTCGTAGCCCGTCGACCGTCTCGGCCAGCGCGGGCACATCGGGCAACTGGTCCGAGCGCTTCTCGGTCGTGACCGCGAGCGCGCGCAGCTTGCCGCTTTTCACATGTGCCAGACACGACGGCATATTGTCGAACATGACCTGCACCTGCCCGCTGATCATGTCGGTGAGCGCTGGGTTCGAGCCGCGATACGGCACGTGCGTCATCTTCACGCCGGTCATCGCCATGAACAATTCGCCCGACAGATGCACCGAGGTGCCGTTGCCGGACGAGGCCATGTTGACCTTGCCGGGATTCGCCTTGGCGTAGGCGATGAACTCGGCGACGTTCTTCGCCGGCACACTCGGGTGCACGATCATCACATTCGGCACCCGCATGATGCCGCCGATCGGCGCCATGTCGCGCACGAAGTTGAACGGCAGCTTCTTGTAGAGCGAGGCGTTGATGCCGTTCGCCGGATTGACGAGATAGACGGTATAGCCGTCGGGCGGCGAATTGATCACGAATTCGGTCGCGATGTTGTTGCCCGCGCCGGGCTTGTTCTCGATCACGAACTGCTGGTGCAGCTTCTCGGTCAGGTAATTGCCCATCAGCCGCGCCAGGATGTCGGTCGAACCGGCCGGCGGATAGCCGACGACCCAGCGCACCGACTTGGTCGGATAGTCGGCGGCGAACGCAGCACCGCTCGCAACGAGCGGCAGGCCCGCAACACCAAGGGCGCTCAGACGCAAGAATTCCCGACGCTGCATCGTTTTCCTCCAGGTTTCGCCGCGACGTCCGCTCATGCGGCTGACGGTCGCTTCGCGATGGGCGCCGAGGTTAAACAGCCTCGCTTGGCCGGGGCAAGACCCGCGACCGAGAGCCTCACTCGACCTTGATCTGTGCCCGCCACGATCAGGCGCTTCCAGTTGGCGATCTCGTCCTCGATCTGCTGACCCATCGCCTCGGGCGTGGTCGGTGTCGCGATGTTGCCGCCCTCCTTGAGCTTCTGCTGCACGTCGGGCAGCGCGAGCGCGCGGTGGAGCTCGGCGTTGAGCCGCTCGACGATCGGCCGCGGCGTCTGTGGCGCAGCTGCAAGCCCAAGCCACGACATGTAGCTGCACGCCCGGCAAGCGTCTCGGCCACCGTCGGCGCGTCCGGCAGCAGCGCGTAGCGGGTCGGCGAGGTCACCGCGAGCGCGCGGAACTGGCCGTTGTGGATGCGCGGAAAGCCCGAGGTCGCGGTGTCGAGCATCACGTCGACGCGGCCGGCCAGCACGTCGGTGACCGCGGCAGCCGAGCCGCGGTAGGACACCGGCACCATCTCGATGCCGGCCTGCATGTCCGACCCACTTGCCGATCAAGTGATAGACCGAGCCGAGCGAAGTGATGACATACGTGAGCTTGCCGGGGTTCGCCTTGGCGCGCGTCAGCATGTCGGGGAACGACTGGATCGGCGAGTCCTTCGGCACCGCGTAGACGAACGGATAGGCGCAGACCATGCTGACGAAGCCGAACGTGTTGTGCCGGTCGAACGGAAACTTGCCGACCGCGGCCCCGCTGGCATAGCCGGCGGTCAGCATGCGTCATGGTGTTGCCGTCGGGCGGCGCATGCGTGCACCATGGCTGGCGGCGATGCCGCCTCCGCCGCCGGTGTTGTTCTCGACCGTGATCGATTGGCCGAGCCGCTCGGCCAACTTGTCGGCAAGCAGCCGGCTGATGATGTCGGGGCTGCCGCCAGGCGAGGTGCCGACCAGGATGCGAAGCGAGCGCTGCGGCCAGTCCTGCTGCGCGCGCGCCGGCAGCGCGGAGCCTGCGGCGCAAGCTGCCGCGAGCGCCAAAGCGCGGCGACGGCTGATGCGCAAATGCGTATCGTCCATGGCATGCCCCTCCGGCGGGCGAGCCGATCCTGGGGCACGAGCCTACGGGGCCACGATCACCGCCGACAAGAGCCGGCGCGCACCCACGAAAAAGACCACAGCCCCGGACCGGGTCCGGGGCTGCGCCGATTTTCAATCTGACCTGACGCTTACCAGGTCGGGCCGGTGAACCGCCAGTTCCAGATTTTTCCGTCACCGTAGCAACCGATCGGAATTGGCGTTGTGACGAATCGTCGTTCGCGCACCACGGCGCGCATTCTTGCGGTCGCGCGTGCACGTCGTTGCTTTTCGAATCGATCTGTGAAAGTGCGCCCGCCGAACGCTATTCGATCACGTCGTCGGCGGTGTAGAGAAGCTTCGGCGGCACTTCGACGCCGAGCGCCTTCGCAGTCTTCAGGTTGATGACCATTTCGAACTTGGTCGTCTGCTGAATCGGGAGGTCGGCCGGATCTCGCCCTTGAGGATGCGGCCGGCGTAGTTTCCGGCAAGCTGCATCACGTTCAAGAAATCGGTCCCGTAGCTCGCAAGCCCGCCCAAGTCGACATAGTCCCGGACATCGAAGATCGCCGGCACATTGTGACGCAGTGCCAGAGCCCCGATCTGCGCACGGCGCGTGTAGAAAAAGGAATCGGGCGGGAAGACGAGTGCCGCGCCAGGTCGTTGACCAAGAGCCGCGAACACGCTCGCAACCTCGCCCTCGTTGCCGGCGCGCAGCACCTCAAGGTCGATCGCAAGCGCCACGGCCGCGGCTTGCAATTCCCGGATGAAGGGCTCGGTCAACGCCGAGTCGGGATTGACCAGCGTGCAGAAGCGCGTGGCGCGCGGCACGAGATCGCGAAGCACGCCGAGCCGTTTCGCCGCGAGCTCCGCGTTCACCGAGGTGATGCCCGTGAGGTTGCCGCCCGGGTGGTTGGTGCTGGCGACCAGGCCGAGCGCGACCGGATCGGTGCCGATGGCGAACACGATCGGAACGGTGGTGGTCGCCGCTTTCGCCACGAGCGTGGCCGGCGAACTGCCGGGGGTGGCGATCAGCGCCACATTGTGGCGGATCAGGTCGGCGACCATCGCCGGCAGCGTGTCGTTCTGACCGGCCGCCCAGCGGTACTCGATAACGACGCTCTGGCCCTCGACGAAGCCCTGCTCGCTTAGGCCTTTGCGGAAAGCTGCGAGCCGCCTGACGTATTGCTCGGGCGCACCGGAGTGCAGAAACCCGATCACCGGCATCGGCGCCTGCTGGGCCCGCGCCCCGAGCGGCCAGAAGGCTAACGCGCCGAGTGCGCCGCTGAGAACGTCGCGCCGCCGCATGATCGGCCCGTCTCCTGGTTCACGGCATCAGACGCTGCGTGCCCGGTTTGCGGCAGGGCTTCTGGTCGGAGTGGCAGGATTTGAACCTGCGACCCCTTCGTCCCGAACGAGATCACCATAATCTTTGGCTTCCCTGTCTTCGTCAGGAAATCGGGGCTTGACTTTTGAGAACAAAAAGAGAACATTGTGCCGTCTGAGTCGAGGGAGATGACTATGGACCCAGACAAGCGAAGCGCGTGGCTCCGCAAACTCGATAAGCGATGCCCGTATCAAGTTGTCCTGCCTCGTAGGCAGCTTTCCGATGACAGCGAGATCATGGATTTCCTCCTCTCGTACGCTAGCAAATTCGACATGTATGTTGAGGACGATTATGCGGCATTCGTTCGCTATTGCTTTGAGGACCCGCTTGACGCTGAAATCTTTCGGGCGCGGTTCGAGCCGAAAGTCGAACGTTTCAAGCTGGCAGGGTGACCCTCGTCTTGTCGCATCGAAATGATCGCGATGATCCCAAGTCGAACTGAACTGCATTCGCCAACACCGCTGTTCCATTTGGAGCATCCTCCAACCCATTGCCCAGAGCGGCACAATCAGCGCGTAGGCGACGGTCGCACACAGCCCGTAGTGCGTGATCTATTCTCGAAGACGGCGTCGGATCGAGAGCCCCCGTCGCCATCGGTAAGCACGCAAGTGCTGCCCGAAGTGGCTGAACAACCGCGACACGTTCTGCCGAGAAATCTTCCCAACGCGATCAAGCACCTCGACGATCAGGAACTCGACCGACTGATCGCTGCCGCGCTCGCCGAGCGGAAGCGACGTGGCGGTAAGCCTGTCGTTGCGGGAAGTACGCCCGTGCGGAAGCAGCGGGTGGAGTTGGTCGGCACCCCTTTGACGACTGGGAAGCTGAACGCTGTCCGCGCTGCATTCAAGGCTGGCGTCAAACCGGCACAGATTGCGCGGCAGTTTGGCTTGTCCGATGCCGATGTGCGGAGGGCGCTGGCGTCAATCAAATGAAAAAGGCGCCTGCTAACGACCCCCTTGATTACACGCTTGCCATCAAGAGCACCGGGCATTCTGCGAAACCCTGGCGGTGGGAAATCAACTTCGCGGGCAAGAGCAAGCCAGTGCAGAAATCCCAGTCTTTTGGAACGATGTCCGAAGCCATCCGGGCGGGTAAAGCAGCATTGGGGGAATTGCGGGCAAAGCACGCCGCCTAAAAAAGAGCCTCACACGTCCCGACCCCTTAGGTCCGATCCCCGGCACACCTACCCGCCTCTCAGGAGACTGCCCTGGCCGTCTCGAACGCCTTCATTGGGCCAACGATTGGCCAACGATTGCCGTGAATTAAACGCGAACATTCGTGCGCGAACGCGACGGAAAACGCCGAAAATTGGTGGGCCCGGGATCCATCACATTGTCCGAAATTTCCACGGATCTTCTTACGGTTGTGCCGATGTGAACAACCTAGATCGACAAATATACCGTCATTTTTGGTCGCTGCCGAGGGGCGGTCGCGTGTAGCGGCAGCGGTCTACTTCCAAATGAAACAATGAGTTTGGGGCTGTTAACCCTTCTTTAACTATGTCCTGGCGTGGCCCGCCGCACTTCGGCAACTTTATCTCAGCCCCTCCAGCGTCGCCCGCGCAAGCAGCGAAGTGCCGAGTGTGGCGGACTGAAGTGGCGTCGGGGATTTATGATGGTGGCCACTGCGATTTTCAAAATCTTCGGCATGAAATCGGGCACGGTTTTGATCGCCGCACTCGCGGCTAGCATGATCGACGCGCTCCCGACTGTTGCCGGACCGGAACGGATCACCCTTGTTCTGGGCTCTAAGGTTACCCAGCCGCCGCTCGGATGGGTTGAGTTCTGTGCGAACCAACCCAACGAGTGCGCGGGCCCCACGACAGCACCGAACGACGTCGTTCTCTCGCGGAAAGCATGGATGGACTTGATCCGCGTCAACAAGTGGGTCAACGCGACGATTAAGCCGCTGACTGATCTTGAACATTGGGGCGTGGTCGAACGCTGGTCCTATCCCGATGACGGCTACGGTGACTGTGAGGATTACGCACTGCTCAAGCGGCAGATGCTTATCCAGTCCGGCTGGCCACGCGAGGCACTCCTCATAACGGTTGTACGCGATAACAAGGATCAAGGTCATGCAGTGCTGATGGTGACCACCGAACAGGGCGACTTCATCCTAGACAATCAGAAGAAAGACATCCTGCTTTGGTGGGAAACAGGCTATCGCTTTATCAAGCGCCAATCCCGGTCCAGCCAAAACGAGTGGGTCTCGATGGACAGTCGACAGCCTGCGACTGCTACGGCGGCGTCACGGCGAGCTCGCGCGGGTTGGGCCGTAAAAAATCCTCATCCTAGCGGGCCTCGTTTCGCGCCGAGACTCACTGAATGCTGCTTGATCTCCGACGTTGACCGGACTGCATGACGACCACAAGCGGCGAAGCTCGCGAGGGTTAGAAGGCTGCACCGGCTTTGCGATAATCAAAAACAGCGCGGTCCGAACAGCCGTCGCGCACGGACTGGATAGCATTCTATTGATCCCTTATCGGTTCGGACTGGATCAACTACATATTGATCAGGCGGCAATCGCCGGGAGCAACTTGGTGATTTCAGGGCGAACAGCCAAACCCAACCTGGCGCAGGGTGCAGCATCCGTGACCGAGGAAGGACGGATTTCTAGCGTCCCCAGCGACAACACCGCGTTGGAGTGGCTGCAAGGAGGTCGCACCAAATTTTGCCGCTTCGAGCTCGGTCGATCCTGCTATCGACCTACAATGCGGGCGTGACGCCGAAACAAATAGACTATGATTGAAACTGAGACCGTCCTTGCTGACGCGCAGAACTGCGCACTTCGCCCCCTCACGAAATCTCAAGCTCTCCAAATATCCTTGAATTGAGCAGCCGCGATCTGTTCATAAGCCAGCGGCCCGTCCAGCAAGCCATTGGCAATTGCGAATTTGTTCAAGCCATCAACAGCCTCAGACGTAATCGTCGCGTCATAGAACGGCGCATCCCGGCCGACCAAGATCGGGATCATGTCCGCTTCGTCGCCGGGGAACAGTTCATCGCCCACCTTTTTCGCCAGCGCAGGGTCGGCCTTCAGCGCCTTTTGCGTGGCGACAATGGCGCGCACTGCAGCGGCGGCAACCTCAGGCTCCTTCTCGATCAGCTTGTCGGTTACCGTTAGCGCGGCAAAATTGTAATACCGCGCGTCTGGCGGACCGTCGCCGCGGCGTAGATCGAGATGCAACTTGGCGATGCCCGCTTTCTCTGCGAGAGCCAGCCGCATGCCGTTGCCCCAGAAGCCATCAGCGAGGTTTTCCTGCAATGCTCTCAGGCCATCGAGACTGTGTGTCTCTGATTTTGAGGGCAGACTTTCGACAATGCGAACCTCGTCATGATCGACGTCCATTCCCGCCTGGATCAACATGTGTCGTAGCGCCGTCCGCGGAAAAGCGAACGATGATGAAATCCGCAACCCCTTGAGCGCCTTGATGTCACCGCGGCAAATATTGATGTCCTTGCGCACGCCCATGAACCAATAGGAATGCTGTGCCAGCGCTGCAACTAGTTTCACGCCTTTCCACGCCGGAAACGCGCGCGTTGCCGCAAACGCCGGACCACCAAAGAAATGGATGTAACCGTCGCGAAGTCGCTCTGGACCATGTTTTGCGCCATACTCCGCAACGAACTCAACATCTACGCCTTCCTTTTTGAAGAATCCAAGTTTCACTGCAGCGGTCGCCACGAAATACGAGGGGGAATCGTAGTCCGCCACCATCATTCGATACATTTTCAGCTCTCCAGTTCGACCAGCAATTACGGATGCCGAAATCGTTGAACCAGACCAGATGCAACCCGGCAAGCCCGCGCAAGGCGCACGAGCGCAGCATGAAATTTTCCTACCTCCCGCCCGAAGGCGTCACGACAGAGCTGGTGGAGTTTACCAGCGGCATGCGGCGGGTGAACGGAGTTGTCTTTCATCCGGATCGAGCGACCCCCCAGCAAGACACCGCCATCATCCTGGTTCATGGCGTCGAACAATTTTGGTACGTCGGCCCGACCATGTTCCTCGCCACGTCGCTTGCGGCGCACGGCTTCACGACCTTCGGCTACAACGGCGTCCATAGCGGTCAAACATTCCGCTGGTCGAGCTTTGAGGCGGCGGTGCAAGAAGTCGGCGACGCCATTGCATTCATGAAGGGACGCGGCTTCCGGCGCACCGCGCTGATCGGGCACAGCCTCGGCACGCCGATTATAGAGCACTACGCGGGAGACTGCCCCGATGTCGCCTTGGCGGCGGTCGCCGTCTACGGTCCGCATATCAGTATTCCCGCCGTCACGCGCGATTCATTGCTCGGTCCGGAGTTGTATAAAAAGTTCGTCGAGGAGTGCCGTACGCTCGTGTCGGAGGGCCGTGGCCAGGAAATCAGGCTGCTGCCGTACCGGAAAACCGCGCCGATCATCACTTCGGCAGCAACGTTTCTGAGCTATCGCGACGTCGACACGAGCAAGGCTGCGGTCGAGCCGATGGTCCGCAACATCGCAGTGCCGATGCTCATTGTCTACGACAAGGCCGACAACATTCACGGCCTGGGTGCTGTCACTCAGCGGGAGACGATCGTCAACGCAATCAGGCGCGCTGCGGTGCGTTCGAAGAAGGTCGACGTTGCCATTGTTCCCTCAAAGCCGGGGAACACGCCGGTCCAGGCGCACTCATTTATCGGCAACGAAGCCCACGTGGTGGATCTCACGGCGGCATGGCTGGGCAAATTCATCGCCTGACGTTAATACAAACAGATCATTGGAGATCGAGCAATGCGAATGGGTGTGAACACGGCCTGCCAACGCGCAAACGGCGCCATGCTGTTGGCAATCGCTGTACTAGCGCTCGCACAGCCCGCCGCCGCACAGGACTGGCCCAGGTCGGCGCTCACCCTGATCGTGCCGTACGCCGCCGGCGGCAACACAGACACGATGGCGCGCCTGCTGGTTCAAAGTCTCACGCAAAGCCTTGGCCAGACCGTGCTAGTCGAAAACAAGGCTGGCGCGGCCGGTGCGCTTGCGACCGAATACGTGGCCAAGGCCGCGAAGGACGGTTACACGCTGCTGTTCGGAACGGCCGCGCTGACATCGGTCACGCCGCTCGTTCAGACGGTGCGTTACGATCCGCTGAAGGACCTGGCACCGATCAGCATCTATGGCGCCGGTCCCAATATGCTTGCCGTTAACGTCAAGCTGAAGGCCACGAAAATCGCCGACCTAATCGCGTATGCCAAAGCCAATCCTGGCGCCGTCAAATACGGCTCGGGCGGAAACGGCACGATCGGGCATCTCGCCGGCTCCCTGTTCGGCAAGCGCGCCGGCATCGACATCGTGCACGTGCCCTACCGCGGCGGCGCGCAAGTGATCTCCGATCTTCTGGCCGGCCACATCGACATGTATTTCGGAAATGCGTCAGAAATCCTGCCGGTGGCCTCGAACAGCGCGATCAAGCTCTTGGGCGTCTCCACGCAAATGCGCCTGGCCGACATGCCCGATCTGCCGACGGTCGGCGAAGCGCTGCCGGGACTTGTTATCGAGGCATGGAACGGCCTGGTCGGGCCCGCCGGTCTGCCGGCACCGGTGGTGCAAAAGCTCGAACAAGAGTCCATCAAGGCGGCACAGACACCGGAGGTCGTCGAAAAGCTGCGCAAGCTCGGCATCGTTGCACGCGGGAGCACCGCCGCGGAGTTTTCAGCCGCCCTTCGGAGCGAAATGCCGATGTACCGCGATGCCGTCGGGGCCGCAGGCATTGCAATTGGCGGCTAGGCCTCGCCTCGCCGCGCCGCCTCCGGCTGATCCGACACATGCGCGGCGGCGATGCGCCATCCGTGAGGCGTACGAACCCAGACCTGGCTTTGCCTGCCGATGCCAAGCTTTCCGGCTCTTGTCGTCTCGGTGTTGGTCGCGGCAAAGTCGCGGCCGAAGGTCGTGATCACGGTGTTCTGGAGCGCTCGCGGCGCGGCCCCGCCGCCGGCTCGAGTTCTGGCGATAGTTCGCGATGGCGTCGTGCCCGATGAGTGTTCCGTTGGGTCCGAAGCGCACCGTGAAAGGGCTGGTCCAGAACAGCTCGTTCATCGTCGCCACGTCCTGCGTGTCGACAGCTTTCTGATATCGCAGGAACGCGGCCCTCACCTCGGCCACCACCTCGGGGAGGTTGATCTCCATCAACGGTTCTTCGACTTGTGCTGTTGCCATGGGTGCAGCGCTCCCCGATGTTTCACTTTCCGCCGGCCTGCGTCCGGTAATGCCGGGCAATCTCGCTGCCGGTCGCGAGCCACACGCCCTCGTGGCGGCAGATGTAAGCGAGCGCTTCGTCCAGCGCATCGATCCGGTACGGCAGCCCGGTCAGATACGGATGCACCGCAATGTGCATCACCCGGCCGGACACCTGACCCTCGCGGTAGAGCACGTCGAACTGGCGGCAGATCATGTCCCTGAAGTCCGATGCCGACGCATTCCGCCGCTCGAACACCTGCTTGTCGTTGATGTCGTAGCTGTAGGGCACCGAGACCAGAGTTTTCCCGTCCTCCAGCGTCATCGTATAGGGCTGGTCGTCATTGGCGCCCCAGTCCGCGACATACTCGCAGCCGGCAGCCGCCAGATGCTCGAGCGTGTTCCACGTCTCCTGCAAGCCCGAGCCGAGCCAGCCCAGCGGCCGGACGCCCGAAGCACGCTCAATCGTCGAGAGCGTGTCACGGATGATCTGCACCTCTTCCTCGGCCGGCACCTCGTTCAGCCGCCGGGTGTTGCTTTGATTGTGCCCCATCCATTCCCACTTGCGGGCGCAGCCTTCCTCGACGATCGCGGGATGATGCAGACAGATGTCGCTGTTCAAAGCCACAGTTGCGCGGATGCCGTAGCGGTCGAGGACCTCCATGATGCGCACGATACCAACGCGGTTTCCGTAATCACGGACCGCCCAGGTCGGGATGTCGGGAATTTTGCCCGGGCCAAGTCCACCCGGACGCTCCATCAGCGAAAAGATCTCGATGTTGGGTACGACCCACAGCGCGACGCGCGCCCCGTTCGGCCATTTCAGCGGAGGCCTCCGCGAAATCAGCGAATAGGGGAACGGTCCGTAGGTGCGCGGTTTCATCTCGGCTTCCACTCTCTCAGACAGGATGGGCTATTGCGCTTTGGCGCCGGCGAACTTGACGACCTTGGCCCACTTCTCGGTCTCTTCGACCACGAGCTTGCCGGCGTCGGCCGAACTGCCTCCAGCGATCATGCCGCCGAGGTCGGCGAGCCGCGCTTTGACCGCGGGATCGTTCAGCCATTTGTTGATTTCGTCGTTGAGCCTCCCGACGATATCCGGCGGTGTGTCCTTCGGTACGCCGACCCCGTAGAAGTCGCTGGCTTCGTAGCCGGGCACGAATTCTCCGACTGTCGGCACGTCAGGCACCACGTCGGATCGCACACGAGTCGTCACGCCGAGCGGCCGCAGCGTGCCGGCCCGCACATACTGGATCATCGACGGCGTGCTGCCGAACATCACCTGAACCTGTCCGCTCACCAGATCGACCAGCGCCGGACCGCCGCCGCGGTACGGCACGTGCACCATCTGCACCCCAGTCAGCATCTTGAACAGCTCGCCCGCGACATGGTTGCCGGTACCGACGCCGGCCGAGGCCATGTTGACCTTGCCGGGATTGGCGTTCGCGTAGGCGATGAACTCCGGAATGGTCTTGGCCGGAACGGAAGGATGCACCGACATCATGAACGGCGGACGGCTGATCACCGTGACGGTCACGATGTCGCGCGGGAAATTGAAGCTGAGATTTTCGTAGAGCGACGTGTTGATCACGTTGCCGGCCTGGATCAGCAGCAGCGAGTAACCGTCCGGCGCGGACCGCACCACGTTCTCGGTGCCGAGGTTACCGCCGGCGCCGGGCCGATTCTCGACCACGAAAGGCTGCCCCATCCGGTCCGGTCAGCCATTGCGCCAAAAGCCGTCCAAGAATGTCGGTCGCGCCGCCCGCGGCAACCGGAACGACGATGCGGACCGGTCGTGCCGGGTAGCTTTGCGCATGAACGCCGCGTGCCCCGATCGGAAGAGCGGCGGCGGCCGCGGCCAGACGCAGGAATTGACGGCGAGCGAGTGTCATGAAGTCCCCTTCGGCTCGCCGATGGCTTCGCGTCGCAACGACACAACGGGGAGCTTGAACGATCGGCCGGCGATCCGAAGCTCTACAATGGACTGTTCCGATCCGCGGAAGCGCTCGGCGCGCACGCCATCAATGCACGGCGTCTGATAGTCGGGCACGTTGCCTTGTGCTGTCATTGCAACGCTCATACTGATCGTCATAAGCCGCGGCCATGGACGCGAACGGCACCCGAAAATCGATTGGACGGCTCGCATGGCTGAGCATCGTTTGGACGCCGCTCCGGATACGGTGCACTGGGGCTACCTCGATGCGGCGCTGAAGCCGCTGATCACCATAGATTCCGGCGACACCGTCACGATCTCGACGGTGTCTGGCGGCCCGGCGCTAATACCGAAGCCGGGCTCAGGCTACTTCGTTCCCGATGCGTTGACCGCGATCCATGCCCGGGTCCAGCCGAAGCTCGGCGGGTCGCATATCCTGACCGGTCCGGTCGCCGTGCGCGGCGCCAAGGCCGGACAGGTGCTCGAGGTCCGCATCCGGTCGATCGGCCTGAACTACGACTGGGGTTACAACGCGATCCGGCCCCAGACAGGCGCGCTGCCCCACGACTTTACCGAAATGCGCGTCATTCACATTCCGCTCGATAGAGAACGGATGATCGGCAGGATGTCCTGGGGCGCGGAAATTCCGCTGAGGCCGTTCTTCGGGATCATGGCCGTGGCGCCGCCACAGGCCTGGGGGCCGCTGAGCTCGCAGCCGCCGCGCAAGAACGGCGGCAACATGGACAACAAGGAGCTGGTGGCCGGCACGACGCTCTACCTTCCGATCCATGTCGACGGCGCGCTGTTCTCCTGCGGCGACGGCCACGGCGCGCAGGGCGACGGCGAGGTCTGCATCAATGCCATCGAGACCGGCCTGATCGGCACGTTCGAGCTTCACGTGCGCAGCGACATGACGCTCGAATGGCCTATGGCGGAGACACCCACGCACGTCATGACGATGGCGTTCGATCCCGACCTCGACGATTGCGTCGTCATTGCGCTCCGCGACATGATCAAGCTGATCTGCGCACGGACCGGCATTTCGCGCGAAGACGCCTACACGCTCTGCAGCCTTGCCGCCGATCTCCGCGTCACCCAGGTGGTGAACGGGTCGAAAGGCATCCACGTGATGCTCGAGAAGCGATATCTCGCCCGCGCCTGACCACAGCTCAGCTTTGCACGACGGATGCGGGCCGAGGCACCGCTGGCCAGCGGCCTCGGCTACAAGCTCAAGTTGGCACTGATAAGCTTTCGAGCATTTCCTTTTCCTTATCAGTCTGCGACTGGATAGAATTCTATGGAATCCTTATCAGTTGGCGAGCCGAAAAGCTGCGAACCCTAAACGTCTCGATCTCATGCTGCCCTCGGTGATCACGTACGGTAGCCAAGCTTCGGGTACGCCATCGTGGTGCAGTACCCCGCGCCGGAAAATGAGCGAAACCGCTCGAGCAAACACCCGGCAGGCTGCCCACCGGTACGGCAGCCCGTCTACTCCTGCTTAACGCCTGCGGCCCTGAGCGCGTCGCGCCAGTAGTCCGTTTGCGTGGCGACGACATGGGCGAGGGCTGCCGGCGCGCCGCCGACCGCCAGGTAGTCGGCCCTGCCGAGCTTCGCCTGCACCTCGGGCATCGCCAGCACGCGATTGAAGGCGGCGTTGAGCTTGTCGACGATCGCCGGCGGCGTCCCGTTCGGCACCATCGCACCCATCCACGTGCCGAAATCCATCTCCTTCATGTGAATGCCCTGCTCGGCGAAGGTGGGCAGGTCGGGCAGCGAAGGCGACCGCGCGTTGCCGGTGATGCCAAGCAGCCTGACCTGGCCGAGCTTCGCCTGCTGCATGGAAAGGCTCGGCGCGGTGAAGATCAGGTGGAGGTGGCCGGCGATGACATCCTGGAGCGCCTGCCCTGCCCCGCGATACGGCACGTGCAGCAGACGCGCACCGGTGGCGTTGATGAACGACACCGCACCGAGATGCGGCGGCGTGCCGATGCCAGACGTGCCGAACTTCAAATCGCCGGGCTTGGTCTTGGCCAGCGCCACGAGTTCGGCGGCGGACCGGGCCGGCAGCGCGGGATTGACGGCAAGCACCAGCGTCGAGCGCGCGATCTGCACCACGGGAGTCAAGTCGCGCACGGGATCGTAACCGGCAATCACGACGTTCGGCGCCACGGCATAGGACATGTCGACCTGCATGATCGTGTAGCCGTCGGGCGGGGAGCGCATCACGCTGTTGGTGGCCATCGATGTGCTCGCTCCCGGCCGGTTCTCGATCACGATCGGCTTGCCCAGCGTCTCGGCGAGCGTCGGCGTGTAGATGCGCGCCAGAATGTCGGCGACGCCGCCGGCCGGAAACGGAACAACGTAGGTGATGTTGCGGCTGGGATAGTCCGACGCCTGCTCGGCCGTTGCCGGAGCCGGCAGGCCGGCGCCAAGCATGGCAAGAGCTGCGAGAAGCCGTGCCCGCGTGGTCCGGATGGTCATGCTCTCCCCCACTGCGATCGACCGCGGGACAATGGTTCACATTGGCGCAGCGGAGGGCGGTCTTGCAAGCTTCGAACCGGCGCAAGCGCGGGGCGAGCCCCTGCGGCCGGAGTTGACGACGCGCGCCGTCACGGCGATGGCCGGCCCGTGCGGCGCGTATGGCTGCCGCTGCTGGGCTCGGCTACTGTAGCATCGAGCGGGCTCACCATCCGGCCGAAGCAACCGAGGCCGGTCGCTGCCTTGCCTCCAGAATCTGGAGAAGCGCAATGTCCAAGCAGTCGGCTCACATGAAGCTCGGCATGTTCTATTGGCCCGGTGCGGAGGCCAGCACATGGCGGCATGGCGTCACCCCGACGCCCATCCCGATTTCGACGTCGACACTCGGCGGATCATCGATCTGGCGAAGCTGGCCGAACGCGGGCTGTTCGACATGTTCTTCATGGCCAACTCCCTGACGTTCTGGCGTGGTCCGCTGGAGGCGATGAGCCATGATGCGGCCGGATCCTGGATCGAGCCGTTGACGCGTGATGGCGACGGTTGCCCAGCACACGAAGCACCTGGGCCTCGTGTGCACGTCGAGCACGACCTATGACCAGCCCTATCTCCTTGCGCGCCGCTTTGCCGGGCTCGATCTCGCGAGCGGCGGGCGGGCCGGCTGGAACCTGATCACCACGAACAACTCGAACGCCGCCAAGAGCTTCGGCCACGAGCAGCATGTCGAGAAATCGAAGCGCTATCGGATGGCGCAAGGAGTTCGCCCACGTCGTGCGCGGCCTTTGGAACTCGTGGCGAGCCGGATGCATTCGTCCGGGACCAGAAGTCGGGGCTGTTCTTCGATCCGGCCAAGCTGTTCGTCCTCGAGCACGATGGCGAGTTCTACAAGGTGAAGGGACCACTGATCGTGCCGCCGTCGCCGCAGGGCGAGCCTGTGATGGTACAGGCCGGCGCGTCGGAAGACGGCCGCGAGCTGGCGGCGGCAACGGCCGAGGTCGATTTTCGCGGCCCAACAGCATTTCGACGTGGCGCGAGCAATTCTACGCCGACGTCAAAGGCCGCATGAAGGCCTACGGCCGGGAGCCCGACAGCCTGAAGATCATGCCCGGCCTCATCGGTCTGCGTCGGCCGAAACGCACGAGCAGGCCGAAGCCGAATTCGAGGAGCTGCAGGATCTGATCGACCCGGTGATGGGGCTGGCGCTGCTGTCGCAACGCATGGACTTCGACTTCTCGGGGTACGACCCGGACGAGCCCCGTTCCGGAGATCCCGGTCGACCCCGCGCAGCGGCAGCCGGGCACAACTGGTGAACGAGCAGATTGCCAAGAACCCGGGCATGACGTTGCGCACGCTGTACAAGCACTTCGCCGCGCGGTCGAGGCCACGGCCTGATCGTCGGCACCCCAGCCGAAGTGGTAGACCACATGGAGCGCTGGGTCACGGGAAGGCGCCTGCGACGGCTTCAACATCATGCCGCCGCTCTATCCGCGCGACCTGCAGCGCTTCGTCGATCTCGTCGTGCCCGAGCTGCAGCGCCGCGGGCTCTACCGCACCCGATACGAGGCGACCACGCTGCGCGGCAACCTCGGGCTGAGCCGCCCGTTCTGGTCCCCGGCGGGCGCTCGGAAAATCAACGTCGCGGCCGAATAGGGCCGCGATCACGACCAGGGCGATCGCGGCGCGCAAGCGCGTTGACGCGGATCGAAACGTAGGGTGACTGCACCGGATAGCCGGCTGGCGGCTTCACCAGCGACCCAAATTTCTGAATGCGAATTTGCCAGCGCCAAGATTGGCAATCCTGTGTGTGCCGGAAACTAGAATTCGGCAATATTGATGATGAAGCCCGCCGAGAACAAGGCGTGATGCGATGGCGCCCATAGTCTGAACCGTCCGATGGATAGGGGCATCCTGGTTCAGAGCACGATGAGTCCGCGAACTGTTGTAGTAGGCAGCATACTCGCGAAGGACCCGGTGCAGATGGCGCGCGCCGAACACGCTCAAGTGGTCCACGCATTCCCGCCGGATCGTGCCGATCAGTCTCTCCGCGTAGCCGTTCTGCAAGGGTGATCCGGGCGCAATCGGCTTGTCGCGAATGCCCATGGCGCGCAGCCGACGTGCGACCGCTGTGTCGTAAATGCCGTCCTGGTCGCGGACCAGATAGCGAGGTACCTCATCCCACGGAAAGGCCTCGGTGATCTGCTGCGCGATCCAGTCAGCCGTCGGGTGCCTTGTGACATTGATCCAGGCAAGCTCGCGCCGGCCCAGTTGGACAATCACCAGGACATAGAGCTGGATAAAGCTGATGGTTGGAACCACGAACAAGCTATCGCGGCGATCTGCGGCGCATGGTTGCGCAGGAACGTCCCCCAACTCTGACCGCGTGGATTGTCTCGCTTGGCCATGTATTTGGCGACCGTCGACTGCGCTACCGTAAAGCCCAGCTTGAGCAACTCGCCCTGAATGCGCGGGGCGCCCCAAAGCACGTTCTCCATGCTCATCTGCCGGATCAAAGCGCGCAGCTCCGCACTGATAGGGGGCCGCCCTCCCCGCCGGCGCGATTTCCAGCGCCAGTAATGGCGAAAGCCCGCCCGATGCCAGCGGACGACTGTTTCAGGCTGGACGATCATCATCGCCTTGAGGACCGATGGAAATAGACGATACAGCAGAATGAAGAACAGGCGATCGCCGTTGGTGAACTCGATCCGACCCCGCAGCTTTCGTCGCAACACTGCCAACTGGTGGCGTAGCGCAACGTTTTCCGCCTCAAGCCGGCCGGTTGGCTTGATCGGCATGCTGAGAAACAGGAATAGCAGCGGCACCATGACCCATGATGGTCATGTGATTTCCTCGCCAGATCAATACGGACGACGTTTTCGGCACACACAGGCGATCCTGTACGCCGAGGTAGGGCCGCTGCGGAAACTTTGACTGAATACCGACCGCGCTGGCGAGGTCGCCTAGCCGTGCCTAGGGCAGCGCGAGGCCGCAGCAGCGCGATATCGGGCGGCCGTTTACAAAATAGGACAGTGAACCAGACACGTTGTTGCCGACGGCGTGAGCGCCTCCCGATCACCTTTTGTGTCGAACTATGAATACGGATTGTCGCGTGCTTGTCGTGTGCAATTCGCATACTAGATCACGACAACGATCACGCACCCCGATCGTCAAGCCCGGAAATTCTGCCGCCCTGCTCCTCGGAGGATAGCCCATGAACACAACCACCAAGCCGAAATCCGCTGACGTCACGCAACAATTCCGCGAGGTGGCTGACACCAGTGCCAAACGATCCAAGGAGGTTTTCGAGACAATGGGCGCCGCCACAACTGAAGCGGCGGAGGTAATGACAGCTTCCTGGCCCGCGGCACTTAAAGGGATGCAAGACTACAATAGTAAGGTTCTCGAATTTGCACGCGCCAACACCGAGTCCTATTTTGAATTTGTCCAAAGGCTAGCAAGCGTCAAGTCGCCCCCGGAATTCATCGCGGTTTCAAATGAGCATTGGCGCCATCAGTTTGAGACAGTGGCTGAGCAGGCCAAGCAACTCTCGGCACTCGCTCAGAAGGTCGCTGAGCCATTTAAATCGAGCTTTGCGAAGTCTTACGAGTATGCAGGGTGAGGTAGGTCGCTCGGAAAGCTCAGCGGCGCCGCGCTGGCGTGGTCGCCCAAGCCATGCACCTGACTTGCCCCCGCTGTACCCGCGAAATGACTGCCTACGTGTCCTGCCCGGTGTCGCAGTCACCGGGCGAGCGGCGCTTTTACTATTATTGCAAGTGCGGACAGATCGCAGCGCGCAACGAGACTGAGCCGGTCATACCTCGTGCGCCGGTGAACGACGCGCGATGGCCCCGGGCTCGACCGGGTGAACCGAGGTGATTCTCTATCGGGGGTCGCGCACCCGCGATCCGACGATCGCTATGGCGGGCCTCAGCGCCAGAGGTGCTTGAACCGCCCAGGGGCAAGCTCAGCGTATCTCACGGTCGATGTGATCGACCGATGGCCGAGATAGCTTTGCAGCGTTCGGGTGTCGGTGCCCCGGTTCGCTGGGGCGAAGCCGCAAGCGTGCCTCAGCATGTGCGGATGAACCTTGAACGGCAATCCAGCCTCGACACCGGCACGCTCGATCATCTTGGCAAAACCGGCGGCCGAGAACGGCGAGCCGCGCTCTGATGTGAAGATGAAGGTCGATTTCGGTTCCTGCTCACGCTGAAGCCTGCGCAGCGCCCGCAGTTCATCGCCCTGCAATGGATGCACGGCTGTCGCGCCGCCTTTGGCCCGGCGCACATGCAATGTCGCGCTCTCGTATCCGATGTCTGACCATTCCAGCCCGATGAGTTCTGACACCCGCAAGCCATGGCGAAACGCAATCAAAATCACGGTGGCATCCCGCTGTCCCCATCGGTTGCGCTTGGCCGCTTCGATCAGCTTGTCGATCTCGGCCTCGGTCAGATACTCGCGCGGCCTTAGCTCAGCGTTCGGTCGTCGCCGTGGTGTGACTGTCCGATTCTCCACCGCTGGCGCAACCAGCCGCAGCGTCGATTTCTGCATGTGATCAGGCCCTCGATGAGGTGAGACTGTCTGAACACTGGCAGGAATACGGACAGTGCGTGAGTGAATTCCGGGCAACGATGATTCGTATTTGCCATCGGCCTTGAATCAATCTTGCGCCGGGCGTGATCGTCATCTTCGATCACAGCTCGGGTCGATCGGGGACATCGTGGGGCGAACCCCACTGGGGGCGACATCGATCCGCAACGCGCAAAAAAAAATGCGCGCAGTGCGAGTTGTGCCGAATTTCGACCCCCCGGGGCGTGGTTTCTCCAATCGACCCTTCAAGCCGGCGAGCGGCTTTCGCACAGGAAATGTTCAAGCTATGCGTAAGGTCGAGTCGTTTTTCGGCAATGAAACCCGAAATATTGAACCTCGCCCCGGGCCAGGCTCCACCCAAATTCGGCCGCCGTGCCCTTCGATGATCGAATGACAAATGGAAAGGCCCATGCCCATGCCGCGCTCCTTGGTCGTAAACAGCGGCTTGAAGATTTGAGCGAGGTTGGCGGGATCAATACCAGTCCCCGTATCCTCGATCGACACCTCAACACGATCGGGCTCGCTCAGTTTGGAAGTTATTGACAGCACACGCGGCTGTACCGACCGCATGGAATCGATGGCATTCATGATCAAATTCAGAAATCACTTGCTGCAGCTGGACCTGATTGGCAAGCACAGGCGGGATTTGGTCGTCGAGTCTCGATTGAAGATCGATCTCATGTTTGCGCAGATCGAAGTAGACCAACCCCAAAACGGTCCAGATCAGTTTGTTGATGTCGACCGCGGATTTGTCTGCCGTCTCCTTTCTGAACATCGACCTGACGCTTGTGACGATGTCGCTTGCGCGGTGACCGGCAGCCTCAATTTGATCCAGCGCGGCGCGCGCCTCGTCTATGTCCGGACTTTCCCTTGCGAGCCAGCGTCGGGCAGCGCTCGCCGATGTCACAATTCCTGTCAGGGGCTGATTGATCTCATGCGCGAGAGAGGCTGACAGCTCGCCGGCTGTCGCTACGCGGTTCATGTGAGTAAGTTCCGACAGGGAATTACGCGCCACGACCTCCGCAAGGTGGCGATGCCGACGCTCGTAGATCAGCCAACCGATCGATGCGGCCTGCGCCAGAATCACACCGCAGATCAGCAGAATATATGCGCGATATCGCTCCCATACGCTCGGATCGCGAAAATGAATCTCACTTCCGGGCGGCAGACGGTTTTCGCCGATGCCCCAGCGCTGCATTTCCCTCCAGTCGAACTTCGGTTTGGCAAACTCGACGACCTCTTTGATGTCGCCCGCCTTCTCGCCGGCAAGAATGCGAATTGCGACAGCGGCGGTCTGGCGGCTTCCATCGAGCACCGAGAGCATTGGGCCGCCGACGAGCTCACGCCCGAAAAAGGAATCGTCGTAGGAAAAGATCGGCGCGTTCGCGACCGCATGGAGCCGTGATAGCCCGCTGTCGCCTTCGTGTACGACACCCGCTGCGTCAACGATCATCAACTCCCAGAAGATCGCAGAGCGCGGTGGCAGTGCGGCCGCATGCTTCAGCAGATCGTCAAACGACAGATGGTCGGTCCATGCAAAGGCAACTCGATCGGCCAGTGGCTTTGCTTCCTTTTCGATTTCCTCTCGCCAGAATTTTTCGATGGGTGACGTTCCCACCACGACCGTCACACGCTCGGTGTCGGGCAGCACCTGCAGGATGTTCTTCAGGGCGGCAAGATAATTGATCCATAGCGCGACCACGGCATCATTGGCGGCCAACGTGGAGTAGCGAACGCGGCGCTGCTCGACGACCGTGAGCACCATCGGGGTGCTGGCAAAAAGGTGCGGGCGGTGCCGCTGGACGAACGCGGCCGCGGGCGCACCAATACTCACGATCAGGTCGAGTTGGCGTTTGGCAAACAGGGCTCGAAGATACTCAACAAATGCCGTTTCTGAGTCCTCTTCGCCGGAACGCGCGGTGACCAGGGAATGATCGGTGATATCCAGCGGCCATGGCGATTGGCGCTCAAGCTCCGTACGGATGGCTTTGGCGTATTCACCCCAGGGCTTGAAGTCTCGGCCGAACGAATGAAGCAACAGCACCTGCTTGGCATCGGCCGCCAAAGCTGCCGAACAAGCCAGTGACATCATCAATGACAGAACAATCCCGATCGCTGGGCAGAATCGTCCTCTCGTTGGAGCCAGGGCAGTCAACATAATTCAATCGCGTCGGTGCATCCATCTCGCCAGTAAGCAGCGAGAAACAGCCCCTGTTTCGCAGCAGGCAACGGTACTTCGCCTGAAGAGCCGGGTCGAGAGCGAGATGATGAACATGTCGCACCTCGCCAGATCGTGGTGGCGAGCCCCGGGGGGTGGAGTTTTCTAAATCGACCCTTTACCCGGCGGGCGAGGTTCGCCAACGTCCCCGTGGCGCTTCGTGCGTGCGATCACCCTGAGCTGAGCCGTTACCATGGCCCGGTGACGGCCCCCAACCCCGCCTAGGGCTGATACCAACGCATAGGCGGCAGACGCTCTTTGGGTGGCTGATCCTTCCGCACGTACAATAGCGGCACCTCGCACACCCATCTAATCTCGCTGCCACCAGGAAATTGACTGGTGGAGAGCGCGACATGCTCAGGATAGATGCGCCACACAGGAGCCCCCGTTAGTTGACAACAAGAGCCTCGGGATCGTTGGGATCATCTACGGTGTCATCACAGCCGGAGTCGTTATGTTCGCGGGCGCCTTGGTGCACGCACATATCGACGGCCGTTTGCCCCCTGATGATGGTGCGAGCTACCAAGCAATGCCCCTACCTTCACCCAGCCTTGTGAGAGATTTTGCGAAGTTTTGATTAGACGTATGCTACAAGACCTCACGCTCACGCGTGGTTCACGAAGCGTTAACGCGTTATGGGCGATGTTCCCCAACTGGAGGAGCATCGATGCAGCCAGAACAACCGTATGTCCATCAGGAAGAACGTTGCCCCGTGGCTGACCATGTTCTCGGTCAACTTTATCGGGCCAGTTCGCACGGTCTGGATGAATTGGTTTCGACCGTCCCTCCCAAGGCTCGTGCGATGCTCGCGCTCTATTGTTATCGGCGTGCGCATCTGCAATCGATTGGATTGGCGATAGCGACGAGCTGCGAGCAACAGGACCTTGAAGCACTCGGCGGAAATGCCGGTAAAGCGCTGTTCGACAAAGCCCGCAAGGCGCCTGACGAAGCCCCACGTTCTAATCATCTTGAACGTCGCAAAGTCACACTGTCGACCGGGACACCAAGAAAGTTTGTTCATGACGAAGTCGACAAAAAAGCTATTCCAATGATTGCGATTGTCGATGACGATGAGGGCGTGCGCGAGGCGACAAAAGGGCTTGTCCGATCTATAGGCTACAACGCTTCCACGTTTGCCTCAGCCGAAGATTTTCTCAAATCCGAGCAAATCCACGACGCGTCGTGCCTTATCACCGATCTGCAAATGCCAGGACTAAGCGGCATTGAGCTGCAAGACCGGCTGATCACCCAAGGTCACCGCATCCCCATCATCTTCATCACGGCCTATCCCGAGGAAAGCGTGCGGGCACGCGCCACGAAGGCCGGAGCGGCTGGCTTCCTGAGCAAGCCATACTACCCCGACCACCTGATCGGCTGTCTCAACAAAGCTTTAACGGCTCCCTGAGATCAAAGCCGGCTGTCGCGCCAGGGCTGCGGTGCACTCGATCCGATTTTGAACAAAGCCGGTCTGCCCCGGCAGCGGCTCTTGCCAGACGCACGCCGTTGATGCCCAACG
The DNA here is from genome assembly GCA_963821555.1 of uncultured Alphaproteobacteria bacterium. Classification (GTDB taxonomy): domain Bacteria; phylum Pseudomonadota; class Alphaproteobacteria; order Rhizobiales; family Xanthobacteraceae; genus Z2-YC6860. The sequence continues at coordinate 448,843 of CAWGEM010000008.1, read as the reverse complement.
CCCAGGGCGGAACGCTGCCCCGGGGTGGGTTTCTCAAATCGACCCTTTACCCGACGGGCGAGGTTCGCCCCATACCGGTTGAGAATCAATTCGGTCTTCGCCCGGCTGTCATCAAGGACACAAACCAGATTGCCCACTCACGCCAGCGCGCGATCTCGATACACATGGTTGTCTCGCGAACGTGACCACGTTCAACTTTCACCAACACATGCAGCACCACGCACTGGCCACGGAAGATACACGATCTATCCGAGTGCTGGCTCGGCAGCCGATTGATTTATCGCGGCCACACCCATTTATTGAAGCGGGAAATACCGAGTTCAATATTTTCGTTTGGATGCCGCCGGCAGGGACCCGAGCCGGCCATATTTTGCTGGCAGACCTGACTCTCTTCACCACCTTTTTCGGGGGAGCCGAGAGCCTCGATAACCTTTGGTATAACCTCGCAACAAAAGGATAGGACGTTTTTATGAAATGGTTTTCCAGATCCGACGAGAGCAGCACGATGTCGATTAGGTAGGCTGTTGGGAATCGCGAGCGGCCGCCCGGTAACCCGGCGCCGGACACACACGATGGCTATTCAGAGCGTGGAAAGGGAGAGCCTCATGTCGAATGAACCGCTGGGAACAAATCGTCGCGGTTTCTTGGGTGCTGCCACCGCAGTCACTGCAGTTACCCTAACAGCCCCGCCCCCGTCGGGTGCACAACCTGCGCTCAGATCTGACGAGACAATTCAAACAGCGCAGTTGGCGACTGGGCAAAATGCGCAGCTCAGCGCGACAGCCACGCTCGATTGGACGAAGCCAGCTGCGATGGCGATTCCCAAAGAAGGATATTTTGCACTCGAGCAAGGCCGTTATGGTCCAATCTTTCCCAGAACTCCTGCGAACTATGGCTTTACGGTCATTGCAAAGGTCAGGCCCGGAAGGGAACAGGCAATCCGTGATTATGGTATGACGATTGAACAGGCGGTGAAGGGCGATTCCACCGTGCTAGCACCGCTTCGACTACACTACCTCCGCTGGGTTTTGTTCGATGTCGGATCTGGCCCGCACTTTATGTATCAGGGCATCTTCGATACCGATTTTGACAAATATCTGGAAGATGCCGTGGCACTCTTTCTCAAGACCGGCATCATAACAGTATTCACTAATATGGAAGGTTGGCCAGAAGACTGGAAGACAAACCTTCCAGCCGTAATAAAATTCTTTCGCGAGCACCAGAACCCGAGTTTTCTGGAATACGGAGAATATCCGTATGCCACCGCGGACGAAGTGAAGAAAGCGCTTAGAGTCAAAGGCGCCCTCTCGACCATGCTGGACCAAATGCAATGAGGCAGCCGAAACTCCAATGATCGCTGGACCCATTATGTATGGCGGGCCGAGCATTTTTGTTGCGCATCGGCCTTCTGCACGGAGGGGAAGCGGAAATGCTTGGCGACACGGGCCGGAATGCTCCCGATCAGTGGGTCGGCGGCCTGGCCAGTCCGGCGCTTCACGCCATCGCCATTCTTTTTGCCCGCAACGCGGCTGATCGAGAGCTTGTCACGTGGGAGCACCAAGCGTTCTTGACGAGCATGCCGGTTGTAGAAGTGCTTTCAGCGCTCGACTTGGACGGCTTCCGCCGTTTGAATACGCACACGATCATTTTGGATATCGGGACCGGATCTCTGAGCCAGTGATCGAAGGAAGCGAACTGACGCCAACTCGCGGCTCCGGCGCGCATGTCAAGGCAGGTGAATTCATTCCTGGACATGTCGATGAGAGTGGCGAGGTGGTGCCGTTACCAAAACCGCGGCGCGGACACTGCGGGGCACGAGCTCCCGCTACCCTCGTATTGCTCGTGAAGTCGGCGGGAGTCGGCACGGTGATGCGGCTCTTGTCTGACTGAACGCCGCTGAGCGCTCAGGGCGAAAAAGACCCCCGGGGGCGGTTTTCTAAATCGACCCTTTACCCGACGGGCGAGGTTCGAGCGATTGCTGGACCCGCACCGCCAGGACGTTTTGGAACACATCGGCGGCTCCCGGGGGGCACGAGCGAGCGCAAGCCGTGGTTCCGCCCCGGATGTCCCACGACGGCTGAAAGCAGGCGTCGCCAGCAGATGCTGCACCGCTAGCGCAAGGGTCGATCACTCGCCGATGGCCTCACGGTAACTCAGATTTAGACTCTGGATTCGATTTCAGCGTCGGCTGCATCTCTAGGCGCTCAGCACACAAAATGAAATCCTGAGTCATCTGTGGGCGATTGCGAGGCATAAGTCATTCGGTCGCAGGAGATCGTGTGACCGGTGCCGCCGATGGCTCTCGCCGATCGCGAGGCCGAAGATCACGCCGCAGCAGCGCGATATCGAGCGGCCCGAGGTCAACGAGTTCCTGGCAAGCTGCGGAGCGATCCCGGTGCCGTCGACTAGAGCGCGTACTCATAAATTGCGCGCTGGCTTTGGCTGACTGAATGTCCGCCTAGCCCTACAAGTTGCGGAAAAACGCCCCGGATCGCCGCAAGGAGATCAGCACAAATATACCAGCCACGACCAATATTCCCCCCAGTATCGCATAGGCCCACATCGACTGGTACAAGCCGATAGCCACGCCCGCAGCGCCCACAAGAATCATGCAGGCTGTGCCAATAATAATAATCCACACCGTTGGTCACCTCCTGTGACCAGCCATCCCCACATTTGCTAGCGCGATCATCCTAGCACGTGCACTTCGGAAGCGTCCGCGTACTTCCTGGCAGTGTGCCGGTCGATTCCAAGCTCTTTACCAATGGCATAGGCCGATGCCCCTTCGGCGGCCAGTGCCGCGATCTTCTGCCGTAGTTGATGATCAAGGCGGGGCCGCCCGATGCGCTTGCCGCTGGCCTTAGCCCTCGCCATGCCAGCCCGGGTCCGCTCCGCGATCTTTAGCTGCTTCGAGCCGGGCCAGCGACGCCAACAGCGCCAACAGCACGTTGCGCACCAACTCGTTGTCGGTTGCCAAGTGTTCCTCGGTGTATGAGCGAAATTGTACACCGTAGGCACTGAGCCGTTCGAGGTGCTTAATCGTCGGCACCATGCCCTCGCGGCTGAAGCGGTCGAGAGCCCAGAACAGCACGCAATCGAACTTGCGCTTGCCGGCATCGACGAACAGCGCGGCGAATTCCTTGCGCTTGTCGGTACCCTTCCGACCGCTTTCGTGGTCGATGTAATGGCCCACGATCTCATGCCCAGCAGCAGCGCACCACGCTCGAAGTTCACGCAGCTGGTTCTCTGGGGTCTGGCCTCGATCATCGGTGCTGACTCTGGCGTAGATCGCGACGCGCATTGGTGTTGCCTCTATGAGGGAAAAAGGGGCCGGTTATTCCCCGTGGTTTTGATCGCTTGTGAGCGCCCGATTTCTGCGGGCTTCGACAGCGACAATCGGCAACCCTTTTTCCCTCATCGCCTGCGCGGCGATCAATTGATCCGTGAGCAACGATGATTCGTATTTGCCATCGGCCTTGAATCAATCTTGCGCGGGGGCGCGATCGTCATCTTCGATCACATGGTGATCATCGCAGGGTTGATCAGGGAGTCGGTTGTGACCCCCGGGGTGGGCTTCTGAAATCGACCCTTTAACCGACGGGCGAGGTTCGCCCGGGCCATGTTAGGATCGACGCGCGAAAACGTTGCGGCTGGCATGTTTCTTTTTTAATGGGAGATGATTCATGCATGTCTTGATTGCTATTCTCTTATGCATCGTGATTGGTCCGAGTTGGGCCGAAGAAGCGATAGTTACGGATGGCGACACCCTCATCCTGAACGGAATCCCATATCGGCTCGATGGCATTGACGCCCCCGAGACAGATCAGGTGTGCCTCAACGAGAAACGCAATGTCTGGGCGTGCGGACTTGAAGCGCGTGATCAATTGAGAAAGTTTGTCGGAAAGCGCGAAGTTCGTTGCGACCGAAAAGGATACGACACGGTTTACCGCAATCGGCGGATCGGCGTGTGCTGGGTTGAGGGCGAAACCACCAGCCTGAACCAATGGCTTGTGAGAGAAGGCTGGGCACTAAACTTTGAGCCTTATGCCAAGGGTCGCTTCAAGCTGGATGAGGATGATGCGCGCAGCAAAGGCCGTGGACTTTGGAATGGATGTTTTTCACGGCCACAAGAGGCGCGAAGATGGAACAAGAGTAAGGCTTCTCTGCTAGGGGCAAGTTGCCCGCCAAGCAAAGAAATTCGCGATACTCTATTCCCTGATCACCCGGCAATGCCGCTCGGTTGCCCGATAAAAGCAAAATTCGCCGTGCGTGCTCACGTCACTGGCCACCGTGGAATTTATCACATGGAAGGCTGCCGCAGTTATGGACGCACAAAAACGCCGGACCGTTGGTTCTGCTCCGAGGATGAAGCGATAGCAGAGGGCTTCCGCAAAGCTTTCAGTTGCTAAGGGGTCGTCACATTTAGCGCCCGACCCCAACCAGCACCGAGACCGACCGATAGCAGCTGCTTTGACCCCCAATAGGCGACATGCCATCGCGTCGCGGCGAGATGCAGCGATGTGACAGAAGCCGACTGTCCTTGACGATCTCAATGTTCGCGCTTTAGCGCCCGCGCGTGGCCGTCTGAGCGATGCGAACGATTGGCCTGCTTGTCGCCGCGGCTCTCGTCCTTGCGGCCTGCGCGACACAACCGAACATGAATGTCGGCGGCAACTCCGACACCCGGACCCTCAAAGGCACGGCCGGCGTCGGCTGGAAATTCTGACCCTCCCATTCAACTCGTCTCATCCGGCGGAGAGCGGCCTACCGCGCTTTGACGCACCGATCGTGTTGGCTGCCGCCACGCGACCCGCAGCCGTCAAACTGGTGCCGACGCCCTGGCTCATCTTCGATCAACATGGTGATCATCGCCGGGTCGATCACAACGATCGTGGTGGCGCCCCCGGATGGGTTTCTCAAATCGTCCCTTTACTCGACGGGCGAGGTTCGAGCGCCATTCGCCTCGTCCACGACACTGCTCGACGCAAAGCACGAAAATACGCGCACTGCGAGTGGCGCTGAATTTCGACCCCCGGGGGTGGTTTCTCTAATCGACCCTTAAAGCCCGCCAGCGGCTGCGCCATCCCAAGCGATCAACGTCGTGGCTACGCCTTGGCGGCGAGAGTTGAGGCCCCCTGAGCCGTTGTATACGCCTTGCGCGAGGCTACGGTCGACGTCGCATTTTCTGCATTACCTGAAGAACGGAAAAAACAAGGGGGGCTGCTGCATCTCGCGATTCGGTTGCCTCTCGTAATCTGGCCGAGCCACCGGCGCGCGACTGCGCATCATCGTGGGATTGCTTCCGTGGACGACAATCCTCGTCGCGGCCATGCCCTCACGCTTAACAAGCGCATACAGTGCACTGGCGTCGTTCGGATGCAGTCTCACACAGCCGTGCGAAGCTGGGCCGCCAAGGCTGTTGATTTCGTAGCTACCGTGGATCGCATAACCCCGATGAAAAAAGATCGAATGTGGCATTGGAGAATTGTAGTACCGTTTGGAAAACCAAGTTCTTGCCATTCGCTGCGGGCGATAAGTGCCGTTCGGCGTGCCGTAGCCAGCTCTTCCGGTAGATACAGCGAACCGATAGCGTGGCACCCCGTCCACCGATACAGACATCTGCTGGGTACTCTTATTGATAGAGACGAGGGCGCCAGCGAAGGCAGTGGCGGTACCGATGGTAGGCGCCAAAAATAGCGCAATCACCGAGATGAAGGCGCGAACATAGGACGACTGTCTAGTCGCCGTGAGCAACCAAACGGCCGCACCACTCCTGAAACCGACTGGTGAGATGGATTTCGGACGCGGCATGGGTCGAATCAAGGGGGACGGGTTGGGCCCATGGGAAACATGAACCGCGTTCATCACGACCCTGCGGCATCGAAGGGATCAGACAGTAGGATAGCGACCTGGGTTGCCGGAGCGTTGTTGTTCGTTCTGGCGCTCGGAGCTATTTACTATGGCATGTCGATTTAGCCCCACACAGACCGCACTGTTGTCCTCCTCCACAACGCGATAACCGTCGCGAACCGGCGCTCTCAATTCCGAAGCGCAGGCCCAATCATGGTCAATCGTTGCGGCGCTTCATGGACCCCACCTTGCGTGCGGTCGTCAAAGGCCACGCTGCCATCCTTCGGCAGCAACAGCCGATCCGTAGGTTCCTCCACCATTTGATCCATCGCGGCCAGCTTGCGTCATGAGGCCCTCCCCAGCCCGTTTCTTTCTGACATCGCAGGCGGTCCGACTAACGCACCATCGAAAAGGGGCGTTCGGCGCCATGCTTGGTTAGCTCGGGCCACGAGGCTGCTCTCAAGGAATAATCAACTCTTTCTCCCCGCTCGTTCATTTTTTGCAGGGGAACGCCTCCGATAGAGCCTCAGCGACTAGACCCACAGCGGCAAGGTGCCGCTCCTTGGGGTTGCGCTCAAAATATTGCCGTACGACGTTGGTAACTTTGTCAACGGTGATGCCACGTCTCGGTAAGCAGGCTCGAAAGCCGTTCACGGAATTGTCGTTCGCTAACACGTCAACGATCGCTGCGACGTAACCAGAGCAAAGCTGTGGGCTTGAACTTATACAAATCTCATTGAGCTGGTTCCCGGTGTAAAACATTGGCGTCTTACGCTGCGCGTACGCCTCGCCAATCATCAGCGCTGTCGCAAATGCCAAAACACTCAAACGGATCATCATTGCTCCCCGATGCGCGGTGCCCTGCGTTGGGCCAAATATCGAACGCAAAGAAAAACGGGGCTGCCGGGTCGCATCGTTCCCCGACTGCCCCGTTCGTTCTCCCCGCCAAACAGCGGGAAGTCTTAAGACGCTGTTTCCAGCGAGCCGTTTCCGCAACTCGAACGCGCCGCTAGGCTCGCGAAGTTTAGACTACGCGCTTCCCGCCGCGCGGGCAGTTAACTCACTAGACGTTCCTCGAATTGGGACGTTTGAGGATTTTATTTTTTCGCGGCCACGACCTGGGCGAGCGCCTGCTTGCATTGGTCGCCGACATTGCCAATACTTTTCTCGATGCAAGCTCGAGCATTAGCCCGACTTCGTTCCATGCCAGCGCAATTTTGCTTTACATCGGCCTTGCAAGCTTTGTTGGTCAAAGCGGCCAACGCTAGCTTTGCTTTACACGGAACGGAAAATCCTGCGATGTTTGTTTTAACGCAGGCTCCCAGGCGGCCCTCGCCGGGCTGAACGTCGGCACATTTCGCCTTGATATCGGCGGCACACGCCCCAGCGCGGCTCTGTTGCTGTGCCATCGCAACCGGCGCTGAGAGAAGCACGACCGTTCCAATTACCATGATACTCTTGATCATAAAAATTCTCCGATGCGAACGTCCCTCACTCAGGACACTAGAGAAGTTGCTGTCGAAGACGTTTTGTTGACAATTGTCCTTAGGGACAACAACACCGACCCCGGGTCATTAGCGCCCGACCTCAACCAGCACTGCGGCCGACCGATGTCTGCTTTGCCCCAGGCGGCATGCCATCGCGTCGCCGCGAAATGCAGCGATGTGCACAAGCCGACATTCTTGACGATCTCATTCCTTTGGATGCCGCCGGGGCCCGAGCCGGCCATATTTTGCTGGCAGACCTCACTCTCTTCACCACTTTGGTCGGGGAGCCGAGAGCCTCGATAACTTTTGGTATAACCTCGCAACAAAGGGATAGGATGTTTTCATAAAATGGTTTTTCAGATTCGACGAGAGCAGCAGCACAATGTCGATTGGCTAGGCTGTTGGGAATTGCGAGCGGCCGCCCCGGTAACCCGGCGCCGGACACACACGATGGCTATTCAGAGCGTGGAAAGGGAGAGCCTGATGTCAAATGAACCGCTGGGAACAAATCGTCGCGGTTTCTTGGGTGCTGCCACCGCAGCGACTGCAGTGACCCTTGCGGCTCCGACCCCGTCGGGTGCACAACCTGCGGTCAGGCCGGCTGATACAATCCAGACAGCGCAATTGGCGACTGGGCAAAATGCCCAGCTCAGCACGACCGCCACGCTCGATTGGACTAAGCCAGCTGCAATGTCGATTCCCAAAGAAGGATATTTCGCACTCGAGCAAGGCCGTTATGGTCCAATCTTTCCAAGAACCCCCGCGAACTACGGCTTTACAGTCATCGCGAAGGTGAAGCCAGGCCGTGAAGCCGCGATTCGTGAGTACGGCAAGACGATTGAACAGGCGGTGAAGGTTGATCCCACCGTGCTAGCGCCGCTGCGGCTACACTATCTCCGCTGGGTTTTGTTCGATGTCGGCTCAGGCACGCATTTTATGTATCAAGGCATCTTCGATACCGATTTTGACAAATATCTCGAAGATGCCGTGGCACTCTTTCTCAAGACCGGCATCATAACAGTATTCACTAATATGGAAGGTTGGCCAGAAGACTGGAAGACAAACCTTCCAGCCGTAATAAAATTCTTTCGCGAGCGCCAGAATTCAAGTTTTCTGGAATACGGAGAATATCCGTATGCCACCGCGGACGAAGTGAAGAAAGCGCTGAGGGTCAAAGGCGCCCTCTCGACCATGCTGGACCAAATGCAGTGAGGCAGCCGAAACTCCAATGATCGCCGAACCCGTCATGTGTGGCAGGCCGAGCATTTTTGTTGCGCATCGGCCTTCCGCACCGAGGGGCTGCGATGCTTGAGTTTGATGATATCCAGCATCTTCTTCTGACGCGCGTACCTGCGATCACGGGTCGATACGAATTCCTTTCATTTCATCAGCCTGCCGAGGGACGAGCTTGGTTGGCAGGTATTCTAGACAAGGTTGCTTCAGCTCAAGAGGCCAGAGGATCCGTCGAACGCGAGCAAAGATGGGTGTCCGTTGCTTTCACGTGGCAAGGACTTCGCGCGCTCGGAGTGGATGAGCAGTCACTCGCAACGTTTCCCAAAGAATTCCAGGAGGGCATGACGGCACGCGCGGAAGTGCTTGGGGACACGGGCCGGAATGGTCCCGATCGGTGGGTCGGCGGCCTGGCCAGTCCGGCGCTCCACGCCATCGTCATTCTTTTTGCCCGCAACGCGGCTGAGCGTGAGCGTGTTACGCGGGAGCACCAAGCGTTCCTGGCGAGGACTCCGAGTGTGGAAGTGCTTTCAGCGCTCGACTTGGACGGCTTTCCGCCGTTTGAGTACGCGCACGATCATTTTGGATATCGGGACCGGATCTCTGAGCCGGTGATTGAAGGAAGCGAACTAACGCCGACGCCCGGCTCCGGCGCGCCCATCAAGGCGGGTGAATTCATTCTTGGACATGTCGATGAGAGCGGCGAGGTGGTGCCGTTACCAAAACCGGAGGTTCTCTCCCGAAATGGTACCTTCATGGCTTATCGCAGATTGCAGGAGCATGTGGGTGCGTTCCGCGACTTTCTGCGCCAGCAAGGCGGCCCCACAGCCGAGGACCAGGAACTGCTCGCGGCAAAATTGATGGGACGGTGGCGCAGCGGGGCTCCATTGGTTCTGGCGCCTGAAAGGGACGATCCAACACTTGGAGCCGATTACCAGCGCAACAACAACTTCAACTACGCGAAAATGGACCCGCAGGGATATGCTGTTCCCCTGGGAGCACATATCCGGCGGATGAACCCTCGAGACACCGCTGTGAACATCCAGCGGCGGAGAATGATCCGTCGCGGTGCGACATACGGTCCTCCCTTACCAGAGGGGGCGCCTGAGGACGGTGCCGAGCGCGGCATCGCAGCTTTCGTTTTGTGTGGAAGCCTCGTGCGCCAATTTGAGTTTGCCCAAAATGTCTGGATCAACGACCGAAATTTTCACGAACTGGGCAACGAACGAGACCCGATTATTGGCAACCAAGACGGCACGTTCGACATGACTATTCCTAAGAGACCGATCCGCAAAAAAATAGCCGGCCTGCCAGCCTTCACGACCGTCAGGGGCGGTGCGTATTTCTTCCTTCCTGGCATTAAGGCGTTGCACTATTTAGCTGCGCATAGCTAGCGCTGGATGATGCTTGGGAATAGCTGATCACAGGAGGTGACCAATGTGGCTTACTGGCGCGATCTGTATGGTCCTTTTCGGCGCTGCGAGCTTGGCCATCGGCTTGCTCTTGCCGATGTGGGAATATGCGATACTGGGGGGAATATTGCTCGTGGTTGGAATAATTATGCTGGTGTCCTTTCGGCGAACCAGGGGTCCGCTTCCCCGCGACTACTAGCGGCTAAGCGGACATCACGATGCTCGCGTTATCGTTCAATCCTCATCACCGCGGCTTCCTTGCCAGCCGCCTAGTCTTACTGCGTCACGAGCCCCCTAGTGTTCAACGCCTGAGAGCAGAAGCGATCAGAAAGTCGAGAGCTCTCGCACCCGCGTACGAGTAGTTATATAGCCAATATTGATTGCTGATCGCGGTTTTCCTTTCCCACTACGGACAGTCGGCAGCCCTCGGCGTCGTGCACAGGGGGTTTTCTTTTTGTGTGAATCGGCATGCAAAAAGGACCCCCTTTTCGGGGTGATCGGCATCCAAACGGGACCCCGGAACTGGAGTGCGCCCCTGACGGTGGACAGATTGCAGGTTGGGAATTGACCGGGACTGCCGGGCTTTCGGAGGATGAAAGCCATGGCCAAGCACCGTTCCCACAGCATCGAGTTCAAGCGTCAGGTCGCCCAGGAGTTCATCGCGGGCGAGACGCTGCACGGTCTCGCCAAGCGACATGATGTCTCGCGCAACCTGATCCGCGTCTGGGTGCGCGAAGTACGAGGCCGGCGCGTTCGACGACGACGCCCGGGCCGCTGACCTGCTTCAGGAATACGAGGCGAAGATCGCCGCGCTCGAGCGCCTGGTCGGTCGGCAGGCCCTCGAGATCGAGTTTCTAAAGGGGGCTCTGAAAAGCGCACCGCGGCCGAGAAGCGCGACTACATCCGTCATCACCGGCCCCGTGGCCTCTCCGTCGCCGAAGGATGCCGGCTGATGGGCCTGTCGCGCTCGACCTACTACGACACGCCGTCATTGCCGGCTGACGACGCCGCGATCGTCGCGACCATGATCGCGATCTGCGATGAGTTCGAGGCCTACGGCTATCGCCGGGTCGGTGCCGAGCTGCGCCATCGCGGCATGGTCGTCAACTCCAAGAAGATCCGCCGGCTGATGCGCGAGCACGACCTGCAGCCGAAGCGCCGCCGGCGGTTCGTCGCGACGACCGACAGCGATCACGACGGTCCGATCTTCCCGAACCTGCGCGCGGCAGGATGGTCGACGGCCCGAACCAGCTCTGGGTGGCGGACATCACCTACATCGCGATCGCCGCCGGCTTCGTCTATCTGGCCGTCATCCTCGATGCCTGGTCGCGCCGGGTGGTCGGCTATGCAATCAGCCGCTCGATCGACGCGCGGCTGGCCGTTGCGGCGCTGAAGGCCGCCATCCGAGCCCGCCGGCCACCGAATGGCTGCATTCACCACTCCGACCGCGGCTCGCAATATGCGTCCGAGATCTACCGCGGGCCTCCTTGCTGAGCATGGTCTCGTCGGCTCGATGGGCCGGCGCGGCAACCCCTACGACAACGCCAAGGCCGAGAGCTTCATGAAGACGCTGAAGGTCGAGGCCGTCTACCTGATGGCCTACGAGACCTTCGAGGACGTCACCGCCGACCTTCCCCGCTTCATCGACGAGGTCTACAACACGCGCCGGCTGCATTCCGCGCTCGGCTATCTGAGCCCGGCGCAGTTCGAGGATCACCACGCCCGGCAGACGGTCAAAACCGCAGCCTGATCCTGTCCACCTCAAGGGGCGCACTCCATATCGGCATTCAAAAGGGACCCCTTTGAGCGGCGGTTTTTGGAGGTACCGCTCGGGCCGTCGGAGCTGGTCGGGGTTGCGGCGCGAGCTGTCGCCTGAGGTCGCGTTGCCAATTGCGATGCTCAGCCGGGACTGGATCTAAATCAACGGGCATGGAGCCTCGCAAGATTTCCCGAGATGGTCGCGATCACGTTTTGTGTCCAACTGCAAATGCCGGGTTGTAGTGTGCAATAAGCAGACTAAGTCACGTGCAATGGCGATCATGGCCTGCGAGCTCAGATATCCAGACACGTCAAGATCGTCGAACCCCGAAAATCCCCGCAACACGCCCTACTAAGGGAGGAAAAACCTATGAATGCGCCTGCCAGGCCAAGACCCGCCAACGTTACGCAACAGCTCCGCGACACGACAGACACCGGCGCTGAACGATCCAGGGAAGTTTTCGAAACAATCGGTGCTGCCACGACTGATGCGGCTGAGGTAATGAAAAATTGCTGTTCGACGGCCCTTAAGGGGATGCAGGACTACAATAATAAGGTCGTCGAATTCACCCAGGCCAACACCAAGTCCTATGTCGAATTTGTCCAAAAACTGGCGGGTGTGAAATCGCCTTCCGAGTTCATCGAAGTTTCAACTAACCATGGACGCTATCAGCTTGAGACGGTGGCCGACCAGGCCAAGCAACTCGCGGAACTCGCCCAGAAGGTAACGCTTGCAACCGCCGAGCCACTCAAGACGGGCTTTGCAAAGACTTACAATCACGCGGCATGAGCGCGGCTACCCCATGTCCTCGGGGGCCTTGAAATCCGAAACGCGACCTAACTGAGTATTTCAACAAGTGCACGCAACTCTAGCACTGGAGGTCTCCCATGAAAGTCAAAGACGCGATGCACAAGGGCGTTGATTGGGTCAGTCCGGGTACGCCTGTGACCGAGCTGGCAAAATTGATGTGTGATCATGATATAGGTGCAGTACCGATTGGAGAGAACGATCAGCTGATCGGCATGGTGACAGATCGCGACATTGTCTGCCGAGGATTGGCTACCTACAACTTCGATGCCCGCAGCGCCACAACATGATCATCGTTGCGGCTCGCTTGGATGCACTGGAAGGCACAACATCACGATGAGCTTCCGACAAGTGATCCGTATTGGCGCAGCGCTGTCGGTGGTCGCATCCGCGATGACGGCTGTGTCCGTCGTCCCCACTCCTGCGCAAAGCGCCGCACCGACGGCGGCCTGCGTCGCGCCGGCCGAGCTGACGCGCCTCGACAACCCACTCAACCGCATCGGCCAGCGCTTGACGGCGGGCCAGCCGATCAAGATCGTCGCGATCGGCTCGTCATCAACGTTCGGCGCCGGCGCGAGCTCGGCCGCGGCGGCGTATCCGAGCCAGCCGACCTGCTGTTGGTTGGTGAATATGCCGTCATACCGTTTTCTTGGCCATGGCGGTTGTGCTAAATGCGACCGGCAAAAATCCTAAATCATTGTCCAGCGGGGAGGTAGGATCAGCGGCATCACGTTCAGAAGATAGACCTGTGTGTGCCGAAAACCTAGATTCGGGCCATACTGGTGATGGAGGCCGCCGAGCACGGGTCGGGATGTAATGGTGGCGATGGTCTGAGCGGCCCGATGAACCGGGGCATCCTGGTTCAGAGCGTGATGAGGTACGCAATCCGTTGTAGTAGGCGGCATACTCGCGAAGCATTCGGCGCAGATGAGCCTCGCTGAAAAGGCGATCCACGCTATCGATGACATTGTGGCAGCGCGCGAAAAGGCCATCCGAGTGATCGATACATCACTGCGAAGCACCCGCTGTGCCATCATCCTTGAGCAGCACTGAAACCGTGCAAGTCGGCGCTTCTTGAACGTAATGATGCGGCTAATTGCTGGATGGCGGGTTCCTGAGTTTCTCCATGGCCTGCTCGACGGAGAACCTGCCGGGCTTCTGGCGCGGTGGAAACTGCTGGAAGCTGACCAGATGCTGCCCAACGATAGTCTTCGACATCAAATGGCCGTGCTGCAGCGGCCGCCGATTTGCCCAGTGCGCAAAGTCACAGCCCTTGCTGGGAACAATCGTCACCCTCGTCAACTATCTGATCAACAGACCGAGCAGCGATCGGTACCTGAGGAATTCACCACTGCGCGGGAGGCCCCCGTTGAGCAGGCGCACGCAGCTCGATCAGCCGCTTCAAGCGGTTATTGCGGTTGATCACGCGGCGATAGAGGTCATTCAGGTCGGAGGTCGAAAAGGCTTCAGCGTGCGATTAACCACCAAGGCTGTCCGGTTCTTGCACAGCACGCTCCCTGACCCCATCCAAGGTGCGCGGATGCTTATTATGCAGGAAGATGGCAAGTCGCTGCCTCACCGACTCGCCTTGCGACGCAACGGCCTCTTCGAATAGGTCGTGTTGAAACTCAGGGGGTATCCGACTCCAATATCTTGCAACAGCATGTCCTAAAGCACTCAGGACCTGCGCATCAGTCTCATGGGAAGTAGACCTGGCCATTCCTCGCCTCCTAGCTCACGAGAGAGCCAAGGACTAACCGCTAAGTGTCACAAACAGTTCCCACTGGTCGCGTGCTTCGCCTGTGTGGGGTTGCGTACGTTTTGACGGCCAACACACCGATGCATGCCGGCTTAAAGCCGGTTGCACATCGCTTGCGTTGGGTCGGCGGGGGAAGATTGAGCGCTCGCGATCAGCTAAACTAGTCGTTGACCATTTGGGGCGATGATGCGGGCATGGCAGAACGCTGGCCCTCGATATTGGAAGACCCAGCAAACTAGCGGCACCTGGCGCATCAAGCTCGGACAGATGCCCAACGTTGCGCCAGTCCCATGAATAAAGTGACGATGCTCGGGATAGCCGACAGGTACGACCTCCTGGCGGAGCGGGCCGAACGTCTTCGAGCAGAAAAGACTCATCCTCTCTGACAAACGCCGCCCCGTGCTCAACGCCCGCAAGTGCGGTCCGATCATGGTCGGTCGTTGCGGCGGCCTGCAGGCACAATCAAAGGCGGATTGCATGACGCCAGAAGCAGATGATGCTGTGATGACGCAATTGCGCCAGGCGGCGCGTGATGCTGGGGTTTCCAACTCCGAACTTGGATTGGAGTTGATCGCGCGCGGCATTGCTTTGGCGTTTGGCTTTCCGCTCGCGGAGGCAAGGCATTCCCTGGCCGGCGGTATGCGCGACACCCTTGGCGTGCTGATGGGCCGGATCGAGCCACAGGACAAGGCGGTGAGCCGGGCGTGTCCTCACGACCGCCAGTGCGATCCTCCATGGAGGGGTAGAATTCGACGGCTCCTGCCAGCGGCAGAGCCGCAGTGTGCCGCTTCGCTCACAGTCATTCTCGTAGTGCCCAAGTAAGCCACCGCACCACGATGTGAAGTAGCCTTATTGATCAACCCCGCGTGAGCGTTGCTCCAAAAACGGTAAGGTACAACAGAGCCGACTCTGCCGCCGAGTAGACGTCTAGCACGATGGTTCCGAGACCTTAAAACAGCGACATGATAGTGGCCCCGACCGCAGGCTGCGAGGGATCGACGAGACAGCGCGATCTATGTGTATCGTTCCAGATGCAGCGCCGGGATCGTGCGCAAATATCGCGGCAGTCGTCGAATATCTCAAGACAAGCGAGTGAAACAGGCGAAGCAGCCATTCACATGTAAGCTGAGACCGCCATGCGCTCATGGATCATCGTTGGCATTTCCGTCGGAATGGCGCTCGCACCATTTCAGCGAATCCACTCTCAGGATTCGGGTGGCAACACAGAGTCAGGACGTGTTCTTGCGAGAGCTTGGTGCGCTGAGTGCCACCGCGTTGAGGAAGGAAAGTTTGGAGTGTTCGCGGTCGATTTCGCGGAGGTCGCCCAACTTCCATCAACGACGGCCCTGTCCAGAGAGCATTCCTTCAGACCAACCACAAAGAGATGCCGAATTTCACGTTAAAGCGGTCAGAGGCTGACGACATCATCGCCTATATCCTGAGCCTTAAGCGGTAGTAAAAGCGTGCACGTTGAACGAAGGAGTTCAAGCACCGATCCGGTAGTGGCCGCCGCTTGCAGGATGAACCCGCGCCACCCTTGCACTTGAGCTCTCGTCCGGCAGAATAGCGGGGTGGTTGCCGAGACGCCTCCAGTCATGGACGATGGCGTCGGTGGGAGGCGCGCCCGCTGGTCGGTCAAAGCAGTCACCCGGTTGAAACAGAGATCAGCATGACAAAGCCCATCCCCGACAAGGCTGAAGTTGCCATCGAGTACCCTGATAAGCTTTACATTGGGACGTTTGAGCGATCATCTCGCTTTGACGCCCATCTTGATCAGACTGGTATATCGCTCACCTTGGAGCGAAAGGGCGATGCCAGCACTCAGAAGTCAGTACATATCCACGTGCATTACGGACTCTTCGCAGAAATCTTGCACGAACTAGCGCGTACGGCCGCCGGAATTCCCGCTCATGACGAGGACCACAGGGCCTCTATCGCCGAAGCCGCGGGCGCGCTTCACGAGGCCCTCGCAGCAGCGCACACGAGAACCGAAAAGTGATATTCCGGCTGTCGGTATCCGTGAGCCGTTGCCGAGCGGCTTGCT
Source organism: uncultured Alphaproteobacteria bacterium (assembly GCA_963821555.1). GTDB lineage: Bacteria > Pseudomonadota > Alphaproteobacteria > Rhizobiales > Xanthobacteraceae > Z2-YC6860. The sequence continues at coordinate 432,495 of CAWGEM010000008.1, read as the reverse complement.
GCCGCGCGCGGCAAGAAACCGGGTAGTATCGCTAAGCTAACAGATGTTCCTGTATCACTCCGGGACCAGCGGGGGCGGGTAGGAGTTGTGGCTGGAATCCCACTCCGGGCGGAACATTTTGTCCTCACATTGCACTATCACGTCGGCCTCGCGCCCATTGCGGTCGTCGAGGTGCGCAAGCCCGACGGCATCCTTGAAAGCCTCGCCTTTGCTCTCGTAAGGCTCAGAGTTTTCGCCGTCGCATTGAATCTTCCAGCCATCCCTGTCGTACACGACGTAATAATGTGACCTGTCCACGCGGTGACTCCCATTCATCTGTTGAGGCTCCTGACCGGCCCGCATGGAGCGTTAATTCCCGCAAGGTCTATCAGTTCCGAGGGCCGCCGCGGCGGCTGTGGATTGCTGTGGGCACTGTGGAAAACGTTCGGAGGCGGCTCGCGAGGTCGTTGATTTGGCTTCAATTTTCAGGTCTTGCTCATCAACGATGGAGTAGGCTTCTACACTGCGCGAAGCCGCAGTGATCCAGGGCCCGCGGTGAGTTCAATAATTCCCGTTAAGCGAACCAGGACTGGCAATTGTAATATTAAATCGCGTAGCATCTCGTTGAGAGATAATGTTCATCATGTTCGCTTGCTTCGAAATTGGCTCGCTGCGTGCATACTTCACTGGAGACTGCCATGGCCAAAGCGAAGAAGCGCGTTGCGACGCGCAAGAAGAGCTTGAAACGCGGCAAGACCAAGCCTGCGCGTAAGAAGGCCGCAAAACACACAGCGCTGAAAAAGGCGAAGTCCAAAGTCCAGCGTGCGGGCAAGAGCGCAACGAAGCCCACGGCCCCGAAAAAGCGAAATACCGCGGCAGGAAAAGCAGCAAAAAGCGCACCACGACAAGTGGTGGGGGTGCCGGTCGAAACCACGATCATCGACGTGATCGAGCAGCCAGTTCCCGGTGTTGTTGTTGTTACCGAGTACGAATCCGTTCGGACGGCGACCCCCATTTCGCCCGGTAGTTTGTCTAAGCCCAGCGCCGGTCCCGGGTCGGAAGAACAATAGTCGATCCAATCGCTCAGTTGTTCTGCGGATCTCGTCACGACAATGATGGGATCAGAAATGCACGTCGTGCCATGTTCGGAGCATGTCTGGGTTCGCCCAGCGGCTGTTCCAGGAAGCAACCAAGCCGACCAACGGTTGACCAACGATACGCAGCAACCAAACGCGAACAAACGTGATCGAACGTTACCGTGCACGTTCATCCGGTTTTCCCTTGGAAATCTGAAGCTTCAGCAACCTCAGTTTTCCTCGGTCAGAACCGGATGGACAACCTACTGAAAGCTCACAGCTAGCCTGCGAGTTGTCGCTTTCACGAAGCGATTACGAGCTTGGCTGGATTGACTTCCTGGCGCAGGCCACCTGTCCTATCCGAAAATTCCATCCGGCCTTGATTTGCTTGTTGAGGCAGAATCATCGCATCTTCAATAGCGATGTTTCCGGCCCTGCACACCATCGCCCTCGTTATCGCCAACCTGTTCAAGTCGCGCAGGCGGTCTGGAAGCCGAGAATTTGTTGCTCCGTCTCCAGCTGAACGTGGCGTTGCGGCGGGTACCACATTTTGCGTTATTGAGCACGGTTTCGGTCGCTCAGCGCACCGAAGAGATAAAAGGTGCAAGCTTCGGTTTTGGGTGTGAAGAACCAATCAAACCGATGGCGACGCGCCTGGGCGCGTGCATGCTGAGCAGCACCAAGATGCGCATTTGGTGTCCGAATGGCAAGACATTCGATCGTGACGGGCCTCAGCTCCCGCCGTCCGTCGTCCGCTCAATCTGCGAGCTGAATCAAGTTTTGTAAGGAAGTGGCAATGGCCGCCACTTGCCTGACTGACGAATTGTGCCCGTTCAATATTTCCGCATGCTCCGAAAAAACAACTCATGAAGAGTGTCTATCGGGCGTCGAGCCGCTCACAGAGGGACAGTTAAAGGAAGCGCACATGCTGAGGATGCTCTCGACCAACGTACCGGAGCCCTGCATTGATGCGGCCAAAACAAGAGGGCGACCCAATCAATGAATGAACGGAAACGTGGCACCGATCAGAGCCGATACGTCAACGAGAGCGTCGCGCAAACCGTCGAAACGCAGTTGGTCCCCTTCGCAGGCCCGACGTTTCAAGACCTGACGGCGCGGTACTGAGCACTGGATTCGAGCCAGCTTCCGCTGGATTCGTTTCTGTTGGATTTGCTGGCTGCTCGAGGGCTCAGCGCTGAACTTTCAGGTTCTCCGCCGAGGTCTTGCCGCGGTTCGACACTTCCTCGTATTCGACCACTTGGCCCTCATTCAGCGTGGAGAGACCAGCCCTCTCGACCGCGGAAATATGGACGAAGACATCCTTGCCGCCACCACCTTGCGGTTGGATGAACCCGTAGCCTTTGGTCGGGTTGAACCATTTCACAGTTCCTGTAGCCACTTGTGGTCTCCGAGTTAATGTTCTGGCCGACGCCAGCGTGGCACACTATCGCAAGACTGACTAAGGAAAAACCCCTAAGAGGGTGGGCATGCCGCGGTATCGCTACTGGCTTGCCCGGACGGAGAGCGCCAGACCTTCAATGGCGCAGGCTTCGGTGACGACACGACAGCTGAAGCCCATGGATGGCGATTGATTGTTGAACTTATGCGTGAGGCTCCAGAGCAGTACCAAGGATGCGATCTGGTTATCATGCGCGATGAAACGGTCGTAGGCCACCTTTCCTTTTCGCACTACAGCAAGGATCAATAGGCCAGTTGAAGCGCAACGCCTCGGCTCTATCTTGCAATCCTGAAGTCTTCCTTCTTGAGTTTGGTGCCCTTCATTTCTTCTTTCATCCAGCCAACCATCGCACCCCGCCCGCTCCAGGCCAGCTTCGGGTTCTTCTTGCTGCGAAACTGCGGTGCAACCTTCTTGCCCTTGAGTGCGCTCCTGCTGCCCGGCGGACGACCGCGGCGCTTGCCGGTGCCAACGCCATTACCCCCGCCCAGCTGTGACAACTGACTTTGCAAAGCTGAGGCCTTGGAGCTGAGAACCGCTCCAATTTCATCGCGTAACTTCAAAAGTGCTTCAATTGTCATTGTTGAGATGCCACGAAGGGACATCTTTGAATTCTTCGACTTTTTGGACTTCTTGGCCATGGACTTTCCTTGGAATACGGGCGGGGTTCGGAACCGGTGTAGCGGCTGTTATGCACCCAATGCAAGTTATACCGGCCTTCTAAAAAGCCAGAAATCGTTTTGCGGACAGGACGGAGACAGATCGATCAAGCGGTCGCCATAAAGAAACGGCACGCAGCACTCATGGTTTGGCTGGGACTGGTGGACGTGCTAGAACGCCGGCCATCGAAAAAGAGGTCCGATACATGGCCTATAAGTTTTCCGTCGGACAGGCGGTAGAATACAAGCCGATTGGTGCGAAGGTTGGCTATTTCAAGGTCGTCCGGCAAATGCCCGAAGAGCCTCAAGCTATTGATCTGAAATACCGTATTAAAAGTGATCAGGAACGCTTCGAGCGCAACGTGCTCGAATGCGATCTCAGGCCGTCGACTATGCCGGAAGAGCAGTATGGCCCGCTGAAGCCGCTTCGCCGTTTCGGGGGTTACCACTAAAGCACGGAATGGCCTAGTGGCCGGAGTTCCCGCGACCACGGTGAGATGAGTTGCGCTTGGCTGGGCGCAGCCAATGCACGCTGACTGCATCACCAATACGTCCGGATATGATTTTCGGAAAGGACAACCAACGCGCCTCCGTCAGCCCGTTCGAACTCGACGAATGCGCGCTGATAGACGAAAGCCTGAATTCAAAGGATGCTGAGTTTACGCGACGCAGCCAATGTTTGAAGGGCTTCACGACATATTGGCGACGCCAAGTCTTGCAGATGGCCTCTCGCCGTAACACAATCAACGAATTCGCTGAATGACAGGTTATGGAATGTTCTGTCGGTCGGCTAGGCGCGTCGCCACTTCGGCTTTGACCTCAAGCATGTCCGCCATCGGGCGCAAACGCACATCGCGATTCTAAGCCGTCATGTACCATCGACCTAAATGGTATCAAGGAGTTGTCTGCTGCGGCGCTTCGGATTGAGCTTGGTCACTAGTGCGGAACTTCGCTACGATGGAGCTGGGCCGATCTCACGGCGAACGCGCGTGCATGCTCATATAAGCATATCTGATGACCGCTCTGTCTCCATTCAACGGAATGAACCTTGATCGGCTGCTTCAGGCGCGTCAGCGAGAACGGCCCAACCATCCGTTCCTGATCTGGGCGCCTTTTGATGGCGAAGTCAAAATCTGGACTTACCGCGAATTCGCGGCGGATGCGGCGCGACTTGCAGGGGGCCTCGCCGCGCGGGGCATCGGCCCAGGTGATCGGGTTTTGCTGCATTTTGAGAATTGTCCGGAAGCCTTGCTGGTGCGTTTTGCGCTGGCGAGACTGGGCGCGGTTTGCGTCGCCACCAACGCCATGTCGGCGGGCCCGGAGATCGCGCATTACGCGGAAGCGTCACGTGCCACGGCGGCGATCACGCAGGCGAGCTTCGCCGAGATTGTCTCGGCTCATGCGCGCAATGTCCGCTGGGTCGTCGCGGCAAGACGCGAGAGCGTGGACGCAGGCTATCGCGCGGGCTCGCTCGCCGCACTGTTCGCGGAACCGGCTGCCGCCTATCCGGCACATCATTCGGACACGGCCGCCATCATGTTCACGACCGGCACCACCGGGAAGCCCAAGGGCGTCGTCTGGACCCATGCGAACGTTCTGTGGGGATGCACTTTCAGCGCGCATGTGTACGGCCACCGAGCGGAGGACGTCAGCCTGATATCGCTGCCGTTGTTTCATGTGGTCGGGCTTTGCTGGTCGTTCCTTCCAGTCCTCTGGGCGGGCGGCACGGCCGTGCTGCAACCGCGGTTCTCGGCGAGCCGATTCTGGCCCATATCGATGGCGCATCGCGCGACGTTGACATCTCACGTTCTCTTCACGCTGATGGCTCTGCAAAACCAAACAGTGCCGGAGCGGCATTTTTATCGGCAGTGGACCGTCGCCCGCGGCGATCGCCAATCACAATCCTTCAACCGGATTCCGGCGTTCGTGCCGTCGTGGGGGATGACCGAACTGGTTGCGCCGGGCATTTGCGGCGATCCGAATTTCGCGCCGGCTGAAGGTGCGCTGGGCCGGCCTTCGTTGGCGCACCAGATCCGCATCCGCGACCCTGAGGGAAAGCCCGTCAGGCTGGGCGAGACCGGCGAACTCACGATCAAGGGCATTCGGGGGCTGTCGATCTTTCAGGAATATGACGGCGATCCTGCGGCCACCGCTGCCGCATTCGACGCCGACGGGTTTTTCCGCACCGGTGACCGCGTAGCACTGCTGGATGAGGGCTGGATCAAATTCAGCGATCGGGCGAGCGATGTCATCAAGGTGGGCGGCGAGGGAGTTTCCCCATCTGAGATCGAGGCGATCATACGCGGCGTGCGGGGCGTGCGAGACGTTGCCGTCGTCGGCGCAAAGGATGACGTCTACGGACAGGTGCCGGTCGCCTTCGTAGAGGCCGAAGCCAAGCCCGGCCGGACCTCGAGGCTGACATTCTGCATCATGCCGGGAGTCGCTCGCAAAGTTCAAAGTCCCTCAGCGCGTGGTAACCCTTTCCGAGCTGCCACGCGTCGGAAATGCGAAAATCGCCAAAACCAAGCTGCGTCAGATGCTCTGATCAGACACGGACGTACTGGGAGCGACGAATGCGACCGGACGAATTCCATCGGTCATGGCGCTGGCGTTGATCGGGCTCACCGCCACCCCATCCGCGCTGGCGCAGAACTATCCGACCCGCCCGGTGCGAGTCATCACGCTGACGGCGGCGGGCGGCTCGCTTGACATCATGGCGCGGACACTCGCGCAGAGCCTATCGGAATCCATGGGACAGCAGTTCTATGTCGAGAACAAGGTCGGCGCCGGCGGCAACCTTGGCGTTTCCGAGCTCGGACGGTCTGCTCCCGACGGTTACACGATCGGGATGATCACGGTTTCGACTCACGGCATCAATCCGAGTCTCTACGGATCGAAGCTTCCATTCGACGCGCTCAACGATTTCGAGTTTCTTGCCATCGCGGCCGAGCTGAAGAATGTCGTCGTCGTCAACCCGAAGGTGCCGGTCAAAACGATGCAGGAGCTGGCCCGTTACGCCAAAGACAATCCCGGCAAGATTAACTTCGGCTCCGCCGGCGTCGGCACGTCGCAGCACATGGCTGGCGAGCTCTTCAAGTATCTCGCAAAAATCGACATCAATCACGTGGCTTACAAGGGTGCGGCGCAGGCGGCGCCGGACCTCGTGTCGGGCGAGATTCAACTGATGTTCTCAAGCATTCCGGACATGCTCGGATTTATTCAGTCGGACAAGCTTCGCGCCATCGGCATTTCGACCAAAAGCCGCTCGCCGGTACTGCCGGACGTGATGCCTGTCGCCGAACAAGGTTTTCCAGATTTCGACGTGAAGGCTTGGTTCGGGCTTGCCGCGCCAAAGGGAACGCCGCCGGAGATCGTCGCCTCACTCAATAGACAGATCAACGCGGTGCTCGCAAAGCCTGACGTCAAGGATCGGCTGGCGAAGATGGGTATGGACACAGCCGAACCGGTAACGCCCGCGCAGGCGCGCGACTTTGTTCGGCGCGAAATCGATCAGTGGGCAGTGGTGGTGACGGCGGCGCACATTCAGCCACAGTGACGGTCAGAAGCGGCCGCGCGAGTTATTCCGCCGCGCGCCAAGCGTGGTGAGTGGCCCAGTGCTCGACCATCCACATTCGATCGACGCCCCAGATTGGCTCGCCGTCTATAACGAAATACGGAACACCGAACACGCCGGCTTGGATTGCGGCATCGACCTGCTCTTTCAGTGCGTTTTTGGCGTGGCTTGTCTCGATGTCGCGGAGCAGCGCGTGCACGTCTATACCAAGGTCCTTGGCTTCGCCGGAGATGTCGTCAGGTCCCGTGATATCGAGACCGCGCACCCACAGGCGGTTAAAGACCTTCTGCGCCAACGACTTCGCAAGGCTCGCATCGCGTTCCTTTAACACAACGAAGGCGCGAAGCGCGGCGAGCGAATTGATCCCGGCGAGTCCATGATAGCGGAACGGCACGTCAAAATATTCCGCGAGGCGAACTGCGTCATGTTTCAGATAGGGCCCCTTCAGCGGCGTTTCCGGCAGGGGCTTAAGCCCCATCACCTTTAGGATCGTCACCCCGATCAGCACGGGCTTCCATTCAACCGTGCGGTTGAGTCGCGCGGCTATACGCTCAATCTGAATGGATCCGAGATAGGCAAAGGGAGAAATAGGATCGAAGTAGAACTCTATCTGTCGCATGGGTCCATCTTGCACGTTCGCCACCGCATACCGTTCGTCGTTGTTCGCAAACATTGTAGGGTATGAATCGTGATAAAATGTGAAATGCGGTTTCCGCACACGTTGCCGACGGCTTCCTTGGCACGCGATTAAACTCGCTGAGGCGGTCGCCGTACTAACTGCGACGCCGGGTTTTGCTGACTGTTTGCGCGAGGGACTCCGTCCGGATCGGTGCCTGTGAGCCGAAAGGACGGCGGCAAGAGCAATCGGGATCGCAAATCCCGAACAGTCTTACCAAATTGACGAAGGGATCGAATAACGCCGGGGTGCTCGATGTCGGTCTGCAATGACCGGCGTGGTGCAGCGCTATGGCGTCTTCCAGCGCGATGTGAATGATGACAAGAACGCGCCGAAGCTTCTGACCTGTCGCGACCTGCCCGAATTCGCCACTATCAATGGCGCGCGCACCATGAACAGTAAGGTCGGCACACTAGTGCCGGGCAAGGAGGCGGACCTTCTGATGCTGAAGGGCCGACAGCATCGACATCTGGCCGCTCAACAACGCCTACGGCTCGGTCGTTGGGTTGATGGGTCCGAGCCATGTCGAGGCGGTGTTCATCGCCGGCCAAGTGAAGAAGTGGCGTAGCTCGCGGTCGGCGTCGACATGCCGAAGGTCCTCGCCAACATGCAGGAGGCACGAGACGGCGTGCTTAAGCGCGCGAATTTTCCCATGAACCTGCTAGGCTAAACGACGGTGGGGGGTCGATCAACGCGCAATCCGCCACCTACATGATGGGTCAAGCGTCTGCCACCGCCGCTGTACAGTCGATACACACCGGCCAGCCGGCCTGCGACCTCGACACCTGGACGCTGGTGGAAACACTGCGCCAGCAGGGCGCGTATTACCGGAGGACAAACTCAGCCGGCAGATGACGCGCGGCTGAGGCGTATCGCCTGCCATCGCCGTTGAATGTCCGCTAGCGCGCTCTGCCCTTTCGCACCCCAAGCGAGGCGAGCGCCCGTCTGACGAGACCGATCAATGTCTTTCGCTCGGCCGCGCTGAAGGCCGCGAACGCCATTTTCTCATGCGCGGCTGCCGCCCCGCGATATTGCATGACCAACCGACGCGCCTTCGGCGTGAGCGAGAGAACGGCGCGGCGCCGATCGCTGGCCGAAGCAAGCCGATCGATCAATCCTTCGGCTTCCAGGCGCTTCAGCATTTTTGTCATGTTGGGCGGCTTGATGAGCAGTGTCTCGGCAAGCTCGCCATGGCTGACGTCCGGATTGGCCATGATGACGTGGAGCACCGTCGCCTCCGCCGGCGTGACCCCGTATTTGGTCAGACTTGCCGCGAACATCTTCATCAAGCGCACGTCCAGCAGGCGGACGTTGAATCCGAGCGACGCGTGAAGAAAGGACAGGTCGACGGCAGACGATATGACAGTGGGCGCTTTGCGGCGCATGGAAGAGCGGCTCCGTTGCAACGGGGCTAGCGATAAACCCCTCTGGGGCATGGGATTTTTGGGATTTTGGGCACCTTGTCGCGGTGGGCAGCGTCCTTCTCCATAGCACGAGATCGACCATAGTTCAAATTGACACCGCTCAAATTACTTATATGATATAAGAACAATGCTGTCTGCAAAGAATGGATGGCGCAATGATTTGAGTGAGCGCGCCATCGCTGGCTTCTTTCTTGATGGAATGCAGCGCGTCTCAGAATCACAGCGGGGGGATAACAATGACTGACATTCATCGCGTGAACAGGCCCAATCGTCGGCGCTTCTTGCTTGGGAGTGCCGGCGGTATCGCGTCGTACGCTTTGGGCGCTCTCGCCAACTCTATCGCAGCCATTGCAGTCGACGGCGCGCATCATGGTTGGCTTTCCCGCGGGCGGCCCCACCGACGTCATCGCGAGACTCGTTGCCGAGCAGATGAAGACGTATGCGTCTTCGACCATCGTCGAGAACCGTGCCGGTGCGGGTGGTCGTGTCGTGATGGACGCGCTGAAGAACAGCCCGGCGGACGGCTCGGTCATGGTCCTGACGCCCGCCGTGGCGCTGTGCCTTTACCCGCACGTCTACAAGTCGCTCAGTTACAATCCGCAGCAGGATTTCACTCCGGTTACGACCATCTGCACCACGGCCATGGTGTTTGTGGTCGGCCCGCTGGTCCCAAGCTCCGTGAAGACGCTGGCTGATTTCATTGCCTGGTGCAAAAGCAATCCGGCTCAGTCGTCCTATGGATCGCCGGGCGCCGGTTCGCCTCTTCATTTCCTTGGCGTCATGTTGTCCCGGGCTGCGAACTTTGAGTATCTCCACGTTCCCTTTCAGGGAACTGCGCCCTCCATACAAAGTCTGCTGGGCAGTCAAATTGCCTCCTGCATCTCGCCGATCGGCCCCTTCATTCCGCACGTCCGGGCCGGGACGCTGCGGGCGCTGGCATTGACGGGCGCCCAGCGCAGCCCGTTGCTGCCCGATGTGCCGACCATTGCCGAGGCGGGATACCCGGCGCTTACATTCGCCGAATGGTTCGGCATTTTTGTTCCGGCGCGGACTCCCAGCGGGACCGTCGAGACGCTCAGCAGCGCCTTGCGCGCGGCGCTGCAAACCAAGGAAGTCCAGGCCGGACTGGCCACTCAATCGGTGGATGTCGGCGGTCTCACGCCGGCCGACTTCGCCCGCCAGGTCAAAGCCGACTTCGATCGCTGGGGGCCGATCGTGAAGGAATCCGGGTTCACTCCCCTGGATTAGGCGGACTCGCGGGCTTCATATCGCGAGCGAACATCGACGAGGCCCTTTCTGGTGTCCGACCTGAAATGACAACGAACGAGCTGGCCGACCGCAGGCGCATGTCCGCCTTAGCCATCGGCGCCATGATGCGTCCGCGCAGCGTGGCGATCATCGGCATGTCCGCCAAGGCCGGATCGGCGGGCCGGATCGTGCTTGAGCTTCTGACCAACAACAAGTTCCAGGGGCCCATTCATCTCGTCGGCCGCAGCGGTGCGGATATCGAGGGCCGCAAGGTCCTGGCGAGCATCGACGAGCTTCCGGAAGGCGTCGATCTTGCGGTCTTCACGCTGCCGGCCGCAGGCGTCCGCGAAGCGGTCGAAGGCTGCGTGCGGCGCAAGGTCACGACCGCGGTGATCTTCGCGTCCGGGTTTGCCGAATTCGGCAGCGATGGTGTCGGCGAGCAGGAGCGCATCGCCGAGATCGCGCGCGCCGGCGGCCTCGCTCTCGTCGGGCCGAATTGCCTCGGCTTCATGAACTTCGCCGATGGGTTTGCCGCGGTGTTCTTTTCGCCGCAGCCGACGCCACGCTTGGCGGCGGGCGCCAGGGGCGCGGTCGCCATCGTGGCGCAAAGCGGCGGTCTCGGCAGCCATTTGCAGGGTGGCTTCGACGCCCGCGGCGTGCCGGTGTCGTGCTGGATTTCGACCGGCAACGAAGCCGGCCTCGGCCTTGCCGACTTCATCCAGTATTTTCTCGACGATCCGGTGGTGCAGGTCATCGCGCTCTATGCGGAGGACATCAGACGTCCGCAGGAGTTCATCGACATTGCCGGCGAAGCGTTGCGGCGCGGCAAGCCCATCGTGATGATGCATCCGGGCCGCGGCGCCAAAGCGAAGGAGGCGGCGCGCTCGCACACCGGCGCTCTGGCCGGCGATCACGGCGTCATGCGCACGCTGGTCGAACGCGCCGGCGTCGTCGTCGTCGACACGCTCGACGAGCTCGTGGATGTCAGCGAGATTCTCGCCCGCTTCCCGAAGCCGTCGAAGGGAACTTGGGTCCAGACCAGCGGGTGCCGGTGAGGATTCCCGTTGGGCAGGTCCATACCAGCATGTTCCAGCGGGCGGTCGCCAGCGCTGCGGTGTCAGTGCGGATGATCTCATCGAACTGCTCAGGTGTATCTGCAAGTGAGATCAGGTATTGCAGGTGAAACGCCGACCGGGTCGTCCGGCGGTTTCGGCGGAGATCCGCGAACGGATTTGATTTGCGACAGGGACAGCATCCGCGACCAGCCGATCTCGCCACGATCGCCTGGGCAGAATGGCTGTGCGGAGCGATTGAGTGGCTCAATCCGCGGGGAATGCCTCGACCATGTGGTGGTCATCGGGGAGCGGCGGCTGCGGCACGTTCTGTTGTCGTACATGGAATACTACAACGGCGCGCGCACTCATCTGTTGTTATACAAGGACGCGCCTATCGCACGGGCCGTCCAAATGGTCAGCCGTGTCTGGGAACAGCCAATCCTCGCTCCACCATCAATATGATCGGATTTGATTTGCGACAAGGATAGGCCTGTTTTGACCCCAGTGGCCTGGTTTGAATAGACCAGTGGCTTAGTTTGAAAGTGATCCGTTTCGCACAGACTTTGCCTCCTGCAATGGACCAGCCTAGCCCCATCACCGAAACAGCTTCGGGCCTCGGTGACTGAGAGACATTAATGCGCTCCCGCCTGGAATGATGGGAGGTCGCTATGGATACCCGTCTGTCCAACCATCACGTGTCGTTCGACGACGAGACAATGCAGGCAATGAGTGAGTCTTTCGATCGTGTCTGCGATGCGCTCGGAAATTTCGGAACAGGCACGAAAGTGCGCGAGATCATAGCGCGACGGATTGTTGAGGCCGCCCAAATTGGCGAACGCGATCCAACCCGCCTCTATCGGCAAACATTAAATGCGATGGGCATAGACGAAAGGTCGACCAACCAGTTGGCAGCGTAGGCCTAATCACCAGGGGCTACCGGACCCTCCTGCGGGCGGCCTAACGGTCGACGGCGGCCCTGGCGGTATGACCCGCCGCATCTATCGGACGAAAGGATCAGTCATGACATTTTCAATGAAGTTATCCCCAAAAGTCGAACACGTGCTCTGGGGCGCGGTCGGCGGTGCGGCCGTTTGCGCTCTCGTCGGATTCATGTTTGGCGGCTGGGTAACCGGCGGTGCGGCTGCGAAGCTCGCGAACGACAAAGCCGACAAGGCGGTCGTCTCGGTTTTGGCGCCGATCTGCGTCGACAAGTTCCAGCACGCCAAGAACGTCGACGAAAATCAGGGCAAGCTGAATGCCATCAGCTACTCGTGGGAGAAAGGCACGTACATCGGCCAGGGCGGATGGGCCACATTCCCCGGTAGCTCTGAGCCGAACTCAGCTGTGGCGCAAGCCTGCGCCGAGATGCTTAGCAAAGCGGCCCGGTGAAGTTGCGTTGCCGGATGGGCCGCGATGCACCCTCGACCGCCCAGGCGAGCAGCAGATCGGCTTCCTCCTTGGCAATGCGCCGGCCGATGTTCTCGATGCGCTGCTCGATCGGGATGGTGCGATTGAACGGAACGACCAGCAGGCGGCGTTGCACGCCTCGATCCATGCCACCCAGGAACGGCGGCAGGTTGTTGGTGGCGAACAGGTTCTGTGCGACCGAGCGGAACTCGACACGGCTCTTATAGACGTCGCGGCCTTCGACCGGTTCGCCGGTCACGATGGATTTGAACGTGTCTGAGGCGATGGCTGCGGCGGACAGTTCATCGGTGGCGTTGAGCAGTTTGGCGACGAGCCCGATGATGTGCCTCTCGTCGCCCATCCTGGCGGCCGGCACCGAGCAGACTGCATTCGGCGGCAACAGGCCGCGGGCGAGGTCGAGAACCTGGCTCTTGCCGTTTTCCGCGGTCTGGCCGAATAGGATGACGGCGCGCGGCTGGATCAGCTGGGTCGCATACGCGGCCTATTACAATCAACGCGCCCGCATCGCTCGCTCCGAAAGGATGCGCCGGCGAACGATCCAACGAATCGGCCACGTCGCAGCAATCCCAATCCTAGGCGGACTGCATCACCAATACGTCCGGATATGATTTTCGGAAAGGACAGCAGACACTTCGTGGGTGTGGGTGAGGAATGCGGGTGAGAGCACGTCAGCCATCAAGGCCGAGCAGCCGGGCCGGGTTCTTGCGCAACATCAGGTCGATATCGGCATCGGACACGCCCTCGCGCTTCGCGGCTTGCACGGCAACCTCGATGCCGTCCGGATGCGTCATGTTGGCGCTCTGGCCGAGGTCCGAGGAGATCACGATGCTTCTGGCGCCGATCTCCTTCGCGGCCTGAGCAACGTGCTTGGCGTTGATCTGCGTCCAATGTGTGAGGAACGGCAGCGGTGCATTCGGCCCAGCTAGGAATTGCAGGAAGCAAATCTCGATCATCGCTCCCATGTCGGCGACCTCCTTGGCCTGTGCCATGGTGAGGCCTGGCACGTTGGTGAGGCCGTGAGTGATGAGCATATTCTTCACCCCGAGCTCGCGGCCCTTGCGCACCACTGCGATGACCTCCTCGGGATGCACGTGGCCGGTGGCGAGCACGAGGTTCTCGCGCGCAATGATTTTAAGGATCGCTTCCACCTCTGGCGACACCTGGCCGTTCGGCGCCACCGTCAGACCCTTGGCGTTGGGACCCGAGAAGGTCTTGACGTGCTTGTCGGACTCGAACGTCGGCAGCCAGACCACTTTGCCACGGCTGCCATAGAATCGATGCATCCATTCGACCGCATTCGGATTGAGGCCGCCGACTGCACTGTTGAGCACGATGCCACCGAAGACCTCAAGACCCGGCACCACCTTCATCACAAGCCCAGCGCGGCTCGCGGTCTCACTGATGTGATTCTTGAGCACGATGCCGCGCATGCCGCGAGCCTTGGCAAGCTGGGCCACATCGATATCGTCCATATTGCGGCCGAACACATCCGGATGCGAGTGCACGTGCAAGTCGATTACCCCCGCGGCCGGGCTGATCTTGGGAGGCGGCGGCGGGAATGCGGCTTGTGCACTCGCGTCATCGACTGTCAACAGAGCAAGTGTGGCGAGTGAAATGACAAGTGCAGTCGTTCTCATGCTTGCCTCCCCTGGCTGTAACGGCTTTAGCGTCAACAAAGTGCGGCAGCACACTGCTGTCCTCTCAGGGCTCAGGATGCACAGCATAACGGGTTAAATCGGCAATCTGGAAGGGTTTTACGCGCTCGCACTTGGGGGATCGAGGCACGCTGTTAAGCAAGGGGCGCGCAACCTATCTTCCGTGGGGTTACAAGCTCAACGGCGAAGCTAATCGCTACGTTGCTGACCGGCCATACGGGGTGGCGATGTGATAATGTGGAAGCTGTAGGGCACCTCGAAGAATAGGTCGTTTCCACGAACCTGTGCGAGTCTGCTGTTTGACGGCATGATTCTTGGAGACGGGCGATGGGGCAATTGAGCTTTTTCGATGCGGATAAGCGGCTTTCGGCACTCTCGGCGAAAGGCGACCCGCTTGAAGCCATTGCCCGGCTGGTGCCATGGGAGAGCTTTCGCGGAGATATTGAGGCCGCTGTGCTGACGCCGGAGGCAGAGCGCAAGAGCATGGCCGGTCGGAAGCCGATCGATGCGATCGTGTTGTTCCGAATGCTGATCTTGCAGTCGCTTTACAATCTCTCGGACGAGCAGGTCGAATATCAGGTGCGTGATCGGCTGTCGTTCACGCGGTTTCTTACGTCCGGGATCGAAGATTGCATCCCCGACGGCACCACGTTGTGGCTGTTCCGAGAGAAGCTCGTTCAGGCTGGCATCATTGAACGGCTGTTCGATGGCTTCGACCAACATCTCGAGGCGAGTGGCTATATCGCTCGCGGCGGTCAGATCGTCGATGCCGCCATCGTGCAGGTGCCCAGACAACGGAACACGCGCGAGGAAAACGAGGCCGTCAAGAGTGGCCAAACCCCCGCGGCGTGGACGAAGAAACCGGCCAAGAACCGGCAGAAGGATAAGGACGCACGCTGGACCAAGAAGCACGGGCGGAGCTTCTACGGCTACAAGAACCACGTTAATGCGGATGCCAAGTACAAGCTGATCCGGCGCTATGACGTGAGCGACGCCGCAGTCCACGACAGCCAGAAGCTGGATGGGCTTCTGAACAAAGCCAACACGTCTGCGGACGTGTTCGCCGACAGCGCGTATCGCTCGGCCGAGACCGAGGCGAGGCTCAAGGCCCGCGGCTTTCGCAGCCGTATCCACGTCCGCGCGACGCGCAATCATCCGCTCTCGCAGCGGCAGGAGGAAGCGAACCGAAAGAGAAGTCGCATCCGCGCTCGCATCGAGCATGTATTCGGAGCACAGGAGACTTCAGCCGGTAGCCGGCTCGTGCGGACGATCGGGATCGTCAGAGCGCGAGCGAAGATTGGACTGCAGAACCTCGTGTACAATATCCGCCGTCTCGTGACGTTAGAGAGTATGGCTGCGGTGTAACAACCAGCCTGCGGGGGCCCGGAACGGAGCGCCCGGCAGATATGTTGGACAAGCGCCGGTCTAAAATCCCTCAATCAATCTTCCGTCCACCTGCGCGGGCGATAATCACGCAGAAAAGCACTCATTGTTCGAGGTGCCCTGAGTCAATCGGCCATCAAAGGCGGGGGCATTCAAGGAGGGCGTCCGTGATAATCAGACATGGCTGTGTTTTTTGGGCACTGTGGTGCGTGTTCGCGCTATCTGTTCACACTCCGGCGTTTGCTCAGACAATCAATCTCGATGAACTTTATGCGCGCGCTGCGGCTGAAGGCGAAGTGTCGGCCTACCTTCAGGGACCGCCGCAAGTCTACGCAGGCTTTGTGAATGCGTTTGAGGCGCAATACCCCAAGGTCAAGGTGCGGATCACGGCCGGGCGTTACGACCTTATGCCCAAAATCGATCAACAGATCGCGGCGGGACAACTGCACGCGGATCTCGCAATCCTACAGACCACGCAGGACTACGTGCGCTGGAAGCAGGAGGGGGCGCTGCAGAGTTTTGCTCCTCCGGGTTTCGAACTGATCCCGGCCAAGCTCAAAGACCCGGACGCGCAGTACCTGCCCGTGTTTCTGGTGATGATCGGTCTGGCATACAACCCAGCGCAAGTCACGGAAGCCGATGCTCCGCGCACCATTCCGGATTTTCTCAAGCCCGCCTTCAAGGGCAAGATCGTCTCCACCTATCCACACGACGATGACCTTACGCTCTACAGCAACACGCTGATCGTGGAAAAATGCGGCTGGGGAATGTTCGAGAAACTGCTCACACAGGACATGAAATTCGTACGCAGCCACGTCCTTGTCGCGCAGGAAACTGCGACTGGCGAGCGACCCGTGACATTCGACCAGATCACACAGTTCAACAAGGTTCGCTTCGTCGCCCCGGATGATCTTCCGATGCCGATCTATCCAATCACGACCGGCATTTTCGCCAAGGCGCCGCATCCCAATGCAGCCAGGCTGTTCCTGGCCTTTGCAATTTCCAGGGAGCAACAGCAGCGGACCGCCGCTTCCGGCGCGATAGCGGTGCGACCTGACGTCATTCCTCCAGCCGGTCTCCAGCCGCTGTCGAACTACCGAACCGCCGACGGCTATATCGCCTTCATCTCGGACGCGACCCGCACCAAGGAATTGCGCCACAAATTCGAAGGTTATATCGGCAAGCCGCAGGGAGCCTATATCAGCACGTCACCTAGCTCACCGAAGTAGCTGCGGACACAAGCGCTGCTAAAGCTCGCGCCCGAGCTTGCGGTCAAGCGAATAGGGCCCGCCCCCCCCCGCGCCGATACCCTGGTACTACGGCTGGCAAGAGTTGCTGTTTTTTTCGTTGGGTTTGCTCGGATGGGCTTGGCGTCGGTTCACCCCAAGGTTCCCCAGTCAGGCTCAGGGAAGTCCCGGTCTTCACCTGTGCCTGTCGCAAATTAAATCCGGTTGGCATATCGCTGAGAATTGGGCGACGCTGCGCCGATGCCGGACCTCGTTAGGCTGATTTGGGCATTGGTGATCGATCTGTTCCGATCGAGAGCGGCACTGGAAGCTGAGGTTCTGGTGCTGCGCCAACAGATCGTCGTGCTGCGCAGAGGCAGGCCAACACGACCGCCTATGCAGGCCATTGACAGGCTGGTGCTGGGATCGGTCTGTTGGCTGCTTCCCAACGCGCGTGATGCTTTGGCCGTCGTTTGTCCGGAAACGGTCCTGCGTTGGCACCGGGCCGGTTTCCGATCGTACTGGCGCTGGAAATCGAGGCGCCGGCCGGGTCGTCCGGCGGTTTCGGCGGAGGTTCGAGAGCTGATCCGCGCAATGAGTTCTTGCCAATCCGCTGTGGGGAGCACCGCGGATCCATGGCGAATTGCTCAAGCTTGGAATCGACGTTGGGCAAACCAGCGTGGCCAAGTACATGGTGCGGAGGAGGGGACCTCCATCGCAAGGTTGGAAGACCTTTCTTCGCAATCATGCGGGTGGCGTCGTTGCGATGGACCTGTTCGTGGTGCCAACCATCTCGTTCCGACTGCTCTATGGGCTGCTGATCATGAGGCACCGACGGCGGCGGATCCTATGGCTCGGCGTGACCCGCGCATCCGACTGCAGAGTGGCTGGCCAATCAACTCACGGAAGCCTGTGGCTGGGAGCCAACACCTGACCATCTGATCCGTGATCGGGATGCCTGCTACGGCGAGGTGTTCGTCCGTCGCGTGCGATCTCTGGGCATCCGTGATCAGCCCATCTCTCCGCGGTCGCCTTGGCAGAATGGGCATGCGGAGCGGTTGATCGGCTCGATCCGCAGGGAATGCCTCGACCACATCGTGGTGGTCGGGGAGCGACACCTGCGGCACGTTCTGTTGTCTTACATGGAATATTACAACGGCGCGCGCACTCATCTATCGTTATGCAAGGACGCGCCGATCGCACGCGCCGTCCAAACCGTGGGACGCGTTTTGTCACAACCGATCCTGGGCGGGCTCCACCATCAATATGCTCGGATTTGATTTGCGACAGGGACAGCCGATGATCGATAAGAACCGACGCGCCATTCTGACGACCGGCACCGTCGTTGCAGTGGCGACAGCGGCGCCGCAGGTGTTCGCCCAGGCGCCGCAATCAGGAGCGGTACAGGGATTGCCAGCGGGCGCCAAGGTCGGATTCTATGAGAGGGGCAATGTCCGCATCCGCTACGCCGAGATCGGCTCCGGCTTCCCGCTGCTGGCGACCCCCGGCGGCGGGCTCAATTCGGGCATCGGTGTCTGGTCGCGTGCGGTGATCAATATCCCGGAGGAGTTCAAGAACGACTTCCGCGTGATCACCATGGACCAGCGCAACGCCAGCAACGGCGAGTCTACCGGCCCGGTCCCGGTCGACGATCCATGGGGCGCATTCGCCGACGATCAGCTTGGACTGATGGGCCCGTTCG
This sequence comes from uncultured Alphaproteobacteria bacterium, assembly GCA_963821555.1. Lineage (GTDB taxonomy): Bacteria > Pseudomonadota > Alphaproteobacteria > Rhizobiales > Xanthobacteraceae > Z2-YC6860. Next base: position 413,954 of record CAWGEM010000008.1, on the reverse strand, counting down.
CGATGAAGCTGATGGAGCACGCGCCACAACGCATCGTCGCTGCGCTGCTGAGCCAGCCGGTCGGGCACCGGCCGGAGCAGCCGGACTACATGTACGACGCCGGCCGTGATGTCTGGGCCAAGGAGTTGCAAACGCGCCGGCCCGACGTTTCGATGGAGAGCATCGAGAAGTATCTGCACAACCTCTACCGCCTGCGGCCCGACTTTGTGTACAGCGTGTCGCGCGATTTCGCGAAGTCCTGCCAGACGCCGATGCTGGTGCTGCCCGACGATGTCGTGGCGCATCCGCTGCAAACCTCGATCGACATCGCCTCGCTCTGCCCGAATGCCGAGATCACGGTGTTTCCCTGGAAGGATCCGCCGGAGTTGAAAGCCCGCACCATCAACCGCGCGCGCAATTTTCTGAAGCGACACGTGCCGACGTAGGCGACGAAGAAGGACCTGTTGCAAACGAGCCTAATTCGACGCTGATGACTCAACGCTGACGTTACGGACCTGTGTGTGTTGAAAACGTCGTCCGTATTGATCTGGCGACGGAATCACAACGGGCGGGCATTCGCTGCTGGCGATCCGGTTGATCAGCCGCATTCGCGCCAATGACCGGGCTTACGGACATGTCGCCAGTGGCTCGAGTCAAAGCGATGGGGATCCGCGACCGGGCGATCGCTCCTGGATCGCCATGGCAGAATGGTGTCGCAGAACGATTGATCGGCACGCTACGCTGCGAGTGCCTGATCATGTGGTGATCTTTGGCGAGGCTCACCTGCGGCGGTCCTTCTGCTCATGTCGTCTACTACAATCAGACGCGCAAGCAACTGGCTTTGCAAAAGGATTCGCTGTTAGAGCGAGCCGTTCAGCGGATCGGAGATGTCGCTGTCATACCCGTCCCGACTGGACTGCATCACCGATACGTCCGGACATAAATTTTCGGAAAGGCAACCCGAAAGATGCGTCGCCTCCACTAGTGTGGGTGCGGTGGAAGCTCGCGTCCAGAAGAGAAGTTAGCACTCGTCTAGTCGCAATCCTCACGGGTCCGATCAGCATGCTTGAAAGCCCTCAGCAAGATGTCCGCCTCTCAACCTGCCGCACAATCCACTCTGCCAGCCTCATTTGATTCGACAGATTCTATATATCGGGCGTGAGCTCGTTGCGGCTGATTGGACCATCTGCCAACTCACTGCGGTCACGATGGAGCGCAGATGCCAAACCGAAGAAGCACCCTGCAAGGTGTTTTGGCGACAACGGTCGCGGGTGGGTTCGGCCCGCTCGGCGCTTGGGCCCAGACCAACTCACCGTACGTCAAACCGATCCCCTCGACCGGCGAGCAGATACCGATGGTCGGTCTGGGGAGCTGGATTCGCACCATCTTGGCGGCCTTTTCGAACAACAGTGCCGCCTGGTCCCGCGATGTGGCATCGCTGTACAGGTTAGAATAGGCGCCAGCAACGAAGCCACAAGCAGCCCGCCCGTCATCGGCTGACATGCGCCCACCTGTACGCGGCCGACGATTGACGCCGCTGGGCTGTTAGGCAAAGGCGATTAGCTGGCAGGATAAGCGATGGTTTGCAAGTATCCGGGAGAGGGATTCGAACGGAACATACGGACCTTGCCGACCGGCTGGCCGTCCTTCATCTGGCATACTTGGGCGGCGGCGCGCCATCGAGCTGGGACGCGTCGCCCGCAGTGCCATGCCCATCGGGCGGCGATCCGCGATTGGCCAGCACATTTCCAATGGCATAGGATTTGAGAAGACCTGAAAGCGATGGCTTTTCCGACCAAAAAACGCAGGCTCGACAATCGCCGATGACAGATACGCTGCTGATCGATGGCCTGGAAAAGCGCTTCATCTCGCATGGGCGCACGGCGTTCCAGAACATCAGCTTTTCCGTCGGCCAGGGCGAGTTCGTCGCCCTGATCGGTCCGTCGGGCTGCGGCAAATCGACATTGCTGCACATCATGGCCGGTCTGTCTGAGCCGACTGCCGGCACCGTCCGCCTCAACGGCGATCGGATCGAGCGCCCTCGTCCCGAGATGATGTTCGTGTTCCAGCAATACACCAAGTCGATCTTCCCGTGGAAAACCGTGCTCGACAATGTGCGGCTCGGCGTGAAGTACCAAAACGGGGCGTCGCGCAAGGAACAGGAGCAGCTTTGCCTCGAACAGCTCGACCTGGTCGGGCTCGGCCGCTACCCGCACTATTTCCCGTACCAGCTTTCCGGCGGCATGCAGCAGCGTGTCGCCATCGCACGCGCATTGGCACGGCGACCGAAAATCCTGCTGATGGACGAGCCGTTCAGCGCGCTCGACGCCATGATGCGCGTCGAGCTTCAGGACCTGCTGCTGAAACTCTGGGCTGACCTGGGCCTCACAATCCTGTTCGTCACCCACGATCTCGACGAGGCGCTCTACGTCGCGCAGCGTGTGATCCTTCTGAGCGCGTCGCCGGGCACGATCGCTGAGGACGTCTCGGTGCCGCTCACCTATCCGCGCCGCCAGATCGAGACTCTGCAGCGAGTCCGAGTACCTTCGGCTGCGCGAGCACCTCTACCGCAACATGGTCACGCAGGTCATGGCCGGCCGAGCTGACCCCCCATGAAGGCGTGGAGCGTGTTCCGGGACTCGCGCGCCTCGGGTGTGATGCTGCTCATGCTGCTGCTTCTGATCTGGCAGATCTCGGCGACTTATTGGTTCATCTCGCCGACCTGGCCGACCGTGACGCGCATCTTCGATGCCTGGATCGAGAACGTTGGCGACGGCACGATCCCCGGACACCTGATCGCGACGCTGTGGCGGCAGATGCTGGGGTATGGGCTAGCGGCTGTGATAGGCATCATGCTCGGGCTCGCGATGGGATATTACCGCGTGCTTTACAATCTGTTCGAGCCGCTGGTCGAAGTCCTGCGTCCCATTCCGGGCCCGGCCTACCTGCCCATCCTGGTCCTGTTCGTCGGCATCGGCCACGAGATGAAGGTCACGCTGATTTTTGTGGCCTCGCTGTTCCCGATCCTGCTCAACACCTACAGTGGCGTGCGCTCGATTGATCGGGTGCAGTTCGACACCGCGCGCACGCTCGGCCTCACCACGCTGCAGACCTTCCGCGAGCTGGTGCTGCCGGCCGCGAGCCCGCAGATCCTCACAGGCATGCGCATCAGCCTCGCCATCTCGCTGATCCTCGCGATTCTGGGCGAGATGATCGTGTCGAACGACGGGCTGGGCTATTTCGTGCTGCTGGCGCAACGCACCTTCAAGGTGCCGGACATGTATGCCGGCATCTTCACTCTGGCTCTGCTCGGTTACCTGCTCAACCGGCTGTTCTTGCTCATAGAAGGCCGCGTGATCCGGTGGCATACTGAGAGCAGTGGCCGGACCTGAAAGCCACAACGGGGGAGTCCGACGATGTCGATACGGTCCACGATCCTGAAATGCGGCCTTGCTGCCGCAGCGCTCGCTTTCGCGGCCCTGCCGGCGCCGGCGCAGCAGGCCACCAAGATCCGCGCCGTCGCGCAGCCGATTGCCAATTTCGCCGTGCTGCTCTCCGCGCGCGAGAAGGGCGTCTTCAAGGAGTACAATCTCGACGTCACCTGGAACTTTGTCCCCCAGGGCGCGCTCGGGGTTGAGGCGGTGTACGGCGGCAGCGCCGAGATCGCCGGCAACTCGGTGATCGAGCCGCTGATCGCACGCGGCAATGGCCTCGATATCGTCTATCTCCTCAACAACACCCGCATCCGCCCGACCCCACCGGACAACTCCGGTATTGCGGTGCGGACCGACGACCCGATCCAGGGACCGAAGGACCTGGTCGGCAAGCGTATCTCCGCCGGCCTGATCAATGGCCCAAACCACGTGCATCTGAAGGAATGGCTCGGTCGCGCCGGCGTCGATATTTCAGCCGTGCAGTACTTCGAGCTGCCGTTCCCACAGATGCCCGATGCGCTGCTGCAGAACCGGCTCGACGCGGTGTGGGCCGTCGAGCCGTTCCTGACCTTCCTGCTCAAGAGCAGCAAGGCCCGGGTGATCGCCTATCCCTACGCGGGCAACGTCCCCAACATGGACATCGCCGCCTTTCAGGTGAAGGAGAGCTGGGCCAAGACCAACCCGGACGTTGCGCGGCGGCTGCGCTCCGCGCTTGAGCGCGCCACCAAGGAGTTCGCCGCCATGAGCAAGGACGAGCGCGACGAGTGGGTTTCCAAATACACCGGCATCAAGCTCGAAGTTATAAAGGACATCAACCTGCCGCTCTACGTCACCGAGTTCAACGTCCCCACGCTGCAGGCTAACCTCGACATCCTAGTGCGCCAGAAGCTCACCAAGCCGTTCGACATCAACGCCATGCTGTGGAAGCCGTGAGAGGAGATCGCCCATGCTGACAACGCTCAAGCAGAAGGCCGAGCCGGCGCACACCGCGCTGATCCTGGTCGACGTGCTCAACGACTTCTGCGCCGAAGGCGGCGCAATGCACCGCGAAGGCCGCGACCTGGCGCTGGTCAAGCCGATGCTACCGCGACTGGAGAAGCTCATTCACGCCGCGCGCCAGGCCAAGACCAAGCTGGTCTGGATCCAGTGCGCCTACAACACCGGGCCAAACCACTATCTCTCCGAGGTGTGGCTGGAACAATGCAAGCGCGCCCGCAATGGCGCCTATATCGAATATCCGGTGTGCGAGCCGGGTCAGTGGAATCAAGATTTCTTCGCGGTGCGTCCGCTGCCCGACGAGGTCATCGTCACCAAGCACCGCTACGGCGCCTTCGAAAACACCGATCTCGACCTGGTGCTGCGCTCGAACCGCATCAAGAGCGTCATCATCACGGGCGTCGCCACCAACGTGTGCTGCGAAACGACGGCCCGGCAGGCGTTCATGAAGGACTACTACGTGCTGTTCACCAGCGACTGCTGCGCGACCTATTCGCAAGCGCAGCACGACGCTACGCTGTTCAACATCTCCCAGTTCTTCGGTCAGGTGGTAACCAGCGAGGAGATCATGGCCTGCTGGCCGGCAGCAGAGACCAAACTGCGGGCGGTGTCGTAAATGTTTTGACCCGCTACGCCGCAACGAAGACGGTTACCGTCCGCCTCAGGGGAGAGGGTTGCACCGCCGGCGCGGCCGCTATCGAAACATCAAGTCCTTCCGCCCAACCGCTCCGCCAGCCAATCCGCCATGCGGGGCCGCACTACCGCGTAGATGTTATGACAACAATGATTGCCGTCCGCCGGGATATCGAACGTGACATTCGGGTGCTGCGCCATCGCCTTCCGCAGCCGCTCGACCTGCTGGGGCGGGATCAACTCGTCCAGCGCCCCGTGCAGCGCATAGACCGGACAGCGCACCCGCTCGGCCTGGCCTGACAGGTCGAGCGTGCGTTTGAGATAGGGCGCGGCCTTGTCCGAGTTGTCGTAGCCCGCTACGAAGGCGAAGCCCCGCCGTGCCGGATCGTGCATTTCATCGTAATAGGACAGGTCGAACAGCACACCCCAGCACACGCAGGCCTTAAAGCGCGGATCGTGCGCGGCGCAATGGATGGCGTAAAAGCCGCCGAGGCTGCGACCGATCACGCCGATGCGCGCGGCGTCGATTTGTGGCTGCTTCACCAGCCAATCCAGCACCGCCGATGCGAAACGATGGAAGTCGGGCCGTATCTTGGCCTGGAAATACATCTCGCCCTGGCCGGGCCCGTCGAACGCACAGGTGGCAAGTCCGCGCGCGAGACAGAGGTTCTCGAAACGGTAGCTCTCCTCCTTGGTGCTCTCCAGTCCGCCCAACAACAGCACCACCGGTACCCCGCCCGACACACCCGGAGGCCGCCGCAGATAGCCCGGGATGGTCAAGCCGTCGAACGCGATGTCGAACCGCGCGGCCGGCGCCACGAACAATGGGGCCGCCTCCCGATAGAGCGCGACCTTGCGGTTCTGGCCTTGGTCGCGCCGCACCGGATCTTGGAACCAGAGAAATTGCGCGTAATGGTGCGACAGGCAGGCGTGCCAGAACAATTCGCCCGCGCTTTGCTGGCGACCCTGCGCCAGCGCCGCGCGCGCGAGGTTCTCATAGGCCTCGCCGCGCGCGGTCCAGTAGGGAAACCATTGATCCCAATGGGTGAGGCCGGCCTGCGCCGCCATCACGTCGCCGGCTGGCACGCCGTCGCCAATCATGCGGATGCCGCTCGCAAACCAGATCCGATCGAGGATTTCACGGCTCATCGAAAGAAACCCGCCTAGCCCTTCCAGATCATGGAATCAACATCGATCGCCTTCATCAACTTCTGGCCGACAGCGAGTTCCATGTTGGTCTTGAGGCTCGGCACGTTGAAGTCGCTGACGAAGATCGGCAGGCTCATCTCGGCGACGAGCTCGGGCCGAACGCTGGTGAATTTCGAGACAAACGCGTCGCGATCCGTCTTCGGCGCTTCAGCCATGAATTTCTGCGCTCTCGTGAAGACGTCGCGGAAACGCTTTGCCACATCGCCGTTGGCCTTGAGCCAGGTCTCCCTGGCGAACATCACGGTGATGTCCATGTTCGGGATGTTTTCCTGGTACGGATAGCCGATCACGCGGACGTTCCCGGACTTCTTCAGGATCGTGAAAAACGGCTCCACGGCCCACACCGCATCGAGCCGGTCCTGCGTCAGCGCATCGGCCATCTGCGGGAATGGAATCTCGGTGAGCTGAACGGTCTTCGCATCGCCGCCGTTGCGCCGCATCCATTCAATGAAATGGATGTGGTTGACGCTGTTGAGAAGTCCGACTGAGGCGCGCTTTCCCGCAAGATCAGCAGGCTTCTGGATCGCGCTGGTGTTTTTCACCACGATTGCCGAATTGTCCGGCGCTTGCGGCCGGATGCGCGCACTCGGCACGACCAGCATCATGTCGAGGCCGTTGCCGCGCGCAACCATCGGCTCCAGCACGCCGCCGCCAGCAAACTCCACGCTACCGCCATAGACCGCTTCGACAGCAATCGCCGTTTGCGCCACTGGCGACCAGGACACGTTGAGCCCCCGCTCCTCGAACCAGCCCTTGTCGCGGCCTACAAGGAGCCCCGTGTAATTGGTGACAGGAGTCACCACGATGCGTATCGGCGTGAGCTTCTGCTGCGCGAAGGCCGGTGCCCGGCCCGCGGCGAACGAAAAAGCGGCGGCGCCTGCTACGAAGGTCCTCCGAGTTTGGCTCATCGTACTCTCCTTCTCTTCCGGCAAAATCGGCGTGCGGCGGCGCGATCCTCCGCCGCGGCGGCGCGCACCGCCTTGATGATGTTCTGTTAGCCCGGTGCCGCGGCAGAGGTTTGACGATAGCACGTCCAAGGTCTCTTCGCCGGTGATGTCCGGATTAAACCTATGTCCGCTTCTCTAATCGGCCGGTTTAGGTCAAGCACTTTCAGGCTATCCACCACTGCAGTGTCGATGTCGCTCACGGACTCTCGCTTCTCTACGGAATCGGCACCAGGGCCCTTCCACCATGGGATTCGAGGACGAGGCGGAACAATCTCTGGGGCGGCCTTGCCGTCAGGTTGACGGCAGGTCCGAGCGGACATGCGGACTCACCTCATCCATCGTCCCGCGAGGGACATCTTTCCACCGCAGGGTGGAGCTCGAGTTTCCTCCTATCGGATCTGATCTTGCACGGTTGTCATGCTGCTGCCGCGGCGTGCTCCCGGGTCCAGCGGAACTCGGTGCCGTCCACCCAGATGCGGTGCATGATCACGGCCAACCGGCGCGCCAGCGCGACGATCGCCTTTTTCATCCCGCAACGCTTGGCGATCTGCATCGCCCAAGCCTTGAGCCAGGACCACTTCTTCGAACGCATCATGCTCTGAGCTGCCTCGTAGAGCATGACCCGCATCATCTCGTCTCCACAGCGCGATATTCTGCCGTTCCAATCGACCTCGCCCGATTGATACTTGGCGCACGTCAGCCCAAAAACTGCACCGACTGACTTGGACTTGCGGAAGCGAGCCGGAACGTCGACGGTGGCGCGATAGGTCAGCGATACCACGGGGCCGACACCGGGGTCGTCATCAAGCGCCGGCACACCTCATCATCCCGGACGATCGCCAGCAGGCGGCGATGCAGGATGCAGAACTGCTCGCGAAGTGTCCGTCGGACAATGAGCAGCGGTTCGACCAGCACCGCCAGGTCGGGGAGGTTCTCGACAAGCTCCCTGATGCGCGTCTCGAACTTCACCTTCCCGACCATGCCGACCTTAAGGCCAAAGTTGCGCAAGGTGCCGCGTAGATCATTCTCGATGGCGATGGCCTTCGACTGCAACAGCTTGCGATGGGTCAGCAGCATCCGCAGTTTCTGGCTGCGTAACGTCTTCACATGCACCGGGCGGTAAAGCCCAACTCGCATCATCTGCGCCATGCCACGCGCATCGTTGCGGTCGGTCTTGTTGATCTGCGCCTTCAACACCGCCCTCATGTGTCGCGTCTCGACACAGATCACCGGCAAACCCGCTTCGGCGAGCGTGCTGAACAGCCATTGCGATAGTGGTCCAGCTTCCAATCCAATTCGCTTGAAGTGGTAGGCGGGGTTCTTCAGTACCGCCAGCAAAGCGTCAGGCTCGCTCGCCACCTTCACTTCGCGAACGATCTTGCCCGTGTCATCCACGATGCAGACGCTGGTCTCCTTGACCGAAACGTCCAGTCCAGCAAAATGGTCCATGCTGCGCTTCTCCTTCTGATGCTTGAGGCCGTCACCACGGACCTCGTTTCACCATCAGCCTGAAGCGCAGCACCCAAAATCCTTCAGCTATCCACAAGCTGCCGGCCGATTACCCCATCTTCGGGATCATCAGCGGATGAAGGGAGCCTATGTTCCGCTGGAGTGTTTCGCGATGAACGAAATCCGTTCAAACTTTAGCGGTCAGGACCGGCATATCGCAGTTTTGAGCCAGTCCAAAATTCGATGGCTTGGGTCGGTTCGCCAACTTACTTATTATTGACCGCCTGGTACGCGACGCGCGATCTTTGCAGTAGAGGTCGTCACGCGCAGGCAAGGCTAACCTGCCCGACTGCTTGAACGCTCGTCATGAACTAAGCTTTCCTCACCCTCCAAGTGCTCGAGCCGACGAGGTGTCCGAATGAGATTACGAATGGAGTATCATTGGAAGCTCACGAATAGCGTCCAATCGGGAAAGTGGGATTGGAGGCGATGAACCAGGGCGTGAAAGCGCGGATTGCCCACTTGGCGGGACCGACGGCAACCATCCAAAACACGCCACCGCTCGTCACTTCAAACAAGGCGCGCGTCAAGCATGGCTTGCCATTACTCAAGGATGTGGATGGCGCGACGCTACGTTACGACGCGCTGCGTCCCCAGCGGCTTGCCGCGCCGGCAAAGATTTACGTCGAGCAGTTTTCCGCCCATCCGTTGGAATCCGATGTGGCTGAACTCTATGGGCCTCCAGACGGATACATGGGCGATGATGGCGTTTTTCGAAAGCAACGCCAGAAGGCCAGCGACAAGCCGGTCTATGAGATCGAGTTGAAGCCGGAGGATGGTTTGTATCCACTTCCTTATATGGCGACTCAGGCCGACGGAACGGCGTGGGAGGAGGAATGCACCTCCCCAGGCGCCCTCAACGGTCGCCAGGGCTTCTTTCCTGACGGCTCGCGCAGCTTCGAAGAAATCGATCGCATGTCGATCGGCGTCGAAGGCACTGCAAGTCTGCTGTCTTCCATTGCAACGATTGATTTCTACCGCGGCGTGCCGCCGGGTGGCTTCACCAAGGGCCTGCCAGCGCATCTGCGAAGCGACAAGGGCGAAGGGAACATCCCTCCTGAAGTCCGTGGCACACATTTCTTCGGCTATAAGCCGTATCACCTCGCTGTGGGGCCGCCACGGTCATCACTCGCGAAGGCGACCAACGACATGCAGGCGCTGGCATCCAGCGGTAACTACGATGGCGTGATCTGGACCCAGGGCAGCCCACAGGTTGAGGAGAGCGCCTATTGGTTCAACCTCCTGATTGATACGACCTTGCCGATCTGCGGCAACGCGGCGCAGCGTCCGCAAGGTCAGATCAGCGCAGACGGGCCGGCGAACATCGTGGACTCCGCACGCTTCATTCGGTCGCGTGTTTGGGCGGATGAGCAAGGCCGCAACCGTTGCGGCGTCGTCGTGATCCAGGAGCAGCAGTTGTTTGCCGCCCGCGAGGTCGCCAAGGTCGATGCACGCCCGGGCGGCTATGTGGCGGCAGGAGGCCACGGCGGCATCGTGGGCAACATCAGCCACACCGGCCGGATTGCGCTCACCTATCTACCGGTCTTCAAGCACACTTATCGGTCGGACCTTAAAATCACCACCCTGCCGACCGCCGTGAAGGCTGCAAAGAAGAGCCCACGCGGGCTAGAAATGGTCGATGTCGCGGTCATGGACGGCAATGGCAAGCTCCTTCCGGACGCCATTCCCGTCGTTACCATTTTGGCAGACGGCAGCTACTCCGGGATGGATTACGGATACGACACAGCGCCTGAGGTGGACCTGATCGCCTCGATCGAGCACAAGCTCAGTCTTGGCCTGCTCACTGGTTTCGTCGTTCAGGGCCTGGTGCCGTACGGTCGGACGCCATCGCACACGCGCAGCAAGCTGATGCTCAAGGCGGTGTTCAGTGGCATCCCAGTCGCCATGGCGGGCCGCGGCGCGCCCATGGGCTTTGCCGACCCGACAGACTTCCAAATCGGAGCCACCAATCTCACGGCAAACAAGGCTCGTTTCCTGCTGATGGCCTGCCTGCTGAAGTTCGGCAGCTTGCCTGCGGCGAAAGATCCCGACAAGCCAACAAGCGCGGAGTTGGACGCCATCCGCAACGCCGTCGCCGCCTATCAGGCGGTCTTCAATACGCACTGAACCCGGCGTGAATTCGGAGTAGTTATGAGCTTGGTTATCCGCAACGCGCGTATCCGAACCGAACAACGAACGGTTGATATTTTCATTGAAGGGGAGGTTATCAAGGCAATTGAACCCCAACTCGGAGATACGGGTTCGCCCGAAATCGACGCAAAGGGCAGCCTCGTGCTGCCGGGCTTGTTCAATATGCACTTCCATGCAGACAAGTGTCTGCTTGGGGAGGTGATGCGACCAAACGTTTCCGGAACGCTGCCTGAGGCAATAGATATCACCAACGACTTTAAGCGCAAGTACGACCCCGAAGAGGTCGCTGCGCGTGCAATCCGCGCCATTGAAGCAGGCGTGAAGAATGGAACGACATTCTTCCGGCTTTTCGCCGACGTCGGCACGATCGGCGGACTTCGCGCAACGCGTGGGCTGATGCTCGCTCGCGAACGGATGCGGCCGTATTGCGACCTGCAGGTCGTGGCGTTTCCACAGGAGGGAATTGTACGCGATCCTGGCGCCGCTGAGTTGCTGGAAGAAGCGATCAAGGAAGGTTGCGATATCGTCGGTGGCTTACCCTGGTACGAGTACACGGATGAAGAAGCGCGCCAGCACATCGATAGCTGCTTCGACATCGCAAAACGATACGATCGCGATATTCATATGCTTGTCGATGACACTGACGACACGAATTCTCGCAGTCTCGAAGCTTTGGCGCTTAAAACGATACGAGAGGGCTTCCAAGGACGGGTTACGGCAAGCCATTGCGGTGCCATGGCGGGGTACAATGACGTCTACGCCCACAAGATCATCGATATGGTTGCCACAGCCGAAATCACGATATCGGTGAATGCGCACATCAATCTGGTCTGTTCCGCCCGCCTCGATCACGAGCCGAAGCGGCGAGGGATCGCGCGCGTCAAGGAGCTTCTGGCGCGTGGTGTAAATGTGGTCTCTTCCCAGGACGACGTGAACGATCCGTATTATCCATTTGGCAAACCGGATCCGTTGGAATGTGCCTCTATGATCGCGCATGTCGCACAATTGACCCTGCCAAAAGAACTCGAACAGGTCATGGACATGATTACAGTCAGCAGCGCGAGAGCTGCGCGCGTCCGCGACTACGGGGTCGCGCCCGGCTGCCGAGCTGATCTGGTCATCGTTGGAGCTCCATCGGTGCATGAGGCGCTCCGCTTGCAGCCTTTGCGGCCTCATGTCTTCAAGAATGGGCGCGAGGTCGCGTATGCCACGGTAACTCAATCGCTGCGCAGCATGTGAGATCCACGACCGGAGCTCAAGGACACGCAGACGGTCACAAAGATGGGGTAATCGGCCGGCGGCTTGTGACGATTGGGTGCTGCGGTTCAAGCTGATGGTGAAACGAGGTCCGTGGGTGCGGCCTCAAGCATCAGAAGGAGAAGCGCAGCATGGAGCATTTTGCTGGACTGGACGGCGGCGCTTGGCTTGTCATTCTCTACCCCTGCGATGAGGACACGTTTTGCGGAGGGCGCGTTCGTCGGCGAGCATGGCAGCCGGGACCGCTGCCGACGTTCCCGCCGGGATGGACAGCCGGACCGAATATCGACGTCAGATCGGCGGAAACCCGATCGGGTTGAGCCCTTGGACCAGCTTTGCGATCGACAGGATTTTTGGCTCCCCGAACCGGGGCGCGACGATCTGAAGCCCGACCGGCAGGCCGTCACCGGTCATGCCGGCGGGCACGCTTCCGGCAGGCAGGCTTACAAGGGTGACGAGGAACGCAGGCGCGATCCAGTCGACGTAATTCTGGAACTCGCGCCCGTTGATCTCTCTCGGAAAATTCATGGTCACGGGGTAGGGATGGACAGGGGCGGCGGGAGTCAGCAGGACGTCGTAGCAATCGAACAACTCGCGGAAGCGATGGAACACCCGCGCGCGGGCCTGGTCGGCCTTGGCCAAGTCGAGCGCGGTGACCTTGAGGCCCGCCTTGATGTTGCCCTTGAGGTTGTCGCCGAACTGCTCCAGCAGGGACATGCGGGCGAACTGCTGGCCGACCATCCACGCGCCGCGCCAGGTCTGGTACGGGTCGCGGCCATCGGAGACGTCGAACGCGACCGGCTCGACCGCCGCGCCGGCACCGCGCAGGCCTTCGGCCGCGCGCCGGCAGATGGTATCGATCTCGGCATCGACGCCGATGCCGGCGATGTCGGAGGCGTAGGCGATCCGCAGTCCTTTGGCGTCGGAAGCCCGTTCCACGGCGGTGAGCGCGCTGGGCCACGGCGGCGCAACCGAGATCGGCGAAAGCCTGCTGAATCCCACCATGGCGTCTAGCACCATGGCGGCGTCTTCCGCGGTGCGGGCCAGCGGACCGTGGACTTGGCCCGGATCCCAGGCGAGCGGCATCGGGTGGTTCGGCGTGAGTCCGGGAGTCGGGCGGATACCGACGATGCCGCAGAACGCCGCCGGGATTCGGATCGAGCAGCCGAAGTCGGTGCCTTGCGCGATCGGCAGCATGCCGGTTGCAACCGCCACGGCCGAACCGCCGGAGGAGCCGGCCGGGCTGAGTTCCGGATTCCAGGGATTGCGGGTTGCGCCGAACACCTCGTTGACGGTGTTCGCGCCGGTTGCGAATTCCGGCGTGTTGGTCTTGGCGAGAACGATGGCGCCGGCGGATTTCAGGCGGCGCACGACCTCGGCGTCCTCGTCGGGAACGTTGTCCTTGAAAAGCGGCGAGCCGAAGGTGGTGCGGATGCCCGCCGTCACCGTCACATCCTTAATGCCGACCGGCAAGCCGTGCAGCGGCCCGAGGGTGGCGCCGCGCGTCACCGCCTCCTCCGCCGTGCGTGCGGCCACGCGCGCCTGGTCCGCGGCAAGCGTGACGATAGCGTTCAGTTTCGGGTTCAAGCGCTCGATTTCCACCAGATGCGCGTCCAGAACCTCGACCGGACTAACGGCGCGGTTGCGGATCAGCGATGCCAGCTCGCGGGCGGTCTTCCGCGTCAGCGATCGATCCGCCATGCTACTTGCCCGACCAGTGCACGAAGGTGCGCTCGATCAACTGAAACAGCAGGTTCAGGCCGTAGCCGAGCGCGCCGGCAGCGAAAATCGCCGCATACATGTCGGGCATGTTGAAGAGCTGCTGGGCCTCGAACACCCGCTGGCCGAGGCCGTCGGTGGACCCGATGAACATCTCAGCGACCACGACAATGACCAGCGCGAGCGACACGCCGTTGCGCAGTCCGACGAAGGTTTGAGGCAGCGATTCCAGCAGCATGACGTCGGTCAGCACGCGGAGCCGCGATGCGCCCATCACCTTCGCGGCCAGAAGCCGCGTTTTGCGCGCGTTCATGACGCCGTAGGAAACGTTGAACAGGATGACGAGGGCCGCACCGAACGCCGCTACCGAGATCTTGGTCTCGTTACCGACCCCGAACAGCACCAGGAACAGCGGGAACATCGCCGACGCCGGCGTCGAGCGGAAGAAATCGATCACGAACTCAAGCGACCGGTAGAGCCGCTCCGAGGCGCCGAGGAAGACGCCGAGCGGAATGGCGATCGCCGCGGCGATCAAGGTGGACAGGGTGGTGCGCTCGACCGTCATCATGAAGTCATAGCCGAGCCGGCCGCCGGCCATGCCCTTGTACATGGCGCGGAACGTGTCGGTCGGCGACGGCAGCAGCACGGGATCGACGATCTGCCTCCAGACCGCGACATACCATAGCGCGATCAGCCCGATCACGCCGAGTATCGGCAGGAAAGGATCGAGAGCGCGTTTCATCCCTTGCGGACCTCGCGCTGGAACACTTCGAGGCAGTGCGCCTTGATTGTGACAAATCCCGGATCGGACAGCGTCGCGTCGGTGCGGGGCCGAGGCGCCTCGAAGCGGGCGTAGTCGGCGATCTGCGCCGGCCCGCGCGATAGCAGCAGGATACGGTCGGCCAGATACACCGCCTCCTCGAGGTCGTGCGAGACGAGGACGGTGGTAGTGCCGGTCTCGATGAAGATGCGCTGCAGCTGCTCGCGCATGAACAATGTCATCTCGTAGTCGAGCGCCGAGAACGGCTCGTCGAGGAACAGGATTTCCGGCTCGACCACCAGCGCCCGCATGATGGAGATCAACTGCTGCTGTCCGCCGGACATCTCGTAGGGGTAGCGGTTGAGGTCGATCTTGACGCCAAGATGGGTCACGAGCTTCTCGACCCGCGCGCGCCGCTCGGCCTTGGGAATCTTCTTCAGCTTGAGCGGATATTCGATGTTGTCGACCGAGCGGAGCCAGGGGAACAGCGCCTCGCGGTAGTTCTGGAACACGTAGCCGAACTTGATCGCCCGCAACGGCTTGCCGTCGAACAGGATTTCACCGGCGTCGGGCGTAATAAGCCCGGCGATGATGTTGATGAGCGTGCTCTTGCCGCAGCCGTTCGGGCCGAACACCGACACGAGCTTGCCGCGCGGTATGTCGAGATCGAAGCCGTCGTAGATCGAGGCATTGCCGAACCGCTTGGTCAGCCCGCGGACCGTCACGTGGGGCGCGGCCGCGGCGGCGGCAGGCGCGCCGGCCTGCACGCCTCCCGTTCCCTTCCGCAGCAGCAGAGCGCCATCAGCCATATGGATCAGAAAGCCTTAAGATAGTCGGCGACGTTGACCGACTTCTCGAGCGTTCCGGTCTTCACCGAGAAGTCGATGAACTTCTGATAGTCGGCCTTGTCCTTCGACGTCAGGTCCTTGGCCATGAAGTAGCGGATCATCGGCACTGTATCGACGACATCATCCGGCGTGAAAGTGTTCTTCAAGAGGTGCTTGCGCGCCTCGGTGGGATTGTTGTTGATCAGATCGACCGCCTTGCCCCAGGCCGCGGTAAAGCGCTTGGCGACATCGGGCCGGCTCTTGATGAAGTCCGAGGTCAGCGCCGCGCCGCCGACGAAGGCGTTGGCATCTGGGTCGCCGAGCACATAATGAGCGATGACGCCGGCCTCGAGCGTGGTGGCGACGCCAAGCTTGCGCATGGTCGAGGCGTTGGGCTCAAGCGTATAGCCGGCGTCGAAGGTGCCGGCGGTCATGGCGTTGACGTGCTGGCCCATGTCGAGCTGGTCGATGGTGTAATCGCCGTCCTTGAGGCCGGCGGCGGCGAGCGCCGCCTTTGCCATCGTGACGTTGGCGGGGCCGGGCGCCGACATGATTTTCTTACCCTTCAGGTCGGCGAGCGTTTTCGCTTCGAGGCCCTTGCGGACCACGAACTGCTCCATCTGATACTTCTTGTTCTGGCTGTTGATCGAGATGTACATGGCAACGCCAGGCTTCTTGATATTGGCGTTGATGCCTTCGATAGTGACCAGCACCGCGGCCGCATCGATCTGGTTGCCGATCATGGCGGCGACGTTCGGCGGCCCGCCGATCAGGCGGACAGTCTCCGGCTCGATGTTCTGCTCCTTGAAGTAGCCCTTCTCGAGCGCGACAAAATACGGCAGCGACGAGCTGACCGGGAACACGCCGACCTTCACCTTGTCCTGCGCAGACGGCCGGCAGCGCAGCGAGCGCCATGGCAATGCCCGCGAACAGGCTGGCCATGATTGGTGCATGCTTGCTCATTTCGATTCTCCCCTTCCGACGATGAAGCTTCAGTTCATTCGGTTCGTCTGGTTCAAGCAATGTTCGTGCCTTTTGCTTACTCGCCCGCATCGATGATAGCGATGACCGGGCCGCCGCCATGCGGGCCCTGATGCATCGCGTCGACCGACACGAACACCGCCGGATCGCCGATCGCAGCCGCTGCGACGCCGCCGACCGCGGCTTTGGAGTGGCGATGGTGATGCACATCGGAATCGTCGAGCATGATCTGCCGGCGGCCGCGCAGCGTGCCGCGCTTGTCGGCCTCGCATTTCATGAAGCAGTTGACCACGCGGCCCTTCAAGTCCCCGGAGCGCGGGCGCTCCGGCAGTTCGAGCCCGGCGTCGCGGATGGCGTCGTAGATGCCGTCGATGTCGAGCGCGTCGCGCATCACCGCGTGGCCGATGCGGTATCGGCCGCCGGCCCCGGGCTTGTTGCCGAGCAGTACGATCTGCGCCTGCGTCAGCTCCACGCCGGACGAGCACGACGCCACGGAGGAATACAGATCGAGGTTTTTGCAAATCTCCGCGGCCTGCGGCATCTTAATCTCGCCGAGCGCCACGGCGATGCCGAGCGCGGTGGTGCCGTTCGACACGCCCATCGAATCGTGAACCTCGCAGGCGACCTCATGGCCGCGCTTCTCGGCGTCGATCACGGAATCGATGGTGAGCAGCGGGGTCTTGGTCTGGACGTAGTGCACGTCCTTGGGATTGGCGATCCCGGCGTCCTTCATGGCGGCACGCACCGCGTCGGCGACCTTCTCGACCATCGCCGGCCGGCCGATGTCCTCGGGGAACAGCTCGACGCTCATCGCGGTGCCGATGGCGAGCCGCGACTTCGACGCCGGGCCGGTCTTGCCGTTGGCGGCGAACACAGTGGCGTGCGGCGTGATAACGCCGTCGCATCCGCCGGACCACACCATCGGGATTTTCGCGATGTCGGCGTCGCTGCGCTTGCCCTTCTTCAGCAGCACTCGGCGGAATGCTTCGTCGGCAAGGATGCGGGTGAAGTCGTTGACCCCGCCGTTGCCCTCGGTCTTGCCGATCACGGCGATAACCTCATCGGCTGCAAACTGGCCCTTGGCGATGCACGCTTCGAGGCCCGACGCATCCTTGACGGTTTTAAGTTCAACCTTGGCAACTTCAATCGCCATTCCTAAACTCCGGTTCTCATGCGCGGCTTGGCCTGGCCGCTCAGCATCACATCATATCCCGGCCCGCGGTCGATCATCGCGGACGATCTGTCGCGCTTGCCGCTCATGGACTGCCGCAGCTTTGCCGTGGCGCTCGCGTCGACCGCGTGGTCGCCGCCGGTAAGCACCACGCCATAGTCGTTGCGCGCGGCCTCGGGCGACACCTTGCCCTCGATAACGTCGCGTTGCACCTGCTCCGGCTCGCGCTCCAGCGGATCGCCCCAGCCGCCGCCGCCGGTCGTCACCACGCGCACGATCTGTCCGGCCAGCACCGGCTCGCCGTCGACCAGCCCGCCGAGATCGCGACCTTGGCCGAACGCATCGACGGTGACGCAGAACGGCTGCCCGGCCTTGCCGCCGTTGAGGCCGTAGCAGCCGAGCCGCACGCGGTCGGCGGTGACGATGGTGCGGCAATCGACGAGGGCGCGATAATGCTTTTCATAACCGAGACCGCCGCGCCGTCTGCCCGGCGCCGCCGGAATCGGTGCGGAGCGCCAGCTTCTCGACCAGCAGGGGAAAGCGCGTCTCGGTGAACTCGGCCGGCTGGTTGCGCGAATCCGGCACGATGTGGATCGCGTCGTTGCCGTCGGCGTAGGAACGGCCGCCGGAGCCGCCGCCCAGGACCTCGCGGGAGAGGAATGGCTTGCCGTTCTCGTCGTTGCCGAAGAACCCGGTGTAGCGGATGGTTTCCTGATCTGCCGGCATGCGGCCATCGACCGCTTGCGCGACGACGCCGGCCAGCAATCCGAGGCAGCGCAGGAGCACGAACGACCGCGCGTTGGTCGCCGCCGGCCATTCCGGTGTGATCAGCGTGCCCTTCGGCGGGAATATCACATCGAAGATTTCGCAGACGCCCTCGTTGACGTGGATCTCCGCGGCGCGCTCCGGTGTATCGGCGAGGTTGCGCAGGATCGGTGCGATCCATTTCACCAGGAAGGCGCCGCCGGCGTAGTTGGCCGGCCAGTTGATCGGGCCGGTCGATTGCGGATCGGTGCCGTTGAAGTCGAGCGTGATGCGCCCGTCCTTCTTGATCATCTTGAGGACGAGCTTGTGCAGCTTCGGGTCGGTGACGCCGTCGTGCTCGACGTAGTCCTCCCAGACATATTCGCCGTCGGCGATCTTCGGCAGCAGCTCGTTGCGATAGATGTCGCGGCACTTGTCGAGGATGGCCTGGAAACAGGCCTCCACGGTCTCGCGGCCGAACCGCTCGAACAGCGATTCCATACGGCGCGCGCCCATCACGCAGGCCTGGACTTCGCTGTCGAGGTCGGCGGCCAGCATCTCCGGCATACGGGTGTTGCGCTTGACGATGGCGAACACCGCGTCGTTGCGCACGCCCTCGCTGTAGAGCTTGACCGGCGGGATCGCGAGGCCTTCCTCGAACACGGTGACGGCGGTGCCCGGCATCGAGCCAGGTACCCGACCGCCGATGTCGTCATGATGGCCGAACGCCTGGATGTAAGCGACCACCTCGCCATCGTGGAACACCGGCACGGTGCTGCAAAGGTCGGGCAGGTGGCCGATGCTGCCTTCGGTGAGATAAGTGTCGTTCATCAGGAACACGTCGCCCAGCCGCATGGTCTCGGGCGGGAAGTCGCGCACCACGGCGTTCGGCATCGCCGAATAGGAGCGGCCGGTTAGCTTGCGGCAATAGCGGTCGAACAGGCCGACGCGATAGTCGTGCGCCTCGCGGATCATCGGACTGCGCGCAGTGCGCTCGATGGCGTATTCGATCTCGGCCTCGATGGAATTGAGCGTGCCCTCGACTGATCTGGAGCACGATAGGATCGACCGGGCGCGCGGCGCGCTGCGGCGCCACCGGCCACGGATGCTTCTCGCGCGTTGCGGCCACGGCAGGATTCATGGCTTGACCTCCACCGGCCGGCGGCTCGAGCGCACGATCAGCACGCCGTGCGGGTCGACCGCGAGATACTGGTTCGGGAATACGACGGTGGTTGAGCCGAATTCCTCGACGACGGCCGGGCCGTCGAGCCTGAGACCGGGCAGCAGCGAGGCGCGGTCGTAGACCGGCGTGTCGCGGAAGGCGCCGTCGAAATAAACCGCGCGGACCGACTTGCGCGCCGGTGTCGCGCCGTCAGCGCGTAGCGAGCTTGGGCAGCTCCGGGCGCTCGATCAGGCCGAAACCCGAGACGCAGAAGTTCACCACCTCGATCTTCTGCTGGCCGGCGTAGTTGTAGCCGAAGGTGCGCTTATGCGCTGCGTTGAAGGCGTCGATCAGCGTCGCAAGAAAGCCCGCATCGACCGCCCCGCCCGGCGCGGGGACACGAACCTCCATCGACTGGCCGGCGTAGCGAACGTCGGCCTCGCGCATCAGCCGTATCCGCGAGCGCTCGATGCCGTCGCGGGCGAGCGTATCGACCGCCTCGGCCTCCAGCTTGGAATAGATGCCGGCGATGGCGCCAAGATCGACGCTGTCCTGGTGCATGACCTTGGTGACGATCTGATCAGTGCGCCAATCCACCGCCAGCAGCCCGAAGGCAGAGAGATTGCCGGGATTCGGCGGAACGATGCAGGCCTGCATGTTGAGCAGGTCCATCACCGCGGGCGATTGCGCCGGACCCGCTCCGCCGAACGACAGCAGCGCGAAGCCCCGCGGGTCAATGCCGCGCTGGATGGTCATCTGGCGGATGGCGTTGGCCTGGTTCCAGTTGGCGATCTCGACGATGCCGTGGGCAAGTTGCTCGGCGCTCATGTTGCCGGGCAGGCGCGCTGCGAGCGTGGCGATCCCGGCGTGGGACCGCTCGACGTCGAGCGTGATGCCGCCGCCGATCAGCGCCGCCGGAATGCGGCCGAGCACCAGGTTGGCGTCGGTGATGGTCGGCTCGGCGCCACCCTTCGGGTAGCACATCGGACCGGGCTCGGCGCCGGCGCTCTTCGGACCGACCTTGAGATGGCCCTCGCGGGTGATCCAGGCGATCGAGCCGCCCCCGGTGCCGATGGTCTCGATGTCGATCATCGGGATGCGCACCGGGAAGGAACCGACCGCGCCGCCGTTGGTGACGTGCGGCCGGCCACCTTCGATCAGGCAGAGATCGGTCGAGGTGCCGCCGGCATCGAGCGTCACAATGTTCGGAAAGCCCGCCATCTCCGAGATCACGGCGCTGCCGAGCGCCCCCGCCGCCGGGCCGGACAGCGCGGTGGTGATCGGCTTGCGCACCACCTCGGCGGCACTGGCGACGCCGCCGCTCGACTGCATGACCAGGAACGGTTTGTCCTTGAGGTCGCCGAGTTCATCGCGGACGCGGCGAAGATAGCGCTCCATGTGCGGCTTGACGAAGGCGTCGACCAGGGTTGTCACCGCGCGCTCGTATTCGCGGTACTCCGGCAGCACGTCGCAGGATAGCGACAGCGCGCACTCGGGATATACCTCGGCAACGATCTCGGCGACGCGACGTTCGTGCGCGGCGTTGGCATAGGAGTGCAGCAGGCACACGCCGACGGCGCGGATGTTCTGCTCCCGGAAGAATTTCACCGCCTGTCGAACGCTGTCCTCGTCGAGCGGCCGCAGCTCCTTACCTTTGAAGTCCAATCGCCCACCGGCTTCGCGCACGAAGCGCAGCGGGACGATGCGGTCGGGCTTCACCCAGAAGTAGGAGTTGCCGTAGCCCTCGGGCACCGATTGGCGTGCGATTTCCAGGACGTGGCGAAATCCCTCGGTGACGATCAGCCCGAGCGAGTTGATCTGGCCTTGCAGCAGCGCGTTGGTAGCGACTGTCGTGCCGTGGGCGATGCCGACGACGTTGGCGGACGTTCCGCCGACCTGATCGAGGATCGCCCGCACGCCGCAAACCAGCGCGATCCCCGGATTGGCGGGTGTGCTGGCCACCTTGGTGACGGCAATGGCGCCGGAAGCGGTATCGACCGAAACGATATCGGTGAAGGTGCCGCCGGTGTCGATCCCGATCCGGTAGCGTGCTGGGCTGGTGGCCTGTGCCATGTTGCGTCTCAACTCCGATGGGGCAAAAACTGGCAGAAATACTCGTGGAACGCCGGAGCCCCGCGGGCATGCGCCGGTCCGACCAGAAACTATTGGTGCCGCAGGGGCCGTTCTGTTGTCTTACATGGAATATTACAACGGCGCGCGCACTCATCTATCGTTATGCAAGGACGCGCCGATCGCACGCGCCATCCAAACCGTGGGACGCGTTTTGTCACAACCGATCCTGGGCGGGCTCCACCATCAATATGCTCGGATTTGATTTGCGACAGGGACAGCTCTCGTCTTGTAATTGAGCTATTGTGCATCTTTGGAACCTCAGCGTTGTCCCAGCCTTAGATTGTTAGCACACAAACGATCGCTCTTGAAGGTTTGGTGCTAGCTGGAATTTTCGCGCACTAGCATTACAGTTGCGTTTTTCGTTTGAGATGGGCGCGCGCGTGCTTCGGCCTGGTGAGCGCGTCGCCAGAGCGACCATGCGATGACGTGGGCGGGTTGGATGCGCCGCTGCGCGAGCTTGATGGCGATGCGACGGATTTCCTGGATCGACCAGCGGATCAGGAGCGACGTTTTGTCGGAAGGCGTGGCAGTGTTTTTTTGAGCGGCACGGCATTGGCGTGATGACGGATGGCGGCCATCATGGCGAAGGCGAGCATGACGAGCGAGACATGTCGATGCCAGCCATGCCAGGAGCGGGTTTCGTTGTGATCGAGGCCGAGTTCGTTCTTGGCGGTCTCGAAGCTGTCCTCGATGGCCCAGCGATGACCTTCCACCGAGACCAGCTTTTCCATGGGCGTGCCCTTGGGGCACCAGGTGGAGAAGAAGGCGAGATCGCCATCGGCAATGTTGCGGCGGATCAGCAGCCCTCGCGTCCATTCGCCGGTGAGGGCGCTGTTGTATTCGCCAGCATCGAGATCGGCCAGTTCGAGATAGGCCCAGTCGTGCAGGCGCGGACCCTTGGTTCCTTCGCCGGACGACAGGCGCCGCCAAGCGCTCGTGGGAAGGCTCTGGGCGATCTTGGCGGCGGTGCCGCGGACAAGCTGCTTCTTGCCCCAGGAGTGGAACACGTGATTGGCGGCAACGCCCAGCACATAGCCTTTGCCCGCCTTGCGCAGCATGGTCTCGATGTCGCCCGTGCCATACACGCTGTCCGCCGCACAAAGGAGAACGGCACCTTTGCGGCGATCGCGCGCGCGATCATCCGGCGCGCAATCTGCGGCTTCGTCGCAAAACCCACATCGTCCGGCACATGCGCCGCCTTCAGGCGCTCGGGATCGTCCGTCCACTTCCTTCGGCAGATAAAGCGCCCGGTCGATGAAGGCATGGCCGTGGCGCGACACGTAGGAGGCGAACACGCCGATCTGGCAGTTGGTGATCTTGCCCGCCGAGCCCGTGTACTGGCGCGCAACCCCGCACGACGCCTTGCCCTGCTTCAAAAAGCCGGTCTCGTCGATGACAAGAACCGCGTCCTCGTCGGCAAGCGTTTCCAGCGCGTACTCGCGCACGATGTCGCGCAACGCATCGGCGTCCCACCGCCCGCGGCCCAGGATCGCCTGCTGACGCCACGGGCCGGGATCGCCCGCCGCCTCCGCGCGCATCCAGCCTGTCTTGCGCGGCTCGTTCCCCAGAAGTCCGTCCAGAAACTGTCCCGCCGATGCCGCAACCCGCTCCTGGCTGAACAACGGACGTATCCGCGCCTTCACATCCCGCAACGACGACGCCCAAAGCTCCAGCGTCGTCTCAATCGATGCGCCAGCCATCCATGATCTCCCGAATCATGGTGGCCCATGGATTCAGAAGTCAGCAAATAATGCAACTGTAATGCTAGGGGACGCGCCCGCTTTTTCAGAGGGCGACCGGACCTTGGCTTCCGCCTGGCTCGCGGGCGAGCTAGGTGGGAGGGGGGTATCTCAACAAGAAGTTAGACAGACAGAAAACTGCGCTGCGCGGCAATATCTTTGGCAAGGTCCGCCATGCGGCCTTGCCATTGCAACTGTCCCTTCTCCAGCACATAGACCCGGTCGGACACCAGTTCGGCGAAATGGATGTTCTGCTCGGAGAGCACGACCGACAAGCCCTCCTTCTTCAATTCGACGATAGCATTCGCCATCTGTTCGACGATCACCGGGGCGACTCCCTCGGACGGCTCGTCAAGGGCGACCAGCAGCGGATTCCCCATCAGGGTGCGCGCGACGGACAGCATCTGCTGCTCGCCGCCGCTCATGTGCATACCGCGGCGATCCGGCATGCCAGCGAGGTTGGGAAAGATCGAAAACAATTTCTCGCTGAGTCCAGGACGGTGCCGCCTGCTCATCCGTGAATCGGCGCGGGCTTTGGCGGCCGACATCGAGGTTTTCCAACACGGTGAGGTCCGCGAAGATGCGCCGGTCTTCGGGCACGAAGCCGAGCCCGCGCCGCGCGATCTCGAATGTGCGAAGCCTAGAGATATCCTCATTGCAGAACCGCACTGTGCCGGTGCGCCGTGCGATCAGGCCCATGAGAGCCTTGATGGTGGTCGACTTGCCAGCGCCGTTCCGTCCCATCAGCGCCACCACTTCGCCGCGCCCGACATGGAACGACAGGTCGAACAGGATATGCGCCGCGCCATACCATGCATTCAGCCCCTGCACGTCGAGCATCGGAGCGCTCATGGGTGCGCTCCCGCGCGCGTCAAAGTCTTGCCGGTGCCCAGATAGACCTGCTGCACCTCCAGATTGTCGCGGATCGCCTCGGCATTTCCGTCGGCGATCAGCACGCCGCGCGCCAGCACCAGGATGCGGTCCGCATAAGCGAACACCACGTCCATTGAATGCTCGGTGAACAGCACGGAAATCTTCTGCTCGACCACTAGGCGCTTGATCAGCGCGATCAGATCGTTGCGCTCGCGCGGCGCCATGCCGGCGGTCGGTTCGTCCATCAGCAGTAGGCGCGGGCTGTTGGCGAGCGCGATCGCGAGCTCGACGCGTTTGACGTCGCCGTAGGCGAGCTCCTTGCAAGGGCGGTCCGGCTCCTCGCCCATGCCGACTTGGCGCAGCAGCGCGATGGCGCGCTCGCGGTGGCGCCGCGCGAAGGCGGTGCCGAAGCGGAACAGGTCGCGGTGGTGGCTGCACAGCGCGACTTGCACGTTTTCGACCTTGGTCATGGAGCCGAACGTCGCCGCGACCTGGAACGTGCGGCCGACGCCGAGCCGCCAGATGTCGCGCGGCAGCATCCCGACGATGCTGCGGTCGCCAAAGCGCACGTCGCCGCTGTCCGGCGCGAGCTGGCCATTGATCATGTTGAAGCAGGTTGACTTGCCGGCGCCGTTTGGTCCGATCAGCGCCAGGAATTCGCCGTCGCCGACCTCGAAGTTCACACCGTCCACGGCGCGGACGCCGCCGAACGACTTGCGCAGGTCGTGGACCGAAAGGACGCTCATGGTCGCGCCTTCCGGTTGCCGAAGAACCGCGCGACCGAGCCGACCAGGCCGAGCGGGAATGTCAGCACCAAGGTCAGGATGATGACGCCGAGCAGCGCGCGCCAGAAGTCGGTCTGGCGCATGATGGTGTCCTGTAGCACCGCGAACACCGAGGCTCCGGCCACCGGCCCCACCAGGGTCTGCAAGCCGCCGAGCAGCACCATCACCATGCCGTCGACAGAGCGGCCGACCGCGATGGTCTCGGGCGAGATCGAGCCTTTCGCAAAGGCGAACAACGCGCCGGCAAGCCCGCCGAAGACGCCGGCGATGGCGAAGCCGATCCAGTGCACGCCCTTGACGTTGATGCCGATGGCCTCGGCGCGCAGCGGTGAATCGCGGCCGGCCCGCATCGCATAGCCGAACGGCGCGAACAGCATGCGCCACAGCACCAGCACGCCAGCGACGGTCAGCACGAGCGTGAGCAGGTAATAGCGCGTGCGACTCTCGAAAGGAGCGGTCGGCCAGATGCCGAGCACGCCGTTCGAGCCGCCGGTCAGGTCCTCCCACTGGAATACGATGGCCCAGACGATCTGCGCGAACGCGAGCGTCAGCATGGCGAGGTAGACGCCCGAGAGCCGCACCGCAAACCAGCCGAACAGCAGCGCGCCGGCGCCGGCGGCAAGCGGCGCAAGCAGCAAGGCCGGCGGCATGGAGAGCGCGAGGAATTTCACCAGCAGGCCGGCCGCATAGGCGCCAAGTCCGAAATAGGCCGCGTGGCCGAACGAATGCATGCCGCCGGGGCCCATGATGAAATGCAGGCTGGTGGCGAACAGCACCGCGATCAGCACGTCGATACCGAGCACCAAGGCATAGGGGAACGTGCGGTCGAGCAGCGGCAGCGCGGTGAGCAGGAGAACAACCGCGATGCCGGCAACAATGAGCGGCCGCTGCGGTGTACGCAGCGGATCCTCGTCGGCGGCAGTGTTGCGCACGGCGATCTGCGGCCGGCCGAGCAGGCCATAGGGCCGCGCGATCAGTACCACGGCCATGACCAGGAATTCGGCGACCAGAGTGAGCTTGGAGAAGTTCAGCGACAGGCCGAACACGTTCACCAGACCGATGCCGATGCACAGCGCCTTGATCTCCGCGATGATGACCGCGGCGAGATAAGCCCCGGTGATGGAGCCCATGCCGCCGACCACCACCACCACGAAGGCGTCGCCCAGCACGATCAGATCCATGGCGAGGGTCGCGGGCTCGCGGGCCAATTGCAGCGCGCCGCCGAGGGCGGCGAGCGCCGAGCCGCAGGCAAACACGAGCGTGAAGAGCAGCGCCTGGTTGACGCCGAGCGCGCCGACCATCTCGCGATCCTGCGTGGCGGCGCGAATCGAGCCGGCCGAAGCGCGTCTTGGTCAGAACGAAGTGCAGGCCGATCAGCACGACCGGCCCGGCGGCGATCAAAAACAAGTCGTAGCTCGGGAAGCGGCGATTGAGAATTTCGACCGATCCGCGCAGGCCCGGCGCGCGCGGCCCGAACGGATCTTCGTTGCCCCAGATCCAGAGTGTCGCATCGTTGATGACCAGCAGCACCGCGAAGGTGGCGAGAAGCTGGAACAGCTCCGGCGCCTGATAGATGCGGCGAAGCAGCAGAATCTCGATCAGCGCGCCGATCGCCGCGACTATGAGGGGGGCGAGGACGATCGCGCCCCAGAAGCCGAGCCCACCGCCCACCTTGGTCGCGATGCTGTAGGCAATGTAGATGCCCAGCATGTAAAGCGAGCCGTGGGCGATGTTGACGATGCGCGAGACGCCGAAGATCAGCGACAGGCCGGCGCCGACGAAGAACAGGCCGGAGGCGGATGCAAGCCCGTTGAGCACCTGGAACAGGAAAGCGTCGAAGGACATCAGCGCTTACCGCGAACTCTGCTTCGCTTCTCCCATAAGGAAAAGGTCGGCGCGCGAAGCGCGCCGGGTGAGAGGTACAGTCAATCGATAAAACCGGACTCCCTCACCCCAACCCTCTCCCCCCAACGGGAGAGGGAGCCCACCGCATTCGTGGCGACAATCACTCTGGCGCCGTGCGCAGCTTCCTCACCTCGGCGTCGGACGGCATCGCGGTCGTGCCGTCGACGTATTTGAAGTCCGACATGGTGCCCTTGCCGTCCTTCAGCGCGATCTTGCCGACATAGACGCCGACGGTGGCCTGATGGTCGATGGCCCGGTAGGTGAAGGTCCCGAACGGCCCGCCCTTCACTTCAAGGCCGCGGAACGCCGTGACCAGCTTCTCGGTGTCGGTGGAACCCGCCTTGGCAATGCCGGCGGCGAGCGACTTCATGGTGTCATAGCCGACGATCGAGCCGAGCCGCGGATAGTCGTTCCAGCGTTTCTGGTACGCGTCGACGAAGGCCTTGTGTTCCAGCGTGTGGATTTCGGTCCAGGGATAGCCGGTGACGATCCAGCCAACGGGCGCCTCGTCCTTGAGCGGATCGAGGTATTCCGGCTCGCCGGCGAGCAGGTTGACGACGACGCGGTCCTTGAACGTGCCGCGCGTGGTCCCGTCGCGAACGAACTTTGCCAGCCCGGTGCCGAACATGGCGCTGAAGATGGCGTCGGGCTTGGCGTCGTCGAGCGCCTGCGTGATCGCGCCGGTGTCTTCCTTGCCGAGCGGCGGCGCCTGCTCGGTGACGAACTCGACATCGGGCTGCGCCTTCTTGAGCAGATCCTTGAAGGCCAGCGCGGCCGACTGGCCGAACTCGAAGTTGGGGTAGACCAGCGCCCAGCGTTTCTTCTTCGCCGCGATGACGTGCGGCATCAGCATCGATACCTGCATGTAGGTCGAGGGGCGCAGCCGGAAGGTATAGCGGTTTCCGTTCTGCCAAGTGATTTTGTCGGTCAGCGGCTCGGAGGCGAGGAAGAACACCTTGCGCTTGCCGGCGAACTCGGTGACCGCAAGCCCGATGTGGGAGAAAAACGTGCCGGCGATGATGTTGACGCCTTCGCGGGTGACCAGCTCCTCGGCCACGCGCACCGCATCGCCCGGATTGGCGCCGTCGTCGCGCGAGATCACCTCAAGCTTGCGGCCCAGCACGCCGCCCTTGGCGTTGATCTCCTCGACCGCCAGCTCCCAGCCCTTCTTGTAAGGGTCGAGGAAGGCCGGCTGCGACTTGTAGCTGTTGAGCTCGCCGATCTTGATGGTGCCCTGCGCTAGGGCGTGCGTGCCGAGACACGCCGTCGCCGCCCCAATGGTGACGAGCGTGAGAAACCGAGACCTGTTGATCATGCTCTTGCTCCGTCTCAAGGTCCGAGGATGGAGAGCCGTTGCGCGGCAAGTCATCGGCCGCAAAAGGGCAACCCAGAAATTCATTTGCATTCAAATAGTCGGTTTGGTCGAAATGCTTGTCAAGCGGCGTCGGATTCCGCGCGCCGCGGCAGACGCCAGCGACGCCGCCACTTTAGATGCGGCGTCCAGGGAGTAGGCACTTTATCGCATCCCAGCGGTCACTTCTTGTCACGCAGGCGGTCCATCAGGGATTTCTCCTGGCCGCCGTCGATCTCGATCATGGTGCCGTTGACCATGTGCATCAGCGGCGAGGCCAGCATAACGACGAGATTGGCCACCTCCTCGACTTCGGCGATGCGGCCCATCGGGATGGACGAGGGCGCGAGCTGATCGGCCTGCTCGTAGGACAGCTTCATGTCGCGCGACATGGCCTTGACGAGGCCGACCCAGCGTTCGGTGCGCACCGGCCCGGGATTGACCGCGCAGAAGCTCACACCGTGCTTACCGTACTGCCCGGCGAGCGACATCGTCAGGTTCTGCCCCGCGGCGTTGGCGGCGCCCGGGCAGATCTCCCAGTAGGACGGCTTCACGCCATCGTTGCCGATCAGGTTCACCACGCGGCCGCCGCCTTGCTTGACCATGATCGGCAGTACGTAGCGCAGGCAGCGCACGTAGCCCATGAACTTGAGCTGCATGCCCTTTTCCCAGTCGTCTTCGGTCAGGTGCTCGATTACGCCGCCAGCTGCTGAGCCCGCGTTGTTGATCATAATGTCGACACGGCCGAGCGCCTTGTGCGCTTGCTCGATGAAGTTCTTGGCGGCGGCATCCTTGCGCAGGTCGGCCGGGATCGCGACGATCTTGCGGTTGGTCGCGCGCGCGATCTCGGCCGCGGTCGCTTCGAGTACGTCCTTGCGCCGCGCGCACATCGCGATGTCCACGCCCTCCTTGGCCAGCGCGATCGCGATGCCTTTGCCGATGCCCTCGCTACCGCCGGTCACCAGCGCGGTCTTGCCGGTCAGTTGAAGATCCATGACGTTCTCCCCGATAGTTGTTGCTGTGGCGGCGTTTACGCGGTTACCCTCCTGGGAGGGCTAAAGCGTTATAAGCCGAAAATCGCTTTGGCAGCGTCGCCTACCGCCTCAACATTCTCGCCGACGTCGAGGAAGGCGACGATCCGGCACGGGCAGCCTTCCAGGCCCTCGTAGCGCCAGGGGAAAGCGCCAATGATGGCGCGCTTGCCGAGCATCAGCTCGATGTCGCCGCCGAGATTCTCGGCGTGCTGCAGGCCTTCCTGAAACGCCCAATTGTGGAACGGAAACACGTCGGCCGAGACTTTGCGGCCGGATTTCTTGTGCGTGTATTCGAACGTGCCAAAGAATTCGCCGGGCGTCTTGCCGTGCTTCTTGGTGAACTCTTCGGCGAGGTCGGGGCGCATATAGCGGATCGAGGTGTTCATGGCGTGGTCGCAGGAACCGGTGTCCATGCCCCACCATTTGATCTTCTTTTTGAACATCCAGTGCAACGTGTCGAGGCTGGGGCCGGGGTGATAGCAGAAGTACCGCACCAGGTCCTGCTGCGGCTGGCCCTCGTAGTGCTTATGCCAACCGGTGTGCAGGATGAGGATGTCGCCCTCGCGGATGTCGGCACCTGCGCTTTCGATCATCTCGGGCGTGATCACCGCCCAGTCGTGCATGTGCTTGGAGATGTCGACCACCACGCCGCGATTGACCAGATAGTCGAGCGGCAGCGAGGCCATGTCGCCCTTGCGGTTGTCAGTCGCGTGCATCGCGCCGTCGAAATGCGTGCCGACGTGCAGCGCGGTGTCGATGCGCTGCGCGACAATCCGCACGGTCTGCAGATTCTGCGCGTAGTACATCTTGTTGCCGGCGTAGCCGACCCAGCCGGGCGTGTGCACGTTCATCACGTGGGACATGTCGATGATTTTCATTTTGGGTCCTTTAGAACTGAAGCGCGAAAACCAAGGGAAAGTAACCACCGTTCGTCAGTCCACGCAGACTTCGGCGGCCCACGCCGGCTACTTTGAGGTTGCGATGACCTTTCCAAAGACCTCGTAGTCTGACAGGACGATCTTGCGGAATTCCTCCGACGAATTACCGACCGGGATCGATTTGATATCGTTGATCCGCTTGAGCACCGTCGGGGAGCGCATCGCCTTCACGGCGTCAGCCCTGATCTTGGCCAGGACGTCCGGCGGAGTCTTGGCCGCTGCGATCAGTGCGAACCAAGTGTTGCTTTCGAAGCCCGCAAGCCCCGATTCAGCGAGCGTCGGTACCTCAGGCACGTGCGCGTCCCGTTTCGGTCCCGCGACGGCGAGCACGCGCAGCCTGCCCTCGTTGGACAGCGGAAGCGTGGTCGACGGCGATGAAAACATCGAGTGCACGTCCGACGTCACCAGCGCCATGGCGGCCGGTGCTGAACCCGGGTAGGGGACATGGACCATGTCGGTGATGCCGGCGGCCAGCATGAAACGCCGCATCCCGAGGAAAGGCGCGCTGCCCGGGCCGGCCGACGAGAAGGTGAGGCCGCCCGACGTCGACTTGGCGAGGTCGATGAATTCTTTCACGTTCTTCGCCGGTAGTTTGGGCGTCACTAGAAAGTGGTGAAATTCTTGCCCGACGATCGTGATCGGCTCGAAATCCTTGATTGGGTCGTAGGGCAGGGGCTTCAGGTGCGGTGTTATCACCAGCGCGTTGGTGCTCATCAGCAGGGTGTAGCCGTCGGCGGGCGCGTTATGGAGCGCCGTTGTCGCGACGATCCCATCTGCGCCGGGCCGGTTCTCGACCACGACCGACTGGTTCCACATTGCCTTCAGTTCGTCGGCGATGATGCGCGCCAAAAGATCGGTCGTACCGCCGGGCGCAAATCCCACCAGCACCCGTACCGTCCGATTGGGGAAATCCTGGGCCTGAGCGGGAACCAACAGGGCCGCGCAAACGATCAGCGACGCCAGTCCTCGAAGCAATGCGGATTTCATTGAACCTCCGTCCTATTGTCAGAGCTTTTGCGAGCTGCGGATCAGCGCCCAGATATTCGGGGGGGAGATCGGCAGATTGAAGACTTGAGCGCCGAACGACGAAAGTGCCGCAGACACGGCGTTGGTCACGGCCGCCGCGACCGCGACGATGCCCCCCTCGCCTGCGCCCTTCGCGCCGAGTGGATTGCCGGGCGCGAGCGCAAGCTGCATGAATTCGCCCCGAATGTTCGGAAAGTCCGCCGCGGTCGGCAGCAGATAGTCGGCAAACGACGCGGTGAGCAACTGACCGTCCTCGTCGTATTGAAGGTGCTCCATGAAGGTTCCGCCCAAGCCCTGCACGATGGCGCCGAGCGCCTGGCCGTGCACGACGAGGGGGTTCAGCACCCGGCCGATGTCCTCGATGGCGATGAAATCGATTAGCTTGACCCGCCCGGTGCGCGGATCGACCGCGACATAAGCGGCGTGTGTGCCATAGCTGAAGGGCTTCATTGTAGTGTAATCGAACGTGGCGGTGACATCGACAGTCTCGCCGCGCGTGGCGGCGAACGCAGCCAGAGCTGGCAAGTCCACGCTGGTGTCGGTGTCGCTGCGATGGAAACGGCCGCCGCGCCATTCGATCGCGACGTTGGGGCGTCCGAAATATTCCGAAGCCATCGGACGCAATTTTTCGACCAATGCGTTTGCAACGGTATACACCGCGTTGCCCGACATCACCGCCGATCGGCTGTGCCAAGTGCCGAAGCCCTCCACCAATTCATCGGTGGAGGCGCAGGTGACTTCGGATCTTTTCCATCGGCAGTTGGAGCGTATCGGCGCAAACTTGTGCAAACACGGTTTCATGGCCTTGTCCGGAACTCGTTGAGCCGACAAAAACGTCCAGTGTGCCGTCCGGCGCTAGACGGATTCTGTGCGTTCTCCTTCGGGCCGCCGGCGCTGCTCTCGACGAATGACGCAAAACCGACGCCATAGCACCAGCCATCAACAATGCGACCTTGCATGGCTCGCTTTTCGGCCCAGCCGATCTCCGCGAGCGCACGCTCGAACACCGCGCGGAAGTCGCCGGAATCGAATTGCGCCGGCGCTTCGTAGGTGACCAGGCGTCCCATGTTGAATGGCATCTCCTGCGCGGTGACGAAGTTACGCCGCCGCATGTCCGCCGGATCGATGCCGAGATCGGCGGCCGCGATATCGATCAGGCGCTCGCGGAAGAAATTCGCTTCGACTCGCCCCGGTCCGCGGTAGGTGCCTGAAGGCGTCTTGTTAGAGACATGCGCATGGACCTTGCAGGCGAAGTTCGGAAGCCGGTAGGGCCCCGGCAGGAACTGGGCGCAGCGCGTCGGCGAGGTGCCGCCGGTGCCGCGCGCATAGGCGCCGATGTCGACGGTGACCTCGCCGCGCAAACCGACGATGGTGCCGTGACGGTCGCAGGCGATTTCGAGGTCGCACGTCGCTTCGCGGGAATGGTTGGTCGCGAGGAAATGCTCGCGCCGGTCCTCGATCCACTTCACAGGGCGGTTGAGCTTGCGGGCCAGCGCTGGGACCAGAAAATCTTCCGGATAGAACTCGCCGCGAACGCCAAAGCCGCCGCCTGCGTCCGCCACCTTCATGATGACGGCGCTTTCCGGCAGCCGGAGCATGGATGCGAGCATGCTGCGGTTGAAGAACGGTACCTTGGTGATGCCGAACACGGTGATGCGCTGTTCGGTGTTGTCCCACAGCGCGGCGAGACCGCGCGCCTCCATTGGGATGGCGGTGTGCCGCTGCACGGTGAAGCGCTCTCGGCGCACATAGGGCGCGGTCTTGAATGCGGTCTCCGGATCGCCACGGGACACTTCGACGGTGGTTGTGTTGGTGCCGGCGTTTTCGTGGATCAGGAGCGAGCTGTCGCTCGCTGCTTGCCAGTTCAGGATCGGCGGCAGGCTCTCGATCTCGGCCGAGATCAAGGATGCGGCGTCTTCGGCGATATAGGGATCAGTCGCCACTACGACTGCGATCGGCTCGCCGACATAACGGACCTTGTCGCCGGCGAGCGGCAACTGCAGGAAATCCTCGAAGTGCGGCATCGCGGCAATGCGCGGTCGGATCGGCTTCAACACATCGGTGAAATCCGCGTAGGTGAAGACGCCGACCACGCCCGGTACCGCGGCGGCGGCGGAAATGTCGACGCTGCGGATACGCGCGTGCGGCCAGGCGCTCCGATAGAGCGACGCGTGCAGCATTCCATCGAAGTGCACGTCGTCCACATAGTGGCCGGCGCCGGTCAGGAGCCGGTGGTCTTCGCGCCGTGCGATCGGCTTGCCGACATGTACCGTCATGGCCGCCCTCGCATCGATTGGGCGGCGTCGTGGATCGCTTCTACAATGCTGACATATCCCGTGCAGCGACAGATATTCCCCGAGATCACGTCGCGAATCTGTTCGACGGTCGGCGCCGGCTGCTCCTGGAGAAATGCGTGCGCCGTCATCAGCATCCCAGAGGTGCAAAATCCGCACTGCAATGCATGGTGGCGCCGGAACGCCTCCTGCAGCAGCGACAGCGTCTCGCCGTCGGAGAGGCCCTCCACGGTCTTCACCTGCTTGCCGTCAAGCTGTACCGCGAACATCAGGCAGCTTCGCACCGCCCGGCCATCGACGATGACGGTGCACGCGCCGCAGATCCCATGCTCGCAGCCGACATGCGTGCCGGTCAGTTTCAGTTCATGGCGTAGAAAGTCTGCGGCGGTCAGCCGCGGCTCGACCGAGCGCTCGATTATAGCGCC
This sequence comes from uncultured Alphaproteobacteria bacterium, assembly GCA_963821555.1. GTDB lineage: Bacteria > Pseudomonadota > Alphaproteobacteria > Rhizobiales > Xanthobacteraceae > Z2-YC6860. The sequence goes on along the minus strand of CAWGEM010000008.1, from coordinate 379,972 downwards.
ATTGACGGCACATTTGATTGGATGCGCGGTCATCGGCCGACCTCGAGGTTTGCGGCCTTACGGATCGTACGGTCGAACAAAACCTCGACCAGAGCACGCCGATACTCCGCCGACGCGTGAATGTCGGACTGCGGCTCAATTTCATGCATCGCAGTCGCTGCCGCGCGCCTGATCGCGGCATCGGTCAGTCCTTCGGCGGCGATGATCGCCTCCGCCCGAGGCAGCCGGCTCGGCTTTTCGCTGGCGCCGAAACACGTCAGCCGGCACCACACGGCATCCTCGCTGCCGTCAATCAAGACCGCCACACCGGCCAACGCAAAATCGCCAGGCCGCAGGGAGAATTCGTCGAACCCCCACCGTCGTCCCTGGGGCCATGGCGGGAACACGATCTCGGTCAGGATTTCGTCCGGCTCGAGCGCTGTGGTCAGTGGTCCGACAAAGAAATCCGCGGCCTCGATGTCCCGCTGGCCCCGCGCCGAGTAGGCGCCGAACCGCGCACCGCATGCCACCGCAACCGCAGGAAATTCGGCGGCTGGATCGGCGTGTGCGCTGCTCCCCGCCCAGGTGCCGCGGCTGCGTATCGGATAGTGCGCGATGTGTCGCACTGCCTCGGCAAGCAGCGGGTTGGCGGCCCGGACCGTCGCACTGGTCTCGATCTCGTACCAGCGGACTAGCGCGCCGAGCTTAAGCCCGCCGTGCTCTAGCTCGATCCGGTCTAAGCCCTCAATGTCGTTGATGTCGACCAGCATTGACGGCGTCGCTAGCCGAAAGTTTAGCATCGGCACCAATGTCTGCCCGCCCGCCAGGATCTTTGCCTCGCCGGCCTGTGCGCTGAGCAGCGCCGCGGCAGCATCGAGCGATTTCGGCTTCCTGTAGTCGAATTGCGCGGGCTTCAACGACGGTCATCCCATCCCGCGTCCAGGCGCGCTGTCCCACCAGGACTTCGACAGGCTCACAAGCACTGAATAGACGGCGTTCAACCTAGCAAGTCGGCCCCGGCGGTGTCCACCCAAGTTGTATGTGTACATATGATTGCCGGTAGGTCGGAGGCACGTTTAGCGATGCGTACGGGCGCGACCGCGCTTCCCGGAATTGTTGACCGCTCGGCGCCAACATTGTTAGCGTCCTCAAACGCGTCGGTGACGGTCGGCGCGGTGTCACGATTGCCTGATTCATGGAGAGAGCGCTTTGATTATCCAGACCGCGCCCTCAGGCGCTCCGCGGCTCGCCATCATGATGTACGAGCACACGGCGCTGTGCCTGCATTTCGCGAATGCGTTCGGCAACCAACAGTTCGAGCCGCTGAGCCCGTTCGACTTGATGGTCCACATCATCGCGCATCACGACGCGGGATGGCGGGAGTTCGATCGGGATCCGGGAATCAATCCGGCGACTGGCCTGCCGTACAACCTGGTCGAGACGCCGCCCGAGTTCATCACCGTCACCAGCCGACTATCGCCTGACTTCAATCAGCGCCAGAATCCCTACTGCGGACTGATTTCGAGCATGCACAGTTGGGGCCTCTACAACGGGCGTTACGGCCTCTCCAAGCTGGTGCTGCTTGACCAGATCGCCGCCAAGGATCGCCCGCTGGCGGACAAGATGCTTAATGGTGAACTTGAGCGGCAGAAGCGCCTCAAGGCCGAGCTTGCGGCCGATCCGGACGCGCGCGATTGGCTCGACGAGCGCAAAATCTTCCAGAACTACAAGTCACTGCAATTCATTGACACGCTCGCGCTCTACTTCAACCGCATTCATCCGAGCGAGCGTGTCGAACAAATTTTTGAAAACGTGCCGCAGTCCCGCGACAAGGATGTCTCGGTGACGATCAGGCCGGCGGGTCAAAACACCTACAGCCTGTCGCCGTTTCCGTTCGCCGCCGGAGGCGGGGAGTTCGCGTTCTGTGGGCGCCGCGTCCGCCCATCCGACGGCGACCGTCCAGGTGGATGGCCATCCGCGCTTAAGCAGCTTCCGACCGAGTGGGAGCACTTTCGGCTCGTCGCAGCCTGAGCGTCATGCTCGAAGTCGACATCCCTGAAATCTTGGCGGAGCTCACCGCGACGTTCGAGGCCTACGAGAGGGCGTTGGTTACGAACGACATCGAAACTCTAAACAGGCTATTCTGGGATAGTCCGGCAACGGTGCGGTACGGCACTCGTGATATGGAGCGGCAATACGGACATGCGGAGATTGCTGAATTTCGAACTAAACGCGGCGTCGTGAATGCGGAGCGCACGTTGCAGAACCGGCGGATCACGACGTTCGGTCGAGATTTCGGGATCGCCAACACCGAGTTTCGGTCGCCCAGCTCGGACAGGATCGGCCGGCAAAGCCAGACCTGGATGCGCACCACCAACGGCTGGAAGATCGTCGGAGCTCACGTCTCCTATGGAACATGAGCGTCAGATCATTTTTCGGAGCAGCCCCACGATCTGGCGCTGTTCCAACGGCCTGAGCGGTACCAGCGTCTCGGCCGTGATACGGTGCGCGACTTTGACAGCGTCATTGGCGACGCGATAGCCGTTTTTGGTTGCCGATACCATGCTGAGGCGGCGGTCCTTGGGATTGAGTTGAACCGTCACCAACTTGCGGATTTGTAACCGGTCAATCACGCCCTTGATGGTGGCGGCGTCGAGATAGATCAGCCGGCCGAGATGATTCTGCGAGCAAGTCCCGACTTCGACTAGCTTGGCCAGCGCGGCAAATTGCGTTTGTGTCAGGTCATGCACCATCCGCAACATGAACATCGACGTGTGTCGCTGCATCGCGACGCGCATGAGAAACCCGACTTGGTCCTCCATGACATACGATCGGGTGGCTCCGTTTTTTGAGCCGTTTTGCGCGCGCGTTGTTCGCTTGGTCTTTCTTGCCATCGTGACGTTATTCTGTTGGGATTTCTTATCCAGGCCCCAGCCGCGCGCTACCAGTGTTCGAATGAAGAGAAAAGGCCGAACGCAGTGAGGCGCGTTCTAACGGATTGATCAGCCGCCTGTCTATTGCGGCTCTCTAGAATTGACCGACCTCGGATAACTCGATACCCGTGTGCCGAATGATGTATTCCGGGCTGATCGGGGGCCGATCCGGGGAGAAGTCTGCGCGCCGGTGCCCGGTTCGGTCCATTTGAAAATACGATCCCAGATGCGCAGCCCAGGCCACTGCGGCTTTACCGGCTTCGGTCCGCTCCGCCGAAAAGGCGGCGATGGCGTCCTCGATGCGCGGATTGGCGCTCAACGCGGTCGCGAGGCTTGCGGCGTCGTCCGCCGCCTTCGAGACACCGGCGCCGCAGTGCGGCCGGGCCACGAACGCCGCGTCGCCGATGAGGGCAATCCGACCTTTACCCATGCGTTCGGATATTAGGTCATAGATCGCCTGCACGAACATGCCCGGCATGCGTCCGATGACCTCGGCGATCACCGGCGGAAACACGCGCTGTGCTTCTTCTTTCATCGCCTTGACCAGTTCGGGTCGGACCAGGCTCGGCGGCATGCCGTGCTCGTAAAACACGCCGTCAATGCCGGTGAACATGTTGCGGAGCTCGGCGCCTGGCGCGATCGGCCGGTACCACATGATATTGAAGCGGCGCCGGCCGACCTCGACATTGCCGTCCGCACCGGCCACTGGGTACCCGATCAGTTCCTCGCCTTTCGGAAAGCTAAAATTGAGCGCCGCGAAGCAATCCTCGATGAACTTCGGATCGGCGTGCCGCTCCTCGAGCATGCCGCGCCAGGCGAGATAGCCGACGTATTGCGGCTGCACCTCCGGAAACAACACCTGGCGAACCACCGACCGCATGCCGTCCGCGCCGATCAGCAGATCTCCTTCATATGTCTCGCCGTCATCGGTGATCGCGACGGCGCGTTCCTTGTCCTGCGAAACGGTCTTCACGTTGCGGCCGGCACGAAAGTGATGCGTCGGCAATGCATCGCGCAGCAGATTGTAAATCAGCGACCAGGACGTGCTGTATTGGTCGTACTGATGTGTGGCAAAGGCGGTGCCGGTGCGATCGTACGCGACACGTCTTGTTACCCGGATGCCGATGTTTGGATCGACGGTGACACCGGCGCGCCCCAGCGCGACGAGCAGAGAACGCTGCGGCACGATCCCAGCGCCGCGGGCCTCCAGGCCCTCCTTGGTTCGCTCAAGGATTTCGACATCCCATCCCTGGCGGATGAGCATGTTACCCACGAGCATACCCGCCATCGAGCCGCCGACGACAATCGCCTTACTCATCTTCATCCTCTTATCGGCGCTGGCGTGTCACGCGAAGCAGATGATCCCGCCGATCCAAGTCTCGCCCGCGCAGACGCAACCGTGTGTACGCAAACAGTTCGCTGAAACCCTACATTGACTTCGGCAAAGTCGCCGCCGCTAGCATGAACAAATAGCTTCCCGAAGGACATTCTGTCTATGAAGCCCGCGCCGTTCGTTCGTCACGTTCCGAAGACGGTAGAGGAAGCCACCGACATGCTTGCCGAGTTCGGCCCCCAGGAGGGTCGTGTCCTCGCGGGCGGACAAAGCCTCGTCCCGATCATGGCCTTCCGCATGGCGCGGCCGGCTCATCTCGTCGACATCAACGGAATAGCTGAGCTCGCGCGGTTGTCGCGCGTCGACGATACCCTTTCGATCGGCGCCGTGGTCCGCCACGCGGCTTTTCATCGTCCGGCCGTGAACGGGCAAATGGGCCGCCTGCTTGCCAACGTGGTGCGCCACATCGCGCATTATCCGATCCGGACCCGTGGCACATTCTGTGGCAGCGTTGCGCATGCCGATCCGGCGTCGGAGTGGTGTTTGATGGCCACGACACTCTCTGCACAGATGATCGCCACCAGCAAACGCGGGCAGCGCGCGATCAAGGCGGACGACTTTTTTCAAGGGATCATGACGACCGCGCTGGAAGAGGACGAGATCCTCACCGAAGTTCGTCTTCCGGTCATTTCCGACCAGACTCGCTTCGGCTTCCATGAATTCAACCGGCGCGCCGGCGATTTTGGCATCGCCATGGCGCTGGTGACATACCGGCTTGCCGATGGCGTCATCGCCGAGCCTCAAGTCGGGATCGGCGGCGCGGAGGGGCGCCCACGGCGGATCCCCGAGGCGGAGGCCGCCCTGAACGGCCGTCCACCTGAACCCAAGGCGTTCCAGGCAGCCGCCGAGGCCGCTGCCGCGGCGGTCGATCCGATCGAGGATATTCAAGCGGATGCCGAGTACCGGCGCGACCTCGTCCGCGCCGTCACGCGTCGTGCGCTGGAGCAATCCGCCCCATGAGCGTCCCGACCAAGGGCTCCGGGATGACCTGGGTGGGCCGGTCGATCCGGCGCCTCGAGGATCCGGCATTGGTGGCGGGGCGTGGGAATTTTACGGCTGATCTGCCGGCTGCAAATTGGGTTCGCTTCGTGCGCAGCACGATGGCGTCGGGCCGCATCGAGCGCATCGATCTGCCGCCCGGCGCCAATGTGATCACCGCTGCCGATGTGGCGGCCATCAAGCCCATCAGGCCGATGCTGCACAAATTCAACTATGTTCCGGTGGCGCAGCCGATCATGGCCGCAGACGTGGTGCGATTTGTCGGCGAAGTGATCGCGGCCGTCGTTGCACCGAGCAAGGAGGAGGCCGAGGACATCGCCGATCGGGTCGAGGTCAAGATCGCGCCGCTCACTCCTGTCACGGACGCGCGACGCGCGCTCGCCGCCGGCGCGCCGATCGTGCATCCCGAAGCGCCCGCGAACGTCATTGTTGAGGGGCGGATCAAAACGCCGAATTTTGATGCAGCGCAGGCGTCGGCGCATACGCGGATAAAGTTCGAGGCGCACTCGCGCCGGCAAAACGCCACACCGCTGGAGGCGCGGGCCGGGCACGCGGCCTACGACGCGGCGACGGGCCGCGTCACGCTGACTTGCACAACGCAGATGCCACATCTGACGCGGACCGCGATCGCCGATGTGCTCGGCATCCTTGAATCCGACCTGCGCGTGATTGCGCCTGACGTCGGCGGCGGGTTCGGTCAGAAGATGTCGCTTGGCCCGGAATACGTGATCCTGGTGTGGCTTGCGCGGCGGTTGCGCAGTTCGGTGGCGTGGACCGAAGACCGGCGGGAAAATCTCATCGCCGGGTTTCACAGCCGCGACCAGGTGATCGCACTCGAAGGCTCGTTCGACAAGGATGCCAAGCTGACGGCACTGTCAGCGGACATCGTTGCCAATGTCGGCGCCTATTCCTGCTTTCCGACCACCTGTGGCGTCGAACCGCTGATGGCCATGGCCGAGCTGCCGGGTCCGTATCAGGTTCAAGCCTATGATTGTGTTTCACGCGGCGTCGTCACGCACACCTGCCCGATGGCTCCGTATCGGGGTGTCTCGCGCCCGGTGATCACATTCGCGCTCGAACGGCTGATGGACAAGGCGGCCGCCCGGTTTGGAATCGAGCCGATCGAAATTCGCCGTCGCAATCTGATCGATCACTTTCCCTACAAATCCGCGACCGGCCTTACGTTCGACGAAGCGAGCTACCTCCAGACCCTGGAGATGGCGGTCGAGCACATCGGCCTGCCGGCATTCCGCGCGCGCCAGAAGCAGGCCCGGGCCGAAGGCCGCTATCTCGGCATCGGCTTCTCGACATTTTCCGAACGCACCGGTTATGGCAGCCCGGCGTTTGCGGCGCGCGGCATGGAGATCACGCCGGGCTGGGAAAACGTCGAGATCACCATGGACCCTTCGGGCCTGGTGGAGGCGCGCATTGGCTCCTCGCCGCACGGGCAGGGGTTGCGCACGACGCTCGCCCAGATCATCGCCGACGAGATCGGAGTAGAGCCACAGCAGATCAGGGTCGTGCATGGCGACACCGACCGCGCGCCTTACGGCTGGGGCACCTTCGCCAGCCGTTCGCTGGTGATCGCCGGCGGCGCGAGCTTGATCGCGGCGCGGAAGCTGCGGACCAAGCTGCTCAAGATCGCCAGCCACATGCTTGAAGCCTCGGCCGCCGATATTGTGCTCGAAGGCGGCATGGCCAAGGTCAGCGGCACCGACCGTTCGGTGCCGATCGCGACCATGGCGCGCCAAGCCTATTATCAAACCCATCGCTTCAACGGCGAAATCGAGCCCGGCCTGACCGAGATGGGCGCCTACGATCCGGCGGGCACCTTCTCCAATGCCTGTCACGTCGCGGTCGTTCGCGTCGATATCGATACCGGTCACGTCGCGATCGAGAAGTTCCTGGTGGCCGAGGATGCCGGCCGCATCATCAACCCGATGATCGCGGACGGCCAGGTGCATGGCGGTGTCGCACAGGGCATCGGCAACGCGCTGTTGGAGGAGATCGTCTACAGCGATACCGGCGATATTCTCACCAGCACGCTCGCCGATTATCTGCCGCCGACAGCGCGCGAAATCCCGCCCATCGAACTGCATCACATGGAAACCTACAGCGATGCGTCCATCACCAAGGCCAAGGGCGTGGGCGAGGGCGGCGCGATCGGAGCGCCGGCCGCGGTGATCAACGCCATCAACGATGCGCTTGCGCCATTTAACGTTGAAATTGATGAAATCCCGGCGACGCCCCGGAAAATTCGCGCGGCGCTGCGCTCGGCGATGGAGAAGCGCGGATGACCGGCAAGGTCGACATCACCCTCAACATCAATGGGCGCGACCACGCCGTCAGCGTCGAACCACGGCGGACGCTGGCGGATGCGATCCGAGAGAATTGCGGTCAGACCGGGACCCACACCGGATGCGAGCACGGCGTGTGCGGCGCCTGCACCGTCATTGTCGGCGGCGATCCGGTCCGATCCTGCCTGATGTTTGCCGCGCAGGCGGATGGCATTCCGATCCGCACGGTCGAGGGATTGGCCAAGGGCGACACGTTGCATCCGCTTCAGCGCGCCTTCATGGAGCACCATGGCCTGCAATGCGGATTCTGTACGCCGGGGTTCCTGATGCTGGCGACGGCGGTGCTGGAACGCGAGCCGAACATCACCGACGATGAACTGCTCGATGTTCTGGCTTCGAACCTCTGCCGCTGTACCGGCTATCAGAACATCATCAAGGCGGTTCGCGCCGCTGCTGTGGAGATGCGGGCATAGGGTGGTTTGCTGCAAGCAGCCCCGAAGCCGCCGTCGACATGCCAGATGCCAGAGACAAGTTTGTCGGCCGTTCGGTCACCCGCCTTGAGGACCGACCGCTGCTTCTGGGTCAGGGCCGGTTTGCCGCCGATGTTTCCTTTTTCGGCCAACTGTACATGCGGCTGGTGCGCTCGACACACGCCAACGCCAAGCTGTTGTCGATCAATGCGGCTCCCGCGCGCAAGACGCCGGGCGTACACGCCGTCTGGACCGCTACGGATGTGGCCGACATTCCGCCGATCGACTTTCGCCTGAGCAAGATCGCGGGATTGGATGGCTACCGCCAGCGTGTCCTGGCGAGTGGCCGGGTGCGCTATGTGGGCGACCCGGTTGCCGCGGTGTTTGCCGAGGATCCATACTTCGCCGAGGATGTCGCCGATCAGATTGCGTTGCAGCTCGAGGAACTGCCGGCGCTGCTGCGGGCGGATCAGGAGCCCGGCGAATTCGAGCCGGGCCGCTCGACCGAAGCGGGTGTGGTGCGCAAGGAATATGGCGACGTCGACGCAGCATTCCGCAACGCGCATGCGACGGTCTCGCTTGAGCTTCGCGTCGGTCGGCATTCCGGCGTGCCGCTCGAGACCCGGGGCGCCATCGCGCGCTATGACGGCGCGCGCGAGGTGCTTGAGCTCCATGGCGCGGCCAAGGTGCCCCATTGGAATCGCGACCAGATTGCCGGCATGGTCGGGCTTTCGCCATCGCGGGTGCAGCTCTACGAGGGCCATGTCGGTGGCGGCTTCGGCGTTCGCGGGGAGCTCTATCCTGAGGATGTTCTGGTTTGCGTCGCTGCGCTTCGGTTCCGCCGGCCGGTCAAATGGATCGAGGATCGCCGCGAGCACCTGATCGCCGCCAACCATTCGCGCCAGCAGTTCCATCGCATCCGGGCAGCCATCGACGCGGAAGGCCGCCTCCTCGGCATCGACGATGAATTCTTTCACGACCAGGGCGCCTACGTGCGAACGCACGCGGCGACGGTTCCCGACCTTGCTGCCGCCATGTTGCCGGGACCCTATCACGTGCCGGCTTATCGCGCGGTCGGCCACATCCGGCTGACCAACAAGACGCCGGGCGGCACCTATCGCGCGCCGGGACGTTACGAAAGCACGTTCGTGCGCGAGCGATTGCTCGATGCGATTGCCGCCAAGGTCGGAATCAACTCCGTCGAGGTCCGGCGCCGAAATCTTATCTCTGCGACCGAAATGCCCTACGCGCGCCCGATCGAGACGCTCGGCACCCATGTCACGTTCGATTCCGGCGACTATCCAGCTCTGCTCGGCAAGACGTTGGTTGCCATGAACTGGCATGACCTGCGGGCCGACGTGCAACGGCGGCGCAACGCCGGCGAAGCCGTCGGTATCGGCTTGGGGATGTTCGTTGAAAAAAGTGGGCTCGGTCCGTTCGACGGCGTGCGGGTGACGGTCGATACGTCGGGCGCTGTCGAAGTAGTCACCGGCGCGGCCTCGATTGGACAGGGTGTCGAGACCGTGATCGCCCAGATTTGCGCCGATGCGCTGGGGGTCGACTACCGGCGCATCCGGGTCGTGCACGGCCAGACCGACCAGATCGCCTATGGCATGGGAGCCTTCGCCTCGCGCGTGACCGTGATGACGGGCGAAGCAACGCGCTTGGCCGCCCTGAAAGTTCGTGCCAAGGCCATCGAGGTCGCGGCCGAGTTGCTGCAGGCGCCGCCGGCTTCGCTCGAAATCCTCGATGGCAAGGTGGTTCGCACTGGTCCCGGTGCCGGCGCCTCGATGGCGCTCGGCGACGTGGCCCGCCAGCTGTCGCCGGCGTCGAAGTCGCTGGGCGGGCGCTCTCCCGGGCTGACGGCTGATGGTTGGTTTCACACCGACCATATGAACTATCCGTACGGCGTGCACGCCGCCATGGTGCAGGTGGATCGAGAGACTGGTGCGGTGAAAGTGCTGCGCTACCTCGTCGCCTTCGACATCGGCAAGGCGGTAAATCCGATGCTGGTGGAGGGACAATTGGCGGGTGGCGTCGCCCAAGGCCTGGGTGGTGCCCTGTTTGAAGAGTTTCTCTATGACGACCGTGGCGAGCCGCTGTCGGTCACACTCGCCGACTATCTCATGCCGACGCTGCGCGAAATTCCGACGGTGGAAGTCATCATTTCGGAAGACGCGCCGAGTCCGCTCAACCCCATGGGCTTGAAAGGCGCGGGCGAAGGCGGGATCAACGCGGTCGGCGCCGCGATCGCCGCCGCGATCGACGATGCCATCGGCATAGCCGGCGCGGTTACGGAGCTTCCGATTACTCCGCAGCGATTGCGCGCACTGTTGCGACGGAACGCTGCACGGTGAGCAGCGCGTAGTGAACCTTGAGGCGTTGTGTGTACTGAAAACCCCGTCCGTATTGATCTGGCGAGGGAATCGCACAACCATGCCGGTTGATGGTTGCGCTGCTGTTTCTGTTTCTCAACCTGCTGATCTCGCCGCTCAAGCCGACCGGCCGGCTTGAGGCGGAAAATGCCGCGCTTCGACATCAGCTGGCCGTGCTGCAGCGAAAGCTGCGTGGCCGGATCGAGTTCAGCAACGGCGATCGCTTGTTTTTCGTTCTGCTGTATCGGCTATTTCCGTCGGTCCTCAAGGCGATGACGATCGTCCAGCCTGAAACAGTCGTGCGCTGGCATCGGGCGGGCTTTCGCCGTTACTGGCGCTGGAAATCGCGGAGGCGGGGAGGGCGACCGCCGGTCAGTGCGGAGCTGCGCACCTTGATCCGGCAGATGAGCGTTGAGAACCTGTCCTTTCCGAAAATTCTATCCGGCCTGGATTCGCGTGGTGAGGCAGAATCATCGCATCTTCAGTAGCGATGTTTGCGGCCCTGCACACCATCGCCCTCGTTATCGCCAACCTGTTCAAGTCGCGCAGGCGGTTGGAAGCCGAGAATCTGTTGCTCCGTCTCCAGCTGAACGTGGCGTTGCGGCGGGTACCAGCACGCCTCCGTCTGCGAGGTGTCGACCGAGTACTGTTGGCTGGACTGGTCCGGCTCTGGCCCGACCTCGTTGACTTGATCCAGGTGGTGAAGCCTGAGACCATTCTGCGCTGGCATCGTGCGGGGTTCAAAGCCTATTGGCGCTGGACGTCACGGAGGCGGGCAGGGCGGCCGAGGATTGACCGAGGTCTGCGCGACTTGATCGGGCGCATGAGCCGGGAAAACCCGTTGTGGGGTGCGTCCCGGATCCACGGCGAGCTGTTGATGCTGGGCTTCAAGGTGGCTCAGTCAACGGTCTCGAAGTACATAACACGCGGTCGCAGGCCACCGTCACAGAGCTGGCGGACCTTTCTGCGCAATCACGCCGATGCCATAGCAGCTGTTGATCTGTGTGTGATCCCGACGGTGACTTTTGATCGATTGTTCGCCTTCCTCGTCGTTGGGCACGGTCGGCGGCGGCTGTTGTGGTTCGAGGTGACCCGGCATCCGACAGCGGAGTGGCTTGCGCGGCAGATCACCGAGGCGTTCCCTTGGATCTCGGCACCGGCCTACTTGGTTCGTGACAATGACCGGGCTTACGGCCACGCCTTCACCGCCCGCGTCCGGGCGATGGGGATCCGCGACCGGCCGATTGCTCCTGGATCGCCATGGCAGAATGGCGTTGCAGAACGATTGATTGGCACGCTGCGCCGCGAGTGCCTGGACCACTTGGTGATCTTGGGCGAGGTTCATCTTCGGCATGTCCTTTCCGCTTACGCGGCGTACTACAATCAGTCGCGCACACACCTGGCTTTGCAGAAGAATTCGCCGTTAGAGCGAGCCGTTCAGCGGGTCGGAGAAGTTGCCGCCATTCCCGTCCTGGCTGGACTGCATCACCGATACGTCCGGATATAATTTTCGGAAAGGACAGGGCTTCACAGGTACGGTGTCGGGGTGACTCGATACCGCACCCATCAAGGAACGCTAGTTGTGTGCCCGCCGTTCCGGCCTCAAGTGCGTAGAAGCGAAGCAAGCATTCCGCTTGGTGGTGCCCAGCCTACCTAACCTTCAGGTTCTCCGCGGATGCCTTGCCATTACGGCCGGTCACCTCCTCGTACTCAATTTTTTGGCCCTCGTTCAGATTGCTCAGCCCTGCGCGTTCGACAGCAGAGATGTGGACGAAGACATCCTTGCCGCCACCACCTTGCGGTTGGATGAACCCGTAGCCTTTGGTCGGGTTGAACCATTTCACAGTTCCTGTAGCCACTTGCGGTCTCCAATCAATTCAAGCGCCCGGCGAGGCCAATTATCAACCGAACTCGCGGGGAAAGAAAAGTCCCTAAACCGGGTCGACCGCCAAACAAATTTACACCGCGTCTTTGGCAGCCTTCACCGGGCGTGCCCGGATGATTTTGCGAGCCGGCTTGGCTTTGAACACGGTCGGCTCCTTGGTGAAGGGATTGATCCCTTGCCGCTCCTTGGTCGCTGGCTTCTTGATCACAACAAATTTGGCAAACCCTGGGACGACAAAGGCACCGTTCTTCTTGAGTTCCCTATAGCCGACCGCGGTCAGGGATTCGATAACGCCCTTCACCTGCTTCTTCGACAGATCGGAGTGCTCACCAGCGATCTTTTCAATCATCTCGGATTTCGACATCAGCTTGGCCATGAAAATCTCCTGCTCGCGAATGCGAGTTCGCACCGACAATATTGGGAAATCCACTGAACAGGCCCACAGCGGCTAAGAGTTCACAGGTTTTTGTGATCGGCAATCTACAAGCAACTGAAGCAAGGGCGATCCTCGGTAGGGCTCCACGGGCTACGCAATCTTGAAGTCTTCCTTCTTAAGCTTGGTGCCCTTCATTTCGTCCTTCATCCAACCAACCATCGCGCCCCGACCGCTCCATGTCAGCTTCGGGCTCTTCTTGCTGCGAAACTGCGGTGCGACCTTCTTGCCCTTGAGCGCGTGACGCTTGCCTGGAGGACGACCACGGCGCTTGCCGGTGCCGACGCCACTGCCCCCACCGAGACGCCCGAGTTGCTGCTCCAACCCAGCCGCTATAGAGCCAAGCGCCGCCTGGACCTTGTCGCGAAGATCGATGAGGGCGTCAACGGACATGGACGCAAGGCTATTTGAGCCGCCCTTTGTGATCCTCAACTTCCGAGATTTCTTGGCCATAAGCTCCCTTTCAATGCGATGACCGATGTCAATTTGCGATGTCATAGTAGATTGTACAAAATCGTACAATGGTGGTTTCCTATCTTTTGGGTAGCCGCCAGCCCCAGTCCGCTCCTTGTCCAGGACACGGCAAACTAGCGTTCAACGTTGGTCAATACAAAGGTTGTCTTCACATCTGCATCACCAGCGGCATAACATGGCGACGCTCACCCATGGAGAATGACGCCATGAAGCGCTTTGCACTTGCGGTTCTCATCACCTTCTTCGCAGTTGGTTCGGCAGCAGCGCAATCGTGTTCGACCAAGGCGGTCAGCAAGGATGGCAAGGCGCTCGCGGGCGCTGCCAAATCGAGCTTCGTCAAACGATGTTGTGAAGAAGCGGCGGTCAGCAAGGAAGGGAAGCCTCTGGCTGGAGCGGCCAAGACGAGCTTCGTGAAGAAATGTCAGAGTGAGGGCTAGGCGACCAGCGATCCTGTTTAGGTCAGCTATTTCGGAATGCAGGCCAGCACGAAAGCCTGCAACGGCGCGATCTTTGCGGCTGTGCCTGTCGTAAATTGAATCCGGTTGGCATTGTGCTGAGAATCGGGCGACGCTGCGCCGATGTCGGATCTCATCAGGCTGATTTGGGCATTCGTCACCGATCTTTTCCGGTCGAGAGCGGCACTGGAAGCTGAGGTTCTGGTGCTGCGTCAGCAGATCGTCGTGCTGCGCCGTGGCAGGCCGAGCCGACCGAATATGTCGGCCATCGACAGGCTGTTGCTGAGATGGGTCTGTTGGCTGTTTCCAAACGCGCGTGACGCGCTGGCCGTGGTTCGTCCGGAGACGGTCCTGCGTTGGCACCGGGCGAGTTTCCGGTCGTACTGGCGCTGGAAATCGAGGCGCCGGCCGGGTCGTCCGGCGGTTTCGGCGGAGGTTCGAGAGCTGATCCGCGCAATGAGCCTTGCCAATCCGCTGTGGGGAGCACCGCGGATCCATGGCGAAATGCTCAAGCTTGGAATCGACGTTGGGCAAACCAGCGTGGCCAAGTACATGGCGCGGAGGAGGGGACCCCATCGCAAGGTTGGAAGACCTTTCTTCGCAATCATGCGGGTGGTGTCGTTGCGATGGACCTGTTCGTGGTGCCGACCATCTCGTTCCGGCTACTCTATGGGCTGCTGATCATGCGGCATAGCCGGCGGCGGATCCTGTGGCTTGGTGTGACCACGCACCCGACCGCAGAGTGGCTGGCCAATCAGCTCGTGGAAGCCTGCGGCTGGGAGCCAACACCCGACCATCTGATCCGTGATCGGGATGCCTGCTACGGCGAGGTGTTCGTCCGTCGCGTGCGATCTCTGGGCATCCGTGATCAGCCCATCTCTCCGCGGTCGCCTTGGCAGAATGGGCATGCGGAGCGGTTGATCGGCTCGATCCGCAGGGAATGTCTCGACCACATCGTGGTGGTCGGGGAGCGACACCTGCGGCACGTTCTGTTGTCGTACATGGAATATTACAACGGAGCGCGCACTCATTTATCGCTATGCAAGGACGCGCCGATCGCACGTGCCGTCCAAACGGACGGATGCATCCGAGCACAGCCAATTCTCGGCGGGCTCCACCATCAATACGCTCGGATTTGATTTGCGACAGGGACAGGTCGGGGTGGCCGGCCGCGCTCGGACCATTGGAAAGGCCACGCCGCAGGCGAAACCAGCCAGATCGCCCAGACTTCTTGCCGCCCAGTTACTATTTTACACTTGGAGAAGGTTAGACCCCAGTGTCGGGTAGCCGGGAACATCTTGCGATCTTCCCGGCCCCCTCAGAACCGTACGTGCGAGTTTCCTCGCATACGGCTCAAGCATCTGCCAGCATGTCGAGTGTCCGCCGTTTTGGTTTCCGTCCTGGACGGCACCAGCGGTGGATGAGAACGCGGACATTGTCTCCGGTGGCGGCGTCACGACGCACCACAACGTTGGTGTTATCGTGCTGATCAAGATCGGCATCGAACGCCGTCTTGCAGACCGCGCACCGACCCTCCTGCTGTTTGAGCAGGTGGACGCGATTGAATTGCCCAGCCTCCCGCACCAGACGCCGTTGCCGGCGATCTTCCCAATAGCCGCGCAGGTTTGGATCGAAGGGGCTGACTTTGCCCTTGACCTTCACGAAGCGTGACACTCTGGTTTCGTTGTGGCGTGGAAGCCGGAGCCGGCCGTCGCAAAGGACCCAGCCGTGCCCCCGATCGACACCGTAGTAGCGATTGACTACCCAGTGGCGTGTCTTGTTGGGATGACGGCGCTTGGCCCATTTGTAGGTGATCCGCCACATGTGATCGTCCAAGACGCAGAAGGTGCGCTTGGCGACCGCATGACGGTAGTAATTGCACCATCCCCGGATCACCGGCGACAGCGCCATGATCACCTCGGCCGTCGGCCGCTGTCGGTTTTCGCGCAGAAAGGCCGAGAGCGCTCTGCGATGCGCGCTGACCTTTTCCTTCTGCGGTCGGACCAGCAGCTTGCCGTTGGGAAAACGCCTGACGTTGAAGCCGAGGAAGTCGAACCCGTCGTCGATGTGGACGATGCGGGTCTTGGCTGCACTCAACTCCAACCCACGATCGGCGAGGAACACCGCCAGGCGTGGCACGACATCGTTTTCGAGCACCTCCCTGGATGGGGCGGTGACCACGAAGTCGTCGGCATACCGGATGAGGTTGATGCCCCGATCGCTTCCTTTGCGCATACAAGGAACGATCCGGCGACCGTCGGAGCGTTCAGCCCCGAACAGTCGTTCCATGCCATCGAGGGCGATGTTGGCCAACAGCGGCGAGATGATGCCGCCTTGCGGCGTGCCCATCGTCGTCGTGTTCAACGCGCCAAGCTCAACCACGCCGGCCTTGAGCCAGCGCCGGATCGTGGTGGTGAACACAGGCAGACGACCGAGCAGCGCCGCGTGATCGATTTGATCGAAGCATTTGGCGATGTCGGCATCGAGCACCCATCGGCTGCTGCCGTTCTGCGACAGCGCCCGGTAGATCGCCTCGATTGCGTCCATGGTGCAGCGTCCTGGCCGGAAGCCGTAGCTGTTCGCCTCAAAGCGAGGCTCCCATTCCGGCTCCAGCGCCAGCGTGACGAGCGCCTGCATCACCCGATCCAGCATCGTCGGTATGCCCAAGGGCCGTTGCTTTCCGCCGGCTTTGGGGATGTACACCCGTCGCACCGGCTTCGGACGATAGCCCCTGAAGTTCAGGCCTTTCCGGAACATCGCGAGACGACTCGACGGCCCGGTGCACACCACGCCGTCGATACCCGGTGTTCTCTTGCCGCGATTGATCTGGGTCACCCTGCGGATCGCCAGAAGCTTCGCGGAACTCGACCGAACGAGGAGCCTTTGCAGGCTCTTCACCTGCGCGTGCTCGCCGTTCTGACTGGCCCGAAAGATCCGCTCCTGAAGCCGGCGTACGTTGCGTTCGACGCCAGGCCAGTCGATGCCGGACCAGTCGTCGAGGGCGCCACGTCCTGCCGTCGGTTCGATGAAGGTCATCGTCTAACGTCTCGGCAGGTTCCGCGGAGCAGGGGCATCGCTTTCGGTGACACCCGCCGGAAGTCGGCTCCCTTTCGGGACGGGCATCGCCCTATCCGGCCGATTACAGGCCGGCCTTGGCTTTCTCCGGCATCCTTTACCCCCTGGCCCATCCCCCTTCCTTGCGGTCGGGATACCACCCAGAGGGTGGGGACCGTGGGGCTTACCCAGTTGATCGGGATCGACACGTATCGTGGGGAGGCTGGACTTCATGACCCGGTGGAACATGCGGGTGCCGCCGCCGGCAGAGACAGGTCCGACGGTCCGTTCCACGTCGCCGTTTGGCTGCGGCCTATCAGCCTCTTTGGCCGCTTCGGAGTGACGAGCCCAGTGAGTTCTCACGCGTGTTCAGCCTTCCACGCCTCCCCCTAGCCGCGCTCCGCCCTGAGGCTGGCAGAACCGCCGACATTGTCCCCGGAGCTTCACACCTTGGGTCACCCCGCAGCATGTCCAGGTAGGGGCACCTTGGCACCAAAGGGTCCGCCCGGACCGAAAGCCTGGGCGGCACTCGATTCCCGACCCTTGAAACGTTCTCCGTTCGGTTATCCACAAAACGGAGAACGTTGCTGGTCGCACTCCTCCCCCTCCGCCATTCCTTGCGTTGCGAACATTCTCTGGCCACCCCTGAGGCACACAGACGCCCAACGATTGCGGGCTCTCGCGCCATTACCTCCGCACTGCGCTGGACCGGCTGAGGCCGGAGATTGTCTTTACTTCGCTCATTTGTCTCTGCCCGCTTGAGACATGCATTGAGCAGCTGTCCGAGCACTTTCGGCTCCAGGGTCTCGACTACGGCCGTAATGCTGGCAATATCGGTGAAGAGGGAAGCGTCACACCGGGTCGTGTGTAAATTTGACCAATAAATATTACTTCGTGAGCGACCTGCACATGGGCGGCGACGGCCGCTTGCAACATTGCGACTACACGACCGAGTTCATTGCCTTTTTGAAGGAACTGGAAAAAGAAAGCTCAGACACAGAATTGCTCATCATCGGTGATACGTTTGGGTTCTGGGAACTGACGCTCGTGCATGGAATTAACAAGCTCGAGCACATAATCAAAGCACACCAAGCCATTTTCGATCAGCTCAGGGTCACCGGCGCGCGTGTCACCGTGACCATGATGGTCGGCAATCACGATTACGACCTAGCTTGCAATCCTGACTTCACGGCCAAATTGCGAGCATACAACATCCAGCTGGACACAAGCCTGAATCTGATCCGAGCCATAGGCGACAAGAAGATTTGGATCGAACACGGACAGCAGCGCGACGATTTCAATGCCTTCAGTGATTACGGAAACATCCACGCCCTCCCTGTGGGTTACTTCATCACCGAAACGTTTGTGAGCGGCGCAAGCCGGCATTCGGATTTTGGGAAGGGAGACTGGCTCAAGGATATTCGCTCGGTTGGCACAATGCAGATTCCTGACTGGATTCTGTCGAACTACTTCTATCGCGAGATGAACTCGGTGCTGCGCTGGGTGGCGCTGCCGTTCCTACTTCTCGCCGGATTGACGGTCATCGCGCTCGCTGGCGAGATGCTTCGGATCGCCGGAATTTTTGATTACAATATCATTTTTCACAATCCGCTGATGAGCAGATTTGGGATCATCGACAACGTCCTTCAGGTCGTGATCGCTATCAATTCCGTAATCCTGATCTTGTTCGGTATACCGGCGGCTCTTGTCCAGCGCGATCTCTCGCGAACGCTACGTCGCTTTCAACTCCTCTCGGGCCCAGGGATGATGCCCGACCTCGATTCGGCAGAACTTCTTATTTGAAAGGGGCGCACGAGGTCTTTCGACGGGACGACAAAATAGCGGTGTTCATCTTCGGGCATACGCACGCCGCGTTTCTTAAACGGCTCGGATCAGCAGGTCAGGTGGTCCTTAATACCGGGACGTGGTTAAAATTATTGAATCGCATCCCGGTTCGATTTGGATTATTGCCCGCCGTCTATTACCCCTCATACCGGCTAAATTACTTTTACATCGACGAGGAAGATGGTCAGCTAGTGATTTACTATGTCGCAATCCCGAAAACGCCAGAGCGTGAACTAACATGGCTGCAGCGCTTGGTGACCTTGGGTCGCAAGCCGAAGCCGCCGGAACCGATCCCAGCGAAGACGGTCATCGATTTGGAATCGGCAAATGATGGTGCCTAACACCGCTTCGAGCAGCCCGGCGAAATCCCCTAAAAACACTCGTTCAGCCGGTCGCGCTGCGATGGCATTGCGCATACGGTCAGCCTCCTGAAGATTTGGGAGTTTGCGGCTAACGGTTGGTTAGGCGGGAATCGGGCAACTGGCTCTATCTCATCAACCTTGTGTTCGGCAATGCACTGGTCGCCTACACCGAGGCGGTCCAATTTCGGCACTGTGAGTGGCTGGCTTGTTTAGATCGGTTCGTGTCAGTAGTGCTTACGAGGGAACGCAAGGGGAGAAGTTGTGAGAGCATTGATCACAGTTCTTATTCTTGTTCTGGCTGAGCCGGGTCGGGCGGCCGAGGCGATCGTTACGGATGGTGATACCCTTGTTATGAACGGCGCCCCGTATAGGCTTGATGGCATTGACGCCCCAGAGACGAACCAGATGTGCCTCGACGATCAAGGAGCCGTTTGGGGGTGCGGGATTGAGGCGCGCGATCAACTGAGAAAATATATCGGTAAGCGCAATGTTCGGTGTGAGGGCAAGAACTAAGATCCCGTCTACCGCAACAGGCGCATTGGAATTTGCCGGGTTGAGGGTGAGGCCACGACCCTCAACCAGTGGCTTGTGCGAGAAGGCTGGGCCCTGAATTTTGAACCCTATGCGAGGGGCGCTTCAAGGCGGACGAAGAGACAGCGCGCGATAAGGCCTAGGGCTTTGGAAGGGCTGCTTCGTGCGACCGCAGGCAGCGCGACGCACAAACAAGAACACGGCTATTTTGTTGGGGGCAACCTGCAACAAGACTCGTCACGAAGAAATACGAAACATCCTTTTTCCGGATCATCCGACCATGCCGCCAGGCTGCTCGATCAAGGGAAAGACAGCGGTGCGAGCGCAATTCACCGGCCACCGTGGCATCTATCATACGCAGGGGTGCCGAAGTTACGCGCGCACCAAAGCTCCGGAACGTTGGTTTTGCTCCGAAGAAGAGGCACAAGCAGAGGGCTTCCGCAAAGCATTCACCTGTTCGACGCCATCTCGCTCGCGCTGACGACAACCGGAACTGGGCTGCATAGTCGTGCGATCCGGGGGCGCGAAGTTTGACGGCAGATCTGCCTAGACCAATTTCTCCTGGGTAGTGCTTGCTGTCGTCGACATCTGTCGCGATCACGATGGCGCCCTCGGCGACAAAGGCCGTGGCGATGGCGCGGCCGATGCCCTGACCCGCGGCGGTAACCAGCGCCACCTTACCCTTTAGCCGTCCCCTCATGGCCCCGCACGCGTCCGTTGCCCCCAAGCCGCACAATCTGGCACTTGGAAAACGTTTCAGTTCGGCCGCCTCACTCCTTCACGGCACCGGTCATAGCCGAAACATAGTGTTCGACGAAGAAGGCGTAGAGAACTACTAGCGGCAGCGAGCCTACCAGTGCTCCGGCCATCAGCGAGCCCCAGCGATAGATGTCGCCATCAACGAACTCGTTAACGATAGCGACCGGTACCGTCTTGTTCTGTGTCGAAGACAGGAACGTGAGCGCGTAGATGAATTCGTTCCAACACAGCGTGAAGCAGAAGATGAAGGCCGAGATCAGCCCAGGGATCGCCAGCGGCAGCACGATCTTGGTCAGGATCTGCCAGCGGCTCGCGCCGTCGATCAGCGCGCATTCCTCGAGCTCGAATGGGATCGTCTTGAAATAGCCCATCAGCAGCCAGGTCGAGAACGGGATGAGGATGGTCGGGTAGGTGAGGATCAAGGCGAACGGCGTGTCGAACAATCCATACTGGAATACGACCGACGAAAGCGGGATGAACAGGATCGACGGCGGCACCAAGTAAGCGAGGAAGATCGCGCCGCCGACCCACTGAGCGCCACGGTAGCGTAGCCGCACGATGGCATAGGCGGCGAGTACGCTCGCCACGATCGACAGGATGGTGGCGCAGACCGCGACCAGCATCGTGTTCCACAGCCATAGCGGATAGTAGGTCTCGAACAGCAGCTTCTGGATATGTTTGAGCGTCGGGCTCCAGGTCCAGAACGGATTAAACTTTTCGAGATCCAGCAGTTGCTCGTCGGGTTTGATGGCCGTCAGCGCCATCCAGTAAAACGGGAACAGCAACACGATAAGGATGATCGACAATGGCAGATAAAGAGTGACAAGCCGCCGCGGCAGGGTCTGCAGGTAGCTCATGCCCTCGGAGTGGTCGGCAAACGGCGATGAACCACGCAGTACGGACTTAGGATCGGCCATTTTGGAAATCAGCGTGTCAGTCATTGCTTTCGCCCTGCTGCCACTTCCTGCGCTGCAAGCCGAACCAGGAGATCAGGATCGCCGCGAGAAGGAACGGAATCATGGCGGTCGAGATCGCCGCGCCTTCGCCGAGATGGCCGCCAAGAATGGCGCGCTGATAGGACAACGTCGCCATCAACTGCGTGGCGTTGACCGGCCCACCGCGCGTCAGCACCCAGATCAACTGGAAATCCGTGAAGGTGAACAGGACCGAGAATGTCATCACCACGGCGATGATCGGGGTCAGCAGTGGATAGGTGACGAAGCGGAAGCGCTGCCATGCGCTCGCGCCGTCAATGGTCGCGGCCTCGTAGAGCGATGGCGAGACCGTCTGTAATCCGGCCAGCAGCGTAATGGCGACGAACGGCACGCCGCGCCAAATGTTGGCGAAGATCACTGAACAGCGCGCGTTCCAGACATCTCCGAGAAAATCGATATTGGTCGCGATCAACCCGGTTTTCCGTAGCGACCACGAGATGATCGAGAACTGGCTGTCGTAGAGCCACCAGAATGCGATCGCCGAAAGCACGGTCGGGACGATGAATGGAATGAGCACGATCGCGCGCAGCATCGCCTTGAACGGCAGGTTTTCGTTGAGCAGCACCGCGAGATAAAGCCCGACTGCGAATTTTACGATGCTGGCGGCGATTGTATAAAGCAGCGTGTTGAACACCGAGAGCCAGAACACCGAGTTGTCCCACAACCACTCGTAGTTCTCTAGCCCTACGAATTCGCCGCCGCGGCCGATGCGGGCGTCGGTGAACGAAATCCAGACGCCGAGGCCGAGCGGATAGGCCAGGAACAGGATCAGGAACGCCGCCGCCGGCAGCATGAACCAGATGCTGAGCCAGCTGCGGTTGACCTTCAGCCGATTCCACGCGCTCGGTTCGCGCGGGATGGGTCTTGCCTTGTTAAGTGCGACGTCGGTCATTGTCGGGACATGAACCTCTCACCGTCATACCCTCGTTTCTCGCGGGCATGACGGTGTGACGTGCGCGCGTCAGCGATAGATCCGTTGCAATTGCCGCTCGGCGATCCGCATCGCCGCCTTCGCATCCTCGCGGCCCGTGCAGTAGCTCGCGAACATGTCGAGCAACACGAAATCGGCGATCGCCGCCGCCGCCTTCTCGCCGACCGAGCCCTGTCCGCCTGCCGTCAACGAACGCTTGGCAACGTCGCGGTAAACCGTGCGCTTGGGATCGGCGGTCCACACCGGATTGGAATCGTAGGCGTTAAGGCAATGCGTGAGATAGCCCTGCGCCGCGCCGATCCACGGGTTGAACTGATCCGATTCCATCATGAACGCGATCAGCGCCTTACACGCCTGCGGATACTTGGTGTGGGTCATCGCCAGCACTGGATACATCAGATGCAGTTCCGTCGGCTTGCCCACCGGACCGATCGGCATATAGGCGTGATTCATGTCATCGCCGATCTTCTTGAGATTGGGATCGCGGTTGGCCGCGACGTAGATCGAGATGCCGTTGTTGGTCCAATGAATTTCGTTGGCGAGGAACGCTTTGTTGTTGAAGGCGTCGTTCCACGACGCGGTGCCAGGCACCATTTCGGCATAAAGCGCCTTGGCGAAGTTGAGCGCCGTCTCGGTCTCCGGCGAGTTGATGATGACCTTGTCGCTCTTGTCG
This sequence comes from uncultured Alphaproteobacteria bacterium, assembly GCA_963821555.1. Taxonomy (GTDB): domain Bacteria; phylum Pseudomonadota; class Alphaproteobacteria; order Rhizobiales; family Xanthobacteraceae; genus Z2-YC6860. Next base: position 357,129 of record CAWGEM010000008.1, on the reverse strand, counting down.
ACATGGTTGCCGCCGTGCGCCCACAGGCACCAATAGATCCAGCCGTTGCCGTCGCCCGAGGCGTGGCCGAGAGCAAGACCGCCCGGCGTGCCCTGCGCCTTCATCGCCTTGGCATAGGCGAGGAACTCGTGGGTGGTTCTGGGGAACTCAGAGAAGCCGGCCTTCTTTGAGGCCTCGACGCGGTAGTTCATCAGATTGCCGCTGTAGCAGACCGGCACCGCGATCCACTTGTTGCCGCTCTTGCCGTATTGCACCGCGCTCGGCACCCAGCCGCCGTATTTCTTACCGAGATAGTCGGCGACATCCGACACATCGACGCATTTCTGCGGAAACAGATGCGGCAGCGAGTAGAGGCCCCAGAACAGGTCTGGACCTGCGCCGGTGTTGGCCGCGACGGAGGCTTTCGGCTGCACATCCTCGTAGGACTCGCGCGAGATATTGACCTTCACGCCGGTCGCTTGCGTGAACGCTTCGATCAACTTGACGAAAGCGTCATCCTCAGACTGCACGAAATACTTCCAGCGCAGCATGGAGAGCTGTGCGTTTTTCTCGGGCTTCCATGGCGCCGATTGCGCCCAGGCCTTGGCCCAGTCAAGCAGCGCGGGGCCGGTGAGGGCGCCAGCGGTGGCCGCCGCCGTGCCACCTTTCACCAGTGTGCGGCGAGTGAACATGGTCATGGGTCGTTCCTCCGGTTTTGATTCTATGCGGTTAGTCGTTGTTCCGTGGCCTCGTCGAACAGATGGACGAGCTGCGGTTCGGGCTTGAGCCGGATTTTGTCGCCCGGCTTGAATTGATGTCTTTCGCGGAACACCGCGATGATGTCTTGGCCGTTTTCTTGCGTATTTTCTTGACCACCAAGCTTGGCGACGATCTGCGTCTCCGAGCCCGTCGGCTCGATCACCTGGACGACGGCCTCGGCTCCATCGTCGGCGATGACGAAGTGCTCGGGGCGGATGCCGTAGACCGCAGCCCGTCCGTCGGCATTGGCCGGAGCCGCGCCGAGCGGCAGGCGGATGCCGTTCGGCCCGCTGAACGACGGCGCGCCGTTTACGTGGATCGTGCCGCGCAGGAAGTTCATCGCCGGGGAACCAATAAAGCCTGCGACGAACAAATTGTTCGGCCGGTCGTATAGTTCGAGCGGGGCTCCGATCTGCTCGACCAGGCCGTCGTGCATGACGACGATCTTGTCGGCCATCGTCATGGCCTCGATCTGGTCGTGGGTGACGTAGATCGTTGTGGTCTTGAGCCGCTGGTGCAGTTCCTTTATCTCGGTGCGCATCTGCACGCGCAATTTGGCATCGAGGTTCGACAATGGCTCGTCGAACAGGAACACCTGCGGGTCGCGTACGATGGCGCGGCCCATTGCTACACGCTGACGCTGCCCGCCGGATAGCTGCCGCGGAAACCGTTCGAGATAGGGGCTGAGGCCGAGAATCTCGGCGGCGCGATTCACCCGAGCGGTGATCTCGGGCTTAGGCGCGCCGCGCAGCCTCATCGAGAAGCCCATGTTGGCGGCGACCGTCATGTGGGGGTAAAGCGCGTAGTTCTGGAACACCATGGCAACGTCGCGTTCCTTCGGCGGGAGGTTGTTGACCACCCGGTCGCCAATGCGGATTTCGCCGGACGTAATGTTCTCCAGGCCTGCAACCATCCGCAACAGGGTCGACTTTCCGCAGCCCGAAGGGCCGACCAGCACGACGAATTCGCCATCGCTGATTGCAACATCGACGCCGTGGATGACGCTCGTAGCGCCAAATGCCTTGCGGACGTCGCGGATCGCTACCGAAGCCACACATTCCTCCCTGCAGGCGAGCCACAATATGAGTCTTTAGTTCTTGGCCGCTCTTGCGAAACCGCCGATGGCGCCTCACCGGCAGCAGCAAATCATGGTTCCTGCGCCATGGGGAAAGCAAGCCCGAGTATCGCCCTCGATCGTGATTCAGCGGATCGGAGGGAATGTCGGCTAATGGAATGGTCCGGCCGTTGCTCCTGCCTGTGTGTACCGAAAACGTCGTCCGCATTGATCTGGCGAGGGAATCGCATGACCATCCTGGGCGATGGTCGCGCTGCTGTCCCTGTTTCTTAATCTGCTGATCTCTCCGCTCAAGCTAACAAGTCTGCTTGAGGCGGAAAACGCTGCGCTGCGATACCAGTTGCTCGTCCTGCGACGAAAGCTGCATGGCCGTATCGAGTTCACGAACGCCGTCGCGCAGCAAATCACCGAGGCCTTCCCTTGGAATGAGGCTCCACGCTATCTGGTGCGCGACCAGGACAGCATTTACGGTACCGTCGTCATGCGCCGGGTACGGGCCATGGGTATTCGGGACAAGCCGACTGCGCCAGGATCGCCCTGGCAGAACGGCTACGCGGAGAGACTGATCGGCACGATCCGACGGGAATGTGTCGACCATCTGATCGTGTTTGGAGAGGGTCATCTTCGCCGGATCCTTCGCGACTACGCGACCTATTACAATCGCGCATCAGAACACCCATCTTGCTATGTGATTGAAGAGAAGAGGTTTTGTTGGCCTGGATGGGATCCCGCGGGGTATCTCGGGTTCTGTCGTGCCCGTTCGGTGATTGATCGGGCGGCCGATGTCGTGAGCACGGTGCGGGCGAAGATCCACGGTCCGTCCGGGAGAGGATGGATTGCCTCGATCTCTCCGGCTTCCGCGGCAAGCCGCAGCGTCTTGGGCGCAATCTGCAATAGCTTTGCCGCGTTACTCAGGTTGAGCCATGGCTCTATTCCGTCCTCGACGGGCTTGAACACCGGGATACGATAGTTCGATCGCATCGATGTCACACGCTCGCGGGTCCATCGGTTGCCATTGCCGGTCTTCAGGCCATTGCGGTTGAGGACACCGGCGATCAGGTCGTCATTGGCGATAAGCACGAGCTGGCGTACGGCAGTGGTCACATCGGCGGATGTGGCGTTCCGTTGACCGCGGCGACGCCTGGGCAGGCGCATCTCGCTGTGCACGCCGCCAATCCAGTGAACGACGAGAACGATCTCAGCGGCTGCGTCGTCGATATCCGCCACGACCTCATGGATGATGGTGCGCACGATGCGCTTCTTCAGCCGCGCATCGGTCGTTGGTGCAGACCAGACGGTCTTGAGGTTCGACGCTAGCAGACCGAGCGCGAGAGGATCGATGGCGGCAACGGGCATGACTGTATCATGCGCCGCGATCCTGGCTTCGACCTCCGCCACATGCGTGAGCGCCCTGTTCCAGCGCGCCTCCAGTTCGCCCGCGACCAGCCGATTGGCTGGATCGGAAGCATCGTATTGCCGGAAAGCGCGGTCAGCGGCGTAGCGCGTCGCTTCGAGGTCGCGGCTAAGGGCCTCGCGTGCCTGATCCCGCCGCTGGCCGGCCTCCTTCTCGGCGACTGTGGCGGCGGCGATCGCGCCGGGACCAACCACGGTCAGCAATGCATTCTCGACAGCGTCGTCAACACGCAGACCGCCGAAGGCGATGCAGTGAGGGGCGCCATTGTCCATCCAGGCTCGGCTGCAGCTGTAGCGCGGGATGCCATGCTTGGCGCCTGTGTACTTCAGCGTCAGCTTGCGCCCGCAGCGCTTGCAGCGGATCAGCCCGGCGAGGAGCGCGTCGCCATGCTTGGGCGCGCCGTGATGCCGGCCGGTGGGAACGTTGCTGCTGACCATTTTGCAAATCGCTTCCGCCTTCTCCCAGCTTACGTATCCTTCGTGCGCATTCGGCATCAGCGCCAGCCAATCAGTCCGCGCCTTGCGACGGATCTTCACGCCGACGCCATCGGCGCTGTATCCCGATGCTGTGGCAGTCTTACCATAAGCATAGGCCCCGCCGTAGATCGGGTTGTCGATCATCCGGTGGATGGTGGCGTAGTTGGGACGCCGCCAGGTCGTGTCCCCGTTGTTCTGCTTCACCGGCAGATCGAGATCGTGCTCATGGAACCAGCACAGCGCCTGCCGTGCGCTGCCGAGCTCCTGCACCTTGTCGAAGACCAGCGTGATCGCCTCCTGCACACGCCGGTCTGGATCCTTCTCATAGCGGTCGCCGGCCTTCACGAAGCCTACCGGCGCGCTGACGACAAGCTCCCCTCGGCGCGCCTTCTCGTAGCGGGCGGACAGCGAGCGCTGGCGTAGGAGATCGAGCTCGTATTCGTTGAGGCTGCCCTTCAAGCCCAGGAGTAGCCGGTCATTGCCCTGTCTCGGCGCATAGATCGTCTCCTGATCGACCAGCACGGTGTCGACCACGCGACACATCTCAATCAGCTGTTGCCAGTCCCGGCTGTTGCGGGCGAAGCGCGAGACCTCGCGTGCGCAGACGGCGCCGACCTTGCCGAGGCAGACTTCGGCCACCATGCGCTCGAAGCCGGCACGCTGCACGCCGCCAGCGGCGGAGCGGCCAAGATCGTCATCAATGACCTCGATCTCCGACCAGCCGAGCGCCGTCAGGCGGTCCCGCATGGCGTACTGAAGCGCGCTGCTCTCGCGGTTGTGCAGCACCTGATGAGCCGAGGATTGCCGCACATAAAGTAGCGCCTTGCGCTCCAGATGGTGCGGCCGGACCTTGTCAGCGATCATCGCCGGCCTCCGTCTGTACGGCCGGGCTGCTGATCCGAGCGTGCTCCAGGATCAGCCGCGCCATCAGGCCGGTCAGCGTATCCCGCGTCTCCTTCGGCAGGTCCTGCCATACCGGCGTCTGCGCCGGCGTTACGCCGCCGAATAGGTCGATCTGCCGGCAACGATCGCCTTGCTGAAGCCTTCGCCGTTCGGCCGGCATCGCTGGCGGTCCTACCGGGCTTCGCATGGTCATGGGCCTCTCCCCGATTCTGGTCGTGAGAGGATCTGGATGCGCCAGAATGCAGCGCATTCGATGACGGCAGCGGTGCCTTCAATGCCTGCCGCAAAAGATCGGACAGCGCCGACAGCGCATCCATGCTGACAAAAGGCGATGCGATCAGCCGCGTCGGATCGAGGCATCTCGCCCGGTCGAACATCCAGGCTGGCACTTCCAGCCACCGGTCCGCGGCTGACCCGCTGAACGTGCAGCGGAAGACGACATCATCGGCCTTGTAGACCGCCTCGTGAATCGCCACTCGCATCCCAAACCACGGATGCCAATGATAAAGCACTTCTCGGAAAACGGTCTCGTGGGCGTTCTTAAACCTTGTTGTACAATGGCTCGCGGACCCATCGGGCTCTGAACCAGGATAGCCCGATCCATCGGATGGTTCAGACCATCGGCACCGTCACCTCACGGCCTGTTCTCGGCCGCCTTCACTATTGATACTGTCGAATTTAGGTTTTGGGCACACACAATGCCCCCATCCATCGGACGGTTCAGACTATCGGCGCCATCGCATCACGCCTTGTTCTCGGCGGGCTTCATCATCAATATTGCCGAATCTAGTTTTCGGCACACACAGGCAGTCGGTGGCAACGACAGGCGTGCGGGTCCCGTTCCATCACGGCTTCTCGACGGTACAGACGTCAGGGCAATCCGAGTTGGCTTCTCTCGAGCGTGCGGACGAATGGCTCAATTCGCGGCCGCTTTCACCGTCCGGCCAACACAAAAGCGCATCGACACTAGAGGAGATTTGTAGAGGGATGGCGTGTTGGCGCACTGAGCGGCGCTCGCTTCGTCGAATGAGCACCAGCAGACGCCCGTGCCGAGCTGTTTATTTGCGCGTGAAGTACAGTCTTCCCTCGATTGGCATATATGCGAAATCGGAAGGATGAGAATTTTCTGCCGCGAATTCTTCCAGTCGTTTTCTACCTTCACCATCCAGTTCGCCGAACGCTTCTTCTTCATCGTCCACTCGCGAGAACAGGCGAGTCGCTTCCCGAAGGCTGATCCATCCGCGCTTACCCACGGGCAATGCTCCGAGCGAAGCAGCCAGCGAATTCACGCTCTCCCCCGTAAGCCGAGGCGCATCCAGCGGATCGACATTACGGGAGCGGACCATGGCTCTAAGTTTGTCGAATAGTCCCATTTGTGGCCCACCGAAACCGGCAGAATCACAAACGTCGGGTGCACGATGCGCGCGTCAACGCCGCTTGCGCTTCGGTGCGTCTTCCGGCGTTCTCACCGGCTTGCCGTCATAGAAGGGATTGGGTCTGCAAGTCCCACCGACACCTGAAATCTGCTCACGGCACTGTTGTAACGTCTGCATGTAGCAGTTCTGCGACCCACCACGTGCACCATACACGGCACACCAGGGATATGGATCGGCGTTGGCCGGTATAGAGAGATCAGCAACGGACAACAGCGCGAGCACAAGTAGTACACAGCGCGCCATGCTAGCCTTTCTTCTGTTTCCGCCCCAAGGCAAACGGTTACCGAGCGTCACGAGTTCCCACCTCACAGGGCAATCTTCCCGGTAGGGGACTGTCATGACCATTGCCCCGCCCTTTGGTTTGAAACTGGACGGGACTACGTGTGAATGCCTACCGACGGCGTCTTCCCGGCCGTGAACGAGCCCCATCGGGCGTAGGAAAGAACCGGCAACCTTACCCTCGCTCATAAGGGGCATTTTTGCGTGAGGATCGAATCAAGCAGAGGGCCACGTTCCGCGTCGAGTGATCCATGTTTTCGAACGGTGGGACGTGATCGCGGAAACGTTGCGCAGCGTGTGCGCTCTTCAAAAAATTCAGAGACCATTGGTCCTGATTTCGCAAAGCAGCTGATAGACTCCGATCTCGGTTCTTGGAAACTCTTTCGCGAATCCCAACGCGACCTGCTCTGCGTCCGGCACCCGAAGCGTCTCCACCAACAGGCAAGCCTCGATCTTACGATCGCCACCACGCAAGCGTTCTTCCATGGACACCGGGAATTCGAGCGGGTCCGCAGCCCGCCAGATTTCGCTGCAGGCGACCGCTTTGTCCTGCATCAATGTCTCAATCGCCGCTCTTAAGGTCACTTCATCCGGGCGTTCGCTAAACCGTACCGTCACCACGCCCGTGCCTCGCATAGCACCAAGCCGGAAGGTGCGATGGCAGACTGTCCTGATCATGTCCTTGAAGATTTCCGACATGACCGTTTGCGTCATTGGTGTGGGCGCGTCGAGCCGCCCGAGATAGGCAGCGGACTTAAGAACCTGGACCGACTGCGTGACGTAAAAATTGAAATAGCGCGGTTGCCCCGATATCGCCTCGTGCCGTCGTCCGAACAGGAACCCTGGAACCGCTATCCGCTCTGCCAGATGCTCGTGCTGAAACCATTCCTCGAACTCGGCTTCGCGGCCAGGGGCGACGTTGTTAAAGATCGCAAGAATACCGGGTAATGTATCGGCCACGCCGCCTGTCCCGCAATTTCCCGTACGCCTGATTCGGAGGAGCTCTTGTCACAATAGCCGGCGCGGCCCACCGCCACCAAGCTGCTTCTGGACATCGGCACTCAGGCGGATGCTTTCATAGGGCCAATTCACGGCTGGATAGGTACGCTGTGCCCCAAAACTGGACTGTCAATTCATGCCCCCATTTCCGACGCGAAGGGCAGCAGTGAAATCGGGATTAGGAAGCGCCACCAGTCTTGCAAGTTCACGCGTTACTGCGAAGAGGACAACATGACCATTCGCGTCGCCGCCATCGAGGTAAGCCATTGGCATGCTCTCTACGACGCCGCCTACCTCCACCACCTTGTCGCCATGCCGGATGTGGAGTTGGTCGCCATCCAAGATTCCGACGCCAGTCTCGTCGCGAGAAGAGCGGCAGAGGTTGGTAGCCCGCCGACCTTACCGACTACCGAAAGATGCTGGCGACAACCCGCCCCGACTTCGTCGTGGCACTCGGGCGGCACCGTCAGATGGCCCAGATCGCCCACGACCTGCTCGACCACTGCTATTCCTTTCTGATGGAGAAGCCGATGGGAATCAACGCCGCTGAAGTGGAGGCAGTGGCCACCAAGGCGGTCAAGCTTAATGCGTTCGTCGCAGTCCCACTGGCCCAGCGCTACGGGGCCTTCGCCACGTACGCCCGGGAGTTGCTCGCCACGGGACGCTTTGGCCCCCTGTCGCACATCTACGTCCGGATCAACCGGCCAGGGCCGGCACGCTACCGCGCGTGGGATTGCGCCTGGATGCTCGATCCCGCCGAGGCCGGCGGAGGCTGCCTTCGGAACTTGGGCCCACATGGGTTGGACATGTTCCTGTATCTGACCGGCGAGGAGGCGCAGGTGACCGGCGCCCAATTGAGCCGACGTGCGCATGAATGCCTCGTCGAGGACTACGCCACAGTTATGCTCAGATCGGCGAGCGGTATTCTCGGCACTGTCGAGGTCGGTAACGGCTTCCCGCGCGACGGCACCGACGGTGAGTGGAAGATCGCCGGCCGCGACGCCATCCTCACGATGAAAGACGGGATCATGAAGCTCGCGACCGCTGAAGGTGACAAGATCCTTCCGGGTGGCGACATCACCGCCCCCGCCTTTGCCACAGTGCGCGATTCGCTCGATCACTGGCAGCGAGGCGCTGCGCCACCGATTAGCGTGCACGACTGGGTGCGGGCCGTGCGGTTGATCGACCGGGCCTACGAAAGTGCACGGTGACTGCTGTTGATGCCTGGAGTCACAGAACTCCACGGGCAAAGCCTTTCCTAGTGGAACCCACCTCAATCGCGCCGCCGAACGTCAACGGCAGGCGGATGAGAAATCCCAACAGGAACGGCTCGCGCGTCCCGCGGCGCTTGCGCAGGCGGCAGTCCGTCGCGCCAACCAAACACTCGACCGCACGACTTCAAAACTCAACTTGAGCAGCTCACTGGTGAATACGAGGCACCTGCAATGACAGTGTGCGCGAACTTAGTTGTAGTGAGCTTTGATACAATTTGAGCTGGTGTGGAAGATGCCGTTCGCCGAAGACAACAACATGGTCAGGGCAGTCCTGTCGGATGAATCCCATCCGCCTCTCTGCGTTGAGACCGGTCCGCCCGGTATCCCATTCCCTTAGAGCGTGCTGCCGGCACGATCGGGCCTCGTTAAGACCCTAAATTAACCATTCGTCTGGGTGAAAAGTGTGGCCGTTGCAAAAGTACGTAAACGGCAAGGGGCGGACGCGCCTTGGGCCGGTGTCACTCCAAGAGGTTGTGTATGCGCGTGTCGATTCGCATTGCATTGCTGCTTGCCGGTCTATGTTCTTCCAGCTCCGTCGGAATAGGACTGTTGGCACCCGCGCAAGCCCAAACCGTCCCGAAATCCATCCAGGAAGGCGGCACCGATGCCGCAATGAAGTCTCGCAAGAACGCTTGGACGGTCGGCGTCGCGGGTGGACTGCTTTCGGGCTCCTACATGACCTACGCCGACGAATTGGCACAGGTTCTCGACGATGGCGACAATTTACGCATTCTACCCATGGTTACTTACGGTGCCACGTCCAATCTCGACGATCTCCTCTACTTGCGCGGCGTTGATGTTGCAGTGACGCAAGCCGACGTCTTCGACTATTTCCGTACCAATCGAAAAATTCCGAACCTCGAAAACCGCGTCAACTACATCCTTCGGCTACCCGTTTCGGAGGTCCAAATCCTTGCGCGCGACGAGATCAAGACTATCGAGGATTTGCGCGGCAAGAAGGTCAACTTCGGTCCGGCCGGGAGCGGTTCGAGCCTGACCGGGACGATGGTGTTTCAGCGATTAAACATCCCGGTCGAGCAGGTTCTCTACGATAACCCCACCGCACTTCAAAAGCTCAGGAGCGGCGAGGTCGCGGCGCTGATCCGAGTCATTGGCAAGCCCATCGGCTTCTTCGCCAGCATTCCGCCCAATTCGGGCTTGCGTTTCGTGTCGATTCCACTTTCAAGAACATTTGCCGACTATTACACGCTTGGGGAATTGACGCACCGGGACTATCCGACGTTGATCGCCGAAGGTCAGACGGTCGACACCATTGCCGTTCCCACGGTGCTGGCAGCCTTCAACTGGCCGAGAGGAACCGATCGCTACCGGCGCATCGAACGATTTGTCGAGGCCCTTTTTGGCAAATGGGACAAGTTCCTCGAGCCTCCACGCCATCCCAAATGGCGAGACGTCAACCTGGCTGCGACTGTGCCTGGCTGGAAGCGCCTGCCAATGGCAGAGGAGATGCTTGAGCGGGTGCGCGGGAAGGAGGTCGCCAACTCGCCAGCGGTACGCGGCGAGTTTGCCGCCTTTATTAGGGAAAAGGGTGCGACCAGCGCGAGTTTGACCAACTCGCAGCGCGAGGCGCTATTCCGGGAATTCCTGCAATGGCGGTCCAAACGTGCCCGTCAATAGCATCAGGTGACGCTCGCATGTGGTCGTGTGGAAACGCCGATCCGTTCATAGCGAGCAAGCAAGTTATGGATCAAAGGCTGTTAAAGCAATGCAAGCGCTAGTTGGGTGCGTCATTAGGGGAGCGTCAGTACTTGAGTACTCCATCGAGGAGACTTTTGAACTTAACTGAGCATTCGTACGTGCCGGGGGGGACACGCGAGCAGCCCGCGCCGGCCGATAACGAATTGCGACCGGCCGATGCTGATGCGGACGATCCGCTTGCGTCGCCAGGTATGACTTCGACCGAGGACATCGGAGAAAAGTCCGCTCGTCCCCAGAGTGATCATGAGCGCCTGGAAACCGCTTTGCGCTGGTTGCGACGCGAAGCAACCGTCGCGCGGCTTCGATCGCCACCTTCGCTCGAGTCCGAGGGCATGCCGTCCCCTGCGAGGGCGCCCCGCCATGCCCAGAAATGGCTGTTGTCCGTGTCGTTAGCGATCGCCGCTGTCCCGCTGGTCTACTACTTCTCAATAGACAGCCTGGTGTCGGCGTCGACGCGCGCATCTACGTCAAAATCTGAGACGTTTCAGTTGAGATTCGATGCACCGCGTCCGGTCGAGCGGATAAAGTCCACCGGTTCGCGAGACCGTGATCGGGGAACGTCGATCGTCCCTTCAATCTCGCCTCTGCAAGCCGACGTCCCAAGCACTGCGCCAATGCCTGCTGTCGAGACTGCCGCACCGCGGGCGCCGCGGCCGGCTGCCGTCGAGGCGTCGTCCCGTTCCGACACGCCTGGGCGCGTCCTCGACCGGGAGGAAATCGCATTGTTGGCGATCCGGGGCGATCAACTGATGTCCGCGGGCGATATCGCCGCCGCTCGAACCGTGTTCCAGCGCGCTTCGGATGCAGGCGACGCCGCGGCATCTGTTGCATTGGCCGCCAGCTACGATCCCACGGTCCTGAAGCGACTCGGCGTTGTCGGCAAGCACGCAGACTCGGAAAAAGCTCGAAGCCTGTATGAAAGGGCCGAGCGGCTAGGCTCCGCGGAAGCGACGCGACGTCTCCACATGCTTGCAAGGCAGTAGCGCAAATTCCGTCGAAATTCTGGCCACCATCTGCGGAAAATTTGTCCAGCATAGAGATTAAGGAGGGCTTGGAATGCGAGCTTCGACGATCTGGAAGGGGGCGGCTTGCGTCGTTGCGGCCGGTCTAGTCGCTGCGATACTGACCACGCGGTCCGACGACTACCCCTCGCGCGCCATCACCGTGGTCGTTCCGTTTCCTGCCGGAGGTCCAAGCGACGTGGTTGCGCGCATCGTCACCGAGCAGATGGGTAAGACGCTCGGCCAGAAGCTGGTGATCGAGAATGTCGGCGGCGCCGGCGGTACGATCGGCAGCGGGCGCGTGGCGTCTGCTCAGCCGGACGGCTATACGTTGCTGGCAGGAAGCATGGGTTCGCATGTCTCCGCGCCGGTGCTGACCCCGAATATCAAATACAATTCGGAGCGAGACTTCACGCCGGTCGGGTTTACCGCTAACGCCCCGGCTGTCATCGTCGCGCGCAAGGATTTCCCGGCAACCAATCTGCGCGAATTCGTGGCCTACCTGAAGACGAACGGTGACACGGTTAAGCAGGCGCATGGCGGCATTGGTGCGTCGTCGCACATGGCCTGCCTCTTGTTCACTCAAGCCGCGGGCGTGAAGCCTGCGCTCGTCGCCTATCGTGGCACCGGTCCGGCTATGAATGATCTGATCGGCGGCCATGTCGACTTCTTCTGCGAGCAGGCGGTGAGTGTCGCCCCGCAGATCAAGGGCGGTGCCATCAAAGCTTACGCTGTTTCCTCGACCGATCGCCTTGCGGTGCTGGCTGACGTGCCGACGGCGAAGGAAGCTGGCCTGCGCTATCAGATGAGCATCTGGGCCGGCATTTTCGCGCCGAAGGGGACGCCCAAGTCGATCGTCGAGAAGCTTGCGTCCGCGCTCGATAAGGCACTGGACGACCCGACCGTCAAGCAGCGCCTGAGCGATCTTGGCGGCTCGGTCCCCCCAAGGACGAGCGCACGCCGGCCAAGTTCGAAGGCTACGTGAGGGCGGAGATCGCCCGCTGGTCGCCAATCCTCAAGGCGGAATAGGTCGGTGCCAAATTAGAATGATGCGGTCAACGGAGGCGGATTGTGCTGTCCTTTCCGAAAATTCCATCCGGCCTGGATTCGCATGCAAGGACAGAATCGTTGCATCATAAGAAGCGATACTGAAGATTCTGAATGCGCTTGTAGGAATTCAAGAACTGGTTTCAAGCGAGCGTGTACGGTTAGCCCGCCAGGCCTGTTCCTTCCTCATGCCAGCGTTGCAACGTACGCGCGGACGTGGACCAACGGTCGGCAAGTTCGTCTCGTCAAGGTGTCACATCGCGCCGCAAGCGCAAACCGGCGAAACGATCGTGACATGCACGGTCGCAGACCCAATCCCAGCCGTCTGAAGGTGTTGACCGGCAATCCGGCAAACGCCCTCTAAACGTCGGCGAGCCAACACCCGCTCGCACGGCAGCCTCGTGCGCCACGTGCCGACGAAGTCGACCTATTGCGTCTTTCTCGGTCCTCTATACGGGCGAAAGCGGTGTCCGCCGCTCCACTGCCTCCATGCGAAACTACTGCACCGCGGCCGGGGTCGCACGCTCCCAGGCAGACCGGAAGATGCGAGTCTTAGGCGTGAGATCTCATAGGTGCCGAGCTTCGCGAAGCTCAAACGCTTGGACACGTCCGGGCGCAACCGATCCTCGGCGGACTCCATCACCAATATGCTCGGATCTGACTTGCGATAATGACACCTGTGCCTGTCGTAAATTGAATCCGGTTGGCATTGTGCTGAGAATCGGGCGACGCTGCGCCGATGCCGGATCTCATCAGGCTGATTTGGGCATTCGTCACCGATCTTTTCCGGTCGAGAGCGGCACTGGAAGCTGAGGTTCTGGTGCTGCGTCAGCAGATCGTCGTGCTGCGCCGTGGCAGGCCGAGCCGACCGAATATGTCGGCCATCGACAGGCTGTTGCTGAGATGGGTCTGTTGGCTGTTTCCAAACGCGCGTGACGCGCTGGCCGTGGTTCGTCCGGAGACGGTCCTGCGTTGGCACCGGGCGAGTTTCCGGTCGTACTGGCGCTGGAAATCGAGGCGCCGGCCGGGTCGTCCGGCGGTTTCGGCGGAGGTTCGAGAGCTGATCCGCGCAATGAGCCTTGCCAATCCGCTGTGGGGAGCACCGCGGATCCATGGCGAAATGCTCAAGCTTGGAATCGACGTTGGGCAAACCAGCGTGGCCAAGTACATGGCGCGGAGGAGGGGACCCCCATCGCAAGGTTGGAAGACCTTTCTTCGCAATCATGCGGGTGGCGTCATATCTGCGTTCACCATCCGGAAATCATCGAAGAAGGCGAGAAGCGTCACTGGGAATGGATGGGGCATAATCAAAGCAATTCCCGCCGCCTGAATGAGGTCCCGCCCGAAGAGGAGCCGAAGATCATCCGCGACACGCTCGACACCATTGCTCGCGCGAGCGGCAAGCGTCCCGTCGGCTGGCTGGGTGCGGGCCTGCAGGAGACCTGGAACACGCTCGATCTGCTGGCGGACGCAGGTTGCGAGTATGTCGCAGATTGGGGCCCCAACGACGATCAGCCTTACATAATGATAGCTGCGGGCGACAAGAAAATCGTGTCACTGCCGTACAGCTACGACATCAACGACAAGCAAGCTTTCGAAAGCGCCCATATGACACCTGCTGATTTCCAAGATGCGATATGCAGGCAGTTCGATACTCTCTATCGCGAAGGCGCCACATCCGGGCGCGTCATGCATATTGCGGTCCATCCCTATCTGACCGGCATGCCGTATCGCATCGACGCGCTCGACGCCGCGCTCAAGTACATCTGCAAGTACAAGAAGGTTTGGAAGGCGACCGGTTTGGAAATTGTGCGGCATTATTGCGCGCAACTGAAGGGCGGAACACCGAAGGAAAAGAAATAGACCAGTAAGAAATAGGTCGGAGCAACTGAACGATTTGACTAATGTAGCGGAGGGGCCCGCTGTCGTCGATTTGGCCGTAATGCACACGGAGAATGATCATGCGAATGATGAGAATGTTCGGACGCGCAGCGCTGGGTTTTGCCGTTGCCACGCTGATGTCGGTCACGCCGGTGCGCGCGGTGGATACTGTCATGATCGGCACGGTCGGATCGCCTTCGGCCAATCTGTGGCCGCTGTTTATCGGCATCGAGAAGGGATTCTTTGCCGCCGAGAACATCAAGATCGATCTGATCTACATCCCGGCGAGCGCGGCCGCGATCCAACAGGTTGCGGCAGGCTCGCTCGACATGTCGTTCTCCACCGGTCTGGTGGATCCGATCCGTGCCGCGGAGCAAGGAGCGGGACTTGCCATCGTGCGCTTCGAAATCCAGGCGCCGCCCTATGCGCTGATTGCAAAATCGAGCATCAAGAGCCTCAAGGATCTCAAGGGCAAAGTGATCTCGGTCGGCGGCCCGAAGGATATCACCCGTCTGTATGTCGATCGGATGCTGGCGCCGAACGGGCTCAAGGCCGGCGAGTATGACTACGTCTATGCTGGTGCGACCACGGCCCGCGCACAGGCGCTGCTAGGTGGCGCGGTCGATGCTGCGATCTTGTTGCCGCCATCCAACTTTCAACTACAGAACCAGGGGTTCAACGACCTCGGCCTGACGATCGAATATGCGCCGGAGCTGGCGTTCTCAGGCACGATGGCCAACAAGGCCTGGGCCGCCCGCAATCCCGACGTACTCAAACGCGTGCTGGCTGCGCAAAGCAAGAGCACCGAGTTTTTCTATGACGAGAAAAACCGCGCCGAATTGATCCAGCTCCTCGTCCGGATCAGCAGCCAGAAGGCCGATGACGTCGAGAAAGCCTACGACTTCTTCCGCAAGAATAACTTCTTCGACCGCACCGGCAAGATTTCGCGGGTGAAACTGAACGCGATCATTGACGCGTTGGTCGGCCTCGGCGACCTGCCAGCGCGCGGGAATGTCGAGCGGTTCCTGCTACCGGGCGTCGCCCAGTTGTCGGACTGATCAGAGAGAACCTCGATGCGCGAAGTCATCGCGGCGCCTGTCGCCGGTCTCGATCTCCGGCAGCACTACGGGCACTAAGACGAGGATCAAGAGGGCAGAGGTCGAGCGGTCATGCATGCCGGCGGCTCTGGCCTGACCTTGTTGACGTTATCAGGTGGTGAAGCCGGAGACCGTCCTGCGTTGGCATCGTGCGGGAAGGCAGCGGACTGTCGCCTTTGATCTACAGCCTAAGACTCGATTGGCTGGACTTGCGCTTACGGGCGAGCGATGCTCCTGCGTTATGGCGACAGACCGTGTGAACTCAACTGGAGTGGCAGGGCGCCTAGTTTCAGGTAGCGGTGAACCAAGCTTCTTATCATAGCGATGCCTCATCGCGGTTCGCGAACCACGCTGGAGCTCAAGAAGAAAGCATACCCGATGTCCGTGGCTTGGTCTCCTCGAATGTGGCTGATGGCGCTGAAGACCTCCGCGCAATTTCTCAAGAATCTGCATCAATAATCCAACTGCTCGCGTGCTGTTGCAACCGGATCGCAACGCGAGACAATGGGCTCGGCATGAGGATGCAGTGCAAGTCGGGAGACCGATGACATGAACGCCGCACCGGTCACTCGCACTTTGATTCGCGGCGGCCGCGTCTACGACCACGACGGCGACATCCATCAGCCTGAGCGCACCGACGTCCTCATCGCGGGCGGGCTTATCGAGCGAGTCGGGCCGGATCTCCCTGCAGATGGCAGCATGGACGTGATCGATGCTGCTGGCCGGCTGATTGTGCCCGGATTCGTCAACGCCCATTACCATTCACATGACGTGATGGCGAAGGGCCTGTTTGAGGAGATGCCGTTCGATATCTGGACCCTCAATTCCAATCCGGCCAATTACGGCCCGCGTTCGCTTGAGGAAATTCGTCTGCGTACGCTCGTTGGCGCAGCCGAGTCGCTGCGCAACGGTATTACCACCATCCAGGATTTCCTGACCGTTGTGCCGCAAGACGAAGCCATTGTTGACACCGTCCTGTCGGCCTACGAGGAGGCGGGTATTCGGGTCGTGTTTGCGACCGCCGCGCGTGACCGCGCTGCCCTCGATATCGCGCCATTCATTGCCAATGACCTGCCCGAAAGCCTGCGAAAGCGGTTAATGGGTTCGGACCGTAAGGCGAGCGATGAAATCGGTTTCATTGCCGCACAGATCAGACGCCTTGGGTTGAACCCTACGCCGCTCCAAACGTGGGCACTGGCGCCTTCGGCGCCGCAACGCTGCTCCCCGGAACTGCTCGAGGGCATTGCCCACTTGTCAATCGAGCATGGTCTGACGGTATTCACGCATGTGTACGAGACGCGTATTCAGGCCGCCGCGGCGCGACAGCAAGCCGGGCCCTCGTCGCTGTTGGAAAGTCTGGCGAATGCAGGGCTGATGAACGAGCGTCTCAGCATAGTGCATGGTGTCTGGCTTGCGGATCGAGAAATATCGCAGATCGCTGAGGCCGGCGCCTGCGTCGTGCACAATCCGGTGAGCAACCTCAAGCTCAAGAGCGGCGTCGCGCCGATCCTTGACCTTCACCGTGCTGGAGTCAGTATCGCGCTGGGCTGCGACAACTACAGTTGCGCCGAGACGCAGAATATTTTCGTCGCCATGCGACTGCTGTGCCTGCTGCCGGCTGTAACCGATCCGGAGCCCGGTCCGATCAATGCCGGCTATGCGCTGAAGGCAGCAACGCTGACTGGAGCGAAGGCGGTCGGGCTTTCGAACAGGATTGGCGCAATCAAGCCTGGGATGATGGCCGATCTGGTGATCCTCAACCTCAGCGAACCTGCTTTCGTGCCGTTCAATAGCGCAGCACGGCAAATCGTCTTCGCGGAAGCTGGACGCGCGGTCGAAACAGTACTGGTTGGCGGGCGCCCCGTTGTCCGCAACGGAAAACTTGCTACCATCAACGAAGCCGCACTCGCGGCAGACATCGAAAGGATCGCGCCCGCGTTCCGCCGCGATGCGCAAGCGCTGGCCGCCCGCAATGCCGATCTAACTGCGCCGATCTTGAACGCTGGCCGAAAGGCATGGAAAGTTCCGCTGGGATTTGAACGCTACATCGGCCGCCAGGCAGGCTAGTCTTCGCGTGCAGGGTACTGTGGCGCGCATATTGCACTGCATAAGGGATCGGATCATGTTCAACAAAAGCCACTTCATGTTAGGGGCGCTCGTCGCCATCGTCGGAGTAGACGACGCGTCCGCACAAATTTGGCCGACGCGGCCTGTCACCATGGTCGTTCCCTTCGCCGCCGGCAGTTCGTCGGATACGGCAGGACGCATACTGGCGGTCGGCATTGCCGAGGCGCTTGGGCAACAGGTGGTCATTGAAAACGTTGGTGGCGGCGGCGGCATGACCGGCACCGCCAGAGTGGCAAAAGCGGCTCCGGACGGATACCAGTTCGTGTTCGCAAGCGTCGACTCGATGGCCATCGTTCCGACGATGCAGAAGAAACCGCTTTACAACAGCGTGGCCGACTTCACCGCAGCCGGTCTGGTTGTCGAGCAACCCATCGTCCTGATAACGCGGAAGGACCTTCCGGTCGAGAATCTGCAAGAGTTCGCCACCTACGCCAAGGCAAACCACGCGCAAATGCAGTTTGGCTCCTCTGGGGTGGGCTCCGGATCGCATTTCTCATGTGCAAAGCTTAACGCCACGCTCGGGATCAATCCCACGCACGTGCCCTATCGGGGTTCAGGGCTTGCGATGCAAGACCTTATTGGGGGGCGGATCGACTACTTCTGCGCTCTTGGTGCAGCCGCAATGGTTCCGCTGGAAGCCGGCAACGCCAAGGCGATGGCTTTACTCACAAGCGCACGGTCGCCCCTGTTTCCAACGCTGAAGACATCGAAAGAACAGGGAATTCCTGGCGTTGAGTCCTATTTTTGGACGGCGTTCTTTTTCCCGAACGACACGTCCGACGCCATTGTTCAGAAGCTCTATGACGCAACCACGCAAACGCTAAAATCGTCTTCGGTCGTCGATCGGTTGAAAAAGGCTGGCGTGGCACCGATCGCTCCGGAGCTGCGCTCGCCTGCCTATCTGAAGACCTTTATCGCCGCCGAAGTCGACAACTGGGCGGCTATGATCAAAGCAAGCGGTATTGCGATCGAATAGGCCGCGATTTCGGCGGCGCCGAGCCAAGTCTATTCTCTCCCTACCTGGACTGCACCGATAGAATAGCGGAACAGACAAGAACGCGGATGCGGGGAAGGCCCTATATCGGACGCCGTATTGCTCGGGTCGAGGATCCTGGCCTGCTTCGTGGCGCGGGTCGCTTTGTCGATGATCTGCGTCCAGAGGGGCTCCTTGAAGCGGCGTTCTTGCGCAGCTCCACTGCCCACGGCCTGATCTGTTCGATCGACACGAGCGCCGCACGCAAGTTACCGGGTGTGCATGCCGTCTACACGTTGGCTGACCTGCGGTCAGTTTTGACCGCCGATCGCCTGCCCCTGCAATTCCCGAGCGATGTCCTGCCGCCAGATATTTCGCCGTTCATCCTAGCCGGCAAGGAGGTTTCTTACGTGGGCGAGGCCGTCGCCGTCGTCGTGGCGGACAAGCGGTATATCGCCGAGGATGCGCTGGCCCTGATCAAGACGGATATTGAGGAACTGCCGGCGGCTTCCGATTGTCGAGATGCCATGGCTGCGCATGCGCCCGACGTGCACATTCATCGCAAGGGCAATCTGCTGGTTGATTTCACGCAGAGCTATGGCGACGCCGACGCCGCCCTGGCGATGGCCCCGCACCGCGCCGCTGTCAAGCTGAAGCAGCATCGCGGCGGTGCGCATCCGATCGAGGGTCGCGGGATTGTCGCGAGCTTCGACGCTATAAGCGATCTGTTGACCATCTGGAATTCAACCCAACTTGCCCACGAAGCCCGCTATTTCATCATGAAAATGCTGGGGCTCGACGAAAATCGTATCCGCGTTGTCACGCCCGACGTCGGTGGCGGATTCGGTGCGAAGTTCATTGTCTATCCCGAAGAGGTGGCGATTTCGGCGGCAAGTCTCATCCTGCAGCGCCCCATCAAATGGATCGAAGACCGGCGCGAGCACTTCGTAGCTTCAATTCAAGAGCGAGATCAGTACTGGGATATTGAGGCCGGCTTCGACGGGGACGGGCGTCTGCTGGGGGCACGCGGGACCATGATCAATGATGCCGGTGCTTACACGTACCAAGGCATCAACCTGGCCTATAACGCTTCGACCAACTTCCCCGGCCCCTATGTGTTGCCACACTACAAGCTACATGTTTCGGTGGTTGAAACGAACAAGGTTCCCACCGCACCGGTGCGCGGGGCAGGTTATCCAGAGGGCTGCTTTGCGATGGAGCGGGTACTCGACGTCATCGCGCGCGATCGTGGCCTCGATCGCGCGGAGGTCAGACTCCGCAATTTGGTTCCATCGAGCGCCATTCCCTACGCCACCCCCATGAAGGCACGTTCGACAAGCACGATCGTTTACGAAAGCGGCGACTTTCCCGCCTGCCTGAAGTTGGCGCTCAGCAGTGCCGACGCCGCTGGTTTCCCGGCGCGGCGCGAGAAAGCCCGGAAAGATGGTCGGCTTCTCGGCTTTGGCGTGGCCACCGGGCTTAAAGGTACCGGCCGTGGCCCGTTCGAGTCGGCCATTGTCCGGGTTGGTCGCTCAGGAAAGGTCTCGATCTACACCGGGGCCATGGCCATGGGCCAAGGTTTGAAGACCGTGCTCGCTCAAATCGCAGCCGATCAGCTCGGTGTGCGACCCGAAGATATGTCCGTGATCAGCGGCGATACGTCCACCATCCAACTGGGGCTTGGCGGTTTCGCCAGCCGCCAAACCGTGACCGCCGGCAGCTCGGTCCATTTGGCCGCTCGCGCTGTCAGGGAGAAGGCCATTGCCGCGGCGGCGCTCATGCTCGATGTGCCGGAAAGAAGCCTCGACATCCGAGAGGGGGTTGTGATCGTAATTGACACAAATCGATCCATCTCCTTGCGTGAAATTGCCGATACCTTGGCAGGTGCGCCGGGATACAGAATTCCGGCCGGGATTGCGCCAGGCCTCGAGTCCGCAGTGAATTTCGAAACCTCGACCTTGTCCTACGGCCTTGGGGCACACGCCGTCGAACTCGAGGTCGACCCCTTAATAGGTAGCGTTAGACTGCTCAACTATGTCGTGGTCAACGACTGCGGCTGCGTCATCAATCCGATGACTGCCGAAGGTCAGATTCACGGTGGAGCTGTTCATGGTATCGGCAATGCTCTGTTTGAGTGGATGGGCTTCGATACCAACGCGCAGCCCTTAACCACAACTTTCGCGGAGTATTTGCTGCCTGCGGCCCCGGAGGTTCCGCTAATCGACGTTCACTTGGTTGAATATCCCAGTACAAAGAATCCGCTCGGTATCAAGGGGATCGGAGAGTCCGGCACTGTCCCAGCAGCTGCAGCCATCGTCTCCGGGATTGAGGATGCGCTGCATGAGTACGATGTCCGGATCGACGAAACCCCGGTCAGCCCGGTTCGTCTTTTCGAACTGATCCAGGCATCGAAGAACGCCACTATCGCGCAATAACTTCTGCCGCTGTCGCAAATTATCGACGCATTGCCCCACAGTGAACTGAACGCCAATGATGCCACTGAAAATCTCCCGCACCAATAGACTGACTCTACCTGTGTCTGTCGTAAATTGAATCCGGTTAGACGCGCCCATTGCACGTGCCGTCCAAGCGGTCGGACGCGTCTGTGCACAGCCAGTCCTCGGCGGGCTCACCATCAATATGCTCGGATTTGATTTGCGACAGGGACAGGCAGGCCAATCCGACCGACTCTGCGGGCCATCGACAGGCCGGTGCTGGGATGGCTCTGCTGGCTGTTTCCAAACGCGCGTCAGGCGCTGGCGGTGGTGCGACCGGAGACCGTCCTGCGTTGGCACCGGGCTTTGTTCCGATCGTATCGGCGCTGGAAGTCGAGGCGACCGGGTCGTCCGGCGGTGTCGGCGGAGATCCGCGAACTGATCCGCGCAATGAGCCATGCCGATCCACTGTGGGGAGCACCACGGACCCCCGGTGAACTGCTCAAGCTGGAATCGACGTTGGGCAAACCAGCGTCGCCAAATATATGGCGCGGAGGAGGGCGCCTCCGTCGCAGGGCTGGAAGACCTTCCTTCGCAACCATGCGGATGGGATCGCCGCGATGGACCCGTTCGTGGTACCGACCGTGTCGTTCCGGCTCCTCTACGGGCTGCTGATCATAAAGCACAGCCGGCGGAAAATCCTTTGGCTTGGAGTGACCGCGCATCCGACAGCAGAGTGGCTCGCCAACCAGCGAGAATGCGTCGACCACCTGAATCTTCGCCGGATCCTTCGCGACTACGCCGCCTATTACAATGGCTCGCGAACCCATCGGGCGCTCAACCATGATAGTCCGATCCATCGGATGTTTCAGACCATCGGCACCGTCAACTCACGGCTTGTTCTCGGTGGCCTTCAACATCGATACTGTCGAATTTGGGTTTTTCGGCACACACAGGATTCATGCCGCGAAACATTGAGTTGGTGCCGCAGGACCAGGACTTCGGCCTGCAACGACACTTGCTGTCATTCTGGCTTGATCCCCGCCTGCTTCACCACCGTACTCCAGCGAGCAGATTCGTCGCGCATGAAAGCGTCGAAGTCTTCGGGGGTGCCGCTCTGCACGTCCGCTCCCTGATCGGTCAAGTTCTTGCGGACGTCAGGCATTTCCAAAATGTTGGCCAACGCGGTATTAAGCTGTTGCACGACCGGGGCCGGTGTACCGCCGGGGGCCACCACACCATACCAGAGCGCGATGTCCATTCCGGGATAGCCGAGTTCAGCGAATGAAGGGACGCTCGGCAGCAGCCGATGGCGTTGCTTGCTTGCGGCAGCCAGGGGGCGAAGCTTGCCTGCCGTAATGTTCGGTAGCAACGATGGCGTGGCGTCGAACATCATCGTGATACGCCCGGCGATGAGATCGATTACCGCCGGACCGCTGCCGCGATAAGGCACGTGCAACAGCTCGGTGCCGGTGAGGCGTTTGAATAGTTCGCCGGCAAGATGCGGGGCGCCGCCGCTTCCGGCGGAGCAGAACGTGAGTTCGTTCGGATTTGCCTTCGCCAGCGTGATCACGTCATGGACGGACCTGGCGGGAAGCTCCGCGTTGACAGCCATGATCAAGGGCAGTTTCGCGATAAGGATAACGGGTGAGAAATCTTTCACCGGGTCGTAGGGTAGGTTTGCATAGATGTGCGGGCCGATGCCGTGTGTTGCGATCGTATTCAACAGCAGGGTGTAGCCGTCCGGGTCCGATTTGGCGACCTGCGCAGCAGCGGTCGTGCCTCCTGCGCCGGCGCGATTGTTGATAACGACCGTTTGTCCTAGCGCGTCTGCAAGCTTGGCCCCGACGAGCCGGGCAACGAAATCGGCCGCGCCGCCGGGGGGAACCGTGACGACAAGCTGAATAGGGCGGTTCGGGTAGTTGGTTTGGGCGCGCGCGACGTCTGCTTCAGCAAAGACAAAAGTCGCGACAACGAGTAAAAACCTTGGCAAGCTTTTCATCTGTTGGCGCCCTCGACCGACCCAATTTCACCGCCAGAGCCACTCGCTGCCACGTCTGGAGTATCCATGCACATCAAGCTCTCCGAGAACTTTCGCGCGGTGTTCTACGCTCCATTCTACGCCACGCATGCGCTTGGGTTCTATACCAACGAGGGCGTTGAGGTAGAACTGCTCGACTCTCCGGCACCGGCTGCCGCGGCGGCGGGCCTGCTGGATGGATCGATCGATATCGCGTGGGGTGGGCCGATGCGCGTGATGAAGGCGCATGACGATGATCCCCATTCTCCGCTGGTTTGCTTTTGCGAGGTCGCCGCGCGCGATCCGTTCTTTCTCGTCGGCGAGGGCGATCATTCGAAATTTCAGCTTGCCGATCTAACGGGGTTGAAGGTCGGGACCGTGTCGGAGGTGCCCACGCCGTGGCTCTGTCTCCAACACGATCTGCGCATGCGAGGCGTTGATCCGGCGAGCGTCAATCGTGTGGCTGAGAGGTCGATGTTGAACAATTTGGAGGCGCTGCGCAGAGGTGAACTCGATGTGGTGCAAATGTTCGAGCCATACGTGTCGATGGTGTTGGGGGCGGGCATCGGCAACATTCTCTATGCAGCCAGCTCGCGCGGACCGACGGTCTATACGACCTTCCTTGCCAGCCGCGACAGTATTCGCCGCAACCGTGCGGCATTCGAAGCCATGGTCCGCGCGACTCGCCGCACTCTGACCTGGGTCGCGGAGCATAGCGCGGAGGAATTGGCGGATGCGGTTGCACCGTACTACGCGGACGTTCCCCGCGAAATTCTATCAACCTCGTATCAGCGCTACCGGGATGCAGGACTTTGGGCTCTCACGCCCGATGTGTCGCGGCAGGGGTTCGCGCGGCTTGCTGATAGCCTGAAATCCGGTGGGTTCATTTTACAGAACCACAGCTACGAGGACTGTGTGGATCAAAGCTTGTGCTAGCCTGATCCTCTCGACGGCAGGAGTCCTGATGTTCGATCTCATCATTCGGGGCGGCGACGTGGTGACGCCCCAGGGGGTTATCTGCTGCGATGTCGCTGTCGCCGGTGAGACCATCGTTGCGATCGCTGCTTCCGGCGCGCTAGCAGCCGAACCCGCTAAGCGTGCAATCGACGCTACACGGCATATCGTGATGCCGGGCGGCATAGATCCGCACGTGCATATGCATCATGTGTGGGTCAAGCCCGACGGCACCCCCCTCGTCACGGCCGGACCGGAGCATGTTGGTCGCGCGGCGCTCTTCGGCGGCACGACGACACTGATCGATTTTGCTTTTTGGCGGGACGGTGTGACAGCGCACCAGGCTATCGAAACACGCGACAAAGATTTCGTCGGAAAGAGTCCGTGCGATTGGGCCTATCACATCATGCTGCATACTGACCCGCCGCCTGAATTCTCAGGGCAGCTCGCAGAGGCGATCCAGGCCGGCTATCCGACGTTGAAAATATTTACCACCAACATCCTGCCGTCGCGCAGCGGCCGAATGATCGATTTCGGCGACATCTGGGAGGCGTTCCAGGTCCTGGCGAAAGAAGGTGGGCTTGGCGTCATCCATGCTGAAGATAACGACATCGTCATGCACATGTATGCGAAGCTTATCCGCGAGAACCGAGTGGGCTTCGAGCACCTCGCCGAAGTCCACAATCAATTATCTGAGGACCTCAGTTTCCGCCGAATCTTGCGGCTCGCCGAAAGCGTGCCCGTCACCGCGCTCTATATGATGCACGTTTCAGCCAGCACGGGTGTCGCCGCCATCGCCGAGGCACGCCGCAAAGGCCTCCCCATCTATGGCGAGACGCTGCATCAATATTTGCTCTACTCGGCGAACGATTACAAACGGCCCAATGGCCAAATCTATCATACCTATCCATCACTGAAGTCGGAGGAAGATCAGAGGGCCCTTTGGCACGGTACGGCAAGCGACGTGATCCACTGCGTCGCAACAGATGAGCTTTGCTGTACGTTCAAAGACAAGACCATAGGCAACCGGATCGACGACACCACCGGCGGCAATTCCGGCGTCGAACCGCGCCTCGGTGTCATGTACACTGAGATGGTCGCGCGCCGTGGCTACTCGCTCTTACGCTATGTCGACCTTGTTTCGACCAACGCGGCCAAGATCATGGGGCTCTATCCGAGGAAGGGAGCGATAGCAGTCGGTAGCGATGCCGATATCGCGATCCTTGATCCCACCCGACGCGGCACGATTCGCGCCGCCGACTTGCATGAGAGCGACTACACTCCTTGGGAAGGGCACGATATCTTTGCGTGGCCGATCGTGACAATCCTACGCGGCAAGGTAATGGTAGAAAACGGTCAATATTTCGGGAGCCCGAACGACGGCCGCTATCTCAAGCGCAAGATTTCCTCCGACATCCTGAACGGGGTAACCCTTTGAGCGGGGTGCCAGGTGATCTTGTGTTTGAGTTGTTGGCGCAAAGCCTCGTTGCGTGGCGTGTGGTTGGCAGCGTAGAGCGCGCAAGCGAGGGCGCGCTCATGATTGGCGGGAATCGTAAAACCATTCGGGTTGATCCGGCGCCGACGCATTCGATGTTCCGGTGGATGGTCACGGTCGATGGTCGTAAGCGCGGGGCGATTTCGCTGGTGGCCGTTCTGCGCCAGGTCAGGGAGGCGCTCGATCCCGGTTATGCGGCAAACCGCGTGCGTGTCGGAGTTGCTCCGCTGTTGCCGTCTCAATGAGTGCAAGCGTGACCCCCGTCTCGGTTCTCACCGGGTATCTTGGCAGCGGAAAGACGACCATCCTCCGCAATCTACTGCGCCAGCCCGAATTCTCACGAACTGCCGTAATCATCAACGAGTTTGGCGAGGTCGGACTGGACCACGAACTCATCGAAGCGAGCGAGGACAGCTTCATCGAACTGCAGACCGGTTGCCTCTGTTGCAAAATCCGGACCGACCTCGCGCAAACCCTTCAGGACCTGTTGCAACGGCGTGATGAAGGCCGTTGTGCGCCTTTCGATCGTATCGTCATCGAAACGAGCGGACTAGCCGATCCAGCGCCGATCCTGCAAACACTGATGACCGACGCCAGTATAGCGGGCTGCCTCGTACTAGGCGGTGTGGTGACGACAGTGGATGTTGTGAATGGCCTCGGCACGATCAAGCGCGAAGGGGTTTCACGAAAGCAGGTCGCCGTGGCTGATCGAATTATCCTGACCAAGTGTGATCTGGTTGGGCCTTCCCAACCCGCGCTGTTCCAGTACCTTGAAGAGCTCAATGCCAGCGCAACGGTGGTCATTGCCGATCATGGCCGGATCAATCCGCTGCTCGTCTTTAATGCGGGTCTCTATGATCCGCAGACCAAATCGGCCGATGTTATTTCATGGCTAGCAGAAGAAGCGCACTTGCACTCGCCCGTTTCCCACGATGCCGACATCAGGACCTATACGATCGCGCAAGAGGAACCGATCCGGGCTGTAGCGTTAACGCTCTTTCTCGAAACGCTCGCCGAGCACTGCGGTGCGGATCTTCTCCGTCTCAAAGGCATTGTGAACATTGTCGAAAGCTCCGATCGGCCAGCGGTGATTCACGGCGTCCAACATGTCTTTCACGAGCCTGCTTGGCTCGATCGCTGGCCGTCCGATGACCGCAGCAGTCGGATTGTTTTCATTACCAGGCGCATTCCGCAGCGCTGGGTCGAGGTGTTGCTTGAGGCGATCAGTGCAGAAGTGGCCGATGTGGCGGTTAGATGCTAATTGTCTTCGAAGCCTAGAAAACTAGCATCTTGAATCAGAACGCCTGCAATTCGGGAAACCCCAATCGATTTAGGCCCAAACGCTCACGCTCCAGAGTTTGCGGCAGGATAGCTTTTGAAAGTCATCGACGGCCAACCGATCGTCAGTTGCTCTTCGGGATCTTGGCCAGTTCGATCACCTTCCGATACGTTTCACGATCTTTTTTCAAGAAGGCTACGAATTCTTCCTGCGATCCACCGAGAGGGGTCCAGCGATATCGCGCCGCCAAGATATTTCGGAATTCGTCTGAGCTTACGTTGTCCTATCCGAAAATTCCATCCGGCCTTGATTCGCTTGTTGAGGCAGAATCATCGCATCTTCAGTAGCGATGTTTCCGGCCCTGCACACCATCGCCCTCGTTCCAACCTGTTCAAGTCGCGCAGGCGGCTGGAAGCCGAGAATTTGTTGCTCCGTCTCCAGCTGAACGTCGCGTTGCGGCGGGTACCAGCGCGCCTCCGTCTGCGAGGGTATCGAGCGCGCACTGTTGGTGGGTCTGGTCCGGCTCTGGCCTGACCTTATTGACGTTATCCAGGTGGTGAAGCCGGAGACCATCCTGCGTTGGCATCGCGCGGGCTTCAAAGCCTATTTGCGCTGGAAGTCGCGGAGGCGGGTAGGGCGGCCGAGGATTGACCGAGGTCTGCGTGACCTGATCCGGCGGATGAGCCGGGAAAACCCGTTGTGGGGTGCGTCCCGGATCCACGGCGAGCTGTTGATGCTGGGCTTCGAGGTGGCTCAGTCAACGGTCTCGAAATACATGCTGCGCGGTCGCAGGCCGCCGTCACAGAGCTGGCGGACCTTTCTGCGCAATCACGCCGAGGCCATCGCCGCGATCGATTTGTGTGTGGTGCCGACGGTGACCTTCGATCGGCTGTTTGCCTTCCTGGTTGTGGGCCACGGCCGACGGCGGCTGTTGTGGTTTGAGGTGACCCGGCATCCGACGGCGGAGTGGCTTGCGCGGCAGATCACCGAGGCGTTCCCATGGATCTCGGCACCGGCCTACTTGGTTCGTGACAATGACCGGGCTTACGGCCACGCCTTCACCGCCCGCGTCCGGGCGATGGGGATCCGCGACCGGCCGATTGCTCCTGGATCGCCATGGCAGAATGGCGTTGCAGAACGATTGATCGGCACGCTGCGCCGCGAGTGCCTGGACCACTTGGTGATCTTGGGCGAGGCTCACTTGCGGCGTGTTCTTTCCGCTTACGCGGCCTACTACAATCAGTCGCGCACACACCTGGCTTTGCAGAAGAATTCGCCACTAGAGCGAGCCGTCCAGCGGGTCGGAGAAGTTGCCGCCATTCCCGTCCTGGCTGGACTGCATCACCGATACGTCCGGATATAATTTTCGGAAAGGACAGCGTGAGTCACCACGGACACGCCGGTGTTGCGGAGCTTCTCCTTCGCCGCATCGAGATCGGCCGCGGCGCGTGACACCAGGACCAAATTGCAGTCTTCACTTGCCAGCAGCGTCGCGATAGCGCGGCCGATGCCCTTCGACGCTCCGGTAATCAAGGCGCTTCGGCCGCGAAGTTTCAGGTCCATGATGACTACGCTGTTGCGTCGCGATTGGGTGTTTTGCTCGGCAGTGGGAGTGAGTGGAAATAGGCGAGGAGATCGTCCACCGACATGACATCGGCATAGCGCGCGTCGAGGTCGCGCAGATGCACGGCATGCAACGCGGCATCGAGGTCGCCCACCGCTTCCGCGGCGACCACCGTGTGAAAATTGCGCTGCATCGCATCGACCGCTGTTGCGCGTACACAGACGCTGGTCGTACAACCCGCGAGCACGATCGTATCGACGCCAAGCCCGTGAAGCCGATCCTGAAGGTCTGTTTCGAAAAACGCCGAGGGAAACTTCTTGACGATGACCGGTTCGTTGGGGCGCGGGTCGAGCACAGTGTCGATCGCAACTGCGTCGCTGCCGAGCTTGCAGCAGTTGAGCCACGGCACCTTCTTGCCCCAGAAGCCCGATTCTTTCTCGGGATCGGCATAAGCGATGGTGGTGTAGAAAACCGGCAGATTGCGCTCGCGGGCAACATCGAGCAGACGTCGGGTTTGCGCTGTCTCGGATGCGAAGTCGCCCCCAGGAAATTTCGAGGCACCGCGGGTGAAGGCATTGCTGAAGTCGATGACGACGATGGCGGGTTTCCGGCCGGTCCCAACAGCATTGCGATAGCCGCGCCTGTCGTAGAACTTGAGAATGCCTTCCGCACCGGGAACCTGCTTTTCCCTGTCCATCGTGCTAGCCTCTCTGATCGACGAAGCGCGCGGCTTTCGTCTGGTGTGCTGCATCGTAGATGTCTTCCGCAGAGACCGTGGGAGGAGAGAAGCCAGTTTTCGGCCGTGCCGTCTCTGGCCAGAAAATTCCGTTTCCTGGGAAACGGAGACTGTGCGGGCAGAGACTTGGTTCGAATGCGGGCGGACGTTACGGGTTGGGAAGGCCGAGCATCCGGTGCTGGCGGGACCATTCGGCAGGCAGTTCGCAGAGCCGGGCGACACCCATGCCGTGCGGGAGACGGCCCGCGATGGCCGCCTTGACCAGATCGGGCGCGAGGAAGGCAAGCGAGACCGTCATGTTGACCTTGCGGACGCTGCAACCTTCCCGCCGAGCAATGCTCTCAACATTTGCTGTAGAAGCGCTGACGAGTTCGCCGAGCCAGCGACGGCCTCGTGCGATCGATGCCACCAGGAGAGCGCGGTTTTCAGATCGGATCGGGCGGTTGACCTGAGAAGTCGAAGAGGCGGGAAGCAGAATCTCGCGGCGCCGAGTCGGTGGGGTCTTGCGCCAAGGCACCTGGATCCGGCTGGGCTTTCGCGTCGAACCTTTTGCGTTGGTGAGTGCGATGACGATCCGTTCCGGCTGCACCTCGACCCGAACGACGCGCTTGTGAATGAGGGACCTGTCGTCATTCTCCTGATCACCGAGGTGACTTCGCACCGACTTTGCAACCAGCGCCTCGATCTCACCGGCCGAGACGCGGCTGACGGTGCCGGCCTGTTCCGGCGCGCCCTGCACCAGAACAGCGGAGATGTAGTACCGGTACTTGATGCCCCGCTTGCGAGCATGGCTTGGGGTCATGCGATGGCCGCGGTCGTCAAAGATCCGACCGGCGAGCAGTGCCTCGGACTTGAGCCTTGAGGCTTTGTGGTTGTTGACCTGCGCGTTGAGCTTGGCCTGAACCGCCTCGAACAGCTCCCGGTCGAGGATGGCGGGCTGCTCTCCCGGCAGCATCTCGCCCTTGAACTTCACCTCGCCAATGTAGAACCGGTTCCGGAGCAGGTGGGCAAGTGGACCGCGCGTGAAGGCAATGCCCCCAACCGTCGCTCCCGACTTGAGGGTCCGAACCTTGGTCACGATGCCCTGCCGGCGCAGCTCAGCCATCAGCAGGCCAAGGCTGCCGAGCTTGAGGTAGCTGCGAAAGATCGTCCTCACGGTCTCGGCTTCGGCCTTGTTGACGGATATCTTGCGGTCCTTGGTGTTGTATCCGAGCGGTGCCATGCCGCCGACCCAGAGCCCCTTGCGCTTGGAGGCCGCGATTTTGTCGCGGATGCGCTCGGAGGTGACTTCACGCTCGAACTGGGCAAACGACAGCAACACGTTGAGCGTCAGCCGCCCCATCGAGGTGGTGGTGTTGAACTGCTGGGTGACAGAGACAAAGGAGACATTGTGTTGGTCGAACAGTTCGACCAGCTTGGCAAAATCAGCTAACGAGCGGGTCAGGCGGTCGACCTTGTAGACCACGATGACATCGACCTTTCCGGACCGCACGTCTGACAGGAGTTGCTGCAGGGCCGGGCGCTCGGTGTTACCGCCAGAGAAGCCGCCATCGTCATACTTGGTGCGTAGCAGCGTCCAGCCGGCATGGGCCTGGCTTCGGATGTAGGCTTGCGAGGCCTCGTACTGGGCATCAAGCGAGTTGAAGTCCTGCTCCAGACCCTGGTCGGTCGAAACCCGGGTATAGATCGCACATCGAACCGGCTTGGCTGATCCGGCCTTCATCGTGAGGCCCTCTTTGATGGCTTGTCGCGCAGGCCGAAGAACTTTGGCCCGCTCCAGCGGGTGCCGGTGATTGCGAAGGCAATCTTGGACAGGCTCCGATAAGTCTTGCCGTTCCAGGCAAAGCCATCGCTCAGCACGGCCACCCGATGCATCCGTCCGTTCCACTCCCGGCCCAGCATCGTCCCGGGACGGACAAGAGCGGCCGTGCGGTTCGTCTCCGCCGCTCGCTGGCCGGCGTCCTCGGGCGAGGAGGTCCGATCGAGCAGGCGCCTGTTGTCATCATCCAGATCGCCCAATTGATCGGCCTGCAGCCAGTAGGCCAGCATCCGAAACAGTAGGTGGCGCGGCAGATGAGGAGGCGGCTGCCGTCGGAATACGGTCTGCCAGCGCGCCCTCAGTGCGCCGAGGTCGAAGTCGCGCAATCGCGCGATTTCGACCTCAATCGTATCCCGGTCCGGCTCGGCCGGACCGGGTTTCACGCGGGGCATGACGATCAAGCCGCACGGCGCTTGGATCGCCGATCGCCTGCTCCGGGCAAGCTGTTGCCCTCGATGCGGTAGATGCG
This sequence comes from uncultured Alphaproteobacteria bacterium, assembly GCA_963821555.1. Lineage (GTDB taxonomy): Bacteria > Pseudomonadota > Alphaproteobacteria > Rhizobiales > Xanthobacteraceae > Z2-YC6860. The sequence goes on along the minus strand of CAWGEM010000008.1, from coordinate 325,919 downwards.
CTGACCGTCGAGCTTGCTCGATTGCAGGTTCAAACTCAGCTTCTTGCGGATCACGCCGGCCAGAAAGCCACGAACAGAGTGCGGTTGCCAGCCGGTCTCCTGGACTAATGCGGCCATCGTTGCGCCTGACGATGATCGCAACATCGCGATCACGCGTGCTTGCTTCGAGGCAGAAGCTTTCTTCTCACGGGTCTCGGGCTTGGTAACCGCGGCTGGAAGTGACCGCGTCGTTACCGTTCGCACCAGCTTGGACTCGGGCGCGCATCTCTTTGCGGGCTTCTTGGCAGGCTTTCGCATCGGGATCTCCTTCGGTTATGACGGCGTCTCGCCGCACCACCGAAGCCCCGCGTCAGCCAACCTGCCGGCGGGGCGCGATCCCTGAGCGTTCAACGCCCTCGAGCCAGCCCGACTACCGCTCCAAAGGCCAACGAATGCCAGTCCTTTTTGAGCAATGTTGTTGCTCGGTTGGCGTGGCGGGCCCGGCTGCTCCCGTGCCGGAATTTCTGATCCTGTCGCGCAAAAACGCATCAGCGCGAGGCTGGCGGGCAAAAGCCGAATTTCAGTAGATTGACACCTAAGTCTCCAACGCCAACACTCTCTGGACCTACTCGTTCGTGCCAGGTGGTAAGCGGAGGGGGGCGCTGCATGCACACGCTCGAACCAACCATTATTCCCGGGACCGAACATCCGCTGTGCTTGGAATGCGGGGCGAAGATGTGCCTCGCCCGGATCGAGTCCAGTCGCCCGAATTACGATAGGTGCATCTTCGAATGTCCCGCGTGCGATTACGTTGAAATCGCCGTGGTCAAGGGCACCTTTATCCCGGTCGATGACGAACCGTATCCGCGAAACGGTCATTGAGACCCGCGCGCCCATGACGCCGGGCCGCTTCGATAGAGCTAACGCCTCGCCCATGGCTCCCGACCGCCACGCGTACACTCGCGCCGATTTCCGACCGATGCTAAGCCAAGTTGTGCTTAAGGGGTGCGTTATGAATTTCGCGGAAGCCTACAAAGCTTGGCACAAGACCCAGGCGGCGATGAACCGTCACGATGGCGGTGAGCAGGGCGACTGGGATGCCATGTTGGCCACGGAGAAAGAGGCGGTCTGGGACCTGATCGAGGCGCGAGCCAGCACCCTGGCCGAAATCCGCCAGCGTGCCGAAGTACTGGTCTCGGAGGCCAAGAACGGCGTCACCGCTGATGGCCGTCTGATCGCGCTGGCATTGGCGTTGGTGCGCGATCTCAACGCACAGAAGAGCGATGACGCCAAAGGCGCCTCATTCGACGCACGCCGCGTGAGCGATGGGTGAGTAACGCATCCCAAGCCCCCGGCATAGCGTGACCACTCGACCCTCGCGATCCTCGCCTTGTTTGGTCGCTGTGTGGGTGATCGTAGTCGCCATCGGCTAGTGGCTGCAGTAGCGACCGCCGCCGTTGACGATCTCCGAATGGAACAAACTCAACGATCAGACATCCCCGGTTTTGAGCGACCGCTCCAAAACGGCCGACAGTCCGAGCCAAAGACACTCGAAGGAAAATCGTGTTCCTAGCGAATTCGAAACTCGGTAGAAAAGTGAAGTTTCCTAGCTGGTTGGCTTGTTGACTACATTGCTGTGTATTACCGCACACATCTTGCAGGCAGACGCTGGCGCGCCCGTGCATCCCCGGCTTGCGGCGCGGTCGAAGGCATTGAAGCGCCTATTTTATGGAGGTTCGCAGGATATATAGTGATCGCCCAATTATTCGAGGAAACGCGATCATGATCTGCCGCCTGCGATCGACCATGATGCAACGGCCCGCCGCAGTGCTGCCGTGAAAATCGCTCCTTCACCGGAAACTCGAAAAGAATATCCGTCACAGACTACGACGCTCGTCGTGTCCTGTGCCGAGGGGGGCGGTACGCCAGATACGACCGCTCGCCTCGTTGCCGCAAAGCTGGCCGACCGGCTCGGCAAGCCGGCCACGGTTAAAAACATGCCAGGGCCGGGCAGTTTGCGCGCGACCCTGGAGGTCGCGAAGGCCCAGCCTGACGGCTACACCCTATTGTTTGCGACGAACAGCGCGATCTGCTTTACGCCGATCCTCTATAAAGACGCGACGTACGATCCGATGCAGACCTTCACACCTCTGGTGATGCTTGCATCTAATCCATTTGTTCTTGCCGTCAATGCAGGCCTGCCGACGCGGGTATCGGATTTGATCAAGCATGTGAAGCAGAGCCCGAAGCAACTGTCATATGCAAGCTTTGGGATGGGGACCTCGCATACTTTCATGGAGCTGTTCATGAAAGAAGCGGGGATAGAAATGAAGCACGTTCCTCACCCCGGTTCCGCGGCGCAGGTTCTCGACGCGGTGTCGGCGGGCTCCGTCGACATGGCCTTCGTCGATCCGAAGGTCATTGTTGAGCGCGAGAAGTCCGGGGGCGTGCGGTTCATCGGACTGTCGACCGCCAGCCGTCATCCTGCCGTGCCCGATATCCCGACCATCGCCGAGTCTCGGCTTGCCGAGCTATGACGCAAACTCGTGGGTTTCAGTCGTCGCGCCGGCCAAGACGCCACCGGATATTGCGGACAAGCTGCGCGCTGCATTCCGGGACATCGTCGCGAGTTCCGAATTTAATGCGTATCTGGCGGCAAATGGGTTTGTGGCTCTCGACATTCGCGCGACTGACGACATGACAAGATTCTTCAAATCCGAAATCGTCAAATGGGGAGACGTCTTGCGCGGCGCTGGCCTGGTTGGAGTCAACCAAGCGGGCGCATGAGTGAAGAACGGGTCCCGCCGAAACTGGCGAGCAGCGTTTGAGTTCGCGACAGGATGTGCGTTACTGGGGCTCGATGCCGGCGTCCATTGCCGCCTTCCCCCATCTGGCAAGCTCGACCGGAATGAAGGCCTCAAGCTCCTGCGGTGTGCTCGTGATCGGCGAGATTGCCAGTGCGTCGAGCTTGTCTTGGGCTTCCGCCCCTTTGATGTAGTTCGTCAGTACACCGTTGAGTTTGTCGATGATGGGGCGCGGGGTGCCCGCTGGAACGGCGACCGCGAACCAGGCGGAGCCCGCGAAGCCCGGCAATCCCGCCTCTGCGATGGTGGGTTTGTCTGGCAGGGTCTTGATGCGGGTGGGTGAATTGACACCGTAAACTTTCAACTTGCCGTCCTGGATCAATCCGATCGAGGCGGACAGGTCGGCCATCATCAGGGAAATCCGTCCGGAGACGAGATCATTCAATGCCGGCGGGCTTCCGCGGTAGGTGACGTGCTGTGCTTTCGCATCGACCATCTTGAGAAACATTTCCATCAGCAGATGATGCGGCGTGCCGATGCCGGGCGACGCATAGGTCATTTCGCCGTTCTTGCTTTTGATCAACTTGATCAGGTCCGGCAGCGTGTCGGCTCCAAGACCGGGATACGCGATGAGAGCGTACTGCGCCGAGCCGACGATGCCCACCGGCGCGAAGTCCTTGATCGGGTCGTAGGGAAGCGTTTTGAACATGTGCGGAGAGATGGCGAGCGTGCTGACGGGCGCGAGCAGCAGCGTGTGACCATCCGGCGCCGCTTTTGCAACCGCGCCAGCGGCGAGCAGGGTTGCTGCACCCGGCCGGTTTTCGACAATGACCGTCCGCTTCAGTTTGTCCTGAAGCTCCGCGGCCAACAGGCGCACCAAAGTGTCGGTGCCTCCACCCGCCGGGAATGGACAGACAAAAGTTATATTGCGGGTCGGATAGCTTTCAGACTGTGCAAAGGCACCCGGACCTCCCATGCCAGTTAGTGGCACCACAAGAGCGAGTCCCAGGAACGTTCGTCGATCCATATTCAAGCCTCGCACCTACGATGATCTCCGCGCACTAGTTCGCGTATGTGGGGTCCAGGCGCTCGGCCAGCCGCAGCCAATAGGCCCAGGAATGGTCTTCGCGCGGCCCATTGCCCCAATAGGCGGTGATCTGCGCCTTTGTTTGAGCTTGCAGCTCTTCAGGGACGCTCCGTAGCTTCGCACCTGTCGCCATGGCTTTGATCTGCATCGTGCAGGCGTCGATCAGGGCGCGCATGAAACCGAACGCTTCGCCGAGCGTGGCGCCGACGCTGAGTTGACCGTGGTTGAGCATGATCAGGGTGTGCCTGTTTCCCAGGTCGGCCAGGATGCGTGGCACCTCGTCTTCCTCCTGGGCCAAGCCTTCGAAGGCATGGTAGCCGACCTCCTGGTACAGCCTGCAGCCGCCTTGTGTGATGATGACGAGGGTCTGATCGATCCCGCTAAGCACGGTGCCGACGGTCTCGTGCACATGCATGACGCAGTTGATGTCGGCCCGGGCGGCAAGAATTCCACTATGAAAGTTGTAGCCGGCCGACGGGACCTTGAGTCCACGGTGGCTCAGCACATTCCTTTTGTGATCGACCGTCAGCAGGGAAGAAGCGGTGATCTCGTCCCAGCCGAGGCCCTGCGGATTCATCAGAAATGTGTCGGTACCGGGTAGACGCAGCGAAATGTGGTTCAGCGTATCGACGTTCCAGCCGAGGTAATGTCCGATCCGGAAAGCTGCCGCGAGCTGGAGCCGAAGCTTCTGCTCGTCCGCGGGGACGGTGCGGTCGAGGGCCGCTCCGCCGAGCTTGGCTACGGGCAATTGCTTGTTCATGGTTGCCCCTGGCTGAAAAATTTCGCAAAAATGCTGCGAAGATGATATTTCACAGGCTGATCACCTTGCAAGGCGTTAAAGGGGGCGGAAGGTGGCGAATTTCATGAGGTGGGGAGGTGACCGGTGAACGCGCAACACCATCGACAACGACTGGTGCTATTTTGATGGTCGCCCCCAATAGCCTTCAGAGCGCCTCAGCCGCGGAAACAGAAAAATTCGTCGGTACATGGAGACTCGTCGGGGCCGTAAGCGAAGAGTTGGCGACGGGTCGGAAAGCGAACATCTACACGGCAGAGCCGGTTGGCCTTATCAATTTCGGAACCGACGGCAGATTTATCGTGATGGTGGTCGATGCATCGCGAGTCAGGCCTGCAAGCGATGTCCCGACCGCGTCCGAGGCGGAAGCGCTGTTCAGATCCATGGCCGCTTATGCCGGGACGTATGTGGTGAAAGATGGTCAGCTGATCAACCACGTCGACATTTCCTGGAACGAAACTTGGACCGGGACAGATCAGCTTCGTAACTATCGGTTCGATGGCGAACGATTGCATCTATCGACAAATCTCTCACCAAATCCGTTCACCGGACAAACCAGCATCCGCACGTTGAGTTGGGAAAGAACCAAATGAAAGCGTGGAGTATGCGCCCGTGCTTCGCAAGCGAACGCGCGCCACCCAAATCTCGTCTTTAGGGAAACCGCTCGATGCCAGACACGAAAGACGCAGTGACCAACGCGCGCTCATATAGCACGGCGCATTACGTTCTTCAGGAGGTCGAGTACCTATTCTGCAATTTCGGAACTGACCACGCGCCGTTGATCGAGGAGATTGCGAAGTGGGAGCACCTGGGCTTGCGCACTCCCAAGGTTGTCATTTGCCCGCACGAGAATGTCGCTGTCAATATGGCTGGAGGCTATGCGCGGGCGACTGACGGCGTTTCCGGCGATCACATTGTTTCTGGTTCGCGTCTTGAATTAGAGGCCTCGCCTTGTGGCAATACGATCGAAATATGAGAGAGCCTTGAAAACGAATTAGACAGACCTGGCCCGCGCGAGGGATGATGAACTAGGCGCAAAGTGCGGCTGCAACAACATTTGACGCCAACGTTGGAAAGGACAACCAGAAATGCGATTTGGCATCCTTCAAGCTGCACATTGCTCGCCCGGCGTCGAGCCGCGTGTCAGATATTTGGAGTTGCTGACCGAAGCCGCCTATGCGGAGGAGATGGGATTCGATTTCTACAGCATCCCCGAACAGCACTTCAACACCGGCAGGGTAACGATCATTTCGGCGACCGATCTCGTGCTTTCGGCCATTGCAGCAAGGACGAGCCGGATACGTCTGAGGCTCCTCTCGGTCATTCTGCTTCCATTCAATCATCCAATCCGAATTGCGGAGCGCGTGGCGACGCTCGACATCCTGTCGAACGGCCGCGCCGAGCTTTCGACGGCCCGTTCCAATCATGCTCCGACGATGCGCGCCTTCCAGGTTCCGCCCGGCGACACCAAGGCGATGTGGGGTGAGTCGCTGACGATTGTGCGCAAGGCGCTCAGCGAAGACATCCTCGAGCATCATGGACAGTTCTGGGACATTTCGCCCATTTCGGTGATGCCCAAGCCGGTTCAGGCGCCGTATCCGCGGATGTATTACGCGGCCACAAGCATGGACGGTCACGTCCTCGGTGCGTCTCGCGGTCTCGGTGTCGTTGGCGGCAACAGCCTGCCAGGCGGCTGGGACTACGTGGCGGAATGCGCGACGCGGTATAAAGCCGCTATTGCCAAAGCGGAGTCGGAGCAGGCCAATGTCACGAATTCATTGGCGGCATTCGTTGCAACCGCTCACTGCGCCGCAACCGAGGCGCAGGCCGTGGCGGAAGCATCGGCTCCCGCGCTTGGGTTCGTTGCGATGGTCATTGAGATGTTCAACGAACTCCATAACCAGGGCTCCGATTACGGGTACATGAAGGACATCAACAAGATTGCCGATCGCAAAGACGACATGAAATACCTTAACGAGCGGGCTCCCTATATCTCGGTCGGGACACCGGATTTCCACGTTGAGAGAATCAAGAAGCTGGAACAGATGGGCTACGACGAAGTCGTATTGCGAATTGACGGCATGGGTCACGCGGTGAACATGCGTTCGATTGGGATGTTTGGAAAATACGTCCTTCCCGAATTCCGGAAAGCCGGCCTGAAGAAGAGCGCCTAGCGTGGCTCGGCCCAGCTGGATCTCGAGACTGTTCATCACACCTCGGGCTCCCGGGCCGCCGATCGTCTCGGTCGACATGATCCCCAAGCGCCGGGCCTTCTTCGATTGGTCCGAATTGAACCAAGAACTTCCTCATGTGAGAGAGATGCATGAGCATGTGTCGCTTGGTTCGCTCGACGATCGTCGTCTGGAAGCCGAGATCTATGTCCCCGACGGGCCTGGCCCGTTCGGCGCTCTTTTATATTTGCACGGCGGCGCGTTCTGCACCTTGAGCGCAGCTCATGTGCGAAAGATGGCCATGAGTTTGGCGGGCAACACGTTCATTGTCGTCAATCTGAACTATTCGTTGGCGCCGGAGCATCCGTTTCCATGTGCGGTCGAGGATTCGATCTTTGCCGCGCGCTGGATTGCACGGAACGCCCTTCGGTACGGATGGGATTCCAAACGTTTGATCATCGCGGGGGACTCGTCGGGTGCGAATCTCGCAGCAGCAGTGGCGGCATACCTTACGGGGAGCAATACCGATCGTCTTAACGAGGGCGAATTCGCCAGCATCCCGGTCGCGCTGTCAGGGCTTTTGTTTCTTTATGGCCTTTATGACTTCCAGCAACGATTGTCGGAGCCGAGCACCACGGTCGGCACCACCGAGATCATGAGCAATCTGGCGTACCTCGGGCCTCATTTCCTGCAGCATCATCGGAACCCCCTTGTCAGTCCAATTCGAGCATCCAGTCTGTCCAAGTTTCCGCCGACCTACCTTTGCTGTGGTTCGTGGGACGCGACGCTGGGTCAATCGCTGTCGATGACGCGCGCTCTTGCGGACCTGGATGTTCCGGTGACACTTTCCGTTGTCCCCGGAATGGATCACGAATTTCTATTGGTGGCCGACCGGGAGCCCTTGGCCCAGGTGGAGTTACAGCGAATACTTGCGTGGATGAACGAACTGCCGGCCTGCTAGGCGCGGGACGGCGACAGAAAGGGACTCCGTTGAAGCGCTTGAGGTTGACATATGGCGGCGTCAGCTACTTGGATCGCACGCGCGCCCTTGAAACCGGAGCGGTCACTCCGGCCGGCATCGATCTCATCTACGTCGTGCCGGAAAGCATTGCGGACTTGTTTCGCGGGGTCGCCAACCACGCGGAATTCGACGTTGCCGAAATGTCGCTGTGCACCCTGATGATCATGATCGCAAAAGGCGACGATCGGTTGGTCGGCCTGCCCATTTTCCCGTCCAGGGCGTTCCGCCACAGTCAGATCTACGTCAACACACGGGCAGGCGTTCATTCGCCGAGCGACCTGATTGGTCGCCAGATCGGGGTTCAGGAATACCAGATGACAGCGGCGCTCTGGGTCCGCGCCCACCTGGAGCATGACTACGGCGTGCGACCGGATCACGTCCAATGGAGGACCGGGGGCCTCTACGTTCCGAAATTTGCAGAACGGATGCCGATCGATCTTCCTCCCGGCGTAGAACTGACCAGGATCGCCGAGGGCGAGACGCTCGAAGGAATGCTTCTCGATGGTAGGCTCGACGCCCTGATCACGACCGAGCCTCCGAAAGCGTTCGTCGCCCGCCGGCCCGAGATTGGGCGCCTCTTTCCGGACCACCGCAAGGTCGAGCTTGAATATTACAGGCGCACCGGCTTCTTCCCGATCATGCACACCGTGGTGATGCGAAGAGATGTCTATGAGGCAAACCGATGGATCGCGATGTCGTTGTTGAACGCCTTCAACGCATCAAAGCACCAAGGTTTTGAGCGGTTGCGCTATCAGGGCGCCCTTGCGGTGGGATTGCCATGGCTGTCGGCCGAGGTCGAGGAAATGGAGGCTTTGTTCGAGGGCGATCCGTATCCCTTCGGACTGCGTGCGAACACGCCAATTCTGGAAGCCATGACGGCGTTTGCCCATGAGCAGGGGCTGACGGCGAGAAAGCTTAATCCGCGCGAACTGTTCGCGCCCGAGGCCTGGATCAACTCGATCCCGGGCTAATGTTGTGTGCCGAATGCGGGCAACAGCGATCTCAGCAGACCAGCGATGAAGCCAAGACCAACCACGAGCTGGATTGCGCAGGTCCTCGGCAAAGACGTTCGTCTGACTCCCAGGCGATCACCAGACGAGATTCCGGCTGCGAGACAATTCTGGGACCTGCGTCATCTCAACCAGGATTTGCCGGACTTGGCGGCGTTTCATGAGCGCGTGGTGTTGCGCAGCAGAGGCGGCATCGATCTGACTGCGGAGATCTACGTTCCTCGTGGCGGCGGCCCGTTTCCAGCGATGCTCTATATGCACGGCGGGAGCTGGTGTCTCTGGAGCGCCGCGCACGTCCGCAAGGCGGTGATGCGTTTCGCCGCCTCGGGCTACGTCGTAGTGAGTCTCGATTACGGCCTCGCTCCGGAGCATCGTTTTCCATGGGCGCTCGAGGATGTCGTCCATGCGGCACGCTGGACCACGAAGAATGCCGCCGCCTATCGAGGCGAGGGCAGCAACCTTGTGATCGGCGGAGATTTCGGCGGGTGCCAATCTGGCGGCCGCCGCCATCGTTGCGCTCAAGGGTGATGGGGGCCTCAAGCTTGCGAACGATTCCTTGGCCGTTGTTCCAGTCGATATCGGCGCGGCACTGCTCATCTGCGGCGTGTTCGATTTTCCGCTGTTGTTTGCGGAGCCGGGAAAGAACGCTGGCGCCGGCACAATCGAGACAACCTGGAACCTGGCCTACCTCGGGCCAAACTTCGTCAGCATTCATCGGAACCCTCTCGTAAGTCCGGCGTATTGGTCACGGATCGCGGAATTTCCGCCGACCTATCTGACATGCGGAGCCAGGGATGCGTTGCTGCCTCAGACGCTCCACATGGCCAAGGTGCTGGCTGGCGCCGATGTGTTGACGACGGCTTCGATCGTCGGCGATGCGGATCATGAATTCCTGCTAATGGCCGATACGAACGAGGCTGCGATGAAGGAATCGAAGCGGATTTGCGATTGGCTTTCCGAAGTGGCGGGGTAGATCGCCTGGACCGAACGGGACCCAAGGGTAAGCGCAGATGGACATGAGGTTCGCGCTGATTCAGGAAGGAGATTTTCCGGAAGGGATCGACGTCCCTCAGCGCTATCGTGAGATGGTGCAGGAAGCCGTGTTTGCCGAGCGGATGGGATTTGAAACGTACTGCCTCTCGGAACAGCACTTCCTCAAGAGCATCTGCACGGTGTCGGCTCCGGAAGTCTATCTGGCCGATATCGCCGCGCGGACGACGCGTTTGCGGCTGCGGACGACATCAACGGTTTTGTTGACATTCAACCATCCGATCCGCGTCGCCGAACGACTGACCACGCTCGACGTGTTGTCGAATGGCCGCGCGGAGCTGGGGACTGCACGGTCGAACAATTTGCACACTCTGGAAGGCTTCGGCGTTAATCCCGCGGAGTCGCGCGCGCAGTGGAACGAGTCCATCGACATCATCATCAAGGCGTTGACGTCCGATCCCTTCGAGCACAAGGGAAAATTCTGGACCGTTCCGCCGCGGACCCTCACTCCAAAACCGATCCAGAAGCCTCATCCTCCCATTCTGGTATCAGCGACCAGTTTCGAGACGCATCGCAACGCTGGCGAACGTGGCATCGGCGTGATGACGGGAAACAGCATCCTGGGCTGGGAGTACGCGGAGCGCTGCATCGAAGTCCTACAAGGAGGGCAATGCCAACGTGAGGCCGGCTGAAGGATCCTACGTGAACAACCACGTCGGCTTCTTCGTGGCCGTCGCGCACTGCACTGAGCGGATGGAGCAGGCCTATCGGGAGGCGGCTCGGGTGACAAACAGCTTCGTCGACCTGGTGATCTGGCTATACAGCAAGCTCGGTGCGTCATCGCCCGACTACGCCTACCTCAGCCAGATCAAGAAGATCGAGGAACGCAGAGACGATCTCGAATACGTGGTGGATTCCGCGCCATACTTCATGGTGGGAACGGCGGACTACTTGATCGAGCGCCTTCGCAGGCTTCAGAGGATGGGAGTGAAGGAGGTGCTGCTGCGCATCGACGGCATGGGCCACGAGATCAACATGCAGGCGATTGAGGCGTTCGGCACCAAGATCATCCCGGAATTTCAGACATCGCGGTGAACTTTGACAGAGCCAGAATATGGATGGCGGGGCCGCGTCGGCCTGATCGTTCCCCCCGCCAACGTGACGGTTGAGCCAGAGATTGCAGCGATGTTGCCGAATGGTGCGTCGCTGCATGTGACGCGGTTGCCCGGACAGGTCTCGAACGACACAAGCATCGGTCTGAGAGAGCGGTTTGAGGGATACAATCGAGCGCTGGGGGTATCGGCCGCTTCGTTCGGCGGCGCCGACCTTTCCGCCCTCTGTCTTGGCGTCACCGGTTGTTGCTATCTCGTCGGGCCTGACGGCGAGGAAAAGCTGCTCGACGAACTGCGTTCAGCAGGGGTGCCGCAGGTCGTGACGGCGGCGCGCGCCATTCGTCTCCTGCTCCAGACGTTGGGCCGGCGGCGTGTCGCGCTTGTCACGCCATATCCCGCCTGGGTTATCGATTTTGCCAAGAAATATTGGGCAGCGTCGGGGTTCGAGATCGCCGGCATCGTGCCGCTTCCCGACGTCGTGTCGATTTACGAGGTCAACACCGGCAAGGTGGTGGCAGCCGTACGAGAACTCGAAAAATCCGGCGCCGAGGCCATCGTGCTGAGCGGGACGGGCGTGGCGACACTGCCGGCAATCGAATCGGTCGCGGCATCGATCGAAGTTCCGGTGATTTCTTCAAATCTAAGTCTCGGCTGGTGGGTGCTAGAAGCGCTGGGTCAGGGCGCATCGCTGGAGACGCCGTCGCCGGCGCTTCAGTCGGTCTATCGCTGGCTTCAACGCGGTGTGCCCAACAAGTAAGGACTGAACGCGATGAACTCGAACGACGATCAGACGATGGAGCCAGCGGCCGTCCTCGCGCTACTGGACGCATTCGCCGACGCGTACAACCGCCACGACGTCGACGGCATCATGAAGCACATGACGAAAGATTGCTCATTCCTCTCGTACTTTGGCCCCGACGTTTGCGGAGAGAGGTTCGCCGGCTTCGACAATGTCAGGCAGCGGGTTGCTGCAGGCCTGGCTGACTTTCCCGACGCGCGGTGGGAGAACGTCAATCACTTCGTCAGCGGGAATCGCGGCGTTTCGGAGTGGACGTTCCGGGGAACGAGGCGGGGCACGACCGAACTCTTGGAACGTTGGGGCCTGGACGTATTCACCTTCAAGGACGGGAAGATCCACGTCAAGAACACCTACCAGAAATGGCGTCAGACGCGATAAGCACGAGGTCGCGGCGGTTGTCGAGAAACATTTCTCGCTCGCGCAACCGTCTCGCTAGCGACCCGAGTTGGCGCGCTTGCCTACCTTGGCGTTAGCGGCTCGCTTGAGCGCTGTATCACTCTTCTTTTTGATTATCTGTTTCAGCGTTTCCACAAAAGCCCGTAATACGGGCGCGTGATCGTCCTGCTTCCAGGCAGCGATCAACTTGACCTTTCCGGTTGGTCGTATCGGCCTATATACAAAGTCGGGTCGCGCGACGTTTTCGCAGGACGCGGGGACAAGCGACACTCCAGCTCCTGCGGCCACAAGCGCCAGGGTCGTTTGCGGATGGTCGATCACGTGGCGTGGATGCATGCTCAAACCTGCCCGCTGAAATATCTGATGAGAAATCAGTGAACCATGTCGATCATGTGCAGCCACGATTTGTGGTTCGTTGGAAAGCTCCTTGAGAAGAACAAGTTTTTTCCTTGCAAGTGGATGCCCAGCCGGAAGAGCGACCTTGATCGAGTCAGACAAGACCACCTCATGATTGAGCTCATGCGGAGGATCCGTGCGAGAGGCACCGGGCGAGAAAGACCACGTCAATACGGCCATCAAAAAGCGCAGCTCTCGCATTTGTGGCGGAAATCGAATGGAAGTCGACCGTTACGTCTGGATAAGTTTCTCCGTACGTCCGAAATATTTCTGAGAAGGCCGTGGTGAAATCAGCCCATGGGGACGAATGCGACCTTAAGATGCCTGACATCGCCGCGCGCGGCTCTGGCGGCATGCTGGACGGCGAATTCGGTACGAGCCAGAATCGCTCGGCTCTCCTGCAAAAGTAATTGCCGGCTTCAGTGAGTACCACCTTCCGCTTAGTCGGCTCCAGAAGCTTGAAGCCGAGACTACTCTCCAGCCGGTTGATGATTTGACTCAGTGGCGGCTGGCTGATGCGAAGGCGCGCGGCTGCGCGAGTAAAAAGGAGCTCTTCGGCGACGGCTACGAAGTAACGCAGGTGCTTGAGGTCCACGCCGCTCATACATCACGGTTCTTCAATATCAATCCACTGGACAGATGTCCGAACGGAAGGCATTCGCTGAGTCTAGCAATTCTAGCCAATTCTATGGAGAGTGATACGTTCGTGATATGAAGGTGCCCCCCTGAAAGGGATTGGACGATACCAAATCCAGGCGCGAAACTAGAGGCCATCAAGCCACGGTCGAAGAGGGAGATAAGCCGGTGCCACTCGCTGAACTGAAGAAGCACCATCGCTATGACTATTCGCCCTTGCCTGAGCGACCGGATTTCACCTGGCCTGGCGACAAGCGATTGGCGGTCTGCATCAACAATAATATCGAAGTGTTTAGCTTCCTGAGCGGCCTGGGAAGCGATAGTGCGTCCGTGACGGCAGCGCAGACCACACGCAACTATGCCTGGCGCGATTACGGCAACAGGGTTGGACAATGGTACATGTTCGACCTGCTCGACGAGTACCAGCTTCCCGCCTCGCACAATATCAACTCAATGCTGATCGATGAGTGTCCGCAAATCGTGGCGCGGATCAAGCAGCGAGGCGATGAATTCATCGGCCACGGCCGCACAAATGCCGAGCGGCAGGATGTGCTCAGCGAGGACGAAGAAAGGCAGCTTATCGGTGAAGCCACCCAGAGGATCAAGCGCTACACGGGCCAGCCGCCTGGCGGGTGGATGGGGCCTTATCTCGCGCAATCGCCGGTTACTCTCGATCTGTTGAAGGAGGCGGGCTACCGGTACTTTCTTGACTGGCCCGCCGATGACCAGCCGTTTTGGATGAGGACGCGATCGGGGCCGCTCTTGTCAGTACCCTATTCGCTCGAGCTGAATGACTCACCCACAATCGTGTTCCGGCAAGAGGCCGTTTCGAATTTTGAAAAGATGATCGTCGACCAATTCGACGAGATGCTTTTGCAATCGCGCAAATGGTCCCTGGTCTATTCGTTGGTCATCCATCCGTTCATCATCGGCCAGCCGTTCCGTCTGCGGGCGCTGCGTCGCGCACTGGCACATATCCTGAGGTCGCGTGATCAGGTCTGGATCACCACGCCAAGCTCGGTGGCGGCGCACTTCGAGAAGGTCGTGCCGCCGCCCAAGTAATACCAAGTCTCACTGATCAGAACCCGTGCGCCCATTGGCGCAATCCGATGGACATGATGCGCCAGGGTTGATCGACGAGCTTATTCCATGCCTCGCAGCAGTGATCGACAAGATCGTCGTAGGATTTGAAGACGCGGTTCGATAGCCAGTTGTCACGCATAAACTGCCAGACGTTTTCGACTGGGTTGAGCTCGGGGGATTTCGGCGGCAAGGGCATGATGGTGATGTTGGGCGGCACGACGAGACGCGTTGACAGATGCCAGCCTGCCTGATCGACCAGGAGCACAGCGTGTGCGCCTGGCGCAACGGTCTGGGCGATCTCCACGAGGTGCAGGTTCATCGCCTCGGTGTTGCAGGCGGGCAGGATCAAGGCCGCACCCTTGCCCTGTTGCGGGCAGACGGCGCCGAAGATGGAGGTGGAAGCGGTGCGCTGATCGCGGGGCGCACTGGGACGCGTGCCCCGCTTCGCCCACCGGCGGGTGATCTTGTTCTTCTGGCCGATACGAGCCTCGTCCGCGAACCAGATTTCTATCTTGTCGCTGTCGAGCGCTTTCTCATGGGCGATTGCATCCAGGCGGGTGGAGAAACTTTTTTAAAATCCTCGATCACGCCCTCGGCTTGCGCATAGTGGCGCGGCCGGGCCGAGAGCTTGCGATAGCCCATGGCGCGGAGCTCCCGGCTCAAGGTCTGCTTGGCGATGGTGATGCGGAACTCCTCGAAGATCCATTGCGCCAGATCGATCAGCCGCCAGCGCACCACGCTATGAACCGCCGGGATCGGACCGCTCTCAATCATCCGCGCAATGGCTTGGCGCTGGGTATCATTGAGCTTCGAGGGCTGGCCTGGCGATTTGCCATTCCGCAGCCCGTCGGGGCCGTCCGCGTTGAACCAGATCACCCAGTCCCGGATGATCTGCAGACCAACGCCGCCGATCTTGGCTGCCTCGGTGCGCATGGCGCCGTCATAGATAGCCGCAAGAGCCAGAAGTCGTCGAGCTTGAGGGCCGTCTTTCGTCTTCTTTGCCAAGCCGCGGAGCTGCGAGGCATCAAAATCCTGGCGCAACGTTATCGGTGCTGACATGGCGAACCTCCATCGTTCGCCATGAATCAGACTCGTCAGCATCTGGGAAGAGCGAGAGTCACGCTTTCATGGATTGGGTATAAGGTGTCTCGGCCGTGCGCCTTTGTTCTCAGGCGAACTTGAAACCCGTGTAGTTGTCGCGGGCAACGCCTTCGATCTTTTCCATGTAGGTGGCGGCGCCGCCCATGTAGGGCATAACGACTCGCGGCTTTCCGGCGACGTTTGCGCCGACGTACCAGGAGTTGTCGGCTCTCGCCAATATCGTTCGCCCGCCGATCTCGTTGACATGCGCGAACCAGTCTTCCTCGGCCTGGGGGGTCGCTTCGACCGTGACGTGGCCGTTGCGCTTCATGGTCGCGATGCAGTCCGCGATCCAGTCGACATGCTGTTCGATCGACGTGACCATGTTGGCGAAGACGGAAGGGCTTCCCGGCGCGGTGATCGCAAACAAGTTTGGAAAGCCTGAGATCGAAAGCCCGAGATATGTTCTGGGGCCGTCCTTCCAATGATCCTTGAGCTTGGCGCCGCCGCGCCCGGTGATGTCGACTCGGGTCAACGCCCCGGTCATCGCATCAAAGCCGATGGCCAGAACCAGAAAATCGAGAGGATATTCCGACGATATAGTGCGGACTCCTCGCGGCGTGATTTCGACGATCGGGTCGTTGCGAATGGACACGAGCCTCACATTGTCCCGGTTGAAGGTCTCGTAATAGTTCGTATCGACACAAATGCGTTTGCCGCCGATTCCGTAATCCTGGGGGGTGAGGGTGGCAGCCGTTACCGGGTCTCGTACGATCGAGGCAATGCGACCGCGCACGAAATCCGAGGCGTGGCGATTGACCTCCTCGTTCATCGTAACATCGGGGAAGGCGTAGATGTAACCGATGCCGCCGGTGACGTTCCACCGCCGGGCAAATTCCCGTTCGCGCTCCTCCCGCGTGAACTCCAGGCCAGAGCGGTCGCCGGCATCGTTGAGCGTGCTGTTTCTGGTCAGCCGTGCGGCCCGGCGCCGCTCGCGATAATTGTCTTTCCACCCGCGCACGTATTCCGGATCGTGCGTCCGGTTGTGCGCAGGGATGCTGTAATGCGGCGTGCGTTGGAAGACGGTCAGTTGTCTCGCCTCCGCTGCCAGGAAGGGAGTGATCTGGACGCCGGACGATCCCGTTCCGATCAGGCCAGCGCTTCGGCCCTTGAATGCCACGCCCTGCTGTGGCCAATCCGACGTTCGGTACACCTCGCCTGCAAATTCCTTGAGGCCCGGAAAATTGGGCTCGAGTGGAATCGACAGGCAGCCTGAGGCCATCACCACTAACCGGGTCAAGAGGCGCTCACCGTTCGCGGTGGCGACCTCCCAGGTGTTCGTCGACTCGTGAAACGTCGCAGCCGTGACGAGGGTGTTCAGTTGTATGTCGCCGCGCAGGTTCAATTTGTCGGCGACAAAATTGATGTAGCGAAGGATCTCCGGCTGCGAGGCATAGTATTCCGACCAGTTCCATTCCTGCTGGATCTCATCTGAAAACGAGTACGAATACTGCATGCTTTCGATGTCGCATCGCGCGCCGGGATATCGGTTCCAGTACCACGTTCCTCCGATATCCTTGGCAGCCTCGAATACCCGCACCTTGAAGTCCGAGACCTCTGAAACGATGAAGCGAGTACAGTCCGGCAAAGCCCGCCCCGACAACCACCACGTCATAGGCGGGCGATGACGAGAATGTCTGCGGATCGTTCGACATTCTAGAAACTCTCAATGCCCAGCATTGGAATCGTTTGGTTGTGCAGTGGCGCCGGCCAGCAAGCTCTCACTGAGAAATCTCCGACGTGGGACGCCGGATAAGACGAGCAATTGCCGATCGCTTGGCCACGAACTGCGGCAGGGCCTTTGTCGCGATTTGGTC
The DNA here is from genome assembly GCA_963821555.1 of uncultured Alphaproteobacteria bacterium. Taxonomy (GTDB): domain Bacteria; phylum Pseudomonadota; class Alphaproteobacteria; order Rhizobiales; family Xanthobacteraceae; genus Z2-YC6860. The sequence continues at coordinate 308,682 of CAWGEM010000008.1, read as the reverse complement.
GCGGGGACGTGGAAGCTCTATGGCAATCTGATCGAGCACCGTCGTTGGTGATTTGGAAAGAACGATCACCCGGTCGGACAGATAGACGGCTTCATCGATGTCATGCGTGATGAACACGATGGTGATGTCGAATCTCGCGCGTACAGCGGCAACGAGATCCTCCAGGTCGGCTCGCGTTTGTGCGTCGACCGAGGCAAATGGCTCATCCATGAGAAGGAGTTGCGGCTGGTAAGCCAATGCGCGCGCGATGGCGACGCGCTGCTGCATTCCGCCCGACAGTTGCCAGGGATAATGATTGCCGAAGCCGGAGAGGCCGACTGCATCCAGGCTTTCAGAGACTAGGCTCGTGCGCGCGGTTGGGTCGATGGTTTTATAGCGAAGCGGAAGCTCGACGTTGCCGCTTACGGTCGTCCAAGGCAGGAGCGACCGACTGTATTCCTGAAACACCATGGCCAAACCGCTGGGTACCCCGCGGACCGGCTGCGATTGGAACCGAACAATTCCCACGGTTGGCATCAGGAGGCCGGCGAGCGTCTTGAGCAACGTTGTCTTCCCGCACCCCGATGGACCGACGATCGACACGATTTCGCCAGCGCTCACCTCGAACGTGACGTTCGCGATGACGGTCTGGTCCGGCGTATAGGCGAATTGAAGATTTTCGACAGCGAGCACTTTTCTTACCGGTCCAGGGTTACGTCGTCGAGCGGCCGCGTGCGCCGCGGTGCCAGTTCAGCACGTGATCTTCGAGTTTCAGGAACAGCGCGTTGAGGGCGTATCCGATGATGGCCAGCAGCACGATGCCGCACCACATGTCCGTGAGCAGGAACATGATCTGCGAGTTCTGGATGCGGTACCCGATGCCGTTGGTGCTGGCGACCAGTTCGCTGACCACCATCAAGATCACCGCCAACGACAGCGAAACGCGTATCCCAGCGAATATCTTCGGCATGGCTGCGGGCAAGACAATGCGCCACAACCGCGCACGCCGTGGCAGCTTGAACGCCGAGGCGGTGTCGAGCTGAACCGGGTCGACGGTGCGGGTTCCTTCGATGGTGTTCAGAAGTACCGGCCAGACCGAGCCGAAAGCGATCAGGACGATCCGCATCGTCGACTCGGTGCCGAGCAGCAGGATGAAGACGGGGACGAGCGCAGGTCCGGGTATGGCGCGGAGGAACTGAAGCGATGGGTCCAGGATTTCCGACACCTTGCGCGACCGGCCGATCAGCGTGCCCAGCGCGATGCCGACAACGACGGCCAAGCCCCAGCCTGCAAGCAGGCGAGCGAGGCTCGGGAGGACGTCCTGGAAGACGCCTTCGCCCAGAAACAGCCGGCTCGGCGGACCTGACAGCCACAGTTCGACGGCACGTTTCGCGATCTCGGTCGGCGGCGGGAAGAAGATCGAACCGGCCCGCACCGCCAGATATTGCCAAAGCACGATCAGGCCGGCTCCAAGGCCAAACCGGACGACGATGAATTGCAGCCCGTGCATTACCGCCGTAGCAAGTTGCTTTGCTCGAGCCGGCCCGTTGCTCATTGCGCGGCCACGCCAAGGTATCGCCAGGCGAAAACGCGGCGGTCGATCAGGCCAAAAACGACTGTTGATGATGACGCCCAAAATGCCGGCGATCGCGGCTCCCGCCAGGACGGAATCCATGTGGCCGCCATGCGCAGAGACAAACAGAATGTAGGACCCGATGCCGCTATTGGCGGACGCAAGCAGCTCGCGCCGCAATCACCACGATCAAGCCGATCGATGCGGAGATGCGAATGCCGGTGAAGATCAAGGGCGCGGCGCTCGGGAGGCTGATCCGCCGGTGGATGGCATGTCGTTTCAGGCCGAAGCAGCGGGCGGTCTGGACCGCGATCGGATCGACGTCGTGCACGCCGTACACGGTGTTGAACAGGATCGGCCAGACGTGGCATAGGCCACCAGGATCACCTTCATGGGAAAGCCCTGTCCCCACAGCAGAATGGCAAGCGGGATCAGGGCCACCGACGGGATCGGCCGCATGAACTCGATCACCGGCGAGATCATCTTGTACGCCAGGTCGGACGTGCCGATGAGAATTCCGATCGGCACGCTGATCAGCGTCGCGAGCGCCAGTCCGACCGCCCAGGCGCCGAGCGTCGCCAGCACATGCTTGAGAAACGTCAGGATCGAACAGAGCTCGACCATGCGCTGGACGACGGTCGACGCCCGTGGCAGGTAGATGGCGGGCACCAAGCCCAAGACTGGTGACGAACTCCAGAATCAAGAAGAAGACGACAATCCCGAGGACGACGCGAAACGTGGATGCCGCGCCGCGATGCGGAGCACCCGAGCCGGCCAGCGATCCAGGTTGATCGAAGCCGGCTCGAGTCGTTTCGCGCAGCGCTTCGCTCATTACTTCGGCATCGCGACGTCCGGCAGCTTGGTCTTGCCGGGCAGCATCTGCAGGCGATCCATCAGGTCGGCGATCTTCTTGAGCTGCGTAAAGTCGCTCTTCTCCGGCGTGTAGGAGAGCACGATCTTGTTCGCGAGCTCCGGCTTGAGCGTCGTGAAGGTCGGATAGATGGCCCGCAGCTTGTCGGGATTGTCGTGGGCGAATTTCAGACCCTTGGCCAGAGCGCGCTGAAGCGCCGCGAACGTGTTGGGATTGCTCTCGGCGAACTTCTGCGTCACCGGGAATCCGACCAGCGGAAAGCGATCGTACTCGCCTGAAAACAGGTCGAACACCGAACGCAGCCCGCCCTGTGCCTGCACCACCGAGCGGAGGGGATCGGGAATGCAGGCCGCATCGACGCCGCCGCGCAGCACCGTCGGCGCCATGTCGGGCACGCCCATGACGGTGTAGCCGATCGACTTGTAGTCGAGACCCTTCTCGACGCAGGACGTCGTTGAGGATCAGGTCGCACGCGCCGCCGACCGTGACGACGGCGATCTTCTTGCCGACGAGGTCCTCCACCTGTCTTGATCGGCGAATCGTTCTTGACCATGAACAAGGTCTGGCCCTTCGTTCCCCGATCGGCCTCGCTCAGCGGCACCAGCGGGACGCCGCGGTTCGTTGCAATCAGGAATGCGGTCCAGGTCACGCCGCCGGTGTCGAAGTCACCGCCGACGATGCCGGCCACCGGATTGGCGCCCATCACGCGCGGCGTTACGCTGAGGCCCTTCTGCCTGGAAGAAGCCCTGCTGAATCGAGAGGTAGACGACGCCGTAGTTCGTGATCGGAAACACGCCGAACGTGATGTCCGGCTTTTCGATCTTGCCGGCCTGCGCAAACGACGGCGTTGCCGTCGGTACTCCAGTCGCAATCGAGCAGTGCGCCAGCAGCACAGGCAATGCGCCGGCAGAGCGCGCCACAGGCCATATGTCGTACGACACTGAGTTCGGTGATTGACAGGCATGACGATTCTCCTTGATGAGATTGACTTTACGCAGTGCTGCGACTTGCGACTTGAAGGCGTCGACGATTTCCATGCCAGTTGCGTGCCAAACCGAACCGATCTCGAGGATCTGGGCAAGCACGCGCTCCAGCGCGCGAATGCGATGAGGGTAGCCGAGAATCCACGGCGAGACCGACAGTGAAAGGATCCGCCCGCCGTCGTGCTGGCCGGCCTCGCCGTGAAGACGCGCGAAAGCCTGCAACACCTGGGCCTCGTAGTCCTCGACAGTCAGATTGTGCTGCACCAGCAGCAGGCGATCCGACCATTCGTAGGTCAACGGCATGGCGCACAGCGAGCCGGCCGTGGTCGTGACCATGTAGGGCATGTCGTCGTTTGCCCAGTCGGTGACGTACTGGAATCCGCGTTCGGCGAGCAGCATCAGCGTATTCTGCGAATGCGATCGACCGGGTGAATGCCAGCCGCAGACCGGTGTCCCGGTGACTTCTGCCAGACGTCTCGTGCGCTGTCGAATCAGCTCGCGCTCGTCCTCCACGCTGAGGTTGCCATGATGCACGTGGCCCATGTCGATGCCGTTGGCCATGATCTCCCACTTGCGCTGCGCCATCTCATCGATGACGCGCGGATAGCGCGTGGCCGCCGTCGCGAATTGACCGCCGCCGTCGCGCGCAGATCCGAAGCGGTCGAGGACCCGCATGATCCGGTAGATGCCGATGCGCATGCCGTAATCCCGGTTGCTGAAGTTCCAGAGATCGGGATAGCCGAGCGGTCAAGCCACCCAACGGGCGAAACGGCTGAGCCGGTGCGTCGAGCGGGAAGAACTCGACCGGGACGGTGATCCACAGCGCGATCCGCTTGCCGTCCGGCCAGACGACGCGGCGCCCGCTTGTGCGTCGGCTCGTGCGGAAACCAATCGTGATCGAGTCCGCGACGGCGATGGGGATAGGTCAGACGGGCGGTGGTCATGTGCGGGCCGCCTTCTCGGACGCGCTGTGAATCGAACCGCCTCATCGTAGTGATGCTCGTAGTACCAGTCGGCGATTTCGCTCGCGGTCGCGAGCCAGACGTCCTCGTGCGACGTGACGTGCTGGAGCACGTCATGGAGCGCGGAAATGCGATGCGGATGCCCGACCACGAACGGATGAAGCGGCATGCACACGACCATGCCGTTCTCTGCGCCTTCGAGATAGAGTTGGTCGAAGAACGCCTTCATCATCGCGGCCCATTTGTCGGCGGGATAGCCGCGAACGCCCATCACGCGGATGTCGTTGATCTCGGTGGAGTACGGAACGGCGATCAGCCGGCCGTTGCGAACCTTGATCGGGATCGGCTGATCGTCGGGCACCATGTCGATCGTGTACTTGATGCCGAACTCCGGCAGCAGATCGAGAAACGTCTCGGTCGAGCTGATGGCGGGCGCGAGCCAGCCAGCGACGTCCTGGCCGCTGTGTCGCTTTGATCGTCTCGACGCTGTCGCCGATGACCTGCCGGATCTCGTCTTCGGTCATGCCGTAGATCAGCCGGGTGTTGTAGATGCCGTGACTGAACAGTTCCCATTTCAGCCGCACGCACTCGTCGACGATATCGGGCATGTGGTCGCACATCGGCGGCATTCAGCGAGACGCTCGCGCGGACGCCAAATCGCTCCAGCGCCTCCATGACGCGCCACACGCCGGCGCGATTGCCGTAATCGCGAAGCGAATAGTTCAAGACGTCCGGATATGGACGTGGCCAGATCGGCCGGCCCTGTCCGTCGGGCGGATTCAGTTCGTAGAACTCGATGTTCGGGGCAGACCCAGAACGCGACGCGCGCGCCGTTCGGCCAGCGGATCTTCGGCCGATCGATCAGCGGCAAATAATCGTAGCGGTCGGGTTCGCTCAGCATCGATGGTCCAGTCGGTGCTCCGACATGCGTCGAGCGAGGCGCCGCCATTGACATGCAACATCTGTGATGTTTCACTGTAATTTAATAGTCAAAACTCGGCGACGCAAGGAGTGAATTCATGAATTCTGCGACCGATTCCTTTGTTCTGAAGGGGGCGCATGTGCTGGACGCCGAACAGGGAATCGATCGGGTCGCGGACGTGCACGTGGCGGACGGCAAGATCGAGTTTGTCGGCTCGCGCGATGCCGCGCCCGGCGCCAAGATCATCGATGTTCCGGGCACTATCTGAGCGCCGGCTGGGTCGACATCCACGTCCACGCCTACGGCACGCTGGGCTTCGCCAATCCCGACACGCGTCGGCGTCTATCAGGGCGTGACGAGCTTCGTCGATGCCGGCGGTCCGGGCATCGGCGTGCTCGACCAGTTCATGGAGCTGCTCGGCGATCTGGAGACCAGCCTGTTACGCCGGCGCCTTCATTCGTCCGATGGGCCTGCTCGGGCTCAACTTCATCGAAGGGGATGTGCGGACGCTTGGCGAAGTGCCGATCACCCGCTGGGTGGATTTCGCGAAGCAGAATCGCGACATGCTGCGATACATCAAGTGCAACGCGATCGGCGACTATGGTCCCGGCACGCTGAAGCTGACCAAGGGGCTCGCTGAGATTCTCAATCTGCCGCTCTACATGCACATCGGCGAATTCCAGATGCAGAACCCGGAGCATCTGCTGGCTCCGGAGGCATTCCGGATTGCCGAAGCCGGCGACATGATCACCCACCTCTATCACGGCAATCTCGGCCAGGTGATCGACGAAAACGGCAAGGTGCTGCCGGTCGTGCGCGATGCGGAACGCCGCGGCGTGATCTTCGATCTCGGGCTTCGGCGGGTACAATTTCTCCTGGGACGTGGCCGAGAAGTCGTTTGCCCAGGATCTGATCCCGCACACGATCAGCTCCGACCTTCAGCAGTTCAATGTCGTCCGGCCGGTCAAGTCGCTGGCCAACGTGATGAGCGCCATGCTGCGTCTCGGCATGACGCTTGCCGCAGGTCATCGAGCGCGTCACCGCGCAATGCCGCCAAGGCGATTTCGCTTGACCGACCGCGCCGGCAGCCTGAAGCCTGGGCATGCCGGCCGACATCACCGTGTTCCGCGTCGAATTCGGGCGAGTACGAGATCTCCGACTGCTACACCCAGGTCCGCAAGGCCGAGAAGCAGATCGTGCCGCTGATCACGTTCAAGAACGGCAAGCGGTTCGACGCCGACATGACGATGGGCCAGGACGAGAGCAACTGGTTCCTTCAGTTCGCCGAAGACCATGTGCCGGCCGCGGCAGCACAGCTTTCGGACCGGCAGCGCGACTTCCTCGATTCGCTGGCGACCGACGTTGTCCTCGACCATCTGGGAGGTTTCCTCCGCGGAGCGGCTCGACATCGAGAAGGCGCTTGAGCTTCAGGACATGTTCCATCAAGCGCGCGACCAGCAGGGTCTGCCGCTGAAGAGGCGCTTGAGGGCCGTCTATGCCTCCTTCCTGGATCAGAACTTCACCATGCAGATCGGCCTGCTGCTGGTGCGGCTCGAGCAGCCGTTTGCCGTCAGTCGGCTGCGCGACGTTTCCAGCAAGCGCACCGTATGCCGCCTAGAGAAGAGACCGCATGTTGATCTCCGCTTCGTCCGCAACCAGCGCGGAACAGCGATATCGCAGGATCTTCACAAATGACCGAACGACCTTGGCAGCCGTTGACAGGTCTTCGCCCCGACAACACCAAGTATCCCGCGCGCGCCAGCCTCGAAGGCGAAGGCATCGTCATCTTCCAGACCAAGTCCGGCTTTCGCGGTGTTCAGCGAACCTGTCCGCACATGCAGGCGACGATGATGAACGCGGAGCTGACCGCCAACGACACGATGGTGCGGTGCCCCTTGCACGTCTTCACGTTCAAGCTGTCGGACGGCAAGGGTGTCAACTGTCCTGGCTTCAAGGTGAAGGTCTACGAAATCAAGGAAGAGAACGGGGTGCTTTACGGCCGGCAGCGTGAACTAGTTCGCGATCGACGCTTCGCGGAGCGACGTGGCTCATGAGCGTTGCTGATGCGACAACGAACAGCACGCTGGCCCGCAAGCGATCGATAGGCCGCTTTGGAATTCGTCTCGACGCAGATCGGAATTCTGCTGGCGATCCTTGCGCGCTTGGCAATTCGCCGTCACCGACGAGATCGCTGCCGTATTTCAGCCGCCCGACGATCGTCGCTCGCCAAGCTTTACGAACTGCTGCAGTCAGCCGCAGATCTATCGGCACATCTCCGTGACGCTGTCGGAGATCGCGATTGGCTACGCGACTGGGCGCAGGCTTCGGCCTGTCGCTCGGGTTCACTCTCGGACGATCGCGTTTCTTGTCGGCCGCGCTGCAGCCGTACATCATCGGCCTCTACAGCATTCCGAAGATTGCGCTGGCGCCGGTCTTCATCGTCTGGCTCGGTCTTGGGATGGCCTCGAAGGTCGCGGTCGTATTTCTGGCGAGCTTCTTTCTCGTCTTCTTCAACACCTATTCGGGACTTCTTTCGATCAACGAAGAACTGGTGCGGCTCGCGCGCCTGATGGGTGCGACCTGGCCGCAGACCGTGTGCCGGGTGATCCTGCCGGCGGCGGCGCATCAGATTTTTCTGGGGCTGCGCACCGCGGTTCCGTACGCGGTCATCGGTGCGGTGATCGGCGAGTACATCGGGTCTCAACGAAGGACTGGGCTACTTCATTCTCTATGCGTCGCAGACCTACGACGCGCCGGCGCTGTTCTCCGGCATCATCATCCTGGTTGCGATCGTGTTCGTGGCGAACTTCGTGCCTGAACCGGCTCGAAGGCTAGCGTCATCCGGTGGCGCAAGGCGGGAGGTCAGACCGTACAGCTGTGACAGCGTGGCGCGCGCGAGTATGTCGCATGGCAGTGGCACAAGACTTGCTGGAATGTCTGGCAAGTGAAGTATCCCGAGGACGAGCGAGTGAAATCGGCGAGGTGGGCAAATGATCGAACGTCGAAAGGTTCTTGGAGGGCTTGGACTCGACGCATCGGTGCCGCCGGCGTCGCTATCGCCGGCGATCCTCGGGCGTGCAGCTGCGCAATCGTCGACGAAGTCGTCGATCAAGGGCGTCTATTCGTCGCCGGGTCTGTCGTTCGCCGGAATCATTCCTCGCCGAGCGCGCTGGGCTTTGGGCCAAGAACGGCCTCGACGGCCGACGTCAAGCAGGTGCAGGGCGGTCCGCTGGCGATGGTCGCCCTGACCAACCGCGAAGCGCAGTTCGCGGGCGTGGCGTCGACCGATCCCGTCGTCGGTTGGGACAAGGGCATCAAGACACTGACCATCAGCGCCTTCACCGGCGCGCTCGACATGCAGATCGACGGCGCGCAACGACTGGATGTCGCGAGTCGGCCTCTCGCCAAAGAGCACGCTCGAAGACAAGCTGAAGGCGCTCAAGGGAGCTCGCATCGGCGCATCGACCATCGGCGGCGGGCCCGCGCAATACACGCGCTATCTGGCGACGATCGGTCGGTCTCGACCCTGAGCGCGACATGAAGATCGTTGCGGTCGGATTTGGCGCAGCGCGCATGGCGGCGCTGCGCACCAATCAGGTCGACGTAACGGTCGGATCGGCGCCGGAAGTCCGATCAGGTCGAGATCGAAGGGTTCGGCGCGTTGTTTATCGACTGCGCCAACGAGGTGCCGCTGTTCAGGGAATTTCCCTACACCGTCGCGCATCGTCACGCCGCAGTTCGCGGACGAGCAGCCGGATGTGGTTCGCCGGATCGCGCAGACTCTCGGTCAGGCCAACGACATGTTCCACACCAAATTCGGTGAGGCGGTCGATATCCTCAAGAAGCAGTCTCCCCAACATTCCCGCCAAGGCCATCGAGCGCGCGCTGGAACGAGCGAAGGACAGCTATCCGCGGGGCGGCCGGATGACGACTGCGATGTGGGAGAACAACATCAAGGTTGCGGTCGACCTCGAAAATGATCTCCTCGGCTCTGCCGACGCAAGAAGGCGAGACTGTGGACGAACAAGTTCCTGAGCTGACGGCGCAGAGTGCGGGTGCGACCGGTCGACCGTCGAGCAGGCGCCCGAACGGTCAAGGACAGTGGAATGGCAGCGCAGCGAGGCGATGCGCGGGCGTTCGTGATTCATGCGGTCGAAGATACCGCCGCAACGCCGGCGATCCGGTTCTCCGGATATTCGCCTGATCTTTGCCGGGTCCGGACAAGGACGTCGTCGCGCTCGATCGCGTGAGCTTCGACGTGCCGCCCGGAAAGATCACGACGGTGGTTGGTCCGTCCGGCTGCGGCAAGACCACCCTGCTGCGGCTTGGCGTCCGGGCTGGTCGCGGCGTCCGGCGGCGCCGTGTACTGCAACGGCGCTCCGGTGAGTCGGCTTGAACACCGAGGTCGGCTACGTCACGCAGGACAGCAACTTGTTCCCCTGGCTCACGGCGCTCGGCAATGTCGAATTTCCGCTGGCCATCCGTGGTGTTCCGCGAAGCGAGCGCGCGCGAGAAGGCGCTGCATTGGCTGCAGCTGGTCGGTCTCGAGGGATTTGAGAACCACTATCCCTCCCAGCTCTCCGGCGGAATGCAGAAGCGCGTCTCGATCGTGCGGACGCTGATCTACGAGCCGTCGGTCGTTCTGCTCGACGAACCGTTTGGAGCGCTCGACGCGCAGACCCGGATGGGCCTGCATCATGAGCTGCTGGAGCTCTGGCGGGAGAAGAAGAGCACGATGCTCTTCATCACCCACGACCTGGTGGAAGCGATCACGCTGTCCGACCAGATCGTCGATCATGACGCGCCGGCCGGGACGCGTGAAGGAAATCTATGAGGTGCCGCTGGCGCGGCCGCGAAACGTCTTCGAGATCTATCTTGGAGCCGGGCTTCGACGAGGCCTACTCGACGCTTTGGAAGCATTTCAAGTCGGAAATCAATGTCAGCGGTGCGGCAACGCGCTAACGGCGCTCGTCAGGTCAGATTCACCTGGATGTCATTGCCCTCGATGCGAACCGGCAGCGTTTTCACGTCGCAGGTGATCGGCGCGCCGAGCCCCTTGCCGGTCTTGGCCTCGAAGCGGCCGCCGTGCAGCGGGCATTCGATGATGTCTCCCTCGAGCCAGCCGTCGCTGAGCAGCGCGTGGGCGTGTGTGCAAATATTGTGCGTGGCGTAGATCTGGCCATCGATGTTGTAGAGCGCGATGTCCAGGTCGCCGGCCTTAACGCCGATGACGGTGCCGGGCTCGACCGCATCACGATCGGCGACGGTAACCCAGTTGTCTGTGGAGCTCATCGTGTCTCCTCTTTGGAGTTCTTGCCGTTTGTCGAGTGCAGCGCACGCCAGATGCGCTCCGGCGTGGCCGGCATGTCGATGTGACGGATGCCGAGTGGGCGCAGCGCATCCAGGATCGCATTGATCGCCGCGGGTGGCGCGGCCACGCATCCGCCTTCGCCCGCGCCCTTCACGCCGAGTGGATTGGTCCGGCACGGCTCCTCATTGAAGGCCAAGGCGAACGCCGGCAGTGTTACGGGCCCGAGGGACGGCGTAGTCCATGAAGCTCGCCGTAAGAGCTGGCCGGCACTGTCGTAGACCACGTGCTCGCCGAGGGCCTGCCCCAGTCCCTGCGCCAGCGCGCCATGAACCTGGCCGTTCACGATCAGCGGATTGATAAGCCGGCCGAAGTCGTCGACCGCGGTATACCGGTCGATGGTGACCTCGCCGGTCTCGAGATCGATTTCCACCTCGCAGATGTGACAGCCGTTGGGAAACCCCGGGGGTTCGGCGGCGAAATACGCCCTTGCCTCCAATCCGGCACGCAAGTGCTTTGGCAGGCGCGCCGGATGATAAGTCCATTTGGCGACGTCCTGAAGATCGATCGCGCGATCGGTGCCCACGACACGAAAATGGCCATCCCGAAACTCCAGATCGTCGGTGCTGGCCTCGAGCAGAAACCGGCGATGACCTTGGCCTTTTCGATGATCTCGTCGGCAGCGCCCCGCAGTGCGTTGCCGCCGATGATCGCGCTGCCGGACGCATAGGTTCCGCGTCCGAATGCCACCTGGTCGGTGTCGCCCTGAATAAGTCGGATCTGCTCCATCGGAATGCCTAGCCAGTCCGAGACGCATTGGCTGTAGGTCGTGGCGTGCGACTGACCGTGCGAGAACGTGCCGGCGACGATGGTCACCGCGCCTGACGGATCGAAGCGCAATTCCATCCGATCGTTGAAGACGCCGGTGTCTTCGATGTAGGACACGATGGAGCGGCCGCGCAGCTTGCCCGCGGCGCGGCTTATCCTGCTTCGCTCGTCAAATCCGTCCCAATCCGAGAGCGAAAGGCAGGCCTCCGCCGCTGCGTTGAAATCGCCGCTGTCGTAGACCAGGCCGGTTGCGGAGCGGTACGGCAGCGCCGCCTTGTCGATGAAGTTTCGCCTGCGGATTTCGACTGGGTCGATGCCCAACTCTTCGGCAGCGAGATCGAGCAGCCGCTCGGTCACGTAGACGGCCTCCGGCCGTCCCGCGCCGCGATACGGATTGGTCGGTGCGGTGTGGGTGAAGACGCCTTGCGTGGTCAGATCGACGGTCGGGACATTGTAGACATTCGGAATGAGCTTCAGCGAATAGACCAGCGGCACGAGCGCAGCGCCGACGATGTAGGCGCCGAGATTGTGCAGGGCCTTGGCTCGGATCGCGAGAATGCGCCCGTCCAGATCGAGCGCCATTTCAGCGTCGACCAGCTGATCGCGCCCGGCGCTGTCGAGAATGAAGGCATCGGTGCGAGTTGAAATCCACTTCACCGGCCGGCCGACCACCTGCGATGCGCAAGACAAGACCTTCTTCGGGATAGGTATCGCCCTTCATGCCGAAGCCGCCGCCGACGTCGGGACCGACAACGCGCAGCTTCGATTCGGGAATTCCGAACACCGAGAGCGCGAGCGTTTCGCGGACCCGGTGAGGATTCTGCGTGCTGGAGTACAAGGTAAAGCTCTCGTCGGCCTGGTTGTAGCAACCGATCGCTCCACGTGGCTCCATCGAGCTTGCTGTGACGCGGTTATTGGTCAAATGCAATCGCACCTGATGAGACGCATTCGCGAAAGCCCGTTCGGTGTCCGCAACGTTGCCTATTCGCAGCGTGAAGCAGACATTGCCCGGAGCGGCGTCCCAGACCAATGAGGCATCTGTCTGCACTGCATCCGTCAAGCCGACAACGTTTGGGAGATCGTTGTAATCGATCTCGATCAGTTCGGCGGCGTCGCGAGCTTGCTCCAGGGTTTCTGCGACGCAAAGCGCGACGCGGTCGCCGACATGCCGCACAATGTGCTCGGCAAGAAGAGGGCGCACTGTGCGATAACCCTTTGGACCGCCGCTGTCCTGAGGCATGAAGAGCGGCGGCAGGCCGCCAAGCCGATCCCCGAGATGTCCTTGCCGGTGAGGACGGCGAGCACACCGGGCGCTTGCAATGCTTTCGCGGCGTTGATCGAATTGATTCGCGCATGGGCGTGATTCGAATAGACGAGTACGCCATGGGCGACTCCAGGGAGGCTTATGTCATCGACATAGCAGCCCCGCCCGGTGAGAAATTTCCGGTCTTCGACTCGGGGAAGGGCTTGGCCGAATTTTGCGTAGGTCATCGAAAAAGGGCTCGGAGCCCTCCAAATGGCGGCTGAATTCAATCTAAGCCATTTGTTGACTTGAAGAGAAGTGTGAAATATCAGTTCATTGTAAGTTCGGAAATCGTCGGGGTTCCAAAGGAAATGACTTTACCGGAAAGACTTCCCCCGGCTGCGCGGTCACGCGGGCCGAGAGGCGTTTCATGTCGCGCACGCGGCTGCCGCGTCCTTCGCTCCGCGATCAGGCCTACGAGGCCATCAAGGATCGGATCATCACCTGCGAATTCAAGCCGGGCGAATGCATCAACGAAGCGTCGGTGTCGGCGCTTCTCGGCCTTGGTCGTACGCCGGTCCATCAGGCGATCGATCGTCTCATGCTCGAGGAGATGGTGGAGGTCATTCCACGCAAGGGCGTGATCGTAAAGCCGGTCATCCTGCAGGACGTCATGCAGATGATCGATGTGCGAATGATCAATGAGACTCAATGCGCACGACTTGCTGCTGCGCGGGCCGACGACACGCAGATCCAAAGCATGTCGAACGTTATCGATCGAGCCCGGCAAGCGATCGGCGAGCGAGACATTCGTACGATGATGATGCTTGATCGCGAATTCCATTTGTTGCTCGCAACGCCAGCAAGAACCTGGAGCTGGCCGAGGTGCTTCGCAAGCTGAACGAGCGGTCGCTGCGATTTTGGTTCATATCGTTCACGACGCCGGACCATCATCACAGCTTCCAGCAGCAGCACGAAGCTATGTTCGAAGCCATCCGGGAGCATGATGCGGACGAGGCCGAAAGCGCGATGCGTGTGCACATCGAGGCGTTTCGAAAGAGCGTGGCGCGTCAGCTCTAGAGCCCGCTGGCTGGTAAGCGCAGTATTGATGTCGAGTGACGATCGGCGAGTGTTGATCTCGGGTGGCGGGCCGGTCGGCTTGTTGTGCCTGGATCCTGGGCCGGCGAGGCATCGCGGTCCGGCTGTTCGACGACAATGACGGCTTGCAGGCCGATCCACGTGCCGCAACGACGCATCCGGCGACCCTCGATCTGATCGCCGATTCAGGACTGGCGGATGACATGGCGCGCGTCGGACTGGTCGCGCCGATCTTTCAGTTCTGGGACAGGCCGTCGAACCGTCTCGTTGCGGAGTTCGATCACTCGATTCTGGCCGAGGACACCCGGCACCCTTATGTCGTCCAGTGCGAGCAGTTCAAGAACTCGCGCCTTCTCTTGGAAAGGGTTCTAAAGCTTTCCAACGTCGAGGTGATGTTCGGTCACGAACTGGTCGACCTGCGCCAGACCGCCGACTCGGTCAGCGTGGACGTCAGCGGCCCGCATGGGACCGAGACCCATTCCGGTGCGTATTTGATCGGAGCCGACGGTGGGTGAAGCGTCGTCAGGAAACGCAGCGAAATTCCCTTCGAAGGGCTGATCGAAGTCATCCTCGAAGGAAAGCCGGACGGGCTGCTCAATCTCTATGATCTTCAACGCCGCACGGTGGCGGTCGAGTTCGTCCAGGAACAGTCGATTGCGAACAAGAAGCGGTTGGAGGAAAGCGATCCGACATTGCGGCAGAAAAATCTCGACGAGTCGGATTGCGGCCGACCAGGCACGGGCGCGTCAGTTCTTGCTCAAGACCGCGATGATCGCAAGTCAGCAACACGCCGAGACGATGACGTTGAACTGACGCGCGGCAAATCTTCTGCGCTTTTCGTGCCGCTAACCCTAGAGAAACTGTGAGACGTTGGCGCGGAACGATTCGATATGCTTGCGCATCGCCGCTTCCGCGTTGTCCGGATTGCGGCGCTTGATGGCGTCCAAGATAGCTGCGTGCTCGTTCTGCACAGCCTCGTACTGGGTCGGAGCGTTGAGCGAAATGAACCAGAAGCGCAACGATCGCTCGTGCAGATTTCGCAGCAGCTCCGTCAGCACATCGTTCTTGGCCGCCCGGGCGATCAGCAGATGAAACTCCCGGTCGAGCAGCATCATGTTCTCGACGTTGCGGAGCGACGCCCAATGCTTGGCGCGCTTGAGAACGTCGGCAAGATCGGCCAGATCGGCATCGTTGGCTTGCTCGGCCGCAAGCCGTGCGCCGAACGGTTCGTTGATCAGCCGCACCTCGATGATCTGCAGGACCTCATTGAGGCTTACCGGCTTTACGATCACGCCTTTGCGCGGGATGACCTCGACCATTCCCTCGATCATCAGGCGATCGAGCGCCTGGTGGACGGGCGTGCGGCCGATCTTGAGAATAGCGCGAAAGCTGCAATTCGTTGATGTATTCGCCCGGCCTGAAGGCGCAGGTGATGATCCGATGCTTGATGGCGTCGTAGGCTGCATCCCGAAGAGAAGCCGCCGCGCCGGATCGCGAGCGCCGAATTCGGCGCTGGCCGGCGCCGGCTCGCTTTGGTCTTGGGCATTCGCTTGGGCGCGCATTCAGACACCGACATTTGCGAAATGACAGGAGTGGCGACATATGGTCGCAACGCGTAGATCGCTCAGCATCTACTTATCGCTCAGTCGGCGACAGGAGAAGAGGGACGGCGAGCTTGCCATCCGGATGCCACTTGGACTAACTTGAAGAGTAAGTGATATTTCACAGAGGTGAATCATGTCTCGCAATCGCAGGCGCCGTCGAACGCGGATTGGGTGGATGTCCAGCGCGGTCTGGTGAGCCGCGACATCTTCGTCAGCGACGACGTGTGCCGGCTCGAAATGGAGCGGATCTTCGATCGCACCTGGATTTTTCTGGCGCACGAGACCGAGATTCCCAACCCGGGCGATTTCGTCTCCCGGAACATGGGCAGGCGCCCGTCGTCGTGGTCCGCGACAGCGACGGCGCGATCCATGCGCTGCTGAACAGCTGCCGGCATCGCGGCGCCAAGATCTGCCGCGCCGATTCCGGAAACGCCCGGCATTTCGTTTGCCCGTATCACGGTTGGACCTACGAGCGGTCCGGCAAGCTGATGACGACCACGTTCGATCGGCATTTTCCGAAGGACTTCGATTTTTCCGCACATGGCCTGGCGCGCGTTCCTCGCGTCGAGATCTACAAGGGACTGATCTTCGGCAGCTGGAATGCCGGATGTCGTTCCGCTCGCCGACTATCTCGGCGACATCGCCTGGTACATCGATCCGTTCCTGTCGCGCTCGCCGAAGGGCATGGAGGTGCTGGCGCCACCGCATCGCTGGCGCGCCAAGGCGAACTGGAAGGTCGGTGCGCTGAACTTCGTCGGCGACAGCCAGCACATCCTGACCACCCATGTCGGGCCGCTGACGCTCGATCCGGTGCGCGCCGCGCGCGCGGGCTTTGCCACTGCCGCGGAAAACAGCTTCCAGGTGGTGACCGATCACGGTCACGGCTGCACGCTGACCTATCTGGCGCCCGGCCTGCCCGAAGACGCCTACCAGACGCATCCGCGCGACCTCGAGCCGCTCTACCGCCAGATCCTCAACGGCGAGCAGCTGCAGCTGCTGGATCGCCTGCGCGTGATCGTCGGCACGATTTTTCCGAACCTGTCGTTCATCGAGACGCAGGTCGGGCCGGCGCAGAAGGCGGTCATCATCCGTCAATGGCAACCGGTCAGCGGCACGGAGATGGAGATCCTGAGCTGGGTGCTGGCCGAGAAGGAGGCCTCGCAGGACTACAAGGACACCGTCCTGCGGAACGGCTTCCACAACTTCGGCGCCGCCGGCGTGTTCGAGCAGGACGACCTCGAACTGTGGGCGTCGGCGACCTACGCCAGCAACAATGCGATCGCAAAGCAGTTTCCCTACAGCTTTCACACCGCGCTGCCCTACATCGACAAGCCGGAAAAGGACCACAAGTGGCCGGGCCGTGCCTTCAAGCCCGCGGACACCGAGGTCGCGCAACTGGAGTTCATGCGGCAATGGGACCGCTGCATGAAGTCGAACCAGTAGCCTCGCATGTCCGCGACTGGAAGACCGACATGAGCGATGCGAAGCTGAGCGCCGTGGACGACGGACTGTTTGTCGAGATCCAGCGCTTTCTGTTTCGCGAAGCGGCGCTGCTGGATCGCCGCGACTACGGCGCGTGGCTGGCGCTGATCGACCGAGGACATGCAATACCGCGTCACCGCCGCCGTCGCGCGCGACGCTGGAGCCGCCGCCGGTCGACTACGCCATCGTCGACGAGAACCTGACCGGCCTGAAATCGCGGATCGATCAAATCTCGAATCCGCGCCTGACCCGGGCCGAAAATCCGCCTTCGCTGACGCGCCGCGTCGTTTCGAACATCGAGGCCTATCATACCGGCGAAGCCAGAACGAATTCTCCGTGGTCTCCTATCTGCTCGCCTACCGGAGCCGGCCGAGCGCGCCCGGAGGGCGGCTTCTATGTCGCCGTGAGGAACGACACGCTGCGACGCAGCGGCGCCGATTGGCGGCTTGCGAGGCGCAACGTCCATCTCGACCACATCATGCTCTTTGACGGTGCGCTGAGCACGTTGCTCTAGACGCGTGTTCACGGCATTTGCCGCTCATGAGCACCGAACAGCCAGACAGGCGCAGCGCAGCCGCCGACTCCGTCTGGGGATCGCCGGCCTCGGACTCGCCGGCGCGTTCATGATCCGCGCCGCCGCGATTCATCCGCACATTCAGCTCTGCGCCGGCATGGATCCGCTGCCGCGCCCGCGCGAGGCCTTCGCGCGGCAGTTCGGCGCAAGCGTGTATTCGGACTTTCACGACCTGTGCCGCGATCCGTCCGTCGAAGCGATCTACATCGCATCGCCGCATCGTTTCCATGCGCGTCCAGGCCATCGAAGCGATGGAGCACGGCAAGCACGTGCTGGTCGAAAAGCCGCTGGCCCTGACGCTCGACGGAATGCGACGCCGTCGTCGCCGCCGCCGAACGGACCGGGCTGCAGCTGATCGTCGGCCACACCCATGCCTTCGATCCGAATGTCCGCGAAATGCGCCGGATCATCCAAAGTGGCGAACTGGGTCGGCTCGGGATGATCCTGACCTTCAACTACAACGACTTTCTTCTTCGTCCGCACCGGGCCGATGAGTTCGACGCCGAGACGCGGCGGCGGCATCGCGTTCAATCAGCTCGCGCATCAGATCGAGATCGTGCGCCTGCTGGGCGGGCCGTGTGCGTGCGGTGCGCGCGAGCGTTGGTGCGCTCGACAGCGCGCGGCCGGCGGCGGGTCATTGCACGGCCTTTCTCGACTTCGAGAACGGCGCCGCTGCCTCGGTCACGTTCAGCGCCTACGACTTCTTCGACAGCGACGAGTGGCACCACTGGATCGCGGAAGGCGGCGCAAGCAAAGCAGCCGAACCGCCACGGCAGCACGCGCAAGGCATTCCTGGCGCGGACGAGCGATCGTGACGGCCCACGAGGACCTGGGTTTTGGCGGCCGCGTTCTGCCGACCGAGCAGCCCTATCTGCCGCATTTCGGCTTGATCGTCGTGACCTGCGAGCGCGGCGACATGCGGCTCTCGCCGGCGGGCGTTCTCATCCACGGCCTGGACGGCACGCGCGAGGTCGCCGTGCCGCGCGGCATCGGTCGGCCGGGACAGGGCGACGCGCTCGATGCGCTTTGGCAGGCGGTGCGGGAAGGGCAGCCCAGCATCCACGACGCGCGATGGGGGCGCGACACCGTCGCGGTCATTCTGGCGGTTCTGCAATCGTCGAAGGCGCGGCGCGAAGTGCTGCTGTGATCGCAGCGCTGTGACCGCAGAGCGCGGCGCCGCCATGCGATGCCGCGATTGACGGTCGTAAACCGTGACGTTACGCTGAAATGTCACTGTAACACTAGATCACGCTCCCCGTGAGGCGGTCAATATGTCAAAGCTCGTTCCCATCACGATCGCCTGCGCCGAGTACGACCGCACCCGGCCGATCAAGGACGGGCGCGTGCGAGTCGATGGATGCGAGGTCACGTATCTGCCGCTCGATCCCGAAGAGCTGTTTTTCCGGGCATTTCGCTATCACGACTTCGACGTCGCGGAGCTGTCGTTCAACAGCTACCTGATGACGACATCGCGAGGTGTCTGTCCGTACGTCGCGATCCCGGCGTTCGTGTCGCGGCATTTCCGGCATTCGGCGATCTACATCAGGACCGACCGCAACATCCGCGGCCCTGCCGATCTCAAGGGCAAGCTCGTCGGACTGCCAGAATATCAGCAGACCGCGAACGTCTGGATGCGCGGCATCTTCAAGGAAGAATACGGCCTCGATCCATCCGATATCCACTGGCGCACCGGCGGCCAGGAGGAGCCGGGCCGGGACGAGCGGACACCCTTGAAGCTCGGCGGCAACATCGACCTGCAGCCGATCGGCCCCGGCAAGACGCTCAACAAGATGCTGATCGACGGTGAGCTCGACGCGGTCTTCAGCGCGCGCGAAATCTCCGCCTTCGTCAATCGCGCGCCCAATGTCGGCCTGATGTTCCCGAACTATCGGGAGGTCGAGATGGAATACTACAAGCGCTCGGGCATGTTCCCGATCATGCACCTGATCGGGATCAGGAAGACGCTCGTCGAGCAATATCCGTGGCTGCCCGGCACGGTCTACAAGGCGTTTTGCCAAGCCAAGAAAATCGCGATCAACGAGATGAAGGAGATGTCGGCGACCAAGATCACGCTGCCATGGCCGGAAGTGTACGTGCAGGATGCCGTTCAGCTGATGGGTGAGGATTTCTGGCGTTACGGCGTTGCCGAGAACGCAAGGGATATCGAAGACGCTTGCGCGGTATTCGTTCGAACAGGGGCTGGCGACACGCAAGCTCAGCGCGGAGGAGATTTTCCATCCGTCAGTATTCGAAATCTCGAAGGTCTAGGGCGCGGCTCGGCGAACGGGAGGCCTGCAATGAGTTCGTCCATCAAGCTGTTGGGTGTTTCCGGAAGCCTGCGCAAGCAATCCTACAATTCCGGGGCATTGCGCGCGATCGGGTCGATGCTGCCTGAGGACATGACTTTCACCACGGCGGATATTGCGGAGCTGCCGTTCTACAACGCCGATGTCGAGCAAGCCGGGCTGCCGGACGCTGTCAAGAAATTTCGAGGCGAGGTCGCGTCCGCAGACGCGCTGATCTTCGCGGTGCCGGAATACAACTTTTCGCTGTCCGGGCGTGCTCAAGAATGCGCTGGAGTGGCTGTCGCGCCCTCCGGAGCCGCCTGCCGAGGGAAAGCCGTGCGCGGTATTCGGTGCTTCGGTCAGTCCGCTTGGCACCGCGAGAGGGCAATTTCACTTTCGCCACGTTTGTGTCTCGCTGAATATGCACGTTGTGAACGTGCCGCACGTGGATATTGCCAGTGCCAAGGCCAAGTTCGATGCCGAAAGCCGTCTCACCGATCAGGCGGCATTGGATTCTCTGAGCCAGCTCCTGCGCGAGTTGAAAAAACTCACGCTCAAATTGCGCGCCGGCAAGGCCGGGTGACGGCCACGCGCAAAGTTCTTGGGTGTCGCAATGTCTGCATGTGAAGATACTGATCGCCTGTCCTTTCCGAAAATTCCATCCGGCCTTGATTCGCTTGTTGAGGCAGAATCATCGCATCTTCAGTAGCGATGTTTCCGGCCCTGCACACCATCGCCCTCGTTATCGCCAACCTGTTCAAGCCGCGCAGGCGGCTGGAAGCCGGGAATCTGTTGCTCCGTCTCCAGCTGAACGTGGCGGTGCGGCGGGTACCAGCGCGCCTCCGTCTGCGAGGGTTCGAGCGCGCACTGTTGGTGGGTCTGGTCCGGCTCTGGCCTGACCTTATTGACGTTATCCAGGTGGTGAAGCCGGAGACCATCTTGCGTTGGCATCGCGCCGGCTTCAAAGCCTATTGGCGCCGGAAGTCGTGGAGGCGGGCAGGGCGGCCGAGGATTGACCGAGGTCTACGCGACTTGATCGGGCGCATGAGCCGGGAAAACCCGTTGTGGGGTGCGTCCCGGATCCACGGCGAGCTGTTGATGGTGGGCTTCAAGGTGGCTCAGTCAACGGTCTCGAAGTACATAACACGCGGCCGCAGGCCACCGTCACAGAGCTGGCGGACCTTTCTGCGCAATCACGCCGAGGCCATCGCCGCGATCGATCTGTGTGTGGTGCCGACGGTGACCTTCGATCGGCTGTTTGCCTTCCTGATTGTGGGACACGGCCGACGGCGGCTGTTGTGGTTTGAGGTGACCCGGCATCCGACAGCGGAGTGGCTTGCGCGGCAGATCACCGAGGCGTTCCCTTGGATCTCGGCACCGGCCTACTTGGTTCGTGACAATGACCGGGCTTACGGCCACGCCTTCACCGCCCGCGTCCGGGCGATGGGGATCCGTGACCGGCCGATTGCTCCTGGATCGCCATGGCAGAATGGCGTTGCAGAACGATTGATCGGCACGCTGCGCCGCGAGTGCCTGGATCACCTGGTGATCTTTGGCGAGGCTCATCTTCGGCATGTCCTTTCCGCTTACGCCGCCTACTACAATCAGTCGCGCACACACCTGGCTTTGCAGAAGAATTCGCCGTTAGAGCGAGCCGTCCAGCGGATCGGGGATGTTGCCGCCATTCCCGTCCTGGCTGGACTGCATCACCGATACGTCCGGATATAATTTTCGGAAAGGACAGGGATGCTTGCGACAAACTCATTTGAAAGTCCGAACCTCCGGCAATGCGCCAACCCACAATCTACGAACGTGGATTGGCGTGCTCAGATCGGAACATAGCCGGGATTGAGCCTACTGAAGTCCTGCTGCGTCAGCACCGTGCTGCGGTATTCCGGCGCCTTGAGATCAAGATCGATGAGTTCGTGCACGGCGCCGCCCTGCAGGAGGCGCAGCACCTCGCTCAAGGCCAGCGTCGCGGCGACGGCGCCGACGAACGGCGCGCCCACGGCCTTGCCGGCGAGCAGCGTGACGCCACAGCGATCGAGCGCTCCGCTCGCGAGCATGCCCTTGTATGCGGGGCGGTCCTCGACCTGATCATCGGCCTGCACGCTGCGCCAAATCTGCGACGCCGGTCGCGACGCCGGAAGCGTATGCAAGCGGATCGCTCGGAAGTCCCGGTGCCCGCGGCCCAGCCCGACCTCGACCACGAAGTCGAAGCCGACTTGATCGAGCGCCTGGCGTCCCGCGCCGTTGTCGAGCCCGCACAAGGCGACGGCGGGCTCATCGTCCTGGCGCCGGAGTGAAGCGTCGAAGAGGCGCTCGTGGATCACGGTCGAAAAGCCCCGGCGCTCGGCCCAAGCGGCCATGGCGCGCGTCTTCTTGATGTTGATGAGCGTGGAGTCGCTCAAGATCGAAGTGCTCTCGGTCGAGGGCGTGATGATGTCGATGTCCTGCAGGACTAGGCTCAGGTCTTGCGGACGGGCGAAGGGCAGCAGCCCGAGCGCCCAAAGATAGGCCTGGCCCAGATGACCAAGGCCGATGAGCCACAGCCGCGCGGGCAGGAGCGAGAGCGCCGGCTCGGTCACGCTGGCGCCAAGCCAGTCACACGCGGGCGCAGGATCCCAGAGCGACAGACCCACAGCGCGCCGTCCCGCAACGCCGACCTGGCGGGAGACATATACAAAGGCTTCATTCACGGCGAGCGCGGCGGCGAGCATCGGCGCCAGCGCCATGACGGGCGCCGGCATGGGCATCGCTTCGGCCGGTGCCGGAATGATCCCGCCGCGCCAGCCGGAGAACACGGCACGCACGTGAAACGGCGCGCACCGCGCGGACGCCGCGCCGCCAATCTCGATCACCGGCGTGCCGACTGCTGGCTCTCCGACGCTGGCTCCGAGTCCCACAATTGCTTCGGCGAGGGTGGCGCCGAGCGGGAGAGGGGCGAGCAGCGGTGTGTCGGGCAACGGCGCTGCGCTAACGCCCCCCAGAAACACGCGCCGCGCGAGCGCAATGGCGGTTAGGAGGGCTACCTGATGGTGGCGGTCGCGCGCGGACTCCTCATTGATGCGCAACGCCAGGCGGTATCCGGCGAAGAGTGCTTCGGCCTCGGGGATGCTCGCGGCGGCACCGCTATCGAGCGCGTGCTTGACCAAACGGTGCAGCTTGTCGGCGGCGGTGAACGCGGTCATGGCGGCCTCACAATCCAATGTGGAAGAAAATGCGGCGGCCCACATCCGGCACGGGCTGCCAACGCTTGCCGCCGAGGTAGCGGTAGATGCCGACCGACTCCGTCGGCACGGGTGGCCGCGCGAAGTCGGACAGGATGAATGCGATGTGCCCGGCCCGCGAGATCATCGGGTGCTCGCGATCGGAGCTGCTCTGTCCGGCGCCGCCGGGGTGCACATGCACGTCGGCGACGACGCTCAAGCCGCGCTGCTTGCAGATGTCCCATAGCGCTCCGAAATACAGACCGTCGAAATGCACGATGCCGGTGTCGAGCGCGTGCGGGTCGAGATCATCGTATAGAATGAAATCGGTAATACGAGCGCGGCCGTCCGCGCGGTAGCCGAGCAGGAATGCGCCACTTTCGCGGGTCGCGTTCCGGCCGCGCACGCGCAGCCTCGCGCACAGGCGCTGCCACAGAAACCACGAGCAGGAAATCTCATGCCGCGGCGCCCACAGGCGGGCAATAATCTGCGCAATTGAGAAGTTCATGAACAAGCTCCAGGTACTGATTGATGCCGGCGGCTGGCCGCCAGATTTTCGAGGGCAACTCGTGGCGCCAGTTGTCGTGGCCGGTGATGCTCTCGCGATCACAGGGCAGGTAGAGCGCGGTGCCGCCCTTCCAGTCGGGGCGGAATACCGTCCCCAGCCGTCCGCCCTTGCTGCGCGGCCAGCGGGCTGCAGGCAGAACCGTGTTCTTCTCGGGATCCCATGGGCCGCCGGTCGGCGGCTGCTGCGGGTAGCTGGCGCAGTTGAAGCGCAGGACACAGGCGCGGCCGTCGGCCGCGGTGACGCCGATCAGCACGTGTGGCCAAGCAATACCAATCAGGCGCCAGCGACCTTCCGCCTGCGCCAGGCGGAAGGCGGGCTTTCCGATGTCGGCCCGGAAAGCCCGCTCGTCCGGGAGGTTCATCACACCACTCCCTAGCCGTTGACGCGCTCGTTGGGGACGAGATCGAAGACGACCTTGCACGCTGGGCAGGATGAGATTGTGCCGAGATGCGTGCCCGGATCCGGCCGGTCCTTGGCGCCGGCGATCTGGAGTACGTGCTCGCCCGCCTCCTGCGGGGTCATGCCGAATTTGCGCTCGGCCGCCCACGTCTTGACCCGCGCCACGGTCGTACCGGGACCGAAGCGGTGGTGCACGGTTTCGCCATTGAAGGTGACAGCCACCTCCACATGACGGCAGCGGTGCAGATGGGCCTTGATGCCGGAATGGCCAGCATGGTCGCGAAGGTGGCAGCTCTCATCCACCGGCTCGTCACGATCTTCGAGGTAGATCAGAGTTTCCTTGTCGAGGCCGTGCTTCTTGATGATCGCGATCTTGACGGCGGCGAAGCTGTGATCAGGGCTGGCTTCGAAATGCGCGATCTCGCGGATTCCCTCACCTTGGTAGAAGATGTCGATTGAAGTCATGCGTCACACTCCTTGCTGGGATTAGGAGTGCGGCCCCCTTGCCATTCTCCATCCCTTCAAGAGGTGATCGGAAAAAAGAGGGGCACCCGGAAAGGCCGGGGCGATCTTTTTACGAGAGGTCCAGGGACCCCTTTGGCGCGGCGGGGCAGATGAAGAAGTGCGGACAGCGGGGACAGGTGACAGCGTCGATCTCGGTCGGGAAGGCTCCGGCGCTTGGCGTGGCGTGCCTCTCGGTCCAGCAGCGAGATGCCATTTACGACTTAATCGACAAGCTCGGCATCCGCGGTGATGTCGAGGCCTTTGCGCCCAAGGACGAGCGGCTCTTCGTCAAGAACCTCGAAGCCGTGCAAGGCGATGAGCGTGACGTCATCTTCATTTCAGTCGGCTATGGCGTGGCGCCCAATCAATCCCGGCCGTTCCTGAACTTCGGGCCGGTATCCCGCGATGGCGGCGAGCGGCGCTTGAACGTGCTAGCGTCGCGCGCGCGAGAGAAATGCATCGTATTCTCGTCCATCGCGGCGGCCGACATTCCGGCGGACACGGAAGTGCGCGGCACGCGGATGCTTCGGTCGCTTCTCCACTTCGCCGAGACGGGCAAGCTGGGCGCGGGAACGTTCCTGGGCGGGGAATACGATAGTCCGTTCGAGGAGTCGGTCGCCCGCGTGATCCGCGAGGCTGGTTTCCACGTCCACTCGCAGGTCGGTGTGTCGAGCTTCCGTATTGATCTTGGCGTCGTGAACCCGGCGCGGCCGGGCGAATACGTTGTTGGTGTTGAATGTGACGGCGCTACATACCACTCCGCCCGTTCGGCGCGTGATCGCGACCGGCTGCGGCAGGAAGTGCTCACTGGGCTCGGCTGGCGCCTCCACCGCATCTGGAGCACCGACTGGTTCCGCAACCCCGCGCGCGAGACCGAGAAATTGCTGAATGCGATCCGCGCGGCCGATACCGCGCGCGAGAAGCCAGACGTCCAGATCGTTGTCGATGATGCGGAGGCGTCCGAGGATGATGCAGTTGCGGATGAACTGGTGGAGTCCGTAGCCGAAGAAGAGTTACCAGAAGTGGAACTAGCCGACGAGGCGCTGAATGAGATTCACTACAAGGAGTGCGCATTGTCGGTGCCGCTTCGGCGCGGCCTGCTGGACCTCCCGGTTTCCGAGTTGAGCCGCCTGTCGCTAAATGTTGTCGAAGCCGAAGGACCTGTTCACACCGAGGAAGTGGCGCGGCGCGTGCGCGAAGCCTTCGGTTTGCAGCGCAGTGGCAATCGCATCTTCAACCACGTGCGTGACAGCCTCAATTATCTCAAACGTGCCGGGCTCGTGACACGCGACCAGGATTTCTGGTCGGTGCAGGGACGTGACTGCATCGTGGTGCGCAGCCGGCGGCATGCGCCGCTGCCGTTGCGCAAAGCGAGCATGATTGCGCCTTCCGAATATCAGGTTGCCATCACGTCGGTCATGGCTGAGGCGCTCTCCATATCGGCCGATGCGCTGGCGGTCGAAACCGCGCGGCGCTTCGGATTCGACCGGACCGGCCAAGACCTGAAGCAGGAAATTGATCAGCAGACTAGGATGCTGATCGAAACGGGAAAGATCATCCGCGAAGGCAGCTTGCTTCGTTGCGGCGCGGGTTGAAGCCCGGCGGTCTACGCGTCCATACCGAGGCTAGGGCTGGAAAGGTCGGCAACCCACGGCTTAGATGCAGCCAAGCTTCGTCTATGTCTAACACGGTCGATGTCCTGAGCAACGCGCGCATGCCCTGAAAATCGCTTCGAGGAAAGGCCAGTCTCGCGGCGGGGCGGGCCTCGGCCTTCAATATCCAGGTCCGCTGTTAGTCCTCATGCAAGGTGAAATCGCCCCTATTAGAAGACAGATAATGAATCTCTCATTTCCTATCAGCTCAGCGCCGGCGCTCGAAATATTCCATAATGGACGTTACCCGAACGATGCTGCATCCTCACGGCGAGTATCGGTGAGAGCAACATAGATCTGGATGTCTGTTTCGGCGCGTCGCTGATGCCGTGCTTGCGGCACACTCGCTGGCTTGACTTGGAACAATGGTGGCTGGTCAAGTGTACTGGCAAGGGTGTCCACGCTGTGGCAACGCTTCCGACTGGTCCCGCCCTGAACAGTGCGCTGTTGGAGGTGGTGGCTCATGAAACCTGGACCGTACGGCCCTTTCAAATACTCGCCGATTGTCCGGCGGCCGCGTCTCGAGTGGCCTGACGGGGCGCGCGTCGCATTGTGGGTTGTTCCAAATATTGAATTTTTCTCGCTTGAGACGCGTCCAGGGGGCCTTGGTCCTGGCAAAATTCCGGATATTCCGATCTGGGCAATGCGCGACTATGGCAACCGCATTGGAGTGTTCCGGCTGATGGAGGTCCTCGATCGCTATAGGGTTCGGGCAACCGTCGCGCTCAACAGCGATATCTGCATCCACCATCCGGAAATCATCGAGGAAGGCGAGAAGCGCCGCTGGGAATGGATGGGGCATAACCAAAGTAATTCCCGCCGCCTGAATGAAGTGCCGCCCGGAGAGGAGCCGGAGATTATCCGCGATACGCTCGCCACTATTGAGCGCGCGAGCGGCAGGCGCCCGGTTGGCTGGCTGGGTGCTGGACTGCAGGAGACCTGGGACACCCTCGATCTGCTCGCAGACTCAGGTTGCGAATACGTCGCAGATTGGGGTCCCAATGACGATCAGCCATACACGATGACGCTCGACGGGGACAAGACAATCGTGTCATTGCCGTACAGCTACAACATTAATGACAAGCAAGCCTTCGAGAGCGCCAATATGACCCCGGCTGAATTCCAGGACGCGATATGCCGACAGTTCGACACCCTCTACCGTGAAGGTGCCACGTCGGGGCGCGTCATGCATATTGCCGTTCATCCCTATTTGACAGGCCTGCCATATCGCATCGGTGCGCTTGATGCTGCGCTTAAGTACATCTGCAAACATAAGAAAGTCTGGAAGGCGACTGGTTCGGAAATTGCACGGCACTATCGCGCGCAATTGGCCTGAGGCGCCGCAGAAAAGACGGCGCCTGGGAAGAAGTAGGCGGGAGATCTTTATTGGTGAGCGATTGAGGCCAACAGTGCCGCGGCCGGCTGTCGCTGATGGTGTATGAAAGGGACACGGGAGGAATGGTCATGGCGATGAAGAGAACATTGGGTCGCGCAGCATTGGGACTTGCCGTTGCCACGATGATTTCGGTGGCACCAGTGCGCGCCCAAAATACGGTCACGCTGGGTACGGTCGGGTCGCCTTCCGCCAATCTCTGGCCGCTCTTTATCGGAATTGACAAGGGGTTTTTCGCCGCCGAGAACGTCAAAGTCGATCTGATCTATATCCCGGCTAGCGCGAACGCGATCCAGCAACTCGCAGCAGGTTCGCTCGACATGTCATTCTCCACTGGGTTGGTCGATCCGATCCGGGCCGCCGAGCAAGGCGCAGGGCTTGGCATCGCGCGCATCGAAATCCAGGCCCCGCCCTATGCGTTGATCGCCAAATCGAGCATCAAGAGCCTCAAGGATCTCAAGGGCAAGGTAATCTCGGTTGGCGGCCCAAAGGACATCACACGCATTTATGTCGATCGCATGCTGGCGCCGCACGGGCTCAAGACTGGCGATTATGACTACGTTTACGCCGGTGCGACTACCGCCCGTGCTCAGGCTTTGCTTGGCGGCGCCGTCGATGCCGCGATCCTGTTGCCGCCGTCCAACTTTCAGCTTCAGAACCAGGGCTTCAACGATCTAGGTCTGACAATCGAATACGCGCCGGAGCTGGCGTTCTCTGGCACGATGGCCAACAAGGCCTGGGCGGTCCGCAACCCGGACGTGCTCAAGCGCGTGCTGGCGGCGCAAAGCAGGAGCACCGAGTTCTTCTATGACGAGCGCAACCGTGCGGATGCGATTGCGCTACTCGTTCGGGTCAGCGGTCAGAAGGTTGAAGACGTCGAGAAAGCTTACGACTTCTTCCGCAAGAACAACTTTTTCGATCGCACGGGCAAGATTTCGCGGGCAAAGCTGAGTGCGCTCCTCGACACGCTGGTCACTCTCGGCGACTTGCCGGCGCGCGGCAACATCGAGCGGTTCCTGATTCCGGGCGTGGCGCAACTGTCAGACTGATCAGGCAATCGACAGTGCGCGAGTTTATTGCGGCGCCGATTGCCCGAGCTCGATCTGCGGCAGCGACGCATCTAGCTGGAAGGCCCGCCACACAAAACTGCCTTCCGAATAGCAACACACACGGCGTCTGCGACCACCGGAGGGGCCGATGATCGATAAGAACCGACGCGCCATTCTGACGACCGGCACCGTCGTTGCAGTGGCGACAGCGGCGCCGCAAGTGTTCGCCCAGGCGCCGCAATCAGGAGCGGTACAGGGATTGCCAGCGGGCGCCAAGGTCGGATTCTACGAGAGGGGCAATGTCCGCATCCGCTACGCCGAGACCGGCTCCGGCTTCCCGCTGCTGGCGACCCCCGGCGGCGGGCTCAATTCGGGCATCGGTGTCTGGTCGCGTGCGGTGATCAATATCCCGGAGGAGTTCAAGAATGACTTCCGCGTGATCACCATGGACCAGCGCAACGCCAGCAACGGCGAGTTCTACCGGCCCGGTCCCGGTCGACGATCCCTGGGGCGCATTCGCTGACGATCAGCTCGGACTGATGGACCATCTCGGCATCCGCCAATTCTTCTTCTTCGGCAACTGCATCGGCGGCCCGTTCGCGATGAAGCTGATGGAGCACGCGCCACAACGCATCGTCGCTGCGCTGCTGAGCCAGCCGGTCGGGCACCGGCCGGAGCAGCCGGACTACATGTACGACGCCGGCCGCGATGTCTGGGCCAAGGAGTTGCAAACGCGCCGGCCCAACGTTTCGATGGAGAGCATCGAGAAGTATCTGCACAACCTCTACCGCCTGCGGCCCGACTTTGTGTACAGCGTGTCGCGCGATTTCGCGCAGTCCTGCCAGACGCCGATGCTGGTGCTGCCCGACGATGTCGTGGCGCATCCGCTGCAAACCTCGATCGACATCGCCTCGCTCTGCCCGAATGCCGAGATCACGGTGTTTCCCTGGAAGGATCCGCCGGAGCTGAAGGCCCGCACCATCAACCGTGCGCGCAATTTTCTGAAGCGACACGTGCCGGCGTAGGCGACGAAGAAGGACCTGTGCCTGTCATCACCGATACGTCCGGACATATTTTCGGAAAGGACAACCCGAAAGATGCGTCGCCTCCACTAGTGTGGGTGCGGTGGAAGCTCGCGTCCCGAAGAGAAGTCAGCACTCGTCTAGTCGCAACCCTCACGGGTCCGATCAGCATGCTTGAAAGCTTTCAGCAAGATGTCGCCTCAAGGCTTGCGCAGATAAATCGATCTTATTCGGGTGCTAACGGGCAGTCTGACCTCGCAATTCTGCCACGTCCTTTGCAGTGATGTTGGACGCGGCGCTCCCAAACCGACCGGTAACGTAGTTAGCGACCGCCGCGATCTCCACATCCGTATAAGTGCTACCAAAAGCAGGCATGGACATCGCACCCGGCACGAAGCGCCGGGTTCCGGCAATAACAATCTGTGCGGCATTGGTCGCAGTCTGGTCATTGACCGCGCGGCTGCCCGAAATCGTGGCAAAGGGCGAAAGCGCGCTTACGCCGGTCCAGCCATGACAGCTGGCGCAGCTCTGCGCGAACACCTTATGGCTGAGGGTATTGTCGATTGCACCGCCTTCTTTGGGAGATGTGGGCGCCGTCGGTGCGATCACTGTCGGTTCGGATGAGGCACCGGCAGGAATACTGCGCAAATAGGACACGAGCGCGCGCAACGTTGCGCGGCGTATGGCACTCGCCGCAGTGGGCCAGAGCTTCGGCGATATGGGCGCCTTGATTCCATTCGGCACTCTTCGCAGTGTTGGGCGCATAATGCGTGTCAGGATTGAACGCCCATGACCAGAAGATCATGGACCAACGTTGGTTGAAGGGAAAGTGGAGTGTGTCGCGCCGGTTTTAATTCCGCACAGCCGGTAGGCTGAAGAGGTAAGCCTTGACCGCCAGTACGTCAGCGTCAGTCATAAGCCCGTATGAGGTGTAAGGCATGGCCGGATAAAGCCGCGCGCCATCCTTCCGAATGCCGCGCTGCACGGCGTCGAGGAATTCGCGATCGGTGTAACTCCCAATCCCAGTGTCCTTGTCGGGAGTGATGTTTGTCGAATAGAGCGTACCGAACGGAAGCGGAAACGCGAGACCGCCGGCTCAGCATCACCCGGTGCGGTGTGGCAGACCATGCAATCGGCAGCTTTGGCGAGGTATTCGCCCCGCCTGACAACGTCTGCCTTGGCGAGCGCCGCCGGAACGCCAGTCGGATCACCTTCGTGATAGTCGGCAAGCGCGACCGTCGAACCGTCAGCGAACCGCGGGTGAGCCACACGAAAGCGCCGATGGCAACGACGATGACGGTAGCAAGAGCCGCGATAAAGATGTGGCGCATGGCAACTACGCCTCCTTAGCCGCTCCCTGTGCCTGTCGTAAATTAAATCCGGTTGGCATGTGGCTGAGAGTCGCTTCCCGTTCAGCGGATTGGATCGATCAGGTCACATCCGATCCTTGGCAGTCTGCATCACCATTACGTCAGGGTTTAGTTTGTTGGTAAACACAGGCGTATCATGGCAGTTCTGCAAGCAAGCGCCCGTAGCCGGGCTTGGTACCCCTGACATGCAATAGGCGATGAATCTGCCATGCTTGGCAGACCGTCGCATGCACCACCGGGACCTGCAGATCCTGCTCGAGCATCGCGACCACACCTGTGGTCTGCCATCCTCCGCCCTGAATGTAGATGCCGTCCGCGCCCTTGTGCGTCAGAAAAAGCTTCTTCACGTGCACGTAGAGCTGCTCGACCGAAATCTGCGCCACCTGATCGAACGGAACATCGATCGGCTCCATTGCCACAGCGGTCAGGCCAGCCTGCTTCATGTAGTTGATCGAAATCTGGTTCTGCAGCGGCGAATAACTTGCGCCGATGAATTTCTTGATACCCATGGCGTGAAGTCCGGCAGCCTGCATCTGACTGTCGGTCACGATCGGCATCGCGTATCGGCGTGACCATTCGTCGATCAGACGGGCTTCGGCATCGTAGCCCAACAGCATGAACGGTGGCGTGCCGGAGATGATGGTCATGTCGACCTTCTGCTCCGAGAGCTCGCGCACATACTGTTCATAGTCCGGGATCGACTTTCGGAACTCATCTTCGGTGCCGGCCTTGAAGTTCAAGAGCAGCGGCACAATGCCGATGCCCTCCGGCAACATCCGGATGAGCTCTTCAAGGGTGCCAGGCCGCCGTGTCGGCTTTATCAGGCCTGCGACACCACGCCAAAGCGTAAAGCTCATTGTCAGTCTCCCCATTTTCAGTTGATTGCGCTGCCGCGAGCGGCTGGCGGATCAATTGATGGTAATTCCAACTCGCTTGATGACCCCTGACCACCTTTCCGAATCCGCGCGCATGGCCTCGCGCAGTTCTGCGGGCGAACCAGCCACGATGCTCATGCCTTGCGGCGCCATGGCCGCCACAAAGCGCGGGTCAACGGACATTTGTCTTGATCGCGCTGGACAACCTGTCCATCACGGCGGGCGGGAGGTTTGCAGGCCCGAACATTCCGAACCAGGAGCTTACGCTGTAACCCGGAACGCCAGATTCCGCGATCGTGGGCAGTCCCGGCATCAACGGTGAACGCTCGGAGGCAATCGCCAATGCCTTGAGCTTGCCAGCGTCGATGCCGGCCTTGGCGGAAGATATGCTAGTCAGCGTGAGTTCAATTCTCCCGCCGAGCATGTCCGCTATTGCCGAGGTCGTCGAACGATACGGGACATGGACAATGTCGGTGTTTGTCATGATCTTGAACAACTCCATGCCCACGTGGAGCTGTGTTCCCACCCCGGACGACGCATAGTTGAGCTTGCCGGGCGACGCTTTTGCCAGACTGATGAGCTCCTGCACCGTGTTCGCCTTGACTGCGGAATTGGCAATAAGGAACACCGGGGCACGCACAATCAGGCTGATCGGCGTAAAATCCTGGAAGACGTTGTAGGGGATGTTGCCGTAGAGGTGCGGATTGATTGTCATCGTACTGTCCACGACGACCATCAAGGTATGCCCATCCGCCGGCGCCCGCGCCACGTGGCTTGCCGCGACACTGCCGTTGGCTGCTGGCTGGTTCTCGATCACGATCGGCTGTTGCAGCAACTCCGAGAGTCGATTGGCCACCGTCCGCGCGACCAGATCATTGGCACCGCCTGCAGCGGTGGTCACCACAAACTGTATCGGCTTTGTCGGATAGGCCTGCTGAGCGCGCGCCTCATTTGCTGCCACGCAATTTGCAAACAAGACAAGCAACGCACTGGCTACCGCAGCAAAGACGCGACTCATTGTCAGTGTCCCCGAATGTTCAATCATCTGACGGTACGAGTATGACCCCGTTAGACTGGAAGAGCAAATCACCGTGCGCCACTCTGGTAGGTCCTTCTTGAACATAGTTTGTCCTTGACGGGAGTGCGCGACGCCGCTTCCTCGCAAGCTAGGGCATGCGCTTCGAATATCGGTTCACTGGCACCGGCAAGCCGAGATGTTCGCGGAGAGTGGACCCCGAATATTCCCGACGAAAGATGCCGCGCCTTTGCAGCTCAGGAACGACCAAATCAATGAACTCATCAAAGGCGGCGGGGAAGTAAGGAGGCACCAATATGAAGCCGTCGCAAGCGCGTTCAACAAACCATTCCTCCATGACATCGGCGATCAAGGCTGTGTCCCCGCATGCGAAGAGGTAACCGCGGGCGACGGCCATTTGATTGTAGATGTCCCGCAGCGTGAGGCTCGCCTTGCGAGCCTTCTCATAGGCGACCTTCGCATGGGTTTGAATTTCGTTTGACAACGGCAGATTCGGCACCGGACCATCCAGATCAAACCCGGACATGTCATGCCCGAATCTGGCCGAGAGCATCTTCAAGGCAACCGTAGGGACAGCGAGGCGCATCAGCTCCGAAAGCTTCTTTCGCGCGTCCTCCTCGTTTCGGCCAACGATCGGCATAAAGCCGGGAAGAATCTTGCAGTGCTCCGGATTGCGGCCCCAGTCGGCAACCTTGGCCTTCATCGTTGCGTAGAATTCCTTGGCATGGTCCTTGTCCAGTTGAGACGCAAAAATCATTTCCGCGAATCGTGACGCAAACTTCCTGCCGTCATCAGAAGCTCCCGCCTGCACAAGCACCGGTTGGCCTTGCGGTGTGCGTGTCAGATTGAGTGGACCGCGCACCGAATAGAATTTTCCGACGTGGTCGAGCGAATGCACTTTTGTCTTATCGAAATATTCGCCCGTTTCCGCATTGGTGGTTATTGCCCCTTCCTCCCAGCTGTCCCAGAGACCCTGTACGACTTCGACAAATTCCGCGGCCGATTCATACCTGGTGGTGTGGTCCATCGGAGCGGCGGTGCCGAAGTTCCCGGCAGCTTCGGGCATCGAAGTGGTCACGACATTCCACCCTGCGCGACCGCCACTCAACTTATCGAGTGACGCAAATGTCCGGGCAATGTTGAACGGCGCCGAATACGTGGTCGAGGCTGTGGCGACGAGCCCTACTCTTGATGTCTGCGTGGCCAGCGCAGCGTGCAGGGTCAGCGGCTCGAATTTCAGCATTTGGCCCGGGTGCTGCTCCGGGATGAAGGCGAGACTGTCCCCGACGAACAGGAAGTCGAGCTTTCCTCGTTCGCACGAGTCCGCGATCGTCTTGAAAATCGAAAAGTCCTCACTGCTGGTAGCGGCTCCCGGGACCCGCCAGCCAGACACATGGTTCCCCGTTCCCACGGCGTATACGCCGAGGTTCATTTGCCTGCCCGGGTTCATTCGTGATCGTCCTTCTGGTGACAACGCTTATGATATTGATCAACCTGGCTCTGTCGATCAATTCGCTAATCAACCTACTCGCGCCAAACGTCAGTTCCGGCAAGGCGGCTTCCGCGGTCGCGCTGCGGCTGGCGCCGATCGTCATCTACCAGCATTTGCAGATGTGCGCGGTGGAGTGCGGATGTGCGAAACTCGGGAGGGGCAACACGTGGTCGAAGCCGGCAGATCGGCGGTGTTGGATTTCATCAAGGAGAAAATGAACCTCGTCAAGAGCGCGAATTACCGATCCCAGGCGCGGTAAAGGGAATCGGCGCTTTCCGGAATGAAGAGGACAAGGACGGTCAGTTGGGCCAGGCCGAGATCGATGGCGTGTTGTGTTGCAGACGTGCTGCTGACATCGTGCCATGGCGGCAGAGGCCATGAGCCAAAATGTGTGGGAATTTGAGGAGTGGTGACGTGAACGAACTCATCAGAGAATACGAAGTTGACATTCAAGAGGTTGAATATCTGAAGCATGATGAGAAGCCGTTTCTCGCGCGGATATTCATCCCTCGCGGCGAGGGAACGTTCCCAGCGGTGGTTGAGGCCCATGGAGGCGCCTGGTGCATCGGAACTCGCGCCAACAATGATTCCATCAACGAGGCAATCGCGAAGGGTGGCGTCGTCGTGGCGGCGCTCGATTTCAGAGGCGGTCCAGAAGCGACATATCCAAGTTCCGTCGCCGATATCAATTACGGCGTGCGTTGGCTGAAATCTCAGGCGGAGCGCTTCAGCACCAGGCCGGAATTGATCGGAAGCATGGGAACCTCGAGCGGCGGGCACTTGGCCGTGCTTAGCGCTTTGAAGCCATTCGATCCGCGCTACACAGCAGTGGCGATGCCCGGTGCCAGCTTGGATGCCCGCGTCGAGTATGTAGTGGCCTTGTGGCCGGTGATTTGCCCGTTAGGCCGTTATGTCGATCACCGAGCAAATGCTACCGGCGACTGGGCTTATGCCAACGCTAACAGTCCCGTCAGGATGCAGGAAGCCTATTGGCTCACCGAAGATGCAATGGGCGAGGGCAGTCCGACACTTGCGCTTGAGCGCGGTGACGCAGTTGAGCTTCCAGACATGCTCTACCTTCAACATCTGAAAGACATGTTGCATCCGCGCGAGAACTTAGAGCGGTTTGTGGCGAGCTACTGCACGAGAGGGGGCAACGTGCAACTCGAGTTCTTTGATGGGCCGGCCTATGATCAGTTGCGCACTCATCCCTCGTCGGAGAGCGCCAAGCAGGGTATCAAGAGGATCATCGAGTTCATTCAGAGGCAAACGGCTTCGTATCGGACGGCCGCTTAAGGGGGCCGTGCCTGTTCCCCTAGGATTGTTCGAACGGCCGACGCAGTGATTCGGTCGTCAGGCGCTGGAATTGCTCACTGCCATATTGGCTACCACGCCCGACATGCAGATATCGTCGGTCCGCTGGATCCGACCGCTCGCGTCGACTATGACAAGCGAAGGTGGCTCATGGACGATTGGAAGGGCGTGTTCGCCGCACTCGGGCTCTTCGTTTTGCTCATCGACCAATCACTGGCGCAGTCGCAGCCGGCGCTCGTCCCGAAGAAGACAATCGGCAGCTGTGCTGTCGTTCAAACAGTTGCGACGCGCACTGAAATGCCAATCGAATTGAGGGCGGGGGGATCGTGCGAAACGGCAACGTCGGGAGCGCGTATGTGCACCGTCGAGGTTCAGCCGACCGGCCAGGACATCGTTCTTGATGCGAACGACCGGGACGCCGTTCCGCAATGTATGGGGATGAGCGGGCAAGATCCTTGCGCCTATGTCCGGAATGGACCGTTGATCTTTCAGTCGATGACGCGAGCGACACAATCGTTCCGGTTAGATACCGAAGAGCAGGTTCGGATGACGGTTGTAGTCCGACAAAAACGCGTACAACAAAGTACCGCCGATCTTCCACCTGGCGTGAAGTTTCCGCTGATTGTGGGAGACCTGTTCGACGTTCGTAGAGACAGAGCCGCCATCGACGCGCGCCTTCAATGCACGATGGTCGATGGTGATGATAGGATTTTCCCTCTCGTCGGCGAAGCGGATCCCAGTTCCAACATTCGCTTCGTCTCAAAGAATTCCTCGGAACCGACGTTTGACATTTGGACTTTTCGTGTAACCCCGTGAAGGGGGATATTGGGTGTCAGATTTTCGCTGCCTTGTCGGTGTCGAACCACCAAGTTTCCGGCGCGCCGCGCGCATAGCGTCGCTTGACGCTCGGCTGGCAGAACATGTTCCAATAGGCGATCCAGTGCGCTGGGTTGTACCAGCCTGAGACCGAGACCCGAACACCAACACGGAAGTAGTCGCTCAAACTTTTTAGCGTTGCAACGTCGGATCGGAACGCGAGTTCCCTGATAACAACGGGATAACCTCGCGGCCGAACTTTTCGACGCCTTCCAGGATCGGCGTAAAGCGTGTCATCATCGTATCGATGCCGATCTCCTCATAGCGGCGCAGCCGCTCCGCGACGAACTGCGGCGTTCCGACAAGTCCCGCGCCGAGCGCATTGACCATGCGGTCGCGCGGACCAGCGTTGCGTTCGGCATCCTCGGCCTGCCGCTCGGCTGCCTCCTGAGTATCGGCCAAGATGAGTTGGGGATTGATCGCAAATCGAAGCGTGCGCTCGTGCGACGCAGCGAGCTCACGCATGGCCTGAACGTCGGCGGCCATGCGCTCGATGTTGGCCTCGAAGTTGCGGAACCCCGGCTTGTATTCGGCGAACCAGACATCGCCGTATTGGGCGATCAGCGTCTTGCCGTCGGGGGCGCGGCTTGCGGCATAAATCGGAGGATGGGGCAACTGGCTTGGCTTTGCCAAAACGTCACCGGGATCGGGTATGACCACCTTTCCTTCGGCGCCCTGCATCGCGGCCTGGACATGGGCTCGGTAGAATGCGCCGTCGAAATTGAAATCGGGATCGGTCCACAGGCCCTTGATCACCCGGATGTACTCGCCCATCCGCGGATAGCGTTCGCTGTCGCCGATCCAGGTGCCGTTGCTGAACAGATCGAATTCTTCCATCCACCAGCCGTTGACGATGTTCAGGGCTGCGCGTCCGCCGCTAATTCGATCAAGGCTCGAAGCCATCTTGGCGATCACCTGGGGCGTCACCATCCCGGGATGCACCGCGACCATGAGTTCGATGCGCTTCGTCACCATGGCAAGGGCAGACGCGAGCACCCAGGCCGACAGGTCCGGCCCCAAGTAGCGCTCGGCGATCAGCGTGGTGTGAAAGCCGAGCTCGTCGGCCCGGCGCACGACGTCGCAGGCGTGCTCGAACGTCCCGTCGGCCTTGCCTGCAAGGTTGGGCACGGCCTTGATCTCGGCCAGCGCCCGGTCCATGCGCGGCTCGGGCCGGATGGTGTGTGGCAGCGGAGTCCAAATTCCAAAATGCATGGCGCGTCTCAGTGCCGCAGAGAGGTGTAGTTCTTGCCTGCTCTGCTTGCTAGCCTATGCAAGAACGTAGGCCGAGGTACACCGATCACACGTGGAGATTTGCATGTTTCATTCGCTGCAACGACTGCAATCCACCTGCCTCCATCTCGGCTTGGCCGTGCTGTTCGTTGCGACGCCGGCCGCAGCCCAGGCGCAGACGAAAATCACGACAGGCATGGTGGCGCACGGACCGCCGCAATGGCCGCAATACGTCGCTGACGAACTCGGCTGGAACAAGGAAGTCGGTATCGAGCTCGATTACGTCACCGTCGGCGGTGGCGGCGCCCAGCAACTGGCAGGCGGTTCGCTCAACATTGCGCACAGCGGCTATCCAGATTTCGCGCGCGCGGCTCTGCAAGGGGCGGCCGTAAGGATAATCATCAACGACATCATCGCCTCGCCCTACGGCATTTTCGCCAAGCCGGAGACCAAGCAGATCGCCGATCTGAAGGGCAAGCTCATCAGCATCGGTGGGCCGAACGACATCACATTGATCTACATCAAGCCGTTCCTGGCATCTGCCGGCCTGAAACCGACGGACGTCGATTTTGTCTATGCCAAGGCCGCGGGCGACCGCTTCGCTGCGCTGGTCGCAGGTGCCGTCGGCGCAACGATTCTCAATCCGCCGACCTATCACAGGGCTACGAATATGGGGCTGACCAACCTTGGCGATACTGCGGCCTTCGCACCCAACATCCCATTCACAGTGTGGGGCGCAAACTCGACCTGGGCGGCGAAAAACCGGGATTCGATGAATGCCTTTGCGCGCAACTACAAGCGCGCCGTGCAGTGGCTGCACAATCCGGCGAACAAGGCCAAGGCTGTCGACATCCTGGTCCGCTACGCCAAGCAGGACCCGAAGGATTGCGCTGATGCTTACGACTTCTACCTCACAAAGCTCAAGCTGTTCGGGCTCGACGGCGACGTGTCGGACGCGGTCTATGAAAAAATGGCCGAGGGCCTTGCCGATATCGGCATCGTCAAGAAGCCTTACCCGCCCAAGTCTGCGATCTTCGATGGCAGCTTCGTCCAAGCGGCGGCCTTGCATTGATGGGCGGTCGATTGAACGGCCGGGTAGCGCTGATCACCGGCGGCGGCGGCGAAATCGGCGGTGCGATTGCGCACCGCTTTGCCGCCGAAGGGGCCGCAGTGGCGGTTGCCGACCTCGAGCCGGCAAAAGCCGAAGCGACCGCGCGCTCGGTGATCGAGGCCGGCGGCCGCGCCACTGGCTTCAGCGTCGATGTTGCAAACGAGGCGAGCGCGGACGAGGCGGTGAAACGAGCCATCGCCGCCTTCGGCCGGCTGACCACGCTGGTCAACGTCGCGGCGGCAATCACCCCGGACGGCACGGTAGAGACCCTCTCGCTCGCGGAATGGGATCACGCCATCGGCGTAAACCTCACCGGCGCGTTCCTGATGTGCAAATATGCGGTACCGGAACTTCGCCGTGCCGGCGGCGGCAGCATCATCAATATCGCCTCCCAGCTTGGCCATCTGGGCGTTCCGCTGCGTTCTCCATACTGCACCACCAAAGCGGCGCTCATCCACTTCACCCGAATCCTTGCGATGGATCACGCTGGCGACAACATTCGCGCCAACACGATCTCGCCGGGCTTCATTCTGACGGAACGCTCCAGCGCACGCTCCGGCGGCAAGGAAAAGGCGAAGCTGCGGATGGGGCCAACACATCTGACCAATCGTCCGGGCGAGCCCGACGAAATCGCGGCCGGTGCGGCCTATCTCGCATCGGATGACGCTTCGTTTGTCACTGCGACGGACCTCCTGATCGACGGCGGCTATATCGCTTTCAAGGGTCGCATCGGCCCGGAGGGCCGACCGGTTCTGCCGTAAAGGACGCAATGAAACTCCCCGAGAAGGTCATCGTTACCGGCGCCGCCCAAGGGATTGGCCGTGCCGTGGCGCTGCGGCTTGCTGGCCCCGGCGTGCATCTCGCGCTGTGGGATGTGAAAACCGCAGGCGTCGAGGAGACGGCGAAGCTGTGCCGGGATAACGGCGCGATCGCATCTGCCTACACCGTCGACGTCGCGGACGCCGACCAGATCGAGAAGGCGGTGGCCGCCTTCGACAAGGCGTGGGGAAAGCCGGATGGGCTGGTCAACAACGCCGGCATCTTCCCGCGCGCTCGTGCGCTCGACATGAAGCTTTCGGAGTGGGAGCAGGTGCTGCGCGTCAACCTCACCGGCACCTTCGTGACGGCACGCGCCGTCGCGGCGCGTATGAAGGAGCTTGGCCGTGGCGTCATCGTCAACACCGCCTCGGGCCGCGCGCTCGCCGGCGCCGCCAACGGCGCGCACTATTCGGCGACCAAGGGCGGCATCCTGGCGCTGACCAAGTCACTGGCGCTCGACTGGG
Organism: uncultured Alphaproteobacteria bacterium; assembly: GCA_963821555.1. Taxonomy (GTDB): domain Bacteria; phylum Pseudomonadota; class Alphaproteobacteria; order Rhizobiales; family Xanthobacteraceae; genus Z2-YC6860. The sequence goes on along the minus strand of CAWGEM010000008.1, from coordinate 268,587 downwards.
CCAGCTTTGGCATCCGCGTCAATTGCGTCATTCCCGGCCTGAGCGACACAGCGCAGCCGCGCGTCGAGATGGGCGACAATGAGCTCTATGCCGCGGGTGCAAAGATTCCGCTCGGCCGCATCGGGCAACCCCAGGACATCGCCGCGGTGGTGGCGTTTCTCCTCAGCGATGATGCCGCATACATGACGGGGCAGTCCGTAGCCGTGAACGGCGGTGCGATTATGGTTCCATGAAGGTCACTGGAGATCGCCACGGCACCTGGCGGACACGTTGCTTGCACAAATGAATGTCTGCCTTCAGGTGCAAAGCAACCATCTGTTGCTTTCCTTCAGTCTGGTGCCAGGCGGATCGCCAGATAGAGACCGAGCAAGCTGTTCGCCCGAGCGCTCTCAGTTCAGCCTGTGCTTTCCGAAAATGCCATCCGGCGTGGATTTGCCTACCTTGGCAGAATCGTTGCATCATGACAGGCAATGTTTGCGATCCTTCATGCCATTGCAATGCTCATTGCCGACCTGTTCAAGTCGCGCGCCCGGCTTGAAGCCGAGAGTTTGCTTCTTCGGCATCAGTTGAACCTTGCATTGCGGCACGCGCCACCACGGCTTCGACTGCACCGTTGTGATCGCGCCTTCATAGTTTAGATGATCCGGCTTTGGCCGAGACTGCTTGATGTAATCCAGGTGGTTCACCCTGAGACCGTACTACGATGGCACCGAACGGGGTTTCGTTTCTACTGGCGCTGGAAGTCTCGAAAGCGGGTCGGGCGGCCCAGCATCGAGCTCGGCTACCGCTACCACTCCCGGGGCGCTGCCCACCTTGGCAGACTGAACAGGATGTAAACTCATTAACGCGCAGCCATAGCCGGATTGAAGCAAGCTGAATGAAAGCAAGATAGTTTACTGCCAACCTTGGAACGCGCGGGTCGTCCACGCGCGGTACGCCGCACGGCTTGTTCGGCAGCATTGGGCTTGATGGCGGTCCATTCGTGCTCGGTTAGTTCGTAGCGCGAATCACGGGCCGGGAGTGTCTCAACGCGCTTAGACAGAGCCGGTGTGTGTACCGAAAACGTCGTCCGTATTGATCTGGCGAGGGAATCGCATGACCATCCTGGGCGATGGTCGCGCTGCTGTCCCTGTTTCTCAATCTGCTGATCTCTCCGCTCAAGCCAACCTGCCGGCTTGAGGCGGAAAACGCTGCGCTGCGATACCAGTTGCTCGTCCTGCGACGAAAGCTGCATGGCCGTATCGAGTTCACGAACGCCGATCGCCTGTTCTTCATTTTGCTGTATCGGTTATTTCCGTCGGTTGTGCCTGTCGGAAACTAGATCCGGTTGGAACGGGCTGAGAGGCGACGTTGCGCCGATGCGGCGGTTGTCGCCAGCCGCGAGACTAGGGTCACCGGCCACAGCTCAGACTGGACCCCGCGCCCACAATCAGTGCGTATCGAAGACCGCCTGATAGGCGGCGACGGCCTTGCGGAGAGCGTCCAATTCCGCTCCTGTTGGCTTGTCAGGATTTTTCGCCGCCGGCAGGCTGCCGAACTTCAAGAGGCATGCCATCAACAGGAACCGGGCCTTGTTGGCCGTTAGGTTGGTGGCTGCGATCTGGAAATCGGTCGGGTCGGCAAACCCCATGGGTGCGCCGCGGCCCGCCATGGCGACGGGGATGCCGCTGAAGATCGCCTTGAGCATGAGCTTGTTGCGCGTGTGCGACGGTGTCCGACCGTACGGCACCAGCCCTTGAATAACGAAGCCGGTGAGTAGGCCAAGACTGAGCTTGTGCTCGATCGAGGCTATCAGGTCGATCTCGGGTACGGTGTCGTGACCGTAGTCCATCCCCGAGTAGCTGCCGTCGGCCGAGATGGTGACGACTGGAATAGCGCTGGCGAGGAGCTTGCCGTTGCTGTCCTTGATCGCGACATCGACCATTTCGATACCGTACGGACCCTTTTTTGCAGCCGCTACTGAGTTCGGCAAGGTGGTGATCCTAAGATCCGATCGATAAGTGTGCTTGAAGACCGGCAGGTAGGTGAGCGCGATCCGGCCGGTGTGGCTGATGTTGCCTACGATGCCACCGTGGCCTCCGGCCGCCACATAGCCGCCTGGACGCGCATCGACCTTCGCAACCTCGCGTGCGGCAAACAGCTGCTGCTCCTGGATCACCACAACGCCGCAGCGATTACGGCCTTGTTCATCGGCCCACACGCGTGAGCGGATGTAGCGAATGGAGTCCACGATGTTCGCTGGCCCGTCGGCACTGATCTGGCCTTGCGGTCGCTGTGCCGCGTTGCCGCAGATCGGCAAAATTGTATCGATCAGGAGATTGAACCAATAGGCGCTTTCTTCGACCTGCGGGCTGCCCTGGGTCCAGATCACGCCATCGTAGTCGCCGCTGGACACTAGCGCCTGCATGTCGTTGGTTGCTTTCGCGAGTGCAGGCCGCGGCGGTCCGACGGCGAGGTGATAAGGCTTGTAGCCGAAGAAATGTGTGCCTCGAACTTCCGGAGAGATGTCCCCCTCGCCCTTGTCGCTGCGCAGACGCGCCGGCAGACCCTTGGTGTAACCACCCGGCGGTACGCCGCGATAGAAGTCCACCGTAGCGATGGAGGACAACAGGCTCGCATTGCCCTCGACGCCGATCGACAATCGATCGATTTCCTCAAAGCTGCGTGAGCCGTCGGGGAAGAAGCCCTGGCGGCCGCTGGGGGCGCCTGGCGAGGTGCATTCCTCCTCCCACGCCGATCCGTCGACCTGGGTCGCCATATAGGGAAGTGGATACAAGCCATCTTCCGGCTTCAGCTCGATCTCGTAGACCGCCTTGTCGCCAGCGTTCTGGCGTTGCTTTCGAAACACGCCATCCGCGCCGATGTACCCGTCTGGAGGCCCATAGAGTTCGGGCACGTCGGATTCCAGTGGGTGCGCAGAAAATTGCTCGACATACACCTTGGCCGGCGCTGCTAGGCGCTGGGGACGCAGCGCGTCGTGCCGCAGCGCTGCGCCATCCGCATCATTGAGCAATGGCAACCCGTGCTTGGCGCGCGCCTTATTCGAAGTGACGAGTGGCGGGGTATTCTGGATGGTTGCCGTCGGCCCCGCTAGGTGGGCAATGCGTGTCTTCCTGCTCTGGTTCATCGCGTCCTCCGAAGGTCGGACCAAAAGCATAAAAGCCGGGATGTGCTGTTTATGCCAGGGTCCGGATCCGCGGCGATTTCCTGACACCCGACTACGACCTTACGCTGAAGGCCCAGGCAGAGCCGCACCTCCGCCGGAGGCGGCGTGACTCTACCGGGATTTTCGCATGTTGCCCGCTACGACGCGCGAGTTGGTGTTCTTTCTCGGAGGCCGCTGTTCGTGGAACTGACCAAAGGCGTCACCGCCCCACGTACCGAGATCTACAATTCAATCCAGGCTCCGGCCGCGCCGGGCTGCCGGCTTCGGCGCTTCGCATGTCCACCTTCGATGCTATTTCCGCGTGAAGTACAGTCGGCCCTCGACCGGCATGTATGCGAAATCGGATCGGTGAGAATTCTCTGCCGCGAATTCTTCTAGTCGCTTTCTACCATCACCATCCAGTTCGCCGAACGCTTCTTCTTTATCGTCCACTCGCGAGAATAGGCGAGTCGCTTCCCGAAGGCTGATCCATCCGCGCTTACCCACGGGCAATGCTCCGAGCGAAGCAGCCAGCGCATTCACGCTCTCCCCCGTAAGCCGAGGCGCATCCAGCGGATCGACATTGTGGGAGCGGACCATGGCTCTGAGATTGTCGAATAGTCCCATTTGTGACCCACTGAAACCCGCAGAATCACAAACGCCGGATGCGCGCGTCAACGCCGCTTGCGCTTCGGTGCGTCTTCCGGCGTTCTCACCGGCTTGCCGTCATAGAAGGGATTGGGCCTGCAAGTCCCACCGACACCGGAAATCTGCTCACGGCACTGTTGTAACGTCTGCATGTAGCAGTTCTGCGACCCACCACGTGCACCATACACGGCACACCAGGGATACGGATCGGCGTTGGCCGGCATGGAGAGATCAGCAACGGACAACAGCGCGAGCACAAGTAGTACACAGCGCGCCATGCGAGCCTTTCTTCTGTTTCCGCTCCAATGCAAACGGTTACCGCGTGTCACGAGTTCCCACCTCACAGGGCAATCTTCCCGAAAGGGGACTGTCATGACCATTGCCTCGCCCTTTGGTTTGAAGCTGGACGGGACTATCGGTAGACGCCTACCGACCGTGACGCCATTAACTTGGGGAGAGTAAGTTTGCAGCCGACGCCCTCATCCGGAATGCGTCAGGAGGAGGCGTCCGATGCCGAGCGCGCCAGACGCCAAATTCCAATACATTGCCGGCTATTGTGGTGAACACCGGTTCGCGCTCGAGCAACGGTCACCGATCACAGCGACACCCTGGATCTCCAGCATCATGCCCGGCGCGGCGAAGTTCGATACGGTAATAAGCGCGCTGGCGGGAAAATTGCCGTCGGGAAACATCTCTCGCCGGATAGCGACGAAACGGTCGCCATTGCGTGGATCGTTGATAAACACGGTCATGGTCACCATGTTGGCGAGACTTCCGCCAGCCTTCTTGAGAACCGCATCGATCCCGCGAAAGGCCTGCCGCGCTTGCGCGTCGAAGCCCACCATCTCCTTACCCTGTTCATCGCGATACCCGGTCTGACCGGCCAGCCAGACGACGCGGCCTCCTTCTGTGATGACACCCGGCGAATAGGCTCGCATCGCCATCTGTTGACTTTTCTCCATGTACTCAGCCGCGTTTGCTGGCACACCGACACTTGCCAATGCCACAGCAATCGCAAAGGCCTTGATATACGTCCTCATGGCTGCCTCTCTGTTGACTGAAGTTCGATCGCGTCACGCACTGCCTCTTACGTCGAGAACGGAGATCGTATCGATCCATGCCGATATCTGGAAGGAGGCGCGCAGTACAGTAACTTCAACGCCGGTAGGTCGATCCTCAGCCGCTTCACCGATCGAGCTGTGACACGCGACGCGCCCGTGCTTAGTGACCGGCACGCGCTCACTTTCTGTAGAGGCCAGTCGAAGCGGCCCGCAGAATGCGCATTAATCGCGATGTTGGGTCCCATCGAGACGTTATAGGCCCAAACGGTCGGTGCCTCCGGCTGCTTTCTTCGCGATCTCTAGCAACTCGTTGAGTGTGCTCTCCACGGACGTAATGCGGACCCTTACCTTATTTAGATCTGTTTCCGCTTCAGTAGTGCTCAGCTCCTCCAATGCTGCCGCCAGCATCAAAATGCACTGCCCGGGCAGCGCCTCCTTATTGGTATCCATCCTTGGCTCCTGCTTCTTGCCCCGCGGTGACTCGGCCCGAAGGTCGAAGTCCTAGAGAATTTCGCCCATCCTGATCCCAATCGAGATTGGGTCCGGCAATATTTTCTGTCCAGCCTTGGCAGTGGATCGGCGCTCGGAGTTAAGCCGGCGGACTGGGCCGAACCGCCGTTCGCGGTCGACTTCAGTGTATGGAACCTCGGGAATGGTTCATTGGTGCGGCTCCGACAGCGAACAAAGTGCTCGATATTTGAAGAATTTTCCAGCTCAGCGCCTTTTGTCTTCCGACGCCAGTGCCCTCCGCACGTCGGCGTCGGACAAGCCGAACTGCCGCGCAATCAGCGTTAGCCTTGAAGGCAGCGCGGACTGCGTTCAGCTTTCCCGTCGTCAGAGGGGCAGCTGCCGGTTCTGTACGAGTGTTACGGGCAGGCTCGATCGGCCCGCGACGCTTGACACCGCGTCGCGTCAGCTCGGCGAGCGCTGCCGCGACCAGCCGTCCGAGCTCCTGGTCGTCCAGATGCTTGATCGCACCCGCCAGGTCTCTCGGCAGGACGTGTCGCGGCTTGGAATCCAGTTCAGGTGTGGGTGCGCGTGGGGGCGCCGACATTGATGGTCCTCAGGAACAGAATGATCGGTATCAGCGCCGCAAGAATGGTGTTTAGCTTGACCAAGGGCTCTCATATCCCGGTTCGTAATGCGTTCCTGGCAATCGATCTCTGTTCATCTCAGCCGCTAGTCGCGCCCTTCTGGTGAGTGCTCCGATTGGCCTCGTTAGCGACCTACGGCCGTTAGCTGTCGCCCCTGATGCCGTGCTCCTTTACCACAGGGCCCCAAAGGTTCATTTGCTCGGTGAGGAACTTGCGCTGCACGTCCGGGCCGCCGAGTTCCAGAGTGATTTGCATCGCCTCGATGCGCGCCTTGATCACGGGCTCGCTCAGCGTCTCGGTGAGCGCCCTGCTGAAGCGGTCGACGACCGGGCGCGGCGTCTTCCCGGCGGTGAACGAGCCCCACCAGGCGTAGGATTCGAACCCCGGGAAGCCGCTCTCGATCACGGTCGGCACGTCCGGCAGGCCGGGGACGCGCTTCGCGCTGGTCTGCGCCAGGCCGCGCAGCTTGTCTCCCTTGATCTGTGGCGTGATCAGCGCGGCGCTCCCGATCGCCAGATCGACGTGGCCAGCCAGTGCGTCGTTCATCAGCGGCCCGCCGCCACGATAGGGCACGTGCACCATCTTCACGCCGGCGCGCTGGCCAAGCAGCACCATGGTGAGATGGCCCAAGCTTCCATTCCCGATAGAACCATAGGTGATGGTGTCGGGCTTGGCCTTCGCCGCGGCGATCACGTCAGCGAAGCTCTTGAACGGTCGGCCGGGATGGGTCGCCAGCACGTTCGGCGCGGTGCCAATCAACAGCACCGGCTCGAGGTCCCTCTCGGTGTCGAACGGCAGCGTTTGCAGGAACGGGTTGACGGCGTGGGTGTCGAACACGAACAGCCAGTTGCTGCCGTCCGGCGGCGACTTCGCCACCTGTGCCGCGCCGAGGCTGCCCGAGGCACCTGGTTTGTTCTCGATGATGATGGTGGTGTTGAGCCGCTGCTGCAGACCGGGCTGCACCATGCGGGCGATCGGGTCGACCGTGCCGCCGGGCGGAAAGGGCACGACGATTTTGGTGATGTTGCCCGAGGCGGGTTGGGCGAGCGCGGGCGACGCGAGCGTCGCGGCGGCTGCGGTGAGCATCAGTGAACGTCGGGTTATCGTCATTCCGTTTCCCCACTACTAGCTGTGCTTTCCGAAAATCCCATCCGACGTGGATTCGTCTGCCTTGGCAGAATCGTCGCATCATGACAGGCGATGGTTGCGGTCCTTCATGCCCTCGGAATGCTCGCAGGCGACCTGTTCAAGTCGCGCGCGAGGCTTGAAGCCGAGATTTTACTTCTTCGGCATCAGTTGAACCTTGCATTGCCGCACGCGCCACCACGAGTTCGACTGCACGGTGGCGATCGCGCCTTCATGGTTTGGATGATCCGGCTTTGGCCGAGCCTGCTGGAGGTGGTCCAGATAGTCCAGCCAGAGACCGTGTTGCGATGGCAGCGAGCAGGTTTCAGAGCCTATTGGCGCTGGAGGTCGAGAAAGAGGGTGGGGCGGCCCAGGATTGACCGGGGCCTGCGGGACCTGATCCGGCGGATGAGCTGGGAGAACCCGCTGTGGGGCGCGTCCCGGATCCACGGCGAACTGTTGATGCTGGGTTTTGAGGTCGCCCAGTCGACGGTTTCGAAATACATGACGCGCGGCCGAAGACCTCCGTCCCAGAGCTGGAAGACGTTTCTGTACAATCACGCCCATGCGATTGCTGCGATCGACTTGTGCATCGTTCCGACGGTGACATTTGAGCGGCTGTTTGCCTTCTTGGTCGTTGGCCACGGTCGAAGGCAGCTGCTGTGGATTGAGGTGACCCGGCATCCGACGGCGGAATGGTTGGCTCTCCAGATCACCGAGGCGTTCCCCTGGGCATCGGCGCCGGCTTGCCTGGTCCGTGACAATGACCGCGCCTACGGACATGTCTTTACCACGCGGGTGAGGGCGATGGGCATCCGTGATCGTCCGATATCGCCCAGAGCGCCTTGGCAAAATGGCATCGCCGAGCGCTTGATCGGGACGCTGCGCCGCGAATGCCTGGATCATGTCGTTGTTTTTGGCGAGTGCCAATTGCGCCGTGTGCTCTCCGCTTTTGCTGCTTATTACAATCAAACGCGCCCGCATCGCTCACTCCGGAAGGATGCGCCATCGCGGCGAGCGGTCCAACGGATCGGCGACGTCACAGCAATCCCAATCCTAGGCGGACTGCATCACCAATACGTCCGGATATGATTTTCGGAAAGGACAGGCCGGCGCGCGCGTTATCGAGTTTCGCCCCCCAGATCGGCGGGCGTCAGCTTCCCGTGGATCAGTCGATCCATTCGACTATGCCGAACCGGGCAGCCAACTCGTCCGCTGTATGCATCAGGAACGGGTCGGGCTCGCCAGCAAAAGCCGGCCATTTAGATGTTCGCTGAGGTCAGAGTGCGGAAGAACAAGTTCTTAGTAAGCCAATCTGCGCGACCGGCATCAGTTCGATGCTTGAGCCAACTTGGCCCACTCGTTCGCCTGGATGCGGACAATCAACTTGTAGCCACCACTGCCGTCTGGCTTGAACACCGATGCCTCGCCTTCTCGGACCTCGAACCAGTCCTTGCCGAACGCATCCATGATGTTCGGGACAAGAACCAAGACGACCGCCGACGGATTGTTTGCAAACAGCGGATCGGCCATGAGTGTGGCCACAAGGCTCGCCTGCACCAAGCCGATGGTGACGAGCGGTCCCCACAGGATCATCGAGTTTGCCGCAATCAGGCACGCACTCGCCCCACCGAACAGCGCGCCGGAAATACCTGCTGCCGCGCCAAAAGCGACATAATCGGGACCGAGTGCACCGCAGACCAAAACGCCGCCGGCGAGACTTGCCGCCAGCATTGTCAACGCGGCGGGCACTCCGACGACGACCTCGCGCTGCAGCAGTTCCAGTCTTGTGCGCCAAACGGGCGCGATTGGCGCCCCCGATGCAATTTGCGACATGCTCCCCCTCCGCCCCGCAAAATCACCGGCCGCTGGAACCAAGAGCGACAAGGCGCATCAGCCCCCGGAAGCTGCGTGCGTGACGCTGGATCGTTCATGCCGGTGTGACGTGTTTGAAAAATCGGTTCCGATCGCAATCTCAATCCTTAGAGTCGTCCCATTGCGCGTGTCGTCCGACTTCGGCTCCATGGCCGAGACCGGCAACGGCATCGTCGTATTTGGCTAGCGACATGGCGATGCGCCCTGCGGCGCAATCGCGTCGCGCCCGCAGGACGAGATCGTAGGCGCGAATGAGCGCGCCGGGTGTGATGTCAATCATACGGCCCGATGTTTGGATCAGGGTCGTCGCCGCAAGGTCGCGAGCGACGCACTCATCCGCGAGCAGGAATTCGAAGAACGGGTACGGCCGGCTATCGACCATCTCGGCGCGTGCGAATGGGCCAGTCGTCAAAACCAGCAAAAGTGCAAAAGCCAGAACGGTCATCGCGACACCGGAAATCCGGGAGCTGGCGTTTTGCCAGCAAATACGGCGACTGTGACTTGACGATAGCCGGCCGAAACAAAATTCGAATGCTCGTTCGCCCGCTTGCGACGGGGCGGACGCGCATCCCGCAACGAAACCACGGCACCGGCTGAGTTTGGAAAGTGTCAGTTTGTTATTAGAGAATTGACGACCCCTATACTCTGTCCCACTCAAAAATTGTCAACATGAAATTTGCAACGCGTGCAGGCTGTGAGGTTTGGATGTCATGGCAATCAAAGTCGAAGTGCATCGACGTTTATCAATTGCAGACGTCTTGGATTACACATGGCCATCATGGTGATCCGGATCACATCCGGTCCCAGCTTCGGATCCTGCAAAAGGATCGCCGCAAATGGGGCTTCGCCGAAGGTGGTCGACGTATCGCATCCGATCGTGCCGATCGCTCTCCGCCTACCCGTTCTGCCGGGATGATCCGCACGGGCTCTCCTTGGAAGCGCGAGACATGGCCGTAACCTATTATGTCGCTCTCCCTTTCATCCGCAACGAAAACGGCACCGCGCCGGGTGCTGCACAGGAATGCCCGAGCGAAGGCGCCGCGATCAGGCGTGCCGAAGCAATGTCACGGGATCCCGTCAATGCGGGGGCCGTCGCATTCAAACGTACCGGCGATCCGAATGTTGGCGAATTTTCCGACGCCGTCGTGCTGAGAAAGTTCGGCGACGTGCCGGAGGATTTGAGTGAACTGTAATTGCAGGATCCGAATGTGTTTGAGACAAAAGTCTATCGGATTGGTTAGGTTGCAGACCTCGCATCTCTCCGGCATTGCCGAGCATCCGGACCGGAGATCGATGTGTCAGGAACCAGGGCCAGGCACTCACGGGCACAGTCGTCGACCACAATCAGGATGCGCATGCGACGGCCGTCGATGAACTGGTCGGCAGCCGGCCGCCGCGCGGGCTGAAGGCCGTCATCTCGCGCCTGAATTTTGCGATGCCGATTGCCGGCTTCAACGCAGGTGTTATCGCGTCGTCGGATCTATCGGTGATCCCAAGCCATCTCATTGCCGCCAATGTGGCGCAACATGCGCTCGCGGCGATCGAATCATCCGGCGCGAATTCGCGGGTGTTCTCGGGCGAGCATTGGTTCGTTCGCGATCGCAAAAGTCCGCGTGTTGCTTTCGAGCAAGGGACGGTTGGATTTGGCCATGTCGTCGTGACCGGTTTTGCGGCGTGCATCGCGAGCGCGGCCAAGATCGTCGCGGTGAGCGACGTTTCGAGCTGCGACTAGGCTGCGGGGCGCGATCCGCGCATCGTTTGCCGGCCGGGCCGTCCGCTCGCAGAGGTACTATCTCGATTTCACCCATCCTCGATGTCGGTACGCATTTACGACTTCGGTATAATTACTTTGCGAACGCCCATAGCGAATAATCATTTGTAGTAGCCAATAGCCGGGCAGGAAGCGATGCGGAAATTCGATCTGATCGCGGTTGCTGCCGCGGTCTCTGCCGCGATTGCTTTCGCGGGGCCGGCGTCGGCCCTGACCGCCAAGAAGATGACGTACGAGCAATATGCCACGTGCAAGAAACAGCTCGACGCGGATCAGCTCGCGCGCCAGCGAGGCGAGCGGCACGACGTGGGCGCCGACTGCATGCAGAAATACGGCTTCCGGCTTAAGAAGAAAGCGAAGATCTAGCCAGCGCTCGAGACGATCACGTGAACCTCGCGCGTCGGGTAAAGGGTCGATTGGAGACCCCCCGGGGTTCGCCATGCAAGATCCGCATCTGCGTGCCCGAAACCGTTAGAGACCAAAGCCATGACCTAGGCTAACAGGCTCACTTCCATCGGCATGGGTGGCAGCCCTGTGCACGACGCCGAGGGCTGCCGACTTAGCATTCGATATCGGCTATAATTCTCCGTCCGCTGCGAAGCGCACAATCACCAACGCAGTGGGCGGCGCGAGAGCGGTGGCATAGGTTTCGCCTCCCGTGTTGCCGCTCTCGTTTTTCTGATCGTTTCTTCTCTCAGGCGTTGAATACTAGTTGCGGATGACCTGCTTCACGCTTCAAGCACTCACTTGTCATCATGTAGTAACCGGGCTGGACAATCGCACATTCACATCAATCAGTTTGCGTAGGTTGGCGGATCATCCCAGACCTGCTTTAGCTCTTAGGTGTCCATCGGCATCGTCACATTCCAATCTGTTCCTGGCGGTCTTCATAACCGATACTGACGAACCTAGGTTTACGACGCACACAGACAGGCTTTGGCGCGCCAAGCCAATCGGCGTGAGGATGGGTCATTTATTGGCTGACCGATCATAGGCACGCCCGACAGAAACCTATCGGCCGGCCCAGCCAAGGACCCTGGCGCAGTGTTTTTGGTCGCGCTGCGGATTTGCCCATCCGGGCCAGTCAAACGGCTAGGCCGATAAGGCTGACGCTTGGTCGCGTCGGCGTTTGGTCCGATGCCGACGTGTCACGGCGCGCCCAAGCGTCGGGTGGATTGATCGTCGTGCCCCGCGTGAAACCCCGTCCGCTCGAGCCGGACCGGGATATGATTGAGGTCGAGACCGCGCGATTGCGCGACTTCGACCTCGTCGCATTGCGCGCCCGCTGGCAGGCGGTTTTTCGGCGTCAGCCACTCCCTCACCTGCCGCGCCACCTACAAGAGCGAGGTGCTGCCGGGAGAGCAGCCGGGCATCGTCGACTGGGAGTTGTTCGAGGCGGTTTCAGGCCAAGCTCAACGTGCAGGTCAACAACTACAAATCCTCAAGGCTTAAGTCCGAGGCACTGCTCGCCGGTCGGGCCTTTGACGACCGCGGCCATCGCATGACTCCAAGCCATGTCCGCAAGCGGGGCATCAATTACCGGTACTACATCTCCTCTGCTCTGCTGCAGGGCGTCCCGGAACAAGCCGGCACCGTCAGCCGCGTCACGGCCGGTGAGATCGAGGCGCTGGTTGCAAAGTCGGTACGAAGTCACCTCGGTGATCAGGAGAATGACGATAGGTCCCTCAAACACAAGCACGTCGTTCGGGTCGAGGTGCAACTGGAACGGATCGTCATCGCACTCACCAAGGCAAAAGGTTCGACGCGAAAGCCCAGCCGGATCCAGCTGCCTTGGCGCAAAACTCCCCTGAGCCGGCGCCGCGAGATTCTGATTCCCGCCTCTTCGACTTCTCAGGTCAACCGCCAAATCCGATCTGAAAACCGCGCCCTGCTTGTCGTATCGATCGCACGAGGCCGTCGTTGGCTCGACGCACTCGTCAGCGCTTCAACAGCAAATGTTGAGAGCATTGCTCGGCTGGAAGGTTGCCACGTCCGCGGTTCGAGAGCCATCCGAGTACATTGTCAAGCGGCTTATCATGTAAGCGTCGGTGCCCCTGGCCGAGGACGAGAAGCTCAAGGCCGAGGCGCACGCCATTATGGGGTGCTGCGGGCGGGCAAGCCGGGCGAAGGAGATCGACGGGGAGCTCGGCGCCGACCAGTCCCTCGATCCCGACTGGGAGGACCCCGCGATCCGAATGTTGCGCGAATCCAGGAACGGCAGCAGTCCTAAGGGGCGCCGCAGCTCGCTGTTGAAGGCACCGAGCGAGGGCGCGAAAATCGTCAGTCCCGCGGCGCCGTTGACCAAACTCGATGGAGGGGAACCTGGCCACATGGCCTAAATGCGCCTTCGAGCCGCTTGGGGTGACAGATTGCACAGAGAGTTCGTGCTGGACGGAACAAAAATCCATATACATCGCGCCTGGAAGCACAGCTGGTAGGCCTCGCGCATTTACGCCCTGGGCAGACAAAGCAACGACGATGCCAAGGGCAATCACGCGCCGCAAATCACCCATAGACGGAGGCAGCGACGTCAGCAACGTCGATCAGGTTGACGTCTGGATTGTTGGACAACAGAAACACGCTGAGTGGCCTATCGAGATAACGGCTGATATAGGAGTAGTACCCATCCCATTCGCCCACGTGGTCCGCAAAGCGGCCGCTCTCGTCGTTGCCCAGGTACCAGCCCAAGCCGCAGCCGGTTTCCTGACCGTCGTTGGTGCGGCCACTGGTCAAGGCCGCGTGCATGCTGGCCGCGTTGATCAGAGCATTGGTCGCCAGCGCCCGGTCGTACCGGCACAAGTCGCCTACCGTGGTGTAGAAGGAGCCTGAACCGACGAGGTCGTCGAATTCGGTGCCGCCGCACGCGACTAGCCGGCCAAGCGTGCCGCGTGCGTAGCCGACCGCGCGCCGACGATCGTTCACCCGGCGGTCGGGAATCGAGAACGTATCGCTCATCTCCAGCCGATCGAAAACGCGGCTTTGGAAGAAGTCGTGATACGACTGCCCGGAGGAGGCCTCGATCACTGAGCCGAGCAACTCGTAGCCGGAGTTGCTGTAGCTGAACTCGTCGCCAGCCCCGTGTCGCCGCGCAGCCATCGGGCAGCCGAGCTCGGCATAGATGCGGATGATGTCGGCATTGGCCGGCCGCTCACAGCGCATCAGCACCTCGTGCGCGCCCTTCTCGTCATAGAGGTCACGAATCCCGGAGGTGTGATTGAGCAATCGCCGGATCGTCACCTGCGGACCGAAGGACAGTGCGGGGAGGTGCTGGCTCACGGGGTCATCCAGGTTGAGTCTGCCCGCTTCGGCCAGCATCAGGATACCCAAGGCGGTGAATTGCTTGCCGCAACTCGCCAGGTGAAAAATCGTGTCGGGTGTAATCGGCGTGCGGGCACGCAGGTCGGCCAAGCCAAAGCCGGCCGCATGCACAATCGCGCCAGTTTTGGCGACGGCGATCGCAAGCCCCGGGTCGCCATCGCGAACTTGGCTTCGGACACAATCGTCAATCGCTGCGGCAGGTCCTGCGTCGCGACGATTCGTGTCGGGCTTGGGTGCAATACGGTCCCAAAACTTTCCAAACAGCGCCATGGAGATAGGTCCTATTTGTTTCGTCTGAACCCAAAGCACGACTGGATACACGCCTATTCAGAGGAATTTTCACTCCCGAAACGACGGTAAGCCCCCGTATGGCCCCCTGGCCGGGAGCGCTCACGCCGGGGGCGAACCTCAGGTATGGGGATGAATCGGGTTGAGCTCGTCTTCCGACAGCGGCCGCTCTCGCCATCCGAGTTGAACGGGAACATCGTAGAGCCGGCCTGGCGCGAAGCGGCGATAGAAATGCCGCATTCCCGGGACAACCACCCTGACAACCGGGGCGCCGATGTCGGGACGAGTTTGATCGAGCACGAGGAAGTCGAAGCCCGCTTTCTTGGCAATCTGCACGCAGGCGTCCACCTGCTCGCGCGTGTCGACAAAGGGAAACTTCGAGTCGGAGGCCGGCTGGACCTTCAGATCGTTCGTTGGCGACAAGAAGGGATAGTCCTGCAGGCGGAACGGAACGATGCCGTCGAGGCTCGATTTGTCTCCCGTCCCGCCCCCCATGAGTCCGATGGACAGGAATTGGTTCAACTCGGTCAGCGCACGCAGCAAGGCGATGCGCGCGTCGAAATGCGCGCCAGAGCCGAATTCGATATTTTCCTGCGAGTCGTTCACCCAGTGCGATATCGCCACAAAGGTCGGAACCCCGAGGTCGCTTGTGACGTCAAGCACCCAAAGCCTGCGCCCGGCTTGGGCAAACTGGGCTTGCAGATCGCGGACGTAGGAATCGTCGAACTGGCTGAGGTCCACTTGCGGCCGCTGCAAGCGATTGTACCACCAGATCGCGTATGCATCACGCTCCACCAGCTCAAGGAAGCCTTGGACGATAGCTTCCTGGAACGAGTTGCCGGCGGCGCAGCCGTTGGAGTCGGCGTCGATTTGGCCGGGTCCTCTGTGGAAAAAATACAGGAGACTGGTTGGAAGATATTTGAAGCGCTTGTCACGCAAGGACCAGATTGGCGACCATTCGATCTTGGTGGATGGATCGAATGGAGGCGGCACCTGCGAATCAAAATCGGGGGTCGGTGCCTGGCCTTGGCGGTATTGAGCATCGCTAAACAACAGGACTTCGTTCGGAAGAACGGCATCGCCTGACGGGAAATCCCGGAACCGACGCGCAACCCTGATCTCGTCGCCCTGAAAAATCCCGGAGTAGCGCTCGATCGCCTCCATGAGCGCGCTGGCTTCGCCCTGCTCGGCCGTGCTGCCCTTGCCGAAGCTGCCGCCGCTCAGTCCAGCCCTCAGCTCTTTGACCGTCTTGGCAGGTGCCGAAAAGTTGTGTGTGGCATAGTAGTTGGTGTTCAAGGGCAAATCGGCTTCGATCCGTTCGAGTCGCGAGACCACGCCCGTGAGCGGACTCACGTGCTTCCGGAAACGTGCAACCGTCGTGCTCGACGAGACGGTCCGGTACCCGCCGCTCGTCGAGACCAGCTTGCCACCCACGCCAAGCTCCGGCACCACCGGCGTTCGGCGCGGATCGCGCAGCTTCTTGCGGCCGCAGCTCGGACATTGCGGGCGAGCCGACACATAATGTTTCACGATGGTCGAGCCCAGCAGATCAAGGCTGATGATGTGATCGCTTAATTGTGTGCGATAGTCGCTCGCGACCGCCTTCGCGATTTCGACAGCTGCAAGCTGGATGGCGGTCTGTCCGAGCGGCTGCCGCACGAGAGGCGATTCGGCGACGCAACGGGCCTGTCCGAGGTCGAGATGGGCCCTGATCTCCCGGTTGCGCTTCATGCGATCGGCAAGGCACGCCCAGCAGGCACTCTCGCCTGGGCGGAACACTGGCCCGACCAGAGGAAAAATGCCGGATGGCTGGGCGAGTACCCAGGGGCTACCGTCCGATAAATGCTGCCGGTTCAATCCAGCCAGTCGCCCGTCGAGATAATCGCTCACCAGTGTAACTGTGAGGTCGGGGGAGCGCTTTACGACGCGAACGCCGAGACCGCCCAGTGCAACGCCGAGCTCGGATGCGCCCTGCACGTCGATCGATTCAACTCGGACGCGGCAGTTCCGGAGATTTGTTTCGGCGGCTTCCGGCGACAGACCGAGGCTCGCCCAGTAGGCGGCCGCCACGCCAGCGGAAGAATCCGACGCGGCAAGCACATAACGGCGGTCGACCAGCCTCTTCAGAGCTTCTTGGACGATTTCGGACGGAAACCGCCGTTCCAGTTCGCGAGCGAGATCTCGAAAGCTCTTCCCACCTTCGCCAATTGCAGACGCCAGCGCGCAATAGAGTTCGCCGTGAAGAAGGAACTTTCGGTCCTCTGAATAGAGGCACACGACATCAGGCGGTATCACATAGACGGTGAAGTTCGGCGCAAATTGCAGAACGTTTTTGTTGTTGAACGGCGCAATGCCGGTCCCGTGATTGTCCGTGATGAGGGTCAATCGACGCGCTCCGCGACAACACCGGACGGCCGGTGCGAGACGTGATCCAGTTGCGGAAACCCCGCGGCTCGGTCGCGGCTCAGACTACAAGGTCCGGAGAAGTTGGCCACGACGCGTGTCCGCGAAGGCAACCGGAAAGGCCCCAGTCCGGCTGGGGCCTGCCGAAGCACTGAGTCTTATCTGGTCCTGTTAGCAGACTGGGCCCTAACCTCGGGGAGTCCATGTCCAGCAGGGGGCGCACCCCCTGCCGCCCTCTCACTATTGCGTTAGCAGGTGTAGACCCAGCCCGCCGGAGTCCACAACCAGCAGGATCCTGTGCAGCCTCCGCATGCGCAGGCCACTGCGCAGGCTCGCACGCCACAGCCTCCGACACCGCAGCCACGTGCTCCGCAGCCTCTACAGCCACGTGCTCCGCCGCAGCCGCAGCCACGTGCCCCGCCGCAGCCTCCGCAGCCACGTGCTCCGCCGCAGCCTCCGCAGCCACGCGCTCCTCCGCCCCCGCAGCCACGTGCTCCGCCGCCTCCGCAGCCACGTGCTCCACCGCCTCCGCAGCCTCGGCCGCCTTGTGCAAGTATTATGTCTTGACCGAAGGATTCATTCTCTTGGTCGTAGACATAGAACGTCCCCAAGCTGACGTCGGAGATTTCTTCCTCGCCGAGCAGGATCGTGGGAGGCGGCTGGGTGCATTGCGACGGTAGATTCGCGGGCACGGAAGTTGATGCCGACGCACCGCCCGCCAGGGACAACGATATCCCGGCGATCCCCAGGATCGGTAAGGTTGCCGTCCGCTGCTTTCGTTTCGAAGGTTTTTTCGCGCGCGCCATAATAGAGACCTCGCAAAGTGGGTGAAACTATAGCCCGAACAATGTTTTATAGCACTGTTACGCTCGCTTTGGCTAGTCGCCTGAATCAGTCAGATTCAAGGGTCCAGATGCCCTGTGTCATGCCGCCGAAGCCTCTACTTCCTTGTAGGCCCGAAGGGGAGAAATAGACGTGCCCAATCTTCATGGTCGTTTCGCTTGGTACGACTTGGTGACGACGGACACGGGGGCAGCCAAGGCCTTCTACACTAAGGTCATGGGCTGGGGCGCGCTGGAGGCGTCGTTGGACAGCAGAACCTACACCTTGTTTACCTCTGGAAAGGTCGTGGTAAGCGGGCTGATAGACCTGACGGAGGATGCGAGGAAAATGGGCGGAGAGCCGAGTTGGCTCGGATATGTCGCGGTCGACGACGTGGACGCTACCGCCGACCGGGTCACGCGCCTTGGCGGAGCCGTATTTGTCCCACCGACGGACATTCCCAATGTCAGCCGCTTTTCAACCTTCGCTGACCCGCAAACTGGAAGGCTCGCGTTGCTCAAGTGGCTGAACCCCGGCCACGAGCAGCCCGTCGAGCTGGGGGGACTGGGCCGCGTCGGCTGGCACGAACTGCTCGCCGCTGACTTGGAAAAGGCGTTGGCTTTCTATGGCGAGCTGTTTGGTTGGCAAAAAGCGGACGCCGACATCGGAGACATGGGCACGTATCAGCGGTTCTCCGCCGGAGGGCAGACGATCGGCGGCATTCTTACCAAGCCTCCGATGATCCCGACCCCGTACTGGATTTATTATTTTCACATTCGTGATCTCGACGCGGCGGTGCAGCGCGTGAAGACTGGTGGCGGTCAGATCCTCGACGGCCCGATTGAAGTGGCGGACGGCAGTTGGATCGTCCGATGCATAGATCCTCAGGGCGCCATATTCGCGCTGCAGGGAAAGCGGGAGCGCAAGGCAATCGGATATTTCGAGCGCGTCGCACCGCGCAATCCTTCCGACGCGCGAAGCCGGCGCTGGTCTTGGTAAAGCCGGTCTCCTGCTTCAATAGGGCTTCTGCCAGCCGCCCAATCTTGTCACGGTGGCGCTTGACCAAGCGGCGCCGCCGTCAGCATGGCGCGGTCCGTGTTTTTCAATTGTTGTCGTTGTTCTGTTCGATCGCACGCAGCGTCTCCACCGGGGCGAAGTCGTCGGTCAGACACCTTCGTCGGACAGACCGCAAATGTGCTTGAGCAGCAGCAGCCCGATCACAAAAGTCCCAATCGATCTGGCCCGCGAGCACCAACTCATGCTTGAAGTTGATGATCTGGTCCAGGCGCGCCCGGAACAGATCACCCGATCCTGTCGTCTCATGCTTCTTAGGCCGCATCGTACCATCCCTGCAGCCACGGAATCCATCCCCGCTACACTTGAGACAACCCGTCCACACGGCCTAGCAGGTCTATTCGTTGAGTGATCACGCTAAGACCGGTTTGTTCGGCCCCTGGTCAATTGGGGAATTTCGGACTAAAATTATCTTGAGGCCGACCATGATTTTGAATGCGGGCGAGAGCGCCTGACTTACACCGCGATGTCAGTGTTCGTCGCGTGGCATAGTCTTGCCATCGTAGTTGCGCCCGCGTCGGAAAGCAGCGTGACGGCGCAAGGGTTGCGTGCCCTGTTGCAGCCCTATCTGACGTTGTTCAGGCTGGACAACTCGTGGGATTTCTTTTCACCGAGCGTCAATAGTAGCCCGTCTACGTCTCGTCAACTTAGCTACGTCATTGAAAATAAGGCCGGAGAGAAACTTACATTTATGCCGGAAGCAGAATACAGCAGGCTCGAGCCGAGATATTTTTGGTTCAGGGCGTGGCACTTCGCGGTTATCGATAATCCTGAAGATTATGCCGATATTGCCGCTGCGTTTTACTGCCGAAAGCACGCCGCGCTGCACCCGGTGTCAATCACCCTCTTGGCGGTACAAGACAAGGAATTCACGTTACACCGATTTCTTGGCCGGCAAGCAGCGCTGGGACCCCGAGTTTGTCACCGTGAACCCGATCAAGCTCGCCAAATGCCCCGCCGAGTGACATTCGGACGCTTTGTCCGAGAGCGGTTTGCCGCACTAAGTGAAACCTGGTCGCAGATTTGGTTTCAGCGCACATCGACGTCGCCATTGGAGCTTGCCCGCATGGGCATTGGTGCGGCGCTTCTGCTCCACTACGGGATGTTAACGCCCTATCTATTCGATTTTTGGGGCGACGTCGGTTTGATGCCCCGCGCAATTGTCCTGCGGGACGTTCCCGATGGTTGGACACAATCCATGTTCTTCTATTTTGCAGCGCCCTGGCAATGGGTCGCCTTTCACATCCTTTTCCTGGTCTGCTGCGCCGCCTTCATGGTCGGGTGGCGGACGTCATGGGTGAAATGGATCGTGTTGATCGGACAAATTTCCTACGATCAACGCAATCCGGTACTGACCTACGGCGTCGACGCCATTCTTGCGAGCCTGCTCATCATTCTGTGTGTCGCGCCGATCGGGCGGGCGATGAGTCTTGACCGCGTCCGCGCTGTGCGCGCTGCCAAACGCAGCAATCTTGACGCGACGCTGCCGCCCTACAGCAGCCCCTGGGCGGGCGCTTGCACACGGCTCATGCAAATCCAGATGGCCGCACTGTTTTTCTTCAGTGCCATCAACAAATTCGGGGACGATTGGTGGAACGGCGACGCCGTCTGGGTCGTGTTTACGACCGAAGAGCATTACAGCCGCGTCATTTTGGACGTGCTTGCATCGCAGTACTGGCTGGCGAATGTCGGGACCTACGGCACGATTTTGATCGAGTTCGCCTTTCCATTCCTGATCTGGCAGAAGCGCACGCGACCTTACCTGCTTGCGGCAGCTCTGTTCTTGCACGCCCAGTTCGCCGTGTTGATGCGTCTGTATTATTTCTCGTTCGTCATGATGATGGGGCATATGAGCTTCGTGCGACCAGAGTGGCTGACACGTCTTGGCTTGGCGTGGAAGCAAAAAATGGGCGACATGGAGATGATCTATGACGGCAGATGTGGCTTCTGTGTTCGATCGATGGTCTGGTTTCTGTCATTCGACGGGCTCCAACAGATCAAGACACGAGATTTTCGCACCAATCCTTCTCCCGTGGTCAGTGACGCGCGATTGGAGAAGGCACTCTATCTGGTCTTGCCCGACGGGCGGGCGCTGCCGGGTTTCGAGGCCTATCGATACGTCGTATTGCGCGTGCCGGGATTGTGGTGGCAGATTCCATTGTTCTATGTGCCGGTATTCAGCCGTCTTATCGGGCATCCAATTTACAATTGGATCGCCGGAAACCGAAGTCGGCTCTCGTCTATTTTGATCAGCCCATACCGAAGTTGAGCCGTGGTCTCGGCCCATCCTGATCTTGGATTGATCTTGAGATGGCCGAGGACGCGCTCGATGCGGTTTCGCTGGCGGTAGAGACGCTCGCTGTAGTGGATCGCCTTCGTGCGATTAAGACCCGAGTTGAAAACACTTGCCGCTGCTTTTCTTTTGGCGCTCACCGTCATCCAGGTCGCGCCGAGCCTGTTACGACGTGTCCATCCCCTATCGCCTGTGCGCTAGTCATGCAGGTGATTGATCAATACGGGTTGACGTCGGAAGTTGCGTGCGCAAAAAATAATTGACACGCCATCAGATCGCTAATGTACGCGTGTGCCTTCCTTTCCGAAAATTTCATCCGGCCTCGGCTCGCGTGGTAAGGCAGAATCATCGCATCTTCAGTAGCGATGTTTGCGGCCCGGCACACCATCGCCATCGTTATCGCCAACCTGTTCAAGTCGCGCCGGCGGCTGGAAGCCGAGAATTTGTTGCTTCGTCGCCAGCTGAACGCAGCGTTGCGGCGGGGTACCAGCGCGCCTCCGTCTGCGAGGTATCGAGCGCGCACTGTTGGTGGGTCTGGTCCGGCTCTGGCCTGACCTCGTTGACGTTATCCAAGTGGTGAAGTGGTGAAGCGGTGAAGCCGGAGACTGTCCTGTTGGCATCGTGCGGGCTTCAAAGCCTATTGGCGCTGGAAGTCGTGGAGGCGGGCAGGGCGGCCGAGGATTGACCGAGGTCTGCGTGATCTGATCCGGCGGATGAGCCGGGAAAACCCGTTGTGGGGTGCGTCCCGGATCCACGGCGAGCTGTTGATGCTGGGCTTCGAGGTGGTTCAGTCGACGGTCCCGAAATACATGATGCGCGGCCGCAGGCCGCCGTCACAGAGCTGGCGGACCTTTCTGCGCAATCACGTCGAGGCCATCGCCGCGATCGATCTGTGTGGTGCCGACGGTAACCCTCGATCGGCTGTTTGCCTTCCTGGTTGTGGGACACGGCCGACGGCGGCTGTTGTCGTTTGAGGTGACCCGGCATCCGACGGCGGAGTGGCTTGCGCGGCAGATCGTCGGGGCGTTCCCATGGATCGTGGCACCGGTTTGCTCGGTGCGTGACAATGATCGAGCCTACGGACATGTCTTCAGCGCTCGAGTCAGAGTGATGGGATCCGCGACCGGCCGATTGCTCCTGGATCGCCATGGCAGAATGGCGTTGCAGAACGATTGATCGGCCCGCTGCGCCGCGAGTGCCTGGATCACTTGGTGATCTTGGGCGAGGCTGATCTTCGGCGTGGCCTTTCCGCTTCCGCGGACTACTACAATCAGTCGCGCACTCACCTGGCTGTGCAGAAGAATTCGCCGTTAGAGCAAGCCGTTCAGCGGGTCGGGGATGTTGCCAGCATTCCCGTCCTGGCTGGACTGCATCACCGATACGTCCGGAAATGATTGTCGGAAAGGACACCCACGGCGCGCCATCAACCGCGACATGGAGATGCCCGATGCGGGGCGACACATCGAGCGCCTTCGGGCCGAACACCGGGACGATCCGCAGATTCTCGCTGCGGTACTGGATGCACACGACGCCGCGGCTCAACGGTTCGGCAAAAGGTGGATCGACCACGATTTTCACCGCAGGCTGCGGCTCCACAGTCTGAGCGGTGGCGTTGGACCCCCACAGAACGGTTATCGCTACGATAAAGTCGATGAATGCCCATCGGATTTGCTGATTATTCGAAACTACGTTGCGGCGTGCGTTCCGACATCTCTGCCTGTAATCTCGGATGGCGAAACTCCCGCACCCGTACGGAACCTAGCTCTCCAAAGCCATGCTGGAAAAATTCCACTGCGGCCATTGAACAGCGCAGTCCTGACACCTAAAGTATCTTGCACTGGCCGAGATTCTCCTTTTCGCCTGCGCGCGCGGCCTACTGGCCCCAAGACCTAAAGTGCGCGCGCCACTTTGTCGGTGCGAAACTGGCTGTGCATCTGACGTTTTCGGAGGCACTCGGTGGGCTTATGGGATCGCGTTACGTCGCTTCTCTTCGTCCGATCGTCCGGGGCGGACCCTCAGAACCTCGGCTTTCAGCCCGGAACGAATCAGAACTCTCGGCATCGATCCGAGAATTGCGTCCGGGAGCACGCGGTTGGATCACTGTCAAAAAGGCAGGATCATTGTTTTCCAAAATGGGGAACGAGTACGCATTTGGAAACATGGATGAGAAGGGCCGAGCAACGTTGCGGGCCTTTGCTGCGCAAGACCAGCATCGCTCCGAATTTACACACATACCTGCGGAAGGACGTGTCTATTTCGCTAGAAAACTCGAAGGGCCGCATTCTGCCACGGATGCGCTAGCAGCCGGCCGTCTACCGAGGAAGAATTGTCACGCTCATTCTGACGCGTCCAAACTTGTAAATACACAAGAGAAGGAACTCAGTCATGATGATCCGTAGTCTTGTTGCTTTGGCGGGTGCAGCTCTTGCGGCCATCGTTTTGGGCGGCGCAACCGCTCAAGCTCTGACGATGCAAGAATGCAGCGCCAAATACAAAGAGGCCCAAGCTGCCGGCACTCTCAAGGGCCAGAAATGGAATGATTTCCGCAAGGCGGAATGCGGCACCGATACGTCCGTCACTCCAGGAGCGGCCCCTGCCGCAGCGACTAAACCGGCAGCGGCGCCGAAGCCCGCTGCGACAACGTCCGCCAAGCCTTCTGCTGCCCCGCCATCCCCACCAGCCGCAATCGGCAATGCCGTATTCCCGACCGCTGTTTCACAGAAGTATTCAAGCGAGTCCGTAGGCAAGGCGCGTATGCATACCTGCCTTGATCAATACAATGCCAACAAGGCAACGAACGCCAACGGTGGTCTGAACTGGATCCAAAAGGGCGGCGGCTATTACAGCGAGTGCAACAAGCGTCTCAAGGGCTAAAGCCCAGCGAAACGAAACGGGAGGACTTCGCGATGAGAGCCTTCATCGGCGCGATCATCTTTTCTGCGTTGATCGGATCTGCCGCTGCCTTAGCATTACAGTTGCATTATTTGTTGGCTTCTGAATCCATGAGCCACCATGATTCGGGAGATCATGGATGGTTGGGGCATTGGTTGAGACGACGCTGGAGCTGTGGGCGTCGTCGTTGCGGGAGGTGAAGGGGCGGATCCGTCCGTTGTTCGGCCAGGAGCGGGTTGCGAGATCGGCGGGACAATTCCTCGAGGGGCTTCTGGGAAACGAGCCGCGCAAGACAGGCTGGATGCGCGCGGAAGCGGCTGGTGATCTCGGCCCGTGGCGCCAGCAAGCGATTTTGGGGCGCGGGCGGTGGGACGCCGATGCCTTGCGCGACATGGTGCGCGAGTACGCGCTGGAAACTCTTGCCGACGAGGACGCGGTTCTGGTCATCGATGAAACTGGCTTTCTGAAGCAGGGCAAGACGTCGTGCGGGGTCGCGCGTCAGTACACGGGTTCGGCGGGCAAGATCACCAACTGCCAGATCGGCGTGTTCGCCTCCTATGTGTCGCGCCACGGCCATGGCTTCATCGACCGGGCGCTTTATCTGCCGAAGAACTGGACGGACGATCCCACTCGCCTGAAGGCAGCGCATGTGCCGGACGATGTGGGTTTTGCCACCAAGCCTCAGATTGCACGCCGGATGATCGCACGGGCGCTCGCCGCCAAGGTACCGTTTTCCTTTGTCGCCACGGACACCGTGTATGGCACCGGCGACATCGAGACCATGCTCCGCAAGGCGGGCAAGGGCTATGTGCTGGGCGTTGCCGCCAACCACGTGTTCAACTCCTGGGGCAAGAAGCAGTTTGTTCGCGGGACTGCCGCAAAGATCGCCCAGAGCCTCCCCAAGAGCGCTTGGCGGCGCCTGTCGTCGGGCGAAGGAACCAAAGGCCCGCGTCTGCACGACTGGGCCTATCTCGAACTGGCCGATCTCGATGCCGGCGAATACAACAGCGTGCTCAAGGGAAAATGGACGCGCGGTATGCTGGTCCGCCGCAACATTGGCGACGGCGATCTCGCCTTCTTCTCCACATGGTGTCCCAAGGGCACGTCCATGGGGAAGTTGGTATCGGTGGAAGGCCATCGCTGGGCCATCGAGGACAGCTTCGAGGCCGCCAAGAACGAACTTGGTCTCGATCACAACGAGACCCGCTCCTGGCACGGCTGGCACCGGCACGTCTCGCTCGTCATGCTTGCCTTCGCCATGATGGCCGCCATCCGCCACAAGGCCAATGCCGTGCCGCTCAAAAAAACGCTGCCACGTCTTCCGAAAAAACGGCGTTCCTGATCCGCTGGTCAATCCAGGAAATCCGCCGCATCGCCATCAAGCTCACCCAGCGGCGAATCCAGCCCGCTCATATCATCGCCTGGTCACTGTGGCGGCGCGCCCATCAAGCCGAAGCACGCGCCGCACATCTCAAAAGAAAAATGCAACTGTAATGTTAGAGTCCGTCCGGAAACATCAGGCTGGATTGCAAAGTTTTCGGAGCATGAGGCGGATTGAAGCGAGGCGCAAGAAGGCGAGCGCCATGCGATTGAGGTTCTCCCAATCCTTGGCGAGCCTTCGGCAACGGTTGAGCCACGCCAGCGTGCGCTCGACGAGCCAGCGCTTGGGCAGCACGACAAATCCCTTGGCCTGATCGGAGCGCTTGACGATTTGCGTCTGGAGGTGAGGCAAGGTGGTCTTGAGTGCGGTGTGGAATTGCCGTCCCTGATAGCCGGCATCGGCGAACAGCGTCTGCAGGAAAGGATACATCCCAAACAACGTCGCAAGCAGCAGGATGCCGCCGTCGCGATCCTGGATATCGGCGGGATGAACGATGGCGTGCAGCAGCAAACCCAGCGTGTCTACCAGAACGTGGCGCTTCTTGCCCTTGACTTTCTTGCCCGCATCATAACCAGGCGGATCGATGCAGGGCCCCCTTTTTCGGCGCTTTTCACGCTCTGGCTGTCGATGATGGCCGCGGTCGGGCTCGCTTCGCGTTTGGCCTGCTCGCGGCACGCCACATACAGCGCGTGGTGGATGCGATCGAGCGTGCCGTCACAACTCCACAAGATTAGATAGTCGTGCACCGTGCTCTTGGGCGGCAGGTCCTTGGGCAGCGCACGCCATTGGCAGCCCGTGCTCAAGACGTACATGACTCCGTTCATCATGTTGCGGATATCGACCGTGCGCTTGTTGCCGCCGGGCTTAGCCGGCGGGATCAATGGTGCCACATACGCCCATTCGTCGTCAGTCAAATCGCTCGGATAGCGCAACTGGCTGCGGTCGTAACGTTTGCGGTTCTGCGTCGTCCACATCGCGGTGACCCTCCCGAATCAGGCCACCACTCTTGAATCACAACAGATTCATCGGATTCAATATGTTCTCGGACGGACACTTAGCGCAGACGCCTGCGGCTCAGCCGTCGTCGCCGGCCAATCTGGGCAAGGCAGACAAGGAAGCAATTTCCAAGGCCTGCTCCGACCAAGCCAACGCAAAGGGTTTGCACGGCAAGGCACGAAAGAAATTTCGGTCTGAATGCAGACGTACCGGCGGAAAGTCAATGTAGCCATAGTCGCGAGATGGTGTGCCTACCGCAAATTAAATCCGGTTGGCATGCGGCTGAGAATTGGGCGACCCTACGCCGATGTCGGACCTCATCAAGCTGATTTGGGCATTGGTGGTCGATCTGTTTCGATCGAGAGCCGCACTGGAAGCCGAGGTTCTGGTGCTGCGCCAGCAGATCGTCGTGCTGTGCCGGGGCAGGCCAACCCGACCGCACATCATGGCCATTGACAGGCTGGTGCTGGGATGGCTCTGCCAGCTGTGTCCAAACACGCGTGAGGAGCTGACGGTGGTGCGACCGGAGACGGTGCTGCGTTGGCACCGAGCCGGGTTCCGGTAGTTCTGGCGCTGGAAGTCGAGGCGCCGACCGGGTCGTCCGGCGGTTTCGGCGGAGATCCGCCAGTTGATCCGCGCGATGAGCCTTGCCAATCCGCTGTGGGGAGCACCACGGATCCACGGTGAACTGCTCAAGCTGGGAATCGACATCGGGCAAACCAGCGTGGCGAAGTCCTTGACGCGGAGGAGGGGACCTCCGTCGCAAGGCTGGAAGACCTTCCTTCGCAATCATGCGGATGGGATCGCCGCTCCCATCCCCGGGTGTTGCATTCGCCACGGCTCTGGCTTTGCGGAACAAAGTTCCCGTATTGACATTTGGGGATTGAAGATGCGCCCAGACCCAAGGGGCTGCTCACGGTCGGACCCGTCGCGCTTTTTTGGGACCAGCGGACTTTCCACTCACACACTTCTGTGGGTGACGGCTGTATTCAGTGCGTTGCCCCAATGTCGCCGGCGTGTTGTCACCTCGCCGTCCAACTGCGCCGCGCCAATTCGGGCGATTGCTGGGAAATGGGGAGGCAGATGGCCAACAACGCACCTGACCGCCAAGACTTCCGACGTAAACGCTCGGACCCTCTCGAACACTCAGCTACGCTTCCCCGCACCCCAAACCAGGTCGCGGAGGACGTCAAGAACACGATCGATCGTATTTCTAACGCCTCAGTCAATGAGATCGAAGGCTTACTTGCCGAACTCTGCAACATCCGCGACTTGCTGCGCGCCGAAGCGGAGCGCGTCCAGCGAGAGGTCGTAGGCTATGTCTCGGTGACTTAGGCTTCGGTTACGTCTACCAAGGTTATTGCCGACAGTCTCGTGCATTGGAAATCGAATGCGATGTAGGTTGATCACTCCTGGATCAAACCCGAAGCGCTACCTGTGAAAGGTCGTTCTGTTCGAAATGTGTGAGAGGAACGGAAGCGTTACGTGGGGGCCCACCTGCGGCGGGCCAAGTTGGTTACTATTGTATAGCTGGAGAAGGTTAGACCCCAGTCCTCCCCCTCCGCCAGCATTTTCGCGAGCGACATTTCCTACTGCTTCCTGCTGCATGCTGAAGCGAACAAGGAGCGGCTGAGCGCAGTACGACTTGGGCTGTTACCTACCTCCATTATTTGGCCACCCTGCGCTCGGCCAGGCTTGCGAAAGACTCGCCGGAACCCTGGAGACGAGCAGTATCGCCAGTGATCGCTTGGTAACGCTGAATGATCACGTCCACATAAAGTGGATCGATCTCAATGCCTCGGCAGATGCGGCTCGTCCTGGCAGCCGCTATCAGCGTCGATCCCGAGCCCAGGAATGGGTCCAGCACCACGTCCGACTGGTTGGTCAGGTCCAGCAAGGCGTCTTCCAGCATGGCGGTTGGCTTCACGGTCGGATGTTGCTGCAGGCCCTGGCGTGCGTCAGAGCCGATGGAGGACGCGCCGGGATAGTGCCAGACATTAGAGCGCCACCGTCCAAGCTTACCCAGTTGAACATTGTTGACGTGCGACGCCTTGCCCTTCTTGAACAGGGGCAACAGCTCGTGCTGCGAGCGATATAGGCTGCCCATGCCGCCATTGCTCTTCGCCCAGACAATGAGGTTGAGTGGGGCGAGACCGATGTCCAGCGCAGCCGTAGTCACGGAGAGCTGACCGCGCGAGTCAATGAAGGTGCCAAGCACACCGCCATCGCACAGCAAGGGCACCGCGGCCGCAAGCCAACGTGCATTGAAGGCTGCAAACTCGGAATTGGTCATCTCGCCACTGGCCATGGCAAACTCGCGGTGTGCCTTACCCGTGACATGTCCGGAGACAGGAACGTTGTAAGGCTGATCGGTCAACACCAGCCGTGCCAGGCGGTCGTCGGACATGATCTGTCGAATGACGTTGGGATCCGTCGAATCGCCGCATGCCACGATATGATCGCCCAGCAGAAACACGTCGCCGAGCTGCGCCACGGCCCTGGCCCCAGGCGTGGGGCCTAGCGGTCCTGGTTCCTGCGGCTCCGGCTCCAGGTCCAAATTGATCTGATCGATTTCAATGCCGGTGAAGCCTGCAACTTCGATCGGCGCATCTTCAATCGTCAATTCCTTCAGCTCAAGTCGCAACTCATCGACGTTCCAGTGGCCCTTCTCCCCAAGACGATTGAGCGCCACCCGTAGCACGCGACGTTCGGATCGCGACAAATGAGCAACTCGGACACACGAGATCGTCGGCAAATGCAGGTGGCGGACGGCGGCCAGGCGCAAGACGCCATCAAGCACCCGGTTCTCCTGATCGATGATCAGCGGCGCGCAATAGCCAAGGGTGTTGATCGAAGTTGCAATTTCCTGGACATGAGCCTGGTCAACACCACGGACATTGCGCGCCGGCGCCACCAAATCTGCAACGTCGACATCGACCAGTTCGAGACGAGGGGCAATGTCGTTGCGAGCGGGACGCGTCGGCAATCGTGCCTGTGTGTTGATTGTGTGTCGGCGCTGCCGACTGCGTTTTCGAAGCTCAACATCAAACGACGGAACTGCAGTTCTCTCAGCTTTGGCGGCCTGCTTCACCGGTGTACTCCCACTCTCACATCACCTAAGTCCCCACCCCAACCTTGAAGCCCCTGTGTGTGCTGAAAACGTCGTCCGTATTGATCTGGCGACGGAATCACATGACCATCCTGGTTGATGGTCGGACTACTATTCCTGCTTCTCAACCTGCTGATCTCGCCGCTAAAGCCAACCGGCCGGCTTGAGGCGGAAAACGCTGCGCTTCGACATCAGGTGGCCGTGCTGCAGCGAAAGCTGCGTGGCCGACGGATCGAGTTCACCAACGGCGATCGCCTATTCTTCATTCTGCTGTATCGGCTATTCCCGTCGGTCCTCAAGGCGATGACGATTGTCCGGCCCGAAACAGTCGTCCGCTGGCATCGGACGGGCTTTCGCTGCTATTGGGGCTGGAAATCGCGGGGGCGGGGAGGGCGGCCGCCCATCTGCGCGGAGCTGCGTACACTGATCCGGCAGATGAGCGTGGAGAACGTGCTTTGGGGTGCGCCGCGCATTCAGGGGGAACTACTCAAGCTGGGCTTTGCCGTCGCACAATCGACCATCGCCAAGTATATGGCCAAGTCAGATAATCCATCCGGTCAGAGCTGGAGCACGTTCCTGCGCAACCACGCCCCGCGCATCGCCGCGATGGATCTGTTTGTGGTTCCAACCATCAGCTTTGTTCAGCTCTATGTTCTGGTGATTGTTCGGTTGTCTCGGCGAGAACTTGCCTGGATCAATGTCACAAGACATCCGACAGCGGACTGGATCGCGCAGCAGATCACCGAAGCCTTTCCGTGGAATGAGGCTCCACGCTATCTGATCCGCGACCGGGATGGGATTTATGGTGCTGCCGTCAGGCGTCGGCTCCGCGCCATGGGCATTCGGGACAGGCCGACTGCGCCCGGGTCACCCTGGGAGAACGGCTACGCGGAGCGATTGGCCGGCACGATCCGGCGGGAGTGCGTCGACCATCTGATCGTGTTTGGAGAGGCTCATCTGCGACGGATTCTTCGCGAGTATGCCGCCTACTACAACAGTTCACGGACTCATCGTGCTCTGAACCATGATACCCCGATCCACCGGGCGGTTCAGACCATCGGCACCATAAAATCTCGACCTATTCTCGGCGGCCTTCATCATCAATATTGCCGAATCTAGTTTTCGGCACACACAGGTTACGATTTCATCGCCCGCAATCTTGCCGACCGGTTGCCCGAGCACCTCGGTCAGTCGATTGTCGTCGAGAACCGCGCTGGCGGCGGCGGCCAGTTGGGAACACAGGCAGTGGCGAACTCGCCGCCCGACGGATCCACCGTCCTCGTCGGCGGTCTGGGCAATATGACTTGGGTACCGGCGCTCTACGCGAAAGTGCCGTACGATGCCGTCGCCGACTTTATTCCGGTCGCGATCGTCGCTGCCTTTCCCTTCGCCCTCATATCACGCAGCGAGCTGCCGTATGCGAGCCTCGAGGAACTACTGCGCTACGCCAAGGCAAACCCCGGCAAGCTCACGATCGCCAATCCCGGGGCCGGTACCGGCCAGCACATCGCTGCGGCAATGCTACAGTCGCTTGCGGGCATCGAGGTGTTACACGTCAGCTACAAGAGCGCCCAACAGGCGTACCCTGATCTACTGTCCGGGCGAGTCGACCTTTTCTTCGACAACCTCGCGATCGTGAGGCCGCACATCGCGGGCGGCCGGGTACGGGCTTATGCTGTGTCGAGCCCGCAGCGCAGTCCGCTGCTGCCGAACGTGCCAGCCGCTCGTGAGGCGGGGCTGGATGGCTTCGACGTGGAAAGTTGGATCGGCCTTTTCGTCCCAGCCAGGACGCCGCCTAGTGTGGTTGAGCGGCTTCGCCGCGCGTTGGCGCTGACGATGCAGTCGTCTGAAATCCGCAACCGCCTCCATGAGGGCGGCTGGCGCATCGTCACGCTGTCGAGCGCGCAGACGGAGACATTTCTCACGAGCGAGGCTGGCCGCTGGACGCCGCTCCTTCGCCGCGCTGGCGTTACCGTGGAGTAGGTTGAGTACTGGAAAAGAGTATGAGCCTCGAAATATTCCACAATGGACGTTACGCGGCTGCCGAGCTTTGCATCGACGTCATGTAGAGACGTCGGAGGATATCGGAGGGGCAATGTTAAACTGGCGGCGATTTCCAAGGCCAGAACTCAAGGCGCAAGCAATGGCAAGATGTCCGCATTTTCCGACGATCAAGGTGGTGACCCCGCGCACGCTGGGTTGTGAGGAATGCCTCAAATCAGGAAGCGTATGGTTGCACCTCCGCTTATGCCGCACCTGTGGCCACGTTGGATGTTGCGACCAATCGCCAGGACGTCATGCGACCAAGCATTTTCACGCCACCAGTCACCCCATCATCGAAGGCTACGATCCGCCTGAAGGCTGGGGATGGTGTTATGTTGATGAAACTATGATTGATCTCGGCGACAAACACGACCGCGCAGATTGGACCGATACCAAGATATTATTGATGAAACTGTCCGACGGCCGCGGTTGATGTGGGTTTGTCTATTCGAAACGGCCGCGTGCCCTGGGCGTTTGGGAGCACGCGTGCCGAGCCGATCCATCAGGACCGCCGAGCACGAACACGCTCTATTGGCTCTTGTGGTCAACCGGGATCGTTGCCCTCGTGCTATGAATCGTGGCCTTCGTGTTGTGGCGGCCGGTCCGCGCGAGCGAAGACGAACGGCAGAATGGGCAGGATGCATCGGTTTATGATGGTGAGAACGCCGCCCGGATAAGCCAAAACCAGGAGGGTCATCAATCCGTACCCGCTCAGGCTGTCGTGGGCTTGAACGTCAGTGCGATGCCATTCATACAGTAGCGCTGAGCGTCCCCTAACCACACGACGCGTGTCAGGGAATGCTTGATCACCTCTCTCGAATACCAGCACACGAATGGCGAAGCACAATACGACTTGATTTTGCGCGGATGATGGCTTGGCGCTATAGATCAGATCATCATGTCCCACCCTTCACCAAAGGCATTACATGAGCAAGCCACCACGCACCAGTTACCTAATTCGACGCGCGCAAATATTAACCTTCACGAATCTGACGGATTGCCTTCGCGATTACAATCTAACACCGATGCAGTACATGCTGCTTAACCTTTCGAGGCGCGGTGACTTGTCGTCCGCCACGCTCGCTCGAAGATTTTCGATCGCGCCACAATCCATGAACGAAATGATTGGCGCGCTGGAGCAGAAGCAACTTATTGCTCGAACCGTTGCTGGGGAAAAACGTAGAACCTTGCAGATCAGTCTGACTCCCCAAGGGGCACAATTGTTGACGACATGCGATCGAGAGGTTGACCGCATGGAGAGGCGTCTCTTTTCTTCGCTGTCCGCCGCCGAAATCCATTTTCTCAGGAGCGCACTGATGAAATTTCTCGGTTCTCAGTCTGAAACGCGCGCCGCTGCCTCACGCAAAGAAGATGATATCCGTCGGCGCGCGCCCCGACAAAACGACAGCGAGCTCGTTTAGCATCGCAGTCATCCCTCGGGCACGGCTTCTCATTGCGGAGGGCGATCCTGCCGCCGACACGCTGCACTGCTAGTCGACCCGCGTCGGATCGACAATAAAGTTCGTGAAGCCGCCGTTGCGATCGTTCAAGGCAGCCATCGCGCCATTCACCTGTGACAGCGGGAAGATGCGATGCTCAAGCGGCGAGACGTCGAGTGTCCCCGCTGCCACCATCGCAGCCACGCCTTCTCCGGTCGTGAACCAGACTGAGCCTTGCAAGCCGATGCGGTTGGTCACCAACCAGAACGCATTCAGCGGCAGTACCTCCCGTATCTGCGCGACCGCCGCGGCGCAGAGTGAACAACGCCCGCATGAAAGCGGCAGGGCTCGCGTCGGGCGGAAGGCAGTCAAGCGAGCTATCGACGCCATAGCCCCTCGGTCACCGATTTGGCCCAGGCCACGAGCGGATCGGCTGGTCCGACAGGCGTGCTTTCGTCGATGGCGTAGACTTCGATGCGTTTCGGCGACAGCGCCTTCACACGGTCGAGCTGCGCTTTGTTGCGGCCAGTGCCGAGAATCCTGGTGGCGCCCATGGCAAGGGCCAGCATGGCAGCATTCAGGCCAAGCATGCCGCTGATGCCGTTCACCAGAAACGATTGCCCCGGACCGACGCCGAGGTTCTTCATAGCCGCGTACGCAGTGCCCAGATAACCGAAGCGAGCTGCCGCCTCGTAGCTCACATTGTCCGGTAGCCTAACCAGAGCATCCTCGGGCGCGGTGATGAACTGGCATAGCCCACCGTAAGGATAGGCCTTTACGATCTCCTGCGAGCGGCCGAAAT
The DNA here is from genome assembly GCA_963821555.1 of uncultured Alphaproteobacteria bacterium. Classification (GTDB taxonomy): domain Bacteria; phylum Pseudomonadota; class Alphaproteobacteria; order Rhizobiales; family Xanthobacteraceae; genus Z2-YC6860. The sequence goes on along the minus strand of CAWGEM010000008.1, from coordinate 235,008 downwards.
AGCCCTGGAACGTGAAGCTCGGGCAGTTGAGCGGCTGACCGCTACGACACATGCGGCAGGACCCGCATTTGCGCGCCGGGTTGACGTAAACGCGGTTGCCAGGCCGCATCGAGCGCACCTGTTCGCCGACTTTTTTGACGATCCCTGTCGGATCGAGACCGAAAATCGCCAGCAGAGCAGGCAGAACTCTCAAGTCGGATTGTTGACTCCCGTAGACATTGGCAATGACCCGCACGAGATTGGGCACGATGCCGCAGGCTTTCACCTCGACTAACACGTCGGTCGAACGCGGCTCGGGAACTTGAATTCGGTCGAGCCTCATAGGCTCGCCCTGCTTGTGAACGCGCGCTGCAATCATCGTGGCCATGGCTGACACCTCCGACTGCTGCGAGCTTTCTTTAAGATTGAATTGGAGCGCCAAAAGCTTAGCGGTCGGGATTAACGACGATATTGACGAATCCCCCCGGCCTTGCCTTGACCGCCTCAAGAGCATCGTTCACGCGATCGAGGGGGTAGGCCTGTGGCGTCAGATGCGAAAGATCGAGAACACCAACTCGTGCCATTTCGGCCATCAGTTGGCCTTCGCCGGTGGTAAACCAATTCGATCCCTGGAAATGCAATCGGCTGTTCATGAATCGGAACGGCTCGATCGGCAACGGCTCCGTCAGCGCACCTATGTTGACGACAATGCCGCCACGTTTGAGGCCACTTAAGGCACTTGCCGTCACGCTCGACGTCGCGCCGCGCGCCGAACAGTCGATCAGCACGTCGAGGCCGACTTGATCGGTGCGGTCGCGCATCCACTCCGCGATTGGCTGTTCGCCCAAGGCCAAGGTGTCGATCCGTTTGGGCGCGAGCGCCTTTAGTTGCGACATTACATCGCGATTGCGGCCGAAACCAAGGATGCGTGTAGCGCCCATGCCGAGTGCCAATAGGGTTGCGCCTACACCCAGCGTTCCCGTGATGCCATTGATGGCGACGGCGCTTCCGGCGCCAACCTTTCCTGCACGCAACGCGGCAAATGATGTGCCGATGTAGCCAAATCTGGCTGCTTGGTCGAAGCTGATTTCAGTCGGCAGCTTCACAAGCCGCTGCGGCGATGCCGTCATGAATTCGGAAAAGCCACCGAATGGATACGCCTCCAGTTGAGGTCGCGATTGCGGGTAGAACCCGAAGTAGCCCTGAAGCGCGGCCGAGGAGCACAACATTGGCTCATCCGATCGGCAATATGCGCATTGACCACATGACAGCCACGGATTGACATAGACGTGGTCACCAACGTGGATATCGACAACGCATTCGCCTACCTCGGCCACCACGCCGGCCGCATCGAGGCCGACACTCGCCGGAAGCGGAGGCAGATGATTCCAGAGCGCGCCGCTGAAGATGGCATTCATGTTCGGTATGACGCCACATGACTTTACCGCGATGAGGACGTCGCCTGCGCGAGCCTCAGGCTTTTCGACATTGTCGATGTGCAAAGGCTGCCCGGGTTGATGCAGACGAGCAGCTCGCATGTGCGTCGTCATCCTTCTTCCCCTAAACTGCTGGTGCCGCGTTGACAGCGGGCGCGCTCTTGACCGGTTTGCCCCTTCTAGCCAGTATCAGGTTCCCTTCTACTACTTCAAGGGTTCGGAGGGATCGGTCATAGGGAAAGCGCCGTGCTGGTTGAGGTTGCGGGCTGCGCTATCGCGTTGGCACTCACGATCCTCCCGGCCGCCGCGGAGGCGGCGCCAACTTATTTTCTCGCAGCCGAGACGCGGGATATGACGGGCTGCCATGACCGAAACTCGTATGTGAGCAATACCGTGCCGACCTAGTGGTGTGATTCATTCGGTCGATTCCCAAATCGGCCGAAGCAGTTCAAGCTCTCGGCATGAGAGCAGGAATTGTCGTCAAGGTCACGGCCGCGGATCGTCGTCAGCTTGAGGCGATCGTCGCGGACGGCAATGCACCGCAGAAGCATGTTTGGCGCGCCAACATCATTCTCGCCACGGCGGATGACTGCGGCACCGCGGAGATCATGCGGCGCTCTGGCAAATCGAAGCCGGTGGTGTGGCGCTGGCAGGCGCGCTTCATGGCGGAGGGCGTGGCAGGGCTGACGCGCGACAAGACGCGCAAGCCTGGCAAGCCGCCGCTGCCCGCTGCGACCGTGCAGCGGGTGGTCGATCTGGCGCTCGCACCGCCGCCGTGCGAGGCAACACACTGGACCGGCCGGATGCTGGCCAAGGCGGCAGGAATCAGCCTGCGGTCGGTGCAGCGCATCCTTGAGGCCTATCAACTGGCACCGCATCGCATCCGGACGTTCAAACTGTCGAACGACCCTGCGTTTGCCGAGAAGCTCAAGGATATCGTCGGTCTCTATGTCGATCCTCCGGACCATGCCGTTGTGCTCTCGGTCGACGAAAAGAGCCAAATCCAGGCGCTCGACCGCACCCAGCCGGGTCTGCCGATGAAGCCGGGCCGTTCCGGCACGATGACCCATGATTACAAGCGCCACGGCACCACCACCTTGTTCGCCGCCCTCAATGTGCTCGACGGCACTGTCATCGGCCGCAACATGCAGCGCCATCGGCACCAGGAGTTCATCCGCTTCCTCAACACCATCGAAGCCCAGGTTCCGGCACGAAAGGCGATCCATGCCATCGTCGACAACTACGCAACCCACAAACATCCCAAGGTTCAACGCTGGCTGGCGCGTCATCCCCGCTGGACCTTCCACTTCACGCCGACCTCGGCGTCTTGGCTCAACGCAGTGGAGAGCTTCTTCGCCAAACTCACCCGCCGACGCCTCAAGCGAGGCGTGTTCCGATCGCTCGCCGACTTGCAGACCGCCATCAACCGCTTCCTCGACGAGACCAACTCCGACCCCAAACCCTTCATTTGGACCGCAGACCCAAACCGCGTCCTCGCCGCTGTCAAACGCGGGAACCAAGCGTTAGAGTCGGTCCACTAGCGACGTGAGGTTTAACGACGGTCAATCTCCATCGAAATAACAGACAATCAAGGGAGGGAAGACATGCGATTTTCTAAACACACTGAGAGGGCTGTGCTCCCGGTCGTTGCTGCCGTGCTGATGGTTCTAGCGTCCAACTCGATTGCGAACGCGCAAGAAAGTTTGCGCATCGGTCTTCCCGTTCCTGGCGAGAGTATATATTCGCCGGTCTATGTTGCCGAAGAGGCCGGCATCTACGCCAAGAAGGGCCTCAAAGTCGAAATCACGCCCTATCGCGGCGCCGGGGCCGCGCAGGAATCGCTAGCGGCCGGAGGGGCAGACATCATCAACCTAGTCCCGAGCGGCGCGGCGGTAGCCATTTCGAAGGGGGTCAAAGAACAAATCGTCGGATGCGGTCCGCAACTTGCGCCAGACGAATGGCATGTCATGGTGCTGGCGAACAGCCCGGCGAAAACCGTCAAGGATCTTAACGGGCAGAAGATCGGCGTGCCGGCGAAAAATGGCACCTCGGACTATTACGCGCAATGGGCTGCGGAAAAGGCGGGCATTACGGTGCAGCCTACGCCGTTGGGCGGCAACACGTGGGCGCCCCTCAAAGCCGGCCAGATCCAGGCCAGCATCGAAACCCCTTCAGTTGCACTGCGCGTTTTGCCAAACGGCGAGGGCCGATCGCTCCTGGCGTTCAAGGCGGCTATGGAGTCGGAGCCAAACTATCCGATGTGCTGGACCGCATCAGCCGACATTATCAAGAGTAAGCCAGCGGCGGTTAAAGCGTTCGTCGAAGCTGTGCAGGAGGCCACGGCGAAGATGCAAAGCGATCGGGCCTACTCGATTAGTTTCCTGAAGAGATACCTTGCGCAGAACGATGACGCGTATCTCGGACTCACACACGACCGTATCATTACGACCTTGGCGAACGGCAACGTTGACTTGAAGATTCTTGCGGCGTCCTTAAACCTTGCCAAGTACGGCGGCGTAACGAATCTGCCGGACCCGGCGAGCATGGTTATCGACTACGCGGTGAAGAAGTAGAGACAGTCCCGATCGGACGGCTGTCGGAAGAAGCGCAAGCATGTGGGTGAAGGTCCTTCTCATTCGAGTGGCGCTCCTGGGGTCCCTACTGGTTCTTTGGGAGATTGCTCCTCGATCGGGATGGACCGATCCCGAAGTGTTTCCGCCGCTGAGCCTCGTGCTCCGCACGCTCGTTGAGCTGCTGCAGGATAGCAAGTTCATGGGCAACATGCTGATCACGGCGCAACGCGTCGTGATGGCCTTCTTGATCGCTGCGCCGATTTCGATTGCCGTCGGCATCTATGTTGGCGAACGCGTCGCACTTTATCGCGCCGTGAGTCCGTTGTTGCAATTGTCTCTCTCGATCCCGCAATCCATCCTGCTGCCGGTCTTCATTCTCGCGCTCGGAATTGGCTCTCTGCAGAAGGTGGTCTTTGGGATTACGCATATCGTGTTCATCGTTATTCTCAATGCGATCATCGCCGCGAGGTCGGTTCCGATCGGATTTTCGCTGGTGGCCCGATCGTTCGGCGCGACGGCGGCCGAGACCTATCTGAAATTCTATCTGCCGGCGATGGTTCCGTATCTGATGACAGGGCTGCGCCTTGGGTTGATCCTCGACATCATCGGGGTGCTCCTCGCGGAAATGTACGGCTCTCGGGATGGTGTAGGGATCATGCTCTTCATCTGGGGCGAATACCCTGGCAGCGCACACAAGCTGATGGCGGGCGTGGTGCTGATCTCGATATTTACGATTGCTATCGACGAATCCTTGCGGGCTTGGGAACAAAGGCTGGGGCGTTGGCGGGTTGCTTCTTGACCTCGCATCTATCCGGCACATCCATGATGCAACCGATCATCGAGATAAAGTCGCTGGGCAAGGTCTATCCGCATCCCGTCCGTCCGCTTCAGGCTCTCAGCGGCATTTCCTTTTCCGTTGCGCCAGGACAATTCGTGTCCATCGTCGGGGCGAGCGGCTGCGGAAAGTCGACCCTGCTGCAGATCGTGGCTGGCCTGATCGAGGGAAGCGAAGGGGAGGTCCTCGTCGACGGCGAGTTGGTAACGGGACCGATGCCTGGAAAGATCGCCGTCGTGTTCCAAGACGCGCTGCTACTCCCGTGGCGGACTGCCCTCGCCAATGTGGAGCTTCCGCTCGAACTGAAAAGCGTGGAGAAATCGCTGCGGCGGAAAAAAGCGGAAGAGATGGTAGAGCTGGTGGGGTTGGGCGGATTTGGGGACCGTCTCCCGCACGAGCTTTCGGGTGGCATGAGACAACGTGTTTCGATTGCGCGCGGTCTGGTGCAAGAATCCGAGCATTGTCATGATGGACGAGCCTTTCGGAGCACTTGACGAATTGACCAGGACCCGCATGGGCGACGAATTGCTTCGCATCTGGGAAGCAACGCAGAAAACGATCCTTTTGATCACTCACAGCCTCTCCGAGGCGATCTACCTGTCAGATACCGTCTATGTGATGGGGCGAGATCCGGGTCGAATTCTCGAACAAGTCACAGTGGACCTGCCGCGCCCGAGGAACATCGACATGATGGGGTCCGAGACGTTTGGACGGCTGCGGAATCAGCTTTGGAAACTGATTGGCTCCGATGAGAGCGCCCCTCGCGGCGATGTCTGAGATGACGGTCCCCGGTTTCGCGCGCAAAGCATTCTATGTTGTTTTGTTTTTGCTGATCTGGCAGGCGATATGCTCGGTTGGATTGGTCAGCCCCATCATCCTTGCCTCGCCGCTCAGCATCGTGTTGGCGGTGAGAACCTCTGGACTGGATTATCTTTCCGCCATTCCGTTCACCCTGTTCGAGATTGTCGTCGGGATCGGTGCTGCCTGGTTTCTCGGCGTTGGTGCTGGCTTGCTAATCGGAACGTCTCGATTGTTGTCTGTGGCAATTGCGCCGATCCTGTCCGCGATTTTCGCGGTACCGTTGATTGTCTGGTATCCGATCATGCTGATCTGGTTCGGGCTGGGCGCGGAATCCAAGATCGTCTTTGGCGCTGCGGGGGGCTTTTTTCCGATCGCCCTGAATACCATCACGGCCGCCCAGAGCTACGATCGCAATTTCATGACCCTTGGCCGGTCTCTCGGCGCGAGCGGCCTGCAACTTTACTGGAAGTTCGTTCTGCCCTTGCTCCTTTCCCCCATCATCGCAAGCCTGCGTGTCGGCACATCTTTCGTCGTGATCGGCATTCTGGTCTCCGAGATGATCGCCTCCACTGACGGGATCGGCTTTTGGATTTCGACCAACCGGACGATGTTCAAAACCGGCGATGTTTATCTCGGGATTCTTCTGGCACTGGGCGCCTGCATGCTTGTGAATTGGCTGCTGACGGTGCTTGAGCGACGAGCCGGCGCGTGGCGTGACGCCGAGCTGTTGTCGTCCGGCCGTTAAGCTGCCTGTCGAGCAATTCAGGCGGCGAGCCGTCGAAGGCGGTCGGCACGGTGCTGGCCGTCTTCCACGCTTCCATGAGCCAGAAAACGTCGCGGTGCTTTTCGTGACCGGAGCCAGTGGGGGCAGTTCACCAGAGACGCCGACTGGCGGCATCCCTATGGTCCGACCAGCAACATCAACACGCTCTACGACCATCCCGTTGTGCATGTCGCGCTCCCCGACACCCTCGCCTATGCCTCGTCAAAGACGTTGGTTGATCGGCCGCACGCCCGTTCACAACACTGTTATGTGACCTATCGCGTTCTTTGCTTCCCTCAACTGGAATTTGGCCGCAACCGCGCTAGACTCCAGGGCGTCTCGCGCCTGTTGCCTCGTCGGAGCACCCGCACGGTCGCCAGGAGGAACTCAAATGACCATCTTCGTCCTCAACCGCCGCAACCTCCTCGCCACCGGCGGCTCCGTCCTGGCCACCGGGGTTTCCGGGCTCCTGTTGCCCGCCAGCGCGCAAGGCCTCGCACCGACCCCTTCGATGTCGGGCGGGTCGAACAACTACCGCAAGGGCGCGGCGATCGTGGATCGGATCGGCAAGGGTGGCTTCTGGATGAGTGGCACCGTACGCCGCGCAGGCGACGGGGCTCCGCTTGCCGGGCAGCGCATCCAGATCTGGGCGCACACGACCGAAGGGCAGGAGCACGAGCCGCAAAGTCATGGCGCCACGCTCACCGACAAGGACGGCAAGTTCCGTCTCGAGATGCCGCAGATCATTCCCATCTTCGGCCAGCCGCATGGTCACCTCGCCTATGACAGCGGTGAATTCAAAACCGTCTTCCTGCGTCCCGTGATGCGGAGCGCAAAAGACAAGAGCCTGGAGGCGCACTTCGTCCTTCAGCCGGTCTGACCGAGTTGGGAACACAGGACGAGATTGGCCCGGGTCGCCCTGATCTGGGCCGCCCTTGCAGCCGCCATTTGCGTGCCGATCGCCGCTGCGGCGGCGAGCCCTCTGCTCGAATGGCGCGGTCCGATCTACATATTGGCTGGATTCGCCGGGATTGTCGCACTGGGTCTCGTGCTCGTTCAGCCTCTGTTGATTGGCGGATACCTGCCGGGACTGTCGGGTTATCGCGGGCGGCGTGCACATCACTGGATCGGAGGCGCGCTGGTCGTGGCGGTGGTGATCCACGTCGCCGGCCTCTGGTTCACGCAGTCCGCCGGACATGATCGACGCCCTTCTCTTCACATCGCCGACGCCGTTCTCCCCCTTCGGTGTGATCGCCATGTGGGCCATCTTCGCCGTCGCGCTTTTGGCTGCACTGCGCCGGCGATTGGGACTGCGAACGTGGCGCATCGCCCATATGTCCCTCGCGGTGGTCATCGTCGTGGGCAGTGTGGTTCACGGCATGCTGATCGAGGGGACGATGGAGACGATGTCGAAGGCGGCCCTTTGCGCGCTGGTCCTCGCGGCGACCAGAAAAGTCATGGCTGATCTACGGGTGTGGAGAAAGCGATGACGTCGCGCGGAGAGAGCCTTGCGCGACAGTAAACTAAGCGGAATAGATAGCGAAACGGGTCTTCGGAGCGTGATCCGAGTGGTGCAGCCGAGGAGGCTGAGGGCCTTCGGCAACTGACCTCCCTCCCCAAGTTGACCCTCGTTCACAAGGAGAGTTTGGTTCCAGCTTTGCAGTGAGAACCTTGGACGGCGGGTCGGCAGTAGCACTTGCAGTTTTTTTTGCGAGAACCGTCGAACCAGCTAGCCGGTCGTCAGCAGCTACGACGCCTGGATGCGTCTTGGGCCCTGACCGACTGGGGTTTGCACGTTGCCCGGCGGCAATAAGAAGCGAGCAACTGAGCACCTCGTCGTGCGGCGAGCGGACCGGAATGAACTCACTCGCCAGCCCAGGCCCAGATTGTCTCGCAGAGGGATTCCGTCTTCATGTGTCAGATCTTGTCCTTTCCGAAAACACCATCCGACCTGGATTCGCGTGTCCGGGCAGAATCGTCGCATCATGGACGCGATGTTTGCGTGTGTGTGCTGAAAACGTCGTCCGTATTGATCTGGCGAGGGAATCACATGACCATCATGGGTCATGGTGCCGCTGCTATTCCTGTTTCTCAACCTGCTGATCTCGCCGCTCAAGCCAACCGGCCGACTTGAGGCGGAAAACGCTGCGCTGCGCCACCAGTTGGCAGTGTTGCAACGAAGGCTGCGGGGTCGGATCGAGTTCACCAACGGCGATCGCCTGTTCTTCATTCTGCTGTATCGACTATTTCCATCGGTCCTCAAGGCGATGATGATCGTCCAGCCTGAAACAGTCGTCCGCTGGCATCGGGCGGGCTTTCGCCATTACTGGCGCTGGAAATCGCGCCGGCGGGGAGGACGGCCCCCTATCAGTGCGGAGCTGCGCGCTTTGATCCGGCAGATGAGCGTGGAGAACGTGCTTTGCGGCGCCCCGCGCATTCAGGGCGAGTTGCTCAAGCTGGGCTTTACGGTAGCGCGGTCGACGGTCGCCAAATACATGGCCAAGCGAGACAATCCACGCGGTCAGAGTTGGGGGACGTTCCTGCGCAACCATGCGCCGCAGATCGCCGCGATAGACTTGTTCGTGGTTCCAACCATCAGTTTTATCCAGCTCTATGTCCTGGTGATTGTCCAACTGGGCCGGCGCGAGCTTGCCTGGATCAATGTCACAAGGCACCCGACGGCTGACTGGATCGCGCAGCAGATCACCGAGGCCTTTCCGTGGAATGAGGTACCTCGCTATCTGGTCCGCGACCAGGACGGCATTTACGGCACAGCGGTCACACGTCGGCTACGCGCCATGGGCATTCGCGACAAGCCGATTGCGCCCGATCACCCTGGCAGAACGGCTACGCGGAGAGACTGATCGGCACGATCCGACGGGAATGCGTCGACCACTTGATCGTGTTCGGCGCGCGCCATCTGCGCCGGGTCCTTCGCGAGTATGCCGTCTACTACAACAGTTCACGGACTCATCGTGCTCTGAACCAGGATGCCCCCATCCATCGGACGGTTCAGACTATAGGCACCATCACATCACGCCTTGTTCTCGGCGGGCTTCATCATCAATATTGCCGAATTCTAGTTTTCGGCACACACAGGTCTCAAGCCTTCGATAGCGGCACGATGAACCTCATCGGAGAACGCTGCGCAGCCGTCTTCAATCACGGTGCAGCCGAATTCGTGCACGTGTGCGTCGCGCACCGTGGACGCAACGCCGCCGTTCGTCACGATGCCGGAGAAATAGAGACGTTCCACGCCGCATTTGCGTAGCACCCACTCCAGCCGAGACATGTGGAACGCCGAGTAGGCGATCTTCTCCACGGCGACATCGGCGGGCGCAAGTTCGTCTACGAGCTGCTGGCCCCAGGCGCCCGGCGCGAAGTCGCCTTTCTTCAGGAATGGCCGCAAGGATTTCAGGTGCGGAGAAATGATCGGTTCGCCCGAACGGCCGGGCACCAGCGTGAACAGCGTCGCCGCGATCAGTATGCCGTGCTGTCGCGCCGCGCGGACCAGCGGCGCAAGCCGGTCCGGCAGCGCCGCGATGGTGAGACTGCTCTGTCCGGCGCGGCCATAGGCGCCGTCACGATGCAGGAAATCGTTCTGCAGATCGCCGAGAATGAGCGCGCTGGTTGCGACGTGCATCAGGCCGGTTCCACGATCAGATTGCCGAGTTGATCGATCCGGCTGGCGAGGCTCGGTTCGATCACGGTGGTTGCGTCAGGCTGCTCCAGGATGGCCGGTCCGGCGATTTTTGCATCGACGGGAAGTTCGAGGCGTGCCCACACCGGGGTGTCGCGCCACCCGCCGTCGAACCAGACCGGCCGCGATCCGAGCCGCGCTTTCTCGACCGATGCGGACGATTCGGGCGCGAACACCGCGAAGTCGAACGCCGGACGGCGGCCGATCGCCGCCACGCGCAACGACACGATACGCATCGCGATGCCGGGGAGAAGGCGGCTGAACGAGGCCAGGTATGCGGCTTCAAAGACGGATTGGACCATGCTTTCGGACACGCCCAGGCTGTTTGCCTGAAGTGACACGGGCAACGGCACGGTCACGGTGTGGGTCTGCCCGAGGTAATGCATGTCCAGCTCGTACTGAACGTCGATCCGCTCGACCGCGATCCCCGAGGCTGCGATGACCGCGCTGGCCTCCTGACCGGCGGCGCGCATCCGCCGTTCGAGCGCCGCGGCGTCGAGGCCGTTCAGCATGACATTCAGCGTCTGCACCATGTCGTGCCGCAGATCGGCCAGCACGCAGCCGAGGGCGGATGTGATGCCCGGAAAGCGCGGCACCAGCGCGGACTTCAGACCGATCTGGCGGATCAGCGCGCTGACGTGCAGCGCGCCGCCGCCGCCGAACGGCATTGCGACGAAACGGGCCGGATCGTGACCACGCTCGATGGAGACGAGCCGGATCGCACCGGCCATGCGGGCGTCGGCGACCTGCACGATCGCCGCGGCCGCCGCCGTGGCGTCGAGACCGAGCGGCGTGCCGACATGCTCCGCGATGGCGCGTTTCGGCCGCTTCGACATCGAGCGATTTCAGTTCGCTGCCGAGCGGTCGCGCCGCGTTGATGCGGCCGAGCGCCACCTGAGCATCGGTCAGAGTAGGCCGCGTATTGCCCTGGCCGTAGCATACCGGTCCGGGCACCGAGCCCGCGCTTTCCGGGACCGACCTGAAGGAGGCCGCCGCGATCGACCGAAGCGATCGAGCCGCCGCCGGCTCCGATCGTCGTGATCTCGATCATCGGGGTGCGGATGACCAGACCGAAGTCGATGGTGGTCTGCGCCGCGACCGAAACCTTGCCGCCGGCGATCACCGAGACGTCGAATGACGTGCCGCCGAGGTCGCAGGTGATGAGATTGTCGAAGCCCGAGGCTTTGGCGATGGCCGCGCCCGCCACCACGCCGGCGGCCGGACCCGACAAGGCGGTGCGGGCGGGGAGCTTCCGCGCGGTCGCGGTCGACATGATGCCGCCGTTCGACTGGACGATGTGGAGTTGGCCGGGAAAACCTTGCGCCTTGAGCTCGCGATTCTAGCTTGCCGATGTAGGAGGCCACGACGGGTTGCAGATAGGCGTTGATGGCCGTCGTCGAGGAGCGTTCGAACTCGCGAATTTCGGACAGCACTTCGTGCGAAGCCGTGACGAAGTCGTTGGGCCAGACCTCGCGCACGGCTTCCATGGCGCCACGCTCGTTGGCGGCATTGGCGTAAGAGTTGATGAATGCGATGGCGACGCTCGCCGCGCCCTTGTCCAAAAGATATTTCGCGGCCGCCTGGACCTCGGCCGGATCGATCGGAGTCCGGATGCTGCCGTCGGCCAGTGTGCGCTCGTTCACCTCGACGCGCATGTCGCGGTCGGCGATGGGGAGGAAGTCGCCCCACAGGCCCCAGGTGCGGCGACGATCGCGCCGGCGCATTTCGAGCACGTCGCGAAAGCCGCGCGTCGTGATGACGCCGATCTTCGGCCCGCGACGTTCGAGCAGGGTGTTGGTGCCGACGGTGGTGCCGTGCACGATCGAGTGCAGCGTCCCGGCGCCGCCGAGCGCATTGAGGCCGTTCAGGAACCCCTGCAATTCATCGCCGCGCCGCGATGGCACTTTCGCGGTGCGGAAGCGTGCCGTTCGCGGCGTCGAGCAGGAACAGGTCGGTGAACGTGCCGCCGACGTCGACCCCGACGATGACATTGCGATTGCTCATGCCGGTGTTCCGGCGCGGGCCTTCACGGTGGCGTCGGCGTCGAGGGTGCCGTCGTCGCGCAGCACGACCCTAGTAGTCGCGGCGCGCGAACTCCCGCGAGATGTAACCGAGCTCGACGTCGCGAACCACGCGCGCGGGCTCGCGCGTCGCCGGATCGCCGAAGCCGCCGCCACCCGGCGTCTCCAGCCGCACCTTCTGGCCGCGGCGAATCCTGATGTCCGTGACCTTCGAGACCATTGGCGGTGTCATCTCGCCTTGGTCGGTCTCGTAGATGAAGCGGTTCAGAGCCGCGGGCCCGCCGCCGTTGACGCCGAACGGTGGATACCTGCCGCGCTCTCCGATCAGGAAGACGTCGGCGCCGTCTTCGGCCAGGGCTTCGATCTCGTAGATCGCGCCGAGGCCGCCGCGGTTTCGGCCCGGTCCGCCGGAATCCGGCCGCAGCGCCCATTGCGTGAACATCACCGGATAGAGCGACTCCAGGATTTCCACCGGCGGAATGGTGGCGGTCGAGATCGGGTTGTTGCTGTGATTGAGTCCGTCGCTCTCCGGGTTGCCGCCGAGGCCGCCGCCGAAGAAGCAGAACATGATCCAGCGCCGCCGCTGTTCTCGCCAGCCGGCGAGCGAGAGCGCGTTGATGGTCGCGAACGGGCTGCCCTGCGCGCGCTCGGGCGCGGCTTTGGCGAAGGCGCCGAAAATGACGTCGATGACGCGGAGAATGGTCTCGGTGTAGCCGGCAACCGGGCGGGGGGCCGAGACGGCGAGCAGGGTCGTGTCGGGAATGTTGAATTCGATCGGCACGAGGCAGCCGGCGTTGGCCGGCACATCGATGAAAATATGCTTGAGCGCGACATAGCAGCACGCGATCGCGGTCGAACGCGCGATGTTGAGCGGGCCATCGCAGGGCGGCGCCGAGCGGGAGAAGTCGAGCGTCATGCGGTCGCCCGCGATGGTGAGGTCGAGCGCGATGCGGAGCGGCGTATCGGTGACGCCGTCGTTGTCGAGGAAGTCGTCGTAGGAATAGGTGCCATCCGGCAGCGCCGCGATGTTGGCGCGCATCAACGCTTCGGCGCGCGATGAGAGCACCGCGAGCGCGGCCGTGATGGTCTCGTCGCCGTATTCGTCGAGGAGTGCGTGCAGGCGGCGCTCACCGAGGTCGAGCGCGTTGATCTGGCCGTTGAGATCCCCCCAGTTCGACTGCGGCACGCGGGAGTTCGCGGAAAGGATGTCGATGATGTCCTGCTGGATGACACCGGCGCGGATGAGCTTCACGGGCGGGATGCGGACGCCCTCCTGAAAGCTCTCCGTCGCCTTTGGATTGTAATTCCCTGGGACATTGCCGCCGATGTCGAGCCAATGCCCGACCGAGGCGATCCAGGCGAAGACGCGCCCGCCGCGCATCAGGGGACGCACCAGACGGAAATCGTTGAGGTGCGTGCCGCCGTCGTAGGGGTCGTTGAAGAGATAGGTGTCGCCGGGGTCGAGACCGCCGTCGCGCCCGACCTTGTCGATCACGGCCTTGACCGCGAAGGCCATGGCGCCGACGAAGATCGGCAGGCCGGATGTGCCCTGCACCAGCGTCGCACCGGTTTCGGCGTGATAGAGCCCGTGGCAGGCGTCGTGCGCCTCGGCAATGATCGGATTGAACGCCGAGCGGTACAGCGTCGCGTCCATCTCGTCGGCGATCTGGACGAGGCGGCCGTTGAGAACTGCAAGCGTAACCGGGTCGAGCGTGGTCACCGGCGAACGCTCGTTTTCTTGTCTGTCGGCGACGCCGGGGTCTCGTACTGCTGACCGAGCGCGATCATCTCGGGCGTGCCGACCAGCTCGTTGATGCCGGTGAAGTCGAGCATGCGGTTGCGGTACGGCTCGTTGGAGCCGTGGGTCGCGAGCGAAGTGTAGAACTCGCTCGCCATGAAGCCGAATGCGCGCACGATGGCGCCGGGGAAGATCACCAGCGCAAAGCCGATCGATTCCAGTTCGGACGCCGGAAGCGTCGGCGTCTTGCCGCCTTCGACCATGTTCGCCATCAGCGGCACGCTTGAGCCGAGCGCCGAGACCATGCGGGCGAGATCGTCGCTCGACCGTGGCGCCTCGACGAACAGCATGTCGGCGCCGGCCTCGCGATACATTGCGGCGCGCTCGATGGCGCGTTCGAAGCCCTCGACGGCGACCGCGTCGGTCCTTGCGACGATCAGCGTCTCGCGCGAGTGTCGCGTATCGACCGCGGCGTGGATTTTGCCGCACATCTCCGCTGCCGGGATCAGCGCTTTGCCGTCGAGGTGCCCGCAGCGCTTGGGAAAGTCCTGGTCCTCGAGCTGGATGGCGTTGGCGCCGGCGCGCTCGAACTCGCGGACGGTGCGAACGACGTTGAGCGCGTTGCCGTAGCCGGTGTCGGCATCGACGATCAGATGCGAGCCGACGCGGTCGCGGATCAGCGCCAGCGTATCCGTGACCTCGGTCATGGTGACAAGACCGATGTCGGGGCGTCCGAGCTTGGTGTAGGCGATCGCCGCGCCGGAAACATAGAGCGCCGTGAATCCGGCCCGGGAGGCGATCAGCGCGGTGAACGGGTCGTAGACGCCGGGCGCGACCACGATGGGTTTCCGGCTCAGGCGGGAGCGCAGAGTTTCCGCTTCAGTCATGGTCACATCCCGAGATAGGCGCGTTTGAGATTGGGATCGTTCCGGATGTCGGCTGCGCGTCCCTGTAGCACGAACCGGCCATTGTCGAGGATATAGGCGCGCTGCGCCACCTCAAGGCTTTGCACCACGTTTTGTTCAACCAGAAGGAGGGCGATGCCTTCGGCGTTGATGGTCTTGATCAGCGCGAACAGCTCTTCGACCAGGAGCGGGGACAGGCCGAGCGACGGCTCGTCGAGGATCAGGAGCCTGGGCTCGGCCATCAATCCGCGCCCGATGGCGAGCATCTGCTGTTCGCCGCCGGACAGTGTTCCGGCGCGCTGGCCTTGCCGTTCGGCGAGCCGCGGGAAAATCGAGAACACCCGGCTCCGGTTGGTTCCGCGCCG
This sequence comes from uncultured Alphaproteobacteria bacterium, assembly GCA_963821555.1. Taxonomy (GTDB): domain Bacteria; phylum Pseudomonadota; class Alphaproteobacteria; order Rhizobiales; family Xanthobacteraceae; genus Z2-YC6860. The sequence continues at coordinate 219,892 of CAWGEM010000008.1, read as the reverse complement.
CGCGCGGGCGCGGCGATAGGCGCCGAGGTCGAGATTTTCGCGAACGGTGAGATTGGGAAAAATGCGGCGGCCTTCCGGCACGTGGATCAGGCCGCGCGCGACGATCGCCTTGGGCGGCTCTTGCTCGATGGCCGCGTCCAGGAAACCGGATGGTGCCGTGGGTGGCGCGCATGACGCCCGAGATGGTGCGGTTGAGGGTCGACTTCCCGGTTCCGTTCGAGCCCAGCACCGCGACGATCTCGCCTTCGCCGACGGTGAGATCGACGCCACGCAGGATTTCGGTCGTGCCGTAGCCGGCGCGCAGCCCGCTGATCGCAAGCAGGGACTCAGGCATGTGCGCCCCTTCCGCCATCATCCGGCCGGCCGCGCCCTTGCCGAGATAGGCCTCGACGACGCGCGGATCGCCGGCAATCGCGCGCGGCGAGCCTTCCGCGATGATGCGGCCCTCGGAGAGAACAAACACGTTTTCCGCCAGGCTCATCACCGCCTGCATGACATGCTCGATCATGACGATGGTGATGCCGCGATCGACGACGGCGCGGATCACCGGCACCATGTCGCGGATCTCGGAGGGATTGAGACCCGCGAGGACTTCGTCGAGCAGCAGAAGCCGCGGTTCGATCGCCAGCGCCCGGGCGAGCTCGAGCCGCTTGCGGCCGGCCACCGTCAGGCCCGCGGCAGGTCGGTCCAGCGCATCGGCCAAGTCCGACGGCGCGCGCGACATCGCCTGCGGCATTCAGCGCGTCGGCGCGTCGCGGTCGCGACAGATGCGAGCCGACGGCGATGTTCTCGCGCACCGTCAGGCCGGCGAAGGGCTGCACGATCTGGAAGGTGCGGGCGATGCCGCGCCGGGCCAGGCGGTCCGGCGGCGTGCCTGTGATGTCGTCGCCCGCGTAGACGATGCGGCCTTCGCTCGGCGGCAGGAAGCCGGAGATGATCGAGAACAAGGTGGTCTTGCCGGCGCCGTTCGGACCGATCAGCGCGGTGATGCGCCCCGGGAAAGCGGCGAACGAAGCCTTGTTCACGGCGAGCAGGCCGCCGAAGCGCTTGGAGACGTTCTCGACCTGGAGCAAGGCTTCAGCCACGGTCGTGCTCCGCTGGCTGCGGTCTTCTGAAGAAACGGCGATGCAGGCCGGTGAAGATGCCGGCGATGCCTTGCGGCGCGAAGGCGACAACGAGGATCAACACGCCGCCGTAGATCACGAGATCGAGACCCGGCGCGCCGCCGGTCACGAGCTTGGCCAATTCGCCGAGCGTCTTGACCACCAGTGCGCCGAGCAGCGGACCGAACACCGTTCCGATGCCGCCGATGATCGGCGCGAGCAGCGCCTCGATCGAGATCCACGGGCCATAGGCGATGCCGGCGTCGATGAACAGATAGTACTGCGCATAGAAGCAGCCGGCCGCCGCGGTGAACGCGGCGGAGATCGTCATGGCGCCGAGCTTCACCATGGTCGCATCGACGCCGAGCGCCTTGGCGGCATCCTCGTTCTCACGCACGGCGACGAGATAGGCGCCGAAGCGGCTGTCTTCGATCATGCGAACGAGGATCAGCGATACGCCGACCATGCCCAGAACGATCCAGTAGAACGGCGCGCGGCTCTGGAACTGAAAGGCCTCCGGGCGCAGGTCCAGCTTGATCAGCGTGCCGACGCCGGCGCCGGTGATGGGGGTGACGCTGGCGACGATGCGCAGCACCTCGGCGAAGGCCAGCGTGACGAGCGCGAAGTACGAGCCCTTCAGTCCCGAGCGGAAGCTCAGTGCGCCGATCACGGCGCCGACCAGCGCGCCCGCGGCAATACCGATGACGAATCCGAGCCACGCGTTGACGTCGTAGCGCATTTGGACAATGGCGGTGACATAGGCGCCGGTGCCGAAGAACGCCGCGTGGCCGAACGAATACTGGCCGCCATAGCCGCCGAGGAGATTCCAGCCTTGCCCGGCGAGTGCGATCAGCAGCGCCATCACCAGAAAATTGAGCACGACGTTCGACGACGTGATCAGCGGCACGGTGGCGAGCAGCGCCACGGCCAACAGGATCGGCGCGAAACCCTTCACGCCCGCTCTCCGAACAGGCCGCTCGGCCGGAACAGCAGGACCAGGATGAACATCACGAAGATGCCGATCTGGCCGAGCGATTCCCCGAGATAGAGACCGGACAGGCTCTCCACGACGCCGACGAACAGGCCGCCCAGAAGCGCGCCGGTTACCGAGCCCATGCCGCCGAGCACAACGATCGTGAAGGCGATCAGAACGAAAGCATTTCCGGCGGTCGGATTGACGTAATAGGTCGGGATCAGCAGGCAGGCCGCGATCGCAAGGCAGGCGGTGCCGAGGCCAAACGTGACGGCATAGATGTGTGCGACATCGATGCCGGACAGCTCGGCTCCGAGCTTCTCCTTGGCAACCGCGCGGATCGCCTTGCCGGTGTCGGTCCATCGCATGACGAGCCACAGCGCGAGCGCGACGACAATGACGACGGCGAAGGCGATGACGCGCGGCACGGCGAGAAAGGCCGAGCCGACCTCAACCACATTGAAGGCGTAGGGCAGGTTGATGGTGCGCGTGTCGGCACGAAACCCATAGAGCAGAGCGTTCTCGATGACGACGGCGAGACCGAGCGTGACCAGTAGGATGTTGCGGTCCTCGCCGTGCGCGGCCGGGCCGATGATGAAGCGCTGCAGCACGTAGCCGAGCAGGAAAAATATCGGGGTCAGACCGATGGCGGCGATATAGGGATCGAGTGCCGAGCCAATGGTAGGCGAAGAAGGCTGCGAACATCGCAGCGGTCAGCAGCGCACCATGGGCGAAGTTGATGATGTGCAGCACGCCGTAGATCAGCGTGAGACCGAGCGCGATCAGCGCGTAGATGGCGCCAGTCATCAAACCGTTGAGCACCGCCGGAACGAGGATGACTGGTGACAACATGGCGGGCTGCAGGGCGGGGGCGGCACCAGCGCAGTGCCGCCCGCTGGCCGGCGTTGTCAGGCCGGCGGCATCGGGAACACCGGCTTGGCCGATGCGAAGGCCGCCGGGAAGATCACCTGGATGTCGTTGCCGACCACCTGGGTGTTCACGGGCGCCGCGCCCTGGTTCTGCCCGTTGACGAACTTGGTCGGGCCGTACGGCATCACGTGGCCGGTGAAGGTCGAGCTCTCCAATGCGCCAATGATCTTGGCGCGGTCGGCGCTTGCGGCGCGCTCGAGCGCGTCGGCCAGCAGCAGCACGCACGAGTAGTTCATGTAGACTTCGTAGGTGTAGAAATCGCCCTTCGCTTCGACCTTTTTCTTCAGCTCCAGCGCCTTGGCGTTCTTCGGATCGAACCAGTGATTGCAGTCCATGATGAATTGTGCGGCCTCGGGGAATTCCTTGACGAACTTGTATGACGAGGCCGCGCCGCCGAGCACCGAGTAGATGCCCTTCGGCCGCACCTTCTGCTGCTGCATGGTGCGCGCCAGAAGCACGTACTCATTGTAGTAGTTGGCTGGAATGACGAGATCGGGGTTCTGCGCCTTGATCTTGAGCACGACATTGTTGAAATCGCGGGTCGGCGTCGGATGCGGAATGGTTTCAAGGACCTGGAAGCCGCGCTCGGGCAGTTGCGTGTTCAGGAGCTTGGCGAGGCCGGCGCCGAACGCCGAGTCCTCGTGCACGATCATCACGGTCTTCGCGGCCTTGTTGGCCTGATCGTTGATGGTGACGAGGTTGTCGATCGCGGTCTTGGCGATGACGCCGAAGCCCGGTCCGAACCGGAACGTGTTCTTCAGGCCACGGCTCACGATGCTGTCGACCACGCCGACGTCAACGATATAAGGCAGGTCGTAGCGCGCGGCGGTCTGGCTGGCGGCAAGGCAGATGCCGCTGGCGTAGCCGCCGACGATCGCGGCGACACCGGCGCCATTCATCTTCTCGACCTCGGCGTTGCCGCCCTCCGGCGTCGATTGCGCGTCGCCGAGCACCGCTTCGATCTTGGCGCCGCGGAGCGCCTTGATGCCGCCAGCGGCGTTGATCTCCTCGATCGCGAGCGTCGCGCCGATCCGGCCCTGCTGGCCGGAGTACGACAGCGCGCCGGAGACCGGGTGCAATATGCCGACCTTGACGGCGGCGCCTTGCGCGCGCAGCACGGACGGGGCCTGCAGAACGCCAGCGGCTGCGGCGGCACCCAGCGCCGTGGACTGCAAAAATCGGCGGCGGCTTACGCTCAAGGATTGACGAGACATTGGTTCCCCCTCTGCTGCTGGAGCCGAGACTAACATTGGTCCGGATGGCCTTCTATATTATCCTTGCTCTTGGGCCTCACGCGGCATCATTTCCGGCATGAACCAGCCCCAAACCATCATCGACAAGCTCTGGGCCACCCACGAAATCGTCTGCCGCGAGGACGGCCAGTCGCTGCTCTGGGTCGACCGTCACTACGTTCATGAGGGGTCCTTTCACGCCTTCGGCAAGCTGGCGGAGCGCGGCGTCAAAGTCGCCGAGCCGGGCCTGACCTTCGGCGTGGCGGACCATTATGTGCCGACCCGCGGATCGCGGCGGGATATCGCCAATCCCGAGTTGGCGCGGATGGTGCGCCAGGTCGAGGAAAATACGGCACAGCATGGCGTCAAGCTGTTCGGACTGGACGATCCCCGGCAGGGCATCGTGCATGTGGTCGGCCCCGAGCAAGGACTGACGCTGCCCGGCCTGCTGGTCGTCTGTGGCGACAGCCACACCTCGACCCACGGCGCGCTTGGCGCTTACGCCTTTGGCATAGGCGCCTCCGAAGTCGCGCATGTGCTGATGACGCAGACGATCTGGCAGAAAAAGCCGCCGCGCATGCGCATCACCGTCGATGGTCGCGCAGCGCCGGGCATCGCGGCCAAGGACATCGTGCTCGCGATCATCGCGCATGTGGGCGCCGACGGCGCGACAAGACACGCCATCGAATTCGCAGGCTCGGCGATCCGGGAGCTATCGGTCGAAGGGCGGCTGACGCTCTGCAACATGTCGATCGAAGCCGGCGCGCGATGCGGCATGGTTGCGCCCGACGAGACAACCTTTGCCTATCTCAAGGGGCGGCCCTATGCGCCGAAAGGCGCGGCGTTCGACAGGGCGGTCACTGAATGGTCGTCGCTGACGACGGACGCGGGCGCGGAGTTCGACAAGGACGTGACGCTCGACGCGAAAAACATCGCTCCGATCGTGACCTGGGGCACCAGCCCGGAAGACGCACTGCCGATTGACGCCAGCGTGCCCGACCCGGCGCGCGAGCCGGACGACGCCCGCGCCAGTTATCTGCGTGGCGCACTGGAATATATGGGGATCGCGCCGGGCAAGCGGCTGACCGACATCGCGGTCGATCGCGTGTTCATCGGTTCCTGCACCAACTCGCGCATCGAGGATTTGCGCGCGGCGGCGGCGGTGCTCTCGGGCCGCAAAAGCAAGGTTCCCGGATTGGTTTCCGCCGGCTCGACCCTGATCAAGCTCCAGGCCGAGGAGGAGGGGCTCGACCGCATCTTCCGCGACGCCGGACTCGAATGGGGCGAATCCGGCTGCTCGATGTGCGTCGGCATCAACGGCGATCTGGTCGCGCCGGGCGAACGCTGCGCCTCGACGACGAACCGCAATTTCCGCGGTCGGCAGGGCCCTGGTGCGCGCACGCATCTGATGTCGCCGGCGATGGTGGCGGCCGCGGCCGTCGCCGGCCATCTTGCCGACGTGCGGCCGTTGCTGGCCGGGCGGAAGGTCTAGAAACCATGGACAAATTCATCAAGCTCACCGGCGCGGCGTGTCCGATCGATCAGACCAATCTCAACACCGACCAGATTCTTCCGGCGCGTTACCTCAAATGGACGCGCGCCATGGGCATCGGAAAGGTGCTGTTCCAGGACCTTCGCTTCGACGCCGAGGGCAAAGAGCGGCCGGATTTCCCGATCAACCGGCCGGCGTGGCGCAACGCCAAGATCGTTGTCGGCGCGCGCAACTTCGGTTGCGGCTCCTCGCGCGAGGCCGCGGTCTATGCGCTTTACGACTACGGCGTCCGTTGCGTGATCGCGCCGTCCTATGGCGACATCTTCTCCGGCAACGCCATTCAGAACGGACTGCTGACGGCCATCGTCACCGACGAGGAGGCCGCCGAGATCATGGCGGCGCTGAACCGGACGCCGGAACTGCCGGTGACGGTCGATCTAGAGGAACAGACGATCCTGTGCGGCAACCGCACCTACAATTTCACGATTGATCCGGTGCGCCGCACGCGGCTGCTGAACGGTTTTGACGACATCGCGCTGACCGAGAGCTATCGCGACCGCATTGGATCTTTCAAAGTTGCCGATCGCGCACGCCGGCCGTGGGCCAGCCCTGCTGCCCATGACTGACAAACCGAAGGTCGTCATCGCAGGCGGAAAAACTGTTACCCAGGTGTTGCCCCGAGCAATTTTTAGCTTGCTGTTGAAGCTCTCGACGAAGCTTGCGCCGGCGTAGCGGACGCAAGCAGGCGATCGGCACGAGGGCGCCGCTTGTGATCCCGCAAGGCCCCAACCAGCGCTGGAGCCTGGACTTCCTGTCGGATGCTTTCGCCGACGGCCGCCGATTCCACATTTTGGCCGTCGTCGACGACTTCACGCGCGAATGCCTGGCGCTGATTGCCGACACATCGCTGCCGGGCCTGCGGGTCGTGCGCGTATCAGCTCGGCCACCAACGGATGAGGCTTCGAAAGGTCCCGGGGAACCGAAATCTTTCCAAGGCGCTCGCGAAAGCGCGCGGTCAGGAGATCGATGCTTTCCGCCTCTACCTCAACGCCGGGCTCGCCCGATATGGCGGCCCTTCACCAGCGGCCCTTCCTGCGTTGCCTGCAACACCCGCAGCGGCAGAGGTCGCACCGGGCGTATTTTGCCCAGGCGGAGCTCGACCGCCGGTTCAGGCCATGATCGGCTTCATTGACGATTATCGCGGGGCTTACGGGGTCGAGCCGATCTGTCGCGTGCTGAAGATCGCCCCTTCCACCTATCACGCTCACGACGCGCGGCGGCGCGCCCTGACACGGCGGCGCCGCGCGTTAAGCGGGATGCAGCGTTGCGCGTGGAGATTCGGCGCGTGTTCGATGAGAACTTCGAGGTCTACGGCGTCCGCAAGGTCTGGCGTCAGTTGGTGCGAGAGGGCGAAGATGCGGCCCGCTGCACGGTGGCCCGGCTGATGCGCACAATGGGCTTGCAGGGCGTCATTCGCGGAAGACGCGTGAAGACGACGATCAGCGACAAGGCCGCGCCATGCCCGCTGGACCGCGTGAATCGCCAGTTCCGGGCGCCGCGCTCGAACGTGCTGTGGGTCTCGGACTTTACCTACGTCGCCACCTGGGCGGGCTTCGTCTACGTGGCGTTCGTCATCGACGCCTACGCTCGCCGCATTGTCGGCTGGCGGGTCAGCCGCTCGGCTCACGCCGGCTTCGTTCTCGACGCCCTGGAGCAGGCGCTTCACGACCGCAGGCCGGTGTCCGGCAGCGGGCTCGTCCATCACAGCGACCGCGGCGTGCAATACGTATCGATCAAATACACCGAGCGCCTCGCCGAGGCCGGCCTTGAACCCTCCGTCGGCAGCGTCGGCGACAGCTACGCGGCCGATCGCCTGTTGAAGTTCCCCCCTTTGCCGCCGGATGCGCAGCGATGCGCCTTTACCGCCGAACTGTCGATCAGCACTTGCGCGGGCGGGCCGCCGGCGGATGCGAGTGCGTGGAAAATGTCCATCCAGACGCCCTTCGCAGCCCAGCGCACGAAACGATTGTAGAGCGTCTTGTGCGGGCCGTAGATCTCCGGTGCATTGATCCAGCGCCCGCCCGACTTGAGCACATGGACGATGCCGCTGATGACCCGAATGTCATCAACTCGCGGCTTGCCTCGGGTGTCGTTTGGCAGAAACGGTTTGAGTTGTGCAAATTGCTTCTTCGTCAGCCAGAAAACATCGCGAATCACCGGCAGCCTCCTGTCGGAGACCGTGAATCACAATCCGATCATCTTGGGAATCTTGAGGGTTCTGTGAGGTCGCGTGACACGGTGGGACCAACATCGCTGTCATGAGCGCGACCTCATAGAAGCCGGATTGAACGAAGCCGCGGGTGTTCTGGCCTATGGGAATAGTGATGACGGGACGCTCGCGATCCATGCGGAGCGTCGGTTGCCCAGCGGGTGCACAGGCTTGGTCGGAGGGAGCCGGCATGGTCGGCGGAGCACTTTGCGTGATCGCGACTTCGATTTGACGCGTTGATACGTTGCACTGTCGAGATTGCGGAAGTCGATCGGCATGGCTGCTCGCCTGGCGACAGTTTGCGCGCCAATTTTGGGGACGATCACAGCGACGGTGGGCAGCGGTGGCGAGGTCATGAGGTGTCGCAGTGGAAGGGCTGAGGGTTGTCGACGCGCGGCACGATTGCAATCCGCCGCATGGTACTGCCGCATTCCGGCAGATGGCGAAGTCGGCGGCGTTGATCTGGTGATCGCCGTTGTCGCGAGCGCTCGCCGGTCCGGCGTCGGCCGACCGGCTGGCCAGCAGGTGCCGACAAAGGGCGATGTTGTCGCCGCGGCCGCCATTGGCGAGGAAGCCGTAATAGCGAATGCGATGAAAGCCGTCCGGCAGGGCATGCAGAAGAAAGCGGCGGATGAACTCGTCGGCATCGAGCGTCATCACCTTGGTCTTGCCGTGCTGCCGATAATCCTTCCAGGTGAAGCGGACCTTGTCGTCGGAGAGCGCGACCAGCCGGCTGTTGGCGATGGCAATGCGGTGGGTGTAGCGGCCGAGATAGGCCAGCACCTGTTCGGGACCACCGAACGGTGGCTTGGCATAGACGACCCATTCGATGCGCCGGAGTTGATCGAGCCGGGATGCGAAGGCCGTGGGCTCGGCAAGACCGGCGAGATTGCCGAAGAAGCGTAGCTTGCCGGCGTCAAAGGCATCCTGCAGGTGCTCTAGGAACAGCCGGCGGATCGAGATCGGCCAGATTCGAGATAGCCCGTCCGCGTCAGACGCGGGTCTTTCGTTCCTTCGCCCGACGACGGGCGCCGCCAAGCGCGCTTGGGTATGCAGGCTCTGGGCGATCTTTGACGGCAGTCCCGTTCGAGCAACACTGCTTCGGTTGCCCCAGGAGTCTGAACACGTGGATGGCGGCGACTTGCCCAGCATCGCCCTTGCCCGCCTGCGGAGCGATGGTCTCGATGTCCGCCGTGCCGTACACGGTGCCGTGCCGACAACGGAAAACGGTACGCTTGGCGGCGAGCGCCCGTGCGATCATACGGCGCGGTACACCCTGCGAGGCTCTGCGTGGCTGATCCCACCTCGCCGGCACATGCGCTGCCTTCAAGCGACTGGAGATGGCGTCCGTCCAGCTTCTTCGGCAGATGCAAGCGCACGGTCGATGAAGCCATGCGCCGTGGCGCGACACGTAGGACAGACGAGCACGCCCGTCTGCAGCCGCAGCCATCTTGCTCGAGCACGACGCAGTCGCCAAGACGTCCTCGCGCCGCAAAATCGCTTGCTGGCGCCATCGTGCCGTCTTGAGACGCCATCACCATCCGCTTCCGAACGCGCAATCCTAGACCGTGGTGCGCGGTGCGGTCTTCTCGGGATCGCCTCTAGGAAGCGCACGACCTCGTCAACCCGCTCCTGCCGCGCATAACGGCACGGTATCCTGCCGGTCACCTCCCGCAACGACGACGCCCACAGCTCCAGCGTCGTCTCGACCGATGCCGGACCATCCATGATCGCCCGAATCATGCTCGGACGGCATGGATTCACGAAGCCAACGAATAATGCAACTGTAATGCTAGTTTGCGAGATTCTTCAATGTGCTGCGCCAGCTCAATGGCGTCGTTGCCGGAACGATGAACATGAACTGGCGGCTATTCCTAGCGTGCAATGCGCTCGGATGTGCCCTTTGGGTGTTCACGTGGGGGATGATCGGAACCTATCTCGTTGAGCACATGTCGCAAATCAAGAAACTTGCTGATGGCTTTGGGCTTATCGGAGCCGCGCTGGTTGCGCTGGGATTGATGATCCTAGTTTATCTAAGAAGGCGGGCGCGTCCTGGTCATTAACGCGTGCGCGTCGCGTATCCACCTTTCACGCCCAACGCGCGTGGCGTTTTGGAGAGAGGCAGGATGCCGAGGGACGCGGCAAAATGGCCAAAGGCAACCGCGTTGTAGCCACAGCTATGCACCGCATGGAGGTTCGGAGAAACCGGTGGGTGTGGCGGTGGCGATATCGGACCAGCGTAGCACCGCTTTCGTTCTAGGTGAGCGCGAGAAGCGAGAAGATTGCGCGGTAGCTGCGTCAGCAGGTCCCTAGTTTGTAAGTTTAACCACTCAGCGATATGCTACCCTTTAAGCAAAAAACTGCCCGTGGGAGGGGACGAATGTCATCAAACAAAGTTGGCTATGCGCTTGCGTTTTCGCTCGCGGCCGCATCAAGCGTGCACGCTGCCGACCTGCGCTTCTTGTCAAGCTGGGACAAAACCAATCCCGCCGTCCCAGCGATGGCCGAATCCTTTATGAAGGGCGTCGAAACCGGAACCAAAGGCAGCATCAGGTTTAATGTGAGTGGCCCAGAAACCGTGCCTGCGTTCGAGCAGCTCCAGCCCGTGTCGAGCGGCTTATTCCAGATGCTGTTCACTCACGCCGTCTATCACTACGGCACGACTGAAATCGCCATGGGCCTCGACGCCGTCGGCGGAACGCCGGAACAGCGTCGTGCCTCCGGCATGTATGAGGCGATCGACAGGGGCTATCAGAAGCTCGGGCTCAAGCTGATTGCGGCTGCAAGCTCGGCGACGCTCGGCTACCACCTCGTGCTTCGCGCGCCTACGAGTCCGGCCGGCGACTTGGCTGGCCGCAAGATCCGGGGCACGCCGTCGTACACAACCGTCATCAACATGCTCGGAGCGTCGCCGGTCGTTCTGCCGCCGGGCGAGGTCTATGCCGCGCTTGAGAAGGGCGTCGTGGACGGCGCGGCGTGGCCGGCCGCCGGCGTTCTCGGCATGCGCTGGTACGAAGTCGCCAAGTACATGCTCCGGCCGGGCTTTGGCTACAGCACCTACCTGTTCCTGATGAATCTCAACGCCTGGAACAAACTGACCGACGCCGAGCGCGCGGTGATCACGGCGGAGGCTCGCAAGGCCGAAGAGATCTGGCATCAGGAATACGATCGCATGTGCCAGGAAGAGCAAGCCGAGCTGATCAAGCGCGGCATGCAGATCACCGAAATGGGGACCGAACAAAAATCGAAGCTCCAGGCCGCGTGGGCCGCGGCGCAATGGGATATGGCGGAGAAAAAGAGCGGACAGGAGGCAAAGGATCTACACGCACTGCTCAAGAGCAAGGGCCTGACAAACTAGCGCCAAAAAGCCGTACGTGCGTCATGCGCTCGCTGCTGCCAAAGCTCGCCAGGTTGCATGACGCGGTGACATCGGCGGGCTTCACCCTCGCGGCTTGTGTGCTCGGCGGTATTGTCGTTGCGTTCTGCTACGAGGTGGCGGCGCGTTATTTCTTCGCCGCACCGACGAGCTGGGCCAACGCCCTTGTCGCCTACATGCTATGCGCCGCGATCTTCCTCGCAGTTCCGGAGCTGACCCGCCGGCGCGCGCATGTCTCGATCAATCTTCTGCTGGACCGGCTGCAGGCGGACCATGCCCTCATGCTCAGTCGCGTCATCCGGGCGGCTGGCGCCGGCGCGTGCCTGATGGCCGCCTGGTTCACCGGAAACGCAACGCTCGATCAGTTTCGGCTGGGCATCGACACGATCTCGGCCTATCCGGTGCCGAAATGGTCCGTGTCGATCTTTATTCCCTACGCGATGCTCAGCTCGGGACTGTACCTGCTTCGCGATCTCATCTGCGACGAGCCGCACACGAGTGACGCGAGCTTCATGCCATGACATGGTGGGTCGCGCTATCGAGCGGAATTGGGATGCTGCTGGCGCTGCTCTTTCTCGGCATTCCGGTGTTCATCGCATTCCTCATCCTGAACGTCGCCGGCATTTTGCTCCTGATGGGACCCGCGGGCTTTGGTCTGTTCGCCAACAGCATCTACACCACTGCGACGATCACCGCGCTCGCGACCGTGCCACTGTTCATCGTCATGGGCGAGATCTTGTTCCGTTCAGGAGCGATGGAAGCGGTCTTCGACTCGCTCGATCGACTGATCGGCCGTATCCGAGGCCGTCAGTACGTCCTGTGCATCCTGCTATCCGCCATTCTTGGCGCCCTGTCGGGCGCTGCCATGGCGGTCGCGGGTTTGCTCGGACGCTCGCTCCTGCCCGAGATGCTGCGGCGCGGCTACAACGCGCGGCTATCGGCGGGGGTGATCCTTGCCGGAGCGTGCCTGGACCCGATCATCCCGCCGAGCGTGCTCGCCATCCTGATCGCGACGCTGGCCGAGATTTCCACCGCATCGCTGCTGATTGCCGGCATTATTCCCGGGTTGATGTTGATGTGCCTATTCCTGATCTACGCGCTCTACCGCGTGTGGCGGGATCCGTCACTGGCGCCTGAGCTTTCGACCGAAGCCGCCGAGGGCAAGTCGACCACCAACGCCTTTGTCGCGCTGCTCCGTCTGCTCCCGTGCGCCTTTGTCTTCCTCATGGTGATGGGACTGATCATGTTTGGCGTTGCGACGCCAACCGAAGCGGCTGCGACCGGAGTGTTTGGCGCCATCGTTGTTTCACTGATCTACGGCCGATTGTCGGCTCGGATGGTCTGGGAATCTCTCACTGCCACAGTGACGGTTTCCGGACTGCTGCTCGTCATCATGTGCTGCGCCGTAATGTTCAGTCAGCTTCTCACTTTCACGGGCGCGACGCGCGCCATTGCCGAGTTGGTGGCACAGGCCAATCTCTCCCCAACCGCCATGTTGTTCTTGATGATGGCGCTGCCCTTCGTTCTATTCATGTTTCTTGACCAGCTCGCATTGATGCTTGTGCTGATCCCAATTTACCAACCGCTGCTTAAGCTATACGCATTCGATCCAATCTGGTTCTGGACCTTGTTCCTCATCGTCGCGACCGTGGGAGGACTCACGCCGCCGTTCGGCTACGTGCTATTCGCGCTCAAGAGCGCCGCGCCAACCCTGCCGACAACCGAGATCTATCGTGCTTCCTGGCCATTCGTCTGGTTGATCGTGCTCGGGATGGTCATCCTCGTGATCTTCCCAGGCATGGTCACCGTGCTGCCCAACCTCACGAAGCCGCAATAGCTCTCAGGCCTCGAGGCTACAATCGCTACCGGCTGACCTTTTCACAGCTCGACTGGGCGCTCTATCGAGGGGGTGCCTGTCATAAATTGAGCATTGGCACGAACGACTGCCACCACCGCCACCAGCGGCGCAGGTGCCCCGCAATTGACCACCGCGCATATCGCAAGCGAGCAGGCGCACTGCGGCGCTGGGCGGCCAGAACTCGACATCCAGCCGCAATGACGCTCCGGCGACGGAGCATAGGGACGGACACGCCCCTTATCAGCCGCGCCACTGCGTGACCGGATCAAAGCCGAAGATCCAGCGATAGACGCCGCCCGTAGTCGAGCCGTGGCGGCTAAGAAATACTGCTTCCCGGTGCAGCCGTTCCCAAGCGTTGTGCTGCTTCTTGAAGCGCACCTCGGTGCGCGAAAGCTTCTGGATGCGGGTCGCGCGGGGCTTTCGCACCGCCTCGTAGCCGTTCAGCGCCGCCGGCGCGTCGTCATCGCTCGAGCGCAGCCATTGCGCCAGCACGTAGGCGTCCTCGAACGCTATGTTGGCGCCCTGCCCGAACGTCGCCAGCATGGCGTGGGCGGAGTCACCCAAAAGCGTGACGCGATCGCGCGTCCACTGCGCCGCATGCTCGCCGGTGAACTGGCCCCATTTCGAGCACGCGGTTGCCGCCGCCATCATGCGATGGAGCTTTTCGCCAACCTTCGGAAAGGCGGCCAGCATCTCCTCAACATTGCTTGGCACCGACCACGACTGCTCGGTCCAGCCAGGCTGTTGGCGGACACAGACGAAATTGATGAAGATGCCCTGCCGGATGCGGTAGCTGACGACGAAGCCGCCCTCGCCGGACCACTGATTGACGTAGCGGTCGTGGTAGTCTTTAGGCAGCACGCTGACCGGCGCCAACGCGCGCCAACACATGGTGCCGGCGTAGTGCGGGCCCTCGCCGCCGAATAGGCAAGCGCGCACCGCCGAGCGGATGCCGTCGGCGCCGATCGCCACGTCCGCCTCGGTGCTGCTGCCGTCGGTGAAGGTCAGGCCGACCTTGCCGTTGCGGGTTTCGACCGCAGTGCAGCGCTTGCCGAGATGGATGGTGTCCGCCGGCACCGCCTCCGACAGCAGGCGATGCAGATCACTGCGGTGGACGACATAGTATTTGGCGCCATAGCGCGTCTCGAAATCGCCGAACGGCAGGCAGTTGTGAATCTCGCCGGAATCCCAGTCGCGCCAGGTCAGCCCCTCCGGCTCGGTGGCGACCGCATGGAGCTTCTCGGCAAGGCCCACGGCGCGGAAGAATTTCACCGAGTTCGGGCTGATATTGATGCCGGCGCCGAACTCGGCAAGCTCGGACGCCTGCTCGTAGATTTCGACGTCGAAGCCTTGCTGGCGTAGCGCGATGGCCGCAGCGAGGCCGCCCAGACCTGCCCCGACAATGGCCACGCGTCGAGCCTGTCTCATTGGCGTGCTCCGGCGCTAGCGCGGCTTGACCCCAAGATTGGCGGCGGCGGCGCCAATCACCGAGCGCTGTTTTTCCAGCGCGTCGGCAAACTCTTTGGCGTCGCCGGGCCTGACTAATTGGCTCGCGGTCTCGAGCTGCGCCACCACGGCCGGATCGGCGAGCACCGCCAGCACATCCGCCCCGACCCGGCTGTTCGCCTCCGTCGTAACGTCGCGCAGGCCGAACACGCCGACCAGACCGTCGAACGTTGCCTCCGGATAGCCGGCCTCGATGGCGGTCTGCAGGTTCGGCATCGAGGGCGCCCGCTCCTGGTTGGCGACTGCGATCATCCGCACCTTGCCGGCTTCGAGCTGGGGCCGGGCCACGGCGAGCGCAGTGAGATAAACCTGGATGCGGCCCTCGGCGAGATCGTTGAGGGCTTGGACGCCGTCGCGATAGGGGATCTTGTTGATGTTGATGCCGGCGCTGTGCAGGAAGCCGGAAAACACCAAATCCATCGAGCCGGTGATGCCGGCCCAGTTGAGCTTGCCGGGCTCGGCGCGGGCCATCGCCACCAGCTCCGGCAGCGTTTTGACATTCAGCGACGATGTCACGCTGATGCCGACCAGCGTGCTGGTCACCCGGGCGATCGGAACCAGATCGCGCGGGTCGTAAGGCAGCTTCTCATAGAGGAAACGATGCGCCGCAAATGCCGAGGATGGGCTGAACAGCAAGGTATGGTCGTCGCGCGCGCTGGTGAAGGCGCTGAGCGCGACAATGCCATCGCCGCCGGGGCGGTTCTCGATCACCACTGGCTTGCCCCAGCGGGCCGACAGCTTGCCGGTGAGCAAGCGCGCTGTGATATCGACGCCGGACCCCGCCCCGAGCGGCACGATGAACTTGACCGGGCGCTGCGGCCAGACCGGGGCCGGCGGCTCGGTCTGCGCCTGCGACGGCAGCGCCGATTGCAACAGCGCCACTATCAGCGCGACGATGGCCAGCAGCGACAATCGTAACATCATGACCGAAACCCGGCTGAATGCTATGAAACCTTGCACGGCGCGACGCCGCCCACTGTGGCGAAACGAATGGTAACTTGATAGAACCATGTTGTGGAAGAGGCGGCAGGGTCGGAGTGTCGATCCTGATAGGATTGCTGGTGCTGGCGTTGCTGGCAGAAACTGGCCGGGCCGCCCGATAAGGCTGATCGTGCCGACCGGAGCCGGCAACGCCACAGTCGTGATCGCCCGGTTGATGGCCGACAGCGTGACGCGCGGTCTCGGTCAACCGGTGGTCGTGGAGCCGGCGCCACCGGCGTGATCGCCGGTCAGAACGTCGTGCGCGCCGCGCCAGTCGTCTACACATCCGTGTTCACCAACACATCGGGGCTTGCAACCAATCCGGTCACCTTCAAGTCGCTCCCCTACGACCCCGCCAAGGATTTCGTCGCGGTCGCCATGGTGCACGACTTCGGGTCGCAAATGATCTCGGTGAACGCCGCACTTCGGGTGCTGTCCCTGTCGCAAATCAAATCCGAGCGTATTGGTGGTGCAGCCCACCGAGAACTGGCTGTGCGCAGACGCATCCGACTGCTTGGACGGCAAGTGCGATCGGCGAGTCCTTGCATAACGATAGATGAGTGCGCGCGCCGTTGTACAATCGCGCATCAGAACACCCATCTTGCTATGTGATTGAAGAGAAGAGGTTTTGTTGGCCTGGATGCGATCCCGCGGGGTATCTCGGGTTCTGTCGTGCCCGTTCGGTGATTGATCGGGCGGCCGATGTCGTGAGCACGGTGCGGGCGAAGATCCACGGTCCGTCCGGGAGAGGATGGATTGCCTCGATCTCTCCGGCTTCCGCGGCAAGCCGCAGCGTCTTGGGCGCAATCTGCAATAGCTTTGCCGCGTTACTCAGGTTGAGCCATGGCTCTATTCCGTCCTCGACGGGCTTGAACACCGGGATACGATAGTTCGATCGCATCGATGTCACACGCTCGCGGGTCCATCGGTTGCCATTGCCGGTCTTCAGGCCATTGCGGTTGAGGACACCGGCGATCAGGTCGTCATTGGCGATAAGCACGAGCTGGCGTACGGCAGTGGTCACATCGGCGGATGTGGCGTTCCGTTGACCGCGGCGACGCCTGGGCAGGCGCATCTCGCTGTGCACGCCGCCAATCCAGTGAACGACGAGAACGATCTCAGCGGCTGCGTCGTCGATATCCGCCACGACCTCATGGATGATGGTGCGCACGATGCGCTTCTTCAGCCGCGCATCGGTCGTTGGTGCAGACCAGACGGTCTTGAGGTTCGACGCTAGCAGACCGAGCGCGAGAGGATCGATGGCGGCAACGGGCATGACTGTATCATGCGCCGCGATCCTGGCTTCGACCTCCGCCACATGCGTGAGCGCCCTGTTCCAGCGCGCCTCCAGTTCGCCCGCGACCAGCCGATTGGCTGGATCGGAAGCATCGTATTGCCGGAAAGCGCGGTCAGCGGCGTAGCGCGTCGCTTCGAGGTCGCGGCTAAGGGCCTCGCGTGCCTGATCCCGCCGCTGGCCGGCCTCCTTCTCGGCGACTGTGGCGGCGGCGATCGCGCCGGGACCAACCACGGTCAGCAATGCATTCTCGACAGCGTCGTCAACACGCAGACCGCCGAAGGCGATGCAGTGAGGGGCGCCATTGTCCATCCAGGCTCGGCTGCAGCTGTAGCGCGGGATGCCATGCTTGGCGCCTGTGTACTTCAGCGTCAGCTTGCGCCCGCAGCGCTTGCAGCGGATCAGCCCGGCGAGGAGCGCGTCGCCATGCTTGGGCGCGCCGTGATGCCGGCCGGTGGGAACGTTGCTGCTGACCATTTTGCGAATCGCTTCCGCCTTCTCCCAGCTTACGTATCCTTCGTGCGCATTCGGCATCAGCGCCAGCCAATCAGTCCGCGCCTTGCGACGGATCTTCACGCCGACGCCATCGGCGCTGTATCCCGATGCTGTGGCAGTCTTACCATAAGCATAGGCCCCGCCGTAGATCGGGTTGTCGATCATCCGGTGGATGGTGGCGTAGTTGGGACGCCGCCAGGTCGTGTCCCCGTTGTTCTGCTTCACCGGCAGATCGAGATCGTGCTCATGGAACCAGCACAGCGCCTGCCGTGCGCTGCCGAGCTCCTGCACCTTGTCGAAGACCAGCGTGATCGCCTCCTGCACACGCCGGTCTGGATCCTTCTCATAGCGGTCGCCGGCCTTCACGAAGCCTACCGGCGCGCTGACGACAAGCTCCCCTCGGCGCGCCTTCTCGTAGCGGGCGGACAGCGAGCGCTGGCGTAGGAGATCGAGCTCGTATTCGTTGAGGCTGCCCTTCAAGCCCAGGAGTAGCCGGTCATTGCCCTGTCTCGGCGCATAGATCGTCTCCTGATCGACCAGCACGGTGTCGACCACGCGACACATCTCAATCAGCTGTTGCCAGTCCCGGCTGTTGCGGGCGAAGCGCGAGACCTCGCGTGCGCAGACGGCGCCGACCTTGCCGAGGTAGACTTCGGCCACCATGCGCTCGAAGCCGGCACGCTGCACGCCGCCAGCGGCGGAGCGGCCAAGATCGTCATCAATGACCTCGATCTCCGACCAGCCGAGCGCCGTCAGGCGGTCCCGCATGGCGTACTGAAGCGCGCTGCTCTCGCGGTTGTGCAGCACCTGATGAGCCGAGGATTGCCGCACATAAAGTAGCGCCTTGCGCTCCAGATGGTGCGGCCGGACCTTGTCAGCGATCATCGCCGGCCTCCGTCTGTACGGCCGGGCTGCTGATCCGAGCGTGCTCTAGGATCAGCCGCGCCATCAGGCCGGTCAGCGTATCCCGCGTCTCCTTCGGCAGGTCCTGCCATACCGGCGTCTGCGCCGGCGTTACGCCGCCGAATAGGTCGATCTGCCGGCAACGATCGCCTTGCTGAAGCCTTCGCCGTTCGGCCGGCATCGCTGGCGGTCCTACCGGGCTTCGCATGGTCATGGGCCTCTCCCCGATTCTGGTCGTGAGAGGATCTGGATGCGCCAGAATGCAGCGCATTCGATGACGGCAGCGGTGCCTTCAATGCCTGCCGCAAAAGATCGGACAGCGCCGACAGCGCATCCATGCTGACAAAAGGCGATGCGATCAGCCGCGTCGGATCGAGGCATCTCGCCCGGTCGAACATCCAGGCTGGCACTTCCAGCCACCGGTCCGCGGCTGACCCGCTGAACGTGCAGCGGAAGACGACATCATCGGCCTTGTAGACCGCCTCGTGAATCGCCACTCGCATCCCAAACCACGGATGCCAATGATAAAGCACTTCTCGGAAAACGGTCTCGTGGGCGTTCTTAAACCTTGTTGTAGTATTCCATGTAAGACAACAGGACGTGCCGCAAGTGCCGCTCGCCGACGACCACGATGTGGTCGAGGCATTCCCTTCGGATCGAGCCGATCAATCGCTCCGCATAGCCATTCTGCCAAGGCGATTTCGGGGAGATGGGTTGGTCGCGGATGCCCAGGGATCGCACGCGACGAACGAATACCTCGCCGTAGGCATCTCGATCACGGATCAGATGGTCGGGTGTTGGCTCCCAGGCCACTCTGCTGTCGGATGAGCCGGAATACCAAGCCACAGCATCCGCCGCCGGCTGTGCCTCATGAAATGGCACGCGGGCTGGTCTACCTCGGCGCAGCACGACGATCTGTTGTCGCAGTACCAGAACCTCTGCTTCCAGCGCCGCTCGCGACCGGAACAGGTCGAAGGCGAATGCCCAGATCAGCCTGATGAGGTCCAACATCAGCGCAAAGTCGCCCGATTCTCTGCGTCACGCCAACCGGGTTCAATTTGCGACAGGGACAGCCCCTCTCAGAGTTGCGCTTACCTCTTCCCGATGGGAAAATCTCAAGTTCTCGTGCCGATAATCCCTAAAAAGCGAAGTGGCGGCGCCAAAACGCGGCAATTTCACACTTGATCGACGCAACCGCTGACAGGCATTTCAACCGAGAGTGGCATGGCAAATCGATTTGCGATGGCGCAATCCGCCGTGGAGATGGGGCGCTGGAAATCTCCCGCCAGGTGTGACGCTCGCGGCGGTGGTCGCACTGACGGCGCTGAATGCCGACGCCGCGCCGAGACAGGCGCGCCCCGCGCCACCACCCAAAGAGGAGGCGGCGCCGCGCGATGCCGGTGAGCCGGTCATGGCGATCGTATCGATCAAGTCCCAGCAGGTCACTTTCTACGACGCCGACGGCTGGATCCTGCGCGCGCCGGTGTCGACCGGCACCAAGGGACGCGAGACGCCAGCCGGCGTCTTCGCCCTCGTCGAGAAGAAAGAGGACCACCGCTCGAACATGTATGACGATGCCTGGATGCCGCACATGCAGCGCATCACCTGGAACGGCATCGCGCTGCACGGTGGGCCGCTGCCCGGATATGCGGCCTCGCACGGCTGCGTGCGGATGCCCTTCGGCTTTGCGGAAAAGCTGTTCGGAAAGACGCGGATCGGGATGCGGGTGATCATCTCGCCGAACGACGCGGCCCCGGTCGAGTTTTTCCACCCGGCGCTATTCATGCCGAGCGCGAATGCCGTCGCGGCTGCTCCGGCGCGAGCCGAAACGCTCGCCCGCGAGGCTGCGGAGGCCGCCAAGGCCGTTGACGCGGCCAAGAAAGCTGCCGCGGCAGCGGCGCGCGAGACAGCATCGCTCACGGCGTCGCTGCGCAAGCTGACATCGCTCAAGACGCGCGCCGAGGCCGAGCTCGCGTCCGCCGACAAGGCAGCTCGCCGCCGCAAAAACGGACCAGGCGAAGGCGCAGGCCGAGGAGCGGAGGCAGAAGGCCGCTTCCAGGGCCGAGGAAGCGGGGAAGCAGCTCGACACCGCAACGGCCGATGCGAAGTCGAAGCCCGACGCCGCCGCCGCCAAAGGACGCCGTCAAGGCGGCCGAGGCCAGGAAGGCCGCCACCGCAAAGGCTGCGCTCGATGCGAAACTCGCGCTCGTGCCGGTCTCGATCTACATCAGCCGCGCGACGCAGAAGCTTTACGTGCGGCGCAACACGCACAAGCCGTGGCCGGACGGAGGCGAAGTGTTCGATTCGAGCATTGAGGTTCCGGTCACGATCCGCAATCCCGAGAAGCGGATCGGCACGCATGTGTTCACCGCGATGGCGCGCAACGACGCCGGCCTTCGCTGGTCTGCGGTGACGATCGACGACGGGGACGACGCCAAGGGCGCGCTCGACCGCATCACCATCCCGCAGGACGTGCTCGATCGCATCGCGCCGACCGCATTGCCGCGATCCTCGATCATCATCTCGGACGAGCCGCTGAGCAGGAGACCAACTATCGCACCGAGTTTGTCGCGGTGCTCAGCAATCAGCCCCAGGGCGGCTTCATCACGCGCAAGCCGGCCGAAGTCCGCGTTGTGGACGACGATGGCTTCTTCTCTTTTTTCCAGCGTAGGTAAGACGCGGCATCTCCGCTTTGGATAATTAGCCGACACCACGGCCCTTTCCGGCCATGTCCGGTCTACCCCCAAGAAGCAGACATTAGAGCGGACGTTGTTTTTGTCGGCTTTGTGCCCTAAGAACCGACGCTACATGGAAGTCGATGGTTGGACTTGTCAGGACCCCTTCCGGGCGGTCAATTCCCGCGGCGCAGCCACGGCGTCCGGAAGCTCCGGCGAGCCACCGCGCAGCAAACCAAGCCAGCAATGCGTTCAATTTCCGCAGGAAGCTAAGGACTTAACCATGTTCTGAGGCCCGAGTTGTTTCTCGGCAACACATTTGGAAAAAGATGACAGCCTGCAGTTTTCGGCCCGCGGGTGATCACATTTTGATCCGAGAATCAGCTTCGCTTGGTTCCTGTCCACCTGGCTCGACGTGAGCCTTGGACCAGACGGTCGGGGAAGGTGATGAGCCAGCAGCGATACGCCGCATTGGCGGTGTTGTGCGGAACGCTCGTTCTCACCGGTTGGGGCGCTACTCAACTAGGTGGCCTAGGTTTGCCCGGCATCGGAAACGGCGGAGCGCCGATCGAGGTCGACACACCGCGAGCGACCGTAATTGCCAAGGGCGGTGTCGATGTTGTCTCCGTTCCCGATAGGGGGATTGTCGACGCCGTTTTGCCTGACCCTCGTGAGGGGCTGCCGCCGATGCGGATCGCGTCGGCGAGTGCGCCTGATCCAGTGCAAAACAATGTTGTGGCGTCAGCGCCCCCTGTCGCCGAGATAGCGAGCGTCGGTGCCGCTTTGCCTGATCCTCGTGAGAAGCTTCCGCCCGTGCGGCTCGTGTCCCTGTTCACGTCGTTCACGTCTGACCCGATGAAGGAAGCCCCGAAGCCGGCCGTGCGCCCGGTTGAAACGCCCGACGAATGCCTCGTGGCTGAAATCTGCATCGACGAGTACCTCTGGTCGCTCTACGAACGGGCGCCCAAAGTCGACACGAACAAGGTGACGGAGCGAATCAAGACGACGGTCAAGGAGAAGGGCAAAACGCGGACCGTCATCAAAACCGTTACGAAGTACGTCGTCGGGGACTTCACGTGGAAGGACCCGATAGCGGCGCAAAGAGCCGGCATGTCGGTCAAGGACTATGTGATCGGAGGCATGGACCGTCGCTTCAAGCTGAAGCTCTACCACGCGCTTCGTGCAATGGAGGACGCTGGCCTCGTGCCGGGCATAACCAGCGCATTCCGCGATGATTACCGCCAGTCGATCGCAAGCGGCAACGTAGCTGCGAGCGATAGCTCGTACCATGGCGGCAGCCGCCGCGGCGGCTACGGCCACGGGCTTGCGGCCGACCTCGTGAGCGTCAAGGGCGCGACCCGTATGGAGCGATACGCTTCGAGCCAAGAGCTGTGGAAGTGGATCGATGCGCGCGAGAATGAGCTCGGGATCGGGCGCCCGTACCTTGATCGAGACCCGCCGCATGTCGGGCCGATCGATGGCAAGGAGTTTGCCGCTAAGCGCGGCGGAGCGAAGGCAAAACTCGCGAGATTGGCAACGGACAGGCGCCGCCCAGTAGCAGTGGGTGACAATCAGGGGATGATGAAACGCGCAGCAAAGTAAGATCGCTGAGTGTGGGAAGCATCTAACCCGGCATCGAGAACACATCTCCCGATATCGGCGGCGGGCGAGCGTGCGATCTTCATCAGCCCCGGCGTCCTCGCGATGAGCAAGCACGCAGGCCAACGTGACACCTCGGGCAGTTGTGAGCGTTGAATGTCTGAATCGAATGTGCAAGCGATCCGCGCGATGATCCTGGCGGCACTTGCCATTTGCATCGTACCTGCAGACACCGCGGACGCTCAATTCCTGTTCCGGCCGCATTACGGAGCTTGGTGGAGCCAACATGCCCCGGTGCGGCATAAACACCAGCACCGGCACAAAAAGCCTCAATCGGCGGAGAAAGAGCAGGCCCGGCAAACGCCGAACGGGCCGCTCCAGATCGTCGTCTCGATCGAAGATCAGCGGATCGCGGTCTATGACAATGGCGCGCTGATCGCACGCTCTTCGGTTTCGACCGGCGAGCCGCGTCATCCGACTCCCATGGGCGTCTTCAGCGTTATCGGTAAGAAGCGATGGCACCGCTCAAATCTGTACAGCGCTGCCCCGATGCCCTATATGCAGCGCCTTACTTGGTCCGGAATAGCGCTGCATGCCGGTGTATTGCCCGGGTATCCGGCATCACACGGCTGTATTCGCCTCAAGACAGACTTTGCCGTTCGATTGTGGCAGCTCACTAGGCGCGGCACCCGGATCATCATCGCGTCCCACGATACCCGCCCGATCGAGATCGCCCATCCACGCCTTTTTGCCGCGAAGCCGAAAGCGCTTTCCGGTCCGCTCGGGTCTTCGGTTGCCAGTGCGGATAACGCCATGATGATGGCCGCGGCGGTGCAGCACTCGTCACCACCGGATACCGGCGCGCAGCACGTCACCGCTTCCCAGGCTCCAGGCTCCACTTGGACAGCGGTCGTACCTCCCAATATCGGTCCGATCTCGGTTTTCGTCAGCCGCAAGTTGCGCAGGCTCTTCGTGCGTCGGGGCTCCACGCCCCTGTTCGATAGCCCGGTCGTGATCCGGGACCCGGAGGAGCCGCTGGGAACGCATGTGTTCACCGTAATGAAATTCCAGGAAGAGGATGCTGCGCTTCGCTGGACCGTCGTGTCGATGCCGGAGAACACTCGTCGCACGCTCCGGGGCTCCAGCGGACATGTGCCTGACCACCAGATTGCGGAAACCAGCCCAACGTCATCATCGCCCGACAAGGCAAACGCTGCTCTCGATCGCATCGAAATAGCTCAGGATGTGGTCGAGCGCATCGCTGAACGAGTGACGCCGGGCTCTTCGCTGATTGTATCCGATCACGGCATCAGCAAAGAGACCGGAAAAGGAACGGATTTCATCGTGGTCATGCAGTAAACCACCGCGCGGCAGATGCCGCGAAGCACGGGATCACAGCCGGTAGCTCCGCTTCCGGTCGCTTGGTCAGGCTTGGTTGGCTGCGCAATGGTTCGGACAAATGAGACCGGGAACGTTCGACCGGGCGTTGCGGTCACGCTCGCGCCGATGCGGCTCTGGTGGCGCGCCATCTGCTTGACCGCAACAAAGCACTGTGGGCGGCCTTCGTCACTGAGATGCCAGCGGGCCGCACCCTATCAAGTTGCCGCCTGTGTGTGCCGAAAACGTCGTCCGTATTGATCTGGCGACGGAATCACACGACCATGCTGATTGATGGTCCCACTGCTATTCCTATTTCTCGACCTGCTGATCTCGCCGCTCAAGCCATACGGCCGGCTTGAGGCGGAAAACGCTGCACTTCGACGTCAGGTGGCCGTACTGCAGCGAAAGCTGCGTGGCCGGATCGAATTCACCAACGGCGATCGCCTGTTCTTTATTCTGCTGTGTCGATTATTTCCGTCGGTCCTCAAGGCGATGACGATTGTCCAGCCTGAAACGGTCGTCCGCTGGCATCGGGCGGGTTTTCGCCGTTACTGGCGCTGGAAATCGCGGATACGGGGAGGGCGACCGCCGGTCAGTGCGGAGCTGCGCACCTTGATCCGGCAGATGAGCGTTGAGAACCTGATTTGGGGCGCCCCGCGCATTCAGGGCGAGCTCCTCAAGCTGGGGTTTACGGTGGCGCAGTCGACGATCGCCAAATACATGGCCAAGCGAGACAAGCCGCGCGGTCAGAGTTGGGGTACGTTCCTGCGCAACCATGCGCCGCAGATCGCGGCGATGGATCTGTTTGTGGTTCCAACCATCAGCTTTGTTCAGCTCTATGTTCTGGTGATTGTTCGGCTGGCTCGGCGGGAGCTTGCCTGGATAAATGTGACAAGACATCCAACGGCGGAATGGATCGCGCAGCAGATCACCGAAGCCTTTCCGTGGAATGAAGCCCCACGCTATCTAATCCGAGACCAAGATGGGATTTATGGTGCTGCCATCAAGCGTCGGCTCCGCGCCATGGGCATTCGGGACAGGCCGATTGCGCCCGGATCACCATGGCAAAACGGGTATGCGGAGAGACTGATCGGCACAATCCGATGGGAATGTGTTGACCACCTGATGGTGTTCGGAGAGGCTCACCTGCGCTGGACCCTTGGAGAGTATGCCGCCTATTACAGCGGCGTGCGTACCCATCGGGCTCTGAACCAGGATAGTCCGGTCCATCGGGCTATTCAGAGCATCGGCGCAATCAGATGCAGACCCGTTCTCGGCGGCCTTCATCACCACTATTGCCGAATCTCAGTTTTCGGCACACACAGGTCTTGATGCAGCACGCCCTGCACCAGCATGGCGAGGCCATCGATGCCCTTGCGCATGTCGATGTAGCCCAGGGCCAGGTGCACCTTCACGTTTGGAGGAAGCAGGTCGTCATGACGAGGCCCCCTCAGCGGATGGCGCCGCATTGGTCGAGGCTGGGTCGGTGACCTGCACCGTGACGAACACCGGTGGGGCTGCCAGCTCCTGCTTCCATCGGCAGAGGACGCGGCGGTCGATGCCATAGCGGCGCGCCATCTCGGCGACGCTTGCACCGGGCTGCGCGGCCTCTTCGAGGATCCGGCGCTTGTCCGCGTCGCTGAACCGCCGCCGATGACCGTCGCGCGGCGGCGGAACGATCGGGACCCTCCGACAACGAGGAGGGATAAGTCACATGACTTAGGGTGTGACTAAGGGTGTGACTAAGGCTGTGACTTAGGCCTCGGCGCCGATAGAGCAGCTTGCGCTCGGGCGGCTGTGGCTCGGCCTTGAACATCGCCCGCCAGTTGCCGAACGCCTTCAGCGGGATGCCCTGCGCCTCGCAATACTCCCGCTGATTCAAGTCGCTACGCTTCCACGCCTCATGATGCGCCCGCCAGAACGCCTCGCCGTAACGCTGCCGGGGTCGGTGCTCGTCCGCCATCTCGCTCTCCTCATTTGCAAATCGAGGGCGAGAACAGATCGCGTCCGCCAGCCGTGAAACAAGTGTGTGAGAAATGGACGGTTACGACGGTTACGCTAAGATTTCCCTGCAGCCCCTGCCAGCCCAAAAAAATTCCCTGCTCCGACAAGTAGGGAATTCTAGCTGCAATGCATTGGAGTTGCTGCGCGTTTGACGACGAGAATTCTGCGAAAACCGTTGTTTTGCGGATATTTCCCTGCAAAACAGTAGTTAGCAGGGAATAGTGACTTGGAGACGGGTTCGACATCGACTGCATCCGCCACCACGCAGTCCCGCGAACGCCTGGATTTCCCAACAGCGCCGAATTCCCGCGAATTTGGCGAGCCTTGTCCAGCCCTACCGGTCTCTGCGGAGACCGGTAGGTGGACAAGGGCGCGCGCCTCTAAAGGCCTGCAACCTGCCC
The DNA here is from genome assembly GCA_963821555.1 of uncultured Alphaproteobacteria bacterium. Taxonomy (GTDB): domain Bacteria; phylum Pseudomonadota; class Alphaproteobacteria; order Rhizobiales; family Xanthobacteraceae; genus Z2-YC6860. Next base: position 193,421 of record CAWGEM010000008.1, on the reverse strand, counting down.
GGCGGCACAAGTCTCGCACGCGAATGGCATCGCAGGTGTCTCAGCGATGATGGTCCGAAACGCTCTTTACACATTCGGTCAGCAGGTCGCCGGGTGCCGAATGGCTGACATCGCCCAAACTGAGGATGCCGACCATTCGCTTGCTCTTACTTATCACCGGTAACCTGCGGACTTTGAGCTCCTCCATGTGCCGCACCGCCTTGGCGAGGTCATCGTCCTCCCGGCAGCAATGAATCCCAGGGGTCATTACACTGCGTGCTGTCGCGCGGCGGGCATCGAAACTGTCATCCGCCAACCCTCGGCAGACGATGTCGCGATCCGTCACCATCCCAATCAGCTGATCGTTCTCTCCAATGGGTACGGCGCCTATATCATGATCGCACATCAATTTCGCGAGCTCGGTCACAGGCGTGTCCGGACTGACCCAATCAACGCCTTTGTGCATCGCCTCTTTGACTTTCATGGGGGACCTCCGTTGCTAGGGTTGCGTGCACTGATGCATCGCCGGTACTCCCTCCCCCATTGCCGAACAATTATACTGCGGATCCGAGTCCTTTGCACGAGGGCTTGAACCCGCAGAACTCGCACAGCGGCCCGTAATGCAACGGCGCGTCGACATGCGTACCGCCGTGCGACGACAGCGACACTCGCTCGTGCGCCAGCGCCATCCCGTCCGGATAGCCGCTCGGCAGGAAATTGAAATCCGCTGCGCGGCGCCGCGCAGCTTCTGCGTGCGTCAGGCGGGAAATTTCCGGGCCACCAGGCTCAAACGATTCATTTCGGATGGTGACGCTGAGATCGACAAAGCGCATGGGATGCTCCGGGCGGAAATGACGGCACTACTGCGGCTTAACGCCTGAAATCTTCACCAGCTCGCCCCACTTCGCATACTCCGCTTCACCTGGGCGACGAAGTCCGCGCGGCTCGCAGTGCCGGCGATATAGGCTTGCGGCTTGATGAACGTCGCCTCGAACTGCGGCTGCCGCAGTACCTCCGCGACGCCGTTGTGGAGCTTGTCGAGAACCGCCGCCGGCGCGCCGGCCGGTGCCGCGAAGCCGAACCACACGCTGATGCTATAGCCGTTCACCGTCTCGCCGATGGTCGGCAGGTCGGGACGTTGCGGCAGCCGTTGCTCGTTGGCCGTTGCGACGATCTTTAGCTTGCCGTCCTTCTCGTAGGCGTCGAACACCGAGTAGGTGACGAGATACATGTCGACGCGGCCGGCCAGCAGGTCGGTCATCGCCGGCGTCGTTCCGCGATACGGGACGTGCAGCATGTCGATGCCGGCCAGATGCTTCAGGTATTCGAACGCGACGTGGGTGTACGATCCGACCCCCGGGCTCGCGTAGGTCAGCTTGCCGGGGTTGGCCTTGGCATACCTGACGATGTCGGCCACCGTCTTGACCGGCGCTTCGTTGGCGACTGCAAGAACGGGCGAGCTGAACCGCGAGCGAAACCGGCTCGATGTCCTTGAGCGGATCGAACGGCAGCTTGGCATAGATGTGCGGATTGATGACGAACGACGAACTGTCGGAAAACAGCAGCGTGTAGCCGTCCGGCGTGGACTTCGCGACGGCATCCGTGCCGAGCGTGGTGCCGGCGCCCGGACGGTTGTCGACCACCACCGGCTGGCCCCAGCGCTCCGAAAGCTTCTGGGCGAGCGCGCGGGCGACCGTGTCCGTGCCGCCGCCCGGTGTGTAGGGCACGATCACCTTGACCGGCCGATCTGGATAACTCTGCGCCTGAGCCGCGAGCGGACACAGCAAGGCGAGAAACGCGACGACATGGTGGAAGCCGGCGTTGGCCATTTCTGCGATCCTCCCATTTTCAAGGCAAGCTAGCCGAACGGCGCTGCCACGGGCAGTTCGGTCGCCGCGTGGCAGCGATGCGGTGCGGGTCAGCACGCCTTGAGTTCGGCGTCGAGCCATTGCCGCGTGACCTCGAAGGTGTCCTGCAGCAACTCCTCGTAAACCGAGTAGTGGCTGCCGCTCGCAAACAGGTGCAGCTTCTTGCGGCCCGCGAGCTTGCCGTGAAACTCCTTGACCGCTTCGAGGGGGACCTGCCCGTCCTGCTCCATCGCGATGACCAGCACCGGCTGCCTGATGAACGGCGCCCAGTGCACGGGATGGATGCCCGTGCCGAGGTTGACCACCATTTCCAGCGCCATCGGATAGCTCTTGCCCGCGTAGCGGGCCGCGGTTTGCGGGTTCTTGATAATCTCGCTGCGCTCAACGATCTCGATCTCGCCGGTCTGGATCTTGCGAGACAATGCCGCCTGAGCGCGTTCGCGGAACGCGATCTGCTCAGGCGTCGGAGGGCCGGTCTCGCGGCGGCCGGCGAAAACCGCTGGCACCACCAGCACCGCGGTGCGCGCCGCCTCGGTGTGCAGAAGCGCGCCGGCGGCCATCCGGCCGCCCATGCTGGTGCCGTAGATCGCGACACGCTTTGGATCGATGTCGGGTCGGCTTGCGAAGTACTCCACCGCGCTGGCAACGTCCTCGATCTGCTCGGCGGCGACCAGCCGCCCGCGATAGCCTTCGCTGCCGCCGAAGCCGCGATAGTCGAAGCTCAGCACACGATACCCGGCGCGCGCCAGCAGCCGCGACATGCCCGGCGGGCTCTCCTCCTTGACGCCGCCCGTGCCGTGGCAGAACACGACACCCGGCAGCCGGGCGCCGTCTCGCCCCGGCGGATGGTAGATGCGGCCGGCCATGCGCAGCGCCGGGCCGGAGTAGAACGCGACGTCCTCCTCCCGGACCGCTTGGCCGGCGTGGTTCTGCGCGTCTTGAGCCATGACGTTTCTGCGGCCGTTCAGCGCTTCTTGCCGTCGACCTGGCGGACCGGAGGCAGGTCGTTGGGATCGATGCCTTCCTCGGCCATGATCTTCTTTGCGATCGCGAACATTTCCACGCCGACTGGCGCCCCGCAATAGACCACGATGTGGTCGAGGAGCTCGCGGAGCTTCTCCAGCGGCACCCTGGTCGTGGTCACTGCGACGCGGAAGTGCAGCTCGAACTCGGCCATGCGGTTGAGCGCGGCGAGCATCGCGAGGTTGATCAGGCTCAGCTCCCGCTTTTCCAGCACGCCCCGCGTCCACGAGCCGGCCCACACCACATTGGTGGCGTGCTTCTGCCACTCGCGGCTGAACTCGGTCATGTTGTCGAGCGCAGCGTCGAGCCACTTGTCGCCAAGATATTTGCGCCTCGTTGCAAGCCCGGCCTGCGAGAAGCCCTCGAGCGAAGGTCGCTTTTTCGTCTTGCCTCGTTTCTTCTCCACGGAGCCTCTCCCTGTCGCGTCAACTGTTGTTGCCCTTACTCGACGCCCCCGCGTCGATGGTGATGACGGTGCCGCTGGTGTAGCCCGACAGGTCGGAGGCAAGGAACGCCACCATGTGTCCGATCTCCTCCGGCTTGCCGGCGCGCCCGAACGGTAGCGGCTTGTACATTTCCTGCCAGCGCTCGGCGTGGCCCAGGCGGTCCTGCGCGCGCTTTCGCATGATCGTCTGCAAACGTTCGGTGTCGATCGGGCCGGGGCTCACGCCGACCACGCGGATGTTGTCGGCAGGCGAGGTCGATCCCATCGCCTTGGTGAAGGCGATCAGCGCGGCATTGCCGGCCGAGCCCGCAATGTAGCTCGATTCCAACCGCTCGCCCGACACGCCGAGGATGTTGACGATGACGCCGCCGCCACGCTTCTTCATCGCCGCGTAGAAGGCGCGCGTCATGTTGACATAACCGTACACCTTGAGGTCCCAGGCCTCACGCCATCGCTTCTCGTCGATCTCATTGATACGGCCGGCAGGGATGGCGCCGGCATTGTTGACCAGAATGTCGATGTCGGGATGTTTCGCGGCAAGGTCGTCGATCGAAGCGCTCTTCGAGATGTCCAGCGCGTGCGTGACCATCTGTACCGAAGGGCCAAGCTTCTGGCGTGCGGCCTCGAGGTCCGCGGCGGTGCGTGACACTAACACGAGGTGGCAGCCTTCGCCGGCCAGAACCTCGGCGATCGCGAGGCCGATGCCCTTCGATGCACCGGTGATCAGGGCGCGCCGGCCTCGGAGCTTGAGATCCATCGCTGGCTTCTCGCTGTGCCGTGCCGGTTATTGCATTTCGATGTGCGCGTCCGTGACGACCTTGGCCCACAGCGAGGTCTCGTCGACGAAGAACCGGTCGGTTTCGGCACGCGGCGTGGCGATCGTGTCCATGCGGAGCGTGGAAGCGATTTTCTCGCGCATGGCCGGGCTTTTGACGATCTCGGTGACGTCGCGGGCGATGCGGTCGGCCAGGTCGCCGGGTGTCTTGGGGGGTGCCACCATCGCGTACCAGGTCACGGCGCGGAACCCGGGATAACCGGACTCGGCGACGGTCGGGATGTCGGACAGAGCGGGCGAACGCGCCGTGCCCCCGCTGGCAATGATCTTGATCTCACCCGATGTGTGCAGCGGCAACGAGGTAGTCAGCACGTCGAACAGCACATCGACGTGGCCACCGACGAAATCCTTGATGGCGGGTGCGAGCCCGCGGTAAGGCACGGTCACGAGGCGAATGCCGGCGCGGTTCTCGAGCTGCTTCACCGCGAGATGTCCGGTGGTGCCAACGCCCGGCGACGCATAAGTGATCTTGTCCGGCTCCGACTTTGCTTTCTGCACGAACGACGCCAGCGTCGGCGTCTCGAAGCCCTTGCGGACCGACAGCACGTACGGAACGTTGGTCAGCACCGAGATCGGCACCCATTCCTTCGAATCGTAGCCGATGCTCTTGAACAGGAGCTGGTTCATCACCACCGGGCCAGGCGGGCAGAGCATCAGCGTGTGGCCGTCCGGGGCGGCGCGTGCCACTTCGAGCGCTCCGACGCTCCCCGATGCGGCGCCGCTAGTGTTCTCCACGATGACCGCCTGTCCCCATTTCTGACTGAGCGGCTCCGCGATCATCCGCGCCAGGAGATCGGTGCCGCCGCCGGCCGGGAAGGGGACGACGATCTTGACAGTCCGCGTCGGCGCGAACGACTGAGCCTGAGCCGGCAGCATCGCCGCGAGCGAGAGGACCGAGACGAGCGCGGCGGACGCCGGCCGCAGGCGGATCAAGGTCATTGCAGCTTCCTCCCGAGGGGCTGGCCCGGACGCCATTTCATGATGGCTTTGGACAAATAATTGCATGCAATATGCCATCCCGCAATCGGTTATTCCGAGCCGAGCCGTGATTGGAAAAACGGCGGCTGCGCGTGTAACATGCCGCCGCCGAACCATTGGCGCGATGCCGCGCGCCGCCAGGACGCCCGCTCGAATGAACCGTGTTGCCAAGACCGCAGCCGCTCCCGCCAAGGGCAATAGTCGGCTCAACGAAAATGTCTACGAAGTCATCAAGTCGCAGATCCTCAGCAACCGGTTTCGTCCGGGCCACAAGCTCACGCACCAGGGTCTGGCGGAGACGATCGGCGTCTCCCGCACGCCGATCCGCGAATCGCTCGAGCGGCTTTACCAGGAAGGCTTCGTCACCCGCATTCCGAATCGCGGCTTCTTCGTCGCCGAGATCGATGCCGACGAGGCCCACGACCTTTACGGAACACGGGAGGCGCTCGAGGTCTACCAGATCGGGCACATGTTCGACATCGGCGTGCCGGCGGATGGCTTGAGGAAGCTCGTCGAGGTCAACAAACGCTACCACAGCATGGTCAAGCAGAATCTGACCCGCGACCGGCTGATGGCGGACCGCGAGTTCCACCTGACGCTCGCCGCCATGTCGGGCAACCAGTATCTCTGCCGCACGCTCGACGCGATCTTCGAGCGCGTGATCCTCAAGCGCCGGGTCGACGGCCTGCACGACGTGAAAGGCATCGAATCGCACAAGGATCACGTCGAACTGATCGATGCGCTCCGGACCGGCGACAAGGCCAGGGCGCAGCGCGTGCTGCGCAGCCACATCCGCGGCGCCTGCGAGCGATTGCTCCATCAACTCAAGCAGCTGGACGTGCTGGCCCGCTGAGCCGCGTCCCTCCGGCCATCCCCGGCCCGATTGCGGCAGCACGCTTGACGTTCCCAATTTTGCATGAAAATCTGCATTCAATAATGGGCCGAGGGTGCGCCTGATCGGTGCGGCCCGCGGCCGTACAACCATCTGGGGAGAGCGTGCGTCCCCTGGCACGCGGCCTTCGCAAGAGAGCGCCTGAATGAACGAAACCGCCACCCTAGAGAGCCTCGAAGTTGACACCTCGCCTGCGCTCACCGACGAGGCGATCGAGAAGGCGCGCAGCTTGATCGGGGTGTGGCTGCGCCGCGACGTGCACATGCCGTCGCGCTACGAGCCCATCTCTGCGCACGACATTCGCCGCTGGGCGCACTACAGCGTCGGCGACGACAATCCGCTGTTCTCCGAGCCGGATTATGGCCGTCGCACCGTGTGGGGCAACACGATCGCGCCGCCGACCTTCCTCTACACCATCGACAGCGGCATCGTGGCGCCGGGGTTGCCGGGCGTGCAGTGGATCTTCGCCGGCGGCCGCTGGGAGCATTTCCATCCGGTACGGCCGAACGACGTCATCACCGCGAGGGCGCGAGTTGTCGACGTGCAGGTCAAGGAAGGCAAGAACGTGCCGCGCTTCGTCAACCAGATCGGCGAGGTGCAGTTCGTCAACCAGAACGGCACGCAGGTGACGCGCTACGAGGGCGACATCTTCCGCGTGCCGCGGGCCAAGAGCGGCCAGGGCTTCAAGTTCGCGGCCAAGGACGGCAAGGGGCCGGCACGCCACAAGTATTCCAAGCGGGAAATCGCCGAGATTGCGGCCGGCTACCGCAACGAGGAGCGGCGGGGCGCCGAGCCGCGATACTGGGACGATGTGAAAGACGGCGACACGCTGCCGCAGGTCCTGAAAGGGCCGCTCACGCTGGTCGATATCGTCGGTTTCTATGCCGGGCGACGCACCGTCTACAACGTCATGAAAATCGCGTTCCTTGAGCGCGACCGCCACCCGGCCAACACCTATGTCTCGGCCAACGGTGTGCCGGTCCATCCCGCCGCCGGGCATTTCGACATCGAGATCGCTCACGAGATCGGCATGCCGGGCGCCTACGACCAGGGCTGGCAGCGCCTGAACTGGGGCGGACATCTGCTGACCAACTGGTGTGGCGACATGGGATTCGTCCGCAAGATGTCGGGCCGCGTCAGCCGTCCCAACCTGGTCGGCGACCTCACGCGGCTGACCGGCAAGGTGGTCGGCAAGTCCAAGGCCGACGGCGAGGCGCTCGTCCACATCGAATGGTGGGGCACCAACCAGCGCAGCGAGAAAAACTGCGACGGCGACGCCACGATCCGACTGCCGTCACGCGATCTGGCCATGCGCTGAGAATGCCCGGCCGTGCTCGACATCAGCCACGATAAGGCCGTCGGCTCGTCGGCTCTCGCTCCGCCCCGCCTGGACGCGGTGTTCCGCCCCCGTTCGATCGCACTGATCGGCGTGTCGGAAAATCCACATCAGCTCAACGGCATGCCGCTTCGCATCCTGCGCAAGCATGGCTTCGCCGGCGATATCTTCCTCGTCAATCCCAAATACGATGCGATCGAGGATCTGCCGTGCTACCGGCGGGTCGAGGACGTTCCAGGGTCGTTTGATCTCGCCTTCTGCATGCTGCCTGCGGCCGGCGTGGCGAATGCGCTGCGCGCCTCGGCTGCGCGCGGCGCGCGCGCCGCGATTGTGTTGAGCTCGGGTTTCGAGGAGGTCGATGGCGGCCGCGGTCTCGCCGCGGAGCTTCACGATGTCTGCGAAACCCACAACATCGCCCTGATCGGGCCGAACTGCGAGGGCGTGTGGTCCATCGCCTCGCGCGCCATCCTCACCTTCGGATCCGCAGCGAACCGCGACAAGCTCCATCACGCGCCGCTCGCCATCGTTAGCCAGAGCGGCGCGATGTCCGGCGCGGTCGCGCGGCATCTCCAGGACTCCGGCTACGGCTGCAGCTACGTGGTCAGCGTCGGCAACGAGACAGTGGTCACCGCGCTAGACGTGGTCGACTACTTGATCGACCAGCCCGATGTGAAGATCATCTTGCTGTTCATCGAAGGATTCCGCGACGGCGGGCGGCTCGGCGAGGTCGCGGCACGGGCGGCGGCCGCCGGCATCACGATCGTCGCCCTCAAGTCCGGCAATTCCACGATCGGGCAGATCGCGGCGGCTTCGCACACCGGCAAGATCGCGACGCCGTTCGCCATCTACCGGGATGCCTTTGCGCAGCATGGCATCGTGCCGGTGGAAAGCCTGGTCGATCTGCTGGAGGCCGGCGAGGTGCTGCTCTCGCAGCGGCGGATTCGCCGGTCGGCGACGTCGGGCGGCGGCATTTCGGTGTGCAGCGTGCCGGGGGGCACGCGCGCGCTCACCGCCGATCTCTGCGCGGCGCACGACGTGCCGCTTGCGGAGTTCTCCGAGGATACTGTGCAGGCGCTGACCAAATGCCTGCCGGCGTTCGGCTACGCGCGCAATCCGGCTGACGTCACTGGTCAGCTCCTGTCCAAGCCGGGCATGCTGGACGAGGCGCTGGAGATCGTCGCGCGCGAACCGCGCACCGAGGCCCTGCTGGTCCAGCTCGCCAACCGCGGCCCGAGGGATCTGCGCGAACGGCGCGAAGTTCTGGCTGGGGTCGGCAGGAAGCATCAGCTTCCCATCGTCGTCAGCATGCTGGCCGATGCGCTGCCGGAGAGTGAGCGCCGGGAATTTGCCGCGACGGGCATCAGCATCGCCCGCGATCCGGCCGACGCGGTCCGCTATCTCGCGCTGCTCTATGCACGCGACAGTGCCAAGCCCGGACCCGCCGCCGCGCGGAAACGGCTCACGAAGAGCTCGATGACGCCGATCGGATGGGCCGAGATGGCGGCTTGGCTCTCCGAGGCCGGTGTCCCCGTCGTGCCCTGGCGCATCCTGGCGCCGCAGGCCGATGCATCCGACGTGTGCCGCGATCTGGGATCTCCCGTTGCCGTAAAGGCATTGCCCGAAGCGATGGCTCACAAGACGGAAGCCGGTGCGCTGCGTCTCAACCTCCGCACGCCGGAGGCGGTCAACGAGGCGGCGGCCGCGATCCGCCATACGCTGCGCGACCCCGGCGCTCCGCTTCTGGTCCAGTCGATGGTTCGCGGCGGCGTCGAAGTTTCGGTGGCGGCGATGCGCAATCCCGATTTCTGCAATGTGCTCGCGATCGGCTTCGGAGGCGTCTTCATCGAGCTGTTCGCCGATATCGCCTACCTCACGCTGCCGGCCACGGTGGAGCAGGTGGAGTGCGCCATCGATCGCCTGCGGCTGAAGAAGCTTCTCGATGGTTTCCGCGGCGCGCCGCCGGCCGACCGCAAGGCGCTAGTCGCAGCCATCGTGGGCTTCGGCGAGGCATTCCTGACGCTGCCGGCTGACTGCCGGGAGTTCGAGATCAATCCGTTGATTGTGCAGCCGGGCCATGGCGGCGTGCTCGCGGTCGACGCGCTGGCCACAAGGAGCGAGTCATGAGCGGAAACGCAAGACGCGCTCCGCTCGAGGGTTTGAAGGTCCTCGACCTGACACATGGGGTCGCCGGACCCTACTGCACCATGGTGCTGGGCGATCTCGGTTGCGATGTCATCAAGATCGAAAAGCCGGACCGCGGCGACTCGACACGCTATATGAACGTGAGCGAGCGCTTCCACACCCGCATCCCGCAGGCGGGCGGCGACTACTTCCTGGCGATCAATCGCAACAAGCGCAGCCTCGGCCTCGAACTGAAGACCGTGGAAGGCCAGGCGATCGCGCGCGAGCTTGCCGCTGCTGCAGACATCGTTGTGCAGAATTTCCGGCCGGGCGTGACCAAACGGCTCGGTCTCGACTACGAAAGCCTGCGCGGGACGAACCCGCGGCTGATCTACGCCAACATTTCGGCCTACGGCACGACCGGCACCCTGGCCGCCAAGCCCGGCATGGACGTCGCCGTACAGGCACGTTCCGGCATTATGCGGATCACCGGCGAGCACGGCAGCACGCAGCCATTGCGGCCGGGAGCTTCGATCGCGGATTTCGGCGGCGGCATCTATCTCACGACGGCGGTCGTGACTGCGCTCTACGACCGCGAGCGAACCGGCAAGGGGCAGGAGATCAGCGTGTCGCTGCTGGACGCCATGATGAGCCTGCTGATCAACTATTCGGTTGCGGTCATGGACGGCAAGGCGCAGGTGGCGCCGCTCGGCTCCGGCCATCCGCAACTCGTACCCTACCAGGCGTTTCCGACGGAGGACGGCTTTGTCGTGATCGGCGCCGGCACCAACAAGGTCTACCGCGAGCTTTGCCAGGCGCTGCGGCGGCCCGAACTGGCGGTCGATCCGAGCTTCCTCAGCAACCAAGACCGCGTGCGAAACCGCGAACGCTTGATCCCGATTCTCAGCGAGCTTACGCGGACCTACTCGACCGAGGCGATTCTCGACCTGCTGGATGCCGCCGATGTGCCCTGCGCCCCGGTTCACGACCTTCCTTCGGCCTATCGTGACCTGGCAAAAAGCTCGCCCGAGATGGTGCAGACCGTGCGGCACAGCGAGCTCGGTGACATCCACCAGCTCGGCGTGCCGTTCAAGTTCGCCGACTGTGCCGGGAGCATCCGGCGGCCGCCGCCGGTGCTCGGCGAACACACCGAACAGATTCTCAAGGAGCTTGGGCGTGATCAGCGCAGCATCGACGAGCTTCGCGGCAGGAAGATCATCTAGCGAAGGAGAGCGGCCGTGCCGCAAAAAGCCAAAGCAGGACGTTCCGTCGCCAGCCTTTGGGGTGAGTTCGCGGCGGCGGCGAGCCTCGCGCAGTTCCCCGAGTTGGCGCGTTCCCGCGCGATCGATGCCATTACCGATGTGATCGGCTGCATCCGCGCCGGCAGCCCGGAGCCAGCCTGCCGCAAGCTGCTGCGCGTGCTGCCGCATGGGGCGCAAGCCAGCGAGGCAATGCCCGCGCTGCTGGTCGGCGCCGCCGCGTACGCATCGCCGGCCGATGCGGCGCTTTATAACGGCACCGCGGCGCATGCGCTCGACTACGACGACATTACCCATCCAGCCTATTCGCACCCCAGCGCGGTCCTGGTGCCGGCGCTACTGTCGGTGGCCTCGCTGGACAATCCGACCGGTGCAGAGTTCATCACGGCCTACATCGTCGGTATCGAGATGTTCGGCAAGCTCGGACGCGCGCTCAACACCGGACACTACATTCGCGGCTGGCATGCAACGGCGACGCTCGGCACCCTGGCCGCGGCGCTGGCAGCCGGCAAGCTGCTCGGGCTCGACCCGGCGCGGCTCGCATCATGTATGAACATCGCGGCTTCGAGCGCGGGCGGCGTCCGCGCCAACTTCGGCTCCATGGTGAAGCCGCTTCACGCCGGGCTTGCGGCGCGGAACGGCGTCCTCGCCGCATTGCTCGCGCGTGAAGAATTCTCCGCCGCAGACGGCGCGCTGGAGCAGGCGAACGGCTATTTTAGCCTGTTCGAAGGCGAGGGCGGCCACGACATCGCGCCCATGCTCAAGCCCGGCTCGGAGCTTGAGATCACCACCGACCACGGCCTCGCGCTTAAGCCGTATCCGTCATGCGGTGCGACCCACACCGGTATCGAAGCGGCGCTCATCCTGCGCGACGGCCTCGACCTCAATGGCATCCGGTCGGTGCGTGCCGGCATCACCGAGCTTGGGTTCGAGCCGCTGATCCGCCATGCGCCGACCACGCCGCTGGAGGCGAAGTTCAGCATGCAATTCTGCTTGGCTGCGGCGCTTTCCGAGGGCCGGGTCGATCTGCGAACCTTCAGCGAGCGGTCGCTTCATTCTGCGGAGATCGGCCGGCTGTCTTCGCTGGTCAAACTCGAGGTCGACCAGCGCGTCGCGCACGGCACCGAGTTCCCGACCGTCCTGACCATCGAGACATCCGACGGCAGCCGCCTCGAGCACACCGAGATGGAAGCGATCGGTAAGCCGTCGCGCTGGTTCTCCACGCAGCAGCTGCGCGACAAGTTCACCGACTGCATCGGTGTGGTACCGGGCTTCAATCGAGCAGGTGCGCTGTTCGAGCAGTTGCAGAAGCTCGACCGCTCCGATGCCCTGAGCGGACTTGTCACGCAGCTCGGTGCGCTCTAGTGCCCCGCTTCCGAAGTTCGTGATACATCTCAGCACTCTCTGACACGAACTTCGGAAGCAAGGGGGCACTAGCAAGTCTATGAATCTAGTGCCGCTTTCGATTTGAAGTTCCTGAATGTGATTGCGGCAAGTGGTGCAGGAACTTCAAATCGGCGGCACTAGGCAAGGCCGACGCGCGGCAGCACCTTGGTCTGGAACAGCTCAATCGTCCGCATCATCTTCTCGTGCGGGATCATGCCGTTGAACATGAACCCGAAAGCCCAGTCGATGGGGATGCGGCTCACCGTCTTTTCGACCTGCCGGCACACGGTGTCGATCGAGCCGACCCAGGAATAGCCCTCGTCCAGCATTTCCGTCTCGTCGGGATATCCGCCGGTGTCGGGGTCCATCAGCCCGCGGCGGAAGCCGAAGGGCTTGAACCAGACTTCGGCGGCGAACCGCGCCGAGTTCTGCCAAAGCTCGTAGGCCTCGGTATCGGTCTCGGCCACGATGATGTCGCGGAGTACGCCCATTCCGGTGCCGAACGGCTTGCCGGAAAGGTCGGCGTAGAGCTTGAACAGCCGCGCGTCCTGCTTGTGGTGCATGGTCGGCAGGATGGCGGTGACATCCTCCTTGGCGCACCAGCGGATACTGGCCTCGGAAGACGCGAACGGCTGGAAGATCGGCGGATGCGGCTTCTGGAACGGCTTGGGCACGACCCCGATGGCTTTGACCACGCCGCTCTCGATGCCCTTGCCGTACATGTTGGTCGCGGGAATGTCCCAAGGCGTTCCCTCGCGCGGCGCACTCCAGTACTTGCCCTTTACGGAAATCATTTGCTGCGTCCAGCACTTCTTGATGAGCTGGAAGTTCTCCTCGAATGCCTCGCGGTTGGCGGAGTCGATCTCGTCGTGCTGGTCGGGCAGGGCGCCGTGAACGCCGTGGGCGTGCTGCGCCATGATGTCGACCCAGCGCCGCTGATAGCCGCGCGCAAAGCCGGCGTTGGCGCGGCCGCCGGTCATATGATCGAGCATTGCGATGTTCTCGGCGACGCGGAACGGATTTTCCGCCGGCAGCACGATTCCGAGTTGACCGACGCGGATGCGCTTGGTCTGCATACCGACGAAGAGATCGAGCATCACCGGATTGTTCGAGAGCTCCATGCCTTCGATCTGGAAATGATGCTCTGTGAAACTGATGGAGTTGTACCCGAGCTCGTCGGCGAGCACCGCCTGCGCGCTCAACTCCTTGATCATCTTGGTGTAGAGCTCAGGACGCGTGCCCGCCATGCCACCTTCGATGTCCTTACGGCTTCCGATCGCAGGCAGGTAGAACAGCGAAACTTTCACGGCAAACTCCTGTGGTGTTCAGCGCGAAACGCTCATGAGGTGCTCGCGTGAAAGCGGTTCATCCCGAAACGATTGTCGTTGTCGTGAATGCACGCTTTCATGCAGATATATGCGTGTCAATGTTTGCCCTCTCTCAATCACGAATGTGAAATTCGCAGAACTGCATGCCGCTGCCCGCCGCTTCCGCAAATCGCACACCGCTGCACACACGCGTCGTCGAGTGCCGCGGCTTCGCGCGTGACGACGGTCTCTTTGACATCGAGGGCTCAATCACGGATGTGAAAACGTATGACATCGATCGCAACAACTACACGGGACCGGACGCGCAGCGCTGACGGAGGAACTCATGTCCAGGCCGAACTACGAAGTCTATGCCGTGCGCTACGCCGAGCTCGACCGGCGTGCCAGCGAGAACTTCCTTGGCGGCGACCCGCACGACGGTCCGATGCCGATGGACTTTTTCGTATGGGCGGTGGTCGGCGGCGGCCGGACCTTCGTCGTCGACACCGGGTTCAGCGCGCGCGATGGACAAAAGCGCGGCCGCAAGCTGTTGCGGACGCCGCCGGACGGCCTGCGCGCCGTGGGAATCGATCCCGACGCGGTGAAGGACGTTGTTGTGACGCACATGCACTACGACCATGCCGGCAATGTCGATCAATTTCCGAACGCGAGGTTTCACGTCCAGGGCGTCGAGATGTCGTACTGCACCGGGCGATGCATGTGCCATGGCGTGCTGCGGGGGCCGTTCGAGGCGGATCATGTGTGCGCCATGGTCCGGCTGTCTTAGCCGGGCGCGTGCAATTCCACGACGGCGAGGCCGAGATCGCGCCGGGATTGAGCCTGCATCGTATCGGCGGCCACAGCATGGGCTTACAGGCGGTGAGGGTGGTGACCCAGCGCGGCCACATCGTGCTGGCGTCCGACGCGACGCACTACTACGCAAACTTCGACCAGGAGCGCGTGTTCCCGGTGGTGTACAATGTCGGTGAGGTGCTGGAGGGTTACCGGACCCTCAGACGGCTTGCGAGCTCGCCGCAGCACGTCATCCCAGGGCACGATCCGCTGGTGATGAAGCGCTACCCTGCTGCCCGCGTAGACGCGGCCTCGATCGCGGTCCGGCTCGACGCCGATCCGGTGACGTAGCTATTCGGCGGCCTCCTGTGCGGCGCCTGAGGCGTCATCGTCCCAGCAGTTCTTGCGCTTGCCGTATTTCGCCAGAGCCGCGCGCATCGTGGCGATGATCTCATTCTTCTTGGGCTCGGTGCGGCCAATGTAGCCACCGGCGCCGATGGCGAGTGGCCGTCCGTACATGTCCCACGGCAGCAGCATGCTGACGGTGCCGACGCCTTCCATCGGCATGTTCGGAATGAAGCAATGGCCGACGCGCCGGATTTCCTCGATGTTGCGTAGTAGCTGCGGGATATTCGGCTTGCGCTTCGGGTCGGATTCGGCGGCATTGATGTGGCGCAGCATCTTTTCCGCAATCGCGTTGGATTGCAGGCTCAGAAACAGCAGGCCGAAGCTCGAGTGGGTAAGCAGCCGCATGCTTCCTTCAGGAATGTGGAAGCGGATCAGGTGATCGGAGTCGATGACGCGCAGGTACTGCACGTAGATGTCGTTCTGAACCGCAAGGCCGATGGTCTCGCCGGTCTGCTCCCGCAGTTCGCGCATCAGGTCGAGGATCGGACCCCGTGGCACGACATGATCGGCGATCCACGAGCCGATCGATGCGAGCTTGAGCGAGGGGACGTAGGTGCGCGCCTTGCGGTCATAGTTGAGGTAACCGAGCACGATCAGGCTCTTGAGAAGGACAGTCGTGCTCGACTGCGGATAACCCAGCCGCGTCGTGATTTCCTTGAGCGACAACGGCGTGCGCCGCTCATTAAAAAGCTCGAAGATCTCCAGAACGCGGGCGGCGGATTTGACGGGCGCGCGACGCATGGCTCGGACCAGCAACTCATTGACGATCACAACCGAGGCATTCGGTTGCATCCAAAACTGGATAATATCTCACATGTGATATCTTCTGCCAGCCCTGTGATGAGTTTGACTGGGGCGGATCTCGCCAACAAGATTGCCAGGAAAACAGAACGCCGGTTTTGCGAGCGCGCCGCGCCGCCTGGAGGAATGCAGTGCAGATCAATGGCATCGACGCAGTCGATACTGTCGTCAACATTTGGACCGAGGAGGCGCTGGGCTACCGGCCGGGCTGGCTGAAGGGCTTCTATCAGAAGATGCGGGCTGATCCCGACCGGATCAAACCGCTCTCCCTCGAACACCAGCTCGAGATGATGGACAAGGCCGGCATCAGGCGCGGCTTTCTGGTCTGCATCAAGGCGGGCCCCCTCGGCCACCAGTCGACCTATCACCTGCCGATGAAGCTCGTCGCGGATGCGATCCAGAAGTATCCGGATCGCTTCTACGGGCTGATGAGCGTTGACCCGACGCAAGGGATGAAGGGCGTGCGCGAGCTCGAGATCGCGGTGAAGGAGTACGGCTTCATCGGCGCGCACTCCTACCCGCACTGGTTCGAACTGCAGCCGGATCACGCGCGCTACTATCCGTTCTATGCCAAGTGCTGCGAACTCGACGTGCCGATAATGCTGCACATCGGTCAGTCGATGATCTACGCCCCGGACTATCCGTGCCGCAGCGTGGCGCAGCCGATCATGCTGGACGCCGTCGCCTGTCATTTCCAGGAGCTGAAGCTGGTGGCGAGCCACATCGGCATCCCCTGGACCCAGGAGATGATCGCGATGTGCTGGAAGCATCCGAACGTGTACATTGCGTCCGATGCACACAGCCCGAAGTACTGGCCGGAGAATTTCGTTCAGTACATCAACACATACGGCCAGGACAAAGTGATGTTCGGCACGGACTTCCCGGTGCTCGATTTCAACCGCACCATGGAGGAGATTCGCGGACCTCAACCTTCGAAATGACGTGCTACCGAAGTTCCTGCGCGACAACGCCAAGCGGGTCTACAAGCTCAAGTTCTGAGGACGCCGATGGCGCTGTCCGAGGTCATCAGGATTCACGCGCGTGCCTGCGGCCGAGCAAGGAAGCCATCGTCGATCGGCAGCGCAGCATCGACTATCGCACGCTCGACCGGATGGTGAATTCGGTCTGCTTCGGGCTTGCCGAAGCCGGCATCAGACGTGGCGATTTTGTCGGTGTGGGCCTCGGCGACACCACCGATCACATCATCGTGCTGATGGCGATGGCTCGGCTGGGCGCCGTCATCGTTCCGATCGACTGCCGCTGGAACAAGAGCGAAAAGCTCTCTGTCGCGAAGCATTTCAACGCCGGCAGGATCCTGGTGGACTGCACCGAGCCGGCGGAGCCCGGTCCCTGGCTGCCGGTCAAGGAGAGCTGGTTCGTGCCGGCGGATCGCGAGTATCGCGATCCGGAGGTCACCGCGCAATCGCCTTTGCTGCTGTCGCTGTCATCAGGGACGACGGGCGCGCCCAAGGGACCCTGCGTCACCCACCAGCAGTTCGAAAATCGCTTCATGGTCTACTGGATTAACGTCGGCTTCACCGCCAACGACCGCTACGTCCTGGCAACGCCGCTCTATTTCGGTGGCGGGCGCGGCTTCATGTGGTCGATGATCTTCTGCGGCGGAACGGTCGCGCTGTTTCCCGCCGCCGTACCGCTCGCACGAGCTGGTCAAGTTCACCGCCGAGGTGCGCGGGACGGCGACATTCCTGGTGCCGACGATCCTGCGGCGGCTGGTCGAGGATCAAGGGGAGGGGATCGCTTTCCCGACCATGCAGAAGCTGATCTCCAGCGGGTCGGCGCTCTATCCGGAGGATCGCCGCGCGATCAAGCAGAAGGTCACACCCAACCTCTACGAGATGTACTCCTCGACCGAGGGCGGCGCCGTTTCGGTGCTCGGGCCGCAGGACGCGGAGCTTTATCCGGATTCGGTCGGCCGGCCGTGCTTTCGCGTGCAGATCGAGATCGTCGATCAGGACGACAGACCCGTGCCGGACGGCGAGACCGGGCGACTGCGCTACCGCAGTCCCGCCTCGGCTAGCGGCTATTACCGGGGCGACAGCAGCGGCGCCTTCAAGGACGGCTGGTACTATCCGGGCGATCTTGCCGCACTGAATACCGAAGGCTTTGTGTTCCTCAAGGGCCGCGTCAAAGACATGATCATCCGCGGCGGCGTCAACATCTATCCAAACGACATCGAGCAGGTGTTGCTGCGCTCGGGAGAGGTCAGCGAGGCCGCGGTGGTAGGCATCCCGTCGCGCGAGATGGGCGAGGAGGTCGGTGCGTTCGTCGTCACCACGCGTGCCGCCGACGAGGCGAAGCTCATGTCGATCTGCCGCGCGGAGCTTGCGTCCTACAAGGTGCCCAAGCGCATTCTTCTTTCTCGACAGCCTGCCCAAGCATGCCGGCGGCAAGGTGGTCAAAGCTGAACTCCTCAAGCTGCTGGATCCGGCCGTCGAGTTGCAGCCATGACCGCGATGTCCCGGCTGGATTGGTCGCAGGACGCAGCAGCCATTGCTGACGCGGTCGAGAGGTTCTGCCGTGACCGCCTCAAGCCCGAAGAAGTGCGGCGCCGCGATGCCGGGCACGTGCCGCCCTATGATCTGATCCCGGCGCTGGCCCAGATGGGTCTGATCCGGGCCCCGTTCAAATCGAGCGACGGTGGGCTCGACATGCCTTGGTCCGCCTTCTGCCACGTCCAGGAGCAGCTTGGCCGGCACGCGTATTTTGCAGGCTCCATCCTCAACCGGCTGGTGACCTTCGGCGCCATGCCGCTCGTCAAGTTCGGCAGCGAGCAGCAGCGCTACGCGCTGCTGCCGCAAATCCTGTCAGGGCAAGCGATGGTCGCTCTGGCGCTGTCGGAGCCCGGCGCAGGCTCCGACGCGCGCGCTGTCGCCACCCGCGCGATCCGCGATGGCGCGGGCTGGGTCGTCTCCGGGCGCAAGAGCTGGATCAGCGACGCCGGCGCAGCCAGCCACATGCTCACGCTGTGCCGCACCGACGGCGAGGGCGAGTACACCGCCTTCCTCGTGCCGCGGGATACGCCCGGCGTCGCCATGACCGAGATCGCCAAGGTTGGTAACAACTGCATGCCGAGCTTCGACATCGGGTTCGATGGCGTTCGCATCAGCGACAGCGCGCGGTTGGGAGCGGTCGGCTCGGGCTTCGACGTGGTCACCGGCACGCTCGTCTATTCCCGCGCCAGCATGTCGGCGACCGTTGTCGGCTGCGCGCAAGCTGCGCTCGACTTGGCCGTCGAGCACGGCAGGGAGCGGGTGCAGTTCGGCCGCCCCGTCGCGCAATTCCAGGTGATCCGGCACCGGCTGGTCGACATGCGGATGGAGGTGGTCAAGGCCCGCCTTCTGCTCCGCGAACTGGCGCGTCGGATCGACGCAGGCGAGCCCGCGGTAGATATGGCAGCGATGACCAAGATCGCCGCCACCGAAGCACTGCAATTTGTCACCGACCACGGCATGCAGATTCTCGCAAGCGCGGGTTACTGCAGCGAAAGCCCGATGCAGCGCTATTGGCGGGACGCGCGTCTCTATTCGTTCGGTGAAGGCACCAACGAGATTCAGCGCGAGATCGTTGCGCGCGAAATGGGGCTTCGCTGATGCTCCGGATTCGGAATTACAAGTGTGATTTCGCCGGAGCCGGGGCAATTCCTGTTGCGGCTCCAACGTCGCCGGGGGAGGCTTGCGGCGAATCTTATCGTTGGCACGGAAGAGAATTTTTGCGCGGCGCGCTCGTCGCGCCGTGAGTTTGTTCGCACCGCCGGCTGCTTTGCGTGAGGCTGGCGCTGCCAAAGACAAGACGATGGCCGAAGCGCCACGACCGAGGAAACGAACCGTATGACGGCCCTGGCGACCTTGATCGCCGGCGGCGGCGCTGCCAGCCCGATCTGGTATCGCGCACTGATCGCGATCCTGATCGCTTTCCTGCTGCTCTTCCACCTCTACTGCGCGACCTACGGCACGCCGACCAACATCGTCTTCCTGCCGATCCATCTGACTGACGACGCTCGCGATCCTGTTCCTGATCCACCCGCTCGGCCGGCGGTGGAACGAGCCGCTGACGTGCCTGTCTCGTCGATCGATCTGGCCTGCGTCGTCGGCCTGCCTCCTGATCGCGGTCTATTTCCTCAATTCCATCGACGACTACCAGCTGCGCCTCGCCGATCTGCGCCCGATCGACCGCGCTGTGTCGCGATCGTGCTGATGCTGCTGGTGTTCGAGGCGGTGCGCCGCACGGTCGGCTGGTCGCTGATCGTCATCGCGCTGTTCTTCTGCTTCCACGCGCTCACCGCGAACCGCTTTCCCGGCGTGTTCTTCGGTCCGCCGATCTCGTTCGAACGCCTGCTGCAGACGCTGCTGTTCGGCGACACCGGCATCTTCGGCATCCCGATCTTCGTGATGGCGCAGTACATCGTGCTGTTCCTGCTGTTCGGTCGCCTGCTGCAGTCGACCGGCGCGGGCGCGTTCTTCACTCGAATCGGCTTTGCGCTGCTTCGGCCATCGCGTCGGCGGCCCGGCCAAGGCCGCCGTCGATCTCGTCCGGCCTGTTCGGCACCGTGTCCGGCAGCGGCGTGAGCAACGTGCTCACCACCGGCGCCTTCACCATCCCGATGATGATCCGGCTCGGCTATCGGCCGGCCTTCGCCGGCGGCGTCGAGGCGTCGGCCGCGGTCGGCGGCGCCATCATGCCGCCGGTGATGGGCGCCGTCGCCTTCATGATGGCCGAGTTCATGGGCGTGCCCTATGTGGATGTGGCGATCGCCGCGATCATCCCCGCGCTGCTCTATTACTTCGCAATCTACTGGACTGTCGATTTCGAGGCGCGCAAGCTCGGTTTGCAGCGCATGGATCGCGCGAGCCTGCCGAGCCCCTGGCATGTGCTGGCGCGCAGGGCTATCTCGGTTCGCCGCTCTTGCTGATCGTCGTCTGCTGGCGGTCGGCTACTCGATCGTCTTCGTCGCACTGATCACCAGCCTCGGCGTTATCCTCCTGTCCTACACCTCGCGCGCGACGCGGCTGACGCCCAGCCGCATCGGCGATGCTTTGGAATCAACGGCCCGGGCCACATGCAGCCTTTCGGCCACCTGCGCCTGCGCCGGTCTGATCATCGGCGCGATCTTCTCGACCGGACTGAGCGTTCAGATCACGCAGGGTGTGATGTCGATCGCGCAGAATAATCTGTGGCTGATTCTGCTGCTCGCCGCCGTGATTGCGCTGGTGCTCGGCACCGGCCTGACCGCATCGGCGGTGTACATCACCATGGTCGCCACGGTCGTGCCTCTGCTCAAGGCGGCGGGCGTGCCGACCGTAGCGGCGCATATGTTCGCTTTCTACTACGGCGTGGTGTCGGACATCACGCCGCCGACCGCGTTGGCTGCCGTGGCGGCGTCAGGCTTGGCGCGCGCCAATCCCGATGAGCACGATGCTGCGAGGCGTCCCGCATCGGCATCACGGCCTATCTGGTGCCGATCGCCTTCGTCTATCAGCCTGAGCTTCTGATGCGGGGCGGCATCGAGGCGATTGTGCTTGCCACTGTCACCGTGTCGTTCGGGCTGGTAGCGCTCGCCGGCGCCTTGACCGGTTATATGCTCGCCCCGCTGGATCCGATCCGCCGGTTCGTCATGTTTGTCGCGGCGTTCCTGCTCATTGCCCCGATGCAGCAGCTAATAAGCGACATCGTCGGACTGATCCTCATTGCAGTCGTGCTGGGTCCGCAGCTGCTGCGGCGGGGGCAGCCGGATTCGTTCGTGCAGCCTGTCTCAGTCGCCGAGCCGTCCGGGCAGCATTGGCGGCTGCCGGCCTTCATGCAGAACTGGCTGAACCGCCGGGTTCAACGCGAAGAGCCGGCCTCTGCCGAGGGAGTGTCGGAGGCGGATGTGGCGCGCGCCGAGCAGTCGGTGTCCTCGCTGATCGCCTCGCTTAACGACGATCGCATGACCGAGGAGGATGCGCCGATCGACAGCCGCTGCTGGGGCGCCTGGGCGGTGATCGCCGTCGTGGCCGTCATCATGGGCTATTTCGGCTCGCGCTCGTTCCACGCCACCAATCCGGTGCTGTGGCTGATGGTGCTGATGGCGCTCGCCGCCGTGCTGACTGCCGGGCTATCGCTCACGCTGAGGAAGTTCGTTGCTGCTGATACGCGTGCCGCGCAGGCGGCGTGATCGATCAATTCCAATCTGAGGAGAATGGGAATGCGCACTCTCTCCCGACTGCTTCTGATCGCCGCGGCATGTGCCTTGAGCGCGGCTCCAGCTCCCGCACAACAGTTCTTCCGGGTCGGATCGGGGCTCGGCGGCACCTACCAAGTGTATGGGGCCAAGCTCGCCGAGATGATCAACAAGAACATGCCGGGCGTCCATGCGTCCACCGTCACTGGCGGCGGTGAACAGAACCTGGTCCGGATCCAGCGCGGCGAGGTCGAGATTTCGATCATCTACACTTACGACGCGCTGAAGGTGCTGTCCGGCAAGGGCGAACTGAAGGTGCCGGCGCCCGATCTGCGGCATGTGGTGAGCCTCTATGGCTCGTATCACACTCCTTTCGTGCAGAAGGACTTGCAGATCCTGACGCTCGCCGATGTGCTCAAGTTCAAGTCCCGGGTGTGGATGGGCTCGCGCGGATCGGTGTTCTGGGCGCTCAACGAGGCCGCGCTGAACGCCCATGGCGTGGCGCTCGATGCGATACCCAAGGCCGGCGGCATCCTCGATACGACGGCCTTTGCCAATCAAGCACAGGCCTTCATGGACCGTCATCTCGACGTTGGCTTCTTCTCGGGGCCGGCGCCTTACGCCAATCTGATGGAGATCGATCGAGGCTCGGGCTTCCGGATGCTGAATTTCAGCGAAGAGGCTAGCAAGAAGTTCATGGAGATTTTGCCTGGAACGGGCATGGCGACACTGAAGGCAGGCACCTACAAGAGCACGCCGCAGGACGTGCATGTGCCTTATGTGGTCAATCAGATGGTGACGAGCGCGAAGCTGCCGGAAGACCTGATCTACAAGGTCACCAAGCTGATGAACGAGCAGTACAAGGAGTTTCACGGCCTGTTCCCCGGCTCGGAAGAAATCCAGCCGAGCGCCGCTCTCGCCTACAACAAGATTCCGCTTCACCCTGGGGCGGAGCGCTACTACCGCGAGGTCGGATTGCTGAAGTGAACATGGCTGGGCGAGATCGCGGGTGCTGTCCCAAGAGGAGGGAATGGGACAAGCCGTTCGCATCGAACGCACCAATTGGAGTTGAATAGCGATGCGCTTTTGCTGGTTTCATCTGATGCCCTATCCGGACTTTCCTCCGGACTTCAAGCAGAAACACAACAGCGTCTGGGTCGACATCGATCCCAAGCTGTTCGATCCGGCGAGGGCGCATGAGATCTACAACGAGTACATGGACGAGCTGGAGTTCGCGGCCGAATGCGGCTTCGATGCCATCTGCGTCAACGAGCACCATGCCAACGGCTATGGCCTGATGCCGTCGCCCAACCTGATTGCGTCTTCGCTGACGCGGCGCACCTCGGACGCCGCGATCTGCGTGCTGGGAAGCTCGCTGGCGCTCTATAATCCGCCGACGCGCATCGCCGAAGAGTTCGCGATGATCGACTGCATTTCGGGAGGCCGGCTGATCGCCGGGTTTCCGGTCGGCACGCCGATGGACACGTGCTTCGCCTATGGCCAGAACCCCAGCATGCTGCGCCAGCGCTATCTCGAGGCGCACGACCTGATCAAGGAATGCTGGCTTCGGGACGAGTGTCTTCCAGTTCAACGGGCGCTTCAACCAGCAGCGCTACGTCAACGCTTGGCCTAGGCCCGTGCAGAAGCCGTGCCCGCCGATCTGGGTGCCGGGCGGCGGCTCGGTGGAGACCTGGAACTGGTGCGGCGTGCAGGACTACGTCTACTGCTACACGTCGTACTATGGCCACGTTTCCGCGGCGGCGACGATGCAGGGCTACTGGAACGAGATGGCGGTGCAGAAGAAGGACCGCAATCCGTTCCGCGCCGGGCTTCCTGCAATTCGTCGGTGTCGCCGAAAGCACCGACGAGGCGATCAAGCTTTACCGCGAGCCGGCCGAATATTTCTACAACCGCAGCCTGCACGTCGATCCCCGCTATGCCACGCCTCCGGGCTATGTGACCGAGGCGACGCAGCGCATGAAGATGAAGTCGCAGGTCAAGATCGCGGCCGACCGCTCGCAACTCTTCGGCTCGCTGCAAAACGAGATCGCCGGCATCCTCGAGGAGGGTTATGTCGTGATCGGCTCGCCGGACGAGGTGGCCGACCAGCTCCGGCGGATCGCGACCGAGTTCAATTTCGGCAACATGCTGCTGCTGCTGCAATTTGGCAACATGGACAAACAGACCACGATGTACAACACGCGGATGTTCGCGCAGCGCGTAATGCCACAGCTCAAGGGCCTGTTCGAGAACGAATGGGAGCACAAATGGTGGCCGAAGCCGCTCGCGCGGCGCGTTACCGCGGCACCGGTCGCGATTGCGGCGGGGTGAGCATGCCGCAGGTTCGCACCGTTGAGGTGTTTGGTCGGCCGTGCCGCGTGTCCGAACAGGGCAGCGGCCGGCCCGTCTACTATCTGCCGTCGAGCGTCTTGTCGCTGAAGTGGTCGCCGTTCCACGATGCGCTCGCGGCGCGGGCGCGCCTGCTGGCGTGCCACCTTCCAGGGTTTGGCGGCAACGACGGCCACGACGGGATCGACAGCCATCTGGACTGGTGCCTCGCCGCGCGCGACCTGCTGCTCGGAGCGGGCTTTAAGCCCGGCGACACGTTGGTTGCGTCGTCGGCGACTGGCGCCGTGGCGGCCGACGTGGCGGCGCTGTGGCCCGATCTTATTGGCCGCCTGGTGCTGATCGCGCCGTTCGGGCTCTACGATATGAAGGAGCCCACCAAGGATTCTGTTCGCCGTTCAGACCAAGGAGGCGCCGGGCGCTTTCTGCGAGGACACGCAGGCCTATGCCCGTCAGTTGGAAGCGCCGGCCGGCGGGGAGGCCGTCACATGGTCCATCGCCGTCCATCGCGCCCAGGAGGCTGCGGCGCGCATCCTCTGGCCGTTCGGAGATACCCGGCTGAGCGGGCGACTGCACCGGATCGTAACGCCAGCCTTGTTGATCTGGGGCGAAGCCGACAAAGTGGTACCGCCGTCCTATGCCGGGCGGTTCGCCGCCGGGATGCGAGGGAAGGTGTCCACTCGGTTGATTGCTGGCGCCGGTCATCTGGTGGAGCTGGATCGCCCGGAGGAGGCCGCGACCGCGGTGATGTCATCGCTGCGATGAGGTCGGCATGAAGCTCGCGGCAACACCACTGCTTCGGCCACCTTCTTCCAGGCCCCTTCTATAACTTCTAGGATGGTCCCGGCTTCCATGAGCCTACGATTGAAAAGCGAAAAACACGGCAAGTGATTTCCATATCGCGGGAGGATCGCGAATGCTTCGTCATCTGTTTCTGGCGGGCTTGACGCTAGTCTGGTTCGCCATTTCGCCGGCCAGTGCTCAGCAGACCATCAAGCTCACCATCTCGGCCGGCCATCCGCCTGCATTCCTGTGGGTCAAGGTGCTGGATGAATTCTTCATCCCGGAGATCGAACGGCGCCTTGCGGCCGCCGGCGGCCGCCACAAGGTCGAGTGGACCAAGGCGTGGGCAGGCACGCTGGCCAAGAGCGGCCAGGAGTTGGTCGCGATCAAGGACGGTGTGTCCGACCTCGGGTTCGCCGGGACCCTGTTCGAAGGCGCGCGCTTTCCGCTGCAGAACGTGACCTATTACACGCCGCTCGGGACCGACAACATCAGCCTGATTTCGCGGCTGATCGCCGAACTGCAGGACAAGCACCCGGCGATGGGCGAAGCCTGGACCAAGAACAATCTGGTTTATCTCGGTGGCGCCTCGCTCGACACCTATCAGATTTTCACGACCTTCCCGATCAAGTCCATCGACGACCTCAACGGCCGCAAGGTGTCCGCGCCCGGCACCGCCGCAAACTGGATAAAGGGCACCGGCGCGGTCGCGGTGGGGGGAAACCTCACCACCTACTTCGAAGACATCAAGGCGGGCGCTTCGCAGGGCGCACTGGCGTTCATCACCGGCGGCTGGCCGGCCAAGCTGCATGAGGTCGCGCCGCACGTGACCCGGGTCAACTTCGGGGCGATGTATGCGGGCGGCGTCATCATGAACAAGCGGCGCTTCGATGCACTGCCGCCGGACCTGCAGAAAATCTTCCGCGAGGTCGGCGCCGAATACGCCGAGAGGTTCGCCAAGCTCGAGGCAGACACCGCCGCGGCGTTCGAGGAGCGCATGAAGACCGCCGGCGTGAAGTTTGCCGACCTTTCGCCAGCCGAGCGAAAACGGTGGGCGGATGCGCTGCCGGACATCGGTCGCATCTGGGCGAACGATCTTGAATTGAAGCAGAAGCTGCCGGCATCCGCGGTTCTCAACGACTACATGGACGGCCTCAAGCGCGCAGGGGTCGAAGTGCCGCGCGACTGGTCGAAATAGCGATGCCGGGGTCGTCGGGCGCCGGGGGCGAAAGGCGGATCCGCCCCCGGCGCAAGACCCAGGTCGCTTGCTGCCGTTTGGGTTCCACCATCTGACCGGAGCGATGAACGCCGTCGGCACGCTTTGGATATTCTTTCTCATGGTGCTAATGACGGCGGATGTCGCCGGCCGCAACCTACTGAACGCGCCGATCCGCGGCGTGCTGGAGATCACCACGCTGTCGATCGTCAGCATCGTCTATTTGCAACTGGCCGACACGCTGCGCAACGGCCAACTCACGCGCTCGGACGGATGGCTGACTGCGTTGCGCCTGCGGCGCGGGCGGCTTGCAGCGGTGCTGCAGGGAGCGTTTCATCTCGTCGGCGCGATGTTCGTTGGCCTGATATGCGTCGCCAGTGTCCCGTTGCTCGTCGAATCCTGGGAGAACGGCGAATACCTCGGCGCAATAGGCGATTTCCAGGCCCGATTATGGCCGATGCGGGCGGTGGTGATCGTCGGGTCGGCCTGCACCGTCCTGACGTTCCTGTTCCTGGCCGGACGCGACGTCCGCACGGCATGGCGAGGCGATAGCCGCGCATGACCGAGAACGTCCTGATCGCGCTTGCCTGCCTGGGTGCGCTGTTCGTCCTGATCTACGCGGGCATGCACATCGGCGTGGCGCTCGGCAGCGTGTCGTTCGCAGGCGTCTGGCTAATCCGCGGCGATTTCCTGGTGGCCGCCAACATGCTCGCGCATGCGGCCAACGATGTCATTGCGCAGCATGTGTTCGGGGTAGTGCCTCTGTTCGTCCTCATGGGGTTTCTGGTCGCGACGGCCGACGTAGGGCGGGACGCGTTCGAGGTCGCCAATCAATTGTTCCGACGGGTACGCGGTGGGCTAGGCATCGCGACGGTAGCCGCCAACGCGGTGTTTGCGGCCATCACCGGAATTTCTATTGCTTCGGCCGCCGTCTTCACGCGCGTCGCAGTCCCCGAAATGCTGCGCTTCAATTACACGCCGCGTTTTGCGGTGGGCGTGGTTGCGGGCTCCTCGGTGCTCGGCATGCTGATTCCGCCGTCGCTGCTCATGATCATCTACGGCTTCATCTCCGGGCAGTCGATCGGCTCCATGTTCATCGCCGGGATCGTTCCGGGGGTCGCACTGGCACTGATGTTCTCGATTGGCATTCTGGCGATGGCCTATCTCGCACCCGCGACCGTGGGTGGAAGCTACGGTGGCGGTAGCGAAGCGCCGCTGATGGGCGTCGGAACCATGCTGGTCAAGCTAGCGCCGACTGTGATCCTCCTGCTGCTCTGCCTTGGTGGAATTCTACGCAGGTTTCTTTACTCCGACCGAAGGTGGCGCGGTCGGCGCCGCGGGCGCCCTTGTTACCGCGCTGGCGCGCCGGAAGCTGGACTGGGGTGGCCTGTGGAAGGTTTTGCTCGACACTGGCAACGTCACCGTATCGATCCTGTTCCTGATTATTGCTGCGAACATCTTCACGCGCATGCTGGCGATGTCCAACATGCCGCAATTTCTGATCCAGACGCTCAACAACATGAGCCTGGGACCCTACGCATTCATTGCGATTTACCTCGTGATCGTGCTAGCCCTCGGGACGATCGTCGATTCCGTCTCGATCATGTTGATCTGCTTGCCGCTCGTGCTTCCGATCGCGGAAGGTTTCGGGATGAACCTGATCTGGTTCGGCATCGTCACTATCGTCGCGGTCGAGGTCGGATTGCTTACGCCGCCGTTCGGGCTCTCCGCGTTCGTGGTCAAGAGCACTTTGAACGACCCGCGCGTTTCGCTGGGCGATATTTTCAAGGGCAGCTTGCCGTTCGTCGCAATGATGGGTGCAATGCTTATCCTGCTGGTGCTTTTTCCGTCGCTCAGCCTGGTCCTTTTGAGATAGGAAATTCCGGGCAAAGAGTTCCAACGATGACTGACGTCAGCGATGCAGGTCTGCCTGATGGCCGTCGCCGAGGTTCTGCGCGACCGATCTGACTGCGCATCCTACCCCCGGGCCAAGTCCAAAAGGAGGCGATTGGAAGCAGCTTGGCTTTGCCCTGGTATCGAAGATAAATTATCGCGTGCGATGGAGGTGACAAATGAGAATTTTCGCAAGCGTCGCGGTCTTCGCACTGCTGATCGAACCCGCTTACGCGCAGAAGCCATCGCTCAATTTGATGCGAGAAAAGCCGAAGGATCCGGTTGTCGAAGAGCACAGAAGGGTCATCGATCAGGAGTACAAATCTGCAACCGAAAAGATACCGGAGCAAAGAAAGAAGAACGCCGATCCGTGGCAGAATATGCGCAGCGCTGAGCCGACAGGGAAGAAGTAGGACTGGCCGGCGCCACCCGGTCTCGTTGACACCCGCCTAAGCTAGGCAGCCCGCGCCGGGGCCTGAGCGCCGCGAGCGACAAGCGTCGAATTTCGGGGTTGCTCTGACCTCTGAAAATCTCGGGAACGTCCGGTAACAATCGGATATCATCCTGAAGGCGATTGCATTGCAGAGGCCAGCGCACCATGAAGGCAGCTTACATTCAACAATTCGGCGGACCGGGCGTTTTGAAGTATGGCGATCTTCCTGATCCGTCCGCGGGGCCGGGTCAAATCGTCGTGGATACGTTTGCCGCAAGTGTCAATGGCGCCGATTGGAAAGTACGCGCCGGCCAATACGGCCAACCGAAATTCCCATTGGTCCTTGGCCGTGATTTCTCGGGCGTGGTCAGCGCGCTTGGAGCCGGCGTAGAGGACCTGCGGATCGGCGATGAGGTGTTTGGTGTGTTGGAGGTGGGTCGAGAAGGCGCCTACGCTGAAAAAATTGCCGTCGGCGCTTCCATCGTTGCGAAGAAGCCGAACGCCATGTCGCACGTCGAAGCTGCAGCTCTGGCTCTCGCTGGGCTCACCGCCCTGTGTGCAGTTGAGGACACGTTAAAGCTGAAGTCCGGTGAGACGATCCTGATCCAAGGAGGTGCGGGCGGCGTCGCCAGCTTCGCCATTCAGCTCGCCAAACACCTCGGCGCCCGCGTCGTCACGACGGCCAGCGCGGCCAATCTGACCTACTTACGTGACATCGGCGCCGATGAAGTTATCGACTACAACACCGCCGACTTCAGCAAGGTTGTCAGGAATTGCGATGCGGTGTTCGATACTGTTGGCGGCGACGTGGCGTCGCGGTCGTTCGCGGTTCTTAAGCCGGGCGGCCGCGCGGCCTTTATCGCCTCCGGGGCGCAGCCGCCAAAATCCGATCGAAGCGACGTGACCGCTTTGCGGCCTGCGGTCGGCCGCGACCGAGCTCATCTCAACCGCATTGCTGAACTTTACCAGGCAGGCGCCGTCCGCTCACCACCCGTGACGCTTTACAGCCTATCCGATGCCGGGGAAGCCCTCCAGGTCAGCGAGGCGCGTCACCTGAAAGGCAAACTGGTGATCAAGGTGCGATGAATGACTTGGCAAGTTCTGCATTGCGAGTGAGTGAGGCGGATCGGCGATCATCTAGACAACCATTCGAATGCTGGATCACCGGTCGCTCAGTCCCGACCGACCGGCGCAGCGCCTACACCGCCCCCGTTTTGAGCGACTTCAACATGGCATCGGCGACGCGAGCGCGTCCATGCCGGATTGATCCGCGCCGGGGTTGGAGCGGTCAGTTCCCGATCTTGATGTTCGCGTCCTTGATCATGCGCTCGAACTTCGCGATCTCCGCCTTCTGAAACGCGGCGAAGTTTGCGGCGCTCGATCCGACCGGCACCAGGCCCTGCGCGGCCACGCGCTGGGTGACTTTCGGAGTCCTCATTGCTTCGGCGATGGCAGCGTTGAGGACATCCAGCACGTCCTGCGGCATGCCGGCTGGCCCCCAGAGGCCGTACCAGGAACCGATCTCGAAATCCTGGAACCCGGATTCCTCCAGCGTGGGCACATCCGGCAGCATGCTGACGCGCTGCTTGGTGGCCACGGCGACGGGCCGCACGGTACCGGCGCGAAACTGCTCGATCAGGTTTGGCACTGGGCTGATCATCGCGCTCACGCGTCCGGCAATCAGATCGATCAGCGCTGGCGAAGTGCCGCGGTAGGTAACGATTAGCATCTTGAAGCCGGCCTCCCGCTGGATTCGCTCCATTGTTAGATGCCCGACGGAGCCGACGCCCTCCGATCCCCAGTTGAACTTGTCGGGACTTGCTTTGGCGAGTTTGATGAACTCCTGCAGGGTCTTGGCGGGAATACCCGGATGGATGCCGACCGACAGCGGCACGGTGCCGAAGTTCGACACCGGCGTGAAATCCTTTACCACATCGTATTGCACGTTCATCAGCATCGGCGTGATCACAAGCAGCGATGGGTTGATCAGAAGCGTATAGCCGTCGGGCGCGCTGCGTGCCACGGTCATCGCTCCGATCGTGCTGCTCGCGCCGGAGATATTCTCGACCACGAAAGGCTGGCCAAGCTTCTCCTGCAGGAATTGCGCGACCGAGCGCGCCACCACGTCGGTCAGTCCGCCGGCCGGCGCGGCCACCACCATGCGCACCGGTTTGGACGGATATTGCTGCGCAGTGGCGTCTCCAGCGAAGTAACAGGCCGAGGTGACCGCGACCGCTGCGGCGCGCCAAAAGCGCGCCCTAAAGAATTCCTCGCGCCTCGCCACCGCCATCTCCGGCTCCCTGATCATCCAAGATCGTTGTTGCCTATGCTATCACTTCTCCGCCCGGCCGGAAGTCCGCGATCCGCTCCTAGTCACTCGTTCGCGGGCAATGCTAGGATTTTCGTGCGTCGCTACTTCACACTGCACGGCGTGACAAGATGAGCGAAATCGATCTCGATGGCACGGTCGTCGCGGTGACTGGAGCGAGCGTTGGTCTCGGCCGCTCAATGTCAGTCGCGCTTGCCACGGCGGGCGCGCGCGTGGTGCTGGCTGCGCCTGAGATGGATCTGCTGGAGGCGGTCGCTGCCGAAATCGAAGCCGAGGTTGGCGCGGGTAGGGCGCTGCCGGTAGTCGCAGACATCACCGTCCGTGCCGACTGCGAGCGTGTGCTTGCCGATAGCATTCGCCGCTTTGGCGATCTAAACGTGTTGGTCAACAATGCGCGCCGGCCGGTGCGCGGGCCAGGCTTGCCGCCGGCGGGCAACTTCTTGCCGTTTTGGGAATCGAACCCGGACATCTGGCAGGAGTCGGTGCAAGTCAACATCAACGGCACGTTCCAGATGTCGCATGTCATCGCGCCTCATCTGATCCGCAACGGCTGGGGCCGCATCGTCAACATCAACACGAGTCTCGGTGGGCTCTATCAGACCCGAAACTCGCCGTATGGCGTTACCAAGGCCGCCCTTGAGTTGGCGACAATGATCTTTGCGGCGGATCTCGTGGGCACCGGCGTTACGGTCAACACGCTGCTGCCGGGCGGCGCCTGCGACACCGATCCGAGCCGGCCGCCCGACCCGAAGCGCAAGCTCTTGCCGGTCGACATCATGAATCCGGCGATCGTCTGGCTTGCATCGAAGCGCTCCGATGGCAAGACAGGGGGGCGCTACATCGGGCGACTGTGGGATACAAAGCTACCACCGGACGAGGCGGCAGCTGGGGCGAGCACCCCGCCGGCATTCCGCATGTCCGGTGATTGAGGAGCCAGCGATGTCCATGGCGCATCCGGATACAAGCACTTGGCCGCGCGGTTTTCTCGCGACGCCGCTCGCTCGGATCGGCCTCATTATTCCATCCAGCAACCGGCTAACGGAGCCGCAAGTCCGCCACTTTGCGCCGCCGGAGCTTGGTGTCCACGTCACGCGCCTGCAAATGACTGGCAAATGGAACCGGCCCCTCTCCGCCCTGACCGGGGACATCGAACGGGCCGCGAGCGCACTTGCCGATGCCAAGGTCGATATCGTCGTGTTCCACTGCACTGGTCATGCGATGGAAGAGGGACCGGAGGGCGACGCGCGGACGCGCGAGCGGATCAAGATCGCGACCGGCATTGAGGCCATGTCGACGGCTTCGGCGATCCAGGAGGCCCTGGACGTCCTGAGCCTGAAGGCGCTGATCCTGCTGACGCCCTATGACCAGGAGACCAACGATCGCGAGATCGATTACCTTCGCCAGATTGGCCGGACTGTCGTTCATGATGTGGCACTCGCGCTGCCCGGCAGCGACGACTACCTCGCTCAGCCACCCGGCGTGTGGGTCGATCTTGCAATCGAGCATGCGCACGACGGTGCCGATGGCTATTTCCTGAGTTGCACCAACACCACTCAGATCGAGGCAATAGCGTCGATCGAAGCGAAGATCGGCAAACCCGTCGTCAACAGCAACCAAGCGGTGCTTTGGGCCTGCCTGAAGCGCCTGCGCGGCAAGCTTGGTCCGGCCGCCCGGCTTGCCCCAAACCTCGGTCGGCTTGTCGAGCGTATGGGTTGATGCATCGCAACGTGGCCGCAGGCCTGCTGCCGACGTTCGCACAATTCGCTGCATCGTCGGCTGGGGCTGCATACGGCGGACCCGACTGGGTTCATGCGCGTTGATCTCCTGACGAACCGGGGGGGTAACTCCTGCTTCCATCGACACAGGATGAGGCGTTGCTCTCTCGCGCTATTCGGCCGCTTCCCCGGAAGCGTGGGCGTAGCGACTGGGGGGCCGCGGCAGGCCCAGATGTTCGCGCAGCGTCCGGCCGGTGTATTCCTTTCGGAAGAGACCGCGGCGCTGCAACTCGGGGATCACCAGTTCTACGAAGTCGTCGAGCGACCCCGGCAAGAATGCCGGAATGACGTTGAAGCCGTCGGCGGCTTCCTTGATGTACCATTCCTCCATGATATCGACGATCTGCTTCGGCGTGCCGCGAATGACAGTCTTGCCGCGCGCACCGGCGGCTCGCATCGCCGTCTGGCGCAGCGTGAGATTCTCCCGGCGCGCCATGTCGAGCACGTTCTGCCTCGCGCTCTCGCTTGTTCCGGTTGTCGGCAGATTTTCTGGAAGGGGCTCATCGAAGGGATACTTGGAAAGATCGATGCCGCCAAGGATAGTGGCGAGCATTTCGCGCGCAGCGATCGGATGGATCAGCGACTGGAGGTATTCGTACTTCTCGTTGGCTTCGGCCTCGCTCTCGGCGACGAAATAACTCAGTCCCGGCATCACTTTGAGGTGGTCGGGGTTGCGGCCGAATTTGTCGGCAGCACGTGTTTTCACCTCTTTGAAGTACTGCTGGCAGGATTCGATGGTCAAGTGTGCGCTGAAAATGACCTCGGCGAAGCGCGCGGCCACGTCCATGCCGTCATTCGAGGTGCCGGCCTGCACGATGACGGGGCGGCCCTGTGGCGGCCTCGGCGTGTTGAGCGGACCTTTGACCTTGAAATGCTTTCCCTTGTGATTGAGGACGTGCATTTTCTCCGGAATGAAGAACTGTCCGGTTTCCTTGTCGCGTGGGAAGGCGTCATCGTCCCAGGAGTCCCATAATGCGGTGACGACCTCGGCAAATTCGTTGGCGCGCTCGTAGCGCTCGGCGTGGCCATAGTGCGCGTCGCGACCGAAGTTGTAGGCCTCTGCAGGCGTGCCTGAGGTGACGAGATTCCAGCCGATGCGGCCGCCGCTCATGTGATCCATCGACGCGAACTTGCGCGCCACATGATAGGGCTCGTTGTAGCTTGTGGTGGCGGTGCAGACGAGGCCGATATGGGCGGTCACCGCAGAGAGTCCCGCGATGACCGACATCGGATCGAAGTTGGAAATGAACTGCGCTGACCGCGACAGCGCCTCCATGCTGGCCTCTCGCATGGCGAGGTTGTCGGCCAGAAAGATCATGTCGAACTTGCCGCGCTCGGCAGTCTTGGTGATTTCGGCGTAGTGCTGGAAGTTCACGCCGGCGTCGGCCTGCGCTTCCGGGTGCCGCCACGATGCCGCATGGCTCCCCGTGGGATTGAAGAATGCGCCGAGCCGAAGCTCACCTTTGGGCCTAGACATGATGATGCAACCTCCTTCGCGCGACACTCAATCCAGCGAGATTTTCTCCGCGCTGATGATGGGCCCCCAGAGGGACTTTTCCCTTTCCATGAGCTTGACGAGGTCATCCGGCGAGCCGCCAAGTGGCTTGCCGCCGCGCCGCTCGATTTCCGCACGGATTGCATCGTCCTTGAGCAAGCCGTTCATCGCAGCGTTGATCTTCATGACGATGTCCTGAGGCATTCCGGCCGGCCCCATGATGCCGTTCCAGGTTGTCGACACGACATCGAGCCCCGACTTCGCGAAGGGTCGGCACGTCCGGCATGATGCCGACACGCTCGATACCGGTGACGCCCAGGACTTTCACCGAAGAGACCTGCGGGAAATAAGCGGGGAAACCCATGTCGATCTGCCCGCCGATCAGATCGGTGATGAACGGGCCGGTCCCGCGATAGCTGATCAACACGCCTTTGAGATTGGCTCTGGCCAGGAACAGGAGGGCAGTGAGGTTCTCGCTGCCGCCGGCACCGCCATGGCCGAGCGTCAGTCCGCCATCTTTCTTTCGCGCATACTCAATCAACTCGGCGACGTTCTGGACGGGCAGGCGAGGGCTCGCCGCCAACACATTCGGCACTTCCGTTGTCGCAACGATGGCGGTGAATTCGGTATATGGATCGTACGACAGCGACTTGTAGAGCAGCTTGTTGAGCGTGGCCGGACCCGACCCGGTGACGACAAGCGTGTAGCCGTCGGGTGGGGCCTTGGCCACATAGGTCATGCCAATTCCGCCGTTTGCGCCGGCGCGGTTTTCGATAATGACCGGCTGCCCCAGTCGCGTGGTCAACTCGCGTGCATAGATTCGGGCCGAGGAATCCATGCTGCCACCCGCAGCATACGGAACGACGATGGTCACCGTTCGCGTTGGCCACGACTGCGCGAGTGCGAGCCCGGACGGGAGGAGGAATGCGATCACCAGCGCCAGGCCGGCCAATCGAGCTCTCGCAAAGTGACCGCTCTGAGCAGTGGTAATGCGCAACGGGGTCCTCCTAGTGGCTCAAGTTCTCGCGCAGCGTCCGGCCTGTGTAGGCGGTTCGGAAGCGACCGCGACGCTGCAATTCGGGCACGAGCAGATCGACGATGTTGTGCAGCATCGCGATCTGGTCGCCTTGTGAATGACGGATCATGAAGCCGCCGCGGCTGCCCGACGCCTCGAACCGTTCTTCAAGATGGTCCGCGATCTGAGCGGCGGTGCCTGCCATCGTGGCGCCATAGCCGGTTGCGGCCTTCAGCCCATGATCGAAGAATTCCTCCAGCGTGATCTCGTGGTTTTCGCCATGCTCCTTCGCAAGCATGCCGACGAAACCCACAGGCGACGCGTTGGCGGCCACGATGCGCTCGTTCAATTCGCGCAGTGAGAACCGCGCCGGCAGCGTCGACATGTCGAAACCGGTGTTGTACGAAAGCCAGACGCCAACGGCGTCGCGCGGCACGCCCGCGATGAGGCGCTCCTTCATCGCCTTGGCTTCCTTTTCCGTTTCGCCGACCACGACGGGGGTGGCCCAGATGATGCCGACCGCGTCGGGGTCGCGTCCTTCCGCACGCAATGCCTCGTCCACCGCAGCGCGCTGCTTGGCCATGACCGGAATCGGCAATCGGCCGCCGAAAATGTGATCGACGAAGCGCGCCGCCGTGCGAATGCCGCGCGGCGAACCGCCGGCCTGGATCAGAACCGGGGTCACTTGCGGCGACGGAGGCACGCTGAGCGGGCCCTTCACCTTGAAGAAGCGCCCGAAGTGATTGATCGCGCGCACCTTGGCGGGATTGGCGACCACACCGGTTTCGCGATTCCACTCGAACGCATCCTTGTCCACGCTCGTCCACAGCGCCCGGCAGACATCGATGAACTCGTCCATGCGGTCGTAGCGTTGATCGTGCTCCATCAGCTCGTCGAAGCCGTAGTTCTCAGCGTCCGCCTTGCGCTGGGAAGTGATGACGTTGAACGCCATGCGGCCGTTGGTGAGGTGATCGAGCGAATTCAGCAGCCGTGCAACGTAGAACGGATGCATGAAGGTCGATGCGTAGGTGATGCCGAAGCCGATATGGCTGGTGACCCGGGACATCGCCGCGATCCAGGGGCTCATGTCGAGACGCGGCCAGGCGACACCGTAGCGGAACTCCATCCTCGATCGAGCCCTTCCACGTATTCGGGATTCCGGTGCTGTCGCCGGAGAAGATCATGTCGAACAATCCGCGCTCGGCGATGCGCGCGATATCCTCGAACAGGCCGATATCCGGGTAATGGTGACCCATACGCGCGCCCGGTTCGCGCCAAGTCGTCTCGACGTTGGTCCACGATACGTCGATTGCCAAGTGCATCTGGGCTTTCATTGAATCGCGTCCATCGTTCTTTGCCGGGGACGTTGCGTCCTGTCGAGTTGGTGCGCCTAGTCGACGGAGATGTGCGCCTCGACTGCAAGCTTCTTCCAGACGTCGTACTGGTGCTGCACCAGCGATTTGAACTCTTCGGGCGTTGTGGCACTAGGATCGCCGCCCATCGCTTGGAGCTTGCTCTTGGCCTCGGGCGTGGCGAGCGCCTTGCAAATCTCTGCGTTGAGCCGATCGACGATCGGATTCGGAAGGTTCGGCGGACCGGCGATGCCTGCCCAGGAGACCACCTCAAAGCCTGCAATCGGGCCTGCCTCTTCAGCTGTCGGCACATCCGGATAGTCACGCAACCGAGCTTTGCCGGTGACAGCGAGCGCACGAAACTCACCTGTTTTCGCGCGTTCGCTGGCAGGGCCGGCGACGAAATCGACATCGCCCGTCAGGATTCCCGTCATCGCGGGGGCCTCGCCGCGATAGGGAACGTGCAGATACTTGGTCGCCGTTTCGTTGCCCATCAACTCCACGGCGGTGTGCATCAGCGATCCGCCGCCGGCGGAGCCGTATTTCAACCCGCCTGGATGAAGGCGCGCCTCGTCGATCAGGTCCTTGAGCGTCTTGAAGCGGGAATCCGCCTTCACGTAGATCATGAAGGGGAAGCTGGTCACGACCGAGATCCAGGTCAGGTCGTCGACGACCTTCAGCTTCACGTTCTTCGACAAGGCGCCGTACGAAGGATAGCCAGCCGACAGCAACACGACCGTGTAGCCGTCCGGTTCGGCGCGCACGACCGCCTCAGCGGAAAACATGCCGCCGAGCCCGGGCCTCGTGCTCTCGACCACAACCGACTGGCCAAGGCTCTTCTCGATCTCTCGGCCGAGGATGCGCGCAACCACGTCAAGAATTCCCACCCGGCGGAGAGCCATTCAAAATCTTGATCAGCCGGTTCGGATAATCCCGCTGGGCCTGAGCGCCGATGGCGAGTCCCGCAGCCAGCACAATGACGAAGGCGAGGTGCTTGAACATCAGAAAACCTCCCAGAGAGCCGCCCATGGGCTTCGTTATTTTTGCGGGCGTCGATACTTGCGGGATTTTTCAAAAATGTCCAATAATAATGCCAATGGCGTAAAAGTCAGATATTATGCCCATAGAGCCCCGGTTTGGCTGAGGCCATCCGGCAGGACCAAAAAAGCGTGAGGAAACCCCATGGATGCCAAGCCGGCCGATGCGCGGACCCACGAATTTGACGTGCAGGACGTCGAATATCTTCGCCACGGTGAGACGCCGCTCCTTGCCCGCGTGTTCAAGCCGCGGGGCCAAGGCCCATTCCCGGCCCTGATCGAACTGCACGGCGGGGCCTGGTGCCTGCAGACGCGCCTGAGCGACAAGGTTCGCCATGAGTGGTTGGCAGGTCACGGCGTCACCGTGATCTCGCTTGACTGGCGCGTAGCCCGCGAAGGCGCCTATCCGAAATCGCTGGAGGACATCAACTACGCAGTTCGCTGGGCCAAGCTGCACGCGCAAGAGCTCAAGACCCAGCCTGATCTGGTGGGCATCTCGGGGCAATCAAGCGGCGGACATCTGGCGATGCTGGTCGCGATGCGGCCGCACGATCCGCGCTACACCGCAATCGCCCTGCCGGCTGGCTCGCCCGAGTTCGACGCCACGGTGAACGGCGTCATCATGCTGTGGCCGGTAATCAACCCGCTCAGCCGTTATCGCCATGCCAAGCGCCATGCCGCCCTTCCCAAGCCACCTGAGTGGGCACACGCAATTGTCGACAAGCACAATCAGTTTTGGCCCGACGAAGCGGCCATGACCGAAGGCAACCCGATGCTGATGCTGGAGCGCGGCGAAAAGGTAGCGTTGCCGCCGGCGATCTGGCACCAAGGTCTGGAAGACCCGCTGCACGACTACAAGGACCAGGATTTCAGTGGTTCCGAAACGGAAGCGCCGCGCTTCGCCAGCAAGTACCGCAGGGCAGGCGGCGAGATAGAGCTCTGTTACTTTGACGGTGATCGCAACGTGGGCCATGCTCCGGATCTCACCAGAATCGGCGATACCTTCGATCGCATGCTGGCGTTCATCAACAAGCATTCGAAGCGCTGAACCTGGCGGGGCTTCGCGAAGGCGGCCCCGCCGTCATCTTTTGCAACAAACGTCGATCAAAAGGGAGACTTGAAATGGCGAAGAAGGGTTACCTTGTGTCCGTGTATCACTCGATTAAGGATCCGGAGAAGCTTGCGGCCTACGGCAAGCTCGCGGGCCCAGCGTTCGCGAAGTATGGGGCGCGTCCGCTTGCCCGGGGAGACGCGGCCAAGGCGTACGAGGCTGGCATCAAGCAGCGTGTTGTCATCATCGAATTCGAGAGCTTGGCGAAGGCGATTGAGGCACACGACGGGCCGGAGTATCAGGCCGCGCTAAAGGTCTTCGAGGGCTGTGCCGTGCGCGATCTGCGCCTGGTCGAAGGTCTCGAATAGCTATTCGCCAGTCGCACGAGCGCGCCGCCATGGACCGGGGCAATGCACTAACGCTGTTTCCGCGGTTTGCCAATGTGACCTAAACTAGAACTTGCGTGATCAGAAAGGCATATTCTTCCGCGGCTTCCTCAAGCGAGACATAGCGGCCGGACTTGCCGCCGTGGCCCGCGCCCATATTTGTCTTGAGCAGAACCAGGCTTGTATTGGTCTTGGTGGCGCGCAGCTTCGCAACCCACTTCGCTGGCTCCCAGTAGGTCACCCGTGGATCGCTTAGCCCGGCCGTCACCAACATCGCCGGGTAGGCCTGTTCGGTAACGTTGTCGTAGGGGCTGTAACTTCGGATAAGGACGAACGCGGCTTTGTCCTCAATAGGGTTGCCCCATTCGGACCACTCGCCGGGCGTCAGCGGCAGAGTGTCATCGAGCATGGTGTTGAGCACATCGACAAACGGGACGTGCGCTGCTACCGCGGCGTAAAGCTCCGGCGCCTGGTTTGCGATCGCACCCATCAGCTCGCCGCCGGCCGAGCCGCCCGCAGCGGTGACACGGCCATTTGCGGCGAAGCCCTGGGCAATCAGGAAACGCGTGACGTCGACAAAATCGTTGAAGGTGTTGGTGCGTTTCTTGAGTTTGCCGTCGAGATACCAGGAATAGCCGAGATCGTCGCCACCGCGGATATGCGCGATCGCGCAAGCGAAGCCGCGGTCCAGCAGCGACAGCCGGTTCGCCGAGAAGCCGGGTGGGTAGGCATGGCCGTAAGCGCCATAGCCCTGAATGTGCAGTGGCCCCGAGCCGTCCTTGACGAAATCTCTGCGGTAAACCACCGAAACTGGGACGAGCGTGCCGTCTCGCGACGGAGCCATCAGCCGCTCGTTCGCATACTTCGACGCATCGTATCCGCTCGGGATTTCTCGCACCTTCAGTGTCTCCAACCGGTCGTCGGAGATGTGGTAGTCGTAGACCGTGTTGGGCGTCACCATCAATTCGTAGCTAATGCGCAGTCGGTCGACGCGATATTCGGGATTTTGCGACAACGTGGCGACGAAGCTCGCTTCGGGGAACGCGACATAGCGTTCTGCGCCGCTCAAATAGTCGCGCAGCCGGATCTGCGTCAGGCCATCGACGCGTTCCTCGACGACCATCACGTTCTCGAAGGTCGTGACGCCCTGGATGTAGTGACGATCGTCGCCCGCGATCAATTCGGTCCAGTCACCGGGACGAGACACCGGTGCCGTCACAATACGGAAATTCAGATGTGTGTCGTTGACGCGGATGTAGAGGGTATTTTCGCGCTCGTCGACATCGTATCGCCGATCCGTTCTGCGGGGCGACATCAGGACGGGCGTTGCTGCGAAGTCGCCCGTCGGCAGCAGATAGACCTCGTTCGTTGCGTGATCGCCGGTGGAGATGAGTGCGAACGTCCGCGATTGGGTGCGGGCAATTGACACGCCGAACTTCTCATCCGGCTCACGGTAGATAGCGCGGTCCGCCGATTGCTGATCGCCGAGACTGTGATGCCAGACGGTTTTCGACCTCCAATGCTCGTCGGCGTCAGTGTACAGGAAGCTCCTCGAGTCCGCTCCCCAGACCAAACCGTAGCGCCAGTTCTCGATCAGGTCGGGAAGCTCGGCACCGGTATCGAGATCGCGAACCCTCAGAACGAAGCGCTCGGAGCCGTTGGTATCGCAGGCATAGGCGAGAAGACGGCCATCCGGGCTGATAGCGTGGCCGCCGAGCCGGAAATACTGGTGGCCTTCCGCGAGTGCAGGCTCGTTCAGAAGGACAGCATCGGGCCCTCCGCCAACCGGCCGTCGGTACCACTTGCGATATTCCGCACCTGGATCGAAGGCATTCCAATAAACGAATGCCCCGTCCTTTTGCGGCACGCTTGCATCGTCGTCCTTCACCCGGCCCTTCATCTCGGCGAACAATGTGTCGACGAGCCTCCGGTGCGGCTTCATCGCCGCTTCGAAGTAAGCGTTCTCCGCGTTGAGATAGCTGAGCACATTCGGGTCGTTGACCTCCGGATAAGCGGGATCACGAAGCCAAGCGTAAGGGTCTTCGATCGTGACGCCATGATGCGTGAAGCAATGGACCACACGCGGCGCGATGGGGATGTCCGGACGAGCGGCTGTCATGGGGGGCGGGTATAGACCTCGACAGGTCACCACAGCAACAATGCCGCCGGTTCTTCACCGACCAACTTGGTTTCCTCCAGACCGCGGAGAAGTGGCAGATTGCCCGGGGGGCCACGATATGACGAAATTGCACTCGGGCCGCATAGCACAATGAAGGTCCGGCCAGGTATTCTGGTCGAGGACGCTGCCAGGACCCGCGTTGAACGTAAACGGTGACAGCATGGCGGTAGCAACCGTACGGAATCATTCGCACTGGGGCTCGTTCATCGCCGAGGTCTCGGACGGTCGCGTCGTTGGCGTGCAGCCGTTCGAACGCGACCCCGATCCATCCGAACTCATCGACGCGATTCCCTACGGCGTTCATTCGAAATCCAGAATCGCACAGCCGATGGTGCGTGAGGGCTGGCTCAAGAGCGGCCCCGGCAGGAGCAAGAACAGGGGGCACGAACCGTTCGTGCCAGTGTCTTGGGACACGGCGCTAGATATCGTCGCGCGCGAACTTCAGCGCGTCCGGAGCGAATACGGCAATACGGCCATCATGGGCGGCTCACAGGGCTGGTCCTCGGCCGGCATCTTTCATGAAGCTCGGACCCAACTGCATCGATTTCTCGCGGCCACCGGGGGATACGTCGACCAGGTGATGAACTACAGCTTCGGTGCGGCGCTCGCATTCTTGCCGCACATCCTGGGCAGTCCACAGGCGGTCACAGGTCCGTTGACGTCGTGGTCCTCCATCGCCCGGCACAGCAGGCTGATGGTGCTGTTTGGCGGCGCCAATCCAAAAAACACACAGGTCAGCAAGGGCGGCTGCGCTTCCCACGCCACCAGCGGTTGGATCGCGGAACTGGCCAACGCCGGCGTAGAGGTGGTGAACATCAGTCCCATCCGCGAGGATGGCCCCGATGCCGCCAAACCTGAGTGGATCCCGATCCGGCCGAACACCGATACGGCCATGCTGTTGGCGCTGACCCACACTTTGATTGTAGAGGGGCTGTACGACAGTGAATTTCTGAACCGGTACTGCGTGGGTTTCGACCGCGTGCGCGGCTACTTGATGGGCGAACCTGACGGCCAGGCAAAGGACGCTGTCTGGGCTTCGCGGATCACCGGCGTTCCTCCGGATGCGATACGCTCGTTGGCGCGCCGCATGGCCGGAACGCGGACGATGGTTACCGCGTCCTGGTCGCTGCAACGCGCGCATCACGGCGAGCAGCCCTACTGGGCCGTGGTACTTCTCGCTTCGGCTCTCGGCCAGATCGGCCTGCCGGGCGGCGGCTTCGGCTTCGGGTATGGGTCCGCTGCAGGTATTGCTGAGCGGCCGCTGGCCTTTCTGTCACCCGTGATGGAAGGCATAAAGAATCCGCTAGACGTGACCATCCCGGCCGCACGCATCTCCGATTGCCTTCTCAACGCCGGTCAACCTTTCGACTTTAACGGGAAGCGCGGGACTTATCCGGACATCCGTTTTGTCTATTGGGCTGGCGGAAATCCATTTCATCACCATCAGGACATCAACAAGCTGCGCCGCGCTTGGGAGCGGCCGGAAACGATCGTGGTCCACGACCCGTGGTGGACCGCGACGGCTCGCCATGCCGACATCGTTCTACCGGCAACGACGTCTTTGGAGCGCAACGACATAGGGGGCGCTCGCCGCGACACGTTCATCATCGCGATGCAGCAGGCGGTGCCGCCCGTCGCCGGGGCGCGAAACGACTTCGACATCTTCAGGTCATTGGCGGAGCGTTTGGGTGTGGCCGACGTCTATACGAAAGGTCGGGACGAGGCTGCGTGGCTGAGGCATCTTTACGAGCAATGCCGCCACTCCGCCGGGGCAAACGCCCTGGCACTCCCCGATTTCGACACGTTCTGGAAGACCGGTTATCTGGAAATTCCCGCCGTCGCCGATGAGTACGTTCTGTTCGCAGACTTCCGGACAGATACTGAGAGGCACAAGCTGCGGACGCCTTCGGGCAAGATCGAACTCTACTCAGATAGGATCGCCGGATTTGGCTATGAGGATTGTCCGCCTCACGCGGCCTGGATCGAACCTTCGGAGTGGCTGGGGGGAGAAGATGTGCGGACCTATCCGCTGCATCTCGTTTCAAGCCAGCCACGATACAAGCTGCACAGCCAGATGGATGGCGGACCAGTCAGCGCGAGAGGCAAGATTGCAGGCCGCGAAGCGATCTATATCAATCCCGTCGATGCCGCGCGCCGCGGAATTTCCTCTGGTGACGTGGTACGGGTGCACAACGCAAGGGGGGCATGTCTTGCGGGTGCCGTCATTTCGGATGCGGTCATGGTCGGCGTCGTAAAGCTCTCGTGCGGAGCCTGGTACGATCCCGAGAGTGATGCCGACAACGCAATGTGTCGGCACGGAAATGCGAACGTTCTCACAAAGGATCAGGGCACATCGAAGCTCGCTCAAGGCCCAAGTTCTGCAACAACCCTAGTCGAAGTCGATCGTTGGGATGGTGCGCTAGATGCCGTACGCGCTTTCGATCCTCCGGTAACTTCCGCGACAGGTTAGGGCCGGCAGGCCTGGGTCCGCGACCGTTCGCGAGATAACGGCATTTCGTCTCCGACCGTCCGTTCCGTGGGAGAGGGAGTTTCCTTGTTGTCGACTTTTTGGGTTCTCGATCTGCCGCCGGGCAACTATGCTAAATTTGGCTTGTGACCGCCGTCAGGAAGCGCGTTGAAGCTGTCACTCCTTGGGGCTCAGTCCGGAATGTCACGATCGATTCTCCCGAGTGGCAGCCAAGCTCGGCTGATTTTGATTGGAACGGCCCTGTTGCTGGTTGTCAGCATGGGGATACGCCAGAGTTTTGGACTGTTTCTTGCGCCGGTCACGCACGATCTCGCGGTGACGGCGGCCGATTTCACGCTGGCTCTGGCGATCCAGAATATTGTTTGGGGACTCTCGCAAGCGTTCGTGGGCGCGATCGCCGACCGCTTCGGTCTGCGCATCACGATGATGGCGGGTGCGGCCATCTACGTGGCTGGCCTTGGCGTCATGGCGGCGGCCCAAGGTGCACTCGCGCTGATGATCTCCGGAGGTCTGATTGGCGTGGCCCTATCATGCACGGCCACGTCGTTGGCCATGTCCGCGTGTGTGCGTGCGGTCTCAGAGGAGCGGCGGAGCATGACGCTCGGCCTTGTCTCTGCGGCTGGATCGATCGGCACCTTCGTGGTGCCGCTCGCCACCCAGGCTCTGCTTGTGAACGAGCCCTGGCAGGTTGCAGTGTTATTCTTCGTGCTGATGGCGGTCGCGATGCTGCCCGCAGCCTACTGGGCTGGTGGGGCTGACAGCATACCGACGCACGGCACGGCGACGACCTCTATGCGCGAGGTGCTCGGCCAGGCAATGCGCAACCGACCGTTTCTCGTGATGTCTGCGGCTTATTTCGTCTGCGGTCTCAATCTTGTATTTCTGACCACGCACTTGCCCGCCTATCTGGCAATCTGCGGCCAGGACCCGATGTTGGGCGCGGGCGCGCTTGCCGTTATTGGCGCCGTCAGCGCTGTCGGCTCATTGCTGACCGGCTGGCTCGGCGGGAGATACCCGAAACACATCCTCCTTGGGCTTCTCTACATTCTGCGATCGGCCATGTTCGCGGTCTACTTCATGCTGCCGCCTACTCCGACAAGCACGCTGCTGTTCGCTGCCGCGATGGGCATGCTGTGGTGGCCCGGTCTGGCGCCGCTCATCGGCGGTCTGGTCGCCGATATCTTTGGTACCCGCTATATGGCGACCTTGCTCGGCCTTTCTTTTGTCGTGCATCAGTTAGGGTCGTCACTTGGAGCTTGGGGCGGCGGATTGATCTTCGACCTTTTTGGATCCTACGACCACGCGTGGCAGATCGGCACGCTAATCGGCTTCGCCGCCGGCATCATCCAGATTTTGGCAGGCGGTCCAACACGGCGCCACGATCGCATGACTACGCGCGCGGTAGCAGCGACCTAGCTGGCGTAGACCAATCTGATGAAGTGACGGGCTGACCCGCCTTAATTCGCTCTTGTATTAGCCTGGCTTGATGTTGGCCGCGCGGATGACCTTGCCCCATTTCTCGGTTTCGTCGGCAATCAGCTTTGCGAAGTTGGCAGCCGACAGCGACAGCGGCGTGTCGGCGAGTTCTGCGATCCGCTGCCTCAT
This sequence comes from uncultured Alphaproteobacteria bacterium, assembly GCA_963821555.1. Classification (GTDB taxonomy): domain Bacteria; phylum Pseudomonadota; class Alphaproteobacteria; order Rhizobiales; family Xanthobacteraceae; genus Z2-YC6860. Next base: position 148,430 of record CAWGEM010000008.1, on the reverse strand, counting down.
CTTGGGGTCAGCAAGTGCGACATTGATGTTCTGATTAAGAAGGCCAACGACGTCGGCGGGTGTGTTGCGAGGAGCGACAATCCCAACGTAGATGCTTGCCTCGTACGTTGGCAGGAATTCGGCCATGGACGGAATGTTGGGCAATGCGACCGCGCGCGTCGCGGTGGTCACTGCCAACGCACGCAGCTTTCCCGTCCGGACATATTCGATCGTTGATGCCGAGGTGCCGAAATACACCTGGACCTGGCCGCCGAGGAGGTCGGTGAGCGCCGGCCCGCCGCCACGATAGGGCACGTGCAACATGTCGACCTTGGTGACGTTCCGGAACAGCTCCCAGTACATGTGGGGCGCGCTCCCGATACCGGCCGATGCCACGGTGACCTTGCCCGGATTGGTTTTCGCATAAGCGATCAGTTCAGGAACGGAGTTCGTTGGCAGCGATGGGTGTACGACAAGCACGCCAGGTCCGCGCGAAATCGGTGCGACCGCAGCGACGTCCTGGGCGAAATTGAATTTGAGGTTGTCATAGAGCGTCGTATTCCAGGCGTCGGCCGACGTTGCGAGAAGCAGCGTATGACCATCGGACGCTGCTCTCACGACCGTTTCCGCGGCGATCGTCCCGCCGGCGCCCGGCTTGTTCTCGACGATGAATGGCTGGCCCAGCCGCTCCGACAACCATTGAGCGATCAGGCGAGCGTAGATGTCGACCACGCCGCCCGGCGGGTAGCCACAAACGATCCGCACCGGCTTAGTCGGATACGATTGCGCCCAAGCGAAGCGCGGCACCGTTACCAGCGCGGCAGCGCCCGGCGCCAGACGAAGGACATTTCGACGATGGCGAAGTTTCATCGCGCCCCTCAAATGCAATCGACCTAATGTCAATTCGTACGCAAGCTTACATCAACAACCCAAACGTGCGGAAGACCAGGAAACTCCCCCGATACAGGCCCTAGAGTCAGCCGCTATGCGATCCCTGGCAACCTGGACCGCGAATGACGGATGGGACAAGTCGGCGCCCGGACATTCGATTGGATTCGGTCTATGTTTCGAAAGCGCCAAGCTGCGCCGTCGGGCAAGGAATTCAATGGAACAGGACGTGGTGCGAGTCGAATCCGGTCTGCTCGCCGGACACTGGAGCGCGGACCGATCGGTCTGCTCGTTCAAGGGTGTTCCGTATGCGCAGCCGCCGCTTGGACCGTTGCGCTGGCAGCCGCCGCGCCCGCCGGCGAAGTGGGACGGCACGCGGCCGGCGCAGGCGTTCGGCCCACGCTGCATTCAGCCCAACCGGCCGCCGCACGCGGTCGGATACTTCGGGCCGGAGCCCGAGAGCGAGGACTGTCTCTATCTCAACGTCTGGACCGCAGCGCGAGACGCCGGACGAAAAGCGGCCGGTGATGCTGTGGCTGCACGGCGGCGCGTTCCTGGTCGGCTCGGGCTCGCTGCCGATCTTCGACGGCAGCGCGCTCGCGCAGCGCGGCGCGGTGGTGGTGACGATCAACTACCGGCTCGGCCGGCTCGGCTTTCTTGCGCATCCCGCGCTCAGCGCCGAGCAGCCGTACCGCGCCTCGGGCAACTACGGCATGCTCGACCAGATCGCGGCGCTTCGCTGGGTGCGCGACAACATCGCGGCATTCGGCGGCGACCCGCAGCGGGTGACGATCTTCGGCCAGTCGGCCGGCTCCTCCGCGGTCAGCCAGTTGATGGCTTCGCCGCTGGCCAAGGGGCTGTTTCACCGCGCCATCGGCCAGAGCGGTGGCGGATTCTTCGCGCGCATCCTTGCGCCGCTCGACGCGGCAGAAAGGGCCGGCGCTGAGTTCGCTCGCGCGATCGGCGCCACTTCGATCGACGAACTGCGCGCAAGGCCCGCTCGCGAATTGCAGTTCATTCGTCCGCAGGACGGCGGCGCGCTCAAGGACATCTACGACGCTTCCGATCCCAAGGGCATCGACCGGCAAACGGCCTGGCCGGTGATCGACGGCCATGTGATGCCCGAATTGCTGATGGATGTTTTTGCGCGCGGCGCACAGCATGACGTGCCGCTGCTTACCGGCGCCGCCTCTGATGAGGGCACGACGCAGCCGCCGATCCTTCAGCTCGCGGAATTCCGGCGCCGCGCGCATGCCGACTGGGGTGAGTTCGGCGACGCTTATCTGAAGGTATTTCCTGCCCGCACAGATGCAGAGGCCGCACAGTCGAGCCGCCGCGCGATCGGCACCCGCGTGTTCAACTGGGAGAACTGGACCTGGGCCAACCTGCACGCAAAAACCGGGCGCGCTGGCGTTTACTTCTACCATTTTGCGCAGGTGCCGCCGAAGCCAGCCTCGGATGCGGGCGGCGATCTCTCGCACTACCTCGGCGCGTTCCACACCGCCGATATCCCTTACGTGTTCCAGACGCTGACAGCGCGCAACTGGCCGTGGCGCGGCAGCGACCGTGAACTGTCGGACGCAATGAGCGGCTACTGGTTGAACTTCGCGGGCTCCGGCGATCCCAACGGTCCCGGGCTGCCGACATGGCCGCGCTACCAGCCAGGGCACGCCAGCACCGCGATCTTCGAGAACGGTATGCGCGTCGGCGATGTTCCTGACACGGCGACGCTTCAGTTCTGGAACATGGTCGACGCCAGCATCCGCAAGACCCTGCCATCGCGGGACGCGCGCGTCCACGCGTCCGCTTGAACAAGCCAAAGATCGAGGAAACGTCCAATGCCGAAAATCAGCCGGCTCTCGGTCACGTCTCTGGAGTATGTACTGCCTGCGGGCAGGGCCTACGGCAACGCTCGCGGCCTCAACAACCGACGCTCGTGCTCCCTGATTACCCTGGAAATCGACGATGGCGTGACCGGCTATGGCGACGCCGCGGGTCCCCTCGGCGTCATCCGCGAATACGTAAAGCTTCTGACGCCGTTCTTTGTCGGCCGCAGCCTATACGACTTCGATATCGTGGCGAGCCATGTCCGCAACAAGCTCTACCACTTCGGCTCGCAGGGCCATTTCGTCTCAAGCCTCGGCGGCATCAACATTGCGGTGTACGACGCGATCGGCAAGACCCAGGGCCTGCCGGTCCACGACCTGCTTGGCGGTTGCCGCAGCGATCAGCTCGCTTGTTACGCCACCACCGGCTATTTCACTGACGACGCGGCGGTCGACATCGAAGCGCAGCTTGCGCCGCTGAACCACGACATGTTCGTTGGCTACAAGATCAAGATCGGCGCCGGTATCGCTTCCGACATCGAGCGCGTGCGCGCCGCACGCAAGGTGGTCGGCGATCGGCCGCTCTTGATGGTGGACTTCAACGGCAACTACACCGTCGACGTTGCGCTGGAATCGTTGCGCCGGCTGGCGCCATTCAACATCCATTGGGCCGAGGAACCGCTGCCGCCGGATGACATCAAGGGCTACGCCGAACTGCGCTCACGCTCGCCGGTGCGCATCTCGGCCGGCGAGGCCCACTACGGTGTGCACGACTTCAAGCGGCTGATCGAAGCGCGCGGGGTCGACGTCGTGCAGCCACCGCTGACCGGCGGCGGCGGGTTTTCCGAGATGAAAGCGGTCGCCCAGCTCGCCGCCATGAATAATCTGACGGTGTCGATGCCGTGCTGGGGCAGCGCGATTGCGCTCAATGCTGCGCTTCACTTTGCGGTAAGTCTGCCGGCGTGGCCGCACACCGACAATCCGCCCTATCCGATGCTGGTCGAGTATGACGTGGGCGAAAACCCACTGCGCGACCTGCTGGTCCGTGACCCCATACGGCCCCACAAGGGTGCGTTGCCAATTCCGAAGGGCCCAGGCCTGGGCCTCGAGCTCAACCCTGATATTGTTGCCAAGTACAAGGTCTGAGGAACCTGGCGTTTCGCCAGGCCAACCGAACGACGCGTGGGACGGAGACGATGATGCACGACACGAAGCGATGGCTGCGCCGTTGCGCAGGACCGATGTTGCTGGCAGCGATCATCGTGCCCACGTCGCTTGCCGCTGCGGATTATCCGACCAAGGCCATCCGCATCATCTCGCCGGTGCCCGCCGGCGGATTGAGCGACATCGCGCTACGGCCGATGGCTCAGGAGCTGTCCAGACGCATCGGCCAGCCGGTGATCGTCGACAACCGGCCTGGTGCCGGCGGCGTCATTGCCGGACGCGCCTGCGCACAGGCAGCACCAGACGGCTACACGATCTGCAATGTGTTCAATGACGTGATCAACAACGCACCGTATTTGTTCAAGGCCATCGGTTACGATCCGAAGAATGACTTCGTGCCGATCACAAACGTCTACGCCATCATCACGTCATTCCTGGTGACGCCTTCGTTGAAGGTCGACACATTGCCGGAGCTGATCGAGCTGTCGAAGAAGCAGCCTGGAGGGATCAACGTGGGATCGCCCTCGACCGGCGCGACCATGTTCATTCGCGACTTTAACAACCTCACCGGCTCAAAATTCGCGCCAATTCCGTATAAAAGCGGCGGTGAGGTCGCCACCGCGCTGCTGACCAATTCGGTGCAGGTCGGCACGCTAGGCATCGGCAATCTTGTGCCCCAGATCCGCGCCGGCAATTTCAAGGTGATCGCGGTTGATTCAATGACCCGTTCACCCCTGCTGCCGGAGGTGCCGACGCTGAAGGAACTCGGTCTCGACCATATCCGAATCCAGACCTGGTACGGGTTCATGGCCCCGAAGGGCACATCGGCACCGATCGTCAAGAAGCTGCACGACGAAATACTCGCCGTCTACAGCGATCCGGCGCTGCGCGAGAACACGCTGGTGAATGCCGGACTTGAGCCGGTGCTGAATAGCCCGGAGGAGTTTGCCCGGCAACTCGCTGTCATCGACGAAAAGACGGCGGCCATGGTGCAAAGGCTCGACATCAAGCCGGAATAGGCCGTCAACCGCCGGCAGGAAGGACCGCCCACGATGACAGCCCTCCGACGCCTCGCTGCCCTCGCAGCCCTTGCCGCGCCGCTGTTCGCCGCTGCCCCGGCATCGGCGGAGGATTATCCGACGCGCACGATCCGCATCATCTCACCGGTCCCGGCGGGAGGCCTGAGCGACGTCGCACTGCGGCCGATGGCGCTGGAGCTGTCCAGGCGATGGGGCCAGCCGGTCATCATCGAAAACCGCGCCGGCGCCAACGGCATGCTGGCCGGGCGCGCCTGCGCGCAGGCCGCGCCTGACGGCTACACGATCTGCAACCTGTTTAACGACACGGTGCTCAACGCGCCGTTCATGTTCAAAACCGTGGGCTACAACCCGCGCAAGGACTTCACGCCGATCACCAACGGCTACTTCATCACCGGCGGCTTCTTTGTGGCGCCGTCGGTGCCGGCGAACACGCTGCCGGAGCTGATCGAACTGTCGAAGACTGCGCCCGGCGGGCTCAACATGGGCGTGCCGGCGACCACCACCGAAATGTTCATCCGAAGCTTCAACATCGATACCGGCTCGAATTTTGTCATCATCCCATACAAGAGCGGCAACGAGGTCGCGAATGCCCTGCTGACGAACTCGGTGCAAGTGGCCAACAACGGCGTCGGCAATCTGATCCCGCAGATCCAGGCCGGTCGTTTCAAGGTGGTCGCGCTCGATTCGCTGCAGCGGCTCCAACTGCTGCCGGACATCCCGACGCTGAAGGAATTCAAGCTCGAGCACACCCGCATTAAGGCGTGGTATGGATTCTTCGGCCCGGCCGGACTGCCGCCGGCGATTGTCAAGAAGCTGCATGACGAGATCGTGTCGATCTACAGTGAGCTCGCTCATGCGCGAGCGGGCGCTGATCAATGCCGGCCTTGAGCCAATTCTCAATACGCCGGAGGAGTATGCGCGCTTTCTCGATGTCGAGTGGGACCGCACCGCCGCGCAAATGAAGCTAATCGGAGCGACGCCGCAATAGGAATGAAGGGGAAGTGACGGCACGAAAAAATGCCTCGGCCGCTGGGACGGGAGCGCCGGCAAGCGAGTAGCGAGCAAACCTGAAAGCCGAACAAGAACGAGTGCTGACGTCGAACCGGCGTCGGCGCGCGCCGATCTGTGGCTTGGGAAGCAGAACCATGGACGTCAATATTCCGGAAGTCGTTGCCGAGGTGACCGAGGCCTTTCTCCGCTATCAGCGTGCCGTTGACGACAACGATGTCGAGGCGATGAACACGCTGTTTTGGAACAGCCCCTTCACCGTCCGCTTTGGCCCGAACGGCACGCTCATTGGACACGACGCCATCGCGGCGTTCCGTCTGCGGCGAAAGGCTGCGGCCCCGCCGCGGACCCTGCGCAACACGGTCATCACCACGTTCGGTCGCGATTTCGCGGCGACCAACACGGAGACGACGCGGCCGGGCCAGCAAGTCAGCCGGCAAAGTCAGGCCTGGATCCGCACGCCGGAAGGATGGCGGATTGCCGCGGCGCACGTGTCGGAACAACCGGTCTAAGTCCGCTTGCGGGCCGGGCGGGCCAATCTCGCCGGGCGACAGCACGCTTTGGTGGCTTGCATGAATCCGGCTTGAGCCATGTGCACCTGATGGGCGCCTGACTAGGCCGGGCCATTTGCCCCATGCGGACAGCGGACGCGGGATTGCAACGTGGAATTCCCTCGATAAGCTGGAGCGGGTCACAAGCCGCAAGCCGGTCACGCGATCGGCGGGCCAATTGAATGAGGGACGGGAGGACGTGACATGATCAGAATTTCGGCCGCGGTCGCGATAAGCGCTGCTCTGGTCGCGAGCTTGGCGGCGCCTGCCGGCGCAAAGCTGCAATCGTGTGACGGCCCGATCGTGCTGGGCACGACCATCTCGGTCACGGGCATCAACTCCTCGCTCGCCGGTCGCTGGGACAAGATGACCGAAATGTTCGAACGCGAATTCAACAAAACAGGCGGCGTATTTCTCAGTTCCTGCAACAAGAAGCTGCCGATCAAGTTCGTCTACTACGACGATCAAAGCGTGGCCGCGACTGCGGTCAGCCTCTACGAGAAGCTCGCGACAGTCGACAACGTCGACCTGTTCGTCGGCCCGGACTGGTCGTCGCATGGCTTCCCAGTGTCGCAGGTGTTCGAGAAGTACAAAATCCCGAGCGTGATGTCGAACGTCGCCACCCCGAAAATCTACGAAAGCGGATTCAAGTACATTGCCGGCATGGCGCTCGACGCGCGCACCTGGTCGAAGAACTACTTCGACATGCTCGGCAAGATGAACCCGCAGCCGAAATCGGTGTTCTGGATCGTACAGGACAATCTCGTCACCAAGGCGGTGCACGAGACCAACATTCAGTTTGCCGAAAAGGCGGGCCTCAAGACCGTAGGCACCGAGGTATTCGCGGGCGCCACGCGCAACTTTCAGGGGCCGATCCTGAAGGTGAAGGCGGCGCAGCCCGACATCATCTACATCTCGTCCTTCGACGCCGTGTCGGTGCCGCTGATCCAGCAGATGCGGCAGCTCCAGGTCAAAGCCATGGATGTGCACCACATCATGGCGAACGGTTCGCTGGCGCGTCAGGCCGACCTCGACGGTGTCACCGGCGAGGTTTATTGGCACGAGGCGCTCGGAGGACCCTACGCGGACCTTGCGCGCGACGTGCTGAAAGCGGCCGACATCAAGCTGTTCGATTATCTCTGGACGATGGGCCGGATGGACGCCTACCTCGTGATGATCCAGGCGATCGAGCGTGCCGGCGCAGTGGATCGCGAGAAGGTGGCCGCAGAATTGCGCAAGCCCGGTGCGAAGTGGAAACGCCCGGGCGGGGAGTTCGAGTTCAGCGAAGGCGGCCTGTCACAGATCGTCTCGTACACCCACCAGATGCAGAAGGGCGAGCCGGTCGTGGTATGGCCGCCCGAGCAGGCGACCGGCAAGATGATCTGGCCGTCGCCGAGCTGGAAGTGATCGCGTTCACTGCGCTCGCGTGCCGCGTCTGATCGGCGCGGTACGCGCTGCTTTCCCGCCCGGCTCTCCGGCATGACGACGATTATCATTCAGCTGTTGATCGGCGGCATCCTGCTGGGCGGGCTCTATGCGCTGATCGCCTTCGGTTTATCATTGATTTACGGCGTCGCACGGGTGCTGAACTTCGCGCATGGCACGTTGCTTGCCATCGCCGGCATCGCGGCGAGCATCATGTTCGCGGCATGGGGTATCAACCCCGTCCTCATCGCGGTCGTTCTGTTCCCGATCTTTTTCGGCTTCGGCTGGCTGATGTACGTCTATCTGCTTGAGCCGCTGAAGAGCCGGAATCCGATGCAGGCCACTGTCGGCACTGTCTTGGTGACGGTCGGCCTGCTGCTCATCGTCAGCGACCTCGCAGCCCTGCTGGCCGGCCCCACGTCAGTGAACATTCGTCTGCCGATCGACGTGTTCATGCTGCAAGGAATCATCATCTCGACCACCGATCTCTACATTTTGCTCGGCATTGCCGGGCTCACGCTGGCCATCCACCTCATCCTGACCCGGACGTGGTTCGGCCGCGCCGTGCGCTCGGTAACGCAGGACGCTACGGGTGCGCGCATCTGCGGCGTTCGCGCCGGCAAGATCCACGCAGCGACCGTGGCGTTCGGCTCTGCAATCGTGGCGGTCGCGGGCGTGCTCTATGTGCTCAACTATCCGGTCAATCCCTATGAGGGTTTTGGCCTGACGGTGAAGGCCTTCACCATCATCATTCTGGGCGGGATCGGCAACCTGCCTGGCGCGCTTCTCGCCGGCATCTTCCTTGGCGTCGCGGAAGCCCTCACCGGGTTCTTCTGGACCTCGGACTGGGCGCCGGGGCTGAGTATCATCCTCCTTCTGCTGGTGCTTGTCGTGTTCCCGCAGGGCTTCCTCTCGCGGAGGACGGTGTGAGCGGGCGCCTCCCGGGCCGCCTTCTGATCGCAGCGATCCTGGTCGTTGCGGCGCTCGTTCCGGTGTTCGGCGGCGCCTATCTCACGACATTTCTGTTCACGCTGCTGTTCGCCTACATCGTCGCGCAAAGCTGGGACTGGCTGCACGGCGAGGCCGGGTACGTTAACCTCGGGCACTACATCTATTTCGGTATCGGCGCCTATGCGTTCGCGATCGCCAATGTGAACGGCGTACCCGTGATCCTGAGCTTTCTGTTCGCGGCTCTGTTTACGGGGCTCATGGGCGCGCTGCTGAGCTTCCCGCTGTTCCGGCTGCACGGCGATTACTTCGCGTTTGCCACGCTCGCCCTACTGCCGCTGTTCGAACTGCTCGCGTCGAACCTTGTTCCCATCACGCGCGGCGCCGACGGCATTCTGTTGCCGCCGTCCACGGCAATGATCCACGGCATCGACGTGAAGATGTACGCCTATTACGTGGCGCTCGCCGGATCGGTGGCCGTGTTCGTCATCAGCATTTGGATGAGCCGCACCGCCTTCGGCTATGCGCTGAAAGCGATCCGCAACGACGAGCAGGCTGCCGAGGTGGTCGGCATCCGAATTTTTCCGATCAAGCTGCAGGCGATGGCCTACGGCGCCATGGCCGCCGCGGTTGCGGGTGGCGCCTACATCTGGTCGTTCCGCTATATCGACCCGCGCACGGTCTTCGGCCTCGATGTGGCCCTCATCCCGGTCGCGATGGCGTTGCTCGGCGGCTCCGGTCTGTTGTGGGGCCCGCTCATCGGGGCCGTGCTGCTGTCGGTCGGGGTCCAGCTTCTGATCCTCAATCTGACGATGCTGCAGTTTACGATCATCGGGCTCGCGATCCTCTTGATCGGCCGCTACATGCCTGGCGGGCTGCTGCGGGCGGGCTTCGTGCAGCGCGTGCCGCTCTTGGCACCGCTTGGCCGCGAGCATCACGAGCGCATGGCGAGCCCGACGATTGCGGCAGCGAAGGCGGACGAGGGGCTGCCGCTCGCGAAGTCTGCGCCGAACCGCGCCCGCGTCCTGCTCGAAACGCGCGATCTCTCGATGGCGTTCGGCGGCAATGTCGCGGTCAACCGCGTCAACCTGACGATCAACGAAGGCGAGATCGTGGGCCTGATCGGCCCCAACGGCTCAGGCAAGACCACGCTGTTCAACTGCCTGTCGAAGGTGTTCGAACCGATCTCCGGCGACATCGTGTTCGCCGGGCAGAGCCTGCGCGGTTTGCGTCGCGACACCGTCTCGCGGCTCGGTATCGGCCGCACCTACCAGATTCCGCGGCCGTTCAGTGACCTCACCGTGCAGGAAAATGTCGCGATGCCGATGATGTTCCGGAGCGAGCGGCGACTCGCCCGGCCCCAAGCGCTCGCTGAGGCCGTGCGCTTCGCGGCCTACGCGGGCCTTGGTGACAAGCTGAGCGAGCGGGCCGATCGCTTGACCCTGCAACAGCGTAAGGCCGTCGAGTTCGCGCGCGCGCTCGCCTGCAGGCCCCGCCTGCTGCTGGTTGACGAGGTGGCGTCCGGCCTCACGCAGGCTGAGGTGCAGCGTTTTGTCGAAAGCATCCGCGAGGTGCGCGACACCTACGGCATCACGGTCGTCTGGGTCGAGCACATCATTTCCGCCCTGACCCGGGTGGTGGACCGCCTGGTCGTGCTCGAACAGGGTTCCGTCATTGCTGACGGCAAGCCCGATACCGTCCTCAAGGACAAGCACGTGCTGCGAACATACTTCGGCGCCGCGTCGAAGGAAGGCACGTGATGCTCGAAATTTCGCACCTCGCGGTCGACCATGGCGAACTCCGAGCGCTCTGGGACGTGAGCTTCCGGGTCGAGCAAGGCGAGCGCGTGGCGTTGCTTGGCGCCAACGGGGCGGGCAAGTCGACGACGCTGGGCGCCATCATCGGCCTCTATCGGCCCGCCGGCGGCACGATCTCATACTGCGGCAACCCGATCGGCGGCCGCGACACCGCAGACAATGTCGAGGATGGTATCGCGCTCGTGCCCGAAGGCCGGCGGCTGTTCCCAGAGATGACCGTCCGCGAGAACCTCGAGATGGGTGCCTACGTGCGCGGCAAGCGTACAGGCGTCGCTGCGGCGATCGAGCGCTGCTACACGCTATTTCCCGTGCTCAAGGAGAAGGCCGCCCAGCCCGCGTCTCAGCTTTCTGGCGGCCAGCAGCAGATGGTGGCGATCGGGCGGGCGCTGATGTCGAGCCCGAAGTTGCTGTTGCTTGACGAGCCCTTCCTCGGCGTCGCCCCGATCATCATCGAGGAGGTCATCGCGGCGCTGCGGCGGTTGTCCGACGAAGGCGTTACCTTGCTGCTGGTCGAGCAAAATATCCATCGCGCCATGGATTTCGCCACTCGCGCCTATGTCATCGAAAACGGACGGACCGTGCTGGAAGGAACGAAGGACACGCTGCTCGGCGATCCAAACTTCACAAGCAAGTTCCTCGGACTGGAATAGACCGCGAAGTCGGGTGACCTTGCCGAAAAGTGCTCGTTGCCAACCAGTTAAAGTCGCGCAGCCGGATACAAGCCGCAAACCTGCTGCTGCGTCATCAGCTAGATGCGGCATTGCGACCGTGTCGCTGCCTCGACAACCTAGAGATGGATGGATGTTGACGAGCCGATTTCGTTACTGGGACATCGGTGGAACTTCGTGTCCCGCCTTCATGATGGCAGAATAAATAAATTTTCCTAGAATAGCATTACCAACCTTCGAAAAATGCGCCACGTCAAGATAGGTGTCGGCGTGGCCATAGAACAAACGCGATGCATCAATCTGATCCGCTCCGCCGCCCTGACGGATCAGTTCAAAGCCGCGGGTGAAAACCTTGCGATCATCCGGAAAATATTTGAGGTTCTCGTCAACAATTGCGGCGGTCGTGCCGGTCGGATTTTCCTCCAGGAGCGCCATCGGTGCCAGAATAAAAAGGCATCGAACCCCATAATGTCGACATAGTGCCTGGATTGCGTCTCTGGCGCGAAGATAGTAGGCCGCATCCTCATCGACGCGATCCTGGTTAAACCTCGCGTCACGCCGCGAACCAGCGCCGATTGCATTCATTGTCACTTGCAGCAGTCGGCTCCGATTTAATATCGCCTCTATCATTGCCGACTGTGGCGATTCGACACGACGCCTAACACTATAAGCCCAATGCGTATCATCGCCGGGTTGTCCGCCATAATGCATTGCATAAAACTCCGTGGCGCCACCGAGAAATACAACAAAAGAGGGCTTTAGATCGACCACTTCCTCGATAAATCGCGCCATCATATTCCACAACCTTGCCCCCGGCTCAGCAAGGTTGATGCTCACGATGCTTTCATTATCGCCGAATGCATAGTAGTCCAATGTCGTCAGATAATTGCTGGCGCCGGCACCTGCCATCGTCGATCCACCCAGCATGACGACGCTAGTTGTTCCGCTCGCGAACAGGTTCTTGGCGCACCTCTTGTCAAGCGTCTTTGAGTTAAATCCGAAACGGGGGTTCCAGTGGAACTTCGGTTCTCGGTGGACGCAGGCGCCTCCCTGGCGCGCGAGGTGGAGCGGGAGATCGGTGCGGTTCTCCTCCGGGCTGTTAAGCCGCGTTGCGACTTGCTGTTTTGTCAGAGGATCTGGCGCATTTGGAAAAACCAGACGCAGTCCTAATTCCAGTCCGCCGACGATCACAACGAGCATCAGTGCGTAAGCAGCGATCCGCACAACTGTCCGGACAGGTGGATTTTCAGTGGTGTTCTGATGCATCGAAGACCGCCGGAATAGAAGAGGGGCAACACCCAAGGCTAGCCATTCACGCAAGAATCGCGAATTGATTCAAGCCTAAGAAGTCCTTGAATCGCCCTCGGAAGAGATGGGCCCTCGACGACGACGCGCAAGGTCATGCGCTCGTATGAGGAGCACCGCACCGGACAGTCGCTTTGAGATTGCGACCCTGCATGGCGAATTTTGCGAAATCACGTAGAAATTCGGTTGCCCGGCGACATCCTGACGAGCCACGAACTCGTAAATCTCGATCAAAATCGATTTGAGGTTCTTGGTGATGTCCCACCTGGGATAGTGCCGCTTCATCTTCGCAAGATTTGAAATATAGCACATATGGTCTCCAGCGCGCGGTGCTTCGAGATATTGGTACCGCATTGGCTTACCCGAAATCCCTGCAATTGCTGCGAACGCTTCTAGGATAGAGATCGAGTTCGGTCGGCCTCCGCCTATGTTGTAAACTTCGGCGGCCCGCGGATGCTGGATGAAGCCATCGATAAAACTCGCCACGTCTGCGCTATGGATGTTGTCCCGTACCTGCTTGCCCTTGTATCCGAATATGTTGTAGGGGCGACCTTCGACGTTGCACTTGACTAGAAAGCTCAAGAACCCGTGCAGTTCGACGCCGCTGTGGTTCGGACCCGTGAGGCATCCACCTCGCAGGCAACAGGTCGGCATTCCGAAATACCGTCCATACTCCTGCACCATCACGTCGGCGGCGACCTTGGACGCTCCGAACAGCGAGTGCATGCTCTGATCAATGGGAAAATCCTCGGCGATTCCCTCCGTGTACTCCGGGTCCGAATAATCCCAGCGCGTCTCAGATTCGGTCAGTGCAATGCGGTTAGGTGCGTCGCCATAGACCTTGTTGGTGCTCATATGCACGAATGGAGAGTCTGGGCAAACACGGCGCGCGGCCTCCAACAGATTGAGCGTACCGACGGCGTTGACGTCGAAATCTTCGAATGGGCGCGAAGCCGCGAGATCGTGGCTCGGTTGCGCGGCACAATGCACGATTGCATGAGGCTTTATCTGTCGGACCAAGTCGTTGACGCCGGAGCGATCGCGCAAGTCGATTTCGCAATGCGTGAATGCCTTGTAGAGTGTCGTGAGCCGCGCTTGGTTCCAGCGGGTATCGCCCGCCGGTCCAAAAAAGCTCGCCCGCATGTTGTTATCGGCGCCGTGAACGCGCCAGCCAGAATTCGCAAAAAACGCTACAATCTCGGAACCTATTAGACCGTTCGAACCAGTAACCAGCAGGGATTGTGCCATTGCCATTGCGCTCGAAGATATACAATGCCGTGCAACGATTATTGCGCCGTCCGGTCAAATGGTAGAACAGAAGTCGGCGATTAATACGGGTGACGTCGATAGCCTAGCAACGAAAAGTAGCGCGGCATGAAAAACCGCAATGTAGGACAGCGCAATACGCCCGATCATGCTTGCTCCTCGGCAATATTCCCCGGACCGGGCCCACTCGAACGCTTGTGTTGGACGTTCCGTAGGACTCCGTATAGCATAATTGCAGTAAATCGCAATTGTCAGTGCCATTTGATACCATGCTGCCTGCCGTACAGCTGAACCTTGGAAATCGAGCGCACGGACATGCGTTGCCTCGCCATATCGATGCCATGCTGTGGACATGCAACCGACGCCGCGAATGGCTGCGGCGGCGGGCAGGCCAGCGGGCCAGGTTTTCGCCGTGAGCGCACGTCGGCGCTGTTTTTTCGCCTACGGTCGAAGCCGTGACTACCTCACATGTTGGCAAGTCGAAGCTGGTCGCCCGTGATATTATTCGACAGAGCATTGAAGAGAGTTGTGAGCTAGCCGATGTCGCACAGTACAAATCAGGCCTCATGGAGGTGCCGTATTGGCGGGCCGGTGGCGAGCATTGTGACATACATAGTAGATCGCCCGATGGTATTTTGGATCAATGCGCTGCTAGTAATCATCTGGGCCTATCTGCTTTGGCCATTGTTTAGACCAGTATATTGTTCGACAGCTTATGCGATCTATCTGTCACTGCTGACGCTGCCCGTATTGGGGTACGCCTATCTTGCCCTTGTCGGGAGACGACGGACCAATGTTTCACTGCTTATCCTTTTGGTTCTTGGCTTTATTGTTGGCGAAACTTATGTCCGCCTCAGAGTGCCTCGAGTGGAGACAGGCTCTGAGCCGCTGATCGCCAATGGTCAGAATCCCTACTACATGTTTACGGGCGTTCCGGGCAGTAGCGGGCGAATGGTTCCACAGCAGGGCGGCGTGAGCGAGGCTGATAACGCCTACCGGCTTAATTCGCTTGGCTTCCGGATTGAACGCGCACTTCTCAGACCAAAATCCGAAGGCGAATTGCGCATATTTGTACTCGGCGGCTCAACAGTGTTCCATGGCGCTCCGCTTGCAAAAACAATACCCGGTCAGATTGAATTAGGATTGCGGCAGGCAGGTTTCAATAGAGCTCAAGTCTATAACTTCGGTGTGGTTTCTGCTGTTTCCGGGCAAGCACTGGCCCTGCTTATCCATCTGCTCACTGACTATGGTCCGGATGTGGTGATTTTCTACGGTGGTGGCAATGACATAGTTCAACCATACCAGTTCGATCCACGCCCGGGGTTTCCGATCGATTTCATCAGGGTCCAGGTCGGCACTCAGATGCTGACGGGAAGTGCGGACTTCCGTAGTGCGTTTGCGAGTCAGCTATTCAGAAGTCGATTGATCACGATGATATTCGCACCCAGATTGCAGGAGGTGCGGCTTCCTATGAGCGCATTGCGCAAGACCGTCGGGTATCGGACGCCAGCATGGGAGCTCGCGACCGTCGAAAACTTTCGGAGAAACATGCACCGAATGTGCCGTGTGGGCCACGCTTTCAATTTCAAATTCTATGCTGTGCTGCAGCCCCTGATTTTCCAGAAGTCGCCCTGGTCCGATGCTGAAAAAAACTTGAGATTTGGTGACGCACAGTTTGCCGATTATATGAGACGCCAACATGATCGATCTGCCCGTGCATTTGGCACGCTTCAAGCCGAGGAAGGGGGGACTGTCGCTTGCCGTTTCGTTGATCTATCGCAGATTTTTGCCCACGACGCGCGCCCGCTGTTCTGGGACTTTATTCATATCAATAATGATGGCAATGCCACGTTGGGTGCTGCAATAGCAGTGGATTTGGCGCGATCGCTTTTGGCTCATTGACCGCCTTCGTGGCTTCTCATCATGAGGATTCCTCTGCAGCGACTTGATTCGGGATGGGGACGGCAGAGCAGAGCCCCGTCGGGGATTAGAATGATGCGCAGGTGGATATTGGTATTGGCGGCAGTCCGTTCAATTCAACCGGGAATTCTTTCATGCGGCTTGGTGCGCGGGCGACGCTGCGGAAATGTGCGGAGGAACTCGGTGTTCTGCAGTCCAAGGAAGCGTTCTATTTCTGGCAAGCTTTCCCAAAGCGTAGCGTAGTCAACGAACAGTATTTCGCCGCCGTGGGCCAACCAGGCGTCGTGTTGTCGCGCGAGGGCGGCGGCAAAGCGCTCTCTCTTCTTTCGCGATCCGCTCAACACAATGGAAAATGATCCGAGTAAAGAACCGTGGCCTTCGACCCAGCCGCGGCGGTCTAAGCTGTCAAAAATGTCGTCTGAAGGCCCGGATAAGAAGATCGTGCGAGTGCGCGCGCTGCCGAATTTTGGCGGCCGCGGCAGGTGCTTGAGCCCATCGCGATCGTGAGGATCGTTGACCCTTACGTACCGCGCCAGATGCTCTAGGACCATCGTGGTTCCTACTCCGCCCGGAGATACAACCAATACCTCAATATCTGCCGGCACAGTGGGCAATAAGAACCTGCGCTTAAGGGTACGCGCCATTCGGCCTAGGATACGCGCGACGTTCCAGCGCCTAACGACATGTCTTGATCCCATGTTCCGCCAGTTCTATCCGCACAATCGGCTGTTCATCCAGGATGCTGCGCTTGAACCAACGCATTGAACCGGGTCCCCGCTACGACCAGTTCGCTCCAGGGGCCGGCCTCAACAATGCGCCCTTCCTCCATGACATAGATCAGGTCGGCATTGCGCACGGAGAGGAGCCGGTGCGAGATCACCATTATCCCCATTTCCGTCCGTAATTCCTCAATCGTGGCCAAGAGCTCGGACTTCCGATTCCGCGTCCAACGCACTCATGGCTTCGTCCAAGATCAGCAGCTTCGGATTGTTTAACAGTGCGCGCGCAATCGCGAGACGTTGACGTTGCCCCCCCGACAATCTCAGGCCCTGATCGCCAATCATGGTATCGTAGCCTTCGGGCAGGGCCTTGATGAACTCATGTGCGTGCGCGCGACGTGCGGCGATCTCGACGTGAGAGTCCGAGACGTCCGGATCCGCAAGCACGAGATTGTCTCGGACCGATGTGTGGAACAGAATGGTTTCCTGCGGGACATAACCGATCGCCCGTCGCCAAGCGCGCAGCGATGACGTGGCCAGATCGTGGGGGCCGAGCAGAATGGAGCCGGAACTGACCGGCACGAGCCCGAGCAGCGCATGCACCATCGTCGACTTGCCCGCCCCCGAACCGCCGACCACGCCGATCACGCCGGGCATGGCGACGCGCAAATCAACCTCGCTGAGAACGTGGCGGTCCGCCAACGTCACGGTAACGCCGCGCATGACCAGTGCAGTCGGAAGAGGCAACAACAGTTCTTTGGTCCCGTCGACCACCCGCTCTGTTTCTGCCTGCGCAGCCCCAACCAATGCATTGATGGCTTCGATGGAAGGCAGATTGCTGTTGAGATTGTGAATGTAGACTTGAACCGTTGAAACCCGCGGGAACAGCCTTACGAACAGTGCAATGACAACGACGATGTTGCCGAAACCAATGCCAAAGCCTTCTATTCCGACAATCAATACTATCGCCAGGAAGATGAAGGCTAGGAATTCAAATATTGTCCTCACCATATTCGGCAGAAAACTGGCGAGCCTATTGGCGTCTTCGAGCTGTCGCGCGAGGCCATCCACCCGGGCTTCAGCGCGGCCCTCGCTGTTGGTGGCCTTGACAATCTTGGCGCCGGTCAAGAATTCGCCGATTGTTGTCTGCAGTTCGGAGTTCAATGGGGTAATGGACCGTCCGATTGCCAAGCTCTTACTATAGACTTCGGGTTACTGACAGGGTCATCAAGAACGCGAGGACGATCAAAGCCGCGGCGACGGGCCATGCAACCAAAAATGCAAAAATCAGGTAGACGAGCGCCACGACCGATGCTGAAACCAGGTACAGGCAAAATGAAAATGCCTGTGCGAGTCGCAAGCTCTCGCTGACGATGGCGTTGGTCAACTCCCCCGATTTTCGGCCAAGCAGAAATGTCCATTTAGCGCGGAGAAAAGCTCTGAACATCAGCGTTTGACGGCTGCGTTGATAGCGGCGAACCAATCCGGTTGTCCACCAGTTCAACCCGATGGCGAGAGCCGCCTGCAATGCGGCGACCACAGCGATAATGCTGAGCAAGGTCAACGGTCCGGCGGAGGGACTAATGTATTGAATCGTTTGCTCAAGCCATCCGGACAGGAAATTATTATTGATTAGCGGCCCAACGCCAATCCGCGACAGAAGTGGCAGCAGCAAGCTAATCGAAATTCCCTCGCTGATCCCGACAAGCGCCATCAGAACGATCAAGGTGGGAAAGCGCCAGCGCAGGTAGCCCACGACCTCGCGCAAAAGGAGCAAATACAATCTCATTGAATCTGGCCTGCCGCGATTTGGATGGCACGTGGTTGGGCGTCCCACCTGCCGAACTCCATAGAGCCTTGAGAACCGATCGTCGAGTACCTAGCGTTCGTAGCTGGAGAAGCAAACGCGGCAGTTGAACAGCGGGCTTGCCGGGGCGCCATCGACCGGGACCGGCTGCGTGCCGATCGGCCCGCTTGCCAAACGCCGGGAACAGGCCGGCGACGACTTAACGAAATTGAGCCAGGCCTCGGGGCGTTGCAGACATGCGTGAAGTCGGCGATCAGCTCATGACCGCCAGTACTTAGCATACAGGGCGCGTTGCAGATGACCTGCCGTATGCCCAGACCACGGATACTTCAGGCGGCGAGCGCCTCCTGGTAAATGCGCTTCAACTGCTCTTTCGATTTCTCGGGGCTGAATTTGCCCTCTGTCGCCTCCTTCACTGCGTTGCGAGAGCATTCGTCCTTGAAGCGACCGTCGTTCATGAATTTTGCCATGGCCTTGGCCAGCAGGTCCACGTACCAGTCGGGAGGATTTCTGCAAGCCTCGATCCGTTTCTTCTGAAGTTCCTGTAACGTGTCTGCCGCGAAGCTGTAATCGTCCGAGAACGACGAGAAGTAGGTCTTCAGCAGGATCCCAGTCTTTCCATCCTGCACCAGTTCCGGCATTGAAAAGCTGTCAACGCTGATAACCGGAAGCCCGAAAGAAAGGGCCTCGGGGACCACAAAGCCATAGGTGTCATAGTGGGTTGGAAACACAAAGACGTCATTATTAGAATAGAGATCGACTATACGATCATAAGAAACTCGCTGTGACAGTGTGATCTTTTCATTTCCTGAAAATCTTGCATAAATCTCCGACGGGATGTTACCTACAGCGGTAAACTGACAATCATACTGAGGCGACAGTTTCTCGAATGCGAGCAAGCTCTCATAACCGCCTTTTGCATAGAAATTGTTGCCTATGAAAAGAAAACCAAATGAACTGCGCGTGCGCGGAGTTGGCGCTGCTGGTGCCATGACTGGATAGAATGTCTCCACTTTCTGCGCGATGTCGTCATTTCGGATAACATTAATCAGGCTCTTGCGTGATGCATCGCTCCAAGCAAGCAGCTTCTTCAGATTTCCATTGAGCAGAACGCCTTCAAGGGCGCGTACAAAACCGGGCCTGCGTAAGGCATATTGATTGTACCCGCTGAATACCGCAGCATGCTCGAAATCGACGACGTACGGCAGATTGGTGTCCAGCAAACTCTGGCCACTGTGCACGAGGTCATATGCGCTCGAATGAAATTGTCGAACCTTGGGAGCATTCAACACCGCACGAGCATGATTATACCAGGGGGATAATGCTGGCTGCACGGTACGAACCAGGCGTTTGATCGTGTCGCCAAAGCCCAGATGCAGCCGGTGCGATGAATGGACCAGGCGATGCGCCATGTAGTCGCTTTCGACAAACTGAAATCCGTCCGGCGAGTTCCGCACCATATTGCGATAAGCGTTGTGAGACGCAGTCGACATGTAGAGGAACACGTTTTTTGGCACGCGCTGACCTCACGCCTCGTCGCCGTTTCGTAGCGGCCCCGGCAACCGAGTGCAAGGCCACCACGCTGCAGACGGGGACTGCGCTCGCATCGAAGCTTTTGGGTTGTCGCGGTGAAACGAATGCTGGTCGGTCTGCGGCAACATCATCAATACGCTCGGATTTGATTGCAACAGGGACAGCTATCGGCCGCCGGCTGCGACCCGCCTACTCGCGCATCGCTTCCAGCGCGCGGGCGAGCCGCTCGGCAAACACCGCCGCGGGGATCGGCAAGTTGCGCGCCCGCAATTGTCCAAGCACGAGATTGGCGCGCGGCACGTCGCGGTCGTCGATGTCGCGGGCGACGAGACCAAGCTTGTTGCCCGACGGCATGGTGCCGACGCGGATCTGGAACGAGATCAGGTTGGCCTCGAGCACCAGTCCACGAAGCAGCTCGAAGGAGTTCGATTCGGCGGCGATCTGAAACGAAATCCGGCTGCGCGCCATGACTTCTTCAAGCAGTTGCCGACCGCCGATGCTGCGTTCGGGCAGCGCCACCGGATAAGTCGCGCAGTCGCGCAGCCGTACCGTCCGCCTGGCCGAGAGCGGATGCTCGGACGACATCACGGCGACAATCCGTTGTTCGAGCGTCATCAGCGGATGAAAATTGGCGAGAAACGGCGGCCGGAACACCAGCGCCAGGTCGACTTCGTAGCCCGCGAGCGCCGCCATCGCCTGCTCGTGATCGAACACCTTCACGGCGAACGCAACGAACGGGTGCCGCTTGCGAAATTCGCCGATCTGGCGCGGCAGGAACTCCAGCGCCAGGGCCTGGCTGCACGCGATCCGGACCGTGCCGCGGCGCATGCCTTTTAGGTCCTCGATTTGCGATTTCATACGCTCCACTTCGCCGTCTTGCTGGCGCAGGTAGTTGACGAAGACTTCGCCGGCGGCGGTCAGGCGCACCCCGCGCGGCCGGCGCTCGAACAGTGGCGCCCCAAGCTCTTCCTCCAGGTCCATGATCCGGCGGTTTACCGCCGAGGCCGTAACGTTGAGCTGGTCGGCCGCCTTGCGGATCGAGCCGCTGCGCGCGACCTCGTCCACATAGCTCATGATACGCAAGTGCTTCATTGGACAGCCTTATTTCTAGTGATGCCGTTTCGGCATCAGTATAGCAAGAAATCGGCGGCAGATTCGATCAGTCAAACAGGCTAGCGTTCTTGGGCCGGGACAACACTCGAAGGGGTGTGCCCATGAATTTCGTTCTGCGATCCACGCTGCTGGCCTTGACCGCGGCGTTCACATTTTCGGCGCTCACGGCCACCCCGGTCGTGGCGCAGACCACCAAGCTCAAGCTTGTGCTCAACTGGAAGTACCAGGG
This sequence comes from uncultured Alphaproteobacteria bacterium, assembly GCA_963821555.1. Lineage (GTDB taxonomy): Bacteria > Pseudomonadota > Alphaproteobacteria > Rhizobiales > Xanthobacteraceae > Z2-YC6860. Next base: position 127,224 of record CAWGEM010000008.1, on the reverse strand, counting down.
GCCGCAAGGGATGTTCTTCGTTGCGGACGACAAGGGCTACTTCAAGCAGGAGGGACTAGAAGTCACGCTCGACCAGGGCAACGGCTCGGGCGCGGCGGTCCCTCTGGTTGCGAACGGTACCTATGACGTGGGCTTCGGCGATATCAACGCGCTGATCGAGCTTGCGGCGAAAAAGCCCGAGGACGCGCCGATTGCCGTCTACGTCATGTTCAATCAGCCGCCATTTACCGTGGCGGTGAAGGCTGACAGCCCGATCAAAACGCCGAAGGACTTCGAAGGCAAGACGCTCGGCGGCGCGGCGAATGACGGCGCGCTCAAGCTGTTTCCCGCGCTCTGCAAGATTGCCAAGTTCGATTGCGCCAAGGTTAAAATCACCAACATGCAGCCCAATCTGCGCGAGCAGATGTTGATGCAGGGCCAGGTCGACGGCGTATTCGGCTACGTCAACACCATCCGCTTCTCGGCGAGGCTGATGGGCGTCGAGGACAGCCAGATCCGCTACATCAACTACGGCGACTACGGCATGGACCTCTATTCCAACGCCATCATCGTCTCCAAGAAACTGGTGAAGGAAAATCCGAAGGCTGTCGCGGGCCTCGTGCGTGCCATCAACCGTGGTCTGATCAACTCGCTCAAGGATATCGATGGCGCGGTCGCGGCGGTCGCCAAGCGCGAGGCGCTGATCAAGGTGCCCGTCGAGAAGGATCGTTTCATCCAGACGCTGAAGGACGAGATGAACCATCCCGAGATCGCAAAGATCGGGCTGGGCAATATCGATCCGGAGCGGCTGAAGAAATCCATCGACATCCTGGTCGATGCCAACAACCTGCCGCGCACGCCTGCAGTTTCCGAAATCTTCACGCCTGCGTTCCTGCCGGACGTGAACGACCTGCCGAAGAAGCTGTTCTAGCCTGCACCGTACTCGCGCTCTCTCCTTCGGGGGAGGAGAGGGCGCTCGGCTACACCGATCCACATCGACGAGAGAGTGGCGGGGACAATATGGACCTTCAGCTCAAAGGGCGCGTCGCGATGATCACCGGTCCAGCCAAGGGCATGGGCGCGGCAATAACGCTAGCCTTTGCCGCCGAGGGGGCAAAGCTTGCGCTGGTCGGCCGCGACGTCGCGGCGGTCGAGCCGGTGGCGGAGGAGGCGAGGGCCGCAGGCGCCGAAGCGATCGTCATTCCCTGCGACCTCACCGATGCGAAGCAATGCGAGAAGGCGGCCGCCGTTGCCAGCGAGACCTACCGCCGCATCGACATCCTCGTGAATGTCGCCGGCGGCTCGGGCCCGATCGGCAAGACCGGCGTCGAGACCACGCCCGACGAGTTCGACGACATCGTCACGCTCAACATGAACGGCTGCTTCCACACCATGCGGGCCACGCTGCCGACCATGATGGCGCAGCGCTACGGCAAGATCGTCAATGTCGGCGGCACCTTCGGTATGCGCGGCCGAGCGGGCCGGATGGCTTATTCGGCCTCGAAGTGGGGGCTCCGCGGCATCACCAAGAGCTTCGCGCTCGAGGTCGGCCCCTACAACATCAACGTCAATTGCGTCGCACCTGGCATGGTCGACGGCCCGCGCTTTCGCGACAGGATCTGCGCCAACATGGCGCAAAAGCTCGGCATCACCGTCGAGGAGGCGATGGAGCGCCATGCGGCGGACTATGCGCTCAAACGCGTGACCGTTGACGGCGACGTCGCCAACGCTTGCTTGTTTCTTGCCAGTGACGCCTCGCGCCAGATCACTGGCATCGATCTTCCGGTCGACGGCGGCTGGGCGACGCTTTGAGGAGGCCATTTGATGCAAGCCGATCTTGTCATCCGCGGCGGCAAGGTGGTGTCGCCGGACAGCGTCATCGAGGCGAGCGTCGCCATCAAGGACGGCGTGATCCTCGCAGTCGGCGCGGATGCCGCGATGCCGCAGGCACGCGAGACGCTCGATGTGAAGGGCATGCACGTGTTGCCAGGTGCGATCGATGTGCATGTGCACTTCCGCGATCCCGGCTATCCGCACAAGGAGGACTTTGCGAGCGGCACGGCGTCCGCGGCCTTTGGCGGCGTCACCACCGTGTTCGACATGCCGAACACGATCCCGCCGGTTGGCACGCCCGAACTGCTCGCGGTCAAGCATAGGATGGCAGCGGAGAAAGCCCACATCGATTTCGGGCTCTACGCGCTGCTCGGCGAGGACACCATCGCGCATGCGCCGGAACTGGCCAAAACCGCGATCGGCTTCAAGCTCTACATGGGCAACACCTTCGGCGCCATTCCGACGCCGGATACCGGCGCGATGCTGGAGGCGTTCGAGGTGGTTGCGCCGACCGGCAAGCGCGTGTCGCTGCACGCCGAGACCAATTCGATCATGGTCCGCCGCGAGCTTCGGATGCGCGAGGCGGGGCGGATCGATCCGCTCGCGCATGTCGCCTCGCGGCCGGCGGTGGTGGCGATCGAGGCGGTGAGCCGCGCCGCGATCTTGTCCGAATGGACCGGATGCCGCGTGCACATCCTGCATATCTCCTCTGCGGAGGAACTGCGGCCCCTGCGAGAGGCCAAGGCGCGCGGCGTCGACATGACCGGCGAGACCTGCCCGCAATACTTGTTTCTGTCGACCGACGACTACGCCCGCTTCGGCGGCGTCATCCGCGTCAATCCGCCGGTGCGCGAAAAGCGCAACCAGGAGCCGCTGTTTGCAGCGTTGGCCGACGGCACCGTCGATATGATCGCGACCGACCATGCGCCGCACTCGGTCGAGGAGAAGACGCGTAACAACATCTGGACCGTCGATTGCGGCTTTCCCGGCGTCGAGACGCAGATGCCGATGATGCTCACGGAAGTCGCCGCCGGCCGCTACAGCGTGTCCGACTACGTGCGCTGGAGCGCAGCGAATCCAGCGAAAATCTGGGGGCTCTACCCGCGCAAGGGCGTGATCCAGGCCGGTGCCGAGGCCGACATTGCCGTGGTCGATCTCGACCGGGAATGGACGATTGACGACGCCAGGCTGCAATCGCTGTCGCGCATCACGCCGTTCCACGGCCGCCGCGTGAAGGGCTTGCCGATCCACACCCTGGTGCGCGGTCGCTTCGTGATGAGGGATCGCATGCTCCAGCCCGGCACGCGTGGCTTCGGCCGTTCGGTCCACGTCATCCAGCAGATGCCGGCGGCCACGCCGAAAAATACCGACCACACCATGGCCGCGATCGTCGGCGGCGGAATGCAGGCCGGCCGGGAGCATGCCGCATGACACTCGCCGCTGTCGCCACCGATCCTCCGCCTGCCGCGCCGGCAAGCTCGCGGTCGGACGCCTTTGTCGAACTGGAAAAGGTCACGCACACCTACGGCCGCGGCGAGCGGCAGGTACATGCGCTCGCCGAGACGTCGCTGCGGATCGAGAAGGGTGACTTCGTCGCGCTGGTCGGGCCATCCGGCTGCGGCAAGTCGACGATCATGAAGCTCGTGACCGGGCTGATCAACGCATCGTCGGGCTACGTTTTTGTCGCCGGCCGTCAGGTCGGGGCCGAGCCGGTGCGCGTCGGCATGGCGTTCCAGAATCCGACCCTGCTGCCGTGGTTGACGCTGCTCGACAACGTGATGCTGCCGCTGAAGATCGTGCCGCCCTACCGGCAGGAGTACCGCGCCAAGCGCAAGGGCGAGTTCCGCGACAAGATCGAGGCGCTGCTGGCGCAGGTCGGTCTTGCCGGCTTCAGCAACAAATACCCTTGGCAGCTTTCCGGCGGAATGATGCAGCGCGCCTCGCTCTGCCGCGCGCTGATCCACGAGCCGCAACTCCTGATGCTCGACGAGCCGTTCGGCGCGCTCGACCAGTTCACTCGCGAGGAGCTGTGGGGCGTGATGCAGGAATTGTGGATCACCCACCGGCCGACAGTTCTGCTCGTCACCCACGATCTGAAGGAGGCGGGCTTTCTCGCCAATCGCATCTGTGTGATGGCGGCCCGTCCCGGCCGCATCATCGACGACAGCGCCGTGCCGTTCGCGCGGCCGCGCACGGTGGAGATGACCTACGAGCCGGACTTCGTATCGCTGACGCACAAGCTTCGCGAGATGATCATCCACGCCCAGCCGCCGAAGGTGTCGTCGCCGGGAGCGCAGCCATGAATTCACAACTCAACCGGCGGATTGCGTCGGCGGCCCTCATCGTCGGCGTCTTCGTGTTGTGGGAGCTGGTTTGCATTGGCTTCAACATCAAGGAAATTGTGCTGCCGCGGCCGACGCAGGTCATCTATACGCTCATCACCCGCTTTCCGGCAATCTGGCCGCACGCGCTGCAGACGCTCTACGAGACGCTGGTGGCATTCTTCTTCGGCATTGTGCTGGGCGTCGCCCTTGGCGTCCTGGTCGGCTCGTCGCGGCTCGCCTACGACGTGACCTATCCGCTGCTGATCGGCTTCTCCAGCATTCCGAAGGTCGCGGTGGTGCCGATCTTCGTGCTTTGGTTCGGCGCCGGCACGGTGCCGGCGATTCTCACCGCCATCACGCTCGCGTTCTTTCCGATCGTGGTGAATGTCGCGACCGGGCTTGCGACCACCGAGCCTGAGCTCGAAGACGTCATGAAGGCGATGAAAGCGACCAAGCTCGACATTCTCTTTAACGTCGGCCTGCCGCGGACCATGCCGTACTTCTTCGCCTCGCTGAAGGTAGCCGTGACGCAGGCCTTCGTCGGCACCGTCATCGCCGAGACCGTCGCCTCGAACCGCGGCATCGGCAACCTGATGATGATCGCGAGCTCGAGCTTCGACGTGCCGCTGGTGTTTGCAGGGCTGTTGATCCTCGCAATCCTCGGCGTCGGACTCTACGTGATCTTCTCGCTGATCGAGGACCGCGTAACGGGCTGGGCCCGCCGCAGCGACGAATTCGCAATGGGCTGACCTTTCAACAGACCGGTTGTCGGACCGGCCGCAACAGGAGCGTCTCATGTTCTCAAAGTTACGACTGGCAGCCGCGGCTCTTTGCCTCGCGCTGTCCGCGACAGCGGCCTTCGCGCAGGACGTCACCCGGATCAAGTTCACGCTCGACTGGAAAATCCAGGGCATTCACGCCTGGTACTACTGGGCGCAGGAGAAGGGCTATTTCGCTGCCGAGAAGCTCGATGTCACGATCGATCAGGGCGAGGGCTCGGCCGCGACCGTCACGCGCATCATGTCGGGCGCCTATGACGCGGGCTTCGGCGACATGAACGCGATCATCCAGAATGCCGCGACCAAGCCAGCCGACGCACCGCTGATGGTCTATATGATCTACAACCGCGCACCGTTCGCGCTGTTGACCAAGGCGTCGAGCGCCGTTCAGTCGTTCAAGGACCTTCCCGGCAAGAAGCTCGGCACGCCGCCAGGCGGTGCATCGTTCAAGCTTCTGCCGCTGATGGCGAAGAAGAACAATATCGAATACGGCAAGATCGACGTCCTCAACGTTGCGCCGAACCTGCAGGAGCAGATGCTGCTGCAGGGCCAGGTCGACGTGATCGCAATCTTCACCGCAACGAGCTACATGAACCTCGTTGCGCTGGGCCTCGATCCCGACAAGGATTTCCGCTGGATCTACTACGCCAACTCCGGCGTCGATCTCTATTCCAACGGCATCATGGTGTCGCAGAAGCTCGCCAAGGAGAAGCCCGAGGCGGTGAAGGGCCTGGTGCGCGCCATCAATCGCGCGATCAAGGAGACGATCGCCAATCCCGAGGCGGGTATCGATCTCCTGGCTTCGAAGGAGGCGCTGATCAAGAAGGACATCGAGAAGCGCCGCATGGTCTACGTCTACAAGACACTGATCGACACCGCCGAAGCGCGCTCGCTCGGCATAGGCGACGTCAGCGACGAACGGATGGCAGGAGCCGCAGCGACCATTGCGGAATCGTTCGAGCTCCCACGCACGCCGACGCCCGCCGATGTGTTCAGCCGCGGTTTCCTGCCGGCGAAAGCCGAACGCATGCCGGCGGTGCTGTCCAATTGACCGAAGTGCGGGAGCCCGCAATCATCCGGTTGTGGGCTTTCGCTTGCCGGGGCGGCGCGGATGCGTGAACTGACGTGCACTTATATCCAGCCGAACGCCGACGCGCCGGCAGCCGGCGCGCACGTCATCAGGATCGACGGCGACCGCATCGTTGCGGTCGAACCGGCCAAAGCCGGCGCCCGACGTTTGCTGGCCATGCCGGCGCCGACCAACGCCCATGACCACGCCCGCGTCACATCGACCACGGCCTATGGCGGCGCCGGCAAGCCGCTGGAGACCTGGATCGCCTATCTCGCGCTGTTGCCTTCGATCGATCCCTATCTCGCAAGCGCTGTGTCGTTGTCGCGGAGCGCGCTCGGCGGCGCGTCTGCGATCATGGTGCATTACACGCGCGTGCAGGGGTTGACCGATCTGCCGACCGAGGTGGCCGAGGTCGCGCGTGCGGCGCATGACATCGGCGTGCGGGTGGGATTTGCAGTGGCAATGCGCGACCGCAATCCACTGGTCTACGGGCCGTCGGAGCCGATCCTGGCGGCGCTGTCGCCACCGGCGCGCACCGAGGTCGAGAAGCGCTATCTGCGGCCGCCGCTGTCCGTCGAGCAGCAGATCGCGCTGGTCGATGCGGTGGCGAACGCCGCGGCCAACCCGATGTTCGATGTGCAATACGGGCCGCAGGCGGTTCAGTGGTGCACGCACGAGCTTCTCGAAGCGATCGCGGATGCCTCAAAGCGCACTGGCCGCCGTATCCACATGCATTTCCTGGAGACCAGCACCCAGCGGGCGTGGCTCGATGCCAATTATCCCGGCGGCATCCTGACGTTGCTCGACAGTTTCGGCTTCCTGAGCCCGCGGCTGACGCTTGCCCATTGCACGTGGGCACGGCCCGAGGAACTTGAGCTGATCGCGGCTCGCGGCGTGACGATCTCGGTCAACACCAGTTCGAACCTGCACCTGCGTTCGGGCATCGCGCCGCTGAAGGAGATGGTCAAGCGCGGCTGCCGCGTGGCGCTGGGCCTCGATGGCTCGACGTTCGACGAGGATGACGACGCGCTCCGCGAGATGCGGCTGGCGCATTTGCTGCACCATGGCTGGGCCTTCACCACCGACGTCGATCGCCCGGCGATGCTGCGCATGGCGTTCAAGAACGGCCGTCTGTCGGTGACCAACAAGGACGATGGCGGTGCGCTTGCCCCCGGCATGCCCGCCGATGTCCTGGTGCTCGATTGGGACGCGGTCGATCACGAGCGCGTGCGGCCGGACCTCGATCCGCAGGACATGCTGTTTGCGCGCAGCACCATGCGCCATATCCACGAGCTGATTGTCGCCGGCCGCCCCGTCGTGCGCGACGGGCAGGTGCTCAACATCGACTACCCGATCATGCGCGACGAGATGCTGGCGCGGCTTCGCGCCGACATGCGCAACAATGCCGGGCTCGTGTCGGCGATCGGCGAACTCGAGCGTGCGGTTGCAGCTCATTACAAGTCTCAACCGCCCTGCTGCTGAGAGCCGCGATGCCGATCGCCAAGGTTCACCGTATCTCCGCCGCCTCGCCCGACGACGTGCGCGGTATTGAATCGGCCATTGCTGCGGGCCGTATCGATCCCAAGGGCGTGGTCGCCGTGCTCGGCAAGACCGAGGGCAACGGCCTGGTCAATGACTATGCGCGCGGCTATGCGGCGTTCGCGCTCAACCTGATGTTTCGGCGGCATCTTCCCGCGGACGACGCGGCGAAAATCTGCCTGGTGATGTCCGGCGGCACAGAGGGCGGAATGGCGCCGCACTGGACCGTGTTCGAGCGTGCGGAAGGTGAGGCCGCCGGAGGTCCGGCGCTGGCATTGGGGCGCGCCCACACGGCGGCGCTGCCTGGCGAAGGCCTCGGCCGTCTCGCGCAGGTCGACATGGTCGCTGATGCCGTGCGCGCGGCGATGCGCGATGCGGAGATCGCCGATCCCGCCGCAGTGCATTTCGTGCAGGTGAAGTGCCCCTTGCTCACGGTCGCGCGCGCCACCGAAGCCGAGGCGCGCGGCGCAAACGTCGCCACCAAAGACACGCTGAAGTCGATGGGCCTGTCGCGTGCGGCGAGCGCGCTTGGCGTCGCGGTTGCGCTCGGCGAGGTTGATCGCGGGCGCCTGAGCAATTCCCGGATCGGCAACGACTGGAGCGCGTATTCGGGCCGCGCAAGCTGCTCCGCCGGTATCGAGCTTCTCGGCCACGAGGTGGTGGTAATGGGCATGTCGCCGGCCTGGAGCGGGCCATTGGCCGTGGATCACGCGGTCATGGCCGATGCGATCGACGTCGAGCCGGTCCGCGCCGCGCTGGGGCGCCTTGGACTTGCGCCCAACGGCCAGCTTCCCGCCGCGCACCGCCAGCGTCTTGTGGCGGTTCTTGCGAAGGCGGAGGCGAGCCATGATGGAAGGCTGCGCGGCTTTCGCCATACCATGCTGGACGACTCAGATATCTCATCGACGCGGCACGCCCGGGCGTTTGTCTGCGGTGCGCTCGCGGGCGTGGTGGGGCATGCCGAAATCTACGTCTCCGGCGGCGCCGAGCATCAGGGCCCAGACGGCGGCGGTCCGGTCGCGTTGATTGTCGAACGCCGGTGATCCCGGCCTGTTTCCGACCACCGAGCCGTGGACGGCTGCGTTCTTCGCCCGATCTCCTCCAGGCCCCTTGATCCAGGGCGGTCTGCTCGGTGCGAGCAGCGGTGGCGCTAGAACCTCTTGCTTTTGCGACCGTCCGCGACACACTCCGCCGGCGATGCGCGGGCCGGGTCGGCCAAGGCGTCGGGTCGGGTACAGCCGTGAAATCGGGGGTCGAACGCCATGCCGTTTGCCACAGTGGGCGATGTGAAGATCAACTACACGGTGCAGGGTGACGGCGACTGGCTCGTGCTGGTCGGCGGCTATGCCAGCGGCAACTGGCAGGCGTGGGGCGCGCAGCTCGCCGAGTTTGCCAAGCACTACAAGGTTCTCGCCTTCGACAACCGCGGCATCGGCGAGAGCGACGTGCCGGACTACCCCTACACGACGCAGATGATGGCGCGCGACACGCTCGGCCTGATGGACCAACTCGGCGTCACGCGCGCCCACGTGTTCGGCAAATCGCTCGGCGGCAACATCGGCCAGTGGATGGCGCTGGAGCAGCCGCAGCGGCTGCGCAGCCTCGTCATGACCTCGACCTTCGCCAAGCCCAACACGCGCCGCGCCGCGATGGTGCGCTGGTGGATGGCGACCGCGCAAGGCGCGGGCTACGACAAGCTGTTCCCCGGCTTGATGACCTACTTCTACACGCCGGAATTTTACGACGCGAACGTGGAAGCCATCGGCCGGACGGTGCAGGCGCTGATCAACGCCAAGCGGCCGATCAAGGGCTTCCTGCACATGGGCGATTCGATCATCACCCACGACACCTGGGATCGCCTGTCCCAGATTGCGGCGCCGTCGCTGCTGATGGGCGGCCAGGAGGATGTCATCACCACCGCGCCGCACATGGTCGAGATGGGCAAGCGGATCGCAAAGTCCGAGGTGCGCATCTATCCCAACACGCTGCATGGATTCATGGTCGAGCGCCCGGACACGTTCCAGGTCATCCTCGACTTCCTGCGCCGCCACTGACGGCGCAGGCAACACGACACGACAAGAATCAAGACAAGAAATACTGGGAGGACCCACAATGAGGCACGTTGCCGTGCGTAGCTTACACATCCTTGCGATGATGGCGTGCTGCGCGACCGCCGCGCAGGCGCAGGACTATCCGAACCGTCCGATCCGGATGATCCTGCCGTTTGCGGCGGGCGGCGCCGGCGACGTGTTTGCGCGCCCGCTGGTGCAGGAGCTCTCGAAGTCGCTCGGCCAGCAGATCGTGATCGAGAACATCACCGGCGCCGCGGCTCAGATTGGCACCAAGATCGCAGCGGGAGCGCCGGCTGACGGCTACACGCTGCTGATGATCTCGAATGCGGTCGCGATCAACGAAACCCTCAGCCCGAAACGGGGCTACGATCTCATCAAGGATTTTGCGCCGATCACCCAGCTCAACTCCCTGTCGCTGATGCTGGTGGCCAATCCGAAGTTTCCGGCGCGCTCAGTGGCCGAACTGATCGCACTCGCGAAGGCGGCGCCGGACAAGTACAACTACGCGTCCTCCGGCGTCGGCTCGATCTATCACCTGCCGATGGAACTGCTCAAATCGATGGCCGGCATCAAGCTGCAGCACGTGCCATACCGGTCGAGCGGGCAAGCCCGTACCGATGTGATCGCGGGCGAACCGCCGATGATGTTCGACGGGCTCGTGACCATGCTTGGCCACGTCCAGCAGGGTCAGATGCGCGCGCTCGGAGTTGCGGGCAGCAAGCGCTTCGAGGGCGCGTCCGACGTGCCGACCATCGCCGAAACTGTGCCCGGCTACGAGGCCGATGCCTGGCTCGGCTTCGTCGCCCCGCGCGGCACGCCGCCCGAGATCGTGCAGCGCATCCGCGACGAGATTGCCAAAATCGTCAACCGTCCCGATATGCTCGCGAGCTACCGCACCCAGGGCGCGGTGGCGGTCGCGAGCGCGCCCGAGGACTACGGAGCGTTCCTGAAAAAGGACATCGAGAAGTGGGGTGAGGTCATCCGCGTCTCGGGCACGCCGATCCAGCAGTGAGGGTCGGCGCTCCCGCGCTCACTTCACGTGCGTTTGGCGACCGCCGACTGGTCGACCGCCGGAACCGGAAGCTTCACCTCCGCGGGCGCGGTTGCAGGCGCGAGCCATGCAGACAACAAAAGGGCACATGCGACGCGCAGATGCACGCAATTCATCAGACGTTCTCCCTGGCAGCGCATGAACGCGATGCCTTGCTTGTGGTTGCAATCAGCGTGCGATTGCCCATCTGAAATTGTCAATCGGTGGGCAGGGCGATCCCAGACGTGTCGCGATTTGATATGGATATGCTATCCGCTCGCATCCGAATGAATGCGATCGGACGAACCGGTGGAACTTCGGCAGCCCGCGCATGACCGACGAAGAACAAAACCGCTTTGCCGCTCGCGCCCGCCGCTATGCTCGCGTCGGCCGCGACGTGGGCGGCGTGGCGGCGCGGATCGCGGGCGCGCGCCTGTTCGGGCTGGAACTTGACCGCGCCCGCAACGCCGCAGAGCTCGCGGCGGCGCTCGGTGGGCTCAAAGGCCCGATCATGAAAGTGGCGCAGCTCCTAGCCACCATCCCCGAAGCGCTGCCGCCGGAATACATCGCCGAGCTGACCAAGCTGCAAAGCCAGGCGCCGCCAATGGGCTGGGCGTTCGTCCGCCGCCGCATGCAGGCGGAGCTTGGGCCCGATTGGCAGAGGAAGTTCGCAAGCTTCGAGCATCATCCGGCGGCCGCCGCCTCGCTCGGCCAGGTGCACCGCGCCCGCTCGCTGAATGGCGCCGCGCTCGCATGCAAGCTGCAGTACGCCGACATGCAGTCGGCGGTCGAAGCGGATTTGAAGCAGCTTGGTGTGCTGTTCGCCATTCGCCGCCGCTTTGATCCCGCGATCGACACCCGCGAGATCATCAAGGAGATCGGCGCGCGCGTGCGCGAGGAGCTCGACTATCGGCGCGAGGCCAAGCACGTCGCGCTCTACCGGCGCATGCTTGCGGAGACCGACACCGTGCGGGTGCCGCAGGTATGGACGGAACTCTCCAGCGGACGGCTTCTGACGCTCGACTGGCTCGATGGCCGGCCGCTGCTCGACTTCAAGGAGGACTCGCTTGCCGCGCGCAACCGTCTTGCGACCGCGATGTTCAGCGCCTGGTGGCTGCCATTCAGCCGCTACGGCGTGATCCATGGCGATCCCCACCTCGGCAACTATTCGGTGTTTGCCGACAAGGGCAGGCCCGGCGGGATCAATCTGCTGGACTATGGCTGCATTCGCATCTTCCCGCCGAGCTTCGTCGGCGGCGTGGTCGATCTCTACAACGGGCTGCGCAAGGGCGACGACGCGCTCGTGGTGCACGCCTACGAGACCTGGGGTTTCCACAAGCTGTCGCGTGAGCTGATCGATATTCTCAATATCTGGGCGCGCTTCATCTATGGGCCGCTGATGGAGGACCGCGTGCGCACCATCGCCGATGGCGTCAAGCCCGGCGAGTACGGCCGCCGGCAGGCGTTCCAGGTACAGAAGGCGCTGCGCGAGAAGGGGCCGGTGACGGTGCCGCGCGAATTCGTGCTGATGGATCGCGCCGCGATCGGGCTTGGCGGCGTGTTCCTCCACCTGCGCGCCGAGTTGAATTTTCATCGCCTGTTCGAGGAGGCGATGGAGGATTTCACGGTAAAGCGCATCGCCGAGCGACAACGAAAGGCGCTCGCCGCGGTCGCGCTCGACGAGATGTCCGCTGCCTAACCATCGCACGCCGATGTCGGTTATCGACATTGTCCACCGCGACCACAGGTCTCGGCGATTGGCATTGGACATCACCGCGATATCCGTCTAATTGGGGCGCCGTGTCCCGTCCCTCCGCGTTTTGACTGCCGCCCTCCCGTCGCATGCCGTTGGATTCAATCGTTACGGAGAAAGTGCGATGTTGCTACGGATTGGCTGTTGCGCTGTCCTGGCTGCCGCGTTGCTTTTTCCGGCCGGCGCGCGTGCCGATTGCGCCCAGGAAGTCGCCCGGCTGATGTCGAGGGACACCGAGAAGCTGACCACGCGCTACAACCGGATCGCCAAGCAAATCCAGCAAAAGGGCCGCAGCAACGCCAAGCTCATCGCCGAGGAGTGCAAGATCGCCCGCCAGCTCGGGCCGCGCCTCGAGGATCAGCTCGCTGCGCTGAAACAGTCTGGCTGCAGCAAGGACCCGCAGGTCGGCGCCATGATCGCCGACATCGTGCGCGGGCACGAGGACGATCTGGCAATGATGCAGAAGTCCCGCGCCCGGGCGGAGTGCCGCTGACGGCGATTGCCGCGCGGGGACCGCTGCCCGCGATCCCGACATGTCCCCGCCCGTCGCCGGCCCAGGGCCGCGCGGCATTGCTCGGGCTGCGCGTTTCCGCTAAAGCCTAGGCTTCCCTGGCCGCGTCTTCCGCCGTGGACCGCCTTTTTGCCGGATCGGGCATCGCCGGAAGCACGCGCCATCCAGACCGGGCGCTCGGACGCAAAGGACGCGTGATGGCCGCGCATGACACCCCTGAATACTCGACGGCGGACGGCAACGACTACGCCGAGCACGAAAAGACCTACCTGATGTTCCTGTCGATGCTGAAATGGGGCCTCGGCATCATCATCGTCATCCTCGTGCTGATGGCGTATTTCCTGACCTGAGCAGGCTTCGACCACTGAGCAGGCCCGGCGCATCCGACGCGGGCCGCCGCTGGAGACATCATGAAAATCGCTGTCGCCGCCGAGTCCGACCCCCAGGAGCCGCGGGTCGCCGCCACCCCCGAAACCGTAAAGAAGTTAGTCAGTTTCGGGGCCGAGGTGGCGGTTGAGACCGGGGCTGGCCTCAAATCCGGAATTCTCGACGCCGATTACACTGCCGCCGGCGCCAATGTCGGCAAGGGCGTCACGCGGGACGCCGACGTGGTGTTGCGGGTGCGCAGGCCCGGTCCCGACGAACTCAAACAATGCAAGAAGGGCGCGCTCGTCGTCGCCATTATGGACCCATACGGCAACGACGCAGCGCTGAAGGCGTTGGCGGAGGCTGGCGTCACCGCGTTTGCGATGGAATTGATGCCGCGCATCACGCGTGCCCAGTCGATGGACGTGCTGTCGAGCCAGGCCAATCTCGCAGGCTATCGCGCCGTGATCGATGCCTCGGCGGAATACGCGCGCGCCTTCCCGATGATGATGACCGCGGCCGGCACAGTGCCCGCCGCCCGGGTGTTCGTCATGGGCGCCGGCGTTGCCGGGCTGCAGGCGATCGCCACCGCGCGCCGGCTGGGCGCCGTCGTGACCGCAACCGACGTTCGGCCGGCCGCCAAGGAACAGGTCGAGAGCCTCGGCGCCAAGTTCATCGCGGTCGAGGACGAGGAGTTCAAGCAGGCCGAGACCGCGGCCGGCTACGCCAAGGAAATGTCGAAGGAATACCAGGCCAAGCAGGCCGCGCTCGTCGCCGAGCACATCAAGAAGCAGGACATCGTCATCACCACCGCGCTGATCCCGGGCCGGCCCGCCCCGCGGCTCATTTCCGCCGAGATGGTGAAGTCGATGCGGCCCGGGTCGGTCATCGTCGATCTCGCGGTCGAGCGCGGCGGCAACGTCGAGGGCGCGCGGGCAGGCGAGGTGGCCGACGTCAACGGCGTCAAGATCGTCGGCCACAACAATATGCCGGGTCGGCTTGCGGCCTCGGCGTCGGCGCTCTACGCCAAGAACTTGCTCACCTTCCTCGATGTGCTGATCGACAAGAAGGCCAAGGCGCTCGCCATCAACTGGGACGACGAGATCGTCAAGGGCACCGCGCTCACGCGCGACGGCGCGATCGTGCACCCGAGCTTCGCCCCGAAGAGCGCCGCGTGACATGCTGGCCCGCTCCTATCCATCCGCGAGTCGCGAGCACCGGTACAGCGCCCTCTCCCCTTGCGGGAGAGGGCAGCGCAGAAGGTTCAGCGTGCTCGATCGGGTGAGGGGTCACAGCCCTGCGTTAGACTGCAACCCCTCACCCCTTCGTGTTGTGGAAGCGCTGCTCCAGCCCTCTCCCGGCAAAAGGGCGTTCACGCCCGTCTTCGACGGGCTATGGGGAGAGGGCACAGTAACGCGGACCGCGCTTGCGGTGTGCACAATCAAGGAAGCGAAGCCATGACTGGCACTCCGCTCGACGCAGTCGATCCGTTTGTGTTTCGCCTGTCGGTGTTCGTACTCGCGGTGTTCGTCGGCTATTACGTGGTCTGGTCGGTGACGCCGGCGCTGCACACGCCGCTGATGTCGGTGACCAACGCCATCTCTTCGGTGATCGTGGTCGGCGCGCTGCTCGCGGTCGGTGTGCCGCTCGCCACCAGCGACCAGGGCCCGATCTGGGCGCGGGCGCTGGGCTTCTTCGCGCTGGTGATGGCATCGGTCAACATCTTCGGCGGCTTCCTCGTCACGCAGCGCATGCTGTCGATGTACACGAAGAAGAAATGACGGCGGCCATGCTCAACAGAGAAACAATGGACATCCACGCCTCCGTGTTTTGCCAAGTCGTGGATGCCCGGCACGAGGCCGGGCATGACGGAGGAGACGCATTGCCATGAGCGCCAACCTCGCCGCCCTGCTGTATCTGATCGCGGGCGTGCTGTTCATCCTCGCGCTGCGCGGCTTGTCGAGCCCGGAATCGAGCCGGCTCGGCAACGCCTTCGGCATCGCAGGCATGACAATCGCGGTGCTGACCACGCTCGCTGCGCACCCGCCGACCGGCTTCGGGGCCTGGGTGCTGGTGATCGTGGGGCTTGGCCTCGGCGGCGGCATCGGCGCGGTGATCGCGCGCCGCGTGCCGATGACCTCGATGCCGGAACTGGTCGCGGCCTTCCACTCGCTGGTCGGCATGGCGGCGGTGCTGGTGGCGGCGGCCGCGTTCTATGCGCCGACCGCGTTCGACATCGGCAACGCCGGCAACATCCACAAAGCGAGCCTCGTCGAAATGTCGCTTGGCGTCGCGATCGGCGCTGTCACCTTCACCGGGTCGGTGATCGCGTTTCTTAAGCTCTCCGGCCGCATGAGCGGCGCGCCCATCCTCCTGCCGGGCCGGCACATCATCAATATCGTGCTCGCGGCGGCGCTGGTGTTCTTCATCTACGGGCTGGTCGTCTCGCAAAGCGCGATGGATTTCTGGCTGATCGCGCTGATCGCGTTCGCGCTCGGCGCGCTGATCATCATCCCGATCGGCGGCGCCGACATGCCGGTGGTGATCTCGATGCTGAACTCGTATTCCGGCTGGGCCGCGGCCGGCATCGGGTTCACGCTCGGTAATTCCGCGCTAATCATCACCGGGGCTCTGGTCGGCTCGTCCGGCGCGATCCTGTCCTACATCATGTGCAAGGGCATGAACCGGAGCTTCATCTCGGTGATCCTCGGCGGCTTCGGCGGCGAGGTCGCGGGGCCGGCCGGCGGCGCCGAGCAGCGGCCGGTCAAGATCGGCTCGGCCGAGGATGCCGCCTACATCATGAAGAACGCCTCCAAGGTGATCATCGTGCCGGGCTACGGCATGGCGGTGGCGCAGGCCCAGCACGCGCTGCGCGAGATGGCCGACCATCTGAAGAAGGAGGGCGTCGAGGTCAAGTATGCGATCCACCCGGTCGCCGGCCGCATGCCCGGCCACATGAACGTGCTGCTTGCGGAAGCGAACGTGCCCTACGACGAGGTGTTCGAGCTCGAGGACATCAACTCGGAGTTCGCGCAGTCCGATATCGCCTTCGTGATCGGCGCCAACGACGTCACCAACCCGGCGGCCGAGGACGACCCCAAGTCGCCGATCTACGGCATGCCGGTGCTGCAGGTGTGGAAGTCCGGCACCGTGATGTTCGTCAAGCGCTCGCTTGCGTCGGGCTATGCCGGCATCGACAATCCGCTGTTCTACCGCGACAACACCATGATGCTGCTCGGCGATGCTAAGCGCATGTCGGAGAGCATCGTCAAGGCGATGTAGCGGCGGGAAGCGGCTTCACCACCTGCTTGTTCTGCTCGGCGATCTGCAGAAGCGTTCGGCTGCCGCGATCGCGCTCGTCGATCGCGCGCAGCAGCGCGGGCGACGCGCCGGTAAGGCGCAGCCAGATTACGTCGAGCGAGCCTTTGAGGTCGCGCAGTTCATCGATGCTGGTGCGCGCGATGCCGCCCTCGCTCAGCAGCACGAACGGTGCAAGGCCGAGACTGCCGAGCCGCATCAGCATGTCGGCCGGTGCGAGCCCGCCGCCCGCGCTCAACTCCGGTGAATATTCCACGATCACCGCGCTGGCGCGCGCGAGCGTGCGGCCGCCGCCTGCGATCACCGCGGGTTCGTAGCCCTCGACGTCGATCTTGACGACCGATATCGGCCGTCCGCCAAGGCCGAGCGCCGCAAGCGCGCCGTCGAGATCGATCACCGGCACCTGCCGCGAGCCATAACCGTGGTCGCCCACGAGCGTATGGCGGCCGAAATTCGAGCTCTTGTAGCGGTAGAGCCGCGCCGTGCCCGGCGCGGCACCGACGGCACGGCCATCGACGATGACGTTGTCGATGGCGTTTGCCGAAAGCGCGCGGTCGAGCAGCCAGGCGTTGAGCGGGTCGGGCTCGAATGCCACGACGGTCTCGACGCTCGGCGCGCCTGCGGCGTGCAGGGCGTGCCAGCCGATGTTGGCGCCGACATCGACCACGATGGTGCGCGGGGCGGCAGCGAGGTAGCCGGCAAGCCAGCGCGTCAGCAGCGGCTCGTGGGTGCCGTATTTGGCGATGTGGCGGCCGATCGTGTCGCGGTGGTGGACGAAGAACGCAAGCTTCAGATTCCGCCGCGCGGATGCGGTAGGCCGGCCGCCACGGGACAAGCCACGCCGACAGGAACGCGAGCGTCCCCAGCGGACGCGGCCACCTCAGAGTCATCGCGCCAGTGTAGGGGAGGGGCGTTGCGCACGGCAATGTCAAGTGGAGCCGGCGGCAAGTCATGCTATGCAATCGCCATGGCCGCGCTCAAATGGCTGCTCGGTTCGCTGGTGGTCTTCGGCTGCTTTGTGCTGGTGATGTATCTCACGCAGCGCTCGCTGATGTATTTCCCCGAGCGCACGCGCACGTCGCCGGCAGCGGCGGGCTTTGCCGCGGCCGAGGAGATCGTGCTCGACACCGCCGACGGCGAGAAGGTGATCGCCTGGCATGTGCCGCCGCGCGGCGACAAGCCGGTGATCCTCTATTTCCACGGCAACGGCGGCGTCGCTGCGCTACCGCGTCGAGCGCTTCAGCGAGCTGACGGCCGACGGCACCGGCCTGCTCGCGCTGAGCTATCGCGGCTATGGCGGCTCGACCGGCCAGCCGACCGAAGCCGGGTCTGATCGCCGACGCCGAGGCGGCCTACGCCTTCGCGGTCGCGCGCTATCCGGCCGAGCGGCTCGTGCTGTGGGGCGAATCGCTCGGCTCCGGCGTCGCGGTTGCGCTGGCCGCGGAGCAGCCGGTCGGGCGCGTCGTGCTCGAAGCGCCGTTCACCTCGGCCGTCGATGTCGCGCGTCGAGGTCTATTGGTTCCTGCCGGTCAGGCTGCTGATGAAGGATCAGTTCCGCTCCGACGAGCGCATTGCCAACGTGCGGGCGCCGCGTCCTGATCCTGCACGGCGAGCGCGATCGCGTGGTGCCGTTCGCCTCGGGCGAGCGGCTGTTCGCGCTCGCCAATGAGCCCAAACGCTTCGTGCGATTCGCCGCGGCGGCCACAGCGATCTCGACGAGCACGGCGCGCAGGACGCCGTGCGTGCGTTCCTGAACGAGCCGCGCTGACGGCCGCGGTCTTCGCCGCGACCATGCTCAGAACGTCTGGTAGGCCTGGCCGATCTGGCCGCCGACGCGCGCGAAGCCCTGCTTCGCCGGCTTCGTGGTCCTGGTTGATGTTGAGCGCCTTGGCGTAGGAGCCGGCCGCCTTCTCCGGTCGCCGAGCCGCTCGTAGGCGAAGCCGCGGCTGGTCCAGGCCTGCAGGTTGTGCGGCTCGGCCGACACCGCGTCGTCGAGATCGGCTGGCCGCCGCTTTGAAGTCGCCGATCGCCAGGTAGCTCAGGCCGCGCGCGACATAGGGCTCGGCCTGCGTTCTGCGTAAGCCCGATGGCGGTCGAGAAATCGTCGATCGCGAACTGGTGCTGGCGCTGGCTCTGATAGAGCAGGCCGCGATTGTAATAGGCCTGCGCGCTGTCGGGCCGGATCGCGATCGCCTTGTTGAAGTCGTTGAACGCGTCGAGCGTCTGCTTGCGCTGGCGGTAGACGATGCCGCGGCCGAGATAGGCGACGGCGTAGTTCGGATCGAGCTGCAGCGCCTTGTTGTAGTCGGCCAGCGCCAGATCGAGCTTGCCGGTCTGGCGGTAGATCAGCCCGCGATTGGCGTAGGCCTGGGCATAGTTCGGATCGAGGCTGATCGCCTTGTTGAAATCGGCGAGCGCCTCCTGGTGCCGGCCGGCCTGGCCGAACACCGAGCCGCGCATGTTGTAGGCCTGCGGATCGTTCGGGTTGCGCTGGACCACGCTCGGTCAGCGAGGCGATGTTGGCCGGCGAGGCGGCATGCTGGTTCTCCTCGACCTCGGTGCTCGCCGGTCGTGCTGCCGGTGACCGAAGCGCAGGCCGCCAGGGTAGCGGCAGCAAGCCCGATCGCGGCGAGGCGCAAGGTTGCCCGCACCGGCAGGCGCACGCATCGGGCGGTTCCGATGCAGCGTGCGCTGCCGGCTCGCGTGGTCATGAGATCAAGCCTCGATCCATGCTGCGCAGGCTCGCCGCCGACGGTCTTGCCATGACCGCTGTTCACCCAAGGAATGCGGCGAACGTTCGACGATATAGCCCAGCACGCCGCTGAAAACGATAGCGCGGGCCGGGTTCGCGCCCGCCCGCGCCGTGGATCGTCGAAAGCAGCGAGATTCAGCGGCCGAAGCCGCCGCCACCACCGAAACCGCCGCCGCCGAAGCCGCCACCGCCGCCACCGCGCGCCGCCGCGGCCCGCCGCCGGACCGCCGCGGCCGCCACCCGGGCCGCCGGGCGCGCCGAACGACCGGCTTCGGCTTCATCGGGATCAGGCCTTCGCGCTGCACGCGCTTGCGCGCAAGCTTGCGGGCGCGGCGCACCGCCTCCGCCTTCTCGCGGGCCTTCTTCTCGGAGGGCTTTTCGTAATGGCCGCGAAGCTTCATCTCGCGGAAAATGCCCTCGCGCTGCATCTTCTTCTTCAGCGCCTTGAGGGCCTGGTCGACGTTGTTGTCGCGAACGAGAACCTGCACGCATGCTCCTTCAAAAAACCGTTTGTCGATGTGTCGGGTGCGCGAAAGGCTGCTCACAACCTTTCGGGTCGCGCGTCGGTAGCAGATTGGTGGTCAAAAGTCCATCATTGGCCGAAGCTTTCGCCGTGATGCGGGGCAGGGTGGTGCGGGCATCATGACCGCGCGGCGTAACATGACGCTGACGGCACGGTGAACGCTGTTCAGGTCCCGCCGGATGGCTTTGCGCGGCGTCCGGTCAGGCGGGCCAGCATCGCCTGCTGGCGCAGCCATTTGGTGCGCGGGCGCGCCGGATAGCCGCCCCAGGTCTCGCCGGCGGGGACATCGCACATGACGCCCGAGCGCGCCGCCAGCACCGCGCCCTTGCCGATGGTGAGGTGCGGCGCGACGCCGACGGCACCCGCCAGCACCACATGATCCTCGATCGTCACGCTGCCGCTGATGCCCGACAGCGCGACCACGATGCAGTGTCGGCCGAGCACGACATTGTGGCCGATCTGGCAGAGGTTATCGATCTTGGAGCCCTCGCCGATGCGGGTGTCGCGCATGCCGCCGCGGTCGATGGTGGTGCCGGCGCCGATCTCGACGTCGTTGTCGATCAGGACGCGACCGACCTGGGGAACCTTGACGTGGCCCTTGCACGCCGGAGACGTAGCCGAAGCCGTCCTGCCCGATGTGGCAGCCGGGATGGATGATGACGCGGTCGCCGATAACGGCATGGGTGACTGTGCTGTTCGCCGCCGATCGAGCAATCGCGCGCCGATACGCACCTTCGGGCCGATCACCGCATTGGCGCCGATCACGCTGTCGGCGCCGATCTCGGCCTGCGGCCCGATCACCGCGCCCGGATCGACCGTGATGCCCGGCGCGAGCCTGCGCCGAGGGGTGTACCACCGCACTCCGGGCCACGCCTTCCGTTCCAAACAACGAGCCGGGCCGCAACGCTTCGCCATAGATCGCGCACGCCACCGTAACGAACGCCTTGTAGGGCTCGGTCGACCCGCAAAACGTTCAGCGCGGCGGCGCCGCCGGTTCAAAGCGCTCGCTGGTGAACAGCGCGCCGGCCCGGGTCGAGGCGAGCGCCGCGGCGAACTTGGGGCTTTCCAGGAAGGTGAGGTCGTCGGGGCCGGCGCGGTCGATCGGGGCGATGTTTCGGATCGGCTGTGCCAAAACCGTGCCGAGGCGGGGCACCGCGCCGGTCAGAGCCGCGATCTCGCCAACCGTCAGGCTCGACGGGCTGGTGAAGAACTGCGGTGCGGTCATGGCCTTCGGTTCTGCTCGCCGACCCTGCGACCGATTAACATCTGTGGAAAAGTTGGGAGTCAACGATTATGCTGCGGTGCAGCGGCTGCAAAGCCACCAAGGCCACGGCCTATTCCCGGTGGCTCAAGCGATGATGTCGGGGGTGAGCTGGTCTTCGATCTGGATGATGCGGTCGCGCAAGTGCAGCTTCCGCTTTTTTAGCCGTTGCACCTGCAACAGGTCCGCGCCTGGCGCATTGTGCAGCGCTCCAATGGCCGCATCTAGATCGCGATGCTCCTGCCGCAACTGTGCCAAGCTGGGCCTTTAGTTCGCGTTCGTCGGCGTCTTTCATTTTTGCTGCTGCACGAATGGCCTCGTGGCCCGCCCGGGCCGCGTTTGCGGCCTCCGGCGCAGTGCCTGCAACCAATACAAAGTCCTGAATCCGCATCACTTTTTGCGGCTATTGACGCACAAAATACTACTCCCTTGAGGCTCTGCCGTCGCAACCGGCATGCCACCAGACGTAGGTAATTATCGCTCGCTTCTCAAGGGCGGTTCAAGCGCGGCCAGGGCCGACGGGAACCGGTACCGTGGCATCTTGCGATGCACAAAAACCGATAATCGACTTGCCGGGGACCTCATGGCACACTGTATCGAGTTAGGGGTGTTATCGGAAATTTCTGAGGAGCCATCCCACATGTCCATGCAAGCGCATCTTGCGGAACTGGAACGGAAGCACCAGGCGCTGGAGGACGAAATCGCCGAGGCGATGAACCATCCTTCGACCGATGGACTGAAAATCGCTGAATTGAAGCGTCGCAAGTTGCTGGTGAAGGACGAGATCGACGCGCCTGCGGCATCGGATCGGCGTCAGCGTGCACTGAGCGCGTCCGATTGCGCAGAGTTTTCGAGTTGGCTGCCAGCCGCCGGCTCTCGCGACGGGAGCCGGCGGTGCTATTTTGACGGCGCCGACCGGCAGATTCGGTCATGGAGCAAGCGGAGATGCGCGATGCCGATCAAGCCCATGCCGGCGCTGCTGTTTGCGGCGCTCGCGCTGTGTTCGCTCCGCGCCGGCGACGCCCGCGCAGGACTATCCCGCGCGCACGGTCACGCTCGTGGTGCCGTATCCGCCGGGCGGCGGCGTCGACGTGCTGGCGCGGGTGGTGGCCGACAGGCTGTCCGCGCGCTGCGGCCAGCAGGTGATCGTCGACAACCGCGCCGGCGGCTCCGGCCCGTCGGCACGCGCGCGGTGATCCGCAGCGCGCCCGACGGCTACACGCTGTTTCTGGCCACACCGGTTCGATCTCGATCAATCCGAGCCTCTATGCCAATGCCGGCTTCGATCCGCGCAAGGATTTCACCGCCATCGGGCTGTTCGCGTCGATGCCGGTCGCGCTGCTTGCGCACCCGACGTTCCCGGCCAAGACCATCGGCGACGTGGTCGCGCTCGCGAAGAAGGAGGGCGGCAAGCTCAACATCGGCACGTCGGCGGTCGGCACCGGCGGCTATCTGCCGCGGAGCTGTTCAAGTCGATCACCGATGTCAAGGCGACGATCGTGCCGTACAAGGGCACCGCGCAGCTGATGAACGATCTGCTCGGCGGCCACGTGCCCGTGGCGTTCGGCGTGCTGCCGCCGGCGATGGGCAACCTCGCCGCCGGCACGCTGCGCGGCATTGCGGTCCTCGACCGCGCAGCGCTTCAGCCTGCTGCCGACGTGCCGACCTCGCACGAATCCGGGCTGCCGGGCTTCGAATCGGTCGCTGCACTACGGTGTGCTCGGCGCCGCGCGGGCTGCCGCGACCGAGTCGTCGACCAGCTCAACGCCGCGCTGCGCACCATCGCGGCCGACCGACGAGGTGAAGAAGCGCATCAACAACGAGGGCGGCGATCCGATGACCAGCGACACCCGAGGAGTATGCCGCCGATATCGACAGCGAGGCGACCAAGTGGGGCACGCTGATCCGGAAGCTCAATCTGAAGGTCGAGTAGCGGTCGTGTGGCCATCTCGCCTTCGGCGTTGCATCGGGCTCCTTCGATTGGGCGTTCGGCCTCGCGGCGGCATGCCTCGCTCTGCTGCCGGCTGCAGCGCAGGACTATCCGAGCCGGCAGATCACGCTGATCGTGCCGTTCCCGCCGGGCGGCGGCCAACGACACGCTCGCGCGCATCGTTGCCAGCAAACTCACCGCAGCACTCGGCCAGCAGGTCGTGGTTGACAACCGCGGCGGCGCCAACGGCGTCATCGCGATGCGCGCCACTGCGCGAGCGGCGCCCGACGGCTACACGCTCCTGTTCGCCAATTCGAGCACGACCTCGTTCAACCCGGCGCTCTACGGCAACGTCGGCTACGACTGCGCAAGGACTTCGCGCCGATCGGCCTGCTCGCCGCCATGGGCATCGGCATCATCGCGAAGCCCGAGTTCGAGGCGCAGACCCTCGCCGCGTTGATCGAACTCGCCCGCCGCGACGGGGCGCGGCTCAACTTCGGCACTTCGCCGCCCGGCAGCGGGTCGCATCTGTCGGCGGCGCTGTTCAAGGCCCGCACCGGCGTCGAGGCGACGATCGTGCCCTACAAGGGCGCGGCCGCGCTCACCAACGACCTCCTGGGCGGCCACGTGCCGGTCGCGTTCAGCGTATTGCCGCCGGCGCTCGGCAACATCCAGGCCGGCAAGCTCCGCGTGCTTGCGATCACCACGCGCAACGGCTCGACGTTGCTGCCGGACGTGCCGACCGTGGCCGAGGCCGGATCTGCCGGGCTTCGAGGCCGTGCTGCGCTACGGCCTCCTCGCTCCCGCCGGAACGCCGCGTCCGGTGATCGAACGGCTGAACCGCGAGCTTCGCGCGCTGGTCGGCTCCGAGGAGGTGAGGGCGCGCATCGCCCAGGAGGCGGCGAGCCCGCTCACGTCGACGCCGGAGCAATACGCCGCCGAGATCGAACGCGAGGATGGCGTCTGGGGTCCGCTGATCCGCAGCCTCGACATCAAGGTCAACTGATCGCGCGACCGGCGGCGGAGGTCGCCCAGCCGGTAACCGCCCGTTAACCAACTTTGTTAACCATAGGCGCTAACCACGCGAGCAATTGTTGCCGCGGGCGCGATTGGTTCCGCGCCGCGGGTCCGATACCTGATGGTGACCGCGAGCGCGGGATGAAGATCGCCATGCGCGACCGAGCGTGGCCGATAGTCCAGAGCGCGAAGGCGGATGTGCCGGCGTCAACGAACGCAGTGACGTGCTCCCCGTAGCGGTCGAGCGTTTCCCAGTGGTGTCCTTGTCAGAACAAGGCAGCAGGCCATGGCCCAAACCATCGCAGTACGATTTAGATCGAGATTTCAGCGGCCGGGTTGTCCGCGAAGCATGCGCAGCGCCCTGACATGGCGAAACCGCCATGTGCTGATGCGCGGCTTGCTGGTGATCGCGCTGGTGCTGGCGGTGTGCGGGATGCTGTCGATCGGGATCGAGCACGGCGTCGCCACCGTGCGCTCGCCGGCGCGGACCGTGGTCAGCATCCCGAAGGCGGACGGTGAGGTCGTGCTCAACCTTGCGGTCAAGGCGCGCAACGCCGCCGGCGCGCATGTCGGCGGCCAAGTCAGGGTCCGACGCGCCGGTGGAACCGGCGGCATCGCGATCGGGCAATTCTCGTTGGTCGCGCCGCAGTCGAACGACGCCGAGAGCCAGAGCTACCAGTTCAACGTCACCGACGCGATCCATCGGCTCAATCTCGCCGGCGCGCGTGCCGAGGTCGAGCTTGCATTGGTCGAAGGGACCAGCGGCCCGCTGCCGGCCGGCGCCGAGCTTGTGCTCGGCCACGCCGGCATCGTCCTGCGCTGAAGCGCCGGTTGCCGATAGCGGCGGTGTCAGCTCCGCTTGAGTTCGGCCGCCGCGCGCGCCAGCGCCTCGACCACCTTGGCCTCGGCGTCGGCGTCGCCGCGCAAGTCGTTCGGCCGCGACCTCGCGCAGATTGTCGAGCGCGGCCCGCACCAGGCGCGACACCCGCGGCCGTCCGTCGTCGCGCTCGTCGCTTTCGGCGCGGCGGCGCATCCGGCCGGCGCGCTCGCCGACGGCTGCGAGTCGCTCCAGCACCGCATCGACGAAGGTCGCGGTTGGCCTCGAGATAGACGCGGCCTTCGGCGGTGATGGTGTAGAGCTTCTTTGCGCCGCGAGGCTTCGGCGGTGACGTAGCCGGCCTCTTCGAGATAGGTCAGCGTCGGATAGACGATGCCGGGGCTCGGCGCGTACCAGCCCTCGGTCTTCTCCTCCAGCACCTTGATGATCTCGTAGCCGTGGCGCGGCTGCTCGGCGATCAGCGCGAGCGCCAGCAGGCGAAGATCGCCCTGCGCCAGCATGCGGCCGGCGCGCATCATGTCGCCGTCGCCCATCGCCGTGCCGGCCGCCGCCGAAGCCGTGACGATGACGCCAGCGGCCGTGCCGTCCGACGGCCCAGCGCTCGTCGCGATCGGCCGAATGTCTCATTCCAAACATCTCAGGTTCTCCTTGTGATTGAGATATATCGTAAGATAGATCGAATATGAGATATAGCGCAAGATATATCTTTATGATTGTCGAGGACGATCAGAAAATCGATAAAGTTCAGAGGCTTGAGATCGCACCGCTGCGCTTTAGGGTCGCTGGGAAGCCTGATGAGACGACTACGTCAGCCCTGCAGCAGCCGCTGCACGCTCGGCCAGCTCTGCCGGCCGAAGGTCAGCGAGATCGGCGGTGAGGTCGGGCGGGCACCAGTCGAGGAACGCCGGCTTGAACGTCGGCCGCGCCTTGATGCGAGTCGAACCAGTCGGTGACGCGCGGGCGCGACGCTCGTCCACATCTGCGGCCATGCCGAGCATGTCGAGCCGGTTGACGTAGGGCGTCACCGCGACGTCGGCGAGCGAGAACGTATCGCCCGCGAGCCAGCGCCGGCCGGCCAGCGTCTTCTCCATCTTGCCGAGATAGCCGTCGTACAGCCGGTAGGTCTGCGGCGAGCCCCGGCGCGTCGAAGCCGTGCGTGACGATCTCCTTCTTGCGCGCGTGCCAGCGCGGCGTCACCGAATGCGACGGCGTGCTGTCGAGGAAGGCCTCGTAGTCCTCCTGCGGCAGCCGCCGGATGATGTGGCGGTGGCAGGACGAGAACGTCACCTCGGCGCAGGCCGGATGCAGGTCCTCGTCCACCGCCTTGGTCCACAGCCGCATCGCGGCGCGCGCCTGCCGGCGCCGCGGGCTTGAGCGGCGGATCGGGGAACACGTCGTCGAGATATTCGTTGATGACGGTCGACTCGACGACGACGCGGCCGTCGTGCACCAGCGTCGGCACCACCGCCTTGGGATTGAGCTTGCAGATAGTCGCGGCGCGAACTGGTCGCCCTTGCAGGATGTCGATGATAGTGGCCCTGCCAGGCGAGGCCCTTCTCGCCGAGCGCAAAGCGCACCTTGGCGGCGCAGACCGACGAGCCGTGATGGTAGAGCTCGATCATTCGCGGCACGCTCGTCAGTCCGGCCGGATCGCCTTGCGCGCGCGCTCGACGATCGCCTTCGGCGTGGCGTAGAGCTTGCCACCACCTCCTGCACCTTGGCGCCGGACAGCGGCTCGATGTCGATGCGCATCTTCTCGGCGTCGGCCAGGAACTGCGGATCGGCCATGGTCTTGTCGAACGCCGCGCGCAGCACTTCGAGCTGCGCCGGCGGCGTCTCCGGCGGCGCGATGTAGGAGCGGTGGAACACGGTCTGGCTGATCACCAGCTCGACCACCTTGCGGTCCTCCTCGCTCTTGACGAACTTGAACACCGTCGGCACGCCCATCTTGGTCAGCTCCGGATGCGGCTCGATGCTGACCTGCAGCAGCACGTTGACCTTGTTGTCGCGCAGCCAGTCCGGCTTCTGCGACTTGAAGCTCGACCAGTCCCAGCCGCAGACGCCGTCGATCTCGCCGCGCTCCATCGCGAGCGCCATGTCGGGCGTGCCGCGATAGCCGGCCACGATGTCCCAGATCGCGCCCGACGTGTGCTTGTGCAGATAGCCGTATTCGAAGGTCGAATCGTTCGGCCCGCTGCCGCCGAACTTGGCCTTGACCTTCTGCGCGTCCTCGAAGCTCGGCGATCTTGGTGCCCTTCAGGTGACGCAGACGCGCGTGCCGTTGTTGGCGGTGCCGATGTATTGCACCTTGGTCGGGTCGAACAGCGGCGCGCTGCGGTCGTCGAGCAGCGGCCCCATGATCGCGCCCGGCATGATGCCGGCCATCGAGGTGCCGTCCTTGGGCGCGATGCTGGTGATGTACTGCGCGGCCTTGCCGCTGCCGGCGCCCGGCATGTTCTTGACCACGATGGTGGGCTCGCCCGGGAATGTGGCGGCCGAGATGGCGCGCGACCGCGCGCGCGTAGATGTCGTAGCCGCCGCCCGGCCCGCCGCCGACGATCATCTCGACGGTCTTGCCGGCGTAGTAGTCGGCGCTGCGAGCGGCGAAGCGACCATTGTGGCGGTGGCGGCCAGCACCGCCCAAAGCCAGCAGCAGGGGCGGTTGCGCGTCGTGGCGGGCATGGGCGTCTCCCGATTGTGGCGGCAAGGTTAGGTCATGCCACAGGGCCGAACAATCGTGGGGCCGGCGGGCGCTGCGGCATCGCACCGCCGCAAATTCTGCTATAATGGTGTTTGAGGCGACATCGGGGGTGACCTCGGGGGTAGCGAAATGTCGAGCAATCTGAACGTCTTGGCCGCTCCGCGCCGGTTCGCTATTGCGCTCGCGGTCGGGCTCGTGCTGGCGCCGGTCACGGGGCTGGCTTTTACGGTCGAGAACGACGCCGGCAGCGGCGCCATCCCGAAATTCGACCTGGACGAGCAGATGCGCAACTTCCGCACGCGCGAGCAGGATCCGCTGGCGACCAACAAGCGCGACGTGCAGACGCCGTTCGGCTCGATGCAGTTCGATGTCCGGCAGGGCTCGTCGTTCTCGCCGTGGGGTTCGGGCATTCGCGCCCAGGAAGACCGGCGCCACTTCGACCGCATGTTCGATCCGCAGCAGCGGTTCGACCGCTAGCTCGTTCTCTGCGCGGTCGTCTCCGCGAAAAGCGAGGACGCGGGGCCATAGACCATCTCATTCCGCGCGTGCGCCCGACCTTCGCACCACCTCGCGCCACACCGGCAGATCGCGATCGATGATGGCGGCGAAGTCGGCGGCGCTGCCGGCCACCGGCTCGAAGCCGAGTGCGATCAGCTTGTCGTTGACCTCGGGTGTCTTCAGCACGTCGGTGATGTCTTTCTCGAGCTGCGCGACGACGCGGGCGGCGTACCGGCCGGCGCCAGGATGCCGTGGAAGGCATTGATCTGGTAGTCGGGCAGGCCGGCCTCGGCGATGGTGGGCACCGCCGGCAGCGCCTTGACGCGCTCGCGCGAAGTGACCGCGAGTGCGATCGAGCCTGCCGCCGTTGATGTGGCCGATCGCGCCTGCGATCGCGACCATGCCGAGCGGCACGTGTGCCCGCCACCATGTCGATGATGGCGGGGCCGGCGCCGCGATAAGGCACGTGTACCACGTCGATCGCCGCAAGCTGCTTGAGGATCTCGAACGACAGGTGACCCGGACTGCCGTTGCCGGGCGAGGCGTAGTTGAGCTTGCCGGGGTTGTCGCGCGCGGCTTTGAGGAACTCGGCGAAGGTCTTGAGATTGGCGCGATCGGGTGCGCCGCGAGCACGTTCGGCGAATACATCGACAGCGACACCGGGGCGAAATCGCGCTTGGGATCGTACGGCACCTCCTTGAACAGCGCCGGGTTGATCAGCAGCGTGTCGTTCCAGACGAGCAGCGTCGTGCCATCGGGGTCGGCCTTGGCGACCGCCGGCCCCGATGTTGCCGGCGCCGCCCGGCCGGTTGTCGACGATCACGCGCTGCGGCCAGCGCTCGGACAGGCCCTGCGCCAGGATGCGCGCCAGCGCATCGAAGCTGCCGCCCGGCGCCGCCGGCACGATGAGACGGACCTGTTTCGTCGGCACGTTCTGCTGCGCGTGCGCACCTGTGATCCCGGCCAACAGAACGAGCGATGTCGCAAGCAGGGCCTTCATGTCGTCCACCCTTCGCCGCCGCGATCCGGCGCCTGACCGCAAAAGACTAGCAGTTTTGCGGGATCGACAATCGACCAGCGGGCCGCGCAGGCGTCAGGGCTTGCGCAGCACCTCGGGACGGGTGCGCGGCCGCGGCACGTCCTTCGGCTCGCTTGCCTTCCAGCCGCTGCCGCCGAGCGCGCCGCTCACCTCGCTCATGCCGCCCTCGACCAGCATCGTGTGTTCCTGCTGATCGAGCACCTTCACCCCTTGCGAGCGCAACCGCTGCGCCACCGAGGCGGCGGGCTCCGCGCCGGGCTCCGCTGCATGGACGATCACGCGGCTTCCCATCCCGCCTCGCTTTCAGGGGCCTGCCGGTCGGGCAATATCAGGGCAGCGGCAGGCCGAAGCCTTCGAAATCGCGCCCAAAGCCCGCCGGCTTGGCGGTGGAATATAGGAGGTCCTTGAGCTGCCGGGAACGGGCGGCGCCCGCCACCTCGCGCAGCTCCGGATGCGACGCCAGCAGATGGGCGGCAAATCCCGCAATCGCCGGCGTCGCCATCGAGGTTCCGCTCATCGGGCCGTACAGTCCGCCGGGCAAGGTCGAGACGACCTCGACGCCGGGCCCGGTCACGTCGATCTGCGATCCGATGTTGCTGAACGACGCGACGAAGTCGCCGGAGTTGGGGTCGCCATACGGCTTCGCGATATCCGCGGTGCCGGTCGATTCGCGCGGGAACGATCCGCGCCGGCCCATGGCCGAGACGGCCGTGCTCTCCGGGAAGGCCGCAGGATACGACACCGGCGACCGATCCTCGTTGCCGGCGGCGCACACCACGAGCACGCCGGCGTCGATGGCGCGCACGATGGCAGCC
The DNA here is from genome assembly GCA_963821555.1 of uncultured Alphaproteobacteria bacterium. Lineage (GTDB taxonomy): Bacteria > Pseudomonadota > Alphaproteobacteria > Rhizobiales > Xanthobacteraceae > Z2-YC6860. The sequence continues at coordinate 97,274 of CAWGEM010000008.1, read as the reverse complement.
TTGGTGAGATCATCGGGATCCGCGCCGCCGAGACTCATGTTGATGATGTCGCATTTTTCCCGCACCGCACGGTCGATCGCCTTGGCGATGTCATAGTTGCTGCCGCCGCCGCCGGTATCCGGGAACACGCGATAGGACCGCAGCGTGGCGCCGGGCGCGACCCCGCGAATGCCGTTGGCGCTGGGGCGCGCCGCGACCGTGCCCGCGACATGGGTGCCGTGCTCGCCATCGACCAGCGAAGGCCGCCAGTTGGCTTCGGCCGCAGGATCGGCAAGCACCTCGTCGGTGACGCAATTGGCGCCGCCCGCAACATTGGAGAGGTCGGGGTGCTGGCCGTCGACGCCCGAATCGAGGATCGCGACGGTCACGCCGTTGCCGGCGTCCGCCGGCAGATTGCCGTAGAGCTGGCGCAGCAGCAGGCTCGTCTCCTGGATGTCCACCGGACCGAGCCCAATACTGGCGTTCGCCGCGGCCGTCGTCGTCACCCGGTAGAGTCCCCAATAGCCGGGCGGGCCATAGACATAGAGGCGCTCGAGCTTCTGGTTCGCGCTGATGCCCGTGAGCTTCGCTTGCCCGCTTGCGTTGGTGTAGGCCTGTGCGCCCACCTGGTTTGCGAAATCCGTGAACGCCAGCACCATGGCGTGGCGCAAGGGCGCGCCGCTCACGCGGTCTGTCACCCGGATGTGCGTCTGCACCGGGGCTGCCGTCGTTCGCGCGCTCAGGCGGTGCACCGGCCGCGAGGCGATCTGCGGCCGATACATCTGCTTCTGGAAAAAGACCTCGGGCACGATCTTGATGCCCGGCAGGCTGAGCCGCAGGCTCAGTTCGCCCTCCGGCGGCATTTCGACGAGCTTTGGGCCGTTGTTCGGGATGGCGTCGAGCACGCGCATCCGCGGCCGGGAGGCCGCTTCCGGGCGGGCCGTCACGGCCAGCGAATGCAGGCTCGGCTGCAGGTTCGCGACCAGCAGAGACGAGTTGGTAAATCCGCTCGCCGGCATGATGATGTAGCGCTTAGGCCGTTGGGGATCGGATGGCATGTCGCATCTCCGCAAGAAGGGAGTGTCAGGACAGACTACAACCCGAAATGGATCGATCCAGTGGCATTAGAGCGTGCGGCCGGGCTCGGGCCGGTGAGGTGGGATACACCGTCGCGGGAAAGTTTATGAACGCGCCGGCGGGTTTGGTAGCGAACCGGATGTCCTTGCAGCCGTCACGCCGTTGTCGCATCGCGGTCAAGCGCCTGTCAGCGCCGCGCCGCACCATCTGCGTCCACATAGAATTGGAGGCTCACATGCGCTTCAACATTCGCCGCGGCTCGCTGCTGACGCGTCGCCGGATGCTCGCGACCGCGGCGGCGACCGGGGCCGCCGCGCTCGTCGACGGCGTGGCGCGTCCCTATCTCAGCCGTGCCGCCGACCGCCCGCTGATCTCGCACGGACTGCAGTCCGGCGACGTTTCGACGGACTTAGGTGTGGTCTGGGCGCGCGCCGACCGGCCGTCGCGCATGCAGGTCGAGATCGCGACCAGCGACAGCTTTCGGACCATCCGCGACGGCGTGTTCGTCGACGCCCTGCCGGACAGCGACTTCACGGCCAAGGCGCTGATCGAAAATCTGCCGGCGGGCCAGGACATCTTCTATCGCGTCCGCTTCCAGGACTTGTCGGACCCCTCGATCTTCAGCGAGCCCGCGGTCGGGCGCTTCCGCACCAAGCTGCCGAACGGCGAGGTTTGGAAGAATTTCGTGACCGAAGCGAAGTCCAAGCCTGCCGAGTTGCTGGCCGAGTTCCGCGGCAACTACCAGTACAACCTGCTCGACGCCAACCTGCGGGCGTTCAACGCCGAAGTTCCGATGTTCGCGCAGTGGGACGATCACGAGGTCACCAACAACTGGTGGCCGGGCGAGCCGCTCACCCGCGCCGAGCATCAGCGCAGGAAATACGTCGACAGGAACGTGCTGCTGCTCGCGGCGCGTGCCGGGCGGGCCTTTCACGAATACATGCCGATCCGGGTGACGCAGGCGGAGCCGGGCCGCGTCTATCGCAAGATTTCGTACGGGCCGCTGCTCGACGTGTTCATGCTGGACATGCGGAGCTACCGCGGCCCGAACGCCGAGAACAACCAGGATGTCTACGGTCCGGATGCCTACTTCCTCGGACCGCGGCAAGTGGCTTGGCTCAAGCGCGAACTTCTGAACTCGCGGGCGACCTGGAAAGTGATTTCCGCGGACATGCCGATCGGACTGATCGTGGTCTACGACGGCGACCGCAGGTGGGGTTCGGAGGGCATCGCGCAGGGCGACGGTCCGGCGCTGGGTCGCGAGCTCGAAATCGCCGACATCCTGTCGTTCATCAAGCACGCTGGCGTGCGCAATACGTTGTGGCTCACCGCGGACGTGCACTACACGGCGGCGCACTACTACGATCCGAACCGGGCCATGTTCCAGGATTTCGAGCCGTTCTGGGAGTTCGTGTCCGGTCCGATCCACGCCGGGAGCTTCGGGCCGAACAGGCTCGACAATACGTTCGGGCCGCAGCTCCGCTACGTGAAGGCGCCGACGCGGGAGCAGGGCCCGAACACCGCGCCGACCTTCGGCCTGCAGTTCTTCGGCCATGTCGCAATCGACGGTGCGACCGAGGTCATGACGGTGACGTTGAAGGACCGGGATGACCAGGCGCTCTGGTCGACGACGCTCGAACCCCGCACGAACTAGCGTGCGTTTCGATGGGACGGAATCGAAGTGTCCCGACCGCTCGTCCCCGCGAAAGCGGGGACCCAGCGCAAAAGGGCTGGATTCCCGCTTGCGCGGGAATGAGCGGACGTCAAACGCATCGATCCAAAAGGAACATGCCCTACCGCACGGCTGCTGACCCGCCGTCGCTTGGCGGCGCGGGCGGAGCCGGCTCGGCGCTTTCCTGTTCCCTGATCCAGGCCACCGACAGGTTCCAGATCACCGCGAGGATGATAGGACCGAGAAACAAGCCCGGTCATGCCATTGAGATAGCGTACCTCCGATCACGCCGAGGAGGATGACGAGCATCGGTGTGTCCAGGCCCCGTCCCATGACGAACGGCCGCAGCGCATTGTCCAGCAGATTGACCGGGACCATGTAGGCGGTGAACAAGCAGCGCCGCCTTGCGTGTCCATCGCCCACCAGCTCCAGATGATCAACGGGATAAGAACGATCGACGGGCCGATCTGGATGATTCCGAGAATCAGCACGGCCGACGTGATCAGGCTGGCGCCGGGAATTCCGGCCACCATCAGGCCCAACGCGACCAAAAACGCCTGCAGCGCCGAAATGCCGATGACCCCGCGCGACACGCCCGGATGGTGCCGCCGGCGAGCTGGACGAACTCCTCGCCGCGTCCGGAAGCGATCCGTGTCGAGAGCTTTCTGACCGTTTCGAGCAGCATGGGCGCCGGCGAGAAAAGAAACCCTGCGACGACGATGGCGATGAAGAACTTGATGATGCCGGTGCCGGCTGTCTGCCCCGATCTCCAGGCAGCGAGGCTGCCGAACGGTTTCAGATACGGGGCGGTCTGGGCAAAAGCCGCGGCAAAATTGGTCGAAGCGAGCTCCCAGAATTGATAGAGCGGCTCGCCGATCAAGGGCCAGGCCTTGAATCGTCTCGGGCGGCGCCGGCAACGCCAAGGACGCCAGATCGAACCGCTCCGCCAGGTCTTGAAGACTCTCGATCAGGCCGAGAACGAGCCACGTCGCCGGCCCGATAACGATCAGAAGACTCAAGACGGTGAGGACCGCAGCCGCCAATCGCCGGTGCCCGCCGAACAGAACGACCATCCACTCGTACAGCGGATAGAGCGCAACCGTCAGCACAACGCTCCAGATCGCGATCGTGATGAACGGCTGGACGAGGCGGTACGACCAGTAGAGCAGGATAGCGAGGACGCCGAGCCGGATCGTCAGTTCGACCCCGGTTGCCGTGAGGTGATCGCGGCTGGCGAGATCTTGCTCAACGTCCGAAGGAGGTAGGTCTGGCCGTCCCATCGCTCACACGCTCTTCGCCATCTCGCGCAGCTTGAACTTCTGGATCTTGCCGGTGCTGGTCTTCGGCAATTCGGCGAACACCACGTGGCGCGGCACCTTGTAGCCGGCGAGATTCTTCTTGCACCAGGCCACCAGCTCGTCGGTGCGTCGCGTTCTGGCCGGGCTTGAGCTCGACGAACGCGCACGGCGTCTCGCCCCATTTCTCGTCGGGCTTGGCGACCACGGCGGCGGCCTGCACCGCCGGGATGCTTGTAGAGCGCGTCCTCGACCTCGATCGAGGAGATGTTCTCGCCGCCGGAGATGATGATGTCCTTGGAGCGGTCCTTGAGCTGGATGTAGCCGTCGGGATGCATCACGCCGAGATCGCCGGAATGGAACCAGCCGCCGGCAAACGCCTTCGTCGGTCGCGGACTTGTTCTTCAGATAGCCCTTCATCACCACGTTGCCGCGGAACATCACCTCGCCGAGCGTCTCGCCGTCGCGCGGCACCGGCTGCATGGTGTCGGGGTCGAGCACGTCGAGCGCCTCCAGCGGCACGTAGCGCACGCCCTGGCGCGCCTTCTTCGCCGCCTGCTCGGCCGACGGACAGCGCGTCCCATTCGCGGTGCCATTCGTTGGTGGTGGCGGGGCCGTAGGTCTCGGTCAGGCCGTAGACGTGGGTGACGTTGAAGCCCGCCTCCTTCATCGCCGCGAGCACCGCCTCCGGCGGCGGCGCGGCGGCGGTGAAGAACTCGACGCGGTGCGGCAGCGGCTTCTTCTCGTCGGCCGGCGCGTTGAGCAGCGTCGCCATCACGATCGGCGCGCCGCACAGATGCGTGACCTTGTGCGCGGCGATCGCGTCGTACATCGCCTTGGCCCGCACCGCGCGCAGGCAGACGTGCGTGCCCGCGACCACCGACAGCGTCCAGGGAAAGCACCAGCCGTTGCAGTGGAACATCGGCAGCGTCCAGAGATAGACGCAGTGCTTGGGCATCGAGCCGGTCAGCACGTTGCCGATCGCGAGCAGGTAGGCGCCGCGGTGGTGATAGACCACGCCCTTGGGATCGCCGGTGGTGCCCGAGGTGTAGTTGAGCGCGATCGCGTCCCACTCGTCGTCCGGCATCGTCCAGGCGAACTCCGGATCGCCGTCCTTGATGAAGTCCTCGTATTCGATCGCGCCCAGCCGCTCGCCCGCGCCGGAAAATTCCGGATCGTCGTAGTCGATCACCAGCGGCTTCGACCTTGGCGAGCGCCAGCGCCTCCTTCACCACCTTGGAGAACTCGCGGTCGGTGATCAGCACCTTGGCGTCGCCGTGGTCGAGCTGGAACGCGATGGTGGCGGCGTCGAGCCGCGTGTTGATGGTGTTGAGCACGGCGCCCGTCATCGGCACGCCGTAGTGGCATTCCAGCATCGGCGGGCGTGTTGGCGAGCACGGCCGAGACGGTGTCGCCGCGCCCGATGCCGCGCTTCGCCAGCGCCGAAGCGAGCTTGCGCGCGCGCGCGTAGAACTCGGCATAGCTCCGCCGCAGCGGGCCGTGCACGATCGCGGGCTGATCGGGAAACACCGAGGCCGCGCGCTCCAGCAGCGTCAGCGGCGTGAGCGGCTGGAAGTTCGCCGGATTGCGGTCGAGGTCGGTGTCGTAGGCGGTCCTGCTCATGGCGGGCAAGCCTACCACCGGCCGCCGCCGCCGTCAGGCCGCGCCTGCGCCCCGCGGTCAACGCAGGCCAAAGGAAAACCCGCCGGCTGGACCGGCGGGCTTCCTCCCGGCGAACGGCCGCCGTTGCGTCAGCGGCTCTTGGTGTCGCTTGCGTACTTGAACGCCGGCAGCGCCTTGAGCTGGTCCTTGGTCATGTTGACCACCGCATGGTCCGGGTAGTCGCGCGCGGATGGTCGCGTGGTCGTGGTCGCGGTCGACCCGCGCCGGTGGTGCTCGTGAGCCGTGCTCGTGTCGAGGTGACTTCGCCGGCTCGGTCACGAACTTCACCTGGTCCCAGGCAGAGGCCCACGTCGTGCTCGACCCATGCCGAGGAAGCCGCCGACGCCGATCACCACGATCGTCGATCTTGCCGTTCTTGTCGGTGATCAAGCTCGTTGATGTCGCCGATCTTCTCGTTGGCGGCGTTGTAGACGTCGAGACCGACGAGCTTGGAGCCGCGCCACTGGTCGGACTGCTGCACAGCTGCGGCGCCGCTGCGCCGGCGACGGCCATCGGCCGGTGCAGGTTGCGGGCGGGGCGGGCTCGGCGACGGGTTCGATTGCGCCAGCGCCGGCGCCGCGAGCAGCGTCGAGGCCATCAAGCGCCGCAGCGAACAGTTTCGTCATCGTCATGGACATCTCCTGAATGCTGTTCCTGGGTTGCCGGCGTCGCGACCCTCTCTGAGTGCAACGCGGAACGGCGCGCGTTGGTTCGATCGCGCGCGCGGATCGTTTTGCGCCGCATTCGCGCGGGAACATTCGCAGGCTGTCGGTGGTTTCTGCATAACGCTTCGCAACGGGGCCGCGACGCATGTCGCGACCTGCGTCGATCAGCCGCAGCAGTTCCGTCACGCCCTGCCGCGTCAGTTCGCAGCCGATCAGGAACACGATCCACGTTGGTGATGCGGTAGAACAGCGCCTCCGGCGTGACGCGCACGAGCCAGATGCCGAGAAAGTTGCGATGCGATCGCGAGCGGAAACAGCGCGGCCGAGGTGGCAAGCCCGGCGGTCGAGAACTGGCCGAGCGCGAAATAGGGCGCGACCTTCATCGACGTTGACGACGGCGAAGAACATCACCGTGGTGCCGACGTAGATCATCTTCTCCAGCCGCTGCGGCAGCACGAACGCGTAGTAGGGCGGGGCGCCGATCTGGATCAGCGTCGATGGTGAAGCCCGCGAGCGCGCCCCAGAACACGCCGTGCGCGGCGCGCGGCTTGCGCGGCTCGGCCGGCAGCACGTGGCGGAACGCCAGGCATAGCCGACGAAGCCGAGCGCGATCAGCCCGACCACGAGCCGGATCACGCCGTCGGAGACGTAGGCCGCGAACAGCCAGGCCGGCGCCGACGCCGACCACCGCGCCCGGCAGCATCACCTTCAGGTTCCACGGGTCCCAGACGCGGCGGTAGACCCAGACCGACATCGCGTCCTGCAGCAGGATGATCGGCAGCAGGATCGCGGCGGCCTCGCAGCGGCGGCATGATCAGCGCGAGCAGCGGCGTCGACACCATGCCGATGCCGGAGAAGCCGCCCTTCGACAGGCCGAGCATGACCACCGCCGGCACGGCGACACAGATAGAACAGCGGATCGGTGATGATGGTCATGAGCGTGGGCCGGCGCGCTGTTAAAGCGCAGAAGCACGCCGCGCGCCACCCGATTTGGCGCATGGCGTCATGCGCGCGCAGCGCGCGCGCATGCCGAGCAGGCGTCAGCCCCACCACAGCTCGACGACCGAGCTGCGCATCAGTTCGACCGCGATGAAGAACATCAGCACATAGGCGATGCGGAAGAACAACTCGTTCGAGGTGCGCCGCACCAGCCAGATGCCGGCGTAGTTGGAGACGACCGCGATCGGCACCAGCGCCAGGCCGACCAGCAGGTTCTCGCGCGTGAGGAAGCCGAGCGTGGCGAAGCCCGGAATCTTGATGACGTTGCTGGCCGCGAACAGGATGGTGACGGTGCCGACATAGGTGCAGCTTGTCGAGCTTCTGCGGCAGCAGATGCATCTGCCAGGCCGGTCCGCCGGCGTTGGCCAGCATGGTGGTGACGCCGCCGATGACGCCGAAGATGATGCCGGTCGCGGTGTTCGGCTGCGGCGTCCAGCGCTCGAAGCGCGCCGGCGAGCCAGTGCCGCAGCACGAACAGCGCGGCGATCAGGCCGATCGCGAGCCGGATGTGCGCGGCCGACAGCGAGGCCGCCATCAGCCAGGCGACGCCATGCCGACCATCATGCTGGGCAGCATGAGCTTCAGGTTCCAGGCGCTCCAGTTGCGCCGGTAGGTCCACACCGTCAGCGCGTCCTGCGCGAGCGCGGTCGGCAGGATGATGGCGGCGGCCTGCAGCGGCGGCACGAACAGCGACATCAGCGGCAGCGCCATCACGCCGAGGCCGAGGAAGCCGCCCTTCGACACGCCGAGCAGGCAGACGCCGATGACGGACGACGGCCATGAAGGAGGGATCGGTGAGCAATTCCACGGGCGCTCATGGTGCGGGATGGGCGGGCGCGCATGAGAGCGCAGGCGCCTGGATGCGCCAGACGTATTCGGCGTCGGCAGGCTGACGCATGTTCAGCCGCGCTTGCTCCCGAGCGATCACCGTCACCCTTCGGCGCGGCGAGATGGCGTCGAGCTACGGTCAGGCGCTTTGCAAAATAGCGCGTGCCAGCTCACAATCGCGCGCGAAGGAGCACCCATGGACGCCAAGCACGAGCCGCTATCACGAGGTCTATGCGCGCTGGCAGCGCGACCCGCAGGGCTTCTGGGGCGAGGCCGCGGCCGAGATCGACTGGATCGAGCAGCCGAAGACCGTGTTCGATCCCAACGCCGGCGTCTACGGCCGCTGGTTCCCCGACGGCGTCTGCAACACCTGCTAGAACGCGGTCGACCGCCACGTCGAGGCCGGCCGCGGCACGCAGGCCGCGCATCATCTACGACTCGCCGGTCACCAACACCAAGCAGACCATCACCTACGCCGACGCTGCAGACCAAGACCGAGACGCTCGCCGGCATCCTCGAAAAGGACTTCGGCGTCAGCAAAGGCGACCGCGTCATCCTCTACATGCCGATGGTGCCGGAGGCGGTGGTCGCGATGCTGGCCTGCGCGCGCATCGGCGCGATCCATTCGGTGGTGTTCGGCGGCTTCGCGCCGAAGGAGCTCGCCACCCGCATCGACGACGCCAAGCCCAAGGTGATCCTGTCGGCGAGCTGCGGCATCGAGGTCAACCGCGTCATCCCCTACAAGCCGCTGCTCGACGAGGCGATCGATCTCGCCAGGCACAAGCCGCAGGCCTGCCTGATCCTGCAGCGCCCGCAGGCTGCAGCGCCGAGCTGGTCGCCGGCCGCGACCACGACTGGCAGGCGACCTGGGACGAGGCGCTGGTCTGGGCGCAAGAACGTGCTCAAGCCGGTGCCGCTGATGGCCACCGATCCGCTCTACATCCTCTACACCTCCGGCACGACCGGCATCCCGAAGGGCGTGGTGCGCGACAACGGCGGCCACATGGTCGCGCTGAAATGGTCGATGAAGAACCACTACGGCGTCGAGCCCGGCGAGTGCTGCTGGGCGGCCTCCGACATCGGCTGGGTGGTCGGCCACAGCTACATCGTCTATGCGCCGCTGCTGCACGGCTGCACCACGATCCTCTACGAGGGCAAGCCGGTCGGCACGCCCGACGCCGGCGCGTTCTGGCGCGTGATCGCCGAGCACGGCTGCGTCGCGATGTTCACCGCGCCGACCGCGTTCCGCGCCATCAAGAAGGAAGACCCGCAGGGCAAGCTGTTCGCGCAAGTACGACCTGTCGAAATTCCGCACGCTGTTCCTGGCCGGCGAGCGCGCCGATCCCGACACCATCGTCTGGGCGGAGAACCTCCTGAAGAAGCCGGTGATCGACCACTGGTGGCAGACCGAGACCGGCTGGGCGATCGCCGGCAATCCGGTCGGCCTGGGCCAGCTTCCGGTCAAGCACGGCTCGCCGACCGTGCCGATGCCGGGCTACGACCTGCGCGTGGTCGACGACGGCTGCAAGGAAGTGCCGCGCGGCAAGATGGGCTCGCTCGTGGTCAAGCTGCCGCTGCCGCCGTCCTGCCTGCCGACGCTGTGGCAGGCCGACGACCGCATGCGCGAGAGCTACCTCGCCGAATTCCCCGGCTACTACAAGACCGCCGACGCCGGCTACATCGACGACGACGGCTACGTCTTCGTGATGGGCCGCACCGACGACATCATCAACGTCGCGGGCCATCGGCTTTCGACCGGCGGCATGGAGGAGGTGCTGGCCGCGCACAAGGACGTCGCCGAATGCGCGGTGCTCGGCATCAAGGACGAGCTGAAGGGCGAGGTGCCGTGCGGCTTCATCGTGCTCAAGGCCGGCGTCAACCGCCCGCACGAGGAGATCGAGCGCGAGTGCGTGCAGCTGGTGCGCGACAAGATCGGCCCGGTGGCGGCGTTCAAGCTCGCGATCACGGTCGGCGCGGCTGCCGAAGACGCGCTCGGGAAAAATCCTGCGCGGCACCATCAAGAAGATCGCCGACGGCGAGCCTTGGACGATGCCGGCGACGATCGACGATCCGGCGGTGCTCGACGAGATCGGCTGCGCGCTGAAGGACAAGGGCGTGCGGGTATGATCATCGGCGTGTCGCCGACAATGCCCCCGACAATCCCGCGATAGCAGCCGCGGAGCCCCGTGTCAGACCAACGGCAGTTGATATCCACCCGCGTCATCACCGGGCCGGCGCGAAGCGCCGTGTCCCGGTGATCCCGATTCATTTGGCTTTGTGCCCTCCTAAGCGGGATGGCCGGGACGAGCCCGGCCATGACTTGGAGAAGTCATCGTTCAGCGCCGTTGGTGTCAGACGGCGCGGTGGTCGGCCTGTTCCAGAACGAACCCGCCTTTCAGCAGCGCCCATTCGGTGATCCGGACAGCGATCGGCCAGGCGATCCCAAACGCTGCAATGAACAGCACCAGGAACGTCATCAGTCCGAGACTTGGAAACTGGTACTCGACCAGACGGCTGGCCAGGAACCCGACGAATTGGATCGAGATCAGGGTGCCGATATAAACGACCATCAGAATGAGTGCTTGCATGACAACCTCTCGCTGCGGGCAGCCGGCGACGCGGCTCCGGCTTTCGGTGTTGCAGGGCGGTGTGCAATCGCCGCCTCGCGGCGCCCACTCAGATTCGTCGCGACCCGATCAAGTCGTCGGAAGCTCGATGATCTTGTTCAAACCTTCCGTCGAGTTGTAGATCGACACCCGGACGATCGGGTGCCCCCGCTTGATCGCCAGGCCCGCAGCCTCGGCGGCCTCTTCGGTCAGGTAGGACGCCTTGGTCTGCCGATCGACCTGAAGCCGGTACGGACCGGTTTCAGGTCGCGCCAATTGCGAGGGTGGTAATGCCGAGACGACTTCGTCCGCTTCGGGTTTCCCGATCACGGCCTTGATTTCCGGACGCGAAGCCATGGCGTGATCTCCTGGGTTCCGTTGAGCCGGGACGGGCGCGGCAACGATGGGCGCCTGTGGCGGGCGGTCCCCGCGGTTCGCAATGCCGATTTCGTGCGCGCGCCGGCTGGCGATGCAATCGCTGCCGCGCGTTTCCGCCTCGCGTCCGTGATGGTGGTGCTGATGAAATGTGCCAAGCGCCGCTGCGACGCACCTTGCTTGTGTGCCTTTGGCGGCTGCAAGGGAAGCATCAAACACGGCTTGCGTTGAAATAAATCGAGGGAGGCGTCAGCGACGGCCTCGGCACAAACGGCGTTTGGCACGGTTTTGTTCACATATCCAGCGAGTTGGGTGCGATTATCAGCCGTGCCGCCGCGCGGCGGCACGATGAGGAAGATCTCCGACGGCGATCCTTGGACCATGCCGGCGACGATCGACGATCCCGCCGTTCTTGACGAGATCGGCTCCGCGCTCAAAGGCAAGGGCGTGGGGGACGTCAGTGCGCGATCGACCAAATGAATCCAGGAATATAATCACAATGTCGTGAGGACTTACGCACACCGGCTGGGGCGGCCTTAGCTTGGCGGCCAAGCCGGTCCAACCGAGGGCGCTTCGCGAGGCGTCGTTAAGCGGGACCGGCCCGCGGTGGCCGGGCAAGGGTGCAAAACGCACACCCAACGTTCGGCGGCCCAAGCCGTGCGGTCCTATGCGAAGACTTCGTAGGGGACCCTTAGATGCGATCCCGTACCGCCGTTCTAACGGTCAGGGGTCGTAGAGGCCCGAGCGGTGGTCAACAACAGGCACGCCACCGGGGGCCGCGCGGAGCAAGCCTAGAAACACCGCGCGCGGGACGTTGGAGCGAAGACGAACCTGCGGTTTGACTATCCGGACTGCCTCGATGTCGCGAGATGTCGAGGTCCGCGGGTTCCTCGGAACCCCGGCGTCCCGCGCGCCCTCGGGCCTTCTCGAAGGCGCAGACTGCCCCAAGCCTCGGGCGCATACGCGCCGCGAGACTATGGGCGCTTGTGCCGCACTGCGGCTTGCTGGGACGCCTTCAAGCGATGGCGCAACGAGCGGACGCTCGAAGAAGACAATCGCCGAAGCCACGATCATCGGGACCGCCGGGAGGGGACCATGCATCCGAGACTGAGCGTGCGGATCGCCGCGCTCGCGACCGCGACAATCGCGGCGGCGCCGGCTGCAGCCGACAGCGTCGCCGATTTCTACAAGGGCAAGACCGTCTCGATCGTGATGGGCACCGGCCCGGGCGGCAGCTACGACCTCTACGGCCGCACCATCGCCGAGCACATCGTCCGCCACATCCCCGGCCATCCGACGGTCATCGTCGAGCACATGCCGGGCGCCGGCGGCGTCATCGCCGGCAATCACATCTACGGCACCGCGCCGCAGGACGGCACCAAGATGCTGCTGTCGCACGCCATCCCGCTGTCGGAGAAGCTCGAGCCGACCGGCGTGCGCTTCGAGTCGGCGAAGTTCAACTGGCTCGGCGCCTATGACGCGATCGCGCAGTCGCTGACGCTCTGGCACACCGCGCCGGCCAACACCGTCGAGGACCTCAAGACCGCCGACATCGTGGTCGGCTCGTTCAGCAAGACGCACCTGACCTACCAGTGGGCCTCGCTGCTCAAGGACGCGATCGGCGCCAAGTACAAGATCGTCAGCGGCTATCGCAGCGGCAACGACTGCAACCTCGCGATGGAGCGCGGCGAGATCAGCGGCTGGACCGCGTCGTGGGAAAACATCATCGGCACGCGGCCGCAATGGCTCACCGAGAAGAAGGTCAAGATGCTGGTGCAGTTCACGCTCGAGCGCGAGCCGTATCTGAAGGACGTGCCGACGCTGATCGAGCTTGCGCCGCCCGAACAAGAAGGACGTCGCGGAGTTCGTCATCTCCGGCACGCCGTTCGCGCGCGCGCTGGCGGTCGGGCCGGGCGTGCCGGCCGAGCGGGTGGCGGCGCTGCGCAAGGCGTTCGACGAGCTGATGAAGGACCCGGCGTTCCTCGCCGATGCCAAGAAGCGCAAGCTCAACATCGATCCGCGCAATGCGGCACGCGCGTCAATGCGCTGGTCGAACAAGCTCGCGTCGGCCTCGCCCGACCTGATCGCGCGCGTGAAGAAGGCGATCGGGCAGACGTCGAGTGAAGCTGAACGTGGCTCGCTGCGGTCGAGGCAAGGCGTGGATCGGAGGTATCGCAGGTCTCAACGCGGGTGCGGCTGCGAGGCCGGTGCTTGCGACGGCAAACCGAAACTGGGGAAGGGGCCACATGGCAATGCAGAACTTCGTCGTCGTCTCCGCTTCGTCGTGGCTGACGCACACCGACGGCGTCGCGTCGCAGTGGCAGGATTTCCTGCTGCTCGTCGGGCGCGTGCTGATCGGCTGGATCTTCATCTCTGAGCGGCTGGCGCAAGCTGATGGACATTCCGGCGTTCGCCGCCACCATGCCGCGGCGCGATCTGCCGCCATGGCTCGGCTACGTCGCGCCGCCGGTCGAGTTCGTCGGCGGTGTCCTGCTCGTGCTCGGCTTTGCCACGCGCTACGTGGCGCTGGTGATGCTCGTGTTCGTCGCTCATCGCGACCTTCAGCTCGCACCGCTATTGGAGCTATCCGGAGGCGCAGCAGGCGAACCAGAACAGCCATTTCTGGAAGAACATCTCGATGATGGGCGGCAACCTGCTGCTGTTCACGACCGGTGCCGGCCGCTACGCGCTCGACCGCATGCTGATCGCGCAAATAGCGGCCGGCTCAGGCCGCCTCGAACTGCAGCCGCGCGAGCCGCGCGTAGAGCCCGCCGCGCGCGACCAGGCTGTCGTGCGTGCCTTGCTCGACGATGCGGCCGTGGTCGAGCACCAGGATGCGGTCGCACGACTGCACGGTCGCAAGCCGGTGCGCGATCACGAGCGTGGTGCGGCCGGTCATCAGGCGCGCCGAGCGCGCGTCTGCACCAGCGTCTCGCTTTCGGCGTCGAGCGAGGAGGTGGCCTCGTCGAGCAGCAGCAGCGGCGCCTGCGCGCAGGATCGCGCGCGCGATCGCGATGCGCTGGCGCTGGCCGCCGGACAGCGTGACGCCGCGCTCGCCGACCGGCGTGTCGTAGCCCTGCGGCAGGCGGCGGATGAACTCGGCCGCGGCCGCGTCCTCGGCGGCGCGCTCGATCTCGGCGTCGGACGCCTCCGGCCGGCCGAACCGGATGTTGTCGCGCACGCTCATGGCGAAGATCGCGGTGTCCTGCGGCACGAGCGCGACGTGGCGGCGCAGGTCCGCAGGATCGAGATCGGCGAGCCGCATGCCGTCGAACGGTGACCGTGCCGGATTTCGGGTCGTAGAAGCGCAGGATCAGGTGGAAGATCGTGCTCTTGCCGGCGCCGGAGGGGCCGACGATCGCGACCTTCTCGCCCGGCGCGACCCGAAACGACACGCCGTCCAGCACGTCGGTCTCGGGCCGCGTCGGATAGGCAAAGCGCACCGCCTCGAACGCGACCTCGGCGCGCGGCAGCGGCGGCAGCGGCACCGGCTGCGCGGGCGCGCGGATTTCCGGCTCGATCGCCAGCAGTTCGGCGAGCCGCTCGGCCGAGCCCGCGGCCTGCGACAGCTCGCCCCAGACCTCGCTCAGCTGGCCGAACCCGCTCGCCGCAAACACCGCGAACAGCACGAACTGGCTGAGCCGGCCGGGCGTGATCGTGCCCGTCAGCACATCCTGCGCGCCGACCCACAGGATGACGACGACGCTTGCGGCGGCGAGGAAGATGACGACGGCGGTCAGCACCGCGCGTGCGCGCGTCGATTGCAGCGCGGCCTGATAGGCGCGCTCGACCGCCTCGCCGAAGCGCGTGCTCGCAAGCTGCTCATTGGTGAAGGCCTGCAGCGTGCGCACCGCGCCGATCAGCTCGGTGGCGTAGGCGGAGGCGTCCGCGAGCGTGTCCTGCGCCATGCGCGAGCGCCGCCGCACCGAGCGGCCGAAGCCGACCAGCGGCAGCACGATCACCGGGATGGCGGCGAGCACGAAACCCGACAGCCGCGGGCTCGTCACCACCATCATGGTGGCCGAGCCGACGAACAGCACGAGATTGCGCAGCGCGATCGACACCGAGGCGCCGACCGCGGCCTTGAGCTGGGTGGTGTCGGCGGTGAGCCGCGAGATCAGTTCGCCGGTCTTGGCGGTGTCGAAGAACGGCGCCGACAGCTGCGTGATATGGCTGAACACCGCCGATCGCAGATCGGCGACCACCCGTTCGCCGAGCGAGGTCACGAGGTAGTAGCGGGTCGCGCTCGCCACCGCGAGCACCGCCACGACGCCAGCATCACGCCGAAATACTGGTCGATCAGGCCGACATGATCGGTGGTGAAGCCGAAATCGATCATGCGGCGCACCGCGATCGGCACCACCAGCGTCGCGATCGAGGCGATCAGCAGCGCCACCAGCGCGGCCAGCGGCGCGGCCGCGATAGCGCGCGACGTAGGGGAGGAGCAGCTTGAGCGGCCGCAGCCTGGGCCTTGCGGGCGTCGGCTGGCAGTGCGCCAGCCTCGGCGCGGCCGGCTTCGCCGCGTCGCGTGCTGCGTTACCGGCCGCGTCGTTCATGTCTTACGCCCTGGTCCGGCGCAAATTGGCGGCGCGGACAATGCCCCGCGAGCTCGCGGCGTGGCAATCGCAACAAGCGCTTGTCCGGCCCGTGCCCGCGTCCTGTATAGAACCGCGCAAATCCATGGAAAATTCAATCGCGTCACCGCCCGCGGACGCCAGCGAATGCGGACCTCGACCGATGAAGCCCGACACTCATCCCGAGTACCACACCATCACGGTCAAGATGACCGACGGCACCGAATTCACCACCCGCACCACCTGGGGCAAGAAGGGTGATGTGCTGCACCTCGACATCGACCCGAAGTCGCACCCGGCCTGGACCGGCGGGCATCAGCAATTGCTCGACCGTGGCGGCCGGCTGTCGCGCTTCCAGAAGAAGTTCTCCGGCTTCCTCAAGTAGCCCCGGTGTCTGCGCCCGGGATGGACCGCCGTGCGCGTGCACGTCATCAGCCTGGATCGCACGCCCGACCGTTACGCCGAGTTCGTGTCGTGCAATGGGCATCTGCGTAACCTGTTGCGGTTTTCGGCGGTCGACGGCGCAAGTATCGACCGCGAGGCGGTGGTTCGCGCCGGCACCGTCGACCCGAAGATTTTCTCGCTCTACAGGCCCGGCGCGCTCGGCTGCGCGTTGTCGCACATCGCGCTCTGGCAAGCCGCAACCGAAGCCGACGAAGCTATCACCGTTTGCGAGGATGATGCGATCTTCAACCGCTATTTCGAGACTGCTGCACCGGCGGTGATGGACACGCTGCCGCCGGACTGGACCTTGATCCTGTGGGGATGGAACTTCACGCCCTACGTCGCGTTCCAGATCATGCCGGGCGCGTTGCCCTGCCTCGTGCAGTCGAGCGACGTTGAGGTGCGGCGTTCCTACCGTGAATTCCAGGACCAGCGGTTCGCACCGCGGCCCTATCGGCTGATAGAGACGTTCGGCACGGTCTGCTACTCGGTCTCGCCTGGCGGGGCGCGCATGCTGCAGCAGTTGTGCCTGCCGCTGCGCGAGATGACGATCTACCTCGGTGGCCAGAAGCGTCAGGTTGCCAACGTCGCCATCGACGTGTTGCTGAACGCGTTCTACACCAGGCTCAACGCCTACGTGAGCTTCCCGCCGCTCG
Source organism: uncultured Alphaproteobacteria bacterium (assembly GCA_963821555.1). Classification (GTDB taxonomy): domain Bacteria; phylum Pseudomonadota; class Alphaproteobacteria; order Rhizobiales; family Xanthobacteraceae; genus Z2-YC6860. The sequence continues at coordinate 80,442 of CAWGEM010000008.1, read as the reverse complement.
TCCTCACCCGGAACGAAAACACGAATTCGACCGCCTCGCGCTACTAAAATCCGGGTGGATACGGGTCAGCGGCCGTCCTGCTCGAAGGCAGCCTTCGAGCAGGCCAAGCTGGCGTTCGACCGGATTGCCGGCGCGCGGCCGGTCGGGCGCGAGCGGCGGCGCATAGATGTTGGCGTCGAGCCTCCGCACCTGATCGTTCAGCTTCTTGGAACGCTCGATCAGGCCACGCAGCCGCTCCGGCAGCAGCTTGATGGTCTCCGGATTGCCGGGCTCGCCGGCGGTGAGCTTGACCTTGGTCTTTTCCTTGTTGGCTTGCGCAAGCGACATCTCGCCTTCTTTCACAGCGCGATGCAGCAGCAGCCAGGACGCGAGCTGCATCAGCCGCGTGGTGAGCCGCATGCTCTCGGTCGCATAGGCGAGCGCGGCGCTGCGTTCGAGGCGCTTGGATTCCCGCCGTCCCGGGCCATCGAGATAGGCCGCGGTCTCTTCCACCAGTGCCATGCCGTCCCGAAACAGCGTGGCGAACGCCTGCGAACCGGCGAGCTTCTCGCCGAATGAAACAGGCGCCGCTTCGTCCGCGGTCCGATCATTCATTTCGTTACGCCTCACCCGACTGCAGGACCATTGCCCAGCATGCCGGCGCTGTCCAGCGCGCGCTGCCGCGCGGCGAGGCAAAGTTTACGAAATGGTAACCGTACCGCCGACCCAAAACGGGACAAAAAAAGGAGCCGCCGTTGCCGGCGGCTCAAGAGTGATAACAGGGAGGCGTCAAACAGAGTGGACAGGAGCCACTCGAAGTCCATGAAGATGGACAGGCGTCAGTAATGAAGGAGAAAGCTTAACATTTGGTTAAGACGCCACCGGAAATTGCATATGGTTAACGGCGCGCGCTCGGGGTTTCGGAGCGCACGGCCTGCGATCACTTCTTGAAAAATAGATCGGCCGCCGACTTCGAGGCGGTTTTGCTCGCCATGTTGGCCTCGATCCGCGCGATCTCCTCCCGCAGCAGCGCGATCCGCTCGCCAAGCTCGCCGACCGAAAGCAGCGTGAGGTCCTGACCGATCTCGTGAACGATCTTCTTCTTGGGCCGGTCTTCGTCATCGATGGCTGGCATGGCGGCCTCCGCGCGTCGGCGCGGAAAACATAGCGGCGCCCGAAACGGTTGTCACACCGCGCCGGGCTGACTAAGACGGGCGGCAACACGTCACCTGCGGCCAGCAACCAGGACGGATCGAATGCCCGAGCTTGCGCCCCACATGAAGGCGATCGTGATCCGGGCTCCCGGCGGGCCGGAGATGCTCGTCGAGCAAGAACGCCCGATGCCGGTTCCGGGGCCGGGCGAAATCCTCGTCCGGGTCGACGCGGCCGGCGTCAACCGGCCCGACGTTCGCCAGCGTGAAGGCAACTATCCGCCGCCCAAGGGTGCGACCGACATTCCGGGGCTTGAGATCGCGGGCGAAGTCATTGCACTTGGCCCCGAGGCCCGCCGCTGGAAGGTCGGCGACAAGGTCTGTGCACTGGTGGTCGGCGGCGGCTATGCGCAGTTCTGCGTTGCACACGAAAGCCATGCGCTACCGGTGCCGCCGACGATCTCGATGATCGAGGCGGCAGCGATCCCGGAGACCTTCTTCACCGTCTGGCACAACATGTTCGAGCGCGCTGCGCTGAAGAGCGGGGAGTGGGCGCTCGTGCACGGCGGCACATCGGGCATCGGCACGACCGCGATCATGCTCGCCAAGGCGTTCGGGGCAAAGGTCATCACCACCGCCGGCTCCAACGAAAAGTGCGAGGCGGCGCGCAAGCTCGGCGCTGATGTGGCCGTGAACTACAAGACGGCGGACTTTGTCGAGGCGACCAAGAGCGCGACCGGCGGCGCCGGCGCCAGCGTCATCATCGATATCGTCGGCGGCGACTATATCAATCGCAACTACGACGCCGCTGCCGTCGAGGGCCGTATCGCCCAGGTGTCGTTCCTCGGCAGCCCGAAGGCCGAGGTCGATTTTCGCCGGCTGATGGTCAAGCGGCTGACGCACACTGGCTCGACGCTGCGCCCGCGCCCGGTGTCCGAGAAGGCCGCGATCGCGCGCGCCATTGAAGACAAAGTCTGGCCGCTCCTTGCCGCCGGCAAGATCAGGCCTTTGATCGACTCCACATTTCCGTTCGCACAGGCTTCGGCGGCCCACGCCCGTATGGAGACGAGCGCGCACATCGGCAAGATCGTGCTGACCTACTGACGCGGGCGCAAGGCCGACGCATTGGCTGCAGACACCGTCGCGCCCGCCGCCCGGCTCGCCACAATCGCAAGGGCCCGGGGGACGATGCCCGTTGTGTCGCCGCAGGGTTGTGGAAATCCTTGCTCTTGATCGGTGGCACGGCTACTCATTTTGGGTGGCGGAGCGGTTGCCGGACCGCAAGCGGAGCCCGCTGGCGAAGGCCGCGAAAACGGCGCAATGTTAAGAGCTTAACCCGTGGCCTGGGGGCGCGGGATCGAAGCGGAGGTCGTCGTTTGGGCTTGCTGCGCGCCGCAATATCGGCGGCCTTTCTGTTCGCCGCCCTGATCGGCGCCGCGCCCGCGGGCGCCGTCGAGGCGGTGAATGTGCGCACCGACGTGACTGCGATCGATCTCACCGCCGTATTGGAACTGGTCAAGACCGACACCGATCGCATCCAGCTCTCGGCGGCGCCCGGCCCCGACGGCATCGTGCGCCGCATGCAACAGCCGGCGCGCGAGGGCTCCACCAATTGGGCGGTCTTTGCGCTTGCGAATTCCGGCGACGAGCAGATCGACCGGCTGATCGTGGTGCCGCACTATCGGATGGTCGGCTCGGGCCTGTTCTGGCCCGATCTCGGCCTGTCCCGCGTCGTCACCATCACGCCGAGTTCGGGTGAACTTCCGGACCGCCAGGACAGCGCCGTCGCCGACGTTTTCCGCATCACGCTCGATCCCGGCACCGTCATCACCTACGTCGCCGAGCTTCGCACCGACCGGCTGCCGCAGCTCTACCTGTGGGAGCCGGACGCCTATAAGGACAAGGTCAACAGCTTCACGCTCTACCACGGCATCGTCATCGGCATCGCCGGTCTGCTGGCGCTGTTCCTGACCATCCTGTTCGTCGTCAAGGGCAGCGTGATGTTCCCGGCCGCCGCCGCGCTCGGCTGGGCCGTGCTGGTCTACATCGGCATCGACTTCGGCTTCTGGGGCAAGGTGTTCGACATGTCGTCGGGCGCCGAGCGCATCTGGCGCGCCACCGGCGAGGCGATCCTCGCCGGCACACTGCTGGTGTTCCTGTTCGCCTATCTCAATCTCGGCCGCTGGCATGTGCGCTACATGCACGTCACGATCGCCTGGCTCGCAGGCCTTGCGGCTATGGTGGCGCTCGCGCTGTTCGATCCGCCAAGCGCGTCGACGATCGCGCGGTTGTCGCTTGCCGCCGTGGCCTTCCTGGGCTTTGCGGTCGTGGTCTATCTCTCGACCCACGGCTACGACCGCGCGGTGCTGCTGATCCCGACCTGGTTCCTGCTGGTGGTGTGGGCGATCGCGGCGGGGCTTACGATCTCAGGCGCGGTCACCAACGACATCATCGGCCCGGCGCTGCTCGGCGGCCTGGTGCTGATCGTGATGCTGATCGGATTCACGGTGATGCAGCATGCCTTCGCCGGCGGCATCACCACCAACATCGTCTCCGATGTCGAACGGCGGGCGTTGGCGCTCACGGGCGCGGGCGACATGATCTGGGACTGGGACGTGTCCTCCGACCGCATCTTCACCAGTCCCGAGACCGAGCAGCTCCTGGGCCTCAAGCGCGGTGCGCTCGAAGGCCCAGCCTCGCGCTGGCTCGACGTGCTGCACGCGCTCGACCGCGACCGCTTCCGCGCCGCCCTCGACAGCGTGCTGGAGCAGCGCCGCGGCCGGCTGATGCAGGACTTCCGCCTGCGCACGCCGGACGGCCATTTCCTTTGGTTCACGCTCAAGGCGCGCCCGGTGGTCGGCTCCGACGGCGAGGTGGTGCGGCTCGTCGGCACGCTCACCGATGTGACCGAGTTCAAGACCGCAGAGGAACGCCTGCTGCACGACGCGGTGCACGACAACCTCACCGGCCTGCCCAACCGCCAGCTGTTCATCGACCGGCTGGAGGCGGTGTTGAGCTTCACCAAGGCTGACCCGTCGATCCGGCCGACGGTGGTGGTGATCGACCTCGATCGCTTCAAGCAGGTCAACGATTCGGTCGGCATCGCGGTCGGCGACTCGATCCTGCTCACACTTGCACGCCGGCTCGGACGGCTGCTCAAGCCGCAGGATACGCTCGCGCGGCTGACCGGCGACCAGTTCGCGATGATCCTGCTCTCGGAGAAGGACCCGACCCGCCTGATCGCGTTCGCGGAGACCGTCCGGCGCACGCTGCGGGCGCCGATCACCTTCAACGACCGCGAAATCTTTCTTACCGCGTCGATCGGGCTCGCGCTCGGCGACGGCCAGCCGGGCCGGACCGAAGAGGTGGTGAAGGACGCCGAGCTTGCGATGTACCACGCCAAACGCATCGGCGGCGATCGCATCGAGGTGTTCAAGCCCGCGATGCGCGCGCGCAAGACCGATCGACTGCACGCTCGAGTTCGGAGCTTCGCCGGGCGCTGGAGCGCGAGGAGATCACCATCCTCTATCAGCCGATCGTCCGGCTGGAGGACCGTTCGGTCGCAGGTTTCGAGGCATTGGCGCGCTGGGACCATCCCAAGATGGGCCGCATGTCGCCGTCGGAGTTCATCAACATTGCCGAGGAGATCGGCCTCATCGTCGACCTCGGCCTGTTCGTGCTGGAGCGCACCGCCCGCCAGCTCGGCGCCTGGCAGCGCACGGTGCGGCTGCGCGAACCGGTGTTCGCGAGCGTCAACGTGTCGTCGCGGCAGTTGCTGCGGCATGACCTCATCCACGATCTGCGCACGGTACTGTCGCGCTCGGTGCTGGCGCGCGGCTCGCTCAAGCTCGAACTGACCGAGTTGCTGGTGATGGAGAATCCCGAACACGCCGCCCAGCTGCTGACTCGCATCCGCGAGCTTGGCGCGGGGCTGGCGCTCGACGACTTCGGCACCGGCCATTCGTCGCTCGCCTACCTGCAGCGCTTCCCGTTCGACACCATCAAGATCGACCAGTCGTTCGTGCGCACCACCAACAAGGGCACCCGCCCGGTGATCCTGCGCTCGATCATCGCGCTCGCGCACGACCTTGGCATGGATGTGGTGGCGGAGGGCGCCGAGACCGACTTCGGACGCGCTCGAGCTCTATCAGCTCGGCTGCGAATACGCGCAGGGCTTTGCCTTCGGCGAGCCGATGACGGCGGACGCTGCGCGGCAGCTTCTCATGCAGGACCAACTCGAGCCGGCGCGCTAGACAGCGCGCTGGTTAGACGGGGAGCGCGCCGCTATTTCGCGGCGAGCTGCCAGCCCGCCTTGATCCAGCGCTCGCGCATTGCCGGCGCGGTCAGGGCCGCGACGAAGGCGCGCGCGGCGTCCGGATCGGCGCTGCTCGTCGGGATCGCTGCGGAATAGGTCATGGATCGCTGGATCGGCTCGGGCAGGGGGCCGACGATCTTGGCGTCCTTGGCATGAACATCGGTGATCGGAACGATCGCGATGTCGGCCTTGCCATCGGCGACCTTGGCTGCGGCGTCGTCGCCGCCGGTCGCGACCAGGCCTTTGCGGATGACCTCGTCCTTGATGCCGAACCCGTCGGCGATTTTCATGAGATGCTCGACCGAGGTGCCGCCGAGCTTCGGGTCGGTGTAGGCGATGATCCGTGCCTTGAGCAACGCTGCTTTCACCGCGTCGGGCGTTGCGATGTCGGGCAAGGGCGAGCCTTCGCGCACGACCACGGCCATTCCTACGCGGCCGAGATCGGTGCGGCTGCCGGCCCTGATCTTGCCGGCACGCTCAAGCTCTTCCAGCAACGGCGCTGCCACGATGACGAGGTCGACCGGTTGGCCGGATGAGAGCGCGGCACGCAATTGCCCGGTTGGACCGACGGTGAAATTGAACTTGAGGCCGGTTGCCTTCGAATAGTCGTCGATCATTCCGGCGACGATGCCGCGCACGGCGCCGGCGGCCACGACATTGAGTTCGGCGCTTGCGACTGGAGAGGCGATCATCGCTGCCGTCACCGCCATGACAGCAGGCGCGCGCATCGGATCAGGCGTGGCCGACTTCGCTCGACAGCATGCCGGGCTGGATGCCGATCTTCTTCAGCGCGCGGGCGTACTTTGCTTCGACGTCGCGGCCGAAAATCAGGTCGGGATCGGCCGCGCAATGAAGCCAGCCATTGTGGTGCAGCTCGTTCTCGAGCTGGCCGGGCGCCCAGCCGGCGTAGCCCAGCGCAAGGATTGCGCTCGCCGGGCCATTGCCGCGCGCGATGGCCTTGAGGATGTCGAGGGTGGCGGTCAGGCAAATTCCCTCGTCGATCGGCAGCGTCGAATTCTCGATGAAGAAGTCCGCGCTGTGCAGCACGAAGCCGCGCTCGGTCTCGACCGGCCCGCCCTTCAGCACCTTCACGCCGCCGGCGCGGTCGGGAAGCTGGATCAGGTCCGCGGCCGGAAGCACGTCGAGCTTCACCAGCAGGTCCTTGAAGCTGATGTGCGGAGCCGGCTGGTTGACCACGATCCCCATCGCGCCTTCGGATGAATGGGCGCAGACGTAGATCACGCTTCGCGCGAAGCGCTCGTCCTGCATGGTCGGGGTAGCGATCAGCATCTGGCCGTCGAGATAGCCGCGCGCCACGCCGGAGGCGCCCTTCTGCAGATTTTTCCTCGTCATTCGCATGTGCGAAGGTTACTCCGATCCAACCGGTTAGGAAATCGAAACTTCGTCGCGGTCACAATGCCTTCACGAGCATGTCAGTGGTATGTGTGGTCGGCCTTCACTAAATCAAACGGCATGCCAAAAGGTTGCCGTTTGGCCTGTTTTTTGCCGCTATTGGGGGCGGCGTGCCTGACCATTGCCACCGCCGCGCCCACGCTTGCGGCGGATGTCTCAGCGTGGGACGACGATATCCGTTCCGCCGCGCGCCTCATTGCGGCGCAGGCCGGCAGCGAATTGGGCCAGCGCGTGTATCGCGCGGGCGTCGAGATCAAATTGCTGCCGGGGTGGAAGACGTATTGGCGCTATCCCGGCGACTCCGGCGTGCCGCCGACATTCGACTTCTCCGCTTCCGACAACGTCAAAGCTGTCACGGTGCTGTTCCCCGCGCCGATGCGTTTCGACGACGGCGCCGGCGGGCAGTCGATCGGCTACACGGGCAGCGTGATCCTGCCGCTGCACATCACGCCGCAGCGCGCCGGCAAGCCGGTGACGCTGCGCATGAAGCTCGACTATGCGGCCTGCGAGAAACTCTGCGTGCCGGCCCAGGCTGTGGCCGCGCTTGTGCTCACCGGCGACGCGAGTGCGCAGGATGCGGCGGTCGCTGCGGCCGAGGCGCGCGTGCCGCGGCGTGGCATGGTCGGCGACCAGACTGTGCCGGCGATCCGATCGGTGGCGCGCGATACGGCAGCCGACAAGCCGCGCATCGTGGTCGACGTGGCGGTGCAGCCCGGTGCCGATGCCGCGTTGTTCGTGGAAGGCCCGACGCCGGAGTGGGCGCTGCCGGTGCCGCAGCCGGTTGCCGGCGGGTCCGAGGGCCTGCAGCGCTTTGCGTTCGAACTGGACGGCCTGCCGCCCGGCGCCAGTGCCGCGGGCGCGGTGTTGCGATTGACCGCGGTCGCAGGCGAACAGGCGGTCGAGGCCGCTTTCCGGCTCGATTGATCGGGACCCCGGACAGTAGCTTTTCTACCGCGGGCCGCTTCACACCTCGCCGGCAAATCTCTAGTTTGGCGCCGACGACAACGTCCAAAACCATGCGAGAGGATGGAAGCCATGGCTATCAAGGTTGGCGAACGCGTGCCTGCTGCGACATTCACCGTGATGACGGGAGAGGGCCCGAAACCGCTCACCACCGACGAGATTTTCAAGGGCAAGAAGGTGGTGCTGTTTGCGGTGCCGGGCGCGTTCACGCCGACCTGCCACAAGAACCACATGCCGGGCTTCGTGAAGAACGCTGCCGCGATCAAGGCCAAGGGCATCGCGACCATCGCGGTCACCGGCGTCAACGACGTGTTCGTGATGGACGCGTGGAAGAAGGCCTCGGGCGGCGACGCGATCGAGTTCCTGGCCGACGGTAGCGCCAACTTCGCCAAGGCGCTCGGCCTTGTCGCGGACCTGACCGAGCGTGGCCTGGGTGTGCGTTCGCAGCGCTACGCCATGGTGGTCGATGACGGCGTGGTGAAGGTCCTCAACGTCGAGGACGCTCCCGGCAAGGCCGACGTTTCCGGCGCCGATAATCTGCTGAAGTCGCTCTGAGCAGCGCTTGCACTGACTCGTCATGGCCGGGCCTTGTCCCAGCCATCTCGCTTGGGTAGGCACGGTGATCACCTGATCGAGGTCGCCGGGACAAGCCCGGCGATGACGGCTGCGGGTTGTGGCCGTTACTTCGCGGCCGTCCGCATCTCCGCAATGGCGTCGCGTGCGAGCTGATCGGCGCGCTCGTTCAAGGCATGGCCGTCGTGGCCCTTGACCCAGTGCCAGCGTACGGTGTGGTGCGCGAGCGCGGCATCGAGCCGCTGCCAGAGATCGGTGTTCTTGACCGGCTTGCGGTCTGCGGTGCGCCAGCCGTTGCGCTTCCAGCCGTGAATCCATTGCGAGATGCCCTGCTGCAGGTACTGGCTGTCGGTGTGCAGGTCGACCGTCGACGGCTTCTTCAGCGTCTCGAGTGCTGCGATCGCCGCCATCAGCTCCATGCGGTTGTTGGTGGTGTGCGGCTCGCCGCCTTTCAGTTCCTTCTCGTGCGGCCCCGAGTGCAGGATCGCGCCCCAGCCGCCCGGCCCAGGATTGCCCGAGCAGGCGCCGTCGGTGTGGACGATGACGTGCGGCCGCTCCGTCATGCGCGCTTCCGCTGACCCTGAATGCCGTAATCGCCGACGTTCGCGACCTTCTGATGAAAGCGCAGCTTGCGGAAATACTCTTGCGGGTTTTTCGGCTGCACCAGCGCGCCGGGCGGCACGTCGAGCCAGTCGACGAGCCTCGTGAGCAGGAAGCGAAGCGCCGCTCCGCGCGCGAGCATCGGCAGTGCTGCGAGTTCGGCATCATCGAGCGCGCGCACCTTCATGTAGGCGGTGAGCAGGTTGCGGCCCTTGGTGACGTTGTAGGAATGGTCGGGCTCGAAGCACCAGGCGTTCAGGCAGATGGCCACGTCGTAAGCGAGCGTGTCGGTGCAGGCGAAATAGAAATCGATCAGCCCGGACAGTTCGCCCGCGAGAAAAAAGACATTGTCGGGGAACAGGTCGGCATGGATCACGCCCTGCGGCAGGTGTGGCGGCCAGGCCTTCTCGAGGTAGGCGAGTTCCTTCTCGATGGTCGTGCGCAGGTCGCGCTGCACGCTGTCGGCGCGATCGGCCGCGCGCTCGAACAGCGGCCGCCAGCCGCCGACCGAAAGCGCGTTCTTGCGGCGAAGCGGAAAGTCCGAACCGGCGAGATGCATGTGCGCCAGCGCCTCGCCCACGGCCGAGCAATGTCCGGCATCCGGCCGCCGGATCCACATGCCTTCGAGGAAGGTGACGACTGCGGCCGGCCGGCCGCAGAGCGTGCCGAGCGTCTCGCCCGCGCAATTCTTCACCGGCTGTGGGCAGGTGATGCCGCGCGCGTGCAGATGTTCCATCAGCGCAAGGAAGAACGGCACGTCGCCGGCCGCCACCCGCCGCTCGTAGAGCGTGAGGATGTAGTAGCCGCCGCGGGTGTGGACGAGGAAATTGGAATTTTCCACGCCCTCGGCGATGCCCTTGTAGGACAAAAGTTCGCCCAGCTCGTAGTGCGCCAGGAACCGGGTGAGGTCTTCCGCGGAGACGTCGGTATAGACGGCCATGCCTTACTACGGCACTGCGTCGGCCCGCCCCGTCAAGGGGTCATTCGGCAGCGGTCTGCGTGCGCAGCGGCCGCGGCAGCGGGAAGAACACGTCCTCCTCGGTGGCCGTGACCGTCTCGATCGCAAGCTCGTAGCGATCGGCGAAGGCGCCAAGCACCTCTTCGACCAGCACCTCGGGCGCCGAGGCGCCCGCGGTGATGCCGAGGCTCTTGAGATTGCCGAACACCGACCAGTCGATCTCGGCGCTGCGCTGGACCAGCGCCGCGCGCTGGCAGCCGTTGCGCTCGGCCACCTCGCGCAGGCGCTGCGAGTTGGACGAGTTGGGCGCGCCCACGACGATCATGGCCTCGACCTGCGGCGCCACCCGCTTGACCGCCTCCTGGCGGTTGGTGGTGGCGTAGCAGATGTCCTCCTTGTGAGGACCGTGGATGTTCGGGAACCGGCGCTTGAGCACGGCGACGATTTCGGCGGCGTCGTCGAGCGACAGCGTGGTCTGCGTCACGTAGGAGAGCTTTTCGGCGTCGTGCGGCTCGAACGTCTCGGCTTGCTTTGGGGTCTCGATCAGCCGCACCGCGCCGGGCGGCAACTGGCCGAGCGTGCCGACAACTTCGGGATGGCCTTGGTGGCCGATCAGGACGATCTCGCGGCCGCGGCGATGGTGGATTTCGGCCTCGCGATGCACCTTGGTGACCAGCGGGCAGGTGGCGTCGAGGGTGAACAGATTGCGCCCGGAGGCTTCCGCCGGCACCGATTTCGGCACGCCATGGGCGGAAAAGATTACCGGCGCGGTGGTGTCGGGTATTTCCTCAAGCTCTTCGACGAAGATCGCGCCCTTGGCAATCAAGCCCTCGACCACGTAGCGGTTGTGCACGATCTCGTGGCGGACATAGACCGGCGGTCCGTAGCGCCTGAGCGCCTGCTCGACCGAATCGATCGCCCGCACCACGCCGGCGCAAAAGCCCCGCGGCGAGCACAGCAGCACCCGCAACTGCGGCTTGCCGGACCGGCCTTTGTCCTGCGCGTCCATGCAGACGACATGGAATAGCGAGGGTGGCGCTGTCAAGGTGGGCTCCGGCATTGGACTTCGGCGGTGCAAATGCCTATATTCCGGGCTCATTCCGGTCATCGTTGATGACGAGGGGCTTCGTCCGAAAGGGCGGGCGGGGCGCAGGAGGAGATTTGTCATGCAAGAAGCGCCGCTGATGCCGAAGGCGACCGCCGTCTGGCTGGTGGAGAACACCGCGCTGTCGTTCGATCAGGTCGCCGAGTTCTGCAAGCTGCACCCCCTGGAGGTGAAGGCCATCGCGGATGGCGATGCCGCCCAGGGGATCAAGGGCCTGGACCCGATCCAGACCGGCCAGCTGACGCGGGAAGAGATCAAGAAGGCCGAGGACGAACCCGAATACCGGCTTCATCTTCTGACGCCGAAGGTCCGGCTGCCCGAGCCCAAGCGCAAGAAGGGCCCGCGCTACACCCCGGTGTCGCGCCGCCAGGACCGGCCCAACGCCATCCTCTGGCTGATCCGCAACCATCCTGAGCTGAAGGACGCCCAGATCATGCGGCTGGTGGGTACCACCAAGTCGACGATCCTGGGCATCCGCGAGCGCACCCACTGGAACGCAGCAAGCTTGTCGCCGCTCGATCCGGTGACGCTCGGCCTCTGCTCGCAGATCGACCTCGATTTCGAGGTCCAGCGCGCCTCCAAGGAGAAGCCGGTTCCAGTCGAGGCCGGCGTGACGTTGCTGCCGGCCTCGGTCACGACCGCTCCAACTCAGCCTTTGCCGGAGGAGACGCCGGCCCAGGCCAAGGCCAGGGACGACCTCAACGTCGACGCAGTGTTCGCCAAGCTCAAGCAGCTCGGCGGCAAGTCCGAAGACAAGGCCGAATAGGCCCGCTCACGCTCGCCAGCACATCCGGTAAACGGGGCGGCCCGACACCGGATTGACGTCGTCGCCGGCGAGCGCAAAGCCGTGCTTCTCGTAGAACCGGATCGCGCGGGCGTTGTCTTTGTTGACGTGCAGCACGAGCATGGCCGGCGACAGCCGCCTCGCCTCAGCCAGCAGCGTCTCGGCGAGCCCTTCGCCCCAACGTTCCGGCGCCACCACGATCTGGTCGAGATAGCCGGTACCGGGCTCGACGGTGACGAAGCCGGCCAGCGCGCCGTCGGCTTCCGCAACGACAATCGCCGCCTTGGCGACAAGCTCGTCGCGCCAGCGGCGGCGCCACCAGTCGACCCGCGCGGCGAAGTCGATGTGCGGATAGGCAGTCTGCCAAGTACGCCGCCACAGCTCGATCGCAGCGTCTTCGTCGGCGGCGACGTAGCGGCGGAGACTGAAAGCCTGCGCGCTCACCGCTCCGTCAGCTTCAGCTCGATGCGGCGGTTGCGGCTGAAGGCTTCCTCGGTGCGTTCCGGGTCGATCGGCTGGAACTCGCCGAAACCGGCTGCGACCAGCCGCTGCGGCGGCATGCCCCGGCTTATCAGATACTGGACCACGGCGATGGCGCGGGCCGCCGAAAGCTCCCAGTTGCTGCGCGCCGCTTGAGATCGGGCGTACGTCGGTGTGGCCGTCGACGCGCAGAACCCAGGCGATCTCCTGCGGAATCTGGCGGTTGAGTTCGAGCAGCGCTGCGCCGATCTTGTCGAGTTCGGCGCGGCCCTCGGGCTTGAGCACCGACTGGCCGGTATCGAAGAACACCTCCGACTGCAGCACGAAACGGTCGCCGACCACGCGGATGTCGGGCCGGTTGCCGAGAATGGTGCGCAGCCGCCCGAAGAAGTCCGAGCGATAGCGCGACAGCTCCTGCACGCGCTGCGCCAGTGCCACATTGAGCCGGTTCCCGAGGTCGGCAATGCGCGATTGCGCCTCGCGATCGCGACGCTCGGAGACTTCCAGAGCCGACTCGATCGCACCGAGCTGGCGCCGCAAAGCCGCGATCTGCTGGTTCAGCACTTCGATCTGGGCGAGCGCTCGCAGCGAAACCTGCTTCTCGTTGTCGAGCTGGCCGGCCAACTCGTTGACCCGGCCCTGTGCGGAGGCGCTGCCGCCGCTTATCGAGTCGTAGAGGCCCTTTAAGCGCTCGCGTTCGCCCTCGGTGGCGGCAAGGTTCGCTCGCAGCTGCGCGATCTGCTCTTCCAGTGACGATTTGCCGGTCTGCTCCAACGACAGCAGATCGGTGAGCTGGCTGATGCGCGCCGACAGGCGCGCCAGCGCCGTGTCCTTGCCGATCACCTCCTGCGACAGGAAGAACTGCACGACCGCGAACACGCTGAGCAGGAAGATGATGCCGAGAATCAGCGTCGACAGCGCGTCGACAAAGCCCGGCCAATAATCGACGCCGCGTGCGCGACTGCTGCGCGCTAGAGCCATGCTGTTTCACCCGCCTCTACTTATCGACGCGTTCGCGGACGAAGAATTCGAGCAGCCGACGGATTTCGCGGTGCTGCTCCGCCTGAGAATCGACCCAGTCGCGGATCATCTGCTGCTCGCCGCGCATGTGATGGACCAGCGCCTGGATGGCTTCCGCGAGGTTCGCCATGGCTGCGGTCGCGGCTTTGTTGCTGCCGGCCTCGCCAATGGCCTCGCGCAACTGATCGAATGCGTTCTTGATCTCGGTCGGCACCTGCTGCGGGGCAGTGACGACCACCGGAGGTGCGATGACGGCGGGGTGGTCGCTGAGATCGCGCACCGTAGTCGCAAGCCAGTCCTCGAGTTCGGTGTGGAACCGGTTCTGCGCCTGTCCCATCTGCAGATCGAGGAAGCCCAGCACCAGCGAGCCCGCGAGGCCGAACAGCGACGACGAGAACGAGATGCCCATGCCGGACAGTGGTGCGGCGAGGCCTTCGCGCAGCGAATCGAACACCGCGCCGGTGTCGCCGCCGACCTTCAGGTTGTTGATGACATTGCCGACCGATCCGACGGTGTCGATCAGACCCCAGAACGTTCCGAGCAGGCCGAGGAAGACCAGGAGCCCGGTCATGTAGCGCGAGATTTCGCGGGCCTCGTCGAGCCTGACCGCGATCGAATCGAGAATGCCCCGCATGGTCTGCGACGAGATGGCCATTCGGCCGACGCGGTCGCCGAGAATTGCCGCCATCGGCGCGAGCAGCACCGGCGCCTGCACAACCGTGATGCCAGGGTCTGCAAGCCGGAAGTCGTTCACCCACGCGACTTCGGGGAAAAGCCGGAGAACCTGTCGGAACGCCAGCAATATGCCGATCACAAGCACGCCGATGATCAGGGCGTTGAGCGGCGGATTGGCGCGGAACGCGACCCAGACCTGCTGATGGATGACGACGACGATCAGGCCGCAAAGGATCAGGAACACCAGCATTCGCACCAGAAATATTCTGGGCGAGGAAACCTTGAAGGGATCAATGTCTTGCGCCATGTCCGGCCTTTCACCCGCCGAAAACGCACGCCTCAATATGGCACAGGTAAGGCGAAAGCAAATGAGGTTCTTGCGCGCTTGCCGCGGCGGCAGGCGCTGTTTCAGTGTTTGCCGGCCGCCTTCAAGGTCGTCAGCAATTCGCGATGCATGGTCTCGTTGCCGGCGACGATGTGGCCCTTGGCGAACATCGCCTCGCCGCCGTCGAGATCGGTGACGAAGCCGCCGGCTTCGCGCACCAGCAGCAGGCCCGCCGCCATGTCCCAAGGCGACAGGTTGCGCTCCCAGTAGCCGTCGAAACGGCCGGCCGCGAGAAAGGCAAGATCGAGCGACGCCGCGCCGAATCGGCGCAGTCCGGCGACCTTCTCCTGCACCGCCGCGAGTTCCGTGCGGCCCAGCGCGATGTCGCCGTGCCCGTGATGCGGCAGGCCGCAGGCGACCACCGCGTCGTCGAGGCGCGTGCGCGCGGCCACCCGCAGCCGCTGGTCGTTGAGGAAGGCGCCCTTGCCGCGCTCGGCGGTGTACAGCTCGTCGTTCGCCGGATTGTAGACCACGCCGGCGACGATCGTGCCTTCGCGTTCGAGCGCGATCGAGATCGCGAACTGCGGGATGCCGTGCAGGAAATTGGTGGTGCCGTCGAGCGGGTCGACGATCCAGGTGTGGGTCTTGTCGGTGCCTTCGTGGCGGCCGCCTTCCTCGCCGAGGAAGCCGTAGCCCGGCCGCGCCTTGGCCAGTTCGGCGCGCAGCGTTTCCTCGGCGCGGCGGTCGGCGGCGGTGACGAAATTCGCCGGCCCCTTGAGCGAGACCTGCAGCTTTTCGACCTCGCCGAAATCGCGCTGCAGCGGGCGCGCCGCCTTGCGCGCGGCCCCGATCATGACGTTGAGCAGCGCGGAACGCAGCATCATTCCGCCCGGCGGACGTAGGTTACTTCGTCGGTCGAGACCACGACCCTTTCGCCGGCCGAGATGAACGGCGGCACCATCACGCGCAGGCCGTTCTCCAGCTGTCGCCGGCTTGTAGGACGAGGCCGCGGTCTGGCCCTTGATGACCGCGTCGGCCTCGACCACCTCCAGCACCACGTGTTCCGGCAGCTTGATGCCGATCGGGCGGTCCTGGTGCAGCTGCACCTGCACCGTCATGCCGTCCTGCAGGAACGCCGCGCGCTCGCCGACGAAATCCTCGGCAAGTTCGATCTGATCGTAAGTTTGCGGTGTCCATGAACACGAGCTGTCGCCCTGCCGGTACAGGAACTGAAACTGCCGGCGCTCGACGTGGGTCTCCTCGACCCGCGTGTCGGAGCCGAAGCGCTGGTTGAGCTTGCGGCCGTCGAGCAGGTTTTTCAGCTCGACCTGGTTGTAGGCCGGGCCCTTGCCGGGCTTCACCGCCATGGTCTTCACCACGGCCCAGAGCGAGTCGTCATGCTCGATCACCATGCCGGGACGGATTTCGCTGCCGCTGATCTTGGCCATGCCGTGCCGTGCGCGCCTGCCGCGCGATCGTCGGGGCTGCCGGGCAAATGCCCCGACGCCGCGACCTGCGTCAAGGCGTCAATGCGGTGCGCGCGTCGTTGATTGCCGTGAGCCAGGGCTTGGCCGCCTGCTTCGGCGGCGGTGCGATCCTCGGGCTTCATGCGGCGGAGGAAGTCCTCCAGGAAGTGGTCGTTGTCGCCGCCGGCTCGCGCGATCATGTGCCAGCGTCGCGGCCTGCACCGGATCGGCCTTCACGCCGCGGCCGGTGGCGTACATGAAGGCGAGCCGGTTCTGCGCGATCGGGCTGCCCCTGCTGGGCGGCGCGCGTGAGATAGGTGGCGGCCGCGCTTTCGTTCTTGGTGACGCCGGTGCCGTTGAACAGCGCGATGCCGTATTCGACCTCGGCGTCGGTGTTGCGGCGAGCGCAGCAGCGCCGAGCAGCCGCGCGGCCTCGCGCAGGTCCTTCTGCACGCCGTGGCCTTCCTTGTAGCAGATCGCGAGCGCGTATTGCGCCTCCGGGTTGCCGGCTTCGCGCCGCAGTCCGGAACAGTTCGGCGGCGCGCGTGAAATCCCGCGGGAACAGCTGCCCCTCCAGATAGAGCAGGGCGAGATTGTAGGCCGCGCCCGGCATGGCCGAGCTTGGCGGCTGCGGCGAACAGGCGCGCCGCGTCCTCGCGGTCGCGCGGTCCGCCGCGGCCGGCCATGCGGAACATCGCGAGCGCGAACATCGCCTCGCGGTCGCCGCGCTCGGCGGCGAGCTTGTACCATTCCGACGGCCTTCTGATCGTTGTTCGGCACGCCGAGCCATCGGCGTAAAGTTCCCCCAGCAGCGTCATGGCCTTGGGATCGCGCTTTCTGCTCGACCGGCGGGTCGCCTCGCTGGAAGGCGGTGAGATAGAAGCCGCGCTGGAAGGCGCCGTAGGCGAGGTCGGCGTCGTCGCTGCGGAGCCTGCCGCCGCAGGCGGCGCCGTCGCCGATTGTTGCGGCCTGGGCTTCGGCGCACGGCATTGCGCGGCGGCGCGCCGCCGCGATCAGCGGCAGCCGCAGCACCGCCGCGACGATGCAGGAGCGGCGAGCCGCATCATGCCACGCGCCTCCGGCGCGGCGATGCGTTGCGCGGCCGCTCGCGACCGCGGCGGCTGGCCCGCGCGCGTCGTGCCAGATGAAGTCGCCGATCGCGACGAAATCGGCGCCGGCCGTGGCCAGCGGCGCGACCTCGTCGAGGCTCGCGGCAAAGCCGACGCAGGGAATCTGGAACACCTCCGCCCACCAGGCGATCCGCTCGATGATCGCGTCGAATGCCGGCCGCCGGCCGTCTGCGGGCTCGCCGAACATCACGTAGTCGGCGCCGCGCTCGGCCGCGACCATGGCGTCGTGCCGCGTCTGCAGCCCGCCGCAGCCCGCGATGCGCTCGGGCTTGAGGCTTTCGATCGCGGCCGAGGAAATCGTCGAGTCTCGGTCAGATGCGCGCCGTCGGCGCCGGCGCGGGCGACGATCTCCGGATGGCCGTCGAGCAGAGCGCTGCGCCGGCCTGCCTGCACCGGGCGCAAGCAGCGCCTTGACGCGGTTGATCAGCGTGCGCTCGTCGGCCGGCCGGCAGCCGCAGCAGCACGGCGGCGATGTCGGCGGCGGCGATCGCCTCGGACGAGCTCTCGGGCCATGGCAGTCGCGTCCTCGACCGGCGGCGTCACGAGGTAGAGGCGCGGGATCGGCCGCTTCGATTCGGCAGAATGCCGCTCGGACATGGCGCTCGGATGACGCTGCAATCAGGCGAAATGGGGGCGCAGTTGGCCGGCCGCTGTCAACAGCCAATCGCGTCGCACCCCATCGAATCGCGCTTCAATGTGGCCGCTCTCGCACCAGCCGCGTGCGCCGCGACACTTATCCACAGGCCGACCGCGCTCCGCCGCAGGCCAGCGGCCAGGCATCAGGCCGCCTTCTTCTCCAGGTCCTGCTTCCACTGGCCGATCGAGGCGAGGCCGTTCATGCGCGCGCGGTGGCTGAACACGCGCTGCGCCGCGGCGACGTTCTCGGACTTGCCCGACCACGCCTTCTGCGGCGCGTGCTGCAGCGCGCGGCCGTAGGAGAAGGTCAGCCGCCACGGCAGGTTGCCGAGCTTGTTCATGGCGTCGAGATGGGCGGTGGCCTCCTCGTCGGACTGTCCGCCGGACAGGAAGGCGATGCCCGGCACCGCGCCCGGCACGCAGTTGCGCAGCATCTTGACGGTCTTTTCGGCGACTTCCTCGACCGAGGCCTTCTTCGCGCTCTTCTTGCCCGGCGATCGCCATGTTCGGCTTGAGCACGATGCCTTCGAGCGCGACGCGCTGATAGTAGAGCTCCTCGAACTGGGTCTTGAGCACCCATTCGGTGACCTCGTGGCAGCGGTCGATGTCGTGATCGCCGTCCATCAGCACCTCGGGCTCGACGATCGGCACGATATTGGCCGCCTGGCAGAGCGCGGCGTAGCGCGCGAGCGCGTGCGCGTTGGCGCGGATCGCAGGTGTAGCTCGGGATGCCGTGCCGCCGATGTCGATCACCGCGCGCCACTTCGCAAAGCGCGCGCCCTGCTCGTAGTACTTCGGCAGCCGGTCGGGCAGCTTGTCGAGCCCAGCGGTGACCAATTCGCCCGGGCAGTTCGGCAGCGGCTTGGTGCCCTCGTCGACCTTGATGCCGGGCAGCGAGCCCGCCTTCTTGATCAGTTCGACCAGCGGCGTGCCGTCCTTGGCCTTCTGCCAGATGGTCTCGTCGTAGAGGATGACGCCGGAAATGTGCCGCATGCCTTCAGTTGCGCGGAACAGCATCTCGCGATAGTCGCGCCGACTGTCCTCGGTCGAACTCCACGCCGATCGCGTCGAACCGTTTCTTGATCGTGCCGGACGACTCGTCGGCCGCCAGAATGCCCTTGCCGGGCGCGGTCATGGCCTGCGCGACTTTGTTCAGTGCTTCGAGATCCATCAGTGCCTCCCGGTCATTCGCTCACGTCGAGCAATGATTAAGAAAGCCCCAGGAAGAGGGCAAGTGCACGACTGACCGCCGTCATGTCCTTGTCGGCGGCGCGGCCGAAAACATACCCTAGTCGATGCCGCGGCACGGTGTGTGCATTATCCACCATGATTTGAGAACGCTCCATCAACCCGTTCTCCGTCGTGGGCTCAACGGTCACCCGAAAGACCTGCACCGGAACGACCTCGCTTGTCAGCGGCAACACGGTGACGGAATTGAGGCCCAGGAATTCGTCCGATTGGATCACTACGACCAGCCTTGGCTTGCTGCCGTAAGGCCCTGGCAACACCGCTGAAGCCAAGTCTCCTCGGTTCATTTCCAGCTTTCGAAGTCGGTCAACGCTTCAATTTCGGCAAGCACGCGCTGGTCTTCGGCGCTCGCGTTGATGATCTCGCATTCGCGTCGGACCTGCTCGGCAAATCCTGGCCGGGTCGTATCCCAGACCCAAAGCTGGATCGGCTTGAGGCCGGCGGCGCGCAACTTGTCGCGATGGCGCTTCACACGTGACTTGCTTTGCTTCGACGCGGCCGCCACTGGCTTAGCATTGCGCTTGGGCATGAACGTGCCTCCGTTACATGTAACATAACGCGAGGTCAGCCGATCCGCAACGCTTCGACCCCAGGCAGCGGCTTGCCCTCCATCCATTCCAGGAACGCGCCACCGGCTGTGGACACGTAAGTGAGCCCGTCCGCGACACCGGCGTGGTTCAGTGCCGCGACCGTGTCGCCGCCGCCGGCCACCGAGACGAGTTTGCCGGCCTTGGTCCGAGCCGCGACATATTTGGCGATTTCGACGGTGGCCTTCTCGAACGGGTGCATCTCGAAGGCGCCGAGCGGCCCGTTCCAGACCAGCGTCGAGGCGTCGTCGATCGCGCCCTTGATGCGCTCGATCGATTGGCCGCCGACGTCGAGCATCATGCCGTCGGCCGGAATGGCATCGACACCGTAGGCGTGCGAGGGCGCGTTGGCGGCGAAATGGAACGCGACGATGGCGTCGACCGGCAGGATGATCGCGCATTTGAGATCGTCGGCCTTCTGCGCGATGCGGCGCGCCGTTTCCGCCATGTCGGCTTCGACCAGCGACTTGCCGACGCCAAGGCCCTGGGCGTGCAGGAAGGTGTTCGCCATCGCGCCACCGATCACCAGCGCCTGCACCTTGCCGATCAGGTTCTCCAGGAGTTCGAGCTTGGTCGAGACCTTGGCGCCGCCCACGATGGCGATCACCGGCCGCTGCGGTGCTTCGAGCGCCTTGCCGAGCGCGTCAAGCTCGGCCTGCATGGTGCGGCCGGCATACGCCGGCAGCTTGCGGGCCAGTCCCTCGGTCGAGGCATGCGCCCGGTGCGCGGTGGAGAATGCATCGTTGACGTAGAGGTCGCCGAGCTTGGCGAGTTCGGCCACGAACGCCGGGTCGTTATTTTCCTCGCCCTTGTGAAAGCGCGTGTTCTCCAGGCACAGCACGTCGCCCGGCTTCATCGCGTCGACCGCGGCCTGCGCTTTTGCACCAACGCAGTCTTCCGCGAACGCGACATGGCGGCCGATGACGTGGGCCACGGCCGCGGCCACCGGCCGCAGCGATGCCTTCGGGTCCGGTCCCTTCGGCCGGCCGAAATGCGCGAGCAGGATCACCTTGCCGCCCTTGCCGGCGATCTCGGTGATGGTCGGCGCCACCCGTTCGATGCGGGTTAGGTCGCCAACCTTGCCGTTCTCGTTGGGGACGTTGAGATCGACGCGCAGCAGCACGCGCTTGCCGTTCACGTCAACATCGTCGAGCGTGCGGAACGCAGCCATAACGGACTCGACATCTCGTTAGATCAGCTTGCCCATCGCCACGGCGGTGTCGGCCATGCGGTTGGAGAAGCCCCACTCGTTGTCGTACCAGGACATCACCCGCACGAAGGTGCCGTCCATGACCTTGGTCTGGTCCATGTGGAACACGCTTGAGTGCGGATCGTGGTTGAAGTCCATCGAGACGTTGGGCTCGTTGGTGTAGCCGAGGATGCCCTTGAGCTGCTGGTCGGCGGCGCGCTTGATCGCGCCGTTGATCTCGTCCTTGTTGGTCGCCCGCTTGGCCACGAACTTGAAGTCCACCACGGAGACGTTCGGGGTCGGCACCCGGATCGCGACGCCGTCGAGCCTGCCGTTGAGTTCCGGCAGTACGAGGCCGACCGCCTTGGCGGCGCCAGTCGAGGTCGGGATCATGTTCAACGCGGCGGCGCGCGCCCGGTAGAGATCCTTGTGCAGCGTGTCGAGCGTCGGCTGGTCGCCGGTGTAGGAATGGATCGTGGTCATGAAGCCCTTGTCGATGCCGACCGCATCGTTCAGCACCTTGGCGACAGGAGCCAGGCAGTTGGTCGTGCAGGAGGCGTTGGAGACGACCCGGTGCTCCCTGGTGAGCTTGTCGTGGTTGACGCCATAGACCACGGTGAGGTCGACGCCGTCGGCCGGCGCAGACACCAGCACGGCCTTGGCCCCGGCATTCAAGTGCGCGGAGGCCTTGTCCTTCGAGGTGAAGATGCCGGTGCACTCCAGCGCGACATCGACGCCGAGGTCCTTCCAGGGCAGTTGCGACGGATCTCTCAGGGCCGTGACCTTGATCGCGCCGTTGCCGACGCTGATGGTGTCGCCCTTGACCGTCACCTCGCCGGGGAAGCGGCCGTGCACGGTGTCATAGCGGAGCAGATGCGCGTTGGTCTCGACCGGGCCGAGATCGTTGATGCCGACCACCTCGATGTCCTGGCGGCCGCTTTCCGCGATCGCGCGCAGCACGTTACGGCCGATACGGCCGAAGCCGTTGATGGCAACCCGGACGGACATTTCGCTCGCTCCCTGTGAATCCTGTCGTGCCCAGACAACCCCGGGCATCCATGGTTCGTTCAAGCGGAACATGGATCGCCGGGTCAAGCCCGGCGAAGGCGACCTAACGTAGCGTCTCTAACGCTTCAACGCCGCCTCGGCCACCCGCTCGGCGGTAATGCCGAAGTGCCTGTACAGGTCCTTATATGGGGCGCTGGCCCCGAAATCGCTCATCCCGATGAACAGGCCGTCGGAACCGATGATGGCGTCCCAGCCCTGCCGGACGGCGGCCTCGACCGCGATCTTGACCGGCGCATCGCCGATCGCGGCGCGGCGTGCCTCGGCGGATGAGGCAAGGAACAATTCGAAGCACGGCACCGACACGACGCGGGCTTGGACGCCCTTGTCGCGCAGGAGTCTTGCGCCTCGACTGCGATTACGACCTCCGATCCGGTGGCAAAGATCGAAACCGCAGCCGGGCCGCTGGCCGCGGGAGCGATCTCGTAGGCGCCGGCGGCGCAACGATTGGCATCGCTGTGGCCCTGCCGGAGCTGCGGCACGTTCTGGCGCGTGAGCGCGAGGACGCTCGGTGTGTCCTTCGCTTCGAGCGCCAGTTGCCAGCACTCCACGGTCTCGACTGCGTCGCACGGCCGGAACACGTTGAGGTTCGGAATCGCGCGCAGTGCTGCCAGATGCTCGACCGGCTGATGGGTCGGGCCGTCCTCGCCGAGGCCGATCGAGTCGTGCGTCATCACGTGGATGACGCGCTCGCCCATCAGCGCGGCGAGCCGGATCGCCGGCCGGCAGTAGTCGGAGAACACCAGGAAGGTGCCGGAATACGGAATGACGCCGCGGTGCAGCGCCATGCCGTTCATCGCGGATGCCATGGCGTGCTCGCGCACGCCGTAGTGGATGAACCGGCCGGAGAAATCCTGCGCCGTGATCGCCTTCATCGACTTGGTGCGGGTGTTGTTGGAGCCGGTGAGGTCGGCCGAGCCGCCGATCATTTCGGGCACCGCCGGGATCAGGCTCTCAAGTGCGAATTCGCAGGCGGCGCGGGTTGCCATCTCCTTCGGCTCGCGCGCGAGCTTGTCTTTCACCGAGCGGATTGCAGCGTTCAGCGTGCCGGGCAGATCGCAGCGCATGCGGCGCTCGAAATCGGCGCGCCGGTCGGCGGGCTGGGCTGCGAGCCGCCGATCCCAGTCCTTGCGCGCGGCCTTGGAGCGCTGGCCTGCGGCGCGCCAATGCGTTAGCACGTCGGCCGGAAGCTGGAACGGCGTCTCGGTCCAGCCGAGCTTTTCGCGTGCGCCTTTGATCTCGGCTTCGCCGAGCGGGGAGCCGTGCGACTTCTCGCTGCCGGCCTTGGTCGGCGCACCGTAGCCGATGGTGGTGCGGCAGGCGATCAGGCTTGGCCGATCCGAGGACCGCGCCTGCCGGATGGCGGCGGCGATGGCGGCGGGATCGTGGCCGTCGATTCGCGTTGCCGCCCAGCCCGCAGCCTCGAACCGCTTCACCTGGTCGACCGAGTCCGAAAGCGAGAGCGGGCCGTCGATCGAGATGCCGTTGTCGTCGAACAGCACGATCAGCCGCGACAGCTTGAGATGGCCGGCAAGCGCGATCGCCTCCTGGCTGATGCCTTCCATCAGGTCGCCGTCGGAGGCGAGCACGTAGGTGAAGTGGTCGACGATATCCTTGCCGAATTCGGCCGCGAGATGCCGCTCCGCGATCGCCATGCCGACCGCATTGGCAAGTCCCTGGCCGAGCGGGCCGGTGGTGGTCTCGACGCCGGGCGTGACGAAGTTCTCCGGATGGCCGGGCGTGCGCGAGCCGAGCTGGCGGAAGCGGCGAATATCGTCCATCGACACCGACTCGAAGCCGAGCAGGTGGAGCACGGCGTAGATCAGCATCGAGCCGTGGCCGGCCGAGAGCACGAAGCGGTCGCGGTCGGGCCACGCCGGGTCGGCGGGATCGAGCTTGACGAACTGCGTGAACAGCACGGTTGCGATATCGGCCGCGCCCATCGGCAGTCCGGGGTGGCCGGACTTGGCCTGCTCGACCGCGTCCATCGCGAGCGCACGGATGGCGTTCGCCAGGCGGTCGTGCTCGGCGCGGCTCGGAACCGAATGGCTGGTTGACGGATGCATGGACGCCCGCATCGCCGTGACGCGGCGACGGCGCGACGGCGGCAGTCGAAGCTTTTGCGATCATTGGGGACCCGTCCGGATGGCGGTGGGATAGCATGGGCAGGCCCCAAGTCAATGCGAGGCGCGCGCGCTGACGGCGCCATGCACAGGGCTCGCGAAAACAACGGGATAACGAATCGGCGCGACGTTGACGCGAACGTGGTCCAGCACGTAAG
This sequence comes from uncultured Alphaproteobacteria bacterium, assembly GCA_963821555.1. Classification (GTDB taxonomy): domain Bacteria; phylum Pseudomonadota; class Alphaproteobacteria; order Rhizobiales; family Xanthobacteraceae; genus Z2-YC6860. The sequence goes on along the minus strand of CAWGEM010000008.1, from coordinate 56,499 downwards.
GTTTCCACTCTAATCGATTGCTGCGACAACACATTTTTACCGCACGAGCGCCGTTCGGTCGCCGCAATGGAAGGGTTGGGCATGACCGATCGGATCGAGATGGAGACTGCGGCGAGGCGTCTTGCGGACGCGCTCGACGTGCTCGAAGAAGCGGTCGAGCGTCGGCTTGAGTTCGATCGCGGCGGCATGCGTATGTCGGACCAGTTGCATGCGCTCGGCGCCGACCGGTCGAAGCTCGCCGCCGAACTTGATGCCCAGACCGCGCGCGCGCGCCGCCTCGAAGCGACCAACCGCGAGATCGCGCGCCGGCTGGACGCGGCGATGGCCAACATCCGCTCCGTGCTCGATGCCGAAGATGCGGTGATGGAGCGACGATCGTGACGTGCGCATACGAGTGTCGCGATTCGGAAGTTCGCCCGAATTCTCAGCTTGCTCGGGAGCGAACTTCCGAATCAAAGCGACACTAGCAACTTTAGGTTCTCTAGTGTCCTTCGAACCCGAAGTTCGCGGAATGAGGCTGCTGAGCAATGGTGCGAACTTCGGGTTCCGGGACACTAGGATCGGTGAGGGCGTCGTGGCGCAAGTGACCGTCTCCATCAATGGCCGCCAGTTCCGCATGGCCTGCGAGGATGGCCAGGAGGGTCATCTCGCACGGCTCGCCGAACAGTTCGACGAGCGCATCGTCGCGCTGCGCAGCCAGTTCGGCGAGATTGGCGACGCCCGCCTCACCGTGATGGCAGCGCTCATGGTTGCCGACGAACTGTCCGAGACCGCCAGGCGGCTGACCAAGGCACAGGACGACCTTGCTGCCTTGCAGGGCGCGCGCGTGATCGCGACGGATCGCGACCACGCCAGCCACGCTGCCATGGTCCAGGCCTTCGACGCCGCCGCGGCGCGGATCGAGGACCTCGCCAAGAAGCTCGCGCGCCCGCCGGCCGATGGCGAAAGCGTGGCAATGGGATGACCGCGGTTGCCTGCTTTGCGCAGAACAGCATCCGCGACTACATTGCCGGCGCGGGGCTGCGGGGTGCGTCTGGAGTCACTTCCCCGGGGCCTTACGATCCTGAAGGGAGCTGTCCCTGGCCGGGCCCCTGGGCTCGGCCATATGGCGCCCACCTACTTCTGTAGGTTCCCGGGATCATCGCTCCGACGGCCGGTGCGGCTCCGCACTTTACCCCCGATCGAGAGGTCGGGGCACGGACCGGTGCATGGCTAAAATTCCCGTCGAAGAGTTCAAGGAGGATGTGCGCCGCGAGACGCTCGCCAAGCGCGACGCGATGCCGCCCGCGGAGCGCGCCGCGGCGGCGCAGGCCATCGCCGACAACTACTTCCCCGTCGAATTCAGTCCCGGCACGATCATATCGGGCTATTCGCCGCTGCAGAGCGAACTCAACCCAGTCCCGCTGATGCGCAGGCTCGTGGAGGGCGGCGCGACGCTTGCGCTGCCGGTCGTGGTCGGGCGCGGCAAGCCATTGATCATGCGCTCGTTCGCGTTCGGCCAGCCGCTCGGCACCGGGACCTGGGGTATCCGCGAGCCGTTGCCGGACGCCCCCGAGGTCTATCCACAGATCATGCTGGTGCCGCTCGCAGCCTTCGATCGCAAGGGACACCGCGTCGGCTACGGCGCAGGCTACTACGACATGACCATCAACCGGCTGCGCGTGCTCAACCGCTCGCTGATCACCATCGGGCTTGCCTACTCGATGCAGAATGTCCCGGTGATTCCGATCACGCCGCGCGACGCACGCCTCGACCTCGTGCTCACCGAGCGCGAGGTGATCGACTGTCGCAGGAAGTGAGATGCGGATCCTGTTCGTCGGCGACGTGGTGGGGCGCAGCGGGCGGACGATCGTGCTGGACCGCCTGCCCGGGCTGATCGCCGACTGGAAGCTCGATCTCGTCGTGGTCAACGGCGAGAATGCCGCCGGCGGCTTCGGCATCACGGAGGCAATCTATCAGGACTTCATCGACGCCGGCGCCGACGCGATTACGCTCGGCAACCATGCCTGGGACCAGCGCGAGGCGCTGGTGTTCATCGAGCGCGCGCCGCGATTGATCCGGCCGCTCAACTATCCGCCGGGGACGCCCGGGCGGGGCGCCGCCTTGATCGAGGCCAAGAACGGGGCGCGAGCGCTCGTGGTCAACGCCATGGGCCGCATCTTTCTCGAACCGCTCGACGATCCGTTCGCCGCGGTCGAGCGCGAGCTTGCAGCCTGCGTGCTCCGGCGTGACGCCGACGCCATCATCATCGACATGCACGCCGAGGCGACAAGCGAAAAGCAGTCGATGGGATATTTCGCCGACGGCCGGGCGAGCCTCGTGGTCGGCACCCACACCCATGCGCCGACCGCCGATCACCGCATCCTGCCGTCGGGCACGGCCTACATCTCCGACGTCGGCATGACCGGCGATTATGAGTTGGTGATCGGCATGAACAAGGACGAGCCGCTGACGCGCTTTGTGCGCCGGATTCCGCAGGCGAAGTTCGAAGCCGCGAACGGGCCTGCGACGCTGTGCGCCGTTGCGGTCGAGACCGACGACGCCACCGGCCTCGCGCGGCGCATCGCCGCCGTGCGGCTCGGCGGCAAGCTTGAGCAGGCTGTGCCGGCCTTGTGGACCTGACCACCGCCTGACCGCAGACACGTCCGTGTCCCGACCCGCGCAGCAGCCCAGGCTTTAACGATTCGGCCGCGCCCTATATAACCGCGGCATCAGGACATTGACGGCGGCCGTCACGCACAAGCGCCGGCGGCGCCATTGCTGGTTGGACCATGGCCGGACACTCGCAATTCAAGAACATCATGCACCGCAAGGGGCGCCAGGATAAGGTGCGCTCCAAGCTGTTCGGCAAGCTCGCCCGTGAAATCACCGTGTCCGCCAAGCTCGGCCAGTCTGACCCCGCGTTCAACCCGCGCCTGCGCGCGGCGATCCTTGCGGCCCGCGCCGAGAACATGCCCAAGGACAACATCGAGCGCGCGATCAAGAAGTCGCAGAGCGGCGATGCCGAGAGCTACGACGAGATGCGCTACGAGGGCTACGGGCCGGGCGGGGTTGCGATCATCGTCGAGGTGCTGACCGACAACCGCAACCGCACCGCCGGCGACGTGCGTGCGACCTTCACCAAGAACGGCGGCAACATGGCCGAGACCGGCGCGGTCTCGTTCATGTTCGACCGGGTCGGCGTGGTCGAGTTCGATGCGGTGGTGGCGAGCGCCGATGCAGATGTTCGAGGCCGCGATCGAGGCCGGTGCGGAGGACGTGGCCTCCAGCGACAGTGGCCACGAGGTCTATGCCGAGCCGGATTCGCTTGCCGAAGTGGCCAAGGTGCTGGAGGCGAAGTTCGGCGAGCCGCGCAAGGCGGCGCTGGTCTGGAAACCGAAGAACACGATTGCCGCTCGACGACGAGAAGGGCGAGCAATTGCTCGAACTGGTCGCGGCGCTGGAGGAGAACGACGACGTGCAGAACGTCTATGCCAATTTCGAAGTTTCCGACGCCGTCGTCGCCAAGATGAGCGCCTGACCGGATCGCTACGGCCCGCTGCGCGAGATGCGGGCGACCTCGGCTTCCAGCGTTCGGATGCGGGCCTCGTAGAGGTTTCTGATGCAGCCGCGGTCGGGGCCGCAGGCGGCGCGATCGTTGAGCCAGGCGCGCTGCTGGTCCTGCAGGTTGCCGCGCACGCCCATGCCGACGAGCTTCAGAATGGTGTCGTAAAGCGTCGCCATCTTCACGTCGAGCTGCGAGAGCTCGCGGCTGTCGCAAATCGCAATCTCGTCGGGGCGCGACGCACTCCGGCAATCGAAGCTTGCAGCCGAAGCGGCTCCGGCGCCGCAAAGAAGAAACACGCCCGCGAAGGCTGCCAATTTCGTCATTACCGCTGCACTCCCAACGTTCCGTTCCATCAGCCACTGCGGCCGATATCTGCTTTTCGAGCATACTCGAAGCATATTCAAGGCGGGTGACACGCGGCGCCGGCCGTGCGTTTGGGGCGGCGCTTGCAGCGGGCGAGGGCGCCGCTTGTCGTGCCCTCTCCCCTTGCGGGAGAGGGCAGCGCAGTCGAGAGACAGGGCAAGAACTGGGTGAGGGGTGGTTGATGATGGTCCGCTAACCCCTCACCCAACTGATCGTGCTTCGGATTCACGTTAGCCCTCTCCCGCAAGGGGAGAGGGCACATTCATTGCCGCCTCGCAGGGAGAGGGCTCATTCATCGCCGCCTAGCAGGCGAATTCATCGCCGCTCATCGATAGGCCGCGAGGAAGTTCGGCACCGCGATCCAGTCCATCATCGCTCCGTCGTTCTGCAGCAGCTCATGCATCCGACGGTCGTCCGTGGTCTTGAGGTCGACGCCGAGATGGGTGCCGAGCTTGCGCCCGTGCATCACGACATGGTTGCCGACCGGCTGGCGCTCGGCGTTGTAGGCTTTCAGCGCGGCATCGACGTCGTCATGGTCGCGCAGCGCCCGCGCCAGCGCCTCGGCGTCGCCGCCGGCCTTGGCGACGCCGAATCCCATGTGCGGACGCGCCGACGCTGCGGCATCGCCGACCATGGCGACGCGCCCGTAGACCGTCGATGGCGCCGTGAAGTCGTAGATCGGGGTGATGAAGGGCTGCGGAATTTTCAACACGCAGTCGAGCATCACCTCGGGCATGATCGCGCGTGCATCGGCGTGCATCTGCGCGATCAGGTCCTTTCGGATCAATGGCGGCGGAACCGAGTATTCGTGCTGCACGCCGTTTTCGTCGACGCACATTTCTTTCATCCGCGCGTCGTCGGCGACGCGGTACCAGATGAAATTGTAGCGGCGGCGACCCGGACGCAGGTCGTCGTTGAAGCCTGAGATCGGGTAGGTGATCACCTGCTGCCGCTCGGGCAGGTAGAAGCAGAAGTACGGAAAGATGTCGCGCAGCGTGCGCGGCGCGAGATCGATTTCGTTCGGCGCGCCGCGCCAGATGTAGTAGCCGGCGTAGATCGGCTGCAACTCGGGCGCGACCTGCGCGCGCACGCCGGAGCGGATGCCGTCGCCACCGACCAGGAGATCGGCGTGTTCGACATGGCCTTCGGCGAATTGCACGCGCACGCCGCGCTCGTCCTGGTCGACGCGTTCGAAGCTGCGGCCGAGATGATAGTGCGTCTCGTCAATGGTCGTGCGCAGCAGCCGCTGCAGCCGGTCCCACGAGGTGAGGACCTGCCGCAAGGGCCGTTCGTCGGTGATGCGGCCGTCGCGGTCGAGCGCGATGCGCTTTTCCACCTCGATGCCGAGCGCCTGCGTGCCGGCGCCGCTCTTCTGAAGCGCCTCGATCAACTCGGGATGTGTGGTGATGCCGGCGCCGCGGCCGACCAGCTCGACGGCCGAGCGCTCGTAGACGTCGCACTGCCAGCCGATCTGGCGCAGGAACGCCGCGGTGAACAGGCCCGACATCGAGCCGCCAATGATGACGGCCCGGCGCGGGCCTCGTTTGGTTTGGTGTCCCGGCATCGCGGCGCAGATGCTATGCCATCGCGGGCGTGAATTCCCAGCCGTCCGATCAGCGCAGCAGCGGGTCGAGCAGCGGCAGGCTGACAATGGCGGCCGCCGCGATGATCAGATAGGCGATGCGTCGGTAGACCTGGTCCGACGTGCCAAGGAAAAACCGCGAACCGGCGCCGACCCCGGCCATATAGGGAATGCCGAGCAGCAGCGAGAGCGCAAGCGACGGCGCGGTGAAGAGCCCTTCGATGGCGTACGACGCGATCAGGACCACGCCGCAGATCATGAAGAACACCATCAGGTTGGCGCGGACGGTGACGGCGCGGTCGCCGCGGCCGAGCCAATAGAGGATCACCGGCGGGCCTGCGATCTGGACCGCGCCCGCGGTCGCGCCGGAGAACAGGCCGACCGCAAAGGTGACGGGGATGCTTGGGGAACCGTGATAGCGCCAGCCGGATGCCAGCAACGGCAGGAGGCTCAGCACCAGGATCGCAATCGCCCAGCGCAGCACGATCGGATCGAGCACCAGCAGCGCCCAGGTCCCGAACGGAACGCCGACGGCCATGGCGATGGAAATCGGGATGACCTCGCGCCAGACGCAGCGCCGGACCTCGCGGATCGCGAACGGCGTGGTGGAGACGAAATCGACGAGCAGGATGGTGACCGCGGCGATGCGCGGGTCATACACCGCCGCGATCAGCGGCATGTAGATCATCGCGCCGCCGAAACCGGAAAAGCCGCGCACCAGCCCGGCCAGCGCGGATACCGCGACCGCCACCAGGAAGCGGCGCTCGGCAAGGGCGGACGCGAAGGTCGCGCTGTCGGGAAGTTCGATCACGGGCGGTACCGGCGCCCATGGTCTAGCAGTGCTCCGCGGCAAACGCGATTGGCGGCCATGCGCAGCGGTTATGCCGGTGCAGAGGTCAGGGCGTCTTCTTGTCTGGCTTGGCGAGGTGGCCGAGCGGCAACGGCGCGTCGCTCTTGATCCGGCGGATCGCGAAATTGGAGCGGATGTCGGCGACCATCGGCAGCACCAGCAGACGCTCTGTCAGCAGCGTCTCGTAGGTCTTGAGGTCGGGCACTACGATTTCGACCAGGAAATCGGCCGCACCGGACACGAGGTGGCAGGACACCACCTCCGGCATCGCCAGGAGTGCCTCGTGCAAGACACGCGCGTTGTCGCGCGAATGCTTGTCGACCCGGATTTCGACGAACACCGTCAGCGCGAGACCGACCGCGTCGCGATCGAGCACGGCGCGATAGCCGCGGATCACGCCCTCGGTCTGCAGCCGCTTGATGCGTCGCAGGCAAGGCGAGGGCGAAAGCGCGGCGAGGTCGGCCACCTCGACATTGCTGCGCCGTCCGTCCTCCTGCAGGGCGGTCAGGATGCGCTGGTCGATCTGGTCGAGGACGGCCATATTGGCATTTATATTTATCTATTGAGACTATGGTAGCAGAAAACGCCAATTTTATAGCACAAACTGCTTGAACTTGCCAGGACACACCCTGACTGCCGGCGCAATGATGCCATCCTCCTGCGGAGGATGGCATGGCAACACTGTCCCTGGATCGGAGCGCGCGTCGGCCCAGCGCCGCTATCGGCGTTGCGGCGGCGCTCGGGTCGGTGGCGATCTGGGCAGGCTGGATCGTCGGCACCCGCCATGCCGTCACCCACGCGCTCGATCCGGAGACGGTGGGCCTGCTTCGCTTCGGCGTGCCGGCGCTGGTGTTCCTGCCAGTCCTGCTGCGGACCGGGCTCATGCCCAGGGCCATCGGGCCGATCACGCTGGTTTCGCTGATGGGCGCGGGCGCGCCGTTCTTCATCACTGTCGCGTATGCGATGGCGCAGGCGCCTGCGGCCGACATCGGGCCGCTGCTGCCGGGCACCATGCCGCTGTTTGTCGCGCTGATCGCGGTCCTCGTCTTCGGCGAGCCACTGGGCCGCTGGCGCGGGCTCGGGCTTGCGCTGGTCGCGGCAGGCATTTTTGCCATCGGCGGCCGCGGCGTATTCGCCGCGGACGATATCTGGCGTGGGCACGGCCTCCTGCTTGCCGGCGCGCTGATGTGGGCGATCTACACCCATGCGTTCAAGCGAAGCGGCCTGTCGGCGCTCGAAGCCGCGGCGATCGTGGCGGCGTGGTCGACGATCATGCTGATCCCTGTCGGCGTGCCGTCACTGCTGCGCGCGCTGGAGCACGGATTGGCGCGGGACGTGATCGTGCAGGGGGTGGTGCAGGGATTGCTCTCGGGGGTCATCGCCATTGTCCTCTATGGCGTCGCCGTCACCCGTCTCGGGGCCGCGCGGGCGTCGGTGTACGTGGCGCTCGTGCCGCCGCTCGCCATGCTGATCGCGATACCGGTGCTGGGCGAATGGCCGGACACGGCCGCCATGATCGGCATCGCCGCAACGGCCGTAGGCGTCGCGCTCGCAGCGCGGGCGCCCGATCCACAGCGCGGGCGGGTGCGCGGCGGCTGACCCTTTCGGGGGAGCGGCCGTTCCGGCTATTCAAGGCGCATGGCAGGCCGCCTGATTCGCATCCTTGGCATCGACCCGGGACTCCGCCGCACCGGCTGGGGCGTCATCGATGTCGAAGGCAACCGCCTGATCTACGTCGCCTGCGGGTCGGTCGCGACCAGCGACCGGATTGCGCTCGCGGGTCGGCTCGTCACGATCCACGACGGGCTTGCCGAGGTGATGGCGCAATTCGCCCCGGCGGAGGCCGCGGTCGAAGCGACCTTCGTCAACAAGGATGCCAGCGCAACGCTCAAGCTCGGCCAGGCGCGCGGCATTGCACTCCTGATACCGGCGCGCGCCGGCATCGAGGTCGCCGAGTACTCGCCGAACCTCGTGAAGAAGACCATCGTCGGCGCGGGCCACGCCGAGAAGGAGCAGATCCGCCTGATGCTGCGCGTGCTGCTGCCGAAGGCCGATCCGCCGACCCACGACGCGGCCGACGCGCTCGCCATCGCGGTCTGCCACGCCCACCACCGGACGAGCGCGCGGCTGCGGCTTGCCGCCGGCCAGTGATCGCCGGCGGCCTTCGGACTGATACCGACGGCGCGTGACGATGACTTTCCACGCCGTCATGGCCGGGCTCCGTCCCGGCCATGCACGTCTTTGATTCAGTTCAGCAAGCGAGACGTGGATGCCCGCGACAAGCGCGGGCATGACGTGTGAGAAATTGGCGCCGTTGGTATTACGTGTTCCGCTTCAGGAACGCGCCGACCTGATCCATGTTCGGGCCCATCGCCCCGATCCAGCCCATCAGGTTGACCGCGGCGTGGATCATGCCCTTCCACAGCTGGAATTCGACGTTGATGCCGGCGGCCTTGAGCTTCTGCACGAGCTTTTCGGAATCGTCGCGCAGCACGTCGAATTCGGACGCGGTGACATAGAGCGGCGGCAGGCCGGTGAGGTTTGCGAGCAGCGGCGCCGCGAGCGGGTCCGGATGCGCGACCGCATCGCCGAGGTACTGCTTCCAGTACCACTTCACGTCGGCCGTGCTCATGAAATAGGCGCCGGAGCCGTACTCCTGGTAGGTCGGGGCGTCGGTCGAGGTCGAATAGCAGCCGTAGATCAAGGCCGCGCAGCGCAGCGCCGGCCCGCCGGCCTCGCGCAGCGCGAGGCAGGTCGCGAGCGCAAGGTTGGCGCCGGCTGAGTTGCCGGCGAGTGAAATCCGGTTCGGATCGATGCCGAGCGAAGCGCCCTCGCGCGCCGCCCAGCGGACGGCTGCGACGCAGTCCTGCAGCGGCACCGGGAATGGATGCTCCGGCGCAAGCGCATAGTCGACGCTCAGCACGCGCATGCCCGAGCGATGGGCCAGCTGCCGCGTCACGCCGTCATAATTGTCGATGTCGTTCAGCACCCAGCCGCCGCCGTGGAAATAGACGATCGTGGGCGCCGGCGCCGGCACCCCCGGATCGTAGATGCGCACCCGGATCGGGCCGCTCGCGGCAGGAATGACGCGCTGCTCGATGTGCGGCAGGGCTGGCGGGCCATAATTGAAGATCGCGTACATGGTGGCGACCGCGGCGCGCGCCTCGGCCGGCGTCATCTGGGGAAGCGGCTTGAAATCCTTGTTCTTGGTGTAGATGGTCGCGAGGATCGAGGCGACATCGGGGTTTAGCGGGCGCCAGGCCTGCTCGAACATCGCCAGAAAATTGTCGGCCATCCAAACCTCCCTGCAACGGCCCGGGCACGGTACCCTAGCGCAGAATCACTTGCTCGGGTGTGATGGCGGCGGCACGGTTGGGCCGAAGCGAGACTCGATGATCGGCAAGCTCAGAGGCGTGATCGACAGCTACGGCGAGGACTTCATCGTCCTCGACGTGCAGGGCGTGGGCTATCTCGTGCATTGCTCGGCGCGCACGCTGCAGGCGCTGCCGGCGCAGGGCGAGCCCGCGACGCTCTCGATCGAGACGTACGTGCGCGAGGATCAGATCAGGTTGTTCGGCTTTCTGTCGGACGTCGAGCGCGAATGGTTCCGCCTGCTGCAGACCGTGCAGGGCGTCGGCGCCAAGGTCGCGCTGTCGGTGCTCGGCACGTTCAAGACGGGTGACCTTGCGGCGGCGATCGCCATCGGCGACAAGGCCGCGATCAAACGCGCACCGGGCGTCGGGCCGAAGGTCGCCGAGCGCATCGTCATCGAACTGAAGGACAAGGCGCCGGCCTACGCCGACATCGACCCCGCCGTGATGCGGCTCTCGGGCGCGGTGTCGGACAGGCGCGCGCCGCAGCCGGTGCTCGATGCGGTGTCAGCGCTGGTCAATCTCGGCTACGGCCAGCCGCAGGCGGCCGCCGCAATCGCAGCGGCGTGTCGGAGCGCGGGTGAGGGCGCCGAGACCGCGCAGCTCATCCGGCTTGGGTTGAAGGAGCTTTCGAAGTGACGGAGTGTGCATGTTGAGCAAGGCCGACCGCGAACTCGTCGAGGCGGCGTCCGAGGCGATCCGCAAGCGCTATCGCTACGACTGGCAGGAGGTCGGGGCGGCGATCCGGCTGCGCTCGGGCAAGGTGTTCACCGGGGTCAGCCTCGACGCCTACCTCGGCCGCATGGCGGTCTGCGCCGAGGCGGTGGCGCTCGGCCAGGCGGTCACGCTGGGCGAGGTCGGTATCGACACCATCGTCGCGGTGCGCCATCCGGCGCCGGACGAGCAGGGTCGCCCGATCGCCGTGGTGTCGCCGTGTGGCGCCTGCCGCGAATTGATCTGGGACTACGATCGCAACACGCGGGTGATCGTTCCCGGCCCGGACGGGCCGCAAGTGGTCGGCATCGGCGAGTTGCTTCCGAACAAATACAGCCGCGAGCGAGGAAACTGACCGTTGGGCACGCCTCCCCGCCGACTGGTCACGCCCGAGCGCCGCGAGGACGACGGCGCCGAGCTGTCGCTGCGGCCGCAGCGGCTCGCCGAGTTCATCGGTCAGCAGCAGGCGCGCGCCAACCTCGCGCGTGTTCATCGAAGCGGCGCGCGCCCGCAAGGAGGCGCTCGACCACGTGCTGTTCGTGGGCCCGCCTGGGCTCGGCAAGACCACGCTGGCGCAGATCGTGGCGCGCGAACTCGGCGTCAACTTCCGCGCCACCTCCGGGCCGGTGATCGCCAAGGCCGGCGATCTCGCGGCCCTGCTCACCAATCTCGAAGACCGCGACGTGCTGTTCATCGACGAAATTCACCGGCTCAACCCGGCGGTCGAGGAGGTGCTCTATCCGGCAATGGAGGACTTCCAGCTCGACCTCATCATCGGCGAGGGGCCGGCGGCGCGCTCGGTCAAGATCGATCTGTCGAAGTTCACGCTGGTCGGCGCCACCACGCGCGCTGGCCTGCTGACCAATCCGCTGCGCGACCGCTTCGGCATCCCGGTGCGGCTCAACTTCTACACCGAGGCCGAGCTCGAGGAGATCGTCAACCGCGGCGCGCGCGTGCTCGGCATCGGCATGACCCCGGATGGCGCGAACGAGATCGCGCGCCGCTCGCGCGGCACGCCGCGCATCGCGGGGCGGCTGCTTCGCCGCGTGCGCGACTTCGCCCATGTCGGCAAGGCCGACCGGATCGACCGCGCGCTTGCCGACCGCGCGCTGATCGAGCTGGAGGTGGATGCCGCGGGCCTCGACGCCATGGACCGCCGCTATCTCACGACCATCGCCGAGCACTACGGCGGCGGCCCGGTCGGCGTCGAGACGCTGGCCGCAGCGCTGTCGGAGCCGCGCGACGCCATCGAGGAGATCATCGAGCCGTTCCTGATCCAGAAGGGCCTGCTCCAGCGCACCCCGCGCGGGCGCCTGATCACTGGTCACGCCTTCCGCCACCTCGGCCTCGCCGAGCCCGTGCGCGATCCCGCGCAGTTCGGCCTGTTCGGCCCGGACGAGGAGGAATAGCGCCGTCATTCCGGGACGCGGCCGATTCCCGGCTGTCATTCCGGAGCGCGGGCGAAGCTCGCGAACCCGGAATCCAGAGCACCCGGCAAGCGCTTGCATTGTCGCTCTGGATTCCGGGTTCCGGCCTTCGGCCGGCCCCGGAATGACGGTGCCGGCGTCCGGGTCCAGCGCTGCGCGCTGTCCCGGAATGACGTAGCGTTCACGGTTCGCACACGGTTTCGTCGTTCACTCCCCCACCATGATCACGCGCCGGCAATTCCTGCAGTGGTTCGCAGCCCTTGGCGCCGCGGGCGTAGCGACCGGCGGCTATGCGCTCGCCGAGACGTTCCTCAAGCCCCGGATCACGCGCTACGACCTGCGCTCCGAGCGCTGGCCGCGCGGGTTCGAACTCACCATGGCGGTGCTGGCCGACATCCATGCCTGCCACCCGTGGATGCCGCCCGAGCGGATAAAGTCGATCGTCGAGACCACCAATGCGCTCGGCGCCGACATCATCCTGCTGCTCGGCGATTACACCGCCGGCCACCGGTTCGTGACCGGCTTCGTTCCTATGGAGGAATGGGCCGCTTTGCTCGCAGGCCTGCGCGCGCCGCTCGGCGTGCATGCGATCCTAGGCAATCACGAATGGTGGTCCGATCGCGCCGCGCAGCAATCCTGGCAGGGGCCGCCGGCGAGCCGCCGCGCGATCGAGGCGACAGGCATCCCGGTCTACGACAACGAGGTGACGCGGCTCAGCAAGGACGGCACCGCGTTCTGGCTCGCAGGCCTTGGCGATCAGGTCGCGTTCTGGCCGTCGCGTCGCTTGCATCCCGGCCGCAACATCGGCGTCGACGATCTCGACGGCACGCTTGCCAAGGTGACCGACGAAGCGCCGGTCATCCTGCTTGCGCATGAGCCCGATATCGCGATGCGCGTGCCCCGCCGCGTCGCGCTGACGCTCAGCGGCCACACTCACGGCGGACAACTGCGGCTGTTCGGATGGTCGCCGGTGGTGCCCTCGATGTACGGCAACCGCTTCGCCTACGGGCACGTGCGCGAGCCCGGCGAGTTGATCGTGTCGGGCGGGCTCGGCTGCAGCATCCTGCCGTTGCGCCTCGGCGTGCCGCCGGAGATCGTGCTGGTGACGCTGCGCGGCACTGTGGCTGCGTAGTGCATTCGTTCCAGGTTGCGTTTCGCGCCGTCTCGGCGCGTGCTAGAATTCAAACATGAGCGATATCACCGAAAAGGCTGCCGCTGCTCTCGAGCTGCTTCCAGAGGAGCTCCGCGAGCCCGCCGTCGCCTATCTCCTGGAACAGGCAGAGAAATTTCGGGCGCTTCAGGCAGGACGTCGACCAAGGCATGCAAGATGTCGAGGCTGGTCGAGTTCGCGAATGGGATTTCGGTGAATTCCTGCGTAGGGCACGCCCGGCGCGCTCACCATCATAGCTGAATGAAGATATTCGTTTCGGATCGGGCCGACGCCGATCTCCTGCAGATCGATCGATATCTGGCCGAACGAAATGCTGCCGCGGCCGACGCGCTGATCCGCGACATCGATCGCAAGCTTGAAAACCTTCGGCGCTTTCCTTTCATCGGCCGCGACCGCTGCACCTTGGCGCCCAGGATTGCGAAGCATTGTGACTGGAGCGTATGTGATCTTTTACACGGTCGAGCCGGATCGCATTATCATCGTGCGTGTCCTCGACGGGCGCCGGGATATCGACGCGGAGTTTCAGCGATGAGAGACCATGGAAGGCGGCTGCCATTGCGGCCGGGTACGCTTCCGCGTCACCGCCGACCTCGATGGCGTCACGATCTGCAACTGCTCGATCTGCACCAAGAAGGGCATCTGGCACCTGATCGTGCCGCCCGAGCGGTTCGAACTGCTGAGCGGCAAGGACGATCTCGCCACCTACCAGTTCAACACCGGCGTCGCCAAGCACACCTTCTGCCGGGTGTGCGGCATCCATCCGTTCTATGTGCCGCGCTCCGATCCCGACAAGATCGACGTCAACGCGCGCTGCCTGGATGATTTCGACACGCTCGCGATCGCGCCCAAGCGCTTCGACGGCCGCAACTGGGAGGCGGCGATGGAGAAGGAGGTTCCCTGGCGCTGAACGACGGCGGCACGCGTCCGTCAGATCACCGTCGATCGTGCCGGCGGCCCAGATCACGACGTCCTTCGCGACCTTGCCGAACGCCTCGTTGAGCGCAGCGGCGGCCGCGGTCGCGTCGGTGATCTTGGTCGGCACGTCGCTGCGGAACACGCGCGATGCCTTGATGCGGCCGTCCTCGCCGACGAGCTTGGCCGACAGTTCGACCACCGCCGTCGGCTCGGGCGCGGTCGATACCTGGAACGTGCGGATTTCGATCAGCAGCTGGTAGTCGCTGTTGAGCCCGTCCATCGGACGCGCCACGGCGGCCAGATACTTCGAGTTCTCGAAGCTCTGGACAAGCTTCGCCTGGATCAGCTTGCCGCAGCTGTCGCTCCAGCGCGCCGTCTCGAAGCTCGGGTCTTCCGGCGCTGTCCGGACGCACCAGGATCTTCTGGCGTGTCGAGCAGCAGCACGCGCGGTCGGCTCGGCGATGGTGAGCTGCGCCTCGGCGGCCTTGCTCGGCGGCGGGAACGTGCGCGGCGCGGTCAGGTCGTAGACTCACGGTGGCGGCGGCGGCGCCGCCGCCGGTCATGCGCTCGAGGCCGGCGACGATGCCGTCGACCCGGTTGGAATTGCGCGCCAGCGCATCCGAGAACGTGCTGAGATTGCTGATCGTGTTTTTGAGCGCGTCGGAGTTTTCCGACAGGATCGTGTCGAGCCGCTGCAGCACGGTGCGCGCGGCCTGCGTCATGTTCTGGCCGGCGAGCGGATCGGCCACCAGCAGCGGCGGGCTCGCCGCCGCTCGGCCGTGAGCAGCGGCGACGCCGGATCGCCGCCGTTGAGCGTGACGACGGCGACGCCGGTCAGGCCCTGGAAGTCGATGCTGGCCTTGGTGTCGGCGCGCACCGGCGTGCCGGCGGCGACCGCGATCGTCGCCGTGACCTGGTTCGGGTTCTGCGGATCGAGCGTGAGGTCGGTGACCTCGCCGACCCGGATGCCGTTGAACAGCACGGCCGAGCCGATCAGCATGCCGGACACGGTGTTCTCGAAGCGCACGCGGTAGATCGGCGCGCTCGCCCAGGCCGCCGGTGTTGTGCAGCCAGTAGACGAAGCCGAACACCGCCGCGATGACGGCGAGCACGAACAATCCGATCAGGGCATAGGGCGCGCGTGTTTCCATGGTCCGGCCTCAGTTCGACGGCGTGGCGCCTGCACGCGGGTGCGCTTGCCGCGGAAATAGGCCTTCACCCAGGGATGCTCCGAGGCGAGCACCGCTGGACATCGGTCCTTCGACCACGATCTTGCCGTCGGCCAGCACCGCGACGCGGTCGCAGACCGTGTGCAGGCTGTCGAGATCGTGGGTCACCATGAAGACGGTGAAGCCGAGCGTCCGCTGCAGCGTCTTGATCAGCGAATCGAAGTCGCCGCCCGAGATCGGATCGAGCCCGGAGGTCGGCTCGTCGAGGAACAGGATTTCCGGATCGAGCGCGAGCGCGCGGGCGAGCGCCACGCGCTTGGTCATGCCGCCGGAGAGCTCGGACGGGAAACTTGTCGGCGTCCTCGGGCTCGAGCCCGACCATTTCGAGCTTGGCCATCGCCAGTCTCGTCGAGCAGCTCGCGGCGAGAGCGTCAGGTTCTCGCGCATCGGGAACTGCACGTTCTGCCGCACCGTCAGCGAGGAGAACAGCGCGCCCTGCTGGAACAGGATGCCCCAGCGCCGGCCGATGGCGCGGATCTCCTCGAGCGTGGCGTTGTCGAGATTCATGCCGGCGACCTCGATGCTGCCCTCGCGCTTGGGAATGAGCCCGATGATGGTGCGCAGCAGCACCGACTTGCCGCTGCCGGAGGCGCCGACGAAGCCCAGGATCTCGCCGCGCCGGACGTCGAGCGACAGATGGTCGAGCACGATCTGCTCGCCGAATCCGACGACGAGATCGCGCACGCGGATGACGATCGGATCGGCGCGGCGGCGTCCATCGGTCACATCCCGATCGAGGCAAAGAAGATCGCGAACACGCCGTCGAGCACGATCACCAGGAAGATCGACTTCACCACCGAGGTCGTGGTCTGCAGGCCGAGCGATTCGGCGCTGCCCTTGACCTGCAGCCCTTCGCTGCAGGCGACGACGCCGATCACCAGCGCCATGAACGGCGCCTTGATCATGCCGACCTGGAAATGCGTCACCGAGATCGCCTCGCGCAGGCGCGCGATGAAGATCGCCGGGCTCATGTCGCCATAGAGCCAGGCCACCAGGCCGCCGCCGTAGAGCGCGGCCATCGAGCCGAGGAAGGTCGAGGATCGGCAGCGCGATGACCAGCGCGAGCACGCGCGGCAGGATCAGCACCTCGACCGGATCGAAACCCATGGTGCGCAGCGCGTCGATCTCCTCGCGCATCTTCATCGAGCCGAGCTCGGCGGTGTAGGCGCTGCCGGAGCGGCCGGCCACCATGATCGCGACGATCAGCACGCCGAGTTCGCGCAGCACCAGGATGCCGACCATGTCGACGACGTAGGCGTCGGCGCCGAACTTGCGGAAATGGAAGAAGCCCTGCTGCGCGATGATGCAGCCGATCAGGAAGGTGATCAGCAGGATGATCGGC
The DNA here is from genome assembly GCA_963821555.1 of uncultured Alphaproteobacteria bacterium. GTDB lineage: Bacteria > Pseudomonadota > Alphaproteobacteria > Rhizobiales > Xanthobacteraceae > Z2-YC6860. The sequence goes on along the minus strand of CAWGEM010000008.1, from coordinate 39,988 downwards.
ACCGCCTGCCAGCCGACGCGGTCGAGGTGATGCACCGCCGAGGTGAGCGCAGGCTGCGCGGGCGCAGCAGCACGCGCAGCAGCGCCGCGCTCAGCGCACCGAACATCTGTCAGGAAGATGTCGCAGGCTGGCCTGAAGGTTCGACGCGTGGCGCGGCCGATCGCGTCGAGTGCCGCATGAGCCGGTTGTGCGTCGGCGCGGCGCCGGCGCCGGCCGGCGGTTGACCTGGTGCACCTCGTCGAGCAGGCCGCGGATAGTCGCCGGGCACTCCGGACAAACTCCGCCTCTGCGGCCGTCTCGCTGCGCGCGCCGGAGCATGCGCTCCAAGCAGCCAGGCGCCGAGCGTGTCGAGCTCGCGCACGCCCGCAAGGTCGATCGACAGTGCGTCGCGATGCTGTCGATCTCGGCCGTGGCCGCGGCACCTGCCGCTCCAGCGCGTCGGCGTGGGCCGCGGTCCATGAGCCGTGGGCGGAGAGTTCCAGTCGCTCGCCCGGTCGCCTGCTGATCAGCACCGGCTCATCGTTCATGGGTCGACCGTGGATTTTGCTCATGCGGCGCCCACTGAAGCAGCCAGAGCCGGAGCGAAACATTGATATGAGTCAAGCGGTTGGAGGTCCCGCGGTTCGCGCGGCGCAGCGGCGGGGTGTACTGTCAACGCGAACCGGGCCGAATTCCGGCGCTTCGATTCAGACGCGATGCGCATAAAGTCGATACAGGCATGACCACGCATTCCAGGCGCTCGACGGCGCGATCCGCGACGGCCGGCATCAGCAGCCGGTGCGCGTCTATTACGAGGACACCGACTTTTCCGGCGTCGTCTATCACGCGAGCTATCTGCGCTTCATGGAGCGCGGCCGCAGCAACTACCTGCGCCTGCTCGGCGCCGATCAGCGCGCCCTGTTCGAGGAGGCGCAGAAGGAGGCGCCGGGCTTTGCCTTCGTGGTGCGCTCGATGCAGATCGATTTCCGCAAGCCCGCGCGCATGGACGACGTGCTCGACGATCGTCACCGAGCCGCAGGAGGTGAAGGGCGCTTCGGTGATGCTGCATCAGCGCGTGATGCGCGACGGCGAGACGCTGGTCGAGGCGACGCGTGCAGGTCGCGTTCGTGTCCGGCGGGCGGGCGCGGCCGATCCCGAAGGCGCTGCGGATCGCCATGCAGGCCGATCATGAGCGTGCCGACGGCCAGTCGGGCTGTCGGCGGGTGACGAACGCTGTCGACGCCGCGCCTGCCGTCATGTAAAGGCTCTTTACATGAGCTGGTCAAAGCAGGGCGGCGGGCCTCGCGGCTATCACCACGGCAATCTGAAGGAAACGCTGATCCGCGCCGCGCTCGAACTGATCGCCAAGAAAGGGCCGGCCGGCTTCACCTTCGCGGAGGCGGCGCGCTGGGCCGGCGTCAGTCCCGGCAGCACCGTACCGGCACTATCGCGACCGCGACGAACTCATGTCCGATGTCGGCGCGTCGCGGCTTCGAGCTGTTCGAAGCGGCGCTGACGCGCGCCTGGGACGATGGCCGCCCGATCCGTTCCGCGGCCTTCGAGCGGCTCGGCAAGGCGTATCTCGAGTTCGCGCGCACGCGAGCCGGCGTACTACTCGGCCATGTTCGAGGCCGGCGTTCCGCTCGACAGCAACCCGGAACTGCGCGACGCCGGCGAACGAGCCTTCGGCGTGCTGCGCAACGCGACCGAGGTGCTGGTCGCGACCATGCCGGCAGCGCAGCGGCCGCCGGTGCTGATGATGGCGCTGCACATCTGGGCGCTGTCGCACGGCATCGCCTCGCTGTTCGGGCGCGGCGATGCCGCGCGCCGGCGGCTGCCGATGACGCCCGAGGAACTGCTGGAGGCCGGCGTGCTGCTTTATCTGCGCGGGCTCGGCCTGCCGGAGCCGCTTGGTCCGGCGCCGTGAGACGGGGACGAAACATTTGCCCCGCTGCTTGCGCGGCAGGCGCAGGCTCCCATTTAACCGCCCGTGCGGAAAAGCGCGCAGAAAAACTTGGGCGCGGGAAGAGCGCTCACCAGCGCGGAGAGCGCCTGACCCAACGAAGCCCGCATGACGGCTTGACAGGCGCCCAGTGTGGCGCTAGCTATGTAAATGTTATTTACATTCACACGCGAGGTTCGCCATGCCTATCGTCGCCAAGCTCGATGAGCTGGGAAAGCCGGCCTGGATCGCCGCTCCTGGTCCTGGCCTTCATCGTGTACTGGCCGCTCGGGCTGGCGATCCTGGCCTTCCTGCTATGGAGTGGACGAATGAGCTGCTGGAAGGGCGGCGGCCTGAGCCGCTGGCAATGAGCAGGCCGGACCATGCGCGCGCGCCGGTACCTGGTGGCAGCCGATGCAGCGCGCGAGCGGCAACCGCGCGTTCGACGAATATCGCACCGAGACGCTCCGGCGGCTGGAAGAGGAGGAACGCGAGTTCCGCGATTTCCTCGACCGGCTGCGGATGGCCAAGGACAAGGCCGAGTTCGACCAGTTCATGGCCGAGCGGCGCAACCGCGGCAATCCCGAGGAGCGTCCGCAAGCCTGACGTTGCTCGGTTCGATTCGGGAAAGCGCCCGCCGCGGTGGCACCGCGGCGGGCGCTGCTATTCTGAGCAGGCGGCGCGGTGTCGGCCCGGTCGGTTGCGCGCCACGATGCCGCGGCTCCACGCGGCAACTGTTCGCGTTGTTCCGGCCGGAACAGCCTTGAGCCGACGTTCGTCGGGGCTTGCACTGAGGCGAGGATCGGGAATAAGCGCGTGATGGTAACCGAGCATTAACCCAAATAGCGCTGCCTAGGGGCTGCGATGACCGGTCGTGCGCCCTAGTTTGGTCACGTTTGGCGGGATTTTCTGGCCGTCTGCCGGGTGCGGACGGCGGGACGATTTCGCGAAATGCAGGGTCTTGCGGCGGGATGCGCAGTGCGCAGCCGCATTGACCCATTTGTCCTGCGGAGCGCGCGCCGGTCCTCGGCCGACGATTTGGAACGGTCCGATTCGCCCGTCCGGCGGCCGGGTTCGGCGCGGAGGGCATAGACGATGAATCCTGGCGAGGTGGCGCAATCGGTGCTGCCGCTGACCTCCTCCGATCTGTCGCTGTTCGCCCTGTTCTGGCAGGCCCACTGGCTGGTCAAGTCGGTGATGGTCGGCCTGCTGCTCGCCTCGGTCTGGGTCTGGGCGATCGTGATCGACAAGATCCTGCTCTATTCGCGCACCCGCAAGGCGATGGACCGGTTCGAGCAGGCGTTCTGGTCGGGGCAGTCGCTGGAGGAGCTCTATCGCACGCTGTCGGCGCGCCCGACCCATTCGATGGCGGCGCTGTTTGTTGCCGCCATGCGCGAGTGGAAGCGCAGCTTCGAGAGCCAGACGCGGTCGTTCGCGGGCCTTGCAGACCCGCATCGAGAAGGTGATGGACGTGACCATCGCGCGCGAAATCGAGCGCCTGGAGCGCCGCCTGCTGGTGCTGGCGACGGTGGGCTCGGCCGGCCCGTTCATCGGCCTGTTCGGCACGGTCTGGGGCATCATGACGAGCTTTCAGTCGATTGCCGCCTCGAAGAACACCTCGCTCGCGGTGGTGGCGCCGGGCATCGCGGAGGCGCTGTTTGCGACCGCAATCGGCCTCATCGCGGCCATACCGGCGACCATTTTCTACAACAAGTTCATTTCCGAGGTGAACCGGCAGGCCCAGCGCCTCGAGGGCTTTGCCGACGAGTTCTCCGCGATCCTGTCGCGGCAGATCGACGAGCGCGCGTAAGGGGGGCGTCATGGCGATCAGCGGTGGCGCGCATTCGGGGGCGTTCGGCAAGCGGCGGCATCGGCGCAACCCGGTGATGAGCGAGATCAACGTCACGCCGATGGTCGACGTGATGCTGGTGCTGCTGATCATCTTCATGGTGTCGGCGCCGCTGCTCACGGTCGGCGTGCCGATCGATCTGCCGCAGACCCAGGCGTCAAGCCTCGACGCCGCCGACAAGGAGCCGCTGGCCGTGTCGGTCAACACCAAGGGTCAGGTTTTCCTGCAGAATTCCGAGATTCACGCTCGACGAACTGGTGCCCAAGCTCAAGGCCATTACCGAGGCGCGCGGCGGCAACGACGAGCGGATCTACGTGCGCGGCGATCGTAACGTGGAATATGGTACCGTGATGAAGGTGATGGGCCGCCTGTCCGCCGCCGGCTTCCGCCGGGTCGCGCTGGTGACGGAGGTGGAGCAGGGCTCGTGAAACCGCCTGAGATGAAGACAGGTCTGACCATTTCGGCGCTCGCGCACGCCGCCCTGCTGCTGTGGGGGCTGATCTCGTTTTCGGCGCGACCGCTCGAGGCCGCGCCGACCGATGCGCTGCCGGTCGACATCATCTCGGACAAGCAATTCTCCGAACTCACCAAGGGCGTCAAGAACGCCCAGAAGGTCGGCGGACACCAAGCCGCCGGTCGAGAAGATCGGCGAGCCCAATCCGGCAGACGACGCGGTCGCGAAGATCGCCAAGAAGCAGGAGGTCAAGACCGCGGCGTCAGAGCCGCCGCCTGCCGCCGCTACCGGAGCCGAAGCCGCGCCGGAGCAGAAGCCTGAAAAGAAGCCGCCAAGGTCGATCCGATCGCCGAGGCGCTGAAGAAGGAAGAGGCGCGCAAGCAGGCCGAGGCGAAAAAGGCCAAGGCTGAGCAGCAGAAGCAACAACAGCAGCAGCCGAAGTTCGATCCGAATCAGATCGCAGCGCTGCTCGACAAGCGCGAACCGCAGCGGCTGGCCGCGACCGGCGAGGCGCTGGCGCCGGCGCCGGCGTCGCTCGGCGTGCGCAGCGGCAGCGCGGCCAAGCTGTCGCAGAGCGAACTCGATGCGCTGCGCGCGCGGACTCATGCAACTGTGGAATCCGCCGGCCGGCGTGCAGAATCCGGAAGAGCTGATCGTGAGAATTCCGCGTCCTGCTCAGCCGCGACGGCGCGGCTCGCCGGTCCGCCGATGGTGCTGACCACCGGCCGCGGGCCGATGTTCGAGAGCGCGCGCGACAGCGCCATCCGCGCGCTGTTCCATGGTCAGCCGTTCAACATGCTGTCGCCGACGACCTACGATCTGTGGAAGGAAATCGAAATCACCTTCGACCCGCGTGATATGTTCCGGGGCTGACGAGCCAGTTTCAGGATACGTGCATCCATGATCGACGACCTCTGTGACAAAGCGGGCCGGCGTTGCTGAGCCGGCGCAGCTGCTCGCGCGGCGTGCGGCGTCGGCGCCGTGGCCGCTGGCCGTCCGCGCTCCGCCGCGGCCGTCGTCAGCATCGACGTCACGCAAGGCAACGTGCAGCCGATGCCGATCGCGCTGCCGGATTTCGTCGGCGTGGCGCCGCAGGACGGCGACATCGGCGCGCAATGTCACGCAGGTGATCACCGCCAACCTCAGGCGCTCCGGCCTGTTCGCGCCGATCGATCAGGCGGCCTACATCGAGCGCATCGCCAACATCGACACGCTGCCGCGCTTTGCCGACTGGCGCACCATCAACGCGCAGGCGCTGGTGACCGGCCGGCTGACGCGCCAGACCGACGGCCGGCTGAAGGCCGAGTTTCGGCTTGTGGGATGTGTTCTCCGGCGCAGCAACTGACCGGCCAGCAGTACTTCACCGTGCCGGACAACTGGCGCCGCATCGCCCACATCATCTCCGACGCGATCTACGAGCGGCTGACCGGCGACAAGGGCTACTTCGACAGCCGCGTGGTGTTCGTCGACGAGTTCGGTCCGAAGGAGCGGCGCGTCAAGCGGCTCGCCATCATGGATCAGGACGGCGCCAACGTGCGCTACCTGACGCGCGGCGACGATCTCGTGCTGACGCCGCGGTTCTCGCCGTCGACGCAGGAAATCACCTACATGTCGTTCGGCTCGCGCGAGCCGCGGGTGTTGCTGCTCAACATCGAGACCGGCCAGAGCGAGGTGGTCGGCAACTTTCCCGGCATGAGCTTCGCGCCGCGCTTCTCTCCGGACGGCCAGCGCGTGATCATGAGTCTGCAGCAGGGCAGCAACTCCAACCTCTACGTGCTCGATCTGCGCTCGAAGAACGACCACGCGGCTGACCGATACCGCCGCGATCGACACCGCGCCGTCCTATTCGCCGGACGGTGCGCGCATCTGCTTCGAAAGCGACCGCGGCGGCTCGCAGCAGATCTACATCATGAGCGCGGGCGGCGGTCCGGCGCAGCGCATCAGCTTCGGCGAGGGCTCGTATTCGACGCCGGTGTGGTCGCCGCGCGGCGACGCCATCGCCTTCACCAAGCTGGGCGCGGCAGCTTCGCGATCGGCATCATGAAGCCCGACGGATCGGGCGAGCGCATCCTGACCGAGGGGTTCCACAACGAGGGCCCGACCTTTGCCCCGAACGGCCGCGTGCTGATGTTCTTCCGCGATCCCGGCGGCAGCGCCGGCCCGTCGCTCTACACGGTGGATATCACCGGCCGCAACGAGCAACGGGTCCAAACCCCAGGTTTTGCCTCGGATCCGGCCTGGTCGCCGCTGTTGTCATAAGCGCCTGCAGGTGCCACAAGAGCGACACGTTCATCGCCCATTAACCATGACGGGACGTTTCGACGTTCGGGGCGATTTTCCGGGTCGCGACAACGCCGCGTCAAGGTTGACGGAACGTTCGTTTAACGAACCACCTGCTAGACCTGAGCCCATAACCTGAGCCCATGTCCGGTAACGTGCGTATGGAGGCACCGGAATGACCAGAATGAACCGTATGGTCCGCGGTGCGGGGCTGGCGGCCGTGCTGATGGCGGCGCTGGCCATGTCGGCCTGCGCGAACAAGCCGGCGAACGACTCGCTGGCGTCGGCCGGCGTCGCCACTCCGGGCAGCCAGCAGGACTTCGTCGTCAACGTCGGCGACCGCGTGTTCTTCGAGATCGATTCCTCGGAACTGACGCCGCAGGCGCGCGGCACGCTCGAGAAGCAGGCGCAGTGGCTGCAGAACTATCGCACCTATGCGTTCACCATCGAAGGCCATGCCGACGAACGCGGCACGCGCGAGTACAACATCGCGCTGGGCGCCCGCCGCGCGCAGGCGGTGCGCGACTATCTCGTCGCGCGCGGCGTCGAGGCGTCGCGCATGCGCACCGTCTCCTACGGCAAGGAGCGGCCGGTCGCGGTCTGCAACGACATCTCCTGCTGGTCGCAGAACCGCCGCGCGGTCACCGTGCTCGGCGCCACCTCGTAGACGGTGCTGCGCCCTTTGCAAATGACATCCGGCGCCTGAGCGGCGCCGGCTTGCGTTTGGCGCAGTCCACCGCGGCAAAGTCACACTTTGGTCTTGATCGGCCCGGTATGCTAAAATCCACGACAATGCTCGATTTGGCTGGCCATGAACCGCCCGATTGCTCGCGCACGCCGCAGCGCTGGCTTTGGCCGGAGCGTTGACGGCTGCGCACCGCAGCGGTCGGCACAGGACCGCAATTCGCCGTGGTTCCTCGATCGCATGTTCAGCCGGGGCGACATCTGCTCCGCCCCGAGGACACGACAGGTCAGATCGGCCAGCCGTCGCCAACCGAGCAGGTGGTGCGCATCGAGCGCCTGGAAGCGCAAATCCGCCAGCTCACCGGCACGATCGAGCAATTGCAGTTCCGCAACCGGCAGCTCGAGGCGCAGATCGAACGCATGGAAGTCGGTGGCGGCCGCCGCCGGTGAGGCAGCCGGCCGCTCAGCCGTTGCCGCCAGCCGTCGCGCCCAGCCGTTGCCGCCGCCGGTCCATCGCGCCGACGCCGTCCGCCGCCGGTCGCCTGGCCGCCGCGCCGACGTGTTCGATCCGTCGCAGCATCCGAATGCGCCGGGTGCGCCGCGCACCCTTGGCACCCTCGCCGGCGTTCCAGGCGAGCCGCCGCCGATCATCGAGGCCGAGCCCGCCGATCGGCGCGCCGGGCGGGCGCACCGTCGGGCGGCCCGCTCGATTTGTCGACGCTGGCCAGCGGCATCCGGAGCAATCCCACCTCGTATCCGTGCCGGAACGGCGCTAGCCTGCCGATTTCTGGGACAGCGCTACCGCCGCCGTTTCGGGCAGCCGTTGCCGCCGCCTCCGGGCCGCAACCCGAGCGCCACCGGCGCGCTGGCCGCGGTCGCGCCGCCGTCGGATACGCCGCGGGATCAGTACGATCTCGGCTACGGCTACATTCTGCGCAAGGACTACGCATTGGCCGAAAGCGCCTTCCAGACCTTCCTGTCCAAGTATCCGAGCGACCGGCTGGCGCCCGACGCCCAGTTCTGGCTCGGCGAGAGCCTGTTCCAGCGCCAGCGCTACGACGCGGCGGCGCAGGCGTTCCTCGACCTTTCGACCAAGCACGGCGACCCATGCCAAGGCGCCGGAGGCGCTGCTGCGGCTCGGCCAATCGCTGGCGGCGCTCGGACAGAAGGAAATGTCCTGCGCGACGCTGGCCGAGGTCGGGCGCAAGTTTCCGCGCGCCCCGAACAGCGTGAAGCAGGGTGTCGAGCGAGAACAGAAGCGTGTCCGCTGCTGACGACGCTCCGATCACAGCGGCCGAGGCCCGATCGTTGTTCTCGGATCTCGCCGAATTCCGGCTCTTGTCCTGGCGATCTCCGGCGGCCCCGACTTCGACCGCGCTGCTGCTGCTCGCTGCGCGCTGGCGCGCGGCGCTGGCGCGCGGCCCGAAGCTGGTCGCGGTCACCGTCGATCACGGGCTGCGTCCGGCAAGTCCGGCGCGAGGCGCGGGCGGTGAAGCGGCTGGCGCGCTCGCTGGGCGTCGCCCATCGCACGATGCGCTGGACCGGGCGCAAGCCCGCGACCGGCCTGCAGGACGCGGCGCGCAAGGCGCGCTACGGCTTGCTGGCTGCCGCGGCGCGATCTGTCGGCGCGCGACACGTGCTGACCGCGCACACGCTCGACGATCAGGCCGAGACCGTCCTGATCCGGCTGGCGCGCGGTAGCGGCATCGGTGGCCTCGCCGCCATGGCGCGGCTCGTCGCTGCCTGCCCACGCGCGTCGACGTCGTGCTCGTACGCCCGCTGCTCGACCTGCCGAAATCCCGGCTTGTCGCGACATTGCGCAGCGGCGGCATTGCCTATGCCGACGATCCGTCGAACCGCGACCCTCGCTTCACACGCGTGCGGATGCGCGCGCTGATGCCGGCCTCGCGCGCGAAGGGTCTGGAGCCGCGACGGCTGGCGCTGCTGGCGCAGCGGGTGCGGCGGTCGGAGGCTGCGGTCGAGGCCGCGGTCGAGCAGGCCGCGGCCGAGCTTGCCCCGCCGCCGTGGCGCGGAGCGAGGACCGGTGGTTTTTCCGGCCGATCGCTTTAGCCGGCTGCCGGTCGAGGTCGGCATTGCGCCTGCTCGGACGCGCCATCGCGCGAACCGGCGACGAAGGGCCGGTCGAACTCGGCAAGCTCGAGACGCTGGCTGCTGAACTCGCCGGAGCGCGCGACGCGCGGTTTCGCCGCACGCTGGCCGGCGCCCTGGTGACGCTCGCCGGTGCTCAGCTATTGATCGAACGGGCGCCGCCACGACGGCGGCGCGCCGCGAAACGGCCTTAACCAAACACAAAGATCGAAGGCGCAAGCTCGCCTGGGCTGGGTGGAGCGGCCCAATGCCTCGGAAATCGCAGATTGTCGGGGCGATTTTGGCCGGCTCGTTCCCTTGGCAGGGGGCCCTCCCGGACCTACATTACGAGCGGCCCGGCGCCGTCCGCGCGTGACGCGTTGCGGATGCAGACCCCGAAGGTCTTGGCTCGGACGAATTGGCTCGCTAAGACGCCCCTTGAAATGACTAGGCCTCGGCTCGGCCAGAAAGACTTGGGATGAACGCCAACCTGCGCAATTTCGCTCTCTGGGTCATCATCGTTCTACTCCTGCTCGCGTTGTTCACGCTGTTCCAGAATCCGGGACAGCGCGTGTCGTCGCAGGACATTTCGTTCTCGCAGCTCCTGACCGAGGTCGACCAGGGCCGCGTGCGCGACGTGCTGATCCAGGGTCCCGACATTCACGGCACCTTCACCGACGGCGCGCAGCTTCCAGACCTACGCGCCGAACGACCCCTCGCTGATCCAGCGCCTGTACGGCAAGGGCGTTGCGATCACCGCCCGGCCGCAGAGCGACAACGTGCCTTGGTTCGTGTCGCTGCTTGTGTCGTGGCTGCCGTTCATCGCGCTGATCGGCGTCTGGATATTCCTGTCGCGTCAGATGCAGGGTGCCGGGGGCAAGGCGCTGGGCTTCGGCAAGTCGCGCGCCAAGCTTCTGACCGAGGCGCATGGGCGCGTCACGTTCGAGGACGTGGCCGGCGTCGACGAGGCCAAGTCCGACCTGCAAGAGATCGTCGAGTTTCTGCGCGATCCGGGAAAATTTCAGCGGCTCGGCGGCCGCATCCCGCGCGGCGTTCTGCTGGTCGGTCCGCCCGGCACCGGCAAGACGCTGCTCGCTCGCGCGATCGCAGGCGAAGCGAACGTGCCGTTCTTCACGATTTCCGGCTCCGACTTCGTCGAAATGTTCGTCGGCGTCGGTGCGAGCCGCGTGCGCGACATGTTCGAGCAGGCCAAGAAGAACGCGCCCTGCATCATCTTCATCGATGAAATCGACGCCGTCGGCCGGCACCGCGGCGCGGGCCTCGGCGGCGGCAACGATGAGCGCGAGCAGACGCTCAATCAGCTGCTGGTCGAGATGGATGGCTTCGAGGCCAACGAAGGCATCATCCTGATCGCCGCCACCAACCGCCCGGATGTGCTCGACCCCGCGCTGCTGCGCCCTGGCCGCTTTGATCGCCAGGTGATCGTGCCAAACCCGGACGTGGTGGGCCGCGAGCAGATTCTGAAGGTTCACGTTCGCAAGGTGCCGCTCGCGCCCGATGTAAATCTGAAAACCATCGCCCGCGGCACGCCCGGCTTCTCCGGCGCCGACCTCGCCAACCTCGTCAACGAGGCTGCGCTGATGGCCGCGCGCCGAAACAAGCGCATGGTCACCCAGATCGAGTTCGAGGACGCCAAGGACAAGGTCATGATGGGCGCCGAGCGCAAGTCGCTGGTCATGACCGAGGAAGAGAAGATGCTGACCGCGTACCACGAAGGCGGCCACGCCATCCTCGCGCTCAACGTCAAGGCCACCGATCCGGTGCACAAGGCCACCATCATCCCGCGCGGTCGCGCCCTCGGCATGGTCATGCAGTTGCCCGAGCGCGACAAGCTGTCGATGAGTTTCGAGCAGATGACATCGCGGCTCGCCATCATGATGGGCGGCCGTGTTGCCGAGGAAATGGTGTTCGGCAAGGACAAGGTCACCTCCGGCGCGCAGTCCGACATCGAGCAGGCGACCCGCCTTGCCCGCATGATGGTGACGCGCTGGGGCTTCTCGCCCGAGCTTGGCGCCGTGTCCTACGGCGAGAACCAGGACGAGGTGTTCCTCGGCATGTCGGTGGCGCGCCAGCAGAACGTCTCGGAGGCGACCGCCCAGAAGATCGACGCCGAAATCCGGCGACTGGTCGAGGCCGCACACGACGAGGCGCGGCAGATTCTGGAGGCCAAGCGGGCCGATCTCGAGACGCTGGCCAAGGGCCTCCTCGAATACGAGACGCTGTCCGGCGAGGAGATTAAGGACCTGCTGGTCGGCAAGAGGCCGTCGCGCGAGTCCGTGATCGAGCCGCAGGCACCGCGAACCTCCGCGGTGCCGCCGGCCGGCAAAAGCCGTCCGAGGCCGGGTCCCGAGACCGGTCCGATGGAGCCGCAGCCGCAGGCTTGAGGCGGCGTCGAGTTCGAGATTTGCAACGCCCGCCTTCGGCGGGCGTTTTCATTTGCGTGCATGCGTGGGCGCAACGATAGTCGGCCTATGACGCTACCGCTGCGCGACAGGCTCACGATGCTGCTGCCGCCGTCAACGTACTACCGATGGCGGATTAGGCACGAGACCGGCGAGCCGGAGCTTGCGCTGCTGGCGGAGCTGACGTCGCGCGGCAGCATCGCGGTCGATGTCGGCGCCAACCAAGGCTTTTTCGCCTTCGCCATGTCGGAAGTTGCCGACCGGGTCGTGGCCTTCGAGCCCAACCCCGACTACGCCGTGTTCGCGCGCTGGATGCTGCGGGGGCGCGCCGAGGTGAAGGAGGTTGCCCTCTCCAACCGCGAAGGCCGCGCCACGTTTCATGTGCCGGTGTCGGACGACGGCATGGTGCTGCACTTCGCCGGCAGCCTGAAGGGCGAGATGACGGAGTTCGCGACTGTCCAGACCCACGAGGTCGTGCTGCGAACGCTCGACAGCTTCGGGCTGTCAGGGGTGAGCCTGATCAAGGTCGACGTCGAGGGCACCGAGCGCGACGTGCTGGATGGCGGCCGGGCGACCATCATGCGCGATCGTCCGACGTTGGTAGTGGAGCTGCTTTCGGGCGCGCACCAGGACCCTTGGGCCGTCACGGCGGCGATCGGCCGGGATTTCGGCTACGACGGCTATGTGGTGCAGAACGGCGAGAAACGGCCCGCGCTGCCGGTCATCGCCTCGCTCGGCCAGAACTCGACCTACAACACGGAATACGAGTCGCGGAATGTGTTGTTCCTGCCGCGATGATACGCGCCGGGTGAGCCATGCCGTTTCAAAACCGCGTCGATCCGTTCGGAGAGCTGTTCGTGGATACTTCGCGCGGGCTGTTCATGGGCAACCGCGGCGGACGCATCCACGGCGATGATCGGACGCTCAGTCCGCGACGCTGGGCGTCTAAGCAGTGGATTTGCTGCATGCTGGCATTCAATGGCCGTCAACGCGAGGTGTGGGGGCGCTCCTACACCGAGTTGTTCTTTCTCGACGAGGTCACGGCATTGGCAGCCGGTCACCGCCCGTGCTTCGAGTGCCGCCGCAAGGATGCAGAACGGTTCGCTGCGGGCTGGCAGAAGGCCCAGGGTCTGCGCGCGCGGCCGCGTGCGGTCGACATGGACCGCGTGCTACATGCGGAGCGCCTTGAGGGGCGTCGCAAGCGTCTGCACCTGCGTGCAATCGATGAACTCCCGGATGGTGCGATGATCGCGTGGGAGCAGGGCGCGTTCGCGGTGCGTGGCGGCTCGCTTTTGCGCTGGACATCCACGGGATACGCGCTTGCTGTTCCGCGTCCGCGTGAAGGCGCTGCTGCGGTCCTCACTCCGCCCGCGATCCTGGCCGTGCTACGGCAAGGCTACCAGCCGCACTGGCACCCGAGTGCGGACCATGCTTCCGCCACAGCCCGTACAGAACGAACCCGATAATCGGCAGCAGAATGTCGGTGTAGAGGACGACGCCGGCGTTGCCGGGTGCGTAGTTGCCGGTCTTCACGATCTGATAGATGTGGCCGCCGGCTGCGCCCCACAGGAAGAATGCGGGGCCGAGAATCGCAGCGAGCCGCATTTCGGTGCCGCCGCGGAACGCCAGAAATCCGATCGCGGCAAAGCCGAGACTGGCGAAACCGACCTCGGCCTGGAACGGGCTGTCGGCCCAGCCGATCATCCGCGCAGCAAACGCGCCAAAAAACACGTGGACGACGAAATTGTATAAATATGAAACCCCAATCGAAAACAGCAGAAAATGCGCAAACACCGCTTCGATGACATCGGCGCGTCTCCGCGGCGGCGGCTTGCATGCCAAGGCGATCGCCGCGGTGATCAGACCGATCACCAGGAACGTCAGTGTGAAATTTCCGAGCACGAACGCGATGGCGTCCCGCATGGGCTAGAGCATGTTCGGTTCTGATCGAAGCGCTTGCGACGCGCACGCTTTCCCTCCCCCTTGTGGGGGTTCTTTGCAGCTACAACCCCACCCGGATCGCGCTCGGATTCTCTCCGCGCGATCCACCCTCCCCACAAGGGGGAGGGAAAGCGCGATTGTGGCACGACTTGATTCAATCTCAAGCGAACATGCCCTAGTGCCCCGCTTCCGACTGAGCTTGCTGCAACCGCTGTAGGAACTTCAAATCGACGGCACTAGCCCTTCATCGCCGCCTTGATCGCCTCGACGCCCTTGCCGGACTTCGCCGCCTCGATGATCCGCGCCTCGTTCGCCGCAAGCTTGTCGGCGGCCGCCTTCATGCCGTCGATGGTGTTGAGCGGCACCACCACGGCGCCGTGGCGGTCGGCGTGGATGAGGTCGCCGCTTTTCACCGCCATGCCGTGGATGTTCACGTTGACGCCGAAGTCGACGACATGCACGAAGGCGTGCGACGGCGCGATCGAGCCGGCCAGCATCTGGAAGCCCGGCGCGACCTGCGGGATGTCGCGGATCGAGCCGTTGGTGATGGTGCCGAGGCAGCCCAGCGCCTTGTGGACGTTGGTCTGCACCTCGCCCCAGAACGCGCCGAAGCCGACGATGTCGTCGAGGTCCTGGATCACCGCGATCGACGGGCTGCGGGTCGGAGGCGACGTAGTCGAGATAGTCGAGGCGCTTGTTCATGTAGCCGGCCTCGCCGAGCGGCACGCGGTCCTGCGCGCGCATGGTCACGGTCTTGGCGAAGCCGACCATCGGCGGCAGGTCGGGGAACGGGCAATGCAGGTGGCGCACCGTGTAGCCGAAGCCGCGCCGCTCCGGCGCCACCACTTCCAGGAGATTGCAGACGGTCGGCGTGTCGATCGAGCGCAGGAATTCGAACTGGCCGGGTGTTGGCATCTCGTGGTCATGGCGTTCCCCACATATCTGCGCCGGCCCATCGCCGCCTGCGCGTCGTCCCAATACTGCCATATCCGGCGGGCTTGTGTGCGCGCGGCGGAAGGCGGGCTGAGAGGTTCATGCGCAAGATTGACGAGTTTCGCTGCGTCATTTCAATCGCTTTGTTTGGGCCCGGCCTGGTCGCAGAGCGGCAGCCGGCGGTCCGGCTGCCTCCGGCAAAGCCGGCAAAGCCAGTCGCCGCCGCCGAACGCGGCATTGCCGAGGTCTCGAAATCGGCGCTGCCGACGTTCGACGAGGGCACCTACCAGCGCATCAGGGCGGCGATGCTGAGCTATGCCAGCATCGAGGTGCGCGGCGGCTGGCCGACGCTGCCGGCCAACGCAAAGCTTGCGCCCGGCGCGACCGGACCAGACGTCGCGCTGCTGCGTAAGCGGCTTGGTCGCGACCGACGATCTGGCGGCCGACAAGGCCACGGGCGAGACCTACGACGAGGCGGTCACCGAGGCGGTGCGGCGCTTCCAGGCGCGCCACGGCCTGGCCGAAACCGGCAGCGTCGGTGCGCAGACGCTCGCTGCGCTGAACGTGCCGGTCGAAGAAGCGGCTGCGCCAGCTGCGGCCTCGCTCGACCGCCTGGTGGAGCTGAACTTCACCTTCGCCCAACGCTACGTGGTGGTGAACATCCCGGCGGCGGTCGCGGAGGCGATCGACGGCGACAAGGTCCAGCATCGCTATGTCGTGGTGGTCGGCAAGCTCGATCGGCCGTCGCCGACACTGACCACGACTGATCACCGCGATCAACCTCAATCCGACCTGGACCGTGCCGCTGTCGATCATGAAGAAGGACATCATCACCCGGATGCGCAAGGACCCGCGCTATGTGAGCGCGCATGCGCATGCGCGTGCTCGACGGCAACGGCGACGAGATCGATCCGAAGACGGTCGACTGGAAGTCCGACCGCTCGCCGAACTTCACCATCCGGCAGGACGCCGGCGCCGGCAATGCGCTCGGCGCGCTGCGCATCGACATGCCCAACCCGCACTCGGTCTACATGCACGACACCAATCACAAGGAGCTGTTCAGCGCGGACCACCGCTTCCATTCCTCGGGCTGCGCGCGCGTCGCCGAGGTGCGCGACCTCGCGACCTGGCTGCTGGCAGACACCCCGGGCTGGGGCCGGCAAGCGAGCTTGACGCCGCCATCGCCACCGGCAAGACCTCCACGGTCCGGCTGACGCACAAGGTGCCGGTCGCCTGGGTCTATTTCACCGGCTGGGTGACGCGCGACGACACCGTGCACTTCCGCGACGACATCTACGGCCACGACGAAGAACCGCCGGCGCGGTCGCACGTCTCCCAAGCCGGCGCCCCAGTGGTGGCGGCTGCTCGAGCTAGCAGCTTCGTGGCTCCATCCAGTCAGGCGCCCAAGCAGGTGTCGAACCTCGACAACCGGTGACGGCGCGCAGGCCGTCTGCCAGCAGCTACAAGAAATCTCGCAAGCCCGCCTGCTGGAGCAGGGGGTAGGTCACGTCGCGAAATTCGCGCATACCCTCTTCATAGCGCGGGAACGCCACCAGCACGCCGTCGAGGCCGGCGCGTGACAACGTCGTGAGCGCGTCGACCACCTGCTCCTTGGTACCGACCACGGGCAGCCCGCCCCAACCCTGGATGAATGCCTCCTGCAGCGGCCTGATCCGCTCCGGGGCGACATTCCGCCGGTTCACCTCAAGCGAAAAGGTCGCGACCATGTTGGCCGCCGCCTCCCAGTCCCCCTTCTGGCGCACATAGTAGTTCGTAGAAGTCGCGCGCTTCCTTTTCGGTCTCGCCCTGCACGATATTGACCAGCGTCCAGACCTTGATGTCGCGGCCGTAGGTCTCGCGCGCGAGCGTGTGGTAGGCCTGCACATGCGCCCGGCATTCCTCCAGCCCGCCGGTGCGGATCACAGTGAACACGAGGTCGCAGTGCTTGACCGCGAAGTGGCGGCCGAGTTCGGAGGCGCCGGCATTCATGATCGCAGGGTGTGGATGCTGGATCGGCTTGGGGGCGAGATAGCCCTTGGCGATCTTGAAGAAGCGCCCGTCGTGATCGAACGGATCGTCCTCGGTCCAAAGTCGCCGGATGATGGCGATCCATTCCTCGGCGCAGGCGTAGCGATCCTCGTGCGTGAGCATCGGCTGGCCGAACATCTCGATCTCCGGCTGCACCCAGCCGGTGACGATGTTAAGCGTGAAGCGGCCGCCCGAAATGTGATCGATCACTGCCGACTGCTTGGCGGCAACGATCGGGTGGTTGATGGTGATGTGCGAGGTCGAGAACACGCCAGGTTTGGCCGTCGAAGCCGCTATTCCGGCGGCCCAGGTGTAGCACTCGAAGCCCGGCCCTTGCGGATTGGTCTTGCCGCCCCAGCCCTGCCAGCGCGCAACCGGCACGAGCGCCTCGAATTCCATTTCCTCGGACAGTTTGGCCAGTGCGACGGTGTTCGGCCAGGTAATGTCGAGCCGGCCGTCGAGGTCGGACATGACGCAGCCGCTGTCGAGATTGGTCTGGAACGTGCCGAGCTTGAGGCGACGCGTGCTCAAGGCCGGGTTGGTCTCGCCCCGGTCGCGCTGTCTTGGACGGATGGGCATTCCTGTGCTTTCGATTCGATCCTAATTTCGCCAGGCGGTCGCAACGATCAAGGCCTGCACCCCAATCATCGCGACGATCAGCGAGACCGAGAACGGCCAGCCGCCGGCCTCGTAGGCCAGTCCCGGAAGGTAGCCGCCGAACGTACCGCCGACGTAGAACGATGTCACATAGAGCCCCACCGCCGCCGAGGTGCCGGTCTTGGCCGTGATCGCGACAAAGCCGGTCGACGACGCCTGGATGAGAATGCCGCATGTGGAGCAGATCACGAGGCCCGCGATGATCGCGGCGATCGAGGGAACGAGCGTGACCAGCAGGCCGATGGCCCACAGGCCGAGCACGCCGAGCACCAGGGTCCTCCGCCCGAACCGCGCGATCGCCCGTCCGGTCCACAGCGCCACCGCCGAACCGATCAGATAGACAAAGAAGATCGAGCCGAGGAAGGCCGGCGATCGGTTGAACGGCGGTGCCGCGAGATGAAAGCTGATGTAGGTGAACGTGCCGAGGAAGTTGAACAAAACGCCGAACCCAACGGCGAAGGTCGCAAGCAGCTTCGGGTTGCGCAGGTGAGCGAGCATCTGGCGCCCGGACGCTGCGAAGGTGGTGGCGCGCACGAAGTGCCGTTCGTGCGGTAGCAGCAGCGCCACCACCACGAGACAGATCGCGGTGCAGCCCGCGAGCGCGAGGAAACCGCCGCGCCAGCCGACGTAGTCCGTCAGCATGCCCGGGATGAACCGGCCGAAAAACCCGCCGATCGCCGACGCTGAGGCGTAGATGCCGAACACGCCATTGGCCTCGCTCGGGGGCCATTCGTCGCCGATGTAGGCGACCGTCACGGCAAAGATCGGCGGCAGCAGGAGCCCGTGCATGAAGCGCCAGAAGATGAGCTGCTGCAGGGTCGGCGCCAGCGCCGCCATGGTTGCCGGCACCAGCAGCAACACCATCGCGGTGACGATCACGCGCTTGCGGCCAAGCACGTCGGACATCGCGCCGGTAAACGGCGCGGTCGCGGCGACGGCAAGCGTGCCGGCTGTGATGACCATGCTGGCGTCGGCTGCGCCGACGTCAAATTCGCGCGCCATCAGCGGCAGCACGGCCTGCGGTGCGTAGAGGTGAAGGAACGCACCGGCTGCGGCGAACGCGATCGCGATGCGGCGCGAATCGAGTGGCATGGGGGACCTGCTGACTGCGCCCTCACAATCCTATTGACCGGCGCGCGCCGCAACCGAAACTATCGAATTTCGCGCCGGCGGAATGCGCACGGCGCCATCTGGGAGGACATCGTGCTCGTCGATCATCGTACCTACCGCATCAAGCCCGGCCACACGCAGACTCATCTGAAAATCTACGAACAATACGGGTTCGCCGCGCAGACGCGCCATCTCGGCCAGCCGATCGCCTACATGTTCGCCGAAAGCGGCGACGTCAACACGGTGGTGCACAACTGGGCTTATGAGGATGCCGCCGATCGTGCGCGGCGGCGCGCGGCGATGTTCGCCGATCCGGAGTGGCTGGTTTATCTGCAGAAGCTCAACGAGTTCGGGCCTGCTGCTCGAGCAGAAGACGTCACTGATGATCCCGACGAGCTTCTGCCCGATCAAGCGGTAGGCGCGGCACGAGGATCATACCCGCTCCACGAAGCTGTCAACGACGCGTTTCTCGCCGGCCTTGTCGAAGGCGATGGTGAGCTTGTTGCCATCGACCGCGACCACGTTGCCGTTGCCGAATTTCAGGTGGAAGACGCGGTCGCCGATCGCGAAGGCCGAGACCGCGCCGGTCGACTTCGCCACCAACTCGCCTTCGATGGTGAGCGGGGTGCGCCGGCGCTGCGGCGCCCGGCTGTCCCGGTCGCCGTTCCTGCCTCTTGAGGGGGAAGGGGACACCACGGCGTCGGCATCGTCGGAGACGGTGTCGTCGCCGAAGGCCTCCTCGCGCACGTAGCGTTTCTGGCCGGTCTCGTCGAAGCCGCCGCGCCCGCGGTTCTGCTGAGCGCGCTGCCAGCCTGGCGTGCTGTAGCTTGAACCGAACGATGTCATTTCGTCGAAGCGCGACGAGCCGTAGTTCGAGGCGCCTGCTCCGAATCCGCCCTTGCTCTCGGTGACCTCGACGCTTGCTTCCGGCAGTTCGTCGAGGAAGCGCGACGGGATGTTGGTCTGCCACAGGCCGTGGGTCCGGCGGTTGGTGGCAAAGTAGATCTTGGCGCGCTTGCGCGCCCGCGTCAGGCCGACGTGCGCGAGTCTGCGCTCTTCCTCGAGGCCGGCGCGGCCCTGGTCGTCGAGCGTGCGCTGGCTCGGAAACAGGCCTTCCTCCCAGCCCGGCAGGAACACGGTGTCGAACTCGAGGCCCTTGGCCGAGTGCAGCGTCATGATGTTGACGGCGTCGTTGCCCTCGCTCCTGTCGGTGTCCATCACCAGCGAGATGTGTTCGAGGAAGCCTGCGAGGTTCTCGAACTCCTCCATCGAGCGGACCAGTTCCTTCAGGTTCTCCAGCCGGCCGGCGGCGTCGGCGCTGCGGTCCTTCTGCCACATCTCGGTGTAGCCCGACTCGTCGAGAATGATCTCGGCGAGTTCGGTGTGAGGAAGCTGATCCTTCTGTACGCGCCAGCGCTCGATGTTCTCGGTCAGCGTGCGCAGGCTGCCGCGCGGCTTGGGCTTGAGCTCGTCGGTGGCAGCGATCGCGCGCGCGGCCTCGAACAGCGGCAGGCGCCGACGGCGCGCGTGCTCGTGCAGGAACTGGACTGTGGCGTCGCCAAGCCCGCGCTTGGGCACATTGATGATCCGCTCGAACGCGAGATCGTCGGCGGTGGAATGCACCACGCGCAGGTAGGCGAGCGCGTCGCGCACCTCCATGCGCTCGTAGAAGCGGGGACCGCCGATCACCCGGTAGGGCAGGCCGAGCGTGACGAAACGGTCTTCGAATTCGCGCATCTGGAACGAAGCGCGCACCAGGATCGCGATCTGGTCGAGCACGTGGCCAGCCCGCTGCAACTCCTCGATCTCCTCGCCGATCGAGCGCGCTTCCTCCTCCGAATCCCAGGCCCCCGTCACGTTGACCTTCTCGCCCGGTACATCCTCGGTCCGCAGCGTCTTGCCGAGCCGGCCTTCGTTGTGCGCGATGAGGTGGGCGGCGGCCGCCAGGATGTGGCCGGTGCTGCGGTAGTTGCGCTCCAGGCGGATCACCTTGGCGCCGGGGAAGTCGTGCTCGAAGCGCAGGATGTTGTCGACCTCGGCGCCGCGCCAGCCGTAGATCGACTGGTCGTCGTCGCCGACGCAGCAGATGTTCTTCGGCGGGGGAACCGTGTTCTCTCCGCCCGTCATTCCGGGGCGCGCCGAAGGCGCGAACCCGGAATCCAGAGCCATCTGCTCGGGGTGCAAATTGCCGGATTCCGGGTTCCTCGCTTCGCTCGGCCCCGGAATGACGGCGGTAGACGGCCGCTGCGCGATCAGGCGCAGCCAAAGATACTGGGCGACGTTGGTGTCCTGGTACTCGTCCACCAGGATGAACTTGAAGCGCTGCTGGTACTGCCGCAGCACGTCGGCGTTCTCCCGGAACAGGCGGATGTTCTCCAGCAGCAGGTCGCCGAAATCGGCGGCATTGAGGACCTTCAGCCGCTCCTGGAACGCCTGGTAGAGCTTTTTGCCGCGGCCGTTGGCGAAGGTTGCGCTTTCGCCTGCCGGCACCTGATCGGGGGTGAGCCCGCGGTTCTTCCAGTGGTCGATCAGGCCCGCCAGCACCCGCGCCGGCCAGCGTTTTTCGTCGATGCCTTCGGCGTCGAGCAACTGCTTGAGCAGCCGGATCTGGTCGTCGACGTCGAGGATCGTGAAATCGCTGCGAAGCCCGACCAACTCGGCGTGCCGGCGCAGGATCTTCACGCCGATGGCGTGGAAGGTGCCGAGCCACGGCATGCCCTCCACAACCTGGCCGACCATCTCGCCGATGCGGGTCCGCATCTCGCGCGCCGCCTTGTTGGTGAAGGTGACTGCCAGGATTTCGGACGGCCAGGCGCGGCCCAGGCTCAGGATGTGCACAATGCGCGTGGTGAGGACCCGGGTCTTGCCGGTTCCGGCGCCGGCCAGCACCAGCACCGGCCCGTCCAGCGTCTCCACCGCCTCGCGCTGCTCCGGATTGAGCGCGTTGAGATAGGCCGCACCGCCGCGCGCCGCGAACGTTGCGCGCGCGGCGATCCCGCCGGGCGTGGGCGCCGGTGGGTCCGCAGGAGGGAACGGGGTGCGCTTTGCTGGATCAACCAAGGCAAAGCCTGTCCATCGGAATCATGGACAGAAAATGGCACTCAGCGCCTGGATTTGCGAGGGGTTGCGCTCACGCGGCAGGGGACAGAGCCGTCAAAACCGGTAAAACGCGGCCGGTGTGTCCACCATGATCTTTTTCCGCATCGCCCCGTCGGAGACCCAGTCGCCGAAGGCATCGACCAGGTCGCCGTCGTTCGGATTGACCAGATACTTGTTGGGGTGCGGCCAGTCGGTCCCCCACATGATGCGCTCGGGGGCGGCCTCGATCAGCGCGTGTGCCAGCGGCTTCACATCGTCGTAGGGCGGCAGGTCGGTCTCGCTCACCCGGTTGGCGCCGGAAATCTTGATCCAGGTGTTTCCGGCCCGCATCAGTTCGAGCAGCGCCTGGAAGCCGGGCGCTTTCACGCCGGCGGTCGCCGGCTGATAGGCGAAGTGCCCGATCGACATCGGCACCTTGAGCTTCCGGAACACCGGCATGAGCTGGACGATGTCCTTGCCGGGAAACAGCCACTCGATGTGCCAGTTGAACGGCTGGATGCGCGCCTCAAGCTCGCCGATCTGGTCGAAGCCGATCGGCATGCCACCCTTGTTGTCGGTGTTGAGCCGTACGCCGCGCGCGCCCTTGTCATTCAGGGCGGCAAGCTCCTTGTCCGTGATGTCCATGGTGATGGCGACGACACAGCGCGCACGGTTCGGCGTCTCCGCGTTCAGCGCGTTCACGCCATCGAGGATCGCCGAATTGTCGGTACCGTAGGTCGAAGGCTGGGTAAACACCACGCGGTCGACGCCAAGCGTCTTGTGCAAGTGCTTCAGGTCGGCCAGCGTCGAGTTCGGCGGGTTGTAGCCGCGGTCCGGGTTCATCTTGTAGCGCGCCTTCTCGAACACGTGGACGTGCGTGTCGATCGAGCCCTTGGGCAGCGCGACGTTCGGCTTGCGCGGGTTGCGATCGGGAGGCAGGCAATCCCGGATTTCAGAATTCATCTCGTGTCCTTTGCGGCGGTTCGGTCAGGAAAACTAGCTGTGAGCTTTCATTAGGTTGTCCACCCGGTCCTGGCCGAGGAAGCTGGAGTTGCGAGGCTTCAGTGATTCTCGGGAGGATCGGATGAGACTGCACAAGAATGCCCGGCTCACGCCGCGTGGTCGAGAGTGGATTGTGCGGCAGATTGAGAGCGGGCAGACGCCGGAGGCCGTCAGCAAAGCCGTAGGCGTCTGCCCGCGAACCGTTCGGAAGTGGGTTGATCGATATCGCCGCGAAGGATTGTCAGGATTGCAGGATCGCTCCTCCCGGCCGCATCGGCTCCGGCAGCCGACGGCCCAGGCCGTGATCGAGGAGATCGAGCGGCTGCGCCGCCAGCGCTGGACTGGCAAGCAGATCGCCGCCGAGAGCGGTGTCTCGCCCGCTACCGTCAGCCGTGTTTTGCGCCGGCTCGGCTTGAACAAGCTGAATGCCTTGGAGCCGACCGAACCGATCCGGCGCTATGAGCGCGAGAACCCAGGCGAACTCATCCATATCGATATCAAGAAGCTCGGCAGGATCGGCTCTGTAGGGCATCGCATCACCGGACGGCAACCTGGTGTGGTCAACCGTCACCACGGCATCGGTTGGGAGTTCGTCCATGTTTGCATCGACGATGCCTCACGCGTCGCCTTCGTGCAGGTCATGGCCAACCAGCGCAAAGAAAGCGCTGTCGCCTTCCTGGAGGCTGCCGTCGCCTACTACGCCAAGCTTGGCCTCCGCATCGAGCGCGTGATGACGGACAACGGCTCGTGCTACCGGTCAAAGACTTTCCGAGCAGCCTGCAAACAGCTCGGCCTGCGCCAAATCTTCACCAAGCCCTACACCCCGAGGACTAACGGAAAGGCCGAGCGCTTCATTCAAACAGCACTACGGGAGTGGGCCTACGCTCGCGCCTACCACAACTCGGATCAGCGATCGGCTGAGCTGCTCCATTGGCTCCATCGCTACAACTGGCATCGGCCACATGGTAGCTTGAAAGCCAACACACCCATCAGTCGCCTCGGTCTATCCGAGGACAACCTGTTGAGGCTCCACAACTAGCTAGTCGCCGAGTAGCTTGTGAACGTCAAGCCACCGCCCGCTGATCGGAATGGTTGTGATATTCAGCCGAGCCAAAATCCACAGCCGTCATCGCCGGGCTTGTCCCGGCGACCTCGATCAGGTGGGCACCGTGCTCACACGAGCGAGATGGCCGGGACAAGCCCGGCCATGACCGTTGAGCCGCTGTTCAAGCCCGGGAGTCTTCCAGCACCATGTCGGCACCCTTTTCCGCGATCATGATGGTGGCGGCGTTGGTGTTGCCGGAAACCACTGCGGGCATGATCGAGGCGTCGATCACGCGCAGGCGCTCGAAGCCCCGCACCTTCAGGCGCTCGTCGACGACGGCATTCGGATCCTGACCCATGCGGCAGGTGCTGACCGGATGGTAGACGGTCGAGCCGCGCCGGCGGATGAAATCGAGTAGCGCGTCGTCGTCCGAGCATGGCGGACCGGGGTCAACCTCCTCCGCGACATAACGTGACAGCGCCGGCATCTGCGCGATGTTGCGCAGCACCTTGACGCCGGCCAAAAGCGTGTCGCGGTCCTTGCGGGCCGCGAGATAGTTCGGATGGATCGCAGGCGCCTGCCGTGGATCGGCCGACTTGATGCGGACGTGGCCACGGCTCTCAGGCCGCAGCAGCGTGCAGACGAGGGTGAAGCCTGAAAATGGATCAAGCGCATCGCCGAGCTTGTGCACCGAATAGAGCGCGATCGAGCATTGCACGTCGGGCGTCGCGGACGAGGGGAGCGCGCGCAGGAAACATCCGGCCGAGATCGCCGGTATCGCGAAATAACCGCGGCGGAAGATCGCGTAGCGCAGCACAGCTTCGGCGCCGAGCCGCCAGTTTCGCACCGCGTCGTTGACCGTGAGTGGTTCCTTGCAGCGCAGGATAATGCGCGCGAAGTAGTGATCGTTCAATTGATCGCCCACGCCCGGAAGGTCGGCGATCACGGGAACGCCGTGCGAGCGAAGAAGCTCGGCCGGGCCAAGTCCCGAGAGTTGCAGGAGCTGCGGCGAGTTGAATGCCCCGCCCGCGACCAGGACCTCGCGGCTGGCGTGTGCGGTGCGCGTCTCTCCGCCCACGAGATACTCGACGCCGGTGGCGCGGCGGCCGTCGAACAACACCCGCAAGGCGAGCGCCTCGGAAACGACCTTGAGATTACCGCGCCGGCGCGCGGGCTTGAGATACGCGGCCGCGGCCGAGGAACGGACCCCCTCGCGCATGGTGGTCTGGTAGAAGCCCGCACCCTCCTGCACCGCGCCGTTGAAATCGTCGTTACGCGGATAACCGCACTGCTGCGCGGCCTCGATGAACGCTGCTGCGAGCGGATGCCTGTCGCGCACATCCGACACGCCGAGCGGTCCGCCGGCGCCGTGATGTTCGTCAGCACCGCGTTCGTTGTCCTCGGCTTTGCGGAAATAGGGCAGGACATCGTCATGGCTCCAGCCGGTGTTGCCGAGCTGTCGCCAGTGGTCGAAGTCCTCGGCTTGGCCGCGGATATAGATCAGCCCATTGATCGAGCTTGAGCCGCCCAGCACCTTGCCGCGCGGCGCGATCACATTGCGGCCGTGGCATTCGGGCTGCGGCTCGGTCTGGTAGCACCAGTTGTAGCGGGTGTTGGTGAACAGCCTGCCGTAGCCGAGCGGGATGTGCAGCCACGGATTGCGGTCGCGCGGCCCGGCTTCGAGCAGCAGCGCGCGATGGCGGCCGGACTCGGTCAGCCGGTTCGCGAGCACACAGCCCGCGCTGCCTGCGCCGACAATGATGAAATCGTAGGTCTCGTTCTCGGCCAAGACGCTCCCCTGTCGCCGACGCAAAATGCCATTACAGTCCGAACCAATTCAACCGCGTGGACTGATCTTTGGCGTCTCTACTCCGGCTTTGAGGTATTGCGATGAAAGCCATTCTGCTGACGCGCACTGGCGACCCGTCGGTGCTCGAATACGTCGAGGTCCCGACGCCCATGCCCAAGGCCGGCGAAGTTCTGGTGCGGGCCGACACCATCGGCGTCAGCCGGCCGGAACTGCTGGTCCGCCGCGGCACCTATCAATGGATGCCGCCGCTGCCGGCGATCCCCGGCATCGAAATGGCTGGCACCGTGGCCGAGCTCGGCCCCGACACGAGCGGATTTGCCGCGGGCGACAAGGTTTATGTCAGCGCCCGCGAACTGTCGGCGCGCGCCGGCTGCTATGCCGAGTTCATTGCGGTGCCGGCGCGGGCGCTGTTCCGCCTGCCGCCGAAGACCGAACTCGCGGCGGCTGCATGCCTCTCGAACTACCAGGTGGCCTATCACCTGCTGCACACGGCGACGCGCGGCGCGCCGGGCAAGACCGTGATGATCGATGGCGCTGCCGGCGGCCTCGGCAGTGCTGCCGTCCAGCTTGCCAAGCTTGCCGGGATGACGGCGATCGGCCTCGTCGGCGGCGCCGACCGGGTGCGCACCTTGCGCGCGTTTGGCGCCGACCATGCGATCGATCACACCTCGGAGGACGTGCCGGCGCGGGTCGCAGCAATCACACAAGGAGCGGGCGTCGATCTCATTCTCGACGCTACCGGCGGCCGCAAGTTCGCCGACAACCTCGGAATGCTCGCGCCGTTCGGCCTCGCCGTCTCATACGGTCGCCTGCAGGGCCCCCCGGAGCCGAACCTGCTGGCCGCACTCCAAGACGGTCCTGGGTATCTGAACAGCACCGCGGTCCGCGTCTTCACCATGCATACGCTCGACGACATGCCGGCCCTGCGCGCGGAATCGATGAACTACCTGATCGCCCGCCTCGGCGAAGGCGCGATCCGGCCGCTGATCCATGCCCGCCTGCCGCTCAAGGATGCGCGCCGGGCGCATGAGATGCTTGAGGCGCGCGCCGTGATCGGCAAAATCCTGCTCAAGCCTTGACCCTTGGCTAACTTTCGTCATGGCCGGGCTTTGTCCCGGCCATCCACGACTTTGTTGCATCCAAGACGTGGATGCCCGGCACAAGGCCGGGCATGACGAGTCGAAACCTTCGGCTATTCCTTGAACTCGGTCACCGGCGTGTTGGCGATCTTGATCAGGGTCTCGGCGTTCTTGCGGTCCTGCTTCAGGAAGGCCTCGAATCCGGCGCGGTCGGTGGCCGCCGGCACAACCGCCTGCTGCTCCAGGAACGTCATGAATTTCGGGTCGCTGAACAGTTTCTGGAATTCGCTTTCGAGCCGCGCAACGACGGGCTGCGGCGTGCCCTTGGGCACCGCCACGCCCCACCAGCCCTGGCCCGGATAGTTGCCCCAGCCGACCTCGGCGAATGTCGGCACGTCGGGCAGCAGCGGCGAGCGCTGCGACGAACTCACCGCCAGAGCCTTGACCTTGCCGGTCTGCATCAGGCCGAGGAAGTTGCCGACGCCGAAGCGCGTGACCTGCACCTGGTTCGCCGCCACCGCCTGCGCCGCCGGTCCGCCGCCGCGATAGGGGATGCCGACGATCTTGGTGCCCCATTGGTTGTTCATCCATTTCAGTGACAGGTCGGGGTACGAGCCTTCGCCCAGCGTTGCGAAGTTGAGCCCGTCGGGCTTCGCCTGCGCCAGTGTCTTCAGTTCGGCGATTGAGTTGACGCCGAGCTCGGACGAGACGAACACGCCTTCGACCAGGAAGAACAGCCGCGCCAGCGGGATGAGGTCGGTGTCCGGGTTGTACGGCAGGTTGCTGAACAGCAGCGGATTGAACGACATGGTCGAGTGGTAGATGATGCAGACCGTATAGCCGTCGGCCTGGCGCTTGTGCACAGGCCTTGCCGCCAAGGATGCCGGCCGCGCCGCCGATGTTCTCGACCACGAGCGGCTGCCCGAGGCGGGCCTGCAGCTCGACCGCGGCCGCGCGCATGATCACGTCGGTGACGCTGCCGGCTGCGATCGACACGATCATGCGGATCGGCTTCGTTGGATAGCTCTGCGCCTGCGCCGCGGCGGTCGTGGCAGTCAGCACGAGCCACAGGGCAACGCGAGTCAACAAGCCCATCGATTCCTCCTATAACCGGTGACTGCGGCAGGCACGCCGCTGCGATGGTGCGAGCGGCGCCGGCTTGATTGCTGGCCGCGCCTTCTGCCGAACCTGTGCGTGCGCCTTGCTTTTCAGAGGCGCTTCGCGAAAGCGTCGCCGATGAAATCGTCCACCATCCGATAGGTCTGGTGCGCAGCGCCGGCGTGATACTCCGCGACGCCGGCCATCATCGTCTCCTCCTCGCTGAAGGAGTGCAGCCGACTGCCGAAATCGAGCAACTGCCAGTTGGCGCCGGCGCCGTCCAGTTCGGCTTCGAGCGCGTCGCGGTCGGCCTTCGGCGACACCGGATCTTTGGTGCCGTGGATCACGAAGACTGCGGCTTTGATGTCACCCTTCTTCGCCGGCATGGTGGTGGCGAGGTCGCCGTGCAGGCAGACCACGGCATCGAGGTCGGCGCCCGAACGCGCAAGCTCCAGCACATTGCCGCCGCCGAAGCAGAAGCCGACGGCGGCCTTTTTCGACGTGTCGCCAATGCCGCGCTTGTTGGCTTCGGCGATCATGGTGGCGAGGCCGGCGTTGACACGCTTTCTGCCTTCGACGCGGTCCTGGCGCACGGACATCATCAGGTCCTGCGACTCGGGCGGGCCGGCGGCAGGTCTTGCCGTTGCCGTACATGTCGGCGACGAAGGCAATATACTTGTCGCCCGCCATCTTGGCGGCGCGCTTGATCGCGATATCGGTGACGCCGAGCCAGTTCGACATCACCAGCAGCAGCGGACGCTTGCCGCTGACCTTCTCGTTCCAAACGAGCGCGCCGTGAGCCGTCACGCTGCCCGCCTGATATTGGATTTTCTCGACTGCCACGTTGTCCTCCCGTGAAATTTGTTTCGCTGAAGGTTCCGGGCTCCAGCGGCGGAAGTCAACCGCCGCTATTGCGGGAGCACCTCGCCGATCAGCCCGGCGTCCCATTGCGTGAAGAACAGCCGGCCGTCCGACATCGGCGCGATGCAGCGCGCGCCGCTGTTCGGCGTCGGAATGTCGTATTCGCCGAGCACGGTGCCGTCCGGTGCCATGCGGCCGATCTTGTTGGCAAAGTTCGCCGTGTACCAGAGGTCGCCGTCGGCGCCGACCGTGACGCCACGCAGGGAAGCGTTCGGCGTCGGGACCTTGTGCTCGGTGATGTTACCGTCGCGGTCGATGCAGCCGAGCGCGTTGGTCGACGGTCTCGACGAACCAGATCGAGCCGTCGGGGTGCGTGACCATCGCGCGCGGCTGGCTGTCGTGGCTCGGGATCGGAAATTCAGTGACCTTGCCGTCCATCGTGATGCGGCCGATCCGGTTGCCGGCGGCCTCGCTGAACCAGAGCGCGCCGTCGCGCACCACGATGGAGAGCGGCTTGGAGCGCGGCGTAATCCCGTCCCTGAATTCGGTGATCTGCCCCGTCGGGCGTGATGCGGCCGATCTGGCTCGCTTCGGTTTCGGAGAACCAGAGATTGCCGTCCGGCCCAAGTTGCATCGCGTCGGGGCCGGCGTTCGGCGTCGGCAGCGGGAATTCGGTGATCTCGCCGCGCGGCGTGATACGGCCGATCTGGTTTGCGCTCTTCTCGGCGAACCAGAGATTGCCGTCCGGGCCGGCGACGATGCCGATCGGCGTGGCGTTTGCGGTCGGCAGCGCGAATTCGGTGAAGCGATACGCGTTCGGATCGAGCCGGCCGATCCGCGAAGTGCCGCTTTCGCAGAACCACAGGCAGCCGTCGCGGCCCTCGACTGCGATATAGGGCTTGCTGCCGTCGGTCGGAATGCGGTGCTCGCGGATGAGCGGCGGCCTCACCGTGCGTCGTCCGGCGGGCGTGGCTTGCTGCGTCATGGTCATGCCAAGATGCTAGTGGACCGACTTAACGCTTGGTTCCCGCGTTTGACAGCGGCGAGGACGCGGTTTGGGTCTGCGGTCCAAATGAAGGGTTTGGGGTCGGAGTTGGTCTCGTCGAGGAAGCGGTTGATGGCGGTCTGCAAGTCGGCGAGCGATCGGAACACGCCTCGCTTGAGGCGTCGGCGGGTGAGTTTGGCGAAGAAGCTCTCCACTGCGTTGAGCCAAGACGCCGAGGTCGGCGTGAAGTGGAAGGTCCAGCGGGGATGACGCGCCAGCCAGCGTTGAACCTTGGGATGTTTGTGGGTTGCGTAGTTGTCGACGATGGCATGGATCGCCTTTCGTGCCGGAACCTGGGCTTCGATGGTGTTGAGGAAGCGGATGAACTCCTGGTGCCGATGGCGCTGCATGTTGCGGCCGATGACAGTGCCGTCGAGCACATTGAGGGCGGCGAACAAGGTGGTGGTGCCGTGGCGCTTGTAATCATGGGTCATCGTGCCGGAACGGCCCGGCTTCATCGGCAGACCCGGCTGGGTGCGGTCGAGCGCCTGGATTTGGCTCTTTTCGTCGACCGAGAGCACAACGGCATGGTCCGGAGGATCGACATAGAGACCGACGATATCCTTGAGCTTCTCGGCAAACGCAGGGTCGTTCGACAGTTTGAACGTCCGGATGCGATGCGGTGCCAGTTGATAGGCCTCAAGGATGCGCTGCACCGACCGCAGGCTGATTCCTGCCGCCTTGGCCAGCATCCGGCCGGTCCAGTGTGTTGCCTCGCACGGCGGCGGTGCGAGCGCCAGATCGACCACCCGCTGCACGGTCGCAGCGGGCAGCGGCGGCTTGCCAGGCTTGCGCGTCTTGTCGCGCGTCAGCCCTGCCACGCCCTCCGCCATGAAGCGCGCCTGCCAGCGCCACACCACCGGCTTCGATTTGCCAGAGCGCCGCATGATCTCCGCGGTGCCGCAGTCATCCGCCGTGGCGAGAATGATGTTGGCGCGCCAAACATGCTTCTGCGGTGCATTGCCGTCCGCGACGATCGCCTCAAGCTGACGACGATCCGCGGCCGTGACCTTGACGACAATTCCTGCTCTCATGCCGAGAGCTTGAACTGCTTCGGCCGATTTGGGAATCGACCGAATGAATCACACCACTAGTGCCGCCGATTTGAAGTTCCTGCATCACCTGCCGCAATCACATTCAGGAACTTCAAATCGAAAGCGGCACTAGATTCTTAGACTTGCTAGTGCCCCTTTGCTTCCGAAGTTCGTGTAAGAGGGTGCTGCAACGTATCACGAACTTCGGAAGCGGGGCACTAGCGACGCATCTGGAAAAGTGTCAATCGAGGAACGCCCCCGTGCCCAAGCTCGACGGCATCCTGGAGACCTGCATTCACACCGATGACATGGCGCGCGCCAAGGCATTCTACGAGGGCGTGCTCGAGCTTCAGCCGATCTACTCCGACAACCGGCTCACCGCCTACGCCGTGGCGGGCAGGGACGTGCTGCTGGTGTTCCGCAAGGGCGCGACCGGCGAAACCACCATCATGCCGAATGGCGGGGTCATTCCAGGCCACGCCGGCGACGGTACGCTGCACGTGGCATTTGCGATCGGCAAGGACGAGCTCCCGAAATGGGAGGAGCGGCTCGCCTCGCATGGCGTGGCAATCGAAGGCCGGCATACCTGGACGCGCGGTGGCCACAGCATCTACTTCCGCGATCCCGATGGGCATCTTCTGGAACTGGCCACGCCCGGCCTGTGGGCCGTGTACTGATCGGATTTTGCGGCCGGCTCGCCTGGACTACGGATTGCCGTTCCCCGATCCCGGCATCGCGATACGGCGGCCGGCGGCTTCCGGCCGCGGCAACCTGTCATGCGAGGCCTGCATCAGCGCAAGGCGGTGCGCCACGCTGGTCGGAAAGGGCGCCGCTTTTTTCGCATTCATGTCGACATGCAGCGACATGTTCTCCGAAGTGGCCGAAACCCAGCCTTGCTCGGCGTGGAACAATTGCTCGAAGTAATGCATGCGCTTTTGGTCGTAGTCGAGCAGTTGTAACGTCACGCGCACCGGGTCGCCTTCCTTCAGCTCGCGCAGGTAGCGCACGTGCACCTCGGCGGTGAAGGTGGAAAATCCCGTCTTCACGTAGTCGACGCCGCAGCCGAGAAGTTCGAACACCTCGTCGACCGCCCGGTCGAACAGCACGTTGTAATAGGCCATGTTGAGGTGGCCGTTATAGTCGATCCATTGCGGTTGCACCCGCATGATGGAGGAGACGAACGGGGCGAAGAACAAGGGCTGCAGATCGGGGCGGTCGAGCATCACGCCATTGTGCCAGATGTTTGGACAGCCCGAAATCTGGGCTGACAGGCCGACCGCCAGGCCGCAGGGTGGAGTCGCCGCGCGTCAAATCCCGTTCAGCGCTTGAGGAAGGATTTGATCTCGTCGAGGAAGCGGGTCCAAGCGGGGTCGCTCTCCAGCACGAGGTGGTTCTGCCCGTCGAGCGCGACGAAATGGGCGCCCGGAATGCCCGCGGCGAGCCTGCGGCCTTCGTCGAACGGCACCACGGCCTCGCCGAGGCAATGCAGGACCAGGGTCGGCACCTTGACCTGCGGCAGGAGGGCGCTCACGTCGATGTGGTTCATGGCTGCGCGAATTCGCACGGCATTCTGCGGCGACGTGGTCACGCGCTGCAGTTCGTCGAACCACTTCGTCTGCTCGGCGGTGCCGCCCGGGATGAACAGCGACGTGAAGACATGCCGGAACGCCGGATTCTCGCGGCCCCAGCCCTCGCGCATCAGCGTCAGCAGGGCGTCGGCCTGCGCGATTTCCTGCTCCGAGCCGCGCTTGCAGCGGCCGCGTGCATAGCCGCCATACAGAATGAGGTGGCTGACGCGCTCGGGATGCCGCACGGCATAGGCAATCGAAACCGCACAGCCCTGTGAGATTCCAAGCAGCGCAAACCGCTCGGGTCCGGCCGCTTCGACCACGCTCTCGAGGTCGCGCACGAAGGCGTCGAACGAGATGTCCTCGACCTCCCAGTCGGACAGCCCATTGCCGCGCGCGTCATAGCGGACGAGGCGATGATCCGCTGCGAGCGCGTGCAGCAGATGGCTCCAGATCGGGCTTTGCCAGTCAAATTCGAGGTGATTGAGCCAGTTCGCGGTCTTGATCAGCGGCGGGCCTTGGCCTGCGACAGCGTAGGCAATGCGGCAGCCGTCGGACGCCGTGCAGAAGTGGATTTCCTGCGGCGGCTGTACGGGCCGCGGCGGCGCGGACGGCTGCGACGCTGGGGGCTGCGGCGTTATTGCCTGCGGGGCAGGGGATGCCGAGCCCGAGGCGGCTGGCGGCGGCTGCGGCTTCGCCGGGCCGTCGACCGCCGAAATGAAACGAACACCCTTGCGCGCGATGGTGCGAATAAGGCGCTGCTGTTCGCCACTGTCGCCGACCGCCTTGCGGGCGGCATTGATACGGCTATCGAGCGTGGAGTCGGAGACGATGCGGCCGCCCCAGACCGAGGCGATGAGGTCGTCCTTGCTCACCACGCGGTCGCGGTTCTGCACCAGATAGACCAGCAGGTCGAACACCTGCGGCTCGAGCGCGACCAGATCCGGCCCGCGTCGCAATTCGCGGAGATCGGTATCGAGCGCACAGTTTTCGAAGCGGAAGATCAATGCCTTTCTCCCCTCGACCTGGTGCAATCCTGATCGAGCCCTACCGAAGTCCGGCGCGGCGGAAGCCTTCGAGATAATGTTCTCGGTCGGGATCATGCCTGATCGGCATA
This sequence comes from uncultured Alphaproteobacteria bacterium, assembly GCA_963821555.1. Lineage (GTDB taxonomy): Bacteria > Pseudomonadota > Alphaproteobacteria > Rhizobiales > Xanthobacteraceae > Z2-YC6860. Next base: position 6,883 of record CAWGEM010000008.1, on the reverse strand, counting down.
TGGCTGGCTATCCAGGCGATTGAAATGCCGGGCTGGGAGCGTCGCAGTTCCTGCAGTGCAGCCTCCGCGACATCGTGCAGCCCCGCCATGCCAGCGGCAGCCGTCAGCACGCGGTGGGCTCCGACGAAATCGCCGCGCTGGCGAAGGGCTTCGCGCGACAGCCGCATCGCCTCGTCGTAGTTGCGTCCGAGGAACTGGGCGTATGCCGAAATTCCCGTGTACACCGCCGAGAACGGATCGCGCGGGCTCAAACGCAGCGCACGGCGCGCGGCTTCGTCAGCCTCCTGCCCGCGACCGCTGTAGGACAGCGAGAGGCCATAGAAGCCTTGCGCCAGCGCAAAATTCGGATTGAGCCGCAGCGCCGTTTCGAACTCGGCGAGCGAGTCATCGAAGCGTCGTGCGAACAGATTGACGTGACCGAGCGCGTTGTGCGCCCACGGGTCCTCGCTATCGGCCCGGATCGCCGCGAGCGCTGCGCGCTCGGCCACTGTCATGGCGGCAGTCATGTCCATCCAGCCCATATGTGCGGGGAACATGTAGCTCGTCGCCAGCAGACCGAGCGCCTGGCCGTAATTCGGATCGATCGCTATCGCCTTTTCCAGCAGTGCTTGCGCGACGACATAGTCCTGCGGTGTCACGCGCCAGTAGTGGGACAGCGCTCGCATCACCAGGTCCCACGCGTCCAGGCTGTCGGGCGGCTTGCGCTGGGCGCGGAAGTTCTCAGCTCGATAAATCTGTGGCTCGATCGCGGCGACAATGCTCTCGGTGATCTCGTCCTGCACCGCGAATACGTCGGACAGGCTGCGGTCGTAGCGTTCGGCCCAGATATGACTGCCGGTGGCCACGTCGTTGAGCTGAGCGGTGATACGCACGCGATCGCCGCCCTTTCGCACGCTGCCTTCGACCACGTAGCGGACACCGAGTTCGTCGGCGATCTGCCGCATGTGGACGGCCTTGCCCTTGTAGACGAACGAGGAATTGCGGGCGATCACCAGGAACCATCGCATCTTCGAGAGCGCGGTGATGATGTCCTCACTGATGCCGTCTGAAAAATATTCCTGCTCGGGCTCGCCGCTCATGTTGGAGAACGGCAAGACCGCGATCGCGGGCCGTTCGGCCAGCGATGCCGCGGCGGACGGCTGGCTGTCCTCGGGCGCGGCGGCACCTGCCGCTTGCGGAGCCGCCGCCGCGGGCGGTGTCGGCCCGGTCTGCACCTCGCCCACAAAGCGCACGCCCTTGCGTGCGACGGTGCGGATCAGCCGCTGCGCGCCGCCGCTGTCGCCGACAGCCTTGCGGGCGGAGTTGATGCGGCTCGTCAGGGTCGAGTTCGACACGATGCGGCCGCCCCAAACTGTGGCGATCAGATCGCCCTTGCTGACGACGCGGTCCCGGTTCTGTACCAGATAGACCAGAAGGTCGAACACCTGCGGCTCCATGGGAATCGGCAGCGAGCCGCGCGACAGTTCGCGACGGTCGACGTCGAGCACCTGGTCCCCGAAGTAGAACCTCATGCCAGTCGCTCCGCGACGCGTTCTGATATCGATTTCATGGCCGTCGCCATCTCAAATCAGTAAGGCCATGGCAATAGCAATCGCACCGTCGCTCGCCGCGCGAGGATTGCGCCTCATTTTCGTCAATTCCAGACTGATGAAAGGTCGGCTGCGGTTCGCTTTCCGAAAAAGCGTCGAATCTCGTCGAGGTTCAATGCCGGGCGGATCCGACGCGCATCAAGAAGCGCTTCGCGTGCCTCGTTCGGGCGGTCGAGCCGCTGCAGCGCCCACGCCATCACGACCCGTGCGCCGTAAAGCTTGCCGTCGCGCCGCGACGCCGCCATCGCCACCGACAGTGCCTCTTCGAGGCGGTCGGCCCGGCCGAGTGCGTGCGCGAGGATCATGCTCCAGAACGTCAGCCGAAAGTCTTTCGGGCTCGATCGCATGCCGTACTGCATGCTCCTGATGCCGTCGTCGACCCGGCCGACCTGAGCCAGCGCGGCGCCGAGCGCAACATGTGCTTGAGCGTTGCTCGGGTCGAGCTCGACGGCTTGCTGCAACAGCTCGCACCCGCGCTGGTGTTCGCCCACGTCGGACAAGGCACACCCGGCGAACCCGAGCACGTCCGAGGCATTGGGGTCGATTGCGACCGCGCGTTCGGCCTCCTCCTTGGCGTCGCGTTCTGCGGTCGCGCGGTCATCCACCAGCGACAGGAGCGATCCGAAGGCGTTCAACAGCGCAAACAGCGCACGCGCCAACGCGAAGTCCGGGTCGATCGCGATCGCGCGCCGCGCCTGCTGCAGGGCCTCGGCGACCGACTCCTCATTCCAGCCATGAATTGCGATCGCGCCGGACGCCCGGCGGAAGTGCGACCACGCATCCACGCTGTCGGTCCGGCGCCTGCGGACGACCTGTAGGTCGGCTCTGGTCAGGGCCGGCTCCAGCTCGGTCATGATCCGCCGCGCAATCTCGTCCTGCAGGTCGAGTGCGTCCCCACGCTCGACGTCATAGCGGCCGGCCCAGAGCTGGGCGCTGGTCTCGGCTTCGACGAGCTGCGCGCTGATCCGGACCCGGTCTGCTGAGCCCCGCGCGCTGCCGGTGACGACATAGCGGACGCCGAGTTCGCCGCCGACCCTTTGAATGTCGCTCGAATCCGGCCGGTAGATGAACGAAGAGGCCCGAGCAATCACGAAGAAGCCGGGCACGCGGGCGAGCAGCGCGATGACATCCTCCACCAGCCCGTTGGCGATCAGCTCCAGCGAACGGTCTTCGGACAGATTCTCGAACGGCAGGACGGCGATCGACGGCCGATCGGCGATTACAGGCGGCGGAGCATCGCTATCCGGCTCGGCAACGCGGACTTGAGGCCCGGTGTCCGGCGTTGCGCGCTCCTCGCGCACCTCGCCGACAAAGCGCAGGCCCTTGCGTGCCGCGGTTCGGATGAGCCGCTGCTCCCTGCCGCTATCGCCGAGCGCCCTGCGGGCGGCGTTGATCCGGCTGGTCAGCGTCGAATTGGACACGATTCGGCCGTTCCAGACCGAATCGATGATGTCCTGCTTGCTCACAACCCGCTCTCGGTTGCGCACGAGGTAGAGCAACAGGTCGAAGACCTGGGGTTCCAGGGCGATCAGCTCGGAGCCGCGCCGCAGCTCGCGCCGATCGGCATCAAGTATATGATTTTGAAAGGTAAATTTCACAGAAAGTCGTCTCAGGCGCGGTCTGGTTCTAGAGCCATAATCAAGCGCATCTCACGGACAAATCAAGCGCGGCGCAAAGTCTTGTGATCGGTGTGGCGGCACCTTGCGCACACGTCGATCGCAAGGTTTGCGGTCCGCCCAAAGGAGACTGCCATGACTAACAATCGGGGCATTCGCCCCCACCCGGACGAAGCCGTCGGCTTCGACCACGCCCGGGCCCGCGCTGCCGCTGAGCGGCATGTCGCCATGCGCGACGAGCAATTGCTGCCGACAGGTTGCGCTGGCGCGCTGGTGATGGCCGGAGACTTGGGCTTCGCCATCGCCGTTCCATCGACCGTGGCAGGCGACCGGATGGCCGCAGCCGTTCTTGGCTTCACATCGGTGCGCTGAGTCCGCCCCGCCTGAAGACACATCATCAGCACAGGAGAACTCCCATGGCCCGTCTAGTCTCGTTTCTCTATGGAGTGACGGCTTATCTCGTGTTCTTCGTCACGATCCTTTACGCGATCGGCTTCGTCACCGGGCTGGCAGTGCCCAAGACCATCGACACCGGAACCGTCGTTCCGATAACCGAAGCGATGGTCGTCAATCTGCTTCTGATGACGATCTTCGCGGTTCAGCACAGCCTGATGGCGCGCAAGCAATTCAAGCAGTGGTGGACGCAGTATGTGCCGAAGCCGGTTGAGCGCAGCACCTACGTCCTGCTCGCGAGTTTGGCGCTCCTGCTGCTGTTCTGGCAATGGCGGCCGATCCCGACCGTGGTCTGGCAGATCGACAACCCGCAGCTCGCGCTTGCCGTGCTGGCGCTGTCATTCGTCGGCTTCGTCCTGGTGTTCACCAGCACGTTCCTGATCAACCACTTCGAGCTGTTCGGCCTGCATCAGGTCGCAAACAACCTCGTCGGCCGCCCGATGCCGCCGGTGCGGTTCAAGACGCCGGTGCTATACAAAGTCGTGCGTCACCCGATCTACCTTGGCTTCATCATCGCCTTTTGGGCTGCGCCGACGATGACGGTGGGGCACCTCCTGTTTGCCGCAGTCACAACCACCTACATCTTCGTCGGCATTTTTCTTGAGGAGCGCGATCTCGTGGGGCTGTTCGGCGACGAATACCGGCGCTACCGCGAGCGCGTGTCCATGCTGGTTCCGTGGCGCCGGTCGGCCTGATCGCCCGGCCGCAACCGAAATCCGAGGACGGCGCCGGGTCTTTGCCGGCGCCGTTGCGATTCTGCTACCCTGCGGCCATGACTATAGTGGCGGAATCCCGAGCGCCCGCGGGGCGCGAACTCCACAGCGATCGCTGCCGCGCTGCGGGCGCTGACGGGGCGGTTCGGCAACCGGCTTGTCACCTCGCAGGCGGTGCGCGAGCAGCACGGCAACACCATCACCTGGATCGCGAATCAGCCGCCCGACGCGGTGGCCTATCCGCACTCGGCCGAGGAGGTGCAGGACATCGTCCGCATCTGCGCGGCCCACCGGGTACCGGTGATCGCTTTCGGAGCCGGCACTTCGCTCGAGGGTCACGTCAATGCTCCTTGCGGCGGCGTCTCGGTCGACATGCGCGACATGAACCGTGTGCTCGCGGTCCACGCCGAAGATCTCGACTGCGTCATTCAGCCTGGGATCACCCGCAAGGCATTGAATGAGCATCTGCGCCATCAGGGCGTGTTCTTCCCGATCGACCCCGGCGCCGACGCCTCGCTCGGCGGCATGGCGGCGACCCGCTGTTCGGGCACCAATGCCGTCCGCTACGGCACGATGAAGGACAATGTGCTGGCGTTGAAGGTGGTGATGGCTGACGGCGAACTGATGACCACGGCCCGCCGGGCGAAGAAATCTTCGGCCGGTTATGACTTGACGCGGCTGATGGTGGGCTCGGAGGGCACACTCGGGGTGATCACCGAGTTGACGCTTCGGCTTGCCGGCATCCCCGAAGCAATTGCCGGCGGAGTGTGCCCGTTTCCATCGGTGGAGGCCTGCTGCAACGCCACCATACTCACGATCCAGTCTGGCGTTCCGGTCGCCCGAATCGAACTCCTCGACGCGCTGCAGGTGCGGGCGGTCAACCTCTACTCCAAGCTGACGTTGCGCGAGACGCCGATGCTGTTCTTGGAGTTCCACGGCACCGAGGCCGGCGTCGCTGAGCAATCGGAGCGTTTCGGCGAAATCGCGCGCGAGTTTGGCGGCGGCCCGTTCGAATGGACCTCGCGGCCGGAGGATCGCACGCGGTTGTGGGAGGCGCGGCACAACGCGGCACTATCGTGCTTCACGCTGCGGCCGGGCTCGCAGATGATCCCGACCGACGTCTGTGTGCCGATCTCCCGGCTTGCCGAGTGCGTCGCCGAGACGCAGGCGGATATCGCGGCGACCGGGCTCGTTGCGCCGATCGTCGGTCACGTCGGCGACGGCAACTTCCATCTCACGCTGCTGATCGACCTTAACGATGCCGAGGAGGTCAAGCGCGCCAAGCTGTTCAACGAGCGGTTGGTCGAGCGCGCGCTCGCCATGGACGGCACCTGCACCGGCGAGCATGGAGTTGGGCAGGGCAAGATGAAGTATTTGCTGGCCGAGCACGGCGAGGTCGCGCTCGTCGCGATGCGAGCAATCAAGCGGGCGCTCGACCCGCATGATATTATGAACCCGGGAAAGATCGTCTGAACGGGCGCCTACGCCCGGTCGTGGAGCCGAACACGTGCCGAATGTTCCCGAGCATGCGACGGACCGCCCCCTTTGGACACAGATTTGCCGTGACCTTGATCCAGTGGACTTCCTCGGGTCGCGTTCACGTGGTCGCCCCGGGGTCATAAACCTTAAGGCTTTCTCAGAGCGGCCGGCCCTAGAGTGGCGGGCCGCCGCCATTGGGCCTGTGCCGGAGCAAGCGTGCAAACGACGCTCTTAGGTTTGGGGATTGCCATCATTCTGGTGCTGCTCGCGGCGCTGGTTGGGCCGTATTTCGTCAATTGGAACGACCAGCGAGCCTTCTTCGAGGCGGAGGCAAGCCGGTTGAGCGGATTGAACGTCCGCGTCAACGGCGACATCAAGGTCGGCATCCTGCCAGTCCCAAAGGTCAATCTCGACGGCATCGAGATTCGTCCCGCTGGCGACGCGAACCGCCTGCGCGCCCGCTCGCTCTCCGTCGAGCTGGGTCTCGGGCCGCTGATGCGCGGCGAAATCCGGGCGACCGAAATGCGGCTGGTCGGGCCGGAGTTCAGTATCGGGCTCAATAGCGCGGGCGAGGTGGATTGGCCTGCGGTGACGCTGCCGAGCGAGTCGTTGGCGATCGACCGGCTTTCCATCGAGGACGGCCGGATCATGTTAACCGATGCGGCTAGCGGATCGCGCCTGTCGCTCGACAAGCTTTGGTTGGTCGGCGATATGCGCTCGCTCGCCGGTCCGTTCCGCGGCGACGGCGCTTTTGTGGTCGACGGCGGCCGCTACAGCTATCGCTTCAACGCCAGCCGGTATGGGCCCGAAGGTACCCGAATCCGGCTTGGCATCGATACAGCCGAAAGGCAACTCGCGGCCGAGGCCGAAGGCCAGCTCGCCTTCGAACGTGGGCGACCGAAATTCGATGGCGCCTTCACGCTGTCGCGCGCGGTCGGCCCGGTGCCCGGGGACGGCAAAAGCGAACCGAGCGAGCCCTGGCGGCTGGCCGGCAAGGTCAGTGCGGACGCGCGACTCGCGCTGTTCGAGCAGG